>NZ_ML636800.1 GCF_006476605.1 Brucella gallinifaecis
CGCGGGGTGGAGCAGCCCGGTAGCTCGTCAGGCTCATAACCTGAAGGCCGCAGGTTCAAATCCTGCCCCCGCAACCAAGAAACATCAACAAAAACAAATACATAAAGCCTCAGCAAGGAGGCTTCCGTCGTTTCCAAGTTTAGCCGTGGAAGCACACTGGAAGCAGCAGAGATATGGCCACAGCGTGGAAATGGCGGAGTGACTGTAGATGTGGATTGATGCCAGCGTGTGGCGGAAACGCAACGCCAGTCGAAGGTGATTAGCGCGGGGGAAGCACCGAACGACCATGCGCCGCCCACTGAAATATCGGGAAAGGTCGTCTCGGCTACAGGCGAATGTCCGACATCCGCCCGTACCTTGGCCGCCACAAGTCGGCAACCATCCACCAATTAATCAAAGTGGCCGGTGCGCGCCTCTCATTCTTGCCACCCTGTTCGCCGGACCTTAGTCCGATCGAACAGGCCATCTCCAAGATTAAACATTGGGTGAGAAATGCGCAAAAGCGCGCCATCGCCCACACATAGCGTCATATCGGCAGCTTGATCGCAACCATCCAGCTCGCCGATTGCCAAAACTATCTCGATAATGCCGGATAAGGTTCCGTCAAAAGATGAAACGCTCTAGATATCAATGACCAGTTTGCCCTTCGCACGCCCACCTTCCAGCTCGTCATAAGCATGCGGCGCTTGGTCCAGCGAAAAGCTGCGATTATCCACAATGGGACTGAGCTGACTCGCCTCGACTATCTTGGCTATGTTCCTCAGGATCGCGCCGTGCTTGGCTTTCTCGTGATTATGAAGCATCGGGATGAGCATGAAAATTCCATGCAATGTGAGGCCCTTGGCGTGGACAAGTCCGAGATCCAGGGTGGCCCTTGCCGCCGTCGTTGCAATGCGTCCGTCGAGGGAGGCCGCCTCGAAGGAATTTATGAGGTTCGGACCACCGACTGTATCGATGATAGCGGAGAAGCCTCGCCCCCCGGTCAGACGCTGCTTGTATTCGGCAGGGCTCTCTTGCTTGAACAAGATCGCTTCGCTGGCACCCAGCGAAAGCGCAACGCGTGCGTCATCCTCATTCTCGACAGTCACTGTGATCGAGTTGGTGATACGCTTCGCGAGTTGAAGCGCGATGTGCCCTACGCCGCCCACGCCGCCATGAATGAGAAGGTTGTCATCTTCACGCAGTTGTAGGCGCTCAAGCAGGTTTGTTGCGGTAATCGACACCAGAGGAAGCGCCGCACTCTCTTTCACTGAAATGTTCGATGGCCGTTTCGCGATCAACTCCTGATCTGCGGCAATGTACTCGGCAAGAGCGCCACCGCGTCCCTTCACGCCGCCAGCGCAGCCGAATACCTCGTCTCCGACTGAAAAGCCTTCAACGCCATCCCCGATCGTCGCGATCACTCCAGCGAAGTCGCAGCCGATCACAGACGGAAGTTCTGGGCCGATAGGAAGACCGGCGCGGATTTTGTTATCGATCGGGTTGAGCGAAGCCGCTGCTATCCGGACAACCTGTCAATCGGCGTTTAAACGGAACCCCTTATCGGCGTCCAAAAAGTACCCCTCCTTTAGGTTGCAACGTTTAGCGTGCGCGGGCCCGGAACTTTCAATTTAGTGCAGGGTTTGCGCGCGCGGATCACTAGCGTTCTTCGGCTTTAGCTTTGAGAGCGGTTTTTGAAGCGCCACGATTCATTTCCCGTTTCAACGATCTCGCAATGATGGGTAAGCCGGTCGAGCAGAGCGGCGGTCATTTTTGCGTCGCCGAAGACAGTCGGCCATTCGCCGAACGTCAGGTTTGTGGTGACGATGATTGAAGTTCGCTCGTAGAGCCTGCTGATGAGGTGGAACAGCAACTGTCCGCCCGCTTGGGCGAACGGAAGATAGCCAAGCTCGTCCATAATGACGAAATCGAGCCTGGAGATAAAGTCGGCAAGACGCCCCTGCTTACCATTACGCGCTTCCGTTTCAAGACGATTGACGAGATCGACGACGTTGTAGAAGCGCCCGCGCGCGCCGTTGCGGATCAAGGCACGGGCAAGTGCGATGGACAAATGGGATTTTCCAGTGCCAGTTCCTCCAACGAGGACGACATTGTGCTGCTCGGCAAGGAAAGCTCCGCTCGCGAGCTGGCGCACCAGTCCTTCATTGACCGGCGTGTCGGTAAAGTCGAAGTCGTCGATGTCCTTGGCCAGCGGCAGCTTTGCGACGGTGATCTGGTATTTAATCGAGCGCGCCTGTTTCTCGGCGATCTCCGACTGCAACAGGTCGCCGACAATGCGCGGTGGTTCGTGCTGGCGTTTGATGCCAGAGGCCATGATCTCGTCATAGGCGCTGCGCATGCCGTAAAGCTTCAGCGTGCTCATCATGTCGAAGATTTGAGATCGTTCCATATCAGCTTGCCCTCCTGAGGCTGTCATAACGTGCGCAGTCTGCCACAGGCTCATGGGTCAGGCGCAGCGCATCGGGGATGGAAAGAATGGCGGCGGGCTGTGGATCACGCTTGCGAGCCAGAATGTTGATAATCACAGCGGCGGAGAATACGCCTTGATCAAGCGCCTCCTGGCAGGCCGCTTCGACTGCAGAAAGGCCGTCGATACCGACACATTCTAGGATCGACACCATCTGCCGGTCCCCATCATGCATGGCCTTGAGCTTTCGCCGAACATGCTCCATGGAGGCTGGCAGGACCCAATCAAGGAATGGTGCACCGTTCCTCAGTGCTCCCGGCTTGCGCGTCAGGACCGGAACATAATGCCATGGATTATAAATCGTCTCGCCACGGCCAAAGCAGCGTTCATGCTGGCCGATCTCGACACCATTTTGCCGTATGACGATGCGGTCGGCATAAGCATGTATCTCGGCCGGGCGGCCAACGGCAGTCGATAGCACCGAATATTTGTTGTTATCAAAACGCACGAGGCAGGTTTTGCCGATCGAGGCCTGTATCGTGTGGAAGCCATCGAATTTGCCCGGATAGCCGACCAGATGGGCCTTCTCCTCTTCGAACACCTCCCAGATTGTGCGCTCCGTCTGATCGACATGCTTATGAGCGCGGGCGTAGCTAATGCATTTATCCAGCAGCCAGCCGTTCAACTCATCGTAAGATTTGAAGCGCAGCCGCGGCGTGAAAAAGCGTTCCCGGACCAGATTAACCTGGTTCTCGACCTGACCCTTCTCCCAGCCCGACGCCGGTGTACAGGCCACCGGCTCGACCAGGAAATGACTGCACATTTGCTGAAAGCGGCGATTGTATTGACGCTCTTTACCGACGAAGACTGTTTCCACTGCTGTCTTCATATTGTCGTAGATGCCGCGTGTGCAAGCCCCGCCAAAAAAGGCGAACGCCCGATCATGCGCGTCGAACACCATCTCCTGCGTCTCGCGCGGATAGGCCCGCACATACATCATCCGGCTGTGGCAGAGCCGGATATGCGCAACCTTCACCGCCGTCGTCACACCGCCCAGAACGACAATCTCGTGGCTCCAGTCGAACTGGTAGGCCTCGCCGGGTGCGTAATAAAGCGGCACATAAGCCTCCGCCGTCACGGCCCCGCGCTCTTTCAACCACGAGCGTGCATAACGCCGGACTGTATCGTAGCCACCCGCGTAACCAAGATCGCGTAGATCTTCGAATATCCGGATCAAAGTCAGGCGTTCGCGCGAGGCCTTCGCCTCATTAGCTAGCAGTATTCCATCAAGATGATCACGCCAGGGACCGAGCTTTGGCTGCGGTTGACTGGAGCGCGCGTATTTGAAATCAGTCTCTTCACTGCGCAGAACCTTCCGCACAACTTTGCGCGAAACGCCCAGTTCCCGACAGATCGCTTTGATTGTTTTGCCCTGCACATGTGCAAGACGACGTATCTTCGAAATAGTCTCCACAATAAGCATCCAATAGAAAACCTCCGATTGAAATCGAAGATCATGTTACCCTTTAAACAAGGGGTCCCGTTTGGATGCCGATAACCCCTCAAATGGGGTCCTTATTCCATGCTTAATGACAAAAACGGCCTCGCCCATGTCATGGCTGCCCACAGCCCATTGTCGGCGCGACTGGCGGATGAGGCCGGGTTCGACGGTCTCTGGGCCTCCGGCTTCGAGTTGTCCGCCCTTTACGGCCTGCCCGATGTCAGCGTGATCTCCATGACGCAGCATCTCGACATGGTGCGGGCAATGGCCGAGCAAAGTTCGTTGCCGATCATCGCCGACATCGACACCGGTTTCGGCAACGCCATCAACGTCATCCACGCTATCAAGCAATATGAGCGCGCCGGAGCGGCGGCCGTCGTCATCGAGGACAAGACCTTTCCGAAGGTCACAAGCCTCGTCGCCGACGGCCGGCAGGAGCTGGTGCGCGTGCAAGAGTTTCAGGGCAAGATCCGCGCCGCCATAGCCACCCGGGCCGATCCGGATTTCCTGATCATTGCCCGCACCGAGGCGCTGATCGCAGGGCTGGGAGAGGAAGAGGCGCTGAAGCGCGCGGCGGCCTATGAGGAGGCCGGGGCGGATATGATCCTCGTCCATTCCAAGCAGAAGACGCCTGACGAGATAGAGAGCTTCGTGCGGGCATGGAACGGCAAGGTGCCGATCGTCATCGTGCCGACCGCCTATCCCGAGATGAACGAGGAACGCATCAAAGCACTCGGCAAGATCGCCATCGTCATCTACGGCAACCATGCTCTGCGGGCATCGGTGACGGCGATGCAGGATGTGTTCGCGCGCATCCTCAAGGACCGTGGCATCCATAACGTCAACAAAGACATTGTTCCGGTCGAGGAAATCTTCCGCCTGCAGAAGATGGATCAGGTGAAGGCAGACGAGAAACTGTTCCTTGCCTGACCATTGCATTTCGCCGAGCTGAGCGGACCCGCCCTTATGGGCGCAGCCGACGAAGTTGCAATTGGGCAATCGAGAACTACGTCAAGAAGGAGCACAGATTGGAGCTGCGTCATATCCGGTATGTCGTGGCGGCTGCTCGCAATGGCAGTTTCAGCGCGGCGGCGCATGAATTGCATGTCAGGCAACCGATCATCAGCAGGAGAATCAAGGAACTTGAAGACGAGCTTGGCATATCCCTGTTTGATCGTTCTTCTTCCGGAGCGCGGCTGACCCCGTGCGGCGAGGAATTCATTGTTGATGCAAGGCGTATCATCGAGGATATTCAGCGTCTCACCCAGCGGGCCAAGGCGAGCAAAGCCGGCAAGTTGGGCCGTGTTGTCGTCGGATTCTACAAATCGCTTTCGACCGGCCATCTGCGCACGAGCCTCCATGAATTTCGCCAAAGTGGGTTCGTTGCGGGCCTCATTCTGGGAGGTGTCATTACCGACCTGATGGGATGGCGCTGGGTACTGTGGATCAATGTTCCGATTGGCGTGCTGGTCGTGGCATTTGCTGGCGTGCTGCCAGTGGGTAAGCCGGGCGCCGAAGCGGTATCGGGAAAACTAGATGTTTTGGGCGCAATGTTGGTGGCAACAGGTGCCGCCTCGCTGGTCTATGCGTTTGCCAACAGCGAGCATGTCGGGTTGGCGCATCCAACTACCTTTGGCCTGATCTTGTTGGCACTCGCACTGCTCGGGATGTTCGTATGGGTGGAAAGCAAGGTGGATACACCGCTAATGCCCATTCCCGTCTTCTGGCGGCGATCGACGGGCGGAGCTAACCTTGTTTCCTTGCTGGCAAACACGGCGCTGGGTCCGACCTTCGTGATCGTGGCTTTGTATATGCAGGAAACTCTCGGCTTCACCGCAACTCAGACAGGCTTAGGTCTTCTGCCGATGGCGACAGCTTTCACGCTTGCAAGTGCGTTGGTCGGGCCTGCTCTGATCGCGAAAGTGGGGACAAAGCCGGTCGTCCTCGACGGAATGATCTTGTTCATCGCAGGGTTGGCGACATTGGGCGTATCTCTGTCGGCGGATGCCTCATGGGCAGCCTCGATATTACCAGGAACCGTAGTGGCAGGAATTGGCTACGGCATCGCATTTCCCGCTTGGACGGTTGCCGGGATTGAAGGTGTTGAAGCCGCCGATCACGGTCTGGCCGGAGGAATGCTCACCACGACGCAGGAAGTGGGGTCGGCCGTTGGGCTTGCGGTGGGCGTCGCTGTCAGCGTTGCCGTGCTGGCATCCGGTGGGACGGCCGCGCAGGGCGCGAGTTCCGCGATCCTGGTTTCGGCCTGCATCGTTCTGGTGGGCCTCATTAGCGCCGCGATCATTTTGCCGCGCAATGCCCGCGAGCGACCAGTCGCTAGATAGAGAAAAATCCTCACCATGGCGAACAGACTATTTCGAGGGAAAGAGATGAAAAGATCAGTAAAAGAAGATCTTACAACGGAAATCATAATCCGCGCCATCACTGCGGAGGATGCCGAGGCATGGCGAAAACTCTATAGCGGTTATGCCAACTTCTACAGCACGCCTATGGCAGATGACATTCTTGATCGGACGTGGGCGTGGCTGCTTGAGCCCGCTCACCCATTGGAGGGGCTGATCGCTCTGACCGATGGTGGCCAACTTGTCGGTCTTGTCCATTACCGGCTATTCCCAAAGCCACTTCTTGGACAAGATGCGGGTTTTCTAGATGATCTTTTCGTCGATCCCGGCAGGCGCGGATCAGGTGTCGGACGCGCCTGCTCGCCGACTTTATGATGATGTGGCGAAGGCAACGCCTTGGGTCACATACGATCTGAAACCATGAGGCGCGTGATGCTTGAACTTCGACCCAACTGCGAGTGCTGCAACTGCGATTTGCCGCCATCGAGTATTGAAGCTCGCATATGCAGCTTTGAATGCACGTTTTGCGCAATTTGCGCCAAGACGTTTCCCAGCGGGAGTTGCCCTAATTGCGGTGGCAATCTCGTATCGAGGCCGATCCGGCCCGGCGCCTTGCTCGCACGGCATTCAGGATCGACAGAGCGCATCTTCAACGCAAGACGTTGCGAACAGCCGGAGCGCGAAGCGGAGGGCTATGAGTGCATTTCTTGGGAAACATAGAAACGCCAATCGGACGGGTGCAAGCTATTGTGAACGGCGGCGGCGCTCTGGTCCGTCTCGACTTCGAAGGCGACACTCGGGCGGATGCAGACTGGCAGCCCTCGGATGGCATTGTCCCGGAAGATGATGCCGTTGCGCATGTTGCCGCACAGCTCGCGGCATACTTCCGCCGCGAGCTACAGGTTTTCGATCTCCCCCTCGCGCCTGTAGGTAATGCATTCCTACGCGAAGCGTGGTCACATTTGGCGAGGGTGCCTTACGGCACGACCATCACCTATGGCGATCTGGCCCAACGGCTGGACAAGCCAACATCGGCAAGGGCCATCGGGCGGGCTAATGCCATCAACCCGATCTCGATCATCGTGCCTTGCCATCGCGTAATCGGCGCGGATGGCAAACTCACCGGCTATAGTGGTGGACTGGAGAGAAAAGCCGCCTTGCTTCGCTTGGAGGGCGTCAATGCAGGTTGGGCCGGTCATGAGCCGGCTCGCCTCCTGTAGGGGGCGAACACGATGCGCAGGCGACGACATCGGCAGGCTTCCACAGGTCCTTTGTTTCAACTGCGAAGCGGTCGCATTCCAATGGCATCATTGGTGCAGACGCTAGCCGTCGCCGAGTATCTTAGCTTCCATCGCGCAGCAAAGGCACTCGGCACCAGCCAAGCGGGCGTCAGTGCGCGGATCAAGGCACTGGAGGAAGACCTTGGCGTCGTTCTGTTCGACCGCAACACACGCGGTGTCCGGCTACGGTGCCGATCTGTTCATCAGGGGGGATCTGGTCAAGCAAGTGGGGCAGCACAGGGCTGTCGCCCTTGTCGCTCGAGGTAAACTCTACAGCACGGATGTCGCCGGTGGCCGTATCCATCGCCAAATGAACCTTGCGATATTGGCGTCGGCGCTGCGTGCCATGCTTGCGCGCAAGCCATTCCCTATCGCCGAGGAACTTGATCCCGGTGCTGTCCACCAGCAGGTTCGGCGGACCCGGCGCACGGCGGTTCGATATCTGCACCGTGATGCGTTTTTGCCTGCGGCTCAGGGCTGAGAAGTCGGGCACTGGCCAATCGAGGCCAGCCATCGACAGAATACTCTCCACCATCCCGGTCGTTTGTCGAAGCGGAAGCCCGAACAGGACTTTCACCATGAGGCAGAACTGAATGGCCGCGTCGCTAAAGACCGCAGGCCGGCCGTTACCCCCAGTCCTGGGACCGCGCCACGCCATGTCCTTGTCCAGCCAGATCAGCAAGGAACTGCGCTGCTTCAGCGCTCCGTTGTAGGACTTCCAGTTCGTCGTATGGTAGCGGGCGGGTTCAGGCTTGGTCATCCCAGCCCCTTAAACCCACAGATTCGACGTGTGAATCCTGCTCGCTGGGGACTTCTGCAACAACGCCGTCAAAATGTCTCGAGCATTGAGGGTTATTCGTGAGTTTGCGCTTCTCTAATGAAGGTCCGGCATTTCCAGAGCAACTGGTCAATGCATTACTGACTGGTGACGTAGTATTTCTTTGTGGGGCTGGCGTTAGTGCACCTCAGCTCCCCGGCTTTGGCGGATTGGTGCGGGAGTGTTTCGAACATCTCCGCTTGGAGATGAATGCATCTGAATGCCTATCGTTACGAAGAGGTCTTGGGGTCGCTCAGCCGCAGGATTGTGAATCCAACGGAATTTACCCAGACAATCACAGAACTGCTGCGCCCTCCGGCAGAACCCGATCTTGGTACCCAAGATACTCGACCGGTTTATCGCAGCAATGCCTGCAATCGAATTTGACCGACGTTTGCAGTGGCTAGACCAACGTGCAATCCGCTACGATTGAGCAAAAGCCCCTAACTGCCTACTGCTTTTTACCGATTTCTGTTTTCAAACAGCGACTTGCAGTGAATGTCGGTATCGGTAGTTGCGAGCCCCCGCAACCAGTTCCGACATAAAAGCATTGTTATCTAGATATAGAAAATTGAGGTTCTTTCCATGCCTGATGTTTTCGGCTGGATCCTGTTTGGCTTTTGATTGGGTTATGCTACTTTAACCCGTCACTCATCCTTTTCATACAATCATGCAATAATTTGAATATGAGATGAGGTGGACTTTTTTGCTGCTTCTTGGGAGGAGGCGCAGATGGAGACCGAGGTCAAGCGCGCATGGGAACAATTTGTCAGTCGGGGGCAATTGCCGACCACCAAGATTCGTAGTGTTGTAGCTCAATCCTGGCAGCGCTCTGCGGAGATGCAGGTCAGTTTTGCCCGAAAGCAGGCACCAGTCCTGAGTGAAGGCGACCTGCATCGTCGCAAATTACACAGCGTTGACATGATTGCGGCTGCCGTTCCCGCGCTACAGCGATCGCGCCATTTTCTTGCCAATGCCGGATCGATGTTAATTCTTGCAGATGAATCTGGTCACATTATTGCCACTGAAGGTGATGCGCGGATTATTGATGCCGGTCGCGACAACCATCTTGAACTGGGAGGCGACTGGAACGAAGAGCGGATTGGAACCAATGCAATCGGCACGGCCCTAGTCGAAAAGACGGCAGTTCATATTCACGGTAACGAACATTATTGCGAGGGCGCTCAACGCTGGACATGTGCGGCAGTGCCTGTTTTTAATCCGGTAAAACGTCGGCTCATAGGCGTCGTGAATGTGTCGGGTCCGGCAAATAAATTCAATCCCCAAAGTATGGCCCTTGCCGTTTCGGTTGGCAGTGAAATCGAAGCGGCTATGGACCGCCAATTGCGTATGGAGCATGAAGTGCTGTTACGCCAGTTCCTGAGCAAGCGGGCTGTCTGGCTTAATGAGGATATGCTTGTTCTTGACCGATATGGCCAGATCATTCATTCCACCGACGAAAGCAATCTCAAAATGCTGCTGCTGGAAAGCGGCCTTCAGGAACAGATCGCAATCAATCCGCCCGAAGAGTGGCAGAGCCGGTTTCGCACCGGCGCAGCGAATGCGGAGTTGGATTTGATTAAAAGCGATGGTGTCAGCATTGGAGCAATCGTGCTGGCCCGGGGGCGCAGCAAGCGGGTTTCTTTGAAACCCATTCATCATTCATCGTCTTCTGAACGAGTGGTTTCATTTGAAGAAATTCTCGGAAACAGCCCAGTGGTCCGTGAAGCCAAGGAAAGAGCCCGTCAATTCGTCGAGGCGGGTCTGCCAGTGCTTCTCGAAGGAGAAACGGGAACCGGCAAGGAATTGTTTGCACGCGCCATGCATCAGACTGTGTACGCACCGTCGAGCCCTTTCGTACCGGTAAATTGCGGTGGAATTGCCAAAGACCTTATCGCAAGTGAGTTGTTCGGTTATGCCAAAGGTTCCTTTACTGGTGCAGATGTGCGCGGACGCGAGGGGAAAATCATTGCAGCGGATGGGGGTATGCTCTGCCTTGACGAGATTGGCGAATTGCCGCTCGAATTGCAGCCCTATCTTCTGCGCGTGCTGGAAGACGGTGTCGTCTACCCGGTCGGCTCGCAGGACGGGCGCAGCATAGAATTTCAACTCGTATCCATGACCAACCGCTCGCTTCAGTCCGAAATAGCGGCGGGGCGGTTCAGAAGCGATCTGTTTTACCGGATCGCTGTTGCTACTGTGAATATTCCTGCACTTCGTGACCGGGGTGACGACGCAGCTCTTCTGGCCGAGCATTTTGCTCGCAAGGCCGCCAGCCGAATGGGCCGCGCCAGTCTTGACCTCACGCCTGAAGCGCTCGATGCTCTTTGCCAGTATGATTGGCCCGGCAATGTGAGACAATTGCGCAATGTCGTTGAAACCGCCGTAGCGCTGAACCGCAACGGCAGGATTGAACTGGAGGATCTTCCAGCTGAACTGCATATGCAATCCGTGGTTCGTAGCACGCATGACAAAAAGATACTGCAACGCGTGGAAGAAACCGCAATCCGTGAAGCAATGAGCCAGTGCAACGGAAATCTGACCGAAGCCGCCAGACAGCTTGGCATCGCACGTTCCACGCTTTATCTGCGGCTTGAACGCTACGGCATCGCTCATTGACCGCTTCGCGGATCAAACAAATGTTCCGCGCAATATATTGATAAAAGACTATCTGGCAAAAGCTTTGATGCAGACCGCGATGCTCATACCGTAAGCTAGGGTCAGGACCCATTAATTTGATGAGAATGGCATTTGAAATGAGAAGATATGCCCAAGTATTCAAAGAGAGAGACGTAAGGACCGGGGTTGTTCCCCCGGTTGAGCGGCTCGACGCAGCAGATCGCCCAAATCGCATACTAGTCATTTCGATGTCCGAAGGATGTGGTCCATCCGCCCGGTCTACTTCGTCGTAAAGTCTTGAAAATGAACCACATTTCCTTCGCCTTTTCTTATCAAATCCAAACGGATGGCCTCACACCATTCCCGTCAAATTAATGAGTCCTGACCCTAGGTTATATGGATGGCTTCGATGAGGCTCGCCGGTATGCTGCAAGCCCGAACGCTCCTGACAGGATCGTCATGCCATGCTGCAATCTGTCCGCCAGGGCTTCAGAAGAGGTAGAAAAGACCTTGTCCATCAAACCATATTCCCGCTTGAACTGCTTGTTTATGGTGTATGGTTGTGGATTTGCCTGACGGGTGCGGCGTCTTGGAACCGCACCCGTCTGCTCTTCCCGGATGAGCCTTATGTGGCTTCAGTACGTTCCGGGACAGGCAACCCCAGCCAGTCCTTGTAGAAAGTATCGATGTCAGGTTCGAAATCCCGGATGATCGGATACCATGGCGTCGGAGCCTCAACGTCATGCAGCGTGCCGCATTCTGGGCAGCAATATTCGCGGATGACCTGCCATGTCGGTGTTGGCGCCATGAGACGGGGATAGATTTCCTCCATCTTTTCCGGCGTATCGCGCACATGCACCAATGCATGCAGTTTCCAATTCTGCCGCCAGTCGCAGAAGTCATGACCGCATTCGCAACGCACGGTCCATTGTTTCGATTGCTTCTGCTGCACGATATAGAGTTTTGGCCCGAGCGGCAGGATGATCTTTTCATCCCATGGCATCCGTTCCTGCAATATTTCGATATAGGTCTGGAAACGCTCCGGATCTTTCGGTGTCGAAAGCATCTGGTGCAGCGTATCGTGGTCGATCTTGCCGTCAATGAGATCGGCGATCTTGGCGCGTGTATAAGCCATTTTCATTCCTCCCAGAAAATGTAAGGTGAAGCGGATACGGGCCTTACTGCCCGTATCCTGATATGGTTCAGGAGATCATTCCTCGACGAACTGCACGGTCTTCACGTCCGGCAACTCAGAAATGTCCATCGAATAATTGGCGCCATAGCAAGGTATGCCGAGTTCTTCCTCGGTGAGAATCCAGCTATCCGGCAGGTCCCAGAATTCACGGAATTCCTTCTCGAAGCGCGGTCCGAGCTTGAAGGAAGCCGCGAACATCTGCTGGACCTGTGTTCCGGCCTTCTTGGCGAGAATTTTCTCCCTTTCTCCCTTCATCCATTCCCTTGCAGGAACCGATCTGGCGATACGCGCCTTGCGGATGGCTTTGCGCTCGGCTTCGGTTGCTGCTTCGTCCACAACCAGCCCTTCCGTGCCTTTCTTGAGAATGACGCCATAGACCTGTTGCGCGAAACGTTCGAGCACATAGCCGCCATTCACATCGTCAGCGACCGCCTGCGGTTCGCGGTCCAGCGGATCGCCGAAACCGGGGCCACCACGCATATAGTTGAGGTAAAGATCGTAATCGGAGAACATTTCCTCTGTGGTGATGGCCTGCTTGTCGCGCTTGATCCTCGCATCCTTGAGGAGCGAATCCCAGACCGGGTTCTGCGGATCGGTATCGCCGCCGAGCGGAATTTCCTTTCCTTCTTCGATGAGTTTCTTGAGATTGGTGTCATGGGCTGCGAAACGATAGCCCGATGCCGCCGGATAGCCGCCCATCAGACCCCAGTCCGAGGAAATATGGCCGTTGCCCATGAAGAACATGGTCCAGTCCTTGGCGTTCCAGACCATTCGCAGGCTTTCAAAACCGCAACCGCCGCGATATTTGCCCGAACCGCCCGACGATGCCTTGATCTGACGGCCCAGATAGACAAGCGGCTCCGCCAGTTCCCAGATTTCCATGTCGCCCATGTCGCCTTCCGGGTTCCAGATAGCGGCTGCATGGGAAAGTCCGTCTCCCACCGCCGTAGCCCCGGTTCCATTGGCGGCGCATTCAAAGGAATTGACGGCATGGATTTCATCATACTGGTTGAAACCACCACCTTGCAGCCAGTTGGATGTATTGGCGTTACCCGCATTGACCTCTTCCAGATAGCCGCGTCCGTAATAGGAACGTGACAAGCCGCGCCAGAGCGCCGTCCAGGCAGAGACGAGGAAGTGCCAGGAATAGGAGAAGGCGACACGGCGGTCGTCCGGGTTCATCCACGTGCCTTTCGGCAGTCGGAATTCGGTGCCGTAGGCCGCGCCGTCATTGATCATCTCTGACGGGATCAGTGTCTGGGTCATCATCACCCAGATGCCGGAGGTGAAGCTCACCTGATGCGCATTATAGGTGTGCCATCCCCAGCGGCTCGCGCCCTCGAAGTCGAGACGCCATGTGCCGTCACCACGAATGGTGATTTCGGACGGCGCATGCATGATGGTGTCGACCTTGGCGAAGTCGGAAGGCACGCGTACATCTTCGTGATCATAGGGCACATCGACGAAGCCTGCCTGACGGTATATGCCGGGAATGGTCATCGCCTTGATGCGGTTCTGCAAGCCCATACGGCCATGTTCGATCGATTCATAGGCGAATTTCCAGTAGGCATCGATGCCTTCCTCGGAGATTACCTCCTCCACCAGCTTGCGGATCATGTGGCAACCGGCCACGCGCGTACGCTCGTCCAGCATCCAGTAACGCGTGGTGCGCACCATACGCTGACTTTCATGCAGCCAGTCGCGGAACAGCGTGTCATTCTCGCCCACCTTGCGACAAGTGATCGAATAGCCATCGCCGAAGCGTTGTACCTGTCCTGTCGACATTGAACCCGGACCAACGGACCCGGTATCAATGACGTGGGTGACGCCGCCGACCCAGCCGATCAGTTCGCCTTCCCAGAAGATCGGTACGATGGTGTGGATGTCACAGGGGTGGACATTGCCGATCAGCGAGTCATTGTTGCAGAAAATATCCTTGTCACGCACACCGGGATTGGACTCCCAGCCGTTCTCGATCATGTATTTGATCGCGGCACCCATCGTGCCGACATGGATGATGATGCCCGTGGAAGTGAGAATTGCATCGCCCGCGGCATTATAGAGCGTGAAGCAGAGTTCGCCTTCCTGCTCGACGATCGGAGACGCGGCGATTTTCTTTGCCGTTTCACGCGCATCGACCACACCGGCACGCAGACGTGAAAACAGCTTGTTGTAAAGAATGGGGTCGCTGTCACGCAGCTCCATCTTATTCAGTCCGGCATAATGCTTGGTACGTTTGGTCGCTTCCATGAGCCGGTCGCGATGTTCCTTGAGGGTTTCGCCACCTCGCACGATACCGCGAGTGGCGCCCTGCAATTCCTTGTCTTTTACCGAAATATTCATTGTTTCGTTCCTTATTCAATCTTGAGGATTGGCTGTTCGCCAGCAAGGCGAAAACTCAGACTTCCTTCAGGTGGAACAGACGATGAGCGTCGAGCCATGTCTCGAAGCCATCGGGGACGACGAATGTGGTAGCGTCGGATTCGATGATTGCCGGGCCTTTGATACGGTTGCCCGGACGCAGCGATTCCATGTGATAAAGCTGCGCATCGACCCAACGCTTCTTGCGGTAGAACTTGCGTGTTCCGATTTTTGCTTCCTCGGGTGGCGTCTCGGATTGCAGTTCTTCCTTGGGAATCATCGGTTTCTTGATCGGCACCGTGCCGCGCATGATGGCACCCGTTACAGAATAGCCCAGTTCCGGCGAGCGGGCGCTGGCGGAATAAACCCGGCCATAGGTGTCGTTATAGGTATCGACCAGCTTGTCCCAGTCTGCGCTGTTCGACGCCGAATGGATGGGGCTTTCGATTTCGAGGTCGTTGAGCTGACCGCGATATTGCATGCGATAGCCGGGCTGCAATTGAACCTTGTCCGCATCATAACCATTGATTTTGAACTCTTCGAGCACGCGCTCGGTCAGTTCTTCCCATGCTTCCTGAAGCATTTTTGACGCTGATATCTTTTCCTCATCCGAGGCGTCGGGCGCGATGTTGATATCGAGTGACTTATCGTAGCGATATTCGAAATCCGCCGCAGCGCATCCGAAAGCGGAGAAGCCCGCAGCCCAGGCCGGTACGATGACGTCCTCGAAGCCGAGACCTTCCGTGTAGCCATAGGTATGAACCGGGCCGGCACCGCCATAGGAGAAGCATACGAAGCTGGATGGCGAATATCCCTTGCCCGAAATCATCGAACGCAGATAATCGCGCAGATCGGAATCGAGCAGTTCGATCACGCCTGCTGCCGCATCCTCCACCGAAAGCCCCAATGGGTCGGCGATCTGCTTCTTGATCGCATCCACGGAACGCTGCCGGTCGAGCTTCACTTCGCCGCCGAGGAAATTGTCCGGGTTGAGATAGCCCAGCACCATGTGGCAATCGGAAATGCTGACGGTTTCGATGCCGCTTTCCGCCCAGCAGACGCCGACGCGATAACCGGCGGAATCCGGTCCCAGCTTGATCGCCTTGGTATAGGGATCCAGCCGGATAAAGGAACCCGCACCCGCACCCACCGAATCCATCGCCACCAGCGGCAGGGAAAGCACCAGACGCGCCATGTCCGGGTCATTCTTGATGGTCAGTTCGCCCTGCGTGATCAAAGCCACGTCGAAGGATGTGCCGCCGATATCCGAGCAGGCAATATTCTTGTAACCCAGAACCTCGCCGAGATATTTCGCACCGATGACGCCACCGATCGGACCGGAAACGATGGTGCGGGCCAGTTCCTTTGCCTTCCACGAAATCGTGCCGCCATGGGTTGCCATGACGCGGAAGTCGAATTTGGTACCCTGTTCCTTGAAGGCGTCAGAAATTTTCTTCAGGGTCTGGCGAGACGGTTCTGCCGCATAGCCTTCGAGAATGGTTGTGTTGGTGCGATGCGTTTCCTTGCGAACAGGATAATAATCCGCCGAAGCAAAGACAGGTATGTCCTTGCCGCTCTTCTTTATTTCCTCAAGGACGATATCCCGCGTGCGGCGTTCGTGAGCTGCGTTTCTGTAGGAATGTAGCAGGCTGATGACTATGCCTTCCACGTCGAGATCGATTAGTTCGCGCGCGGCCTGCCGGGCGCTTTCCTCGCGCAGCGGTATGACGACCGTTCCAGACATGTCGACACGTTCAACCACCCCGCGTGTCAGTTGTCGCGGCACAAGAGGTGGATCATAGCGATGAGTGTTGAGATGAATACGGTCTTCATAGGCATAGCCCAGATAACACTGGATCGCGCGGCCCATGCGGTGAAAATCCTCCATGCCGGCATTGACTATGAGGCCGCATTTCAGGCCTTTTCGCTGCACGACGCGGTTGAGCATCGCTGTTCCGGAATAGACGCCTGTCTGCAATTGCCCAAGGGCTTCCGACATATCCATGCCCCAGAGCGCAAGGCCGTCACGACTGGAATTGATCAGACCGATGGCTTCATTTTGCGGAGTAGATTGCGCCTTGCCAACAACGAAATCGCCGTTTGCATCCACGAAGAACGTATCGGTCATGGTTCCTCCGGCATCGATGCCTAGAACCTGAACGCTCCGCGCATTTTTATTGTGCACGTTCATTATTGCTCCTCCATTTGAAACGATCCCTCCCGGACCGCATCTTAAGAGGCGCAAAGAATGTGCCAGTTCGTTTCAGCCTAACGTATCATTATGTTTTCTAATCATTTTCAAGTTTTCGAGTTTCGCGTGTGCAACTTATATGTCCAGGTTTCGGACGGTGTCCGACTGGAACGGAGCGAAATCGGACGGTAGGTAATGGCTGTTCGCCCTCTTTGTATGTTCCAGATGAGGGCTCACGTTGTGGACGCGCAGGCAGGTAAACTCGGCCAAGCGGCATGGCGTATTGTTTGAGTTTGACAGGTGCTGGCACTTGTGATGTTTCTCATGACGATTCAGGTGCCGGAGGAAACTCCGGGTAAAAGGGAATCCGGTCGGGTCAAACCCAAATCCGGAACTGCCCCCGCAACTGTAGGCGGCGAGCTGACCCGATATGCCACTGGCGCTATGTACGCCGGGAAGGCGGGGAAAAGCAAAGAACCGTAAGTCAGGAAACCTGCCTGGATCGTTCACCTGTTCTGACCGCGGGCGGCGTGTCGGGAGCGGCCTCTCCGTAAGGGTGATACCGTCGCTTCGTGCATTGTTTGTACGGAGCGTTTGTTCGTTCACCCGGTCGTATTTCTGCGGCCAGCTCGGAGGTGTGCTACGATGATGGAAATTCAAAGGCTCGAATTAACCCCGCCTGGCGGAGAAAAGAAAGTGCTACTGCATTCATGTTGCGCACCTTGTTCCGGCGAAGTGATGGAAGCAATGCTGGCATCCGGCATTGATTATACGATTTTCTTCTACAATCCCAACATCCACCCCGAGCGGGAATACCTTCTGCGCAAGGATGAGAACATCCGCTTTGCCGAAAAGCACGGTGTTGCGTTCATCGATGCCGATTATGACAAGGAAAACTGGTTCGCCCGTGCGAAGGGCATGGAATGGGAGCCTGAACGCGGCGTCCGCTGCACTATGTGTTTTGACATGCGCTTTGAACGGACCGCCCTTTATGCCCATGAGAATGGTTTTCTGGTTATAACTTCATCGCTCGGCATTTCACGTTGGAAGAACATGGCGCAGATCAACGATTGTGGTAAACGAGCTGCCGCACCTTATGAAGGACTGTCCTATTGGGAATATAACTGGCGAAAGGGCGGCGGTTCTGCCCGAATGATTGAGATTTCCAAACGGGAGGAATTCTACCAACAGGAATATTGTGGCTGCGTTTATTCTCTGCGTGATACGAATGCATATTGCCGCGAACAAGGTCGGAACTCCATTGAACTCGGCAAGCTTTATTACAGCAATAACAATCCTTGAGCCGGATGGCCTATGAAACCCAACCCTCCATCAAATCGTAATGGCTACAGTCAGATCAGCGGCATTTTTTGCCGGAAACGGTAGAAGCCTTCCGTGAGTTGGCGCGTCAAAAAGTTTCAAGCGCCAACTATTACTGATAGAGGCGCTAAATGACCTCTTTGAAATGCAGGGCATTGAGTGACTTGCCAATGAGAGGCTATGAACAGGGAATTTGTGCCAGAATCTCTCTTCTATATCAGGACAAGTCCACCTGACCGGTGCACTATTAGATCGCATCAGCCACTACATCAATATTTTTGGAATGAACGGCGACAGCTTCGCCTTCCTCAAAGCCGATCCAAAAAGTCCCGCTGATACACGCGCTAAATCGCCGGCGCCTCAAGGGGAAAACTCTGGTTTGGCGGCACTTTTTCACTATTGTTATCGTTATCAATAATAGTAAAGTAGATGTAAGAAGATAGTTCATTCGCACGCAATGTCAGTTGCGAATAGCTGAGGGACATTTGATGGAAAATTTACAGCCTGTTCTCAACAAGCTTTCCGATGAAAGCCTAGTGCTACAAGCACGTGTGCAAACGGAGTTAGGGCCTTTACCAGACCCGACGACGCTGCCGTCAGCGGAGGGCAGGGCGCTGTCGCAGATGATGAATATTCGCTGCAATCTCGATCTTCCATTGATGCAGAATGTTACGGATGTTTGGGTTGATGCTGATGCCGAACTGGGTTCCGCTCGTTGCAGATTGAAAGTACTCGTGCCGCCAGAAGCGCAGGCAGGTGCCATACTTTTTGTTCATGGCGGAGGCTTTGCGTTTTGTTCGCCGGAGACACATGAGCGTTGTGCTCGTGTTCTCGCAATAGAAAGTGGATTACCGGTCGTATTGCCGGATTATCGCCTTGCGCCGGAAAATCCTTATCCTGCAGGTCTGTTGGATGTGATAGCTGCGTGGCGCAATATTTTTAAGGTCACGGCGTCTGCGGAAGTTTCTCAAGGTCCACTAATAATAGCCGGGGATTCTGCAGGAGCTAATCTCGCTCTTGCGTCAATGTTACATGAACAGACCACAGGACGCCCTATGCCGGCCGGGGCATTGCTGTTTTATGGTAATTACGCCCATTCTTTTGATACGCCTTCTTATATGGAATTCGCTGATGGGCCTGGCCTTACACGAGAAAAGATGCAGCGCTATTGGGCATTTTATGCAGGTCAGAAGTGTATTGTTGATGATCCGCTTGCATGTCCGCTCATGGCTGATGATGAAGCGTTAGCGGCTTTGCCGCCCCTCTATCTCCTTGCGGCCGTTGTTGATCCGCTGCTTTCCGATACACAGTTACTATTTGAGAGGCTTATTGCTGTGGGCCGGAAAGATGATTTGGATATTGTTCCGGGTGTGATGCATGGCTTTTTGCAGAACTCCCGTGAGCTTGTGGCAGCACGAAATGCGCTCGCAACGGCTGGACAAGCGGCTCGACAATTTTCTATTGGGCTTAGATGAGCTATAAGGATGGATGCTTGGGCTTGCTCATCGTCTTTTTAGAATGTGTTTGGGCACAGTAAAATGACTTGCTCGCGGCTGCCCAATGGTGATATCAATATCGTTAACGATATCAAAGTATTGTGGTAGTTAGATATTTGAACGCTTACGCAACGAACGAACGTAGATCGGGGGCCCGTTCCGGTCGAAGATCAACACCACGCAGTCAGGCGATATTCGAAAGCCTTGAGCGGGACTTGATCCTGGGCATCCTGCGCCCAAATTCCACACTTCTGGAACTGGATCTCGCGGATCATTTTGGCTGTAGTCAAAGTACGGTTCGCGAGGCGCTGCTTCAGTTACAGGAGCAGGGGCTGGTTGAGCGCACCCCGCATCGTGGAACAAACGTCGCGGATTGCAGGATTGAAGATGCACGCGTATTGTTGAAAATCCGCCGTGACATCGAATGTAGCAGCATTGATCGAATTCTGAAGCGCTATGACACTCGCGTTCGTCAGGCACTGGTTGCAGAAATAGAGCATATGCTCAGAGCCGCTAAAGACAACGACGAGTATATGTTGTCGATGCATGATCGTCAGTTTCATCTGACATTATTCAACACTGCGCAATTGCCAAGTGTTGTGCCCATCCTGACACGCTGTCTGATACACAATCATCGCTTCAAGATTATGAACTCCCAGCCGAATCGAGCCTTATTGGAAACTGCTGAGCGGCATTTTCCGATTTTGGAAAGTCTTGATAAGGGCGATCCCAAAGCGCTCTATTCCGTTTTGTCCCATCATATCGCGACCATTGTGGATTTTGGTGCAGATTTTCTCGCAAATCGTGATGATCAACAAGCCTGATTAAAATCTTGCCGTCTAGTGTGGTTTAAGGATTTGAAGTTCCTAAACGTGGATGCCACGTTAATGACGGAACTTCAAATCCACTACACAAGCGTCCTGATCTTAAAGTGTCAGGCGGCAAGATTGGAAATAGTTATTGTATCTTTTTAGTCCCGGACAAACTCGTGGGTGGTGATGACGTTTTTGTTAATCATTTCCCAATCATAGCTCACACCAAGGCCCGGACCGGTTGGAATGGGGAAGGTGCCGTCATGGTTGATCGCATCAAGGTTATCGCTGTAACCGCATGTATAGACCTGAGGAAGTGCATTTTTCATGCCCGGGCCAACAAGAGTTGACTCATAAAAGTTGGTATTTCTTATAGCCGAAATACAATGACGCTGTGCTGGGCCTGGGGAGTGCAGCTCAACATCGAGGCCGAAGGATTCTGCGAGATGAGCAATTTTTATGGTGCCCGTAATGCCCAGATCAAATTCGGGGTCTGCACGAACATAATCAGTGGCGCCCGATACGATAAAATCGGCCTTTGGTTCGAGACCGCGAACATGTTCGGTCAGCAAAAGTGGTGTACGGATGAATTCCTTCAGTCGTTTTGCACCATGCTGAGAAACACCATTGTCGCGATAAGGGTCTTCCAACCACATGAAGTTAGCTTCATCGCATGCACGACCAACCTCAACTGCGGCCGAGAAGGTGCGTAGATCGCATGATGGATCGAGCATCAGATTCATGCTGTCACCAAACGCCTTGCCCAGCAGACGCACTGTCTGTGCTTCCTCTTTCGGGTCGCCTTCGCTGAAACCGTGTACTTTGAAGCCGCGATAGCCGAGTTCCTTACACTCAGCGGCGAAATCCACATAGGCTTCCGGAGAGCAAAGCCTGCCGTTTCTGTCGCCGTGAAGCGTGCTGGCATAGGCAACAACTTCCGATTTATACCCTCCGAGCAAAGTCGAGACTGACGCGCCGAACTTTTTTCCCGCAAGATCCCACAGGCAAATATCAAGAAGACCAATACCCATCATGTCGGTCTGGCGTAAGCCATATTTGAAGTCGCTATAGATCGCCTCACGCTGAAGCGGATCCCTCCCGACCAGCATCGGTGACAATTGAAGCACCTGTGCGATTGCTGCAGGTGTGCCTCCCCAGCCTGTGACATATTGACCCTCAACGCCATCGCTATCTCGGATCACGATCGCA
This sequence comes from Brucella gallinifaecis, assembly GCF_006476605.1. Classification (GTDB taxonomy): domain Bacteria; phylum Pseudomonadota; class Alphaproteobacteria; order Rhizobiales; family Rhizobiaceae; genus Brucella; species Brucella gallinifaecis. The sequence continues at coordinate 21,569 of NZ_ML636800.1, forward strand.
TGACGCATAAGCGTGTGATTCTTGCCGGGGGCGATAACAATATTGAACCCTCCGTCATCAAGCGAAAGGTTCTCAACTTCGTATTTGAAGCCCACAATTTTAACGCTTTCGATCGTGCTCAATTTTTCCTCCCAATTAAAGCTTGCGTTCATTATCGATTTCGATAACGATAATGGAGCAATTAGACAAGGCGAATTATCGTTGGTTTTGCGATTGGAGGAGGAAAAATGTCAAAACGTAAAATTATTATTGCAGCGCCGCTGCTGACGATCTTGCTTGGAGCTTCCGGTACATCTGCGGCTGAGCAGTTGACTATGTATTGTAGCGCACAACAGACCTGGTGTGAGGCAACTGCAACTGCCTTTACCAAAAAAACAGGTATTCCCGTCGCAATGCAACGCAAGGATACGGGCGCGGCGCTTGCTCAGATACGTGCCGAGGCGGGCAACCCGCAGGCTGATATCTGGTGGGGTGGTTCTGGTGATTCCCATATTCAGGCAGCTCAGGAAAATCTAACCGTCGAATATAAATCTCCAAATATAAGTGAACTGCATCCATGGGCGTTGGAACAGGCCGAGCAGGCCGGCTTTAAGACAGTCGGTATTTATGCAGGTGTGCTTGGTTGGGGATACAACAAGGAGTTCTTTGAGAAAAACAATCTTCAGCCACCTCTGTCATGGAAAGATCTTGAACGGCCTGAATATGAGGGCGAAATACAGGTTGCAAATCCCAATACATCAGGAACAGCCTATACCGCTCTTGCAACGTTGGTGCAGCTTTACGGTGAGGATGAAGCCTTCGACTATCTTAAGCGCATCAATGGCAATATCAGCGAATATACTCAGTCCGGCACTGCTGGCATCCGTTCTGCGGCACTGGGCGAAACGGGAATTGGCATCGCTTTCCTGCATGACGTGATTGAGCAGGCAGCATCGGGCTTTCCTGTAATCGCTGTGGCACCATCTGACGGTACAGGCTATGAAATTGGCGGTATGAGCTTGATTGCAAATAGCCGCAACCCGGAGGTTGCAAAACAGTTTTACGACTGGGCTTTGACTGCGGAGGCGCAATCTAATGCCTTGCCTAACAAGGCATATCAGATTCAGTCAAACAAGGCTGTAGAACCGGCTGCAGAATCTCCAAAGCTTGATACAACCAAGTTGATAGATTACGATTTTGCCAAATATGGTTCGGCTGAAACCCGCAAGGCGCTTCTTGCCCGCTGGGATGCAGAAATTGGCGCGGGTCGCTGATCCGGTGTATCAGAAGCAATCCTCTTTCAGGCTTTTCTGGCCAGCCATGCTTGGGCTGTCCAGCATATTGCCATGGTATTCGCACGGTGGCTCCAGCCTTTTGGGGCTGGCAGTTTCTGGGCAGACTTTCGTTCTGCCAACCGTTATTATTGGCTTAATCCTGCTTGTTTTCTATTTCGGCATTTTAAATGCCGGCAGGTGGCTGGTTCCTTTATTGGCACTAGCCGCTATAGGCTGGGTGCTCCTTTCCAACCGCCTTGCCGGACAGTCCGGTGCGTTTGATGAATCGAGATTGCTCGATCTTGCCAATCAGCCTGCTCTGGGAATAGGTGCCTTACTGTTCGTTATGGCATTGTTGGGTCTCATCGCCACGACCTTCGCACGGGCGAAGGTTATGGATGGAGACATATTTGGCAATCACTTATTGGTCGGTATTGGCGCAGTTCTTGTCCTTTTCATATTGCTTCCTTTGACAATGATCTTTGGCAAGGTGATTGATTCGGATGTTTGGAAGATGCTGTCGCGTGTCACCGGTTCCAATATTTGGGGATTAGCTTGCCTTTATGGTGCTGGCCGTTGTGGGATGGCGTGGAATTCGCTCTTCCTAGCGACTGCGGTGGCAACGTCTTGCACATTTCTTGGCATTGCTGCTGCACTTTTCCTGACGCGAACACAGGCGCCAGGGCGAGGGCCGGTCCGGCTTCTGACGTTGCTTCCTCTGGTGACACCTCCCTTTGTGGTTGGCCTTGCTCTTATTTTGCTGTTCGGCCGTAGCGGAACCATTACGTTGCTGGTCAGTGATTGGATGGATATAAGACCCTCACGCTGGATCTATGGCCCGCAAGGCATTTGGCTGGCGCAGACACTTGGCTTGGCACCGTTAGCTTTTATGGTGATCCAAAGCGTAATCATCTCCGTCAGCCCGTCGGTTGAAGAGGCCTCTTCGACGCTCCGAGCGTCACGATGGTATACGTTCCGAACTGTCACGCTGCCGTTGATACGGCCTGGGATCGCCAATGCATTTCTTCTATGCTTCATAGAAAGTCTTGCCGATCTTGGTAATCCACTGATCATCGGCGGTGGCTTTCAGGTGTTGGCGTCCGGCATTTATTTCAAGATTGTCGGCGCGCAGTCGGATCTCAGTGAGGCTGCTGGACTTGGCTTGGTTCTGCTGTTCATCACTATGGCTGTATTCATAATACAAACAGTTTGGTTGGGACGGGCGTCCTATATCACTGTTACTGGCAAAGGTGACAGTGGGCGCAATGCGAGCCTGCCTTCAAGAGTCAAAATCCCAGTATATGCTATCAGTATTGTTTGGATTGGCCTGATCGTTCTTATCTATGGCACGATTGCAGTTGGTGGTTTTGCTGAAATTTGGGGTCGGGACTACAGTTTTACACTACGACACTACATTTCAGCTTTTGGCCTGACGACAAGCGAGCATGGACTGGTTTGGTCCGGTGGTGCATGGAATTCATTTAGCACCACGCTTCTGATATCGGCGATCGCGGCTCCAATTACGGCAGCTCTGGGTCTTCTGACGGCCTATCTTCTGGCTCGTCGCAGCTTTCCGGGCCGTGGTTTGTTTGAATTTGCGGCAATGCTCAGTTTTGCTATGCCCGGGACAGTGATCGGACTGGCTTATGTCCTGTCGTTCAACGCCCCACCGATAGAGATGACCGGAACCGCAGCGATTTTGTTTTTTGTGTTCGTCTCGCGAAACATGCCTGTCGGTGTTCGCGTCGGCCTGGCGCAACTCTCACAGATTGATCGCAGTCTTGACGAGGCATCGACAACACTCGGTGCCAATCCGGGGATGACATTGCGGCGTGTTCTATATCCGCTACTCAAGCCCGCGATAGCGACCGCAATCATCTATGCCTTCGTATCGGCAGTAACGACGCTTAGTCAGGTCATATTTCTGGTATCGCCGCGATATGATTGGGCCACGACATACATCGTCAGTCTGGTCGAGAATACCAATTACGGTCCTGCCATCGCTTATAGTGTCGTGCTGATTGTGATGATGGTTGCGTTCATTGCGTGTCTGCAATTCTTGTTGCAGCAGGCAACAATCAGACGACGCGATAACGCAAAGGCAAGCACTGCAGCCTTGCCTGCTTCAGGAGACAATTCATGAGTGAAATCGCTGTCCTTTTCGAAAATATTCGCAAAAGTTATGGCTCTTTTGAAGCCGTCAGAAATATCAACTTTTCGATTAAAAAAGGAGAACTCGTCAGTCTTCTCGGCCCGTCCGGCTGCGGTAAGACGACGACACTGCGACTGATTGCTGGTCTGGAAATTCCGACATCGGGTCGCATCATGATAGGCGGACAGGATGTCAGTCAGGTTCCTGCCAATAAACGATCCATTGGTATGGTGTTTCAGTCTTATGCCTTGTTTCCGCATCTGAGCATAAGGGAGAATGTCGCCTATGGACTTATTGCCCAGAGAGAGCCAAAAGCCCAGGCCCATGAAAAAGCTGCGGCACAGCTGGAGCAACTTGATTTAGGACATTTGGGTGACCGGTTGCCTTCCGAGTTGTCAGGTGGCCAACAGCAGCGTGCGGCTGTTGCCCGTGCGCTGGTGCTCGGGCCGGATGTCCTGCTTTTTGATGAACCCTTGTCGAATCTCGACGCTAAACTGCGTCGTCAGGTGCGTGAGGAAATTCGAGATCTTCAGCAGCGGCTCGGTCTCACGGTCGTCTATGTGACCCATGATCAGGCGGAGGCATTGGCCATTTCTGATCGGATACTCCTGATGCGCAACGGAATCATTGAGCAGGAAGGCCCACCCCGCCAGCTTTATCAAGATCCGCAATCGGAATTCGTCGCCGACTTCATGGGAGACGCCAATGTGTTGCGTTTAAAAAGTGGAACCGACGGCCTAATCAAGATTGGTGATGTGGTTTTGGCTTCTGATGTGGGCGTGAACACTGAGATGTCGCTATTGTTACGACCGGAACATATCGAAATTTCAGCTGGTGCAGGCGGTGGCCTCAATGGTCGTGTGCTACGTGTTTACTATCTTGGCTCTTCGATGGAGTACCGTATCGAGACAGATTATGGATCTGTTCTGGTGGTTGATAGACATGTGAATAATGTTCTTTCGGAAGGGACAGAGGTAAGTCTGCATATAGATGGGAGTAATGCCAAATTGATCCCAACACCGGGTCCTGTTCCCAAAATTACAGCTGCGGTTGCTTAACAAAACCTAGGGTCCTGACCCTAGCAGGCATGCAGCAGCATAATATCCAAAACAAATATCGATAATGATAACGATGATAAGAATTTAAAAAGGAATGTCATGAACCCCGTTGGTTTGATTTCTATGCAATATGCGAGGCCGTTTACTGCCGCACATTATCCGTTGTTCGCTAAAATGCGCGAACATGGCTATGATTTTATCGAGCTTTTGGTGCCGGAAACCGGCGAGCTCGATATTAGCGAAACAAAGAAAGCGCTGGACGATGCGGGACTGGGCATTGTGCTTGCTGCCAGAGTCAATCTGCAGCGCAATCTGGCTTCACCAGAGCTTCAAGCTCACCGGGCTGGTATCGACTATCTGAAATATACTGTCGATTGCGCTGCCGCACTGGGTGCAAAAATAGTTGGTGGGCCATTGACGGGCAATCCACTCGTATTTGCAGGGCGTCCACCGCAGCCAGTTGAAGAGGCAGAGCGAATGGCGCGTAAAGACCGATGCGTCAGCGGGCTGAAGGAGGCAGGTGACTATGCGGCGCAGGCCGGGATAGTTCTCGCAGTGGAGCCACTTAACCGCTTTGAGAGCGACGTTTTGTGTACGACCAGGCAGGCGATGGAATTGCTTGATGCCGTGGATCATTGTGCCATTCAGCTTATGCTCGACACTTTCCATATGCATATGGAGGAAAGCTCAATCCCCGAGGCAATCCTGTTGGCAGGCAGCAGGCTCGCGCATTTTCAAGCCAATGAAAACCATCGTGGTTTTCCGGGAACTGGTTGCACGAATTGGGTCGATGTTTGCCGGGCACTCCATGAGATTGGCTATGAAGGGCCTGTTTCCCTGGAGCCTTTCCGCCGTAATGATGATCGTTTCGGTGTGCCGTTTGCCCAATGGCGTCCACCGCATGAAGATGAAAGCGATCGCCTGTCCGCTGCTAGTGCCTTCATTAAATCTCATCTCCTGCTTACGGAATATCGTCGATGACAATGAAAATCGGTTGGATCGGTTGCGGTATCCATGCAACCCAAATGTTGCTGCCTCAGCTCGTGCGCCATGACATCGAACTTGTCGCGCTGTGTGATATAGACGGCAAGCGCCTGAAAGATGCCGGGCGGCAATTCGGAGTGACAAATCTCACCACGGACGCGGAAACATTGTTGAAAACTCCGGGCATCGATGCCGTTGGCATGGCTGTCGGGCCTGATCAACATCTTGCTTATGGCAAGGCGGCGCTAGCGCGTGGCCTGCCTGTTTTCATGGAAAAGCCGCCATCAGGCTCTGCTGCCGGTGCCCGCGAACTTCTGGATGCTTCAGAGAAAGCCAAGAAACCGCTGCTTGTCGGCTTCATGAAACGTTATTCTATTGGAAATCGTATAGCCGCGAATATTGTGAAGTCAGGTGAGTTCGGCGAAGTGCTTGGCCTGACCGGCTATTATATGACAGCGCCCGGCTATTTTGCGGGTAATGTCGACTATACGGGCTTCTTTCTCCATCACTGCGTCCATTATATGGACCTTGTCTCATTTCTTGTTTCGCCAGTTCGCTCTATCTCAGCACGCAAGGTAGAGAAAACGCCGGGCCATCTGCTTTTTCATGCCGCTTTCGAGTTTGAATCCGGCGCTCTTGGCAATATCGCAATGGGCACGATTCAATCGCGTGGTACTCCGGTGGAACGGATCGAGTTGATGGGCGATCATCAGCGTATCGAAGTTGAGGATGTGATCGAGATTCGGTGGCATCGCAACCCACCCTTCAAGATTGATGATCTGGGAGCCACGCTGAATGAAAAATCTGACACGCTGACCTGGAAACCGAACTTTACGGCAGCCGCGAACGAGGATCCCAAGGGATATCATTCGCTTTTGGCCGATGTTGTGCCTGCGCTTGCGGGAGCTTCCACACCGGCTCCTACAATTGTTGATGGGTTGGTTGCCATGGAAAGACTAGAGAGCTTACGTCGAGAATTAGAACTGTAAGTTCGCGAAATGCTTTAAAGTCTCACAATCAGCATTGAAGATGTAAACATTCCCGCAGTGATCCGGCGGGAGTGTTTTTTTGTTTACTGAAGCAATTCTATGATCGATTGGAGATTCTTGTTTTTTCAAAATTTTTAATCATCTGGATTTTAGTTCAGTTTAGAATAATTTATACGTTCACTACGCTGATAATATTGGATATTTGGCCTTGCTTGGCTCAAGGATTAAGTTTCCATAGACGGGTTGCGTTTTCGCCACCCACCTAAATCAATTGGCTATACCGGTGCGCGGCTTAGCAAAAACTCACATATTATATATGCCCACGCGCATTATTCACTTCAAATCATAATCGTTGAAAGATAAATTGTCATGAAGGGCTTTTTATAAAGTAGGACAATCTATGTCTTGTACTGATTTTGTGAATCTGGACATGTGGCAGCCTGTGCTGGAAATGCGCAAGGGGTCAACCAAACACCGGCTTCTGACAGAAAAAATTGTTGAAGATATTGATCTGGGTGTCCTCAAGCCCGAAACACGTATGCCAACGCATCGTGATCTGGCACATAAACTTGGCTTATCCGTTCAGACAGTGAGTATCAGCTATAAAGAGGCCGAGCGACGCGGCTATCTGCGCGGGGAGGTCGGACGCGGTACTTTTGTATGCAATCGTGTCACCGAGCGTGCTGATCGTTTTATGCTTGACCGGGACCCGAATGGGGCTGCCGATCTTTCCATCATTCGTGCAGTTTATATGGGTGCGCATGAGCGCGCCTCGCGAAAACTGTTTGAAGAGATGAGCCAGTCGGACAATGCAGGTTTCATGCGGCCTTGTCGTCCGATAGCGGGGCTGGACCATCACCGCAAGGTGGCAAGTGATTGGCTGCGCGGCTTGTCAGTGGATGTGGATCCAAACCGTATCATCATAACAAATGGCGCTGCGCATGGGCTATTCCTCGCCGTTGCGGCGGTGGTCCAGCCCGGTGAGGTTGTACTCACTGAAAGCCTGACGGATCATGGTATTATCGGCTTGGCCAATGTGCTTGGCTATACTTTACGTGGGTTGCCAACGGATCGCGAAGGCATATTGCCGGAAGCTTTTGAAACGGCATGCAAGGCCGGAGATGTAAAAGCTCTTGTGCTTATCCCGACGCTTGGAAATCCGACCAGTCATCTGATGGGGGCTGAAAGACGCATAGCTGTTGCCGATATTGCGCGACGATATGGTATTTTTGTCATTGAGGATGAGGTTTATAAGCCGATTCTTGAAGAATCCTTGCCATCAATGCCGGAATTGCTGCCTGAACTGGGCTTTTTCGTTACCAGTTTCACCAAAACTGTTATGACCGGCTTGCGGACTGGCTATCTTGTTGTTCCTGCGCATTATTCTATTCGTGTGACTTCCATTCTGCGGGTGACAAGCTGGAGTGGCGTCAATGTCGTTGCAGAAATGGCCAGCCGCTGGGTCGAGGATGGCACCGCATCGCAATTGCTAGATATTCAACGCAATGAATTGCGTCTGAGACAGGCATTGGTCAGCGATATTCTCGGGAACCATGTTGTCGGAAGTAACCCGCTATCTCTTTGTGCCTGGCTGCAAATTCCAGGTAACTGGTCAGAGGATGGGCTGGTGCGGGCACTGGCCAATAAAGGTGTTGCGGTGACGCCTTCAGAACCTTTTGTTACCGGCGGAGATCGTGGCAATGGAGGTATCCGCATCTGTCTGGGCGGAAGATTATCACGTTCCTCCTTGCAGGCTGCTTTGGAGACAATTCGCGAAACATTCGCGCAATTGCCCCCGGTCTATGATGCGGGTTCTATTGCGTGATCGGGCTATAGCACGGACTGCAAGAACTCTTTCGTGCGCTCTTCTGTTGGTGATTGGAAAATCTGGTCCGGCGTTCCTTGCTCGCAGATACGTCCTTTGTCAAAGAAGCAAACGCGGTCGGAGACTTCGCGTGCAAAGCGCATTTCATGGGTAACAAGAAGCATTGTCAGATCGTGTTCCTGTGCGAGCGAGCGAATGACGGATAATACTTCGCCAACAAGTTGCGGATCAAGTGCGGAAGTCGGTTCGTCGAAAAGCAGGACACGCGGGCGCATTGCCAGCGAACGTGCAATTGCGACACGCTGTTGCTGACCGCCAGAAAGCTGTGACGGATAATGATCCTTCTTGTCGGTGAGGCCGACAAGCGATAAAAGGTCGATTGCACGCGCTTCTGCCTCAGGGCGTTTCATCCCCAGAACATGAACAGGAGCTTCAATAATATTACGCAAAACTGACATATGCGGGAAGAGATTGAAGCTCTGGAAGACCATTCCGACATGTGATCTGATCTTGCGCAAATGCGCTTCGCTGGCTTGAAACCGTCCTTTGGCATTTGGTTCATGATAGGACATACCGGCAAGCTCCAGGCTTCCTTCCTGAAACGGTTCCAGAGTCATCAGGATTCGCAGAACAGTTGATTTCCCTGAGCCGGATGGACCGATTAGCGTGACTTTCTCGCCGGTATTGACCGAGAAATTGAAGCGATCAAGCACTGTCAGTGCACCAAAGCGCTTTGTTACATCCTGAAAGCGGATAATTTCCTGGGTCATTTGAGAGCAATCCCGTTTTTTGGAAGTGTGCGTTCGAGCAGGCGTATGAGTGCCGAGCAGATGAGCGTCAGTACAAGGAAAATCAAACCGACCATCGAAAGAGGCACCAGATATTCAAATGTCCGGTCGCCGATCAGGTTTGCGAGGTTGAGCATGTCTACGATACTCACCACAGACAAAACCGGTGTTTCCTTCAGCATGGAGACAAGATAGTTGCCCATGGCCGGTATGATGCGTGGCACGGCTTGCGGGATAACAATATCAAGATAGGTGCGCCAGGATGTGAGGTTCAGCGCACGCGCTGCTTCCCATTGACCGCGTGAAATGGCTTCGATGCCGCCGCGATAAACCTCGGACGTGTAAGCGGAATATTGCAGGCCAAGTGCCAGAGCTCCTGTCAGGAATGCCGGCAGTACAATTCCGTAAACGGGCAATACATAATAAAGGAAGAACAGTTGCACCAGCAAAGGTGTATCACGCAGAAATTCCACGACCACTACTGTTGGCCAGGAGATGATTTTGTAAGGACTGCGGCGCAGAAGTGCGAAGATAAGGCCAAGAACCAGAGCGATAGCGAAGCCTGTTGCCGCAGCTTTGAGTGTTACTGTCAGGCCGATTGCCAGAATTGGCAGAATAGAAATTGCAAAGGAAAGCGTTGACGAAGTGTCCCAGGCATAACCGTAAATCATGCGAAGCCTCCCGCCATTGTTTTGCGACGAAGACGGCGTTCGAGCCAGCGAATGGCTGTTGCCAGCACCAGCGCCATAGCGAAGTAGCCAAGCAGCGTGAGTGAGTAGATCGTTACATTGTCATGGGTCAGATTGCGCAAACGCTGAGCCTGGAATGTCAGGTCACTGATTGCGATCAATGAAGCAAGAGCCGTATCTTTTAGATTATGTATGGCAAGATTGCCAAAGGCTGGCATCATTTCGACGATAGCCTGTGGCAAAACGATATGAAACAGGGTGTGTGTCTTGCTGAAATTGAGTGCTCTCGCGGCTTCATACTGGGCCTCAGGTACGGCTTGCAGGGCACCGCGCACGACTTCTGCACCATAAGCGCCGATATTGAGGCCAAGCCCCATAATGCCGGTTGTAACCGGATCAAAGGAAATGCCGACCAAAGGCAAGGCATAATAAAGCCAGAACAATTGAACGAGCAGGGAGGTTCCGCGAAATATCTCGATATAAACGACTGCAATTTTCGAGAGGATCGGTCCGCCGGCATATCGGGCCATGCCTGCGGTGAATGCCAGTATTGTACCAATCGCCATCGAACTGAGAGCAAGAATAACCGTGACTTGAGCCCCTTTGAAAAGGGCGGGAAGATATTCCGTCCAGTGCATATGGTCCTCTCCCGTGTAAAATGCGAAAAACTCTGTCAGGCCATTTCAGGCCCGACAGAAAGCAGAAAATTCTATTATGTGCCGCACAGAGCGGCAGTATCAACTGCACGTGCAGCCTCTACGCTTTCTTCGCTCAGACCGTAGCTGGTCAGAATTTGCTTGTACTCATCGGTTTTCTTGAACTCTATCAATGCGTTGTTGAAAGCCTCATAGAAATCCTTGTCTTCCGGGCGGAAGCTGAATGCTCCGAAGCTGCGCGCAGCTTTGCCATCTACAACCGGATCGGCAAATGGATGTGCCTGTTCCAGTTGAGGTGAGTTTTCAACAAGGTTGGCGACTGTCAGCTCGGTTGCCGCATAAGCATCGGCCCGACCCGCCTGTACGGTCGACGGGGCGTCGGCATTGCCCTGAATCATGACAATTTGTGAGTCATCAATGCCCATTCCATGCAGGAAGTCGATTTGATCCGCGCCGGAGACAATCGCGACTTTCAGCGATGGATCTTTCTTGATGTCTTCATAGGAATGGATTTTCTTCGGGTTGCCTTTCGGCACCAGAAGACCTTCACCATAGCTGGAATTGGCGACTGTAAACTGAACCTGTTTGCAGCGATCCGGCAGAATGTTTTGCTCGGCTGCAACAAATTCAAAGCGCTTGGCCTTCAGGCCGGGAATGAGTGAACCGAATGGTGTAACCGTCCAGTCGATTTCATCGATCCCGAGTTTTTTGAAAATGGCTGCGGCAACATCCGGGCCGATGCCTTTTGCAGCGCCGCTGGCGTCCATATATCCGTAAGGCACTTCGTTCGCGGTGGCTCCACGCACAAAGCCGGCGCTTTTCAGATTATCAACCGTTACCGCCTGTGACGGGATGGTAAGGGCTATGAATGCTGCTGCCGAGAGCAGGGCGGAGATTGTATGAAATTTCATGCGCATCTTGTTCACTCCTCTTTATGAATGCCGGTTGTCAGTTCGTCCGGTTTGTCAATTTATTGATATTTATCGGATTATCCCGGGATCGGCTCCTCGCTATGGGTTGCAATAACTGAAAGGCAGTCACCCATTTTGATCAGCCCCGGAAAATGACGTGCTGCCAGAATGCCATCAAGGGCTGCACGATATTCCTGCGGTGCGCTTCCGGTACGTGCAACCTGATGAATGCGGGCGATGAGATCTCCTTTGCGAAGCGGAGCGCCCAAATCAACCAGAGGTTCCAGCAGCCCATCGGTATCAGCAAAACCGAAGCATTCTTGCGATGGCATATCCAGCCAGCGCGTTGATGATGCTTCAACTCTGCCTTCCAATATTCCGGCATGAACCAGAATATTGCGAATACCGCGTTTGGCAATTGCAGCCGTTTGAGCAGAAATCGTACCACCGCCGGAAAGTTCGGTTGTAACAAATACCTTACCGGCTTCTTCAGCAGTGGTGTCATACATGCCAACAGTATCGATCTCGATCATCCGCATGGAGAACGGGGCCGAAAATGCTTTAACAGCCGCAAAACAACGGGCTTCCTGTGCCGTATCAGGCAGGGCGTGCGCCGCTGCATAGGGCAGGAAATCCAATGTGCGGCCGCCTGAATGAAAATCCAGTACGATGTCGGCTGTCGGCAGCAGATAGCGGGTAAAATAATCCGCGATTTTTTCCGTGACCGAACCATCCGGTCGTCCCGGGAAACTGCGATTGAGATTGCCTTTGTCAATCGGTGATGTCCGCGTTCCTGCCAGAAAAGCGGGAAAGTTCATTGCAGGTACAATAATGACGCGGCCATTGATCTCTTCGGGCTTGAGATTGGCTGCAAGATCATAAAGCGCCACTGGCCCTTCATATTCATCGCCGTGATTGCCGCCTGTTAAAAGTGCCGTGGGGCCGTCGCCATTGCGGATGACGCAAATTGGCAGCATTAACGATCCCCATGCGGAATCGTCGCGTGACCATGGCAGTCGTAAATGGCCATGCTGGACACCATCGCGATTAAGATCGACGGTTGGTGTGATGGGCGATGGACGGGCAGGTGGTGAGGCGTGCATCATCATGCTGTCCTTAATCCTTCACCACCAGCTTGCGCGGCACGTTCGAAAGACATTCAACGCCTGTTTCGGTGATGACAATGCTTTCCGTAATTTCGAGACCCATCGTTTCAAGCCATAATCCGGTCATGAAATGGAACGTCATGCCGGGTTGTAGTGCGGTCCGGTCACCGGGGCGCAGACTCATTGTGCGCTCGCCCCAATCGGGCGGATAAGACAGGCCAATCGAGTAGCCGGTACGGTTGTCTTTGATAATCCCGTACTTTTTGAGCACTCCGAAGAAACCATTGGCAATATCCTCGCAGGTATTGCCGGGACGCGCTGCAGCAAGTCCTGCTTCCATGCCCTCCAGGGTTGCTTTTTCTGCATCAAGAAAAGCCTGTGTCGGCTTGCCGAGAAATACGGTGCGTGACAGCGGGCAATGATATCGTTTGTAGCAGCCGGCGATCTCGAAGAATGTACCTTCGCCCGATTTCATCGGTAAATCATTCCAGGTAAGATGTGGTGCCGAAGCATCGGCACCTGAGGGCAGCAGCGGCACGATTGCCGGATAATCACCACCAAAGCCATCGACACCGCGTGTACCGGCATCATAGATTTCAGCCACCAGATCGCATTTGCGCATTCCCGGTTCGATCTTGTCGACGATACGCTGGTGCATGGCTTCTACAATGCGGCCAGCCTTGCGCATATAGCCGATTTCAGTCGGGCTTTTAACCGCGCGTTGCCAGTTGACGAGGCCTTGGGCATCTTTGAACTTGGCATTTGGCAAATGTTTCTGAAGCGCGTGGTGGGCTGCGGCAGTGTACCAGTAATTATCGAATTCGACGGCAATCGTTTTGTTACCCCATCCTTTTTCCTCAAGAATGGAAGCCAGAAGATCCATGGGATGACGTTCAAGCGATTGCACATAATGATCGGGATAGCCGATGATGCTGTCATGGCTGATCCAGGCTGTGCGTTTGGCGCCATTGCCATCCTGACCGCGACCATACCATATGGGTTCACCATCCATTGCTAGCACAACGCATTGATGAACATAAAACGACCAGCCGTCATAACCTGTAAGCCAGTGCATATTGGAAGGGTCGCTCACGATCACAACGTCAAAGCCTGCTTTTTCCATAGCATGTCGGGTCTTGGCAATGCGCTGATCATATTCATCACGCGTGAAATTGAGTTCCACACTCATCGGCTGGCTCCTGCATTTTTGCTTGAATCAATCTTGGCGCCCGCATCACGAAGGATGGCCCGTTGGGTGGCAAGGTGGGCAATGGCCGTATCCTGAACGCCGGTGCCCGTAAGATCGCAAATTGTGATGGCATTGGGATCTCGCTGGGCAGTACCTGCTTGCAGAATGGTCTGGCCAAGTTCCGGAAAACCCGCATCTTTCTTGATGACGCCTGCTGCAATGGCGTGGTGCAGTTCACCCAGCCTGCGGGTCTGGTTCAAACTGTCAGCCACATAGACAATCTGGCGTTTGAAAATCGCGGGTTCCAGCTCATTTTTATGTTCTGCGTCGGAACCCATTGCGGTGATATGCTGTCCTGCCTCCAGCCAGTCGGCTTTGAGGAGCGGCGTTTCAGAAGGTGTTGTTGTGACAATAATATCGGCTCCGCGACAGGCTTCCTGCGCATCGCTAAGTGCCGTGACCGGGATGCCAAGTTGTTGAGTTAAATCGTGTGCTAGGCCTTGTGCCTTCTGATGATCCCGCGCCCAGATGCGAGCTTCGGTAATCGGGCGTACCAGTGTCAGCGCCTCTAGTTGCATTCTGGTCTGTAGTCCGGCACCAATAAGCGTCGCTATATGTGCATCAGCATGCGCCAGATACTTTGCGGCAACTGCGCCTGCGGCAGCCGTGCGCACATCCGTTAGATAGCCATTGTCCAGAAGCAGCGCTTCGACGAGCCCGGTTTTGGCTGAAAACTGGATCATCAAACCATTAGTGGACGGAAGTCCGATGGACGGATTGTTGAAAAAACCCGGACTTATCTTGATTGCAAAACTGTCAAGGCCCGGAATATACGCGGTTTTAACATCAACTTCGCCGCGTGCGGCTGGAATATCAAGCCGCAGAATAGGCGGCATGCTGACCTTGCCGCCTGCTAGCGCGAGGAACGCATTTTCGACACAGGCAATGCTTTCAAGGTCCAGTGATATAAGTTCTCGAAGATCGGCTTCGGTCAGGATTCTCATCTTAGTCATCACCCCGCCCTCCGATATTGGTTCTCGACAATTGCGCGATGCTGTTCGGGATCAATATTGCCGCCCGATAAAACAATTGCTGTGGGGCCGGAAGGGCGGATTTTCTTGCTCAGAATTGCGCCAATTCCAACCGCTGCTGCGCCCTCAATTGTTTGGTTTTCGAGCAGGGCCGCATGTTTTATGCCATCAGCGATTTCATTTTCATCCAGCAGAATGACGTCATCCAGCAGCGCTTTGCAGATTGCAAAGGTCCAACGATTGCCAAGCCCTATGCCGCCGCCAAGAGAATCCGCCAGCGTGTCCAGTTCTTCAACATCGACAGGTTTGCCCATTTTAAGGCTTGCATCCATAGCGGCGCCGCGCTGCATGGAAATGCCGATAATGCGCGTTTGCGGGCGTTTCGCCTTGACCGCAATAGCTATGCCAGCTGCAAGCCCTCCGCCCGAAAGAGGAATAAGGACAGTTGCAACTTCTGGAAGATCATCAATAATTTCAAGTCCAATGGTTCCCTGACCGGCGATTACACGCGGATCATCAAAAGGCGAAACGGCTTTCATGCCTTTCTTCGCGACAAGACGTTCAACTTCGTTCATGGCCTCGTCCTGAGACTTGCCCACAATGCGTATATCTGCACCGAGTTCGCGGATCGCTTCGACTTTGTTGCGCGGCACAATAAAGCACCATTTACGACTGCAAGCCGTATTCTCGTTCCCCATATGCTTGATTTTTATCATTATGACTATGTGTGAAAGACCAAATAGATCATGTCAATAATTATATTGGATCATTACAATTATCATATGTCGCGACTTTTTAGGCGCTGGTCTTGAAAGGGAGGCAGGAGCATGCCAATGAGAATATGGTAACTGCTTAATCATTCTGGAACGCTATCATGAAACCCGCGCTCAAGCTCGATGCTGTTGATTTTCGCATTCTTGAAGCAGTGCAGGAAAATGCGCGGATCACAAAAATAGCTTTGGCCGAAAAGGTCGGGCTTTCCCCTACACCTTGCTGGCTGCGGCTGCGCAAGCTTGAAGAAGCTGGCATTGTCACGGGCTACCACGCGCATATTGCCTATCGCAAAATCGCACCTATTGCGCATGTCATGGTGCAGATCACGCTTGGTAATCATCGTCAGAGTGATTTCGACCGTTTTGAGCGTGCAATTGCAGCCATACCGGAGATCGTCTCATGCTGGTCTGTCGGCGGTGGTATTGATTATTTTCTGATGGTCATGACACACGATATTGATGCTTATCAGCGATTGATCGATCGGTTGCTTGACCTCAATATCGGCATCGAGCGCTATTTTACATACATCGTGACCAAATTGGTCAAGGATGAGAAATCTGGCACCTCTTTGTCGATGCTGGCAGATGATCTTGGATAGTCCAAATCCACTGTGTGAGTGACGAATTTTAGTCCAATTGCGCAGTTCTGCAACGTGCATTTGGTCTGAATAGGGGGCGGTTTCGTGAGATGTTTCTTTCAGAATTGGGAGAAGCGCAATGAATGCCGTTCTGGATCATCCAATACAACATGACGGGCTTAACAGGCTTCGTGATAAGCACCTCTTTCGTGAACTTAGCTATATCAATGGGCGATGGGTTGCCGGCGATAAGGTTGATACATTCTGCGTTTTAGATCCAGCAACAGGACGACGTCTGGCGCGTGTTGCAAGCTTGAGCCAAACGCAGACAATGCTCGCTGTTGATGCTGCTCAAGACGCGTTTTTTCAATGGCGCAACAGACTGCCGCAGGAGCGGGCCGCAATTTTACGCCGCTGGTTTGAGCTTGTTTTGGCTAATCGGGACGACCTGGCGTTGTTGATGACGCTGGAGCAGGGCAAGCCTCTCGATGAATCACGCGGAGAAATTGATTATGGCGCAGCTTTCATTGAATGGTATGCAGAAGAGGCGAGGCGCCTGAACGGCGAAACGATTTCAAGTCATTTACCCAATGCTGAAATGCTGGTGCGTCGCGAGGCACTGGGCGTTGTGGCTATTGTGACGCCGTGGAATTTTCCAAACGCCATGATTACCCGCAAAGCTGCGGCAGCAATTGCTGCGGGCTGCCCGGTTGTTATTCATCCGTCGTCGGAAACACCCCTGTCCGCTTTGGCTTTGGCTGAATTGGCGGAACGAGCGGGAATACCCGCGGGTGTTTTTAACGTGGTGACGGGCAAGGCTGCACCTATTGTTGATGTGATGTGCCGCGATGAACGTGTGCGGGCATTAAGTTTCACGGGCTCTACTGAAATCGGCAAGATCATTGCTGCAAAATGCGCCGCAACCGTCAAACATCTGGTGATGGAGCTTGGTGGGCACGCACCTTTAATCATCTTCAGTGATGCTGATATTTCCCGTGCAGTTGATATTGCCATGGCAGCCAAGTTCGCAACCTCGGGTCAGGATTGTCTCGCCGCCAACCGCATCTTTGTTCAGCGCGATATTGTTTCGGTTTTCACACAGGCTTTTGCTGAACGCATTCGCAGCTTGAAAACAGGCAATGGCCTTGATGCAGATGTCGATATCGGGCCGATGATGCATAGCCGTGCAGTCGATAAAATCGAGCAGCATGTGCGAGACGCTGAAAAGCGGGGCGCTCATGTTGAAGTCGGCGGCGAACGTATTGGCGACACGCTTTTCTTTGAGCCAACATTGCTGAGCAATGTCTCTGATGATGCTGCAATCATGCATGAGGAAACATTTGGTCCAGTCGCAGCAATTTCAGTTTTCGACGATGAAAATGAAGTTATCAAGCGCGCCAATGCTACACAATATGGATTGGTCGCTTATGTCGTGACATCGAACGGCGCACGCCAATTGCGGATGGGGCGGGCGCTTGAATATGGAATGGTTGCCATCAATCGCGCAAAAATTACCGGTGCGCCAATTCCGTTTGGTGGCTGGAAACAATCCGGCCTTGGTCGCGAAGGCTCGCATCATGGCATCGAAGCTTTCACAGAACTCAAATATCTCTGCATTGATACCGCTGCGTAAGAACGTTGCGGCAGGAAAGGACAAATCCATGTTGAACAACAGCAATGAACTCACCGCCTGGGATCGTGATCATTTCTTTCATCCGTCGACCCATATGGGGATGCATGCACGTGGTGAAACGCCAACACGTGTGCTGGAGGGCGGCGAGGGTGTTTATATTACTGATGTCAATGGCCGGAAAAGTCTCGATGCTTTTGCGGGTCTTTATTGTGTCAATGTCGGTTATGGCCGTACTGAGATTGCGGATGCAATTGCAGAGCAAGCACGAAAGCTTGCTTATTATCATTCCTATGTTGGTCACGGTACGGAAGTGTCGATCACTTTGGCAAAGATGATTATCGACCGCGCACCTGATCATATGAGCCGCGTCTATTTTGGTCTTTCAGGCTCGGATGCCAATGAAACAAACATTAAACTCATCTGGTATTATAATAATATTCTTGGCCGTCCTGAAAAAAAGAAGATCATTTCGCGCTGGCGCGGCTATCACGGCTCTGGTGTCATGACGGGTAGCATGACCGGGCTTGCAACTTTTCACAATGCATTTGATCTGCCGCGTGCGCCAATCCTGCATACGGAATCGCCTTATTATTTTCGCCGCGAAGATCGGTTGATGAGCGAGGAACAGTTCTCGCAACATTGTGCTGATAAACTGGAAGAGATGATCCTTGCCGAAGGACCAGATACTATTGCCGCATTTATTGGTGAACCTGTTTTGGGTACCGGAGGGATTGTTCCGCCACCTGCCGGTTATTGGCAGAAGATACAAGCCGTTCTTGATCGCTACGACATTTTGCTCGTTGCTGATGAGGTGGTCACGGGCTTTGGCCGTCTTGGCAGTATGTTTGGTTCCGATCATTATGGTATGAAGCCGGATCTGATCACCATCGCCAAGGGGCTGACATCGGCTTATGCGCCACTCTCCGGTTCCATTGTGTCTGAGCGTATGTGGCAGGTTTTGGTGCAGGGATCAGACAAGATGGGACCGATTGGCCATGGATGGACTTATTCGGCGCATCCTATTTGTGCTGCGGCTGGAGTTGCCAATCTAAAGCTTATTGATGAACTGAAACTTGTTGACAATGCAGGGTCTACCGGTGCCTATTTCCGTAATGCTTTGCAGGATGCTTTGGGAAGCCACAAGCATGTTGGTGATGTGCGCGGGGAAGGATTGATGGCAGCGGTTGAGTTCGTTGAAGATCGCGATGATCGAAAGTTCTTTGATCCCACCATGAAGATTGGTGCTCAGGTTTCCGCCGCTCTTCTGGCAAACGGCGTTATCGGTCGGGCAATGCCGGAGGGTGATATTCTTGGCTTCGCGCCACCGTTCTGCCTGACACGCGAAGACGCTGACAAAGTCGTCGATGCAACCCGAAAGGCAATTGCGTCTGTATTTGCTTAGGGTCAGGACCCATTAATTGGATGAGTATGGCATCTGAAATGAAAAGACTATGCAAGGAAAGACGCACGTGTCGGGGGCAGGACTGGAGTGGTTCCCGGTTGAGTGGCTCGACACAGCAGATCGCCAAGTCATTTCGATGTTCAAAGGATGTGGTCCATCCGCCCAGTCTATATCATTGGAAAAGCTTGAAAATGATCCATATTTCCATGTTGTTCTGAGTAAATTGGACAAGACCTTCCATGAATTTCAGGTGGGTAGGTTTAAATCGCCACCTTCATCGTTGGATCATCGCCAGATGATTTTGCTGTGCGTTTACGGTATGCACAGGATGGCATTGAAGGTTTGATAGATGGGTATCATGCAGGTCGATCGTCTGTCGGCCTGCACCTGGCGCGACTTTGCCATGAAGGTCGAGATAGACCGAGTGTCCAACCATATTATGTTCAAAGCTGATGATACCATGTCAGTTGAACCAGGCCTTTCAAATGCTCATATTTCAGATGAACGAACGGAAAAGTCGCTAACGATAATGCATGACTCGTAAGTTAAGGAAATGACGCTTTCTTTTTAGTCACCCAGCACCTGACGGTCGTCGCGATCGCGTGAGCGGACCAGTTCTTCCTTTATCTGTCGCAGAATGCGCACGGCACGATTCCGGTCCTCATAAGCAACCATGTTGGCCAGAATATCGATAGTCGCGAGGTAGGCATAACGCGTAGATGTCGGGCGGAAAATATTGTTGCCTTCAGGGAGGTCAATGGCAATGAGAACATCGCAGGCTTTTGCCAATGGCGAATTGCTCTGGGTGATGATGATTGTCGGAATGTCCCGCTCCCGCAAAAGTTTGACACAGTGCAACAGATCCGGATCTCGTCCGGTGATTGAGGAACCGATCACAACCGTTCCAGGTAGAGCAGCAGAAGAGAGCATAATATTCATGCTGTGGTCATTTGATGAATGAATAGGACATCCAAGCCGAAACAGCCGATTATGTAATTCATTGGCAATCATCGCCGAATTACCGCTTGCCCCAAAAGCCTGAATGAAGCTGGCGCCACGCAACAAGTGGGCGGCTTTACTGATCGCTTCGAGATCAAGTTGGCGATGCAATTGAAACAGTGCATTCTGTGCTTTGGTAATGATATCTTCCGCCACCTCTTCGACACTGTTGGTCTGGGTTTCAGGTGTCAGGTAACGCAAGCCCACATAAGTGATTTTTGCCAGTTGCACCTTGAAGTCCGAATAACCCTGACAGCCCAGATGACGGCAGAATCTTGTTACGGTCGGCGCAGAAACATTCACTTTTGCAGCCAACTCACTGATGGACGAATTGACAACAAAATCCACATTATTGAGTACAAAATTCGCGAGTTTTTTTTCAAGCCCTGAAAGCCTGATGTCTTCATCGTAAAGCACGTGAATAATATCCATAAGAGGGTTGAATCCTTTTAGTGAAGGCAGAGGGTTTGAAAAATAATTTCACATTTATTGAAAATGGCTGCAATAGTGTGAATAAGAATGGCAGAAACCTGCCCTTCAGGAAAATTATATACATAATTTCTGAGACAAGAGGTTCCCGGATGACATTCCCATGGCCCGAAGTGGGTACACTCATAAAAGACTTGCCAACGCCTTTGCCCATCATTGATGAAGACAGGTTAGCCGCCAATATTGCTCGCGTACAGGACTATATCTCAAAGAGCGATAAGTTTTTCAGGCCGCATATAAAGACGCACAAGATTCTTGCCGTTGCCCGTCAGCAGGTTGAGGCAGGTGCCAATGGCATCAATTGCCAGAAGGTTACGGAAGCAGAAGTTTTTGCTGATGCGGGGTTCGACGATATTCTCATTACCTATAATATTCTGGGAAAAGCAAAGCTTGCACGGTTGAAAGCGCTGAATGAAAAGATCGGCGCGTTGAAGGTCACAGCAGACAATGCAACTGTGGTGGCAGGGCTTGCAGAAACCTTTGATGTGGAACGTCCTTTGTCCGTGCTTGTTGAATGTGACACGGGCGGTAAGCGTTGTGGTGTGCAGACGCCGGATGCGGCCGTTGCGCTTGCAAAGCACATTGCCGGGCAAGCTGGATTGCGCTTTTCCGGTATTCTGACCTATCCGGCCATTGGTGGTGCGCAAGCTGTAGAACACTTTATTGTCGAGACAATGGAAAAGCTGCAAGCGCAGGGGCTGGATTGCCCGATCCGCTCCAATGGCGGCTCGCCAGACATTTATTCTGCACATCTGGTTCCATCTGCCACTGAGCATCGTGCCGGCACCTATGTTTATAATGATCGCAGTATGGTCCGTGCCGGGCAGTGTACAGCCGACGATATTGCCATGCATATTCTGGCAACCGTTGTTTCGCGTCCGGCCGAAAATCGGGCGGTTCTTGATTGCGGTTCCAAGGCGTTGACATCCGATCTCTTGGGATTTTCCGATTTTGGAGTGATAGAAGGCTTCGAAAGCGCACGTATAGTTTCGCTTTCGGAAGAGCACGCCGTGGTCGATCTCAGCGATTGCAAAGGGGATTTTCCTGCTATTGGTGCTATGGTCCGGGTCATGCCCAATCATACATGTGTAGTGAGCAATTTGTTTGAGCAGATGGTTTTTCATCGTGATGGTGTGGTAACGCGTGTCGAAGATGTCGCCGCACGCGGAACTGTCTGGTAAGTTTCAGGGCACTGTGAGGACTAAAAATAAGAACAAAATTTTATGAAAAAAAGTGCCTTCCTTGGGCTCTTTTTTTCATAATTAAACTAGGTGAATTTTACCCAGACGCTGAACTTGACTGGTTTGCTTTAGCTAAACCATTCACTAGCCGCTCTATTTTAGTGCGAACATAACTGAGCGTTGTCTAATCATATGAAAATCAATTACATAAAATTTACATAGATGTCGGCTTACTAATCAAAATACGCGCAAGACTGGTTGACATAGATGCGTATAATCGCATTATTAAGAAAATAAATTACAAAAAGAGGCGGAGTGGAAGAAAGTTTTCATTAACTGT
The DNA here is from genome assembly GCF_006476605.1 of Brucella gallinifaecis. Taxonomy (GTDB): domain Bacteria; phylum Pseudomonadota; class Alphaproteobacteria; order Rhizobiales; family Rhizobiaceae; genus Brucella; species Brucella gallinifaecis. Next base: position 43,595 of record NZ_ML636800.1, read on the forward strand.
GTCGACTGCTGAAATTCTTGCCACCGCATCAGATGCGGCGAAGAGAGATTCCTATCCTCATCATTGCTTGGCGATTGTATGCGTATTTTTACAGCCTCACTGGCCACCGAAACCAACACTTTTTCACCTGTTCCAACAGATATGGATGCATTCAGGGCAGCATTCTATGCCGGACCGGGCGAGCACCCCGACACGCCGACACTGTGTTCATCGGTAGTGCCAATCCTTAGACGCCGGGGCAGGGAGGATGGCTTCACCGTCATTGAAGGCACATCCTGCTGGGCAGAGCCAGCAGGCCTCATCCAGCGCAAGACCTATGAAACTTTGCGTGATATCATACTGGATGAGTTAAAGGCAGCTTTACCCGTCGATGGTGTTGTTCTCGGACTACACGGCGCCATGGTCGCGCAAGGCTATGACGACCCAGAAGGCGACTTACTGGCGCGTCTGCGGGAGATTGTCGGTCCTGATGTGTTGGTTGCGGCGGAATTCGATCCGCATAGCCATTTAACGGCCAAGCGTGTCGCTAATCTCGATATCATGGCGACTTTCCTTGAATTTCCGCATACGGATTTTGAAGAGCGTGGCGAGCATGTCGTGGATATGGCCTTGCGCACTTTGCGAGGCGAGATCAGCCCGGTCATCTCGACTTTCGACTGTCGTATGATCACCATCTATCCGACCAGCCGTGAGCCAATGCGCTCCTTCGTTGATCGTCTGGTCGCCTTGCAAGGCAAAGACGGCATTCTTTCTGTATCCATCATTCATGGCTTCATGGCGGGTGACGCACCGGATATGGGCACGCGTATTGTCGTTGTGACTGATAATGACCAAAGTAAGGGGGATACCCTCGCACGCAATCTGGGTCATGAGCTATATGCCATGCGCAAATTGACGGCTATGCCAATGTTTGAGACTGAAGCTGGGCTTGATCATGCCGTTGCAGTGCATAAGGCAAATCCGACACTACCCGTAGTCATTTCCGATATCTGGGATAATCCGGGTGGCGGTGTTGCGGGTGATGCGACCCATATCATTCGTCGTATGATGGAGCGCGGGTTTGATAATTTTGGCGTTGCTACACTTTGGGATCCTATTGCTGTCTCATTCTGTCATGCGGCTGGTGAAGGTGCAGAACTCGACATCCGCATAGGTGGAAAATCATCATGGCAAGGCGGCGATCCGCTTGATCTCACGGTCACGATTGCAAAGGTGATGGATACAGGCTGGCAGAGTTTTCGCAAAAGTCGCGTCAATCTTGGTCGTGTCGCAGTGGTGCGTCCGGTGGGGACGATGATTGACATCATTCTGATCACTAGCCGTTCGCAAACTTATGAGCCGGATATTTTCTCCAATCTGGATATTGATTATCGCGCCAAGGATTTCCTGCTGGTGAAGTCGACCAATCATTTTCAGGCTGGTTTTCAGCCTGTCACCTCGGAGATCGTTTATATCGCTGCTCCGACATCTTATCCGACAGACCCGGCAACGACGCCTTATCGCAAGGCAAGTCTTGAACTGTGGCCACGGGTCGCCGATCCGCTGGGACTGGATTAATCATTAGGGGAGCGGCGAAACGCCAATCCATAAAAAAGGGGAGTAAATTATGAAAAAAGGTCTTTTGATTGCAGTTGCAACCGCTGCTCTTGCCTGTTCAAGCGTGATTGCACTCGCACAGGCTCAAGATGGCATTCTGACTATTGCAACCATTGGTGAACCGCCGACGCTTGATGTCATGCAAACACCGACAGATATCGTGCTGACTATTGATCAGCATATTTTTGAGACGCTGTTCACCTATGATGACGAGTGGAAGTCGGTGCCGCTGCTTGCCGCATCCATGCCCGAAATATCGGAAGATGGCCTCACTTACCGTATTCCTTTACGTGAGGGTGTAAAATTCCACGATGGCAGCGATTTTGATGCCAAGGATGTTGTTGCATCACTCAATCGCTGGATGGAGATTAACACCAAAGGCAAGCAGGTTTCAGAAGTTGTCGAAAGTCTTAGCGAAGATGGCGATCATGCTGTTATCATCAAGCTTAAATCGCGCTATGCGCCACTTTTGGCCACACTGTCTCAGGCTTCGGTTATTATTCCTTCCGAAACGGTTGAAGATACACTGACCAAGTTTATTGGTACTGGCCCATATGCACTTAAAGAGCGCAAGCCCGACCAATATACGCAGCTTGTGCGTTTTGACGATTATAAATCGCCTGAAGGCGAACCGAGTAATTATGCTGGAAAACGTGAAGCCATCGCCAAAGAACTGCGTTTTGTGCCGGTTCCCGATGCCAATACCCGCGTCGAAGGCCTGATTTCTGGCCAGTTTGATTTTGCTGACTCTCTGCCTGTGAGCGCTTTTGAGCGAGTTGAGGGAAGCGACAAGGCCAAGCCTGTTATTTTTGAAAATACCGGTTGGGCATCGCTCAATATGAATATGAAGGAAGGCGTGTTAACCAAAAAGGAACTGCGTCAGGCGGTGCAGGCAGCATTAAATGCATCTGACATGATGTTGGCAGCTTTTTCTGACGAGCGCTTTTATAGTGTTGATGGTTCGATTTTTCCGAAGGGCTTTTACTGGCACACCGAAGCAGGTGTTGCCCGTTATGGTGACGGTGATCCTGAAGCGGCGGCAAAGCTTCTAAAGGAAGCAGGCTATGATGGCACACCAATTCGTCTTTTGACGAGCCGACAATATGAATTTCATTACAAGATTGGTGAAGTTGCCAAGGCCTATCTGGAGGCAGCCGGCTTCAAGGTTGATTTTCAGGTGGTGGACTGGGCAACCCTGACCACACGCCGTGCCGATCCAAAACAATGGGACATCTTTATCACTCATTCCAATTTTCCCGGTGACCCGACAACAATCAATACGATCACTGATTCCTACCCGGGCTGGTATGTTTCTGACCAGAAAGCCAAAGCTGTCGCGCAATATATGGACGCCACCACGGATGAGGAAAAACTGAAGGCCTGGGAAGGTATTCAAACGGTCATCTATGATGATGCTCCGCTTTACAAGGTCGGTAACTTTAACGCCTTGTCCGGTGTTGCAAATACAATCACCGATTATACGCCAACCTATTGGCCACATTTTTGGAATGTGACCCCTAAAAAGTAAGGCGCTTAACATGCAGAGGATCGCTTGGGCACTGTTAAGCCGTCTTGCCGGTATGCTGGTTGTGCTGGCATTGGTGGTAACTGTTGTTTTCATCATTGTGCGTGTAACGCCGGGCGATCCGGCAGCAGTCATGCTTGGGTCGGATGCAACCCCACAGGACATTGCTGATCTGCGTGCGAGAATGGGGCTGGATGCACCCATTCTTATGCAATATGCTCAGTTCGTACTGGGCATATTTCAGGGGGACCTGGGGCAGTCCATCTTCCTTAATCAGCCTGTGACACAAGCGCTTGCCGCACGAGCAGAGCCAACATTCTTTCTCACATTGTTTTCCATTCTGATTGCAGTGCTGATTGCATTGCCGGTCGGAGTTCTCTCGGCCGTCAAACGCGGAACTTTTTTCGATCAGTCGGTGGTAACGCTTACCATGGTTGCTGCCAGTGTTCCCAGCTTCTGGCTTGGTCTCATCCTCATACAGACGCTTGCTGTCGGTATGGGGTGGTTTCCGGCTTCAGGCTATGGTGGACCGGATACCGGCTTTCTCGACAGGCTGCACCATCTTGTTTTACCGGCAATAGCGTTAGGTGTTGTCAATTCTGCGCTCATTACACGCTTTACGCGGGCGGCCATGCTGGATGTTCTTGGCGATGACTATGTACGCACAGCACGTGCCAAAGGAGCAAGTGAGCGTCGTGTTATTCTCAAACATGCATTCAAGAACGCACTTGTACCCATTATAACCGTCATTGGCCTATCGATAGCTATGCTGGTTGCGGGGGCGGTAGTGACAGAAACAGTGTTTGGCCTTCCCGGTATTGGTAATCTTGTGGTTTCTGCCGTTCTTCGACGTGATTATCCGGTTATTCAGGGCACATTGCTGCTGGTCGCAGCGATCTATGTGTTGATCAACTTCATCGTCGATCTTCTTTATATTCTGGTTGATCCGAGGGTAAGACTATGACGCTCGCTTCCTTCTCCATACCTTTTGTGAACAACCTACGCCGACTCTTCGGCAATCGAGCCATTGCACTTGGGTTGCTCATTCTTATAGTTGTGGTTGTGGCGGCATTGCTGGCGCCATGGGTGGCGCCTTACGCGCCCAACAAACTCTCAATCGTCAACAAACTGCAGAGTCCATCTCTTTCGCATTTCTTTGGCACCGATGAGTTCGGACGAGATATTTTCTCACGCGCCATTTATGCTGGGCGCATTTCATTACTCGTCAGTCTGGGTGTGGTGGTTATCTCTACTGTTCTTGGTATCTTTCTGGGGGTAACGGCGGGCTATTTCCGAAGGCTTGATGCGCCAATCTCGCGTCTTCTCGATGCAATGATGTCATTTCCGGATATTCTTCTGGCAATCGCTCTGGTCGCAGCGCTTGGGCCTTCGCTTATGACCGTCATTATTGCGCTTGGCATCACCTATGCGCCGCGCTTGGCGCGTATCGTGCGCGGCTCGACACTGGTTATTCGTGAAATGCCATATATCGAAGCTGCAATTTCGCTGGGGCTGCCGACATGGCAAGTTTTGTTGCGCCATGTACTCCTTAATCTTGCCTCGCCTATTCTCGTTCAGGCAACATTTGTCTTTGCATCGGCAATGCTTGCGGAAGCCAGCCTTTCGTTCTTAGGCGTAGGTGTTTCTTCTGACATGCCAACATGGGGAACGATGCTGGCTTCGGGCCGTGAATACATGAACAATGCGCCATGGCTCATGCTGTTCCCTGGTCTTGCAATCGTCTTTTCCGTTCTGTCGCTGCAATTGGTTGGCGATGGTCTGCGCGATCTTGTTGATCCGCGTCTGGCGAAGGAAAGCTGATCATGACTGAAGTAAATCTTGATACAAAGCCGGTTCTGTCGGTTGAAAAACTGACTACCTCTTTCAAGACTGCACAAGGATGGCGAGCGGTTATTCGCGATATTGATTTTCAGGTTCACGCTGGTGAAACCGTCGCCATCGTAGGTGAAAGCGGTTCAGGCAAAAGTGTGACTGCGCTTTCAACCATGCGGCTTTTGCCTGCAGGTAAATCGCGTTCTCAGGGCCGTATTATGCTTGACGGACGTGATTTGTTACAGGTGTCAGAAGCGGAAATGCGCTCCGTTCGCGGTGGCTCCATCGGCATGATCTTTCAGGAGCCGATGACTTCGCTTAATCCGGTTTTCACTATTGGGAACCAACTTGCTGAAGCGCTGGTTCTGCATCAGAGACTAAGCTGGAAACAGGCTGAAGCACAGGCGTTGCAGCTTATGGAACGTGTGCGTATTCCGGCTGCAAAAACGCGACTTCATGAATATCCGCACAAGTTTTCGGGCGGTATGCGCCAGCGTGTCATGATTGCCATGGCACTTGCCTGTAAACCCAGATTGCTGATTGCTGATGAGCCGACAACGGCACTCGACGTGACCATTCAGGCTGAAATATTGCATCTTATCCGTGAATTACAGCATGAAGAGAACATGGCTGTTCTCTTCATAACCCATGATATGGGCGTGGTAGCGGAAGTCGCGGATCGTACCGTTGTCATGCTTCGCGGCGATATGGTTGAGACGGGTACAACTAGAGATGTTTTTGGAAGCCCCAAGGCTGCTTATACAAAAGCACTTCTCGCTTCTATTCCTCGTCTAGGTACCATGGGAGATGCCGTTGCGCCCAAACGCTTTCCTGAAGTCAATCCAGAAACAGGTGAGGCCGAGGATGGTCGCGTGACAAAGCCTGTTAGTGCCGAGCGCAGACCGATCCTTGAAGCCTCTGACATTGTGGTGCGTTTCGATCTGCCTAATGGGCGTATTCATGCGGTTGAAAATGTTTCATTCAATCTGCGGCCGGGTGAAACGATTGCACTGGTGGGGGAATCGGGTTGTGGCAAATCCACTACCGGGCGTGCGATCATGCGCCTTTTGCAACCGACCTCCGGCAGTATCGTTATCAATGGTGAGGACGTGACGAAACTTGGGGCGTCATCGTTACGCAGCATGCGCCGCAATGCGCAAATGATATTTCAGGACCCCTTTGCCTCGCTCAATCCGCGTATCCGTATAGGGGCCGCCATTGCCGAACCGATGCTTTCGCATGGGATTATGAAGAAACAACAGGCGAAGGAGAAAGTGGCAGCGCTTCTGCAACAGGTTGGTCTTTCAGCTGCCATGGCAGATCGCTTTCCGCATGAGTTTTCCGGTGGCCAGCGTCAGCGCATTTCGATTGCCCGGGCACTGGCACTTGAGCCAAAACTTATTGTTGCGGATGAGGCTGTTTCCGCGCTTGATGTTTCGGTCAAGGCGCAGGTGGCCAATCTCCTGATGGATTTGCAGGAAACGCATGATCTGGCTTATCTTTTCATCAGTCACGATATGGCTGTGGTCGAACGTATAAGCCACCGCGTGGCTGTTATGTACCTTGGGGAAATTGTAGAGATTGGTCCTCGACAGGCCATTTTTAATAATCCGCAGCACCCATATACGCGCCGCCTCATTGATGCTGTTCCGATCCCCGACCCAGATGCGCACAAACTCACGCGGCCACAACTTGGTGAAGAAATCAAAAGTCCATTGCGCCCACTCGATTATATACCGCCGCAAAAAATCTATCGGGAAGTATCTCCGGGGCATCTGGTGCAGGAAACCCAATAGTATGATTGAGAATAAAGCTCAGAAACTGGCTTTTATTGGCGTGGATTGGGGAACAAGCAGCTTTCGTGCCTGGCTGCTGAGTTCCGCGGGACATGTGATGGCAGAGAGCAGATCGTCTGAAGGTATGCTCTATTGCGCTGATAATGGCTTCGCCCCAGTACTTGCGGCGCATCTTGAAAAACTGAATGCTCCCGCAGGTTTGCCGGTCTTGATCTGTGGCATGGCAGGCGCACGACAGGGCTGGGTTGAAGCACCATATCTCCATACACCTACGGCGCTAGGTAGTTTGCATTTTGGGTCAGTTATGGCACCATTTTTAGCAGATGTTCGGATTCTGCCGGGCCTGGCGCAGACGGATAAAAACAGACCGGATGTCATGCGTGGGGAGGAGACACAACTTCTGGGTGCTATTGATGTTGATTTTTCTGGTATTGTCTGCATTCCCGGCACACATAGCAAATGGGTGCGGATAGTGGACGGTGTCGTAAAATCCTTCACGACTTATATGACAGGAGAACTTTTCTCTGTTCTGTCCAGCCACAGTATCCTCAAGCATGCTATTGACCGAGAGGACGCAGCGGTACTGAAAAGTTCAGCATTTTTTGCCGGTGTGGAGATGGGGCTTGAGAATCCTGGGAGCCTGACTTCGAGCCTCTTTGCTTTGCGTGCCAGCCAGCTTCTGGGCTTTTCCGAGCGTGAGAACGGTAAGGACTGGTTATCAGGTTTAATCATCGGTGTTGAAATTGCGGATGCGGTCAAAGAAGTGTCCAAAAATGAGCATTTCATTTTGATCGGGAGTGGGGACCTTGCATCGCTTTATGCGAAAGCCATGCAGCATGCTGATTATCAGCCTGTCACGAAGGATGCCGAAGCCGCTTCGCGTAACGGATTGCACAAAGCCGCGCGTAATCTCTGGAATATGGATAAATAAGATGGCCCAAGCATTTATTCCTCTTCATGTGCCATGGCCTGATTTTCGCCGTTCGCTGGTCGCTATCCTACGCGGTATTCTCCCTGACGAAGTGGAGGGGGTTGCCGATGCGCTTATCAATGCTGGTTTTGAAGCCATCGAAGTGCCGCTCAATTCACCCGATGCCTTTCAGTCTATTGAACGCCTTAGCAAACGCTTTGGCGCGAATTGCCTGGTTGGGGCCGGAACAGTTTTAACCGGCGAGGATTGTGCACGGGTTGCAGAATGCGGCGGGCGTCTCATGGTCAGCCCCAATATCGATGCGCAGGTGATCAAGATCGCCCAGTTAAATGCCATGGTGACGTTGCCGGGTGTTTTCAGTCCGACAGAAGCATTGATGGCAGTCCGCCTCGGGGCATCGGCCTTGAAATTTTTTCCTGCTTGCGCGCTCGGAGCGGCGGGCATTTCTGCAATGAGCACGATACTGCCGAAAGATACCATTATTGGTGCAGTCGGGGGAGTGTCAAACCGTGATTTTGCAGCTTATGGAGCAGCAGGTATACGAACATTCGGTCTAGGGAGCAGCCTTTACCGTCCGGGACAGAATGTGAAAGAAGTTGCTGCAAAGGCTGTCGAGGCTATCAAGGCGTATGACATGGCTCTTACGGTTAAAAATTGAGGATTTTTTGAGACATGAGTAACAAGAGAATAACCCGTTATGCTGTTGCTGATCAACAGGCGGGTGGACAACGCCGCCCTTTTGCCAAGGCTGTACGGGCAGGTGATTTTATTTATGTTTCTGGTCAAGTGCCAACGATTGATGGCGAAGTCGTTCCGGGCAATATCGTGGCCCAGACAGAACAGGTCGTTGCCAACATCAAGGATGTTCTGGCACTCGCTGACTGCACTTTGGCGGATGTCGTCAAAGTCAATGCTTGGCTGGACGATGCGCGCGATTTCTCCAGCTTCAACGCAGTGTTTCAAAAGCACTTCATTGATCATCCTCCGGCACGATCAACCGTGCAATCACCATTAATGGTCGACGCTAAAGTAGAAATGGACGTGATTGCTTATAAGCCTATTTAAGTAGCGGTTTACGGATGTGGCTAGGTTGTGTGGATGAACTTGATCAAGCATGGCGCAGCTGCGAAATTTGCGATGGAGTGATAATTTCTCTGTAATTATTTCAGTGCTGTTGTAAACAAAGGCAACTGAATTTTGGAGGCAGGGATATGGCTTGGTTTGTCACATCACGCAGGGGATTTCTGGTTGGATCAACCTCACTTGTAGCATTACCGCTTTTGTCCGGTTGGGCACGGGCAGACCAAGTACCACAAAAAGGCGGTCGGCTGGTCGTTGCAGCCGATTCCGAGCCACGTAATCTCAATCCTGCGATTGTCGCGTCCAATGGGGTTTTTTTTGTTGCAAGCAAGATTATAGAACCTTTGGCTGAAGCGTCATTTGATGGGGAAAATGGCCTGGAACCACGCCTTGCAATCAGCTGGGAAGGCGCTGACGACGGTTTGAGCGCTACATTTCATTTGCGTGACGGTGTGAAGTGGCATGACGGTACGCCGTTCACTTCGGAAGATGTGGCATTTTCAGCCATGCAGGTATGGAAACCGTTGCAAAATCTTGGTCGTGTCGTTTTCAAGGCGCTTGAAAAGGTTGAAACACCGGATAAGCATATAGCAGTTTTTCATTTCAGTGAGCCAACGCCGTTTCAGCTTATTCGTAATGCCTTGCCAGCTCTTACCGCGGTGTTGCCCAAACATGTGTTTGAGGGTACGGATATTGCCAGCAATCCCGCTAATGAAAAGCTGGTTGGTACTGGTCCGTTCAAATATGCCGAGCATAAGGCCGGGGAATATTATCGCCTTGTAAAGAACGAAGATTACTGGGGTGAGGGAGAGCCTTATCTCGATGAGATTATTTATCGTGTATTGCCAGACCGTGCAGCGGCTGCAGGTGCGCTGGAGGCCGGGGAAATAGACCTTGCTGCATTTTCAGCCGTGCCTCTGGCTGATCTTGATCGGATATCGAAAGTGCCGGGCCTTGATGTTGTGTCCAAGGGTTATGAGGCGCTGACCTATCAGCTGGTGGTAGAGATCAATCACCGGCGTAAGGCACTGGCAGATATCAAGGTGCGTCAGGCAATTGCCCATGCGATTGACCGGGGTTTTGTGGTCAAGACGATTTTCCTTGGTTATGCCAAGCCGTCGACAGGACCTGTTCCGCAATATGACAGCCAGTTTTATACGGGTGATGTTGCCACTTATCCCTTTGATGTGGCCAAGGCCAATGCGCTGCTGGATGAAGCCGGTTACAAACGGGGCAAGGATGGCACGCGCTTTTCATTGAAATTACTTCCAGCCCCATATTTCAACGAAACCAGGCAGTTCGGTGATTATTTGCGGCAGGCGCTGGCAGAAATCGGTATTGATGCACGCATCGTCAACAATGATTCAGCTGCGCATCAGAAGGCAGTTTATACGGATCATGATTTCGATCTTGCTATTGCACCAACAGTTTATCGCGGTGATCCGGCGATCTCAACGACCATTCTGGTTGAAAGTGGCATTGCAGCAGGGGTGCCGTTTTCAAATCAGGGCGGCTATGCCAATGCGCAGCTGGATGCAGTCATTGCGAAGGCTGCACATGAAATTGACGAACATAAGCGTATCGAACTTTATCACCAGTTTCAGAAATTGGTCGAAGCTGATCTGCCACTTGTCAATGTTGCTGAATGGAGCTTTATCACGGTTGCAAATGATCGCGTTAAAAACATTTCCAACAATCCACGCTGGGCGGTTTCCAACTGGGCAGATTTGTGGATTGCGCAGTGACGAAGCGCTGCTTTGACTATAAGTTCAAAGCGTGGCGCAGATTCTGACTCTTTTTCGCAAACGTTTGATCGGCAGCATTATTGTGCTGCTGATTGTTATCATTGGCTGTTTTCTGATGCTGGAGCTGGCGCCTGGTGATGCGGTTGATGCCTATGCCGTAAGCTTCGGCGGCGATGCAAATGCTATTGCAGAAATACGCGCACGATGGGGGCTGGATCAGTCCGTCTGGCACAGGCTCAATGCCTATCTTGTCGCTCTTTCGCAGGGTAATCTTGGCTGGTCTGTCAGTTTCAATCGCCCAATTCTTGATGTTATTCTTGAGAGATTGCCCAATACACTTTTGCTGATGGGAGCTGCGACGGCATTGTCATTTTCTGTCGGGTCTGCATTGGGGATTTTGGCAGGGGCAAAGCCCGGAAGCTTACGCGATCGTTTCCTGTCCGTTGCCTCGCTTGTGCTTTACGCCATTCCGGGTTTCTGGCTGGCACTTGTGCTGGTCATCCTGTTTTCTATCAAGCTGCGATGGTTGCCTTCAAGTGGCATAGAGACGATTGCCTCCGGCAAGGAAGGTCTTATGCGTGCGCTTGATATAGCACGCCATTTATTGCTGCCAGTTGTCTCGCTGGCACTGATTTATCTGGCGCTTTATCTGCGTGTCATGCGTGCCTCTATGGTTGATATTTGGCGTATGGATTTCGTGCGTGCTCTCAAGGCACGAGGCATATCGCGTCCACGTATTATATTGCGGCATGTGGCACGCAACGCACTTCTGCCATTGGTGACAATGCTTGGTCTGCAAGCGGCATCGATGCTGGGTGGCAGCGTGGTGATTGAAAGTGTCTTTGCTGTGCCGGGCCTTGGACGACTGGCACAGGAAGCCGTGACAAGCCGCGATACAGCCTTGCTGCTGGGTGTCATACTCGTAAGCGCTATTATGGTGATCTCTGTCAACTTTATCGTCGATCTTCTTTATGTCTGGCTTGATCCGCGTATAGCTGCGAGGAAGGATCGGCTATGAGCGGGATTACACGTTTATGCAGGTCTGGAGAGGGTATTGCAGGCGTGCTGATGTTGCTGGTGTTGATCATAGCAGCACTTTCTGCGCCATTATTGTTTCCCGGTGATCCGCAGCGAATTGTTGCCCCGCCACTGCTTGCACCTTTCGATAATCTTTCATTTCCGCTTGGAACGGATCGTCTGGGCAGAGATGTGTTGTCGGAGCTTTTTCACGCAAGCCGCACATCGCTGCTGGTGGGATTTACAGCCGCCGCCGGATCTATTTTCATTGGCAGTCTTGTTGGAACATTGGCCGGTTTTGCAGGTGGTCTGGTCGATGAAATTCTGATGCGTATTACTGAAGCTTTTCAGACCGTACCGGGCTTCTTGCTGGCGCTTGCGCTGGTTAGTATCGCAGGAGCTTCATTGCCGGTTCTGATTGCTGCGATTGCATTATCAAGCTGGACGCAAGCTGCGCGGCTAACACGCGGACAGGTTCTGTCGATCCGCGAGTGCGATTTTGTGGCATCAGCGCGTGTCATTGGCATGCATCCGCTGGAAATTGCTTTGCGGCAGATATTGCCCAATGCCTTGCCGCCTGTTCTTGCACTTGTGCCGGTGATTGTTGCTTCGGCCATTTTGATTGAAGCTGCACTATCATTTCTTGGGTTGGGGGATCCCAATCGGGTGACATGGGGTGGCATGATTGCCGAAGGGCGCACGGTTTTGCGTTCAGCGCCGTGGCTTTCCATCCTGCCGGGTCTGGCTTTGGTATTTACAGTCATAGGTGTTTATCTCGCAGGCGAGGGGATTGCCGAAGCTGCATCACGGCGGGAGGTGCAGCTATGAGTGTGCTTGTATCGATTGCAAATCTTGGCGTGCGCTATGGCAATGAGCAGGCATTGCATAATCTTAATCTTGCTATCAAATCGGGAAAAACGCTTGCCATAATTGGTGAAAGCGGTTCCGGCAAAAGCACGTTGGCTCTGGCCCTTGCCGATTTGTTGGCGGCAAATGCTAAACTTTCAGGCGAAATCAGATGGCCAAAAGGCAAACCAAAAGCGGGCTGCGATGTGGGTTTTGTATTTCAGGATCCTGCATCCAGTTTTGACCCTTTGATGCGCGTTGGTATGCAATTGGTTGAGACAATCCGTGCCCATGAAAATATTGATCGTCATGCGGCAAGAGCAAAAGCGATCAGTCTGTTGGAGCGAGTGCATATAGCCACTCCCGAACAGAGCTTCTCGCGCTATCCGCACCAGTTTTCGGGTGGGCAAAAACAACGTATCGCAATTGCACTTGCTATTGCTGCCAATCCTTTTCTGCTGATTGCGGACGAGCCAACCAGTGCACTTGATACCATCGTGCAGCAGGAAATCGTGACACTTTTGCGCAGCCTGGTTCACGGTGGCGGCATGACGCTGCTGTTTATTACGCATGATATTGCACTGGCCTCCAACCTGGCTGATGACATTGCCGTGTTCCGCCATGGTGAACTGGTTGAGACTGGTCCAGCGCATGAGATCATTGCGACTCCGCGCAGCGATTATACGAAAGCATTGATTGCAGCGGTTCCTGTGCTGGATGATGCGTCATGAATAGAGCACTGTTGCAGGCGGCTGAAATTACTGTGTCTTATGGCGCGAAACTGGCACTTGACCATGTTAGCCTTGAGATTGCAGCTGGTGAAACACTGGCGCTGGTCGGACCTTCCGGGAGCGGAAAATCTTCGTTGGCACGGGCACTTCTAAGGCTGCAAGCTCTGGATACGGGTTTGATCGAGTTTGAAGGAGAAAACTGGCTTGCACTCAAAGGTGCACAATTGCGCCAGCGTCGAGCCCGAATGCAAATGGTGTTTCAGGACCCGCTTTCGGCATTCAATCCCCGTGCAACGGTTCATGATCTGCTGCATGAACCGCTCCGTATTCATGGGATAAGACGCGATATTTCCGAGCTTTTGCAAAAGGTCGGACTTGATCCTGAATTGAGCAAACGCGGGGTGCATGAGATATCAGGCGGCCAGCGTCAACGTGTGGCCATTGCGCGTGCGTTAGCAACAATGCCTTCGCTTATTGTTCTGGATGAAGCTGTTTCCGCGCTTGATGTAACGGTGCGAGGGGCAATTCTCAAACTTTTGCAGGAGATACAGAAGACTGAAGGCACAGCTTATTTATTTATCACGCATGATCTGGCTGTCGCTGCACAAATGGCAGATCGCATAGCTGTGATGGAGTGTGGGCGTATTGTCGAATGCCGCCCGGCACGCGATTTGATTGCGGCACCACAAGCGCCTGTTACACAAGCGCTAATCGATGCGGTGCCCAGAATATTGGTTTAAGCTTTTCCAAGCTCGATCGAACGTTTACGTGCCGCATCCACGGCTTCTGTAATCAGATTCTTGAGACGATTTTCACCCATCAAAACCTCAAGGGCTGCGGCAGTGGTACCGTTCGGGCTTGTAACCTGTTCGCGAAGTTTTGTCGGGCTTTCGTTGCTGGACGCAGCCAATGCTCCTGCACCCATTACGGTCTGCATGGCAAGAAGTGCTGCCGTTTCGCGTGGCAGGCCGGCAGTTACGCCGGCATCGGTCAGTGCTTCGATAAAGTGGAACACATAGGCGGGACCAGAGCCGGAAACAGCAGTTACCGCATCCATCTGCGCTTCATCGTCAATGGATGCGACCTTGCCGGAGGTCTTGAGAAGGCTTTTCACAAAAGCCGCATCGTCTTCTTTTACATTGGCATTTTTATAGGTGACAAGCATTCCCTTGCCAATGGCGGCTGGCGTGTTCGGCATGCAGCGTATGATCCGCGCTTCGCTGCCAAGATGTTGTTCGAAGAATGAAACGGGAATACCTGCGGCCACACTGACGAAAGTTGCAGTGGGTGCAAACCGTTTATAATCAGGCAGTACATCGCCCATCACCTGCGGCTTGACAGCTACCAGCACCATACGCGGATTAAGATCATCTGACAGGGAGTCTGCACTTGAACAGGCATTGACACCGGCAAGCGCTGCGCGTGTTTGCAGATTTTCGGAAGGTTCAACCACGTGAACATTCTCGGCTTGCAAAATGCCACTGTCGAGCCAGCCTTTGAGCATGGCGAAGCCCATATTGCCACAACCAACAAGAATGACTGTATCCTGCATGAGAAAGTTCCACCTTCATGAATTGATTGTTCGTACATTGTCTTTTGCCGGACCCGGTATAGCGTTGTAAGTAGCCAGTCTGCAAGCAAGTCATTTTAAGTTAGCTTAGAAAAACATGGAGGCAATGCGATCATGGCAGATTGCGCTGTGTGGTATATGCGGTGAAATAAAAATATAGCAATTTATTGAATGCTGATCTTTTATGGAGCAGATTTAAGGTGCTTTATTGAGGGGAACAATGGATCCGCTGCTAACAACAGGTGTACCGCCCGCGGAAGCTTTTACACATGTCCGTATTATTATTGGCATTATTCTTGGCCTGAGTGTGTCACGCCTCTTAAGCGGGCTTGCACGCTTCATTCAGCATCCGGGTAAGCAGAGCATATATCCGGTCCATATTGCATGGGCCGCTTTTCTGCTGTTGTCGGTTATTCATTTCTGGTGGTTTGAATTCAACCTGCGTATGATTCATACTTGGACATTTGAAATCTATTTCTTCGTGATTTTTTATGCCGGGCTGTATTTTTTGCTGTGTACTTTGCTGTTCCCCGACAGTATGGGCGACTATACTGGCTATCGTGACTACTTTATGTCGCGGCGAAAGTGGTTCTTTGGTATTCTGGCACTTCTTTATGGCGCTGATATTGTTGATACTCTTCTCAAGGGAATGGATCATTATAATCTTTACGGAATAGAGTATCCTATTCGCATTGCATTGCTGATTGTGGCAAGTCTTGTGGCCATGTTTACCGACAATCGAAGGTATCATACGGTTTTTGTGACGATTGCGCTTCTCTATGAGATCGCTTTCACGCTCCGGCATTTTGCGACTTTATCCTGAAATTTTACTGCCCGGAGTTGTCATCTTCGCTGATGACGCTTATTGGCATGTTTTTAGAATTAAGGCGGGCTAAACCAAGGTACCGTCTGTTTAAAACGGAGCATTCCCATGGCCCAACTGATTGATGGCAAGAAGCTCGCCGAGGACGTCATTTCCACGGTAAAAAACGAGACTGCAAAGCTCGTGGCTGCAACCGGGGTCGTGCCCGGAATCGCCGTAGTGATTGTCGGAGAAGACCCGGCCAGTCAGGTCTATGTTGCCTCAAAAGGCAAAAAAGCCAAGGAATGCGGCTTTGTTTCTGTCCAGCATGACCTGACTGAGAATGCATCTGAACAGGAACTTCTGGATCTGATTGATAGCTTGAACAATGATCCGGCGATTCACGGTATTCTGGTTCAGTTACCGTTACCAAAGCATATCGATTCAGGCCGTGTGATCCAGACAATCGCACCGGAAAAAGACGTTGATGGTTTTCATTTCATCAATGTTGGCAAGCTTGGCACCGGCGAAATCGATACGGCCTTTGTTCCATGCACACCCGCAGGTGCAATGATTATGATCGAGCGTGTTCATGGCCGTGATCTGTCGGGCCTCAATGCTGTTGTGATTGGCCGTTCCAATATTGTTGGCAAGCCAATGTTCAATCTTCTGCTTGCAGCCAATGCGACTGTGACCGTTGCACATAGTCATACCAAGGACTTGCCAGCAATTGCACGCACCGCCGATATTCTGGTTGCTGCTGTCGGTCGGCCACAAATGGTCAAGGGCGATTGGATCAAGCCCGGTGCAACGGTGATCGATGTGGGTATTAACCGTATTCCAGCACCTGAAAAGGGTGAAGGCAAGACCCGTCTGGTTGGAGATGTCGATTTTGCCGATGCTGAAAAACTGGCTGGTGCCATTACACCGGTGCCGGGTGGCGTAGGGCCGATGACCATTGCCATGCTGATGGCCAACACATTAACGGCCGCTTGCCGCAGCGTTAACTTCAAGAAGCCCGAATTTTGAAATCATTGAGAGGCAAAACGGCGTAAAAACCGTTTTGCCTTATTTTATGATATGCGTGTTCAGAACACCGAGGCGCCCTCATCGGCGCGTCCGGCAATGTTACGAAAGGCGCGGAAAAGTTCGCGACCCATGCCATGCTCATTGGCCGATAGATCAGGGCAGCGCTCTATGCGCTCATCAAGAACTGCGTCATTGATCAGGACTTCCAGAGACCCGTTTACCGCATCAAGACGAATAATATCATCATTGCGGATTTTTCCGATAGCTCCGCCATCGAGTGCTTCCGGTGTTACATGGATTGCGGACGGCACTTTGCCGGAGGCGCCGGAAAGACGGCCATCGGTAACAAGCGCCACGCGCTGTCCACGATCCTGCAAAATGCCCAGAACGGTCATCAGCTTATGCAGCTCAGGCATGCCGTTGGCTTTCGGTCCCTGATAGCGCACCACTGCGATAAAATCCCCTGTGAGATCGCCAGCTTTGAATGCAGCCTGCAATTCAGTTTGATCATTGAAGACTTTCGCCGGTGCTTCAATGATATGGCGCTCAGGTTTTACAGCGGAAACCTTGATGATAGCATTGCCGATATTGCCAGTCAGAACCTTGATGCCGCCACTTGGCTGGAAAGGATTGTCGATCCTGGCCAGAACCTTGTCATCGCCGCTTTTTTCAGGTGCTGGTTCGCGAATAACGGTGCCATTGGCACCAAGTTTCGGTTCAATAGCATAAGGGCGCAGGCCTTCGCCCCAGACTGTGCGGACATCTTCATGCAGAATGCCACCGTCGAGCAACTCGCGGATCATAAAACCCATGCCGCCAGCAGCGTGGAAATGGTTCACATCAGCAAGACCGTTTGGATATACACGCGCCAGCAAAGGCACCACGTCTGATATCTCGGAAATATCTTTCCATGTCAGTTTTATGCCGGCAGCCGCTGCCATGGCGATCAGGTGAATGGTGTGATTGGTTGATCCGCCTGTAGCATTTAACCCGATGATACCGTTCACGAAAGACCGCTCGTCAAGCATTTCCCCAACGGGTGTATATTCGTTGCCGCATGCAGTAATTGCCAATGCACGTTTGGCCGCTTCGCGGGTCAGGGCATCGCGTAATGGCGTGCCGGGATTGATGAAAGAAGCGCCTGGCAAATGCAGCCCCATGATCTCCATCAGCATCTGATTGGAGTTGGCCGTACCATAAAAAGTGCATGTCCCGGGACCATGATAGGATCTGGACT
Source organism: Brucella gallinifaecis (assembly GCF_006476605.1). Classification (GTDB taxonomy): domain Bacteria; phylum Pseudomonadota; class Alphaproteobacteria; order Rhizobiales; family Rhizobiaceae; genus Brucella; species Brucella gallinifaecis. The sequence goes on from NZ_ML636800.1 coordinate 61,333, forward strand.
CGGATTCGAGCAATTGCGCACGACCGACCTTGCCTTCTGCATAGAGTTGACGGGTTTTTGCCTTCTCATCATTTGGCAAGCCGCTTGTCATCGGACCAGCCGGAATGAAAATTGCGGGCAGATGCCCGAAGCTCAAGGCGCCGATCACAAGTCCGGGAACGATTTTATCGCAAACGCCAAGATAAACAGCAGCATCAAACATATCATGCGACAGGCCGACTGCCGTTGCCATCGCTATCACGTCGCGTGAGAAAAGCGAAAGCTCCATTCCGGCAAAGCCTTGCGTGACCCCATCGCACATCGCAGGTACGCCGCCTGCAACCTGTGCGACACCACCTGCTTCGCGTGCAGCTTTGCGGATCTGATCGGGATAGGTTTCAAAGGGCTGATGCGCTGAAAGCATATCATTATATGCGGTAATGATGCCGAGATTTGGGACAACATCGTCGGTGAGCGCTGATTTGTCATTGGGACCACAGGCCGCGAAACCATGCGCGAGATTGGCGCATCCAAGGATCGAGCGGTGCGGCTTGCGCGATGCCGCTTCGCGAACACGTCCAAGATAGGCTTCGCGGGTTGGCTTTGATTGCTCAACAATACGCTCGGTGATGGTCTTTATGCGGGTATGCGCAGTCTGCGTTGTCATGGGTATCACCTGCTGAAATAATGCCAGGCTTGCCTGTGGTTAAATAGAAATATTCACAGTCCCCAACGCAAACGAGCGCGTTTCAAGGAACCGTCAGCTTGTCCAGTAGAGTTGTATTGGTTTGCGTGCGTGATGGAACACAGCGCGCACCGGCATTTCGTTTTCGTCGTCGCTGGCCAAAGCTTTTTCCAGTGTTGCCTGTTTGGCAGCACCTTCGATATGCAGGACCAGCATGTCTGCTTCCACCAGCAGTGGCAATGTCAGCGTCAGGCGCTTCTCTCCGGCACCTTCTGCGTGAATTGGTAAGACAACGGCTTTGGTTTTCGGATCAATTGCCTGATCGAGCCTGTCTGCATTGGGGAAGAACGAGGCGGTATGACCATCATTGCCCATGCCAAGTACAACAACGTCAAACGGACGGCGCAATGCATCTATGCGGCTGGCCGCAGCAAGCGCCGCAGTTTCAACAGTTGCCGCGGGATTATAAAGACCGACAAATTTCGCAACGCCAGCATGATCGCGCAAAAGATGATCACGCACCAGCTTTTCGTTTGATCGCTCATTGGTTGGTGCGACGAAACGTTCATCAACGAGCGTGATGGTGACGAGTGTCCAGTCGATCATCTTGCGCGAGAGAATATCGAACAGCTTAAGCGGCGTCGTGCCGCCGGAAACAGCGATTGTTGCCTGCCCCCGTTCAGCGATAGCGTTTGAGAGCTTGTCCGCAATTGCTTCTGAGAGCGATTGCGCCAGTTCTGTCCCGCTGGTAAAATCGTGCCGTTCGATGCTCATGCCGTACCTTTCAAGTCCATATATCCAGCGCGAACACGCTTTCATCAGATACGCGCGTTCGCCCTTTCTTTTCTGGCACAAAGACTGATCCGGAAATGTCTGTCAACGTCTCCGGTCTTTGCATTCTCAGCTTTCGTGCCAGGTCCGGCCATCGCGCTCGATAAGTGCGATCGACGAAGATGGACCCCAGGTGCCTGATGTATAGCCTTGAACCTGCTGGTTGTTCACATCCCAGCCATTGAGAATAGGATCAACCCAGCGCCATGCCGCTTCCACTTCATCACGACGCATGAACAGCGTCTGATTGCCGCGCACAACATCCATGATCAACCGTTCATAGGCATCCGGGTTGCGTTCATGAAACGACTCGGCAAAGCTCATATCCAGTGGAACATGACGAAGACGCATTCCGCCCGGACCCGGATCCTTGATCATCAGCCATTGCTTGACGCCTTCATCCGGTTGCAGGCGGATCACGAGCTGGTTGGCCACGACCTTGCCTGCATTGTCACCAAAGATTGAATGCGGGATTGGTTTGAAAGTGACGACGATTTCCGAAACACGCGATGCGAGACGCTTGCCCGTACGCATGTAAAACGGAACGCCAGCCCAGCGCCAATTATTGATTTCAGCCTTGATGGCAACAAAAGTTTCCGTGTTGCTGTCGTCGCTGCCAAGGTCTTCAAGATAGCCTTTGACAGGGCCGCCTGCAGATGCACCGGCACGATATTGCCCGCGCACTGTGACTTCTTCCACATTGGCTGCTGTGATTGGCTTGAGGGAACGCAGTACCTTGACCTTTTCGTCATGTACAGCATCGGCTTCGAGCGACGAAGGAGGTTCCATGGCCACGAGGCAAAGAAGCTGGAGAATATGGTTCTGCACCATATCGCGTAATGCGCCGGCAGTGTCGTAATAACCGGCACGGCCTTCAAGGCCGACAGATTCAGCAACCGTAATCTGCACATGATCAATATGTGCGGAATTCCACAGCGGTTCATAAAGCGCATTGGCAAAGCGCAGGGCCATCAGATTCTGAACGGTTTCCTTGCCCAGATAATGGTCAATACGGAAAATCTGATCCTCGCGGAAGACACTGCCAATAGTGTCATTGAGAGCATTGGCGGATTCAAGATCACGGCCAATCGGCTTTTCAACGATGATGCGTGTGTCGCGGGTGATAAGGCCATGCGTTTTGAGACGGCTTGCAATATCGCCGAACAAAGACGGGCTGACAGCCAGATAGAATGCACGAATCTTTTCAGGCTTCTTGCCAATTGCATCTTTCAGAGCCGCCCAGCCATTTTCAGATTTTGCATCAACTGCAACATAGGTCAGGCGAGCAATAAAAGTCTCGACTTCCTTTGCATCAATTTCGGCAGGCTTTACATGCTCATTGATGGCATCGCGTGCAAATTTGCGATATTCTTCATCACTCATGGCGCTGCGCGAAGCGCCGATGATGCGCGTTGGTTCACTGAGCTGACCGGCACGCTGGCGCTGATACAGTGCAGGAATCAGTTTGCGTTCGGCAAGATCGCCGGAACCACCGAACACAATACAATCGAAAGGCTCTACCGGTATTATCTGGCTGGTCATATATTGCTCTCTTCTACTTCTGACGCAAATCACTTTGCTCATAGCAGATTGTGATTTTTACGCAGCATTTGTCTATGATCTAATCGATTTAAATTCAATTGTCCAACATAAGATTCTCGTGAGTGCTGCCAATTATGGCTGTCTTTGCCTTCCAGTTAACCGCATATGCATAGATGACATGTTCAACATAGAGTCATATTCATGCATGAACATATCTGTGCTGAAGAAAACTTTACTGATTTGACAGGCGGATCATATCTTTCATCCGCAAAAGGAGAATGACATGAAGAGGTTGCAGGATAAGGTTGCGATTATTACAGGTGCGGGATCTGGTTTTGGTTCTGCCATAGCGCGACGCTTTGCAACCGAAGGTGCAAAGGTTGTGCTGGCCGATGTCAATGTCAAGCGTCTTGAAGACGAGCTTGCCAGCATTGGCTCAAATGCCTTGTCAGTGCAGGCTGATGTTTCACGCAAGGACGATATGGAACGGCTGGCGCGTGCAGCTTTCGATAAATTCGGTCGCATCGATATCATGGTCAATAATGCTGGTTTCACCCATCGCAATATGTCTTTGACAGATGTGGATGAGCACAATTTTGATCTTATCAATGCGGTCAATATGAAAGCGATTTATCATTCCACATTGCTTGTCGCACCGATCATGGAGCATCAGGGCAGCGGTGTGATCATTAATACTGCTTCCGCCATGGCACAACGCCCACGTAAGGGGCTGACGTGGTTTGCAGCTTCAAAGGGCTGGGTGGTGAGTGCGACGAAGGCCATGGCACTGGAGCTTGCAGAGAAAAATATTCGCGTCAATTGCATCTGCCCAGCCGAAAGCGACAGTGAATCCCTGGGCTTGTTTCTTGCAGAAGATACACCTCAGGCTCGTAAAAATCTGAAAGAAACCATTCCTTTGGGTCGGTTTTCAAAGCCGGAAGATGTGGCCGAAGCCGCGCTCTTCCTTGCTTCTGATGCGTCATCCATGGTGACAGGAACGGCACTCAACGTTGATGGTGGCTACTCGATCTAGTAGTCATTTTGGCTAGGGTCAGGACCCATTAATTTGACGGGAATGGTGTGAGGCCATCCGTTCGGATACGAGAAGGAAAGGCGAAGGAAATGTGGTTCATTTTCAAGACTTTACGACGAAGTAGGCCGGGTGGATGGGCCACATCCTTCGGACATCGAAATGACGTGACGATCTGCTGCGTCGAGCCGCTCAACCGGGGGGAACACCCCGGTCCTCACGTCTCTCCTTGCATATCTTGTCATTTCAGATGCCATTCTCATCAAATTAATGGGTCCTGACCCTAGTAATCCTTCTGGGTGGTGCGTTTGAGTGCCACCCAGTTATACACTGCACCAGCTGCAATCAGTATACTGGTGCCAATGAATACGGACGGCATACCCATTTGCCCACCGACAAAGCCACCGGCAACCGGACCCGCAACCTGCCCGACATATTGTGCGGAAACGGAAAGTCCAAGGACACTGCCAGCGATGCGATCAGGAACATTATGCCGGATGACGCTGCTGATGCAGGGCAAAAGACCGCCCAATGCCAGCCCCATCAGGAATCGTAAACCAATCAGCTGCCAGGCTTCAGTTACGAAGGCTTGCGGAATTAGCAGCAGTGCTGCAATCATCAAAGCACCAGTGATAACGCGGATATGGCCGATGCGATCTGCCAGTCGGCCAATGCGTGAGGCCGACAGGATGCTGCCGAGCGCTGCCGCGGCCATTACGATACCGGAAATCAGTGTGACTTTGCTTTGATCATCCATCAGCTGCATTACATAGACGGTAATGATCGGCTCGATCGACATATTGGCGAACATCAGCAACATACCTGTTGCCAGCATGGCTATAACCGGTCTGCGGTCGGGAACTGCCGCCCATAGCGATTGCTTCTTTTGTTCCTTGCTCCGTTTGGGTGGTTTGCGATCTTCGCGTATCAGAAATGTAGTTCCAAGAAATGTCAGGAAAATCACGCTGCCAGCCAGCCAGAAAGTTGCGCGGATACCGATGAGTGGCGGCAAGGCACCGCCCAGCAAAGGGCCGGCGAGATTACCGGCCATGATGCCGGCTGAAAGCGCACCAAGCGCCCAGCCGGTCTTGTCCTTGGGTGTTTGGGTGGCGACGAGGATCATGGAGCCGGATGAATAGCCTCCCGCAATACCGACGAACAGGCGTAGTGCAACCAGTTGCCATATATCCGTGACCATACCCATCAAAGACATGGCAATCGCCATGCCAAGGCTCGCACGGATCAGCATCAGCTTGCGTCCATAAAGGTCACCAAGCTTGCCCCAGAACGGTGCTACAATTGCTGCCGCCAGAAAGGTCGCGCCATAGGCAATACCGGACCATTGCACGATTGCAGCTTCATTGGTTACGCCCAGCTGAGCAACATAAAGTGGCAGGAATGGCAGAAGCAGTGACATGGCAACAAGCGTGGTGAACGAACCGATCAGGCATATGAGAAGGTTCTGCTTCCAGTAGCGTTCTTGTGTTTCGTTTGCTTCGATAGTGGCCATGCCGCCGTTTGAGGCGTGCTGGGTGCTCATGCAATGTTCCGTATCTTGGATGTATGGTTGAATTGTATTCTATTTTGGGATACCAAATTGGAATACACACATGCGCCCGTTCTGATTGCTTGTCAATCAGGCGTTTGCCAGAATATCGAGGGTCCAATGTCACAGATGCGTCAAGTCGAAGAACAGCTCCGCGATATGATCCTTGGACTGGATCTGGGGCCGGGAGAGCGGCTGACCGAGCGCTGGATCGAGGCGCAGTTTAATGCATCGCGCACGCCGATCCGGGCGGCGCTGTTGCGTCTTGAATCTGAGGGGCTGGTCGGGCGCGAAGGGCGTGGCTGGACTGTCTCGCCGATCAATCTTGCTGAAATTGAACAGATTGGTGTCTATCGTGAAGCCTTGGAAATTGCGGCTTTGAAAATTACGTGTGCACTGGAAGATCGTAGCGGCGCCGAAGCGATTGCTGAAATGCTTGATAGTTGCGATGCTGCGAGCACACGCGCAGAATGGCATCGTGTAGGTATGGATTTTCACATTGAGCTTGCACGTCTTTCTGGCAATGACTTTTTAAGCCGTGGTGTTCGGGATGCCATGCAGCGACTATCCCGGGCGCGTTGGCTTGAAGTCCGGGACACCGATGCGTTGGCGCGTGCCTGGCAGCAGCATCATGCAATTCTTGATTCCGTGCGCGAAGGAAATGCAGCACATGCCACAAATCTGATGATGTCGCATTTGGGCGGAAGCCGGTCTCGCCTGATCGACAGTCTTCGGGAAGACCGGCGCGGTTTGAAGGCACGTGGCTTTGCGGTGGTCACGGGCTAAAATATTTCCAGCAAAAGTGCGAAGCGGTTTTGCGTAGGATAATGAGCAAAACAGGTAATTATTACCATTCGGGTAACTTATGTCCGCCACCGTCATAACGAGTTGGCCGTCCATCTTTAATGCCCACGTCGTGTAGCAAATATTCTGGAGAGTATTTGCTGAGAACATAATGGTGGCGCTTGCGCCTGAACAGGCGCGTAATCCACGCACGCAAACCAGAAGACGGCTTTTTTTCAGGGCAAGCAACGGTAACTGCTGATGAGTGCATCTCAACATCACGCATGGTCGATCTCGATTTTTTGATAGTCTGGTTAATCTATGGCTATGTTTATTGCCGATTAACGCGTTGTCTTCCAATCGAACTTCGATTATAATGCATAAGGAGAACTTATGTATTATGGCACTGTCCTTACCGCCGCTCTCAGCTGTTCGTGTTTTTGAATCCGCGTCCCGTCATATGAGCTTTACGCGTGCAGCGAAGGAACTTGGCATGACGCAGGCTGCTGTCAGCTATCAGATCAAACTCTTGGAAGAGCGTGTGGGAGCACCGTTGTTTTTGCGCAAGCCGCGGCAGGTTGAGCTTACAGAATTGGGTAAGCGCCTTGCGCCTCAGATTAACGAAGCCTTTGATACGATGCGCACTGCATTTGCATCAGCGCGTGAAGACACACAGGGTATTTTGACAATCAGCGCTGTAATATCATTCGCATCAAACTGGCTTGTGCAGCGATTGGGATCGTTCCAGATGCAGAATCCGGCGCTTGCAGTTCGCTTGGACACTTCCAATGACGTGGTCGATTTCTCAACCTCGAATGTCGATATGGCCATTCGCAGTGGAAGGGGGAACTGGCCGGGACTTGAGGCGCATGAACTGATCAAAGCGCAATTTTCACCGATGCTTAGTCCCAAGCTTATAGACACGATCGGAGGTGTTGAAGAACCTGCTGATTTGTTGCGTCTTCGCGCGGTTGACCCCACCGATCCCTGGTGGAAAATCTGGTATAAGGCTGCCGGGATTGACAACCCATCAATACAGGGGCAGTCATTCAGCCGCTATGGTGCACAGCATCTGGAAGGGCGGGCAGCCGTGGCCGGGCAGGGAGTGGGTATCCTGACGCCTGCTTTTCACACGGCTGAACTGGCGTCAGGGCAGCTTATCCAACCTTTTGATCTTCTTTGCGATGACGGACAGGCTTATTGGCTGGTTTATCCCAAAGCACGAAGAAATATGCCCAAAATCCGTGCTTTCCGGGAATGGATTTTGGGTGAATTGTCGCAAAGGAATTAGCCCATTATATAACGGAAGAAGCCAGCCGAGCAGATGCCGATGATGACGGTTGGCAGCATTGAAAAGCGTGTCGCAGCAAAAATCGTGATTGCAAGAGCAATCAGATCAGCAGGTTTGTCTGATACGAAATCCGGTGCAATAATCGAAATCAGTACGCAGCCTGGAGCTGCTTCCATAACGGCTGCGGCCCGTTTGCTCAGCGTGCGATTGCGCAGCAGTATATAGCCTCCGATACGTGTGAGATAGGTGACGCTGGCCATCGCAAGAATGGCTATCAAGGCAATGGGATCAATCATTTTTGCCACCTGCCAGAACATAGGCGGCAATCAGGCCGGAAATAGCACCGGCTGCGACATACCAGGCGCCGGGAATTGTAAGATAGGTGAGGGCGGCAACTATAAGGCTCACCAGCCAGGGGCGAGCTGCTGCCACACCTTTCCACATACCTGCAAGCAACACAAGAAAGACAGCCGGGAAGGCCATGTCGAAACCATATGGACGCATGTCGCCCATCATCGGTCCCAAGGCTGCGCCCAATGTGGTGAAGAATATCCATGCGATGTAAAACGGAATCGCAACGCCGACATAGAATTTGAGGCTCAGGGCAGGATTAATACCTTTCGCCTTGCGGCGTCTGGCGTCTGCAATACCGATAGCCCAGTTTTCATCACACATCAGAAACAATGTCGCAAAAGCCTTGCGCTTGGGCAGATGCCGGATGAATGGAGCAAGTGCAGCCCCCATCAGCAGGTGACGACTGTTAACGAGAAATGTAATGGCGGCGATCAGCAGAATATGCGGTGGAGACGTCCAGAGCTGAATTGCTGCAAATTCGGACCCGCCCGCAAAGTTGAGGCCGGTCATCAGAGGAACTTCAACAATCGTCAGGCCTTTCTGGGCCGCTTGAGCACCAAGAACAAGCGCATAGGGAACAATGCCGAGCAAAACCGGAAAGCCGGTAGCGGCGCCCCGGCGAAATTCCGAGTTTCGCCAGGTCTTGCTTTTCCGTGGCGCGTAGGCTTGTGAAATATCCATAGAGTTACCGTTTGCGAGCCTTTCAGCTCCCCTCATGCATTGCCTGATCTATCTGACCATTGAGCAATATAGCCAAATTCCTGCGCAATCGGATTGCAAATATCGTTTATATGCATCATTGTTTGGCAGAATATGCTACAAATTTTTGCGTAAATGGAATCAAGAGCCAATGAAGCTGGATGATATTGATCGACGGATTCTTCGCGTTCTTCAGCGCAATGGCCGTATTGCCAATAATGATCTGGCACGGGAAGTAGGGTTGTCGCCGTCACCTTGCCTGCGCCGCGTAAGGCTGCTTGAAGAGGCTGGTGTTATTGATCGTTATGTAGCGCTGCTCAATCCGGCAAAGATTGGCAAGGGGCTGACTTTTTTTGTACGCATTCGTCTGGATCAGCAGGATGAGGAAACATTGCAGACTTTTGCTGCGGCAATCCTGAAATTGCCGCAGGTTGTTGAGTGCTATTTCATGCTTGGCGATTTTGATGCGATGATCAGGGTTGTGGCGGCCAATATTGAAGATTACAGGCGCTTTCAATCAGAGCATCTCAGTCGTATCAAAGGCGTTCAAAGCTTGAAAACAGATGTTCCAAGCCAGACTGTCAAACAGGTTTCTGAAATTCCCGTTTAGTATTCTGGTGGTTTTGCCTCTATTTTAGATATATTTCTTCAAAATTTGTTTTACTCTTTTCAAAGTGTATGACCGGTTTCAGGTCGTTAATCTCAACAAAGCTGCATGGCTTTGTTGAGGTTGGAAAAATTACTTTTATTGTTATGCCTTTAGGGGTCGCAATAAATAATTTAGATGGTTAGGGTCAGGACTCATTAATTTGACGGGAATGGTGTGAGGCCATCCGTTTGGATACGAGAAGGAAAGGCGAAGGAAATGTGGTTCATTTTCAAGACTTTCCGACGAAGTAGACCGGGCGGATGGACCACATCCTTCGGACATCGAAATGACTTGGTGATCTGCTGCGTCGAGCCGCTCAACCGGGGGAACTACCCCGGTCCTCACGTCTCTCGCTTTGAATACTTGGGCATATCTTGTCATTTCAGATGCCATTCTCATCAAATTAATGAGTCCTGACCCTAAGTTGCAACCGCCCTTTTAGAATTAGAATGTAATGAAGACTAAGTGAGTTTCGATGCAACAAAACCCTGTCGGATACACGAATAAAGATTGGCTGAAACAACTTGTTGAATTCAAGCCTGCAAAATGGGTGTGGGGTCGCTCGATAAGAACGGCAATTGGTGTGGGCCTGCCATTGACGATAGGCATTGCAACCAACCATGTTCCCGAATCTTTGTTCGTTTCTTTGGGTGCCATGACCTTGGCGCCTGGTGAACGCGATGAGGCTTATCAGTTCACGATTCTAAAGCTCTTTATTGCGGCGATATGTGGCGCTCTTGGGCTGATGCTTGGTTATCTTGGCTTTTTGCCATGGATTGTCATCATTGGCATTATGATGGTGCTCGCATTTTTTTCGACAATCATCAGTTTTCATAACAGCGTGCTGTCTTCAGGCTGCATGATGATTTTGATGCTCGGGACAATTGCCTTGTGTAACTCGGACATTAAATCATACATGCCCTTGGCTGCGAGCTTTATGCTGGGTGCAGTATTTTATGCATTGATGCTCGGCATAGAAGCGCTGCTTACTGAAAATTCGCCGCGTCGTAAACTTCTTACCAATTTGCTGAGTGCACTGCAAAAACTGGCACAGGCACGCGCTGATGGAACCATGGTTGAGGCGGATAGAGAACAAGTTACGACTTTGCTGAATGCGCTCTACCAGATGATGTTGCATACCCGTTTCAATGCCTGGGGAACCAGTCCACAAAGCGAACAGACCGCTGCAATTGTGCAGAAAGCAGACGCACTTTTCACGCTGATACTTGGTACAGATAAAACCGATATTTTGAATAAGACCGCAAGCAATCTCGGCCTTATGCATGATATGTTGCTGGCAAAAGGGAGTATTGACCAGCATAAGATCGTTACGAATGAGGGGCGGGTGGGTAATGCTGTTAATCAGCTTGCTGAGAGCATTACCAACAAGGGCACTTTTCTCTTGAATAATATGAATGTACAGACACCAAAGGCAGCGCCTTTCTTTGAAAGGGTGCGCATGACGGTGGATGTTATGAGTGTTGGAAGAGATACAATTCTTTCTGCACTGGCCTTTGCGATATGCTTGGGGATTGGTCTTTCATTTCACTTTGTTGACCGGGTGACGCATTGGTACTGGATACCAATGACCATCGTGATTGTCATGCGTCCAGATCTTGGCTCCGTGTTTGGACGCACAGTTTTGCGCTGTATTGGTACCAGCGCAGGCGTGCTGATCGGAGCTGCAATTCTAATTTATGTTCCGCTCGGGGTAACTTTTGTTGTGATCCTTACGGCGATAGCTTTTCTCATACCATGGGCAATCCAGAAGTCCTATGCAGTATTTTCGCTTGTATTGACGCCTCTCGTTCTGGTGCTGATCGACTATGTGAGCCCTGAAACCAAGGAAGCTAATTATGCGATCTGGCGGCTTGTCGATACACTGACTGGTGGAGCGATTGTTATTGTCTTTGGCTACCTTATCTGGCCGAAAAGAAAATATGAAACTTTTGAACGCTGTTTTAGTGCGGCAAGAGAGGCTATGGCTCATTATCTTGAGCAGGTGCTCAAGAGTGCAAAACCGGCTGACGAGAAGAGCGGGCCTGTCAATCTCGTTGCTGCACGCAGGCTTGCTTATGGTAAACTTGCTGAAATGCGTGCCACTTTGCAAAAGACCCTTGGAGACCCACCGCCGGCAGGTGTGCAGGCTATGGTCTGGTACCCGGTTATCACATCGATGGAGCGGTTATGTGATGCCATAACATCCTATTCGATAACGGATATATCAGCTGAATATACATCGCATGGTCCAATGCTCGATCAGCTTGTTGCTGAACTCAGGGCTGTCGGAACCAATAAACATCTAAACATGCCGTCCTCTGCGTCAGATGACGATTCTAACGACGTTGCTGTAAAATTCATTACAGATATGCACTCAGAGATCGCACATCTGAATGATTGGCACCATAAGGCGCTTGCTGGAAAGGCTTTATGAGTCCTGACCCAATTTTTGTTAAAACTCCGCCAGCGTTTAAAAGCGTTGGCGGAGTTTTGAGTTAAAACCTGTGATAGTTGTACAGGAGGTCATATAGATAACAGTTAGATACGATCCATCAGCGCATACCAGGACAGTGCTGCAAACAGAAGCGGTGCGCGCAATATGCGACCGCCCGGGAATGCAGGAATGCGCAAATCTTCAAAAAGCTTAAGCTTTTCACGCTGACCACTCATCGTTTCCGCATAAAGCCTGCCCATGTAATTGGCGAGTATGACGCCATGACCGGAATACCCGCCTGCGGATATGACCCCGGGCATTACTTCGCGCACAAATGGCTGGCGTGGTATGGTGATGCCAACTGAACCACCCCATGCTTGTGTAATTTCGACTTTGTCGAGCGCAGGATAGATTTCCGTAATCTGTCGGCGGATATGTTCGCTGATGTCACGCGGGTTGTCTGCTGTATAGGCTTCACGCCCACCAAACAGCAGGCGTCCATCCTTTGATTTGCGGAAATAGCGCACGACAAAGCGTGAATCATCGACCGACTCGCCACCGGGAATGACCGGACTGTTATCGCCCAAAGGCGCGGTGGCGCCCATAAAGGACCGGATCGGCATGACATGGGCGGCACTTGTTGCTTCAAGAGTGCCGCCATGGGCATTGACCGCAAGAAAAGCGTTCTTTGCTGAAATAGTGCCACGAGGGGTTTGAACTTCAACGCGACCGCTTGCTGCCGTTATCTTCGTGGCTTTGGTATTTTCAAAAATATGTGCACCAGCGGCTTTTGCCGCTTTCGCCAGCCCTATTAGCAATTTCAGCGGATGAATGTGGCCCGTAGCTGCATCATAAATACCGCCATGATAACGTTCTGATCCGAGAAGCCTAGACATTTCATTGCGTTCAACATAGCGAATATAGGGGTAATTGAACCGCGTTGCCATCACCTCCGCATGGGCCTGATACTGCTTCAGATAACGCGGTTTGTGCACGGCTGATATCTGACCGGGCATATATTCCATATCGATGTCATGGGTGCGGGCAAAGTCAAGCAAATGGAGTTTGGCTTCTTCCGCGACATCAAACAGAGCTTTTGCACGCTCAAATCCATATTGCACTTCAAGGTCTTCGGCCCAGGTGCGTTGTCCTGTGCCGAACTGACCTCCATTGCGGCCTGAGGCTCCATCACCAAAACGGGCGGCCTCAATCAGAACGACATCGGCTCCCTGTTTTGCAAGATAATAAGCGGCTGAAAGTCCTGTATAGCCACCGCCAATAACGATGACATCTGCTTGCTGCGCACCATCAAGCTCAGGATATTGTGGGCGTTCTGAAACGCTTGTTTCATACCACGACAGGCCGGGTGAAATTGGGCTTTGATAGGGTTGCTGATTGGACATGCGGGAACGCTCAGACGTTGAGCAGCAGGAATTCGCGTTCCCACGGGCTGATAACTTCCATGAAAGTTTCAAACTCGGCCCGCTTGATTGCCGCATAAGTGGTCACGAATGAATTGCCGAAAAGATTGCGCAATTCCTGATCATTTTCAAACAGTTGCACCGCTTCGATAAGGCCACGCGGCAGATCGATTTCCTTGGTGTTGACGCTGGTCGATGCCGGCTGATCTGCTTCGATCTTGTTGACCAGGCCGATCAACCCGCAGGCAAGCGAGGCAGCCAGTGCCAGATAAGGGTTTGCATCAGATGATGGAATCCGGTTTTCAACACGGCGGCCACCCGGTTCCGAGCGGGGCACGCGGAAAGCAGTGGTCCGGTTGTCATAGCCCCATTTCACATTGACCGGGGCGGACGCATCCGGCGTCAACCGACGATAGGAGTTGACATAGGGCGCAAACATCACAAGCGCATTGGGCACATGGCGCTGCATGCCGCCGATGAAATGACGGAAGGCTTCACTTTCGCTGCCATCTTCGTTGGAGAAGATGTTGCGTCCGGTTTTCTTATCGACAATCGACTGATGGATATGCATGGCAGAACCGGGCTGGCCCTGAATGGGCTTGGCCATGAAGGTTGCATACATATCATGTTTTAAAGCAGCTTCACGAATTGTCCGCTTGAACATGAAAACCTGATCGGCCAGCTCAACCGGATCCCCATGGCGCAGATTGATTTCAAGCTGTGCCGCGCCTTCTTCGTGGATCAGCGTATCGATCTCAAGTCCCTGACCTTCGGAAAAATGATAAATGTCATCGATCAGTTCGTCGAACTCATTGACCCCAGCAATAGAATAACCTTGTCCGCCGCCAATCGCACGGCCAGACCGACCAACCGGCGGGGTCAGCGGATAATCCGGGTCGGGGTTTTTGCGCACCAGATAAAACTCGATTTCAGGCGCTACGACAGGCTTGAGGCCACGTTTGTTATAGGCTGCGACAACTGAGCGTAGCACATTTCGCGGAGTAAATTCGACCGCTCGTCCATCCTGATAAACCAGATCACAGATAACCTGTGCTGTAGCATCGGATTCCCATGGTACAGCGGAGAGGGTGGAAAGGTCGGGCATCAGTTTCAGATCGCCGTCATTTTCCGGGTAATGGAAACCATGACCATCTTCAGGGTAATCTCCCGAGATGGTGGTCATGAAAACAGCCGATGGCAGCGCCAGAGAAGTATTCGATGTAAATTTTTTGGATGGCATCATCTTGCCACGGGCAACGCCGGCCTGATCGGGGGTGATGCACTCGATGTCTTCAATGTCACGCCAGGCCAGCCACTCTGTAGCTTGCTTCCAGTTCTTCACACCACGAAGCGATTTGACATAAACAGGCGTACGGCGACGCTGCGCGCGCGTTACCTTCTTTTCCGTCGTATCAGCAGACATCCAACACCAAAAAATGATTTCTTATGAGACTATGATAGCTGCGCAAGCCCGCATTGACAAATGAAGCTTGCGTAAAATAGCAAGTATATTCGGGGATTACGGTGCTTGCGATATTCTTTTGCCATGATTGACAAAACAATCTGTATTTAAAGAATTTGAGGAATTTCGTCATGTGGAAAATGCGTGCGTGGTTTGCCCGTCTGATTGTTGCGCTCTTGGGTGTGTCTCCGATAATGGGCATTCAGGCACATGCTTATGAAAAGACTATGGCCTGTATGCTGGTTGTTGAGCCAGAGAGCGGCAGGGTGCTGGTGAAAGAAGGAGAGGGTTGCGCAACCCGCGTCAGCCCGGCATCAACTTTTAAAATACCTCTGGCTGTGATGGGTTTTGAAAGTGGTATTCTTGAAAATGCGCATCAACCAGTCTGGCCTTACAGGCAGGAATATCCGTCTTGGCGTCCGTCATGGAAGCAATCAGTAGATCCGGCATATTGGCAGGACCAGTCAGTGGTATGGTTTTCGCAGGAACTGACCCGCAGGCTTGGGGAAAATAATTTTCAGAAATATACAGATCAAATCAATTACGGCAATCGTGATCTGAGTGGCGATCCGGGTAAGAACAACGGTATGCAGCGCGCATGGATCAGTTCCTCGCTTGAAATATCGCCAGAAGAACAGGTTGCATTCATGCGTAAGCTTGTAAATGGGCAATTGCCGGTTTCTGCGCAAGCAGCAGAAAAAGCCATGCAAATTCTACCTGTCAATGCTCTGGACAATGGCTGGATTGTGCATGGAAAAACCGGTTCCGGCATGGAGCGGAATGTAAAAGGTGAAATCAACCGCGAACGACAATTTGGCTGGTATGTTGGATGGGCAGAAAAAGATGGCGAAAAGGTCGTCTTTGCACGATTGAACCGCAATGCTGAGCGACAAAAAGGTGGCATGGGTGTGCCAACCAGGAATGAGGCATGGAGTGAGCTGCAAAAATTGTTAAACTAAGGCTGGTGGAACGCCAGATTTTGGGAGTATAGGCAATGCTTCCAATCGTGTTCTGGACAAAATGTCATGATCATTCGGCCGCGCCCGGCTTTGTGGAAATTATTCTTCATCCTTAAAGGTTCTATTGTTACGCGGATACTACCTCAGATTTTTGCGGTCTTTGCTCTGTCGATGGCTGTTGTCTGGGCGCATCGTGTCTTTCCTGGATGGGTTCCATCATTCAATAATGGCACTGCATTTGCGCTGCTTGGCATTGCTCTTTCGATCTTTCTGGGGTTCCGCAACAATGCCTGTTACGACCGCTGGTGGGAGGCGCGCAAGGTTTTTGGCAAACTGGTCTATGTTACACGAAGTTTTGCACGTGAGACGCTGGTTCTTGATCAGTTGCCGGGTATGGAAGGGAAGCGTGAAAAGCTGCTTCATTATATAATCGCTTTCACGCAATCCATAGTGCCCCATTTACGCCCCGATGATAAACAGGAAAAAGCCTGCAAATGGTTGACGCGTGATGAGCAACAAGCCTTTGAAGCAAGCCGTAACGGGCCTGATTTTATCTTGCGCAAGATTGGCGTAATGCTTGCAGAATTACGTGGTAGCGGACGCATTGAAGCGATTGATTTTCAGACATTGAATGCATCTGTAAATGCCCTTTCTGAAGTGCAGGCTGCTTCTGAGCGATTGCGTTTTACGCCCGTGCCTTTCGGATATACGTTGCTCTTGCACCGCACTGCCTATCTGTTTTGTTTTTTCATTCCATTTGGCTTTGCAGATATGCTTGGCTGGGGTACGCCTTTCGCAACCACACTGGTCGCTTACACATTCTTTGGCCTTGATGCGCTGGGGGATGAGCTCGAAGAGCCGTTTGGTACATTACCCAATGATCTGCCAATTGGAGCAATTGCTGACACGATCGAAATCAATCTGCGTGAAGCAATGGGTGAGACGAACCTGCCTGAACTGCCAGAGCCCAAAAATTACCTGCTTATGTAAAAAAACACCCGACTGGCAAAGCCAGCCGGGGAGGTCAGTGCAGTCAGTTCAACATGAATGAACTGGTATATCAAGCTATTATCTGTTTTTTTGGCGCATCATGGGTTTCGGGTAACAATAACTGGAATCAGAAGGTCACCCCAGTTCCCTTCGCCGCCATGATGTCGGGCAGAGCGAACCAGTTCCACTGAAACGCCAGCCTCAACCGCTTTCATGACCGACTGATTAAGACGATGCAGATCGTTGGCCAGCATACGGATGGCACTTTGCTGGTCGGTGCTCATCAATGTTGATTGCTCTTCTGCTCTTTCTTTAACACGTGCAATCGATGCCATAATATGTCTCCCTTTTTTACTCAGCAGCCGGACGGAACTGGGCTGTTTCGGTGGATTCCTTCATAGCGGTTGTCGAAGACTGGCCGCCGGTTATTGCGAGGGATACGGCATCGAAATAACCTGTGCCGACTTCACGCTGGTGTTTGGTTGCAGTGTAGCCATTGGCTTCTGCCGCAAATTCTGCCTGTTGCAGTTCAGAGTAAGCTGCCATTTGGCGGTCCTTGTAGCCACGTGCCAGTTCGAACATGCCGAAGTTGAGCTGATGGAAGCCTGCAAGCGTGATGAACTGGAACTTGTAGCCCATCGCACCCAGCTCACGCTGGAACTTCGCAATTGTTGCGTCGTCGAGGTTCTTTTTCCAGTTGAAAGACGGCGAGCAATTATAAGCAAGTTTCTTGCCCGGATGGGCCTTGTGTACGGCTTCTGCAAAACGCCTTGCCTGTTCGAGATCGGGCTTGGATGTTTCCATCCAGATCAGATCACAATAGGGCGCATAGGCAATCGCACGGGCGATACAGGGCTCGATGCCGTTTTTCACCTGATAGAAGCCTTCCGCCGTGCGGCCTGCACCATAATCAACAAAAGGCTGATCGCGCTCGTCAATATCCGAAGTCAGAAGCTTGGCGGCTTCCGCATCCGTACGGGCGATGACCAATGTTGCTGTGCCCATCACGTCAGCAGCCAGACGTGCAGCATTGAGGTTGCGAATATGGGCTGCAGTCGGAATCAGAACCTTGCCGCCAAGATGTCCGCATTTTTTCTCAGATGCCAGCTGGTCTTCATAATGTACGCCTGCGACACCTGCCTCGATAAAGGCTTTCATGATCTCGAATGCATTCAGCGGTCCGCCGAAGCCTGCTTCCGCATCGGCGACGATTGGTGCAAACCATGTATCAACTGATAGACCTTTGCCTTCTGCGGTTTCGATCTGGTCGGCACGCTGCAACGTCTTGTTGATGCGTTTTGCCAGCTCAGGCGCAGCATTGGCCGGATAAAGTGACTGGTCGGGATACATGGCTGAAGCCGTGTTTGCATCTGCTGCAACCTGCCAACCGGAAAGATAGATTGCCTTCAGGCCAGCACGAACCATCTGCATGGCCTGATTGCCGGAAAGTGCACCAAGCGCATTGACGAAATCTTCTTCATGGATCAGTTTCCACAGACGGCTTGCACCCATCTCGGCCAGCGAATATTTGATCTCTACCGAACCGCGCAGCCTTTTCACATCTTCGGCTGTATGTGCACGCTGGATACCGTCAAAGCGGCCTTTGGGTGCCGAAGGGATCAGGCTGTAAAAATCTGTCATTTCGGTGTCTCCTCACACTTGGATCAGGTTTTGTAAAAGCAGATTATCGCCGCTCTTTCTGTGACCAGATTTACAATTCAAATGCTTGAACAGCCAGTAAAAGCAGTAAAACAGGCAAATAATTGAGGTCACGCTGTCTGAAAATTGACTGCGACGATCTGTAAATTTGTAAATATTGTAAAATATGGGTTTTACAGGTATTTTGTCATGAATTGTAAAAATTACTGTTTTGGTTCGGGAGGGCTGGATGAGCGAACGCAAGATATTTGCCGGTCCACGCATAAGACGTATCCGCAATGAGCGGGGGCTGACGCAGACCTCAATGGCTGAAGCGCTTGGAATTTCGCCCTCTTATCTCAATCTCATTGAGCGCAACCAGCGTCCGTTGACAGTGCAGCTGCTGTTGAAACTTGCCAGCGTTTACAAGCTCGATCTCGACAGCCTCCAGTCAGAAAGCGGCACGATGATTGCCGGTCTGAAAGAGGTCTTTTCCGATCCTTTGTTGACGGGGGAGCTGCCGGGCGATCAGGAGCTGGTGGAGATCGGTGAGGCCGCACCCAATGCAGCCAGCGGTATCGTCAAGCTTTACCGTGCCTATCGAGAGCAACAGCAGCGCCTTTCTGATCTGTCACAACTGCTTTCGCATGAGGGGAGCGATGCGCAGCTTTCTGCAACACGTTTGCCGCTTGATGAGGTGCATGATGTCATGGCACGGCGGCCCAATCATTATCCGCGTATCGAAGAAGAGGCGGAAAGCTTTTATGGCTTGCTCAAACCCGATGGTGACTTGCTGGGTGCGTTGAAAAACTGGCTTCAGCGCGAACATGGCATCACCGTGCGCACGCTGCCTGTTGCAACCATGCCAAACTGGCGCAGACGTTATGACCGTCATTCTCAGCGATTGTTTATTTCTGAACGATTATCGCCGTTTGATCAGTTGCAGGAAATTGCCATGGAAGCAGCGCTTATTCGCATGCAGGTGATGATCGGTGCTGAAACGGAAGGGTTGAAACTCTCCTCCAGTGAGGCCAGGCGCATCGCGCGTTTTGAACTGGCGCGTTATGCGGCACAGGCATTGATGATGCCCTATCGACAGTTTCGCGATGCGGCGGTGCGAATGCGCTATGATGTTGACGTGTTGCGTTCGCGCTTTGGCGTGTCGTTTCAGCAAGCGGCAAACCGGCTGACAACGCTGCAACGGCAGGGTAATGCAGCTTTAGCATTTTTTCTGATGGAAATCGATCATGCTGGCAATCGTTTGCGCATGGTGGGTGCTGAAGGTTTTCCGGTTCGTTTTGGTGGTCAATGCCCCAAATTGCCGGTCTATGCTGCTTTTACGCAGGCCGGGCAGGTGTTGGTCGAGCCTGTTGAACTGCCCGATGGCTCCGCTTTCCTGACGATTGCACGAACGCTTGAAGGACCACAAGGCGCATTCAATGAACGCCCCCGGCGTACGGCTATTCTGCTTGGCTGTTCAATTGATGCCGGTGCCGAGACAATCTATGGCAGAGGTGATCATTCGCGTAACGAAATTGGTCTGGCCGAAATTGGTCCGGCGTGTCGGCTTTGCGAGCGGCAGGGCTGTATTACACGTGCGGAGCCGCCGCTTACTCGTCCGTTGGGACTAGATGAAATGGTGGCGGGATTGTCGGCTTTTGACTTTCAATAGTGCCTTGATATTTCAGCACCAGAGCACTTGGGTGGCATTTTTTATGTTTGTCTTGTCATCTACCGGTTGACGAATGCTGCGCAATCTAAAAAGGTGCAGCTGAAACAGTTTACCCACCCTTGAGCTGTACCGGAAAATATGGTGCAGAATGGAGCACGCGATGAGGATGAAATCCTTTCTTCTGGCGACAACCATGGCGTCTTGCCTTGCAGTCGCTGCATTTCCCGCAAGCGCGCAGGAGCGGGTCGTCAATATTTATAACTGGTCGGATTACATCGACGATTCGATCCTTAAGGATTTCACCAAGGAAACCGGCATCAAGGTCGTTTACGATGTTTACGATTCCAATGAAATTCTTGAAACCAAGCTTCTTGCCGGTGGCAGTGGTTACGATATTGTCGTGCCATCGGGTGAATTTCTTGGACGTCAGATTCCTGCGGGCGTGTTTCTGAAACTTGATAAGGACAAGTTGCCGAACCTCAAGAATATGTGGGACGAAATTTCAAATCGTGCTGCAATCTATGATCCGGGCAATGAATATTCCATCAACTATATGTGGGGAACGACCGGTATTGGCTATAATAAGGCCAAGATCAAGGAAGCACTCGGAACCGACACGATCGATTCCTGGGACGTGCTATATAATCCTGAAATATCTGCAAAGCTGAAGGATTGCGGTATTTATCTTCTGGATACATCAAGTGAAATGCTGCGTCCGGCGCTGAATTATCTCGGCCTTGATCCAAATTCTCCATCGGCTGATGATATGGAAAAGGCGCAGGAGCTTTATCTGAAAATTCGTCCAAATATTCGCAAATTCCATTCATCAGAATATATCAATGCATTGGCCAATGGCGATATCTGCATGGCGGTTGGTTATTCGGGTGATATTTTCCAGGCGCGTGATCGTGCGGAAAAGGCCAATCAGGGCGTAGAGATTGGTTATTCGATTCCGAAAGAAGGCGCTTTGATGTGGTTTGATCAGATGGCGATCCCGGCTGATTCAAAGCATGTGCCGGAAGCGCTTGAATTCATCAATTATATAATGCGCCCGGATGTTGCTGCCAAAGCATCGAATTTTGTCTTCTATGCCAATGGCAACAAGGCCTCGCAGGAATTCATCGACAAGGAAATTCTCGATGATCCTGAAATCTATCCAAGCGAAGAGGTTCTGGAAAAGCTTTTTGTGCCGACACCTTACGATTCAAAAACGCAGCGTTATGTTACGCGTGCCTGGACCAAGATCGTCACAGGCCAGTAACAGACGGATAATAAGACGGTTTTGTTTGGCAGATCGGGAATGATCGCGTCAAATTATGAAGAGCGGCTCACTGTGCATAAAGTGAGCCGCTCTGCGTCTTGTTCATGCATTTTATGCATCAATGGCAGGCTATGCCTGTAAATGTCAGGTTCCTGATAAGTCGATAGGGGAACGGAATGGAATCTTTTGGCAGTTTTCGCCGCAAATTCGCGCCCTGGAATGATCCGGCAGCGAAGCCTTATATTTCTTTTGAAAATGTGACGAAAATTTTCGGTGATTTTACTGCCGTTGATAGTCTGTCGCTTAATGTCTTCCATCGTGAGTTTTTCGCGCTGCTTGGCGCATCGGGATGTGGCAAGACTACGCTCATGCGCATGCTGGCGGGTTTTGAAGAGCCGACCTCCGGTCGCATCACGCTTGATGGGCAGGATATGCGCGGTATTCCGCCCTATAAGCGTCCGGTGAACATGATGTTTCAGTCCTATGCGCTGTTTCCGCATATGAGCGTTGAAAAGAACATTGCCTTTGGTCTCAAACAGGACGGCATGGCGAAGTCGGAAATTGATGCGCGCGTTGCTGAAATGCTTAAACTCGTAAAGCTTGAGCAATATGGCAAGCGCAAGCCGCATCAGCTTTCTGGTGGTCAGCGGCAGCGTGTGGCTTTGGCTCGTGCGGTGGCGAAGCGTCCCAAAGTATTGCTGCTTGATGAACCGCTTGGTGCGCTCGACAAGAAGCTGCGGGAAGAAACCCAGTTTGAGCTTATGGATTTGCAAGTCAAGCTTGGTTTGACCTTTATGGTTGTCACGCATGATCAGGAAGAAGCCATGACCATGTCGGATCGTCTTGCCGTCATGGATAAGGGCCGCATCATGCAGGTTGCAACTCCTGCAGAAGTTTATGAAGCGCCGCGTTCAAAATTCGTGGCTGACTTTATCGGCAATGTTAATATCATTGAAGGTGAAGTGGTGAAGGCTGCGAATGGTGAGGCCGAAATCGCCACAGAAAAATTTGGGTTCCACATTCAAACCGAAACACGCGAGCAGCTTTTTGCTGGCCAAAAGGTCTGGTATGCGGTGCGTCCTGAAAAAACTCGCATTACACGTGAAAAACCGGAAGAAACATCCGTTAATGCGATTGAAGGAGAGCTTTGGGATATCGCCTATTTTGGCGATATGACGGTTTTCCATGTGCGTCTTGATAATGGCCGCACCATCAAGGCTGCAAGTTTGAATGCCGTGCGCAAGACCGAAAATCCGCTGACTTATGATGAGCGTGTATGGGTTTCATTTGATACCGATGCCGGTCTGGTGCTGACTGCTTAAGGAGGGGAAGCAAATGCAAAAGCTGATTGCTTCCATAACCAGCCGTCTTGTGATCGCAGTGCCTTATCTTTGGCTGCTGATTTTCTTTCTGGTTCCATTCTTCATCGTTTTCAAGATTTCCTTGTCTGAAGTGACGATGGCAATCCCGCCTTATCAGCCGGTTATTGATCTCACACAGGGCTTTGGTCTTGCATGGGAACGTGTGAAGCAGCTGTCTGTCGACAATTATCTTTGGCTGATAGATGACCCGCTTTATATAAAAGCATATCTATCCAGTGTTCGGATCGCGGCCATATCGACATTGCTGGCATTGTTGCTCGGTTATCCTATGGCTTATGGTATGGCGCGTGCGCCGCAAAGCCTGCGGCCGACCTTGCTGATGCTGGTTATTCTGCCGTTCTGGACGTCGTTTCTTATCCGTGTCTATGCGTGGATCGGTATTCTGAAGCCGGAAGGCCTGCTCAACCAGTTCCTGATGTGGCTCAATGTCATTGATACGCCGCTTAATATTCTGAACACGGATACGGCAATCTTCATTGGTATTGTTTACTCCTATCTGCCGTTCATGGTTTTGCCGATCTATTCGTCGCTTGAAAAAATGGACTATTCATTGATCGAAGCGGCACAGGATCTTGGCTGCACAGCATTTTCAGCATTCTGGAAGATCACTTTCCCATTGTCACTTGCGGGTGTTGTTGCAGGTTGCTTCCTTGTGTTCATCCCGGCAGTTGGGGAGTTTGTGATCCCTGATCTTCTTGGTGGATCGCAGACGCTGATGATCGGTAAAACCATCTGGAGCGAGTTCTTCTCCAATCGCGACTGGCCGGTTTCGTCGGCAGTAGCAGTGGTTCTGTTGCTTTTGCTTATCGTACCGATTGTGATTTTCCAGCAGGTGCAGGCACGCCAGCAGGAGAAGGGGAAATAAGATGAACAACAGTTGGTCCCGCTTTAATATTGCCTCAGTCGCACTCGGTTTTGCCTTTCTTTATTTGCCGATTGTTCTGCTGGTTATTTATTCATTCAATGAATCCCGCCTTGTAACTGTCTGGGCGGGGTTTTCGACCAAATGGTATGTTGAACTTTTCCGTAATCAGGCCTTGATGGATGCGGCATGGGTCACATTGCGCGTCGGACTTTTGTCGGCCACGATTGCAACTGTGCTTGGCACATTGGCAGCGCTTGCGCTGACCCGTTATACGCGGTTTCGTGGGCGCATCCTGTTTTCAGGCATGGTCTATGCGCCGCTGGTCATGCCGGATGTCATTACCGGTCTATCGCTGCTGCTATTATTTGTGGCGATGAATTTTGACCGCGGGTTCTGGACCGTAACGCTTGCGCATATTACCTTCTCAATGTGCTTTGTGGCGGTGGTTGTGCAGTCACGTCTGTTAAGCTTTGATCGTTCGCTGGAAGAGGCGGCGATGGATCTTGGTGCTCCACCTGTTACGACCTTTATGAAAATTACCCTGCCGGTCATCCTGCCTGCCGTCGTTTCAGGCTGGATGTTGGCATTCACGCTTTCACTTGATGATCTGGTTATCGCAAGCTTTACGTCGGGCCCGGGAGCAACCACACTGCCAATGAAGATTTATTCGCAGGTGCGGCTGGGTGTGACACCAGAAATCAATGCGGTCTGTACCATTTTGATTGCACTGGTGACGACGGGAGTCATCATTGCCTCAATCGTAAACAAGCGCCGTGAAGTACAGCGCCGCCGTGATGAACAGGCGACATTCCGCATCGGTTGATTTTTATCAAATGACAAATGGGGCAGGTTATTGCCCCATTTCAATGCCTGCCGTTGATGGGGAGATGAATGGCCGGTCCCATGAGCCGCCAACAAAGAAATGCAATGGTGGTTTTATTGGCGCTGTCTGGACCTGTTCGCCATCTGTGTTTTCCTGCTGTTGCGGCAATTGACTATCAGGAAAGATAACCTCGCCGCTCAGTGCCAGACTGCGATCGACGAATGGCACGATGCCAGCAAGCTTGAGTGTGCCTTGTGCCGTGACCAATGTTGCGTTTTCCAGCGATGCAACACCATCCGAAAGGTTTGCTTTCAGATCAAGACGATTAAAAGCTAGAGAAACATTTTCCTGTCGTGCAAGGGCAAAAAAGCCCTGACTTTGCGCTTTGGAGAGAAAATCCTGAACTGAAAAGCCCTGCATCTGACCATTGTTCAACTGCACAGAAACATTACCCTGAGCATTGTCCAGCAAGCCCGACCAGCGATTGGCCGGGCCCTTCATAAACAGTGAAACATTGCCCTTCCCATTGATGAAAGGCTTGTCAAAACCAAGTGCTGCAAAGAGCTGCGAGCTATCGATGTCGGAAGCGTTGAATCGCAATTCTCCACTTGCCGTTTTGAGATCGCGTACGATCTGGAGATTGGCCTGAAGGATACCATTAAATGCCTTGGCATCACCAATATCGAACATTGCACGGCCACCTCTGATCTGCACTGCCGCAGCTACGCCAGCCATTGATACGGGGCCGGCAGTTGCAGTTTGTGCGGAAAGGCGCAGATCCAGTTCGGAGCGATTGATGAAGCTGGTATTGATTATGTCACGTTCATTCAGATCCCGTTCGCTTGGTGAACGCGGCTGGTTTTCGGGTAAAGGAACGAAGATCGAAAAAAGGCGGCGCAGGTCCAGCTTTTCAAAGGCCAGTGTTCCGGTGATTGTCGGCGTATCCTGTTCAAAGCCAACCTCGATAACACCTTTTGCCGGGCTTTCATCCGTTGTCATTTCGACATTATCGAACTTAAGGCGATGGGCGGTTGAAGTGATTGTTGAATTGAGTGAAAAACTGCCAATTTCTGTGCTGCCTGCGACGGGCGGTAGAGCGAACCAGCGCAGCGTATTGCTTAAGGAAGGCATTTTGACGCTTAAGGCGCCTTCAAAGAAACGATTATTGGAAATGTTGGCCTTGCCTTCGAATGTGATGTTCAAAGGCGTTGACAAGAAGCTTGCATTTACATCGGATGTGCCGCCAGCCAGCAGTGGCAATGCCTGTGCGGCTGTCAGGTTGAATTGGGTATTTTCACCACGCCATAATGCATTGCCGCGAAGTGTTGCAGCACTTGATGTGCGCGGCCATTCAAGGGTGGCATTGAGCTTTGTGATCTGCTGTTCTTCTTTTCGTGCAGGCTGTTGCTTTTCCGGGTAGAACGAAATCGTGCCATCACGGATGACAACACGTCCGAAAGGCTGGGAAGCCTGCTGGGTGGCAATAGTTTTGTTGTCTGCACCATTTTGCTGCAAACTGCGCTGGGCGCGTATTGCTGTGCCCAGTCGACCATTCGAATTTGCGATTGCATTCAGAAGTTCTTCAAAATTATCGACCGGGCCGCCAATATTGAAATGCGGCCTGACAATCTGGGTCTCGGAGAATGACAGCCTTCCCATGATAGCATCAAGCGGCGAAAGCTCGATTTCAATGCGGTCGGCACTCATAAAGGGTTTGCTGCTCTGGTCGGACATTTTGCTCAGTGTGACGCCGTCAAGCGAAGCACGCAAAACCGGGAATACGCGCAGCCGTGGTGCTTCGCGCAACTCAACACTATAGCCTGTCCATGCACTGATCTCCTGCGCAACACGAATACGGATAGCGTCAGTGGAGACGATGAAAGGTATGATCGCAAGCAGGGTTGCGATCGCCGCAGCACCCAGAATAACGAGCGCGATAATAAGGCGCATAAATCGAGGCCAGCGCATCAATCATCCTATCAGTGAAACATATTGCATAATTTAGCTTAGCACTTTGGCAAAGCAAAGCCACCTATGCTGATTCCTGCATAGGATTAAATGAGATTTTCCTGCTGATAGATGCTGGCATTTTGTCTGGGCTTTAAATCTTGTCCAGATCATTATGCCAGATCATTGAGCAAGAACACGTGTGGGTGGAAAAATGATTTCCACGACAGTGCCCTGACCCGGGGTAGAGTCAATTGCAAATTGTGCACGATTGGCCTCGACCATCGCCTTGGTCAGAGGCAGACCAAGGCCGGTACCTTCATTGCGCCAGTCTTTTGCACTTTCGGCCTGACGGCGTTGCAATGTGTTGACCTGACGGAATGGTTTAAGCGCCTGTTCGATTTCTGCCTTGGTCATGCCAATACCCGTATCGCGCACACGCATCACGACATCGCCATTCAACTCGTAATTGGTTGAAACAATGACCTGTCCACCTGTCGCCGTAAAACGCACGGCATTGGAGAGAAGATTGAGAGCGACCTGTTTGATCGACCGGGCATCGGCAACAATATCCGGCAGGTTTGACTGGAAGCTTGAGCGGATAATGATGCGTTCGCGATTGGCCTGTGGCTGCATCAAAGCGATGGCTTCGTCAATTGCATCATTGAGTGAAACCGCTTCGAATTGCATATCAAGCGCACCAGCTTCAATCTTGGAAATGTCGAGCAGATCATTGACCAGTGCCAGCACATGATTGCCTGAACGGTTGATGTCGCGCAGATAGTCGCGATAACGCTCATTACCGATTGGGCCGAATTTTTCATCAGACATCAGTTCGGAAAAACCAATGATTGCGTTCAGTGGGGTACGAATTTCATGGCTTATGCGTGCAAGGAATTCTGTTTTTTGACTGGATGCCCGCTCGGCCTCACGACGCGCATTGGTCAGCTCTTCCTCGGTGCGTTTCCACTGGGTTATATCACGCAAAACGGCGCAATATCCATTTGTATGAGGGAGCTTTCCCATAGTCATGAAGAGCGGAATAAGTCCGCCCTGTGCTTCGCGGCCAATCACCTCGCGCCCATCATTGAGGACACTGAGCACGCCATTATCGGAAAGACTATGGAGATAGTCCATTGCCGCCCGCTGGCTTTCGATCGCAAACAGCATTGAGAAGAACTTGCCTTTTGTCTCAGCCTGATCATAACCAAAGAGAGCTGCCGCAGAATGGTTCATCGAACGCATTCGCCCTTCAGGATCAATCAGAACCACACCATCCGTGGCTGTATCAAGAATGGTCTTGAGTTCTTCTATATGCCCCTGGAGAGCCTGGGTTTCCTGGCTGGTCGTATTTTCAACCTCTGATAATGCCGGGTTATTTGCCCGTGGCAAAAGGCTGAGCATCAAGGCGCGGCCATTACGCCAGTTAATGGCATTCAAATGCGCTTCTACCGGTTCTTCACTGCCATTTGCATGGCGCAGAACCATACTCTCAGATTTGTCGCCGTCATCAATGTTACTGTTAAACAGTGCAGCAATGCCGCCAGCTTCCTGAATTTCTGGCAGTGCGCGATAACCTGTCCGGTCTAGAAGAGCCTGATTGATATAATGAATCACATCACCAGAATGAATGATGACAGGAATGGGCAGACTGGCGAGAAGGGCTGTTTCGTCAGTGTGTTGTTTTTGGGCCGATCCTGCATCTTTTATTGCATGCTCATCGGATGATGGTGCCTCAGACACAAGGGTTACATGTTCGATGCGCTCTGCCGTCGGTTTTGGATGGCTGACGTCCTCTACCGAAGCTTCGTTTTCCTGATGCGCATTGGCAAGCCCCTGTTTGCGCAGACGATCTGCGATTTCGCGAAACGCATTGCGTTCTGTGGCGGTTAAGCCACCTTCCGGCCGGTGCTCTTTTTTATGCTGCTTTGCGTGATCAGCTTCTACTTTTCCGCGAGCGGCTGCATTGAGCAACTCGATAACCTTGTCAGATTCACGACGGCCCGGATTAGGGGTCAGTTCAAACGGAAGTGTAGGTGAGTCTGTCTCATTACGCCTTGCTTCGGGGTGGTCATCATTGGCAATTTCTTCTGATAGAGCCAGAATGTCGTCATCATCATCGGCGCTCAGCATTTCCTGGACAGTCGGCGCCGCTTCACGCTTCAAGGGTTGACCACCTGCAAGCACCATGCCGATTGCCTCAGGGTCGTCTTCTGCATCCTGTGGTCGAACGAGGCCAAAACCGCGAAAACCAACGAACTCACGATTGCGCGAGTAAACGGGCAATGCGGCAAGCTCGACCGGCACGCGCAAGCTGGTTCCTTCAACCGGCCATAATAGTTTCTTACCAGACCATGTGCTGCGCTGTTCCAGAAGTTCAGCAATGTCACCAGATGCGTCGAAACCAAAAACATTGGCGACTTCTGTAAAGCGCCTGCCAATAATATCTGCCGCATTGGGGCCAATGATATTGCCCAGTTCCGGTGATACTTCTGTAAACATCCCAGCAGCATCAATTTTCCAGATGAAACGGGCAGGTGCACCCGTAGGGTCAAAAACAAAGTTTTTGGGAGTAACGGGCGCATTATCCTGTATGACTGCCGCCAAAGCTGGCGCAGATGCCGGCGTTTTCGTGTCTACAGGCGTGAGCGTTTCTTCAAGAATGCAAATCAAATATATGGCTGGATTATCCGTAAGCCGGGTAATTGCTCCAGGTACCGATTTTTTACCGGCGCGAATGCGGCGTTTCACGATGCGCTCGGGTGCGTCATGCGTTTCGATGATCAGATCTTCAAGGGTTGAAAGAGCAATATCGAGCATCGCAAAGCGTTTGCTTGCAGAAATCATCTGGGTTTTGGCATCAAGCATGGCAATATGCGTTGTTTCACTGCCAAAGCCAGCAATAATAGCTTCAGGGGGAGATGCCTCTTTCTCCGATGCAAGCAATAGTGCTTCGACGCCATCAGGCATGGTAATGCTCGAAACATGAAGACGTACGAGTTCGGAACGAAGTCCTGCATTCAGGCGCACTGATACAATACGCGAGGCACCATTTATCTCGGTGCTGGAATCTGTGATCTGACGACGCATTGTAACGGGCAGTTCAAGTTCACTGCCAATAATATCTTCAATATGTTCAAATCCGAACAGCCTGGCACCGGGGCCATTGATCCAGAGAACTTTCGACAGGTCGCGCGTCAACACGAGCTGCGCATCGCCTCTGGCAAAGCCTTCGCGGATATGATCCAACGCGGCTATATCTATGAAGGGGTATGATCCTGACATACCGATCCTTTAACTGCTCTTCCAATGCCCCATATTAGGCTTTAACAAACTGTTAATAAGCTTCTTCTGGGCTCGGGTCCATATTTCCATTCGATATGGGCCTGACTTTCTGTTCCATTAGTTAATATGGCTATGGCAATTTTATGTGCCAGGCCATTATCAGGGCATTATTCAGCGTCGTGTGCAGTCATGCATAAAATATGATGAGCATAATCCTTACAATTTTAATGATTATTGAGTTGTTGCTAACAAACGGGGATTTCTTCGAAAAGATTATTATAATGGCTTGCAATATGGATCGATTCTCCGTATGTGACCCCTAGTTGACGCGCATCACAAGAATGTTCGTTGAGATTTAGGTACGCGGTCGTAGCTCAGTTGGTTAGAGCGCAGGATTGTGGCTCCTGAGGTCGGTGGTTCGAATCCACCCGTCCGTACCATCTAAATTCCCCTAACTTATTAATTTTATTACATAAAAAGCACTTGCGAGAAATCGCTATTGTGCTTTTCTCGGTTTTTGTTCCACATTTTGCGCCACACACGCCTTTGGGGAACGTCTTAATGTCACCTAAACACGAAGATAAACGGCCTGACAGGCACCTCCAGTAGCGCAATGGAAACTATTTTATAAGCGTCGCGTCCCCCGCGAAGTTGCTGCACTTGATGCGCCGGGTGAGCATATACGGATATCCTTCAAAATAAATGATCTGTCAGTTGCTCGTGCCAAATGTGATAAAGAGGGGACAATTCCACATCGATCATATTTCAAATCCCAACTGAAAACATTTTGCAGTTGGATACAAATCACCAATCCGATTTGAGATCACGAACTGAAAATTAGTTCCAGAAACTCTGTATTAAATCAGGAAAATTTATTTCAGCATACCGCGAAAATGCAACACTAAAGGTGCTTGTCGACCTTTTGCCTTCTATTTTGTCGGCGATCTTCTTGATGGCTATACCAACCTTGAGCTTATCAGCACGATCAGCACAATGGAAACCTTTCAGAAGATCTATCGGCCCGAGATTTACAATGCAAATTCGGTAGCTGGGGCCTGCTTTCAGCCAGATATTCAGTATCAGGACTACTCATTGACGCGCATTGTTTATGATCGTGAAGAGCGTAGCCGCCTTGCTGTTGAGCAGGGAAAACTCGCTCAGGAGCACTTCATTAAACCTTATAAGACCGTCCTTGAGCAATGGTCTGCCAATTACCCCCTTTGACGAGCCAAAACACAAGGTTACCTATCATGAAAAGACTATTGCCCACGTCGACCGCTGCCAGTTTGCCAAAGCCTTCCTGGCTTGCTGAAGACTTAATGCCAGTATTCATGAAGCTGGAATATCGAGGTGATTATTTTATTGCTTGAAGAGGATCCGTAACAGAGGCGTATTGTCCATGGTTTCGGAGAAGCTCGGTTGCCTTTTCAAAGTTGACGGCTTTGGAGAAAACATAGCCTTGTCCTAGCAGGCATCCCATTTCTTTTAGCCTCTGAGCAAGTTCCAGTGTCTCTATGCCCTCTGCAACCAGTCTTATGTCAAGGTCTTTTGCGATTTGTAAAATGCCTTTGACAATTGCCATGCTGGGATCACCGGGCGCTAAACGGGATATGAAAGATTTGTCGATTTTGATGATATTTACTGGTACTGTCAGCAGATGCGCTAATGCGGCAAAACCAGTACCAAAATCGTCGAGTGCGATGCGAACGCCTTGTTCTCTCAAGCGTTTAATGCCGGAGATTACAACGTCGTCCCGACGCCCGATATAGGCGTTTTCTGTTATTTCTATAATCAGGTGTTTTAACGGAACATGGTAGTTGCCAAAGGTTTCGGCGACAAAGTTGGAAAGATTGCCGACATAGAAGTCTGCGGCCGTTACATTTACCCCTACATGTTGAACAGGTAGATCAAGGTCAAGCCAGCGTTGAATGTCCTGTGCAACGACTGTCAGCATATGCTGTGTAATTTCTGATGCGATATGAACGTCTGAAAAGGATTCCTGAAAAACGGAAGCAGCGAGAATCTCGCCATCCAATGTTGTCATACGGCTGAGCGCTTCAAAGCCGATGATCTCGTTTGTATCAAGCCTTATAATGGGTTGGTAATGTGCTGTAATCCTTTTTTGCTCAAGTGCTTCGCGTACCTGGCGGATGGAATTGTGTCTATGGGTGATCCTCGTTTCAACACTGGGTTGATAACGCACAAAACTGCCGCGGCTGGTTTCTTTAGCGTGATAGAGCGCAAGATCAGCATTTCTGCGGACTATTTCGGGCTGTGTGTCTTGCGATGCGAGGACGGCTCCACCAATTGTTACGCGCGGAAGTATGGTCTGGCCCTGAAACTCAACGGGCGAAGACAATGCTTTAAAAGCCAGCATTGACGTGCGATTAAGATCATAAAGTGCCTTATGGCTTTGTATGATGACTGTAAACTCATCCCCACCGGTGCGAAAGGTGATATCTGGCGCAAGTGAAGTTGAAACACGCGTTGCAATTGTCTTGATCAGGAAATCACCAACTTGGTGGCCAAATGTATCATTGGTGACTTTCAGATTGTCGACATCAATGACAAAGAGTGCCCAGCTGCCGGCAAGTTCGCAGCGCAATTGTGACAAGGCATCGTCAAAAGCAGCACGATTTGGTAAACCGGTCAGTGCATCAACGGTTGCCCGGCGTTCATAACTCAGGATACGATTTTCACGTGCCATTGCCAGTTTGCAAAGCTGGGCGGTGGCATTAATCAGGCGTTGTTCAGATTTTGAGGGCTTATGTTTTTCAGTGAAATATACGGACAATGCACCAATGGGTTTGCCCGTTTCATCTCTGATTGGTACAGCGCTACAGGCATGTAGCCCAAGCGAAAGAGCCAGATCTTTATAGGTGGCCCATTTCAGATCATGTTCGATATCGGCAACTGTGACCGGTGCATTATAGTAAATAGCACTGCCACAAGACCCTACTTCAGGGCCAACTACAATATTGTTTAAAGTGTTACAATAGACTTCAGGAAAATGCGGAGCTGCGATTGTATGCAACATGCCAGCAGAATCTACTGAGCAAACCATGACACGTGCTTTGCGGAGAAGTTTTTCCATTCCTAGGCAAACACGCTGAAGAATATATTCAAGCGGTTTGCCTTTGGCTATTAACTCAAGAACACTGTTCTGGAATTTAAGCACGCATCCCCACAGACCTGTTGTTATGTAAAGTTAATTTTTACATGAAAATCATATGTTTCAAAGTCTTATTGATATAAATAGTTAATTATTAATAATTTTTCGTGCGGTAACGTAAAAATCAAAAGTTGTATTAATATTTTATAATAAAAATAATAATTAATTATTCAGATAAAATTTTCTGCATATTGATCTGGCGGTTAACACGATTAGTACTGTTTTGCTGAAAAGATAAATCTTATGATCGGCTGACTGGTTTGTTTGGTGTCGATTTCTGCAATGCCTGATTATCAGTCATTGCTTTTTTAATCATTAAAAATTGCTCGTGAAATTATGATGTCTTTTTTGTCATCGCTTTGTCATGCAGTCAGACTAGAAGTGCGCAAACCATTAAGATTGCACACTTATGTTACACAAAGCTAAAATAAATAATGATGTTGCAGTTCAGGCCGAAGGGCTAAGTTTGGCCTATGGCAGCAACACTATTCTCAAAAATATCGATCTGACTCTTCCAAAAGGTCAGACGCTGGCATTGCTTGGCCCATCAGGATGTGGAAAGACCACTCTTCTGCGCCTTGTGGCTGGTTTGCTGGCTCCGACAACAGGATCCATCACCATTAATGGTGAAAAGGTTGCCGATGCTGCAAGCCGACGCTTTGCACCGCCCGAAAAGCGTCATCTTGGCATGGTCTTTCAGGACTATGCATTGTGGCCGCATATGTCGGTTTACGGGAATGTTTCCTTTCCGCTTGAGATGCGTGGCGTTGGACGGGCTGAGCGTGAATCACGTGTAAAATCTGCATTGGACCGGGTTGGTCTTGCCGGTTTCGGTGATCGTTCAATCAGTGATATGTCCGGCGGTCAGCAACAGCGCGTAGCGATTGCGCGTGCAATTGTGGCTGAACCCGGTCTTGTCTTGTTTGACGAGCCCCTCTCTAATCTTGACCGCGAATTACGTGAAAACATGGTCAGTGAAATTGGTCAGCTTGTCGCTAATCTTGGGCTGACTGCGATCTATGTCACGCATGATCAGAGCGAGGCTTTCTCGTTGGCGCATCAGGTCGCTATTATGCGTGCAGGCGTGATTGAGCAATTGGCGGCGCCCGAGGTTCTGGTAGCGCAGCCGACAACACCGGCCGTTGCTGATTTCTTACGGCTTGGTTGCGTGATGCCTGTGGAGCGTGCGAGCGCGGGTTATCGCATTGCGCAAACAGAAATTCATTTGTCCCATGAGATAACTCCCCCACAGGCAACGCATGTTCTTTTGCCATCACGTTCAGTGCGCAGTGTGGCCATGAGTGATGCATCCATTCCTGCAACTGTTTTGCGTACGCAATTCCGCGGCG
Source organism: Brucella gallinifaecis (assembly GCF_006476605.1). GTDB lineage: Bacteria > Pseudomonadota > Alphaproteobacteria > Rhizobiales > Rhizobiaceae > Brucella > Brucella gallinifaecis. Next base: position 95,382 of record NZ_ML636800.1, read on the forward strand.
ATGGGCATCTCACAACTGTACGCATCGGTTCGCACAATGAAGGGCATGAGCTGACCTATCTTGACACCGCTCGTCATTCTCCGGGCGTTCCGGTTGGTATTGCAATTGATGCGGAACAGCTTCGCTGGTTCGCTTAGGTCCTGACTCTAACTCATCACTTCACATCCCGCATCTCAGGAGAGATTTATGAAGAAGTCCCTTTTCGGCGCAAGCATGGCATTTGCTGCAGCTTTGCTCGCAAGCACGGCAGCATTCGCTGATATCACAGTTTATTCGGCTGGTCCGGGTAAGCTGATTGAAGGCCTTGCTGCCGGCTTTACCGCCAAGACCGGTACAAAGGTCAATGTCTTTCAGGCAACAACCGGCAAGGTCATGGCTCGTATTGAAGCTGAAGCGGCCAATCCTGTGGTAGATGTTTTGATTTCTGCTTCCTGGGATACAGCAACTGATTTCGCCAAGCGTGATTGGCTTGTGGCTTATACCAGCCCCAATGCTGCAAAAGTTCCTGATTTTCTGAAGAATGAAACTGCTGTTGCACAGGGCGTATCGGCGCTCGCTATTGCATGGAATCCGAATAGCAAAACGCCAAAACCTGCCGAATGGTCTGATCTGGCAAAGCCGGAATATAAGGATCTGGTCAATCTGCCTGATCCGGCACAATCGGGTGCAACATTTGAACTTGTTTCAGCACTTTCGGAAACGCAGGGCTGGGACTTGTTCAAGAACCTTCAGGCAAATGGTGCAATTGCAGCCGGTGCCAATGCTGAAGCTTTGAATCCTGTGCTTCAGGGTGCCAAGGCCGCTGTTTTTGGCGCTGTTGATTATATATCGCTTTCTGGCAAAGCCAAGGGTGAAGCGATTGATGTGATTTTCCCATCGTCGGGCACGGTTATTGCGCCGCGTCCGGCCATGATCCTCAAATGGTCGAAAAATCAGGACGAAGCCAAGCAGTTTATTGATTACATGCTTTCTGACGAAGGTCAGAAGATGGTTGCTGCTACCTATCTGATGCCGGCCCGTTCCGACGTCCCTGCCAATCGTCCTTTGATCAATGACTTGAAAATTCTGAAGATTGATGCTGCCACTGTTTATGGCAAGCGTAATGAAACGCTGAAGGAATTTAACGCGATCTTTGGCGCGAAGAAGTAATGAACGGACGGCTCTCTTCTGTGTGGGGAGAGCCGTTTATTTTTGTTGATTTTTAAAAATTGCTGTTATTTTCCGTGGCAGCAGGAATATCGCAGAGGCAATCATGAGTGCAAAGACCGCTACCGCTGCAAATCCGCTTGGGCTTGTGGCCGTCACCGGCCTCGCTATTGTCGTTGCGGTTCCGTTTGTATTCATTGTTTTGCAGGCGATTTTTCCGCAGATAGGGCAGGGCGTACTGAGTGCACCTTTTGTTCATTTGCCAGCCTTGTTTGAAGATCCGAAGCTTCTGCATATGACGGGTAACACGATCCTTCTTGGCATCAGTGTTGTCATTTTATCAGCAATTATTGCAGTGCCGCTTGCTGTGTTCCGCGCACTTTACAAAGTACCCTTTGCGTTGGTCTGGGACGTGCTGATGCTCGTACCTTTTATGATACCGCCCTATATTGCGACGCTTGGCTGGATCATGACATTGCAGCCAAGCGGTTATCTTGAGCAGCTTGCAGGTTTCAACCTGGCACCATTTCTGTTTTCGCTTGCAGGCATGACTTTCGTTATGGCGCTCAACACGTTTCCGCTGGTCTATTTCGCGGTGTCCCGGACGATTGAGGCAGTTGGTGCCCGCTATTCCGATGTGGGCCGGGTGTTCGGGGCATCACCATGGCGTTCATTTTTACGCATTACATTTCCTTTGGCGACGCCCGGACTAGCGGCAAGTCTGCTTCTCGTATTCGCATCAGCAATCGAAGAATATGGTACCCCTGCCGCTCTTGGTAGCCGTTCGGGTTTTGAAGTGCTGGTCACGGAAATCGATATGCGCATATCCGATTGGCCAATTGATCTTTCGGGGGCTGCCGTCTTTTCACTGGCGCTGGTCTTGTTATCGCTTGTAGCTTTCATGTTGCAACGCTGGATTTTGACACGCCGTTCTTATGTTACCACTGGCGGCAAGCCACAAAACAAGGACAAGCGCGATCTTGGTGCGTTCAAAGCTCCAGTCGTCATCCTGTTTGGGGTCGTTGCTTTCGCTGCCACTGGCGTGCCGCTTCTCGCAATTCTTGCAACCGCCATGTCAAAAACCATTTCCGGCGGACTGACGCTATCCAATCTTGGTTTTGATAATTTTGCGGCCATTGCCGATAATAGTGCAGGCGCCATGCGAGCATTGACCAACAGCCTTTCATTGGGGGTAACAAGCGCTCTTTTGACAGGTTTGCTGGGGGCTATTGCTGCCTATGCCGTTGTAAAAATGCGTTTCCGTGGGCGCTTCTGGCTTGATGTCCTGACAGTCTTACCAAACTCGCTTCCGGGGGTTGTGGTCGCTGTCGGTCTTATCCTTGCATGGAACCAGCCATCGCTCTTGATATCACCTTACAATACCCCCCTGATCCTGTTGCTTGCCTATTGCTGTATTCTGTTGCCGCAGCCGATCCGCTATGCAACGGCAGCTTTCCACCAGATTGGCGACAATCTTGAAGCGGCAGCACGTGTTTGTGGGGCGAGCAGTTTCACGACTTTTCGCCGGATTATGTTGCCACTGATCGCGCCGAGCCTGATCACTGCAATGCTGCTGGTTTTTGCTGTTGCAACGCGTGAGCTGGTTGCGTCCATATTGGTGGCGCCTGTTGGTATGCAGACGATTTCCATCTTCATCTGGCGGCAATTTGAGCAGGGTTCAATTGGTCTTGGCATGGCCATGGCCTTTATCGCGATATTGCTGACAACGCTGCTGCCACTTTTGCTTATGGGCCTTTTGAAGCGGACAGGTCTTGTAAAAATCTAATTCTGTCGACAAACTGCGTACAGAGATTTATCCTTTCAGCATGCCACAGAGTCTATCAAAGAGTCTGTGGCAGAGGCTGAAAGGAATAAGCAATGTCTCTCATCACCCAACATCCACATATTTCCAATGAGGAACGGCTGGCGCGTATCAATAAAATACGCTGCCGTCTTGACGAGAAAAACATTGCTGCCTTGCTGCTTGGGTCGACCGAGAGCCTGCTTTATTACACTGGTCTTGTCTGGCATTCGAGTGAGCGCTTGCTGGGAGCCGTCATCACACAAAGCGAGATCATCTATATTGTTCCGGGTTTTGAGCAGAGCCGTGTGGAGAGCCTGCCGCATCTTCCCGGTGAAATTCGCATCTGGCAGGAAGAACAAAACAGTGCATCGCTTGTTGCCTCACTGCTGAAAGCGGGTGAAACGCTTGCTGTTGACGATGCCGTACCGTTGTTTGTCTACAATGCTTTGCGCAAAGAAATCGGTGCAGAGCGCCTTGTTGATGCAGGGCCGATGATAAGTGCACAGCGTATCGTCAAGTCTCAGGCCGAAATTGATATCATCAAATATGCCATGGGATTGACATTGGAAGTGCATCGCCGCGCTCATCAATTCATTCGTCCGGGCACTGTCGCCTCCGATGTTGTGCGCTTTATTGATGAACAGCACCGTGAACTGGGCGCAAATGGGGGCTCGACTTTTTGTATCGTTTCTTTTGGCGAAGCAACCTCGTTGCCGCATGGCGCGGATGGCGAACAGTTTTATAAAAATGGTGATGTCATTCTGGTTGATACGGGTTGCCGGATTGATGGTTATCACTCCGATTTGACCCGAACCTATATGCTGGATGAGCCAACGGCCGATTTTGAACGTATATGGGTGATTGAACGGCAGGCACAGCAAGCCGTGTTTGATGCTGCAAAGATTGGCGCTGCTTGTTCCGAACTCGATGATGCTGCCCGGGCCGTTCTGGTCAGGCATGGGTTGGGGCCGGATTATCAGTTGCCCGGCCTTCCACACCGTGCTGGTCATGGTCTGGGACTGGAAATCCATGAAGCGCCATTTATCGTTCGTGGTAATCATCTGCCGCTTGCACCGGGTATGTGTTTCTCAAATGAGCCGATGATTGTTGTTCCGGGACAATTTGGTGTGCGTCTGGAAGACCACATCTACATGAGTGCAGAGGGTGCGCAGTGGTTTACGCAACCTGCCAAAGGTCCAACTGAACCATTTTCCTGATATGGCGAAAGAGCTGACAATGACGACAGGCGATAATAATGACACTCCTGAACGAAAGCGCGGTTCCGGCGGGAAGATGGTCTATGAGCTGCTGCGTGATGAAATCCTTGATCTGGTGCTGCCTCCTGGCAGCCCGATTGATGAGGTGCAACTTGCAGAGCGGTTCAAAATGTCTCGCACGCCAATTCGTGAAGCTTTGGTGCGTCTGGCAGGCGAGGGGTTGATCGATACGCTGCCCAATCGCTCTACAATGGTGTCAAACATCGATTTTCTCAACATGCATACTTATTTTGATGCACTGACTTTGATGTATCGTGTCACAACCCAGCTTGCAGCCAAAAACCATCGGCAGGAAGATCTGGATATTATTGCATTGCATCAGGCAGAATTTGCAGAGGCGGTGGAAGCGCAGGATGCGCTCGGTATGATTGCCACCAATGCCGCGCTTCATCTGGCGATCGCAGAAGCGGGGCGCAATTTATATTTTACAAGTCTTTTCAAACGATTGCTGGATGAGGGAAGGCGTATCCTGCGGCTTTACTATCAGTCCTATAATGACCAGTTGCCACGACATTTCGTGGCAGAGCATGAGGAGATGATTGCCGCAATTGCTGCACGTGACATAAAATTGGCAGAACGTCTGGCGCATGAACATGCAGAGCAGATTGTGCGCCAGGTTCAGAAACTTTTGATGCGTGATGATCGTCTGAAAATTGACCTCTGATACGGCACAAATTCTGTCGACAAATAAAATACAAGCTGATATATCAGATGTGGAGACTGATGGGTTGCCGGTATTTCCAGCGGTTCAGTCGCTCTGGTTTTGTTTGTCGCATCTCTGAAGCTGGATCGCTTTGCAAATAACGGAGATGCTTTGAGAGGAGTTTCTAGATGGCTGCCAATATTTTTTCCGGCGTGATTCCGGCTCTGATGACCCCGTGCAAGGATGATCGTACCCCTGATTTTGATGCGCTGGTGCGCAAGGGCAAGGAGTTGATCGCTGACGGCATGTCGGCTGTTGTTTATTGTGGATCGATGGGCGACTGGCCGCTCCTCACTGACGAACAGCGCATGGAAGGTGTTGCCCGTCTGACTGCTGCCGGTATTCCTGTGATCGTTGGCACAGGTGCGGTGAATACAGCTGTTGCGGCAGCTCATGCGGCGCATGCACAGAAGGTTGGTGCCAAGGGCCTGATGGTCATCCCGCGCGTTTTGTCGCGTGGTTCGGTAATTGCTGCACAGAAAGCGCATTTCAAGGCTATCCTGTCGGCTGCACCTGATTTGCCGGCTGTAATTTATAACAGCCCTTATTATGGCTTTGCCACACGTGCGGATCTGTTCTTCGCTCTGCGTGCAGAGCATAAAAACCTTGTTGGTTTCAAGGAGTTCGGTGGCCCTGCGGATATGCGCTATGCGGCTGAAAATATCACCAGTCGTGATGACGATGTTACGCTGATGATTGGTGTTGATACGGCCGTTTTCCATGGTTTTGTGAATTGCGGTGCAACCGGCGCTATCACCGGCATTGGCAATGTTCTGCCAAAGGAAGTCATTCAGCTTTGCAAGCTTTCGCAGGCTGCAGCAGCGGGTGATGCAGATGCACGTCAGCGTGCGCTTGAACTCGAACAGGCACTTGCAGTGCTTTCGTCTTTCGATGAAGGCCCGGATCTGGTGCTCTATTTCAAGCATATGATGGTGCTTAAGGGTAACAAGGAATATACGCTGCATTTTAATGAAACAGACGCTCTGTCCGACAGTCAGCGTGGTTATGTTGAAGCGCAATTCAAGCTGTTCAACAACTGGTATGCCGAATGGAGCAAGCTACCCGGCGCTGTGCAGACCTATAAGGCTTGAGAATACAATAGCTACAGCAAAGAGCGCGTTCCGGTCTGATTGAATCAGACCGGCTTGTCTCAAATATTGCTTTCACCACACATCCCGCGAAGTGTTTCATTCTTTTCGGGATGTGCTCTCATAAATACGAGACTGAAGGTTTTCTATTCATAAAGAGAGCGGGCCAGTTTTCGTATTGCTTCCGCAGTACGAGGACCAAAACCCAGCATATAAGGGCCTTCCAGAACAAGCAGTGACTGGTTTTTAGCGGCAGGTGTCTGTTGCAGAGACTTGTGTGAGAATACATCATCAGCAGTTGGCCCCCCGTTTCCGTCTGAAAGCATCATGATCACATCGGGTGCAGCTTTAATGAGCCACTCATCAGAGACTGGTTTATATCCGGTATAGACAGAAAGTGGGTTTTTTGCGCCTGCATAACGTATAATGGCGTCAGCGGCTGTATCGCGCCCGGCACCGCTCAAGCGTATGAGGCCGTGAAAGAAGACAACCTTTTTCTGTCTGCCAGCGGATATTTTAGTTGCATAAGCTGTTGCGGCATCAAAGTCGTCTATTACTTGCTGCGTTAGCAGTTCGCCCTGTTTTTCAAGGCCGAGTCTTTTGGAAATAATTGCAATCTTCCTGATAAGACCATTGCGGCTATTATCGACCGGTACATAAAGAACCTCGATTGTCGATTGATTGAGAACGTCCATTGTTTCGGGCGGACCAATGTCTTCAGAGGCTATGATGAGGTCGCTTTTTAATGTAAGAATGCCTTCCGGTGACAGGCTGCGACGATAGCCAACATTGGCTCTGTTCGCAGTTTCTTCAGGGTATTTGCTGCTTCGATCAACAGCAATCACCTTATCGCCTGCGCCAAGGGCAAATATAATTTCTGTTACATCGGGACCAAGAGAGACAATACGGTTTGTTTCCCGGCCCTGCGCGTGAACAGGCGCTTGGATGGCAAGCAGGCTACCGATAAGAAGTATCAATGCCAGCAAACACCTGCTGAGAGTGCGTGCATTATTCGGCCAGATTTGTAATGTCAGGGACACGGTCTTTTGATCCAGTGAGTACAGGGAATGGTCAAATGAACTTATTTAAGTTGAGTATAATGGTCAACTTAAATAAGTTGTATTTCCAGAGCTCATTTTGATCTGATTGAATGAGGTAGGTGTGCCTAAAATATTTGTTTGATTAATTGTCAGGTTGGCGAAGAGAATATTTTTTTACGAGACGGATATTTTGTTTTCTTGTCGACTGATCGGAAGAATTTACCAAAGCAGACAGGGCACGCGCATAGTCGAGTACAAGCCCTGGGGTCCAGGCCATTGATTCTGCTCTTTTGCGCATAAGACCGGCCGCCCATAATTCAGGAAAAACAATTGCCTGAAGTGCTTTGAATACGGGCCATCGATGCTCTCGATAGACCCCTTCAAGGGCTGCATCGAGTGCATCGGCTACTGCACTTGAGCAGTTTCTGTTCGTTAGATTATATGTATTATTTGCGCGATAGTGTTTCCAGAATTTACGCAGGCGTGCTGCATCAATATTCTTGATTTCTACCTGCACAGTCGATGGACACCAGTCAGTCGATTCAACTTCATAGCTTGGTAAAAAACGGCCAGCTACATTATTGTCGGCTGTGGCGCGTAACGTTCTGCTGAACTCATCAGGATTGCGATCAATTTCTGTTGCAGGATAATGGCTGATATAAACATCCGGGGCCATTTCCAATGCTGCGTGACCAGTCGAAATGACTCCATTGGTATCAACAGCCGCAATATAGCGATTAATTGCACGCTGGCGCAAAGGGGTCATTGCCGTGCCTGTAGGTGTCCAGACGTGGACAATAAGGCTTTTGCGATTTCGAGCAGTCCGTTTTTGAAAAAGCTGTGTGGCGCGTTGGTTAAACGGGTTTCGGCTTAGGATGCTTGTCAGGGAAGCGTCTGCTTCCAACCGCTTGATCCGAAATGCGATACTGAGCAAACCAATTCCGGTAAGAAAGAGGACGGCTCCAACATTTACTCCGACAGTGCCCTCATACCAGGTTGGCCATGGTTGAAGGGTTATAATTGCGAGCAGAACTTCTATTACGCCTCCCGCAAATCCCAGTTTCCAACGCGGGTATCGTATGACCCAGGCGCTTCCAATGCGTACAACACCATCAAGTAGAAAACAAAAGCCAAATAATACCGCCAGAGCAAAATTGCTTGCAGGCGTAGAGCTGATAATGAGTGCACTTACGCCAAGCAGAACAACTCCTTGCACTATGCGCATTCTTCGTGCTGTGCCGTAATAAGCAATAGCAGCAAAGAGGCATAATGCTGCTTCGGGTAATAATAAATAGCCAAAAAATCGTGATGGTATGATGGTTTTGCCATCAAGTGCATCAATGATGATGAGCGTTCCGCTAATAATCCAGATTACGGAGATTGTTAACAAAGTTCTCCAGTGCCGCTGAATAATTTCGCGACCCAGAAGAAGAAACAATATTCGTATCACTCTCTCACCCCGATAGTTTTCTATGGACCTTTTAGAGCATAATTATGCTTCAAATAAAAATGGTTAGAGCGGTGATGATATCGCTTTTTTATCGTGCTGCTGGGCCGAGCGGATCGAGCGGGAAGTGCTGATGCTGACGCATAGATTTTTCAAAAAGCTCTAGGGCCAATCGACATTCATGTTTTGAGGCGTGGTATGGACGAAAATTGTCCAGTTTCAGGAGCGAAACCGAAGGTGGAGTGTCGCTCCATCGAGGTTTAGCGACGCCAAAATGGGTAATTTGCGCCATATCCCTTTGGGACGTGGCGGATTTTGTCCCTGAATGCGTCGAAAAGCCCTCATGGTGTTCACACCACCTCGGCCTTTTCTTCTGTTCTGCGACAAAATCCGGCTCACGCCCCGCCCGAAAAATGAATGTCGATTGGCCCTAATCCTTTTTGAAAAGAATACGCCCCGCCCAGCCTGTAAGTACAGCCAGAAACACGGCAAACAGACCGTAATAGAAGCTGTACTTATGGGCTATATCATAGATGCTTTGTTCGACACTGGCCTTAACAATTTCAAGACTTGCATTGGCTTCGCGCAGAAAAACACCATTGCGGAACAAAAGAGCACGTGCTCGATGACGTCCGACTGGTACATTGGCCGAAAGATTAAGCGTTGCACGAAACAGGGTGCGAGAGAGAAACTCAACACCGCCGATACGTTGGCTGTAAAGCCCTTGCCGAATTTTCATCTCGCGCAATTCATTGCCGAATTTTAAAATATTCGCTGAAAGACTGGCCGGGTCTTCTGGTCTAAGGTAAAAATTGCGTACGCCAACTGAAAGTTCGCGATAGAGTTTGTCATCGGCAATATCTTGCAAATTGCGTGTTGATGCGAGCGAATAGGATAAAGGCACGCCAAGAAACGTTTCAGAATCAGCATTGACCCAGACACCGAGATAGCGTTCTTTCTTGCGTACAACGAGATCGCGCGACGGGCCTTGCAGCACGACGATAATATCATAACGTCCCTGGCGCTGGATCAGTGGGTCGGCATTATCCAGTGCACCAAAAATGGTCAGATCTGTGCCAGAAAAATTGGAAGTAATTGCAATCGTTTCCGTCGATAAACCAATTTCGATTGTTTCTTCAGACGGGTTTTGCAGTTGTGGTATATTATTGGTGTTACCGCTTGAATCGTTCTGAGCGGATGCGCATGTTGCGGCCAGGCTAAGAAAAAATGCGAATATAATCGTGAGTTTCCTCATTTTACATATCCGCAATTGAGATTGAGAACAGATTATCAGGTCGAACAAAGAGGCCAAAAGCAAGGCGCAGGCCTACAGCTAGCACCAGCAATGCAAGCAATAGACGGAGTTGTTCGCCACGCAGTTTTTGCCCTGCACGAGCACCATATTGTGCACCGATTACTCCTCCGAGCATCAATAGAAAGGCCAGTACAATGTCGATAGACTGGTTGGTTGTTGCCTGCATGACCGTGGTGAAGGCCGTTACAAATGTGATTTGAAAAAGCGATGTACCCACAACGACATTGGTTGGGACATGCAGCAGGTAGATCAGTGCCGGCACCATGATAAATCCACCGCCGACACCCATTACCGATGATAATAAGCCAATGAAAAAACCAATTCCGAGCACGGGAATGATGCTGACATAGATAGTGGAAGCGCGAAACCGCATTTTGAAAGGCAGTTTGTGGATCCATGTATGTTGTCCGGGACGGCGGATTGCACCAGCCTGTCCTTTTTTCACACGGCGCAGGGCACGAAAGCTTTCAACCAGCATCAGTCCACCAACTGTGCCAAGAAAGAAGACGTAAAGGATTGAAACGATCAGATCTAGTTGCCCCAGATCACGCAGCCACGAGAAAACGAATATACCGATCAGCGACCCTGCTATGCCGCCCGCAACCAGAAACAGTCCGAGTTTTATATCGAGTGTTCTTCGTTTGAAATGTGCCAATGCACCTGAGACGGATGAAGCGATAACCTGATTTGCGCCGGTTGCGACAGCAATTGCAGGCGGAATGTTATAAAAAATCAGCAGTGGCGTGATAAGAAATCCGCCGCCGACGCCAAACAATCCTGACAGAAAACCAACAGCAGCACCCATGCCGAGCAGAACCAGCATGTTTACCGATAATTCCGCAATGGGAAGATAAATACCCAATTCCGAACCCGGTTTGAAAACGCACAATACGCAGCCTTGTGCGGTCGCGCCATACCGCCAAGTCTGTTTCATATTTGTTAAAGCGCGTTCTTGTGCAACCAGTTAGAACAGGCTCTAACAATTTGATTTACTAGGCATCATAGCTGAAAATCATTATCGGATTTTCAAGATGCTTTCTAAGGGTTTGCTCTTTCGGCGTGATGAAGTCAAATCCTGATTGAAAATAGAGTTACTTTGCTCAATCCTGACAAAAGAAATCAGAACATTGTTGTTTATGAACAACAATGTTCTCATGTATGATTTTCTGATGCTGGAATGTAAATTTTTGATAACTGAATTATTCGAGCTGGTTCTGGCGATTACTGATGATGATCTGAATATCGTCTTTTGGTGTAATAACAGAATATGTGGATGATGGATAAAATTGCGCTTTTATCGAAATCGGATCGGACATTTTATTGTCTATTAGATGGCTCGTTTTGATTATATAAATGAACGGGTTTGTGATTGTAGCACTATAATTGCCTGTAAATCGGCTTCCTGATGTGAACCCGAAAGATGTCTCGGCATCACAGTAATATTGACCATTTGTGATGATCCAATCATAGGTGGGATCGGATCGTGTCATTGATGTTTTTTTGCCATCTGGTGTTGTAAAAGCAAGATTGAACGAGAAAGCGATGTAAATATTCTTCAGATCGATACCTCCAGATTGAATCTGGAACAAAGATTTATAAGTCTGAGTGTCATCTGCAGGGGTAAGCTGTCCTTTTAACGAGGATATTTCAAAATCGATAGCATCTCCCTGAAAACCCTTAATGTCTTTGTCAAGAATAAGGGGTATTTTTGCAATTATACCATTTTCCATTTCATTATTAATGTATATTAGCATTGTTGCCCCCTGATTATTATTTTAATATTATTTAATATCAGAATTTATCAAGCTGTTAATTATAGCAATATTTGAATATATTTGTTAAAATTTATCATTATATTGTATTGTTTTTCATGTTTGCCTTTTATAAAAATCGAGTTCACATTGTTTTTTTGCAGTAATTAATCTTTGCGAATTGTGCTTTGTTGTTTGCGTGATGAATATGTAGGTGAACGACGCATCAACCTGGTTTGCATTATTGCCGGGTCTTGCTGGCGGCGTATCCATCGTAAATCAAAGGTGCAGCTGTAATGACAGGCTTGTGTTTTTAAACAAGTGATTTCAGTTCTGGACAGCGAAACAAACTCCTACTAAAACAGGTAATACAGTTGTCAGATATCCTGACAATAAGGCAGATCAGGTTTGGAGGCCTTCTGTCTTAAAGGTGTGAGAGGAACCTTGTTCCCTATGGAGGAGACGGTGAGCGCACGGATGAAAGCGTTTGCCCGTGTTTGGTCACGTATTTCTCTGTAGTGGGCCGAAGTCAGATAATTGTAGCTTCTCATTTGAGGAAAGCTACCGGGAGGAGGATTGCTTGAATTCAAAGCATTTAATGAATGAACTTAATATTTTTTCTGCTCACGCACAAAAGAGCTTTTTGTTTGGCCAGATATGGTCTGCAAATGAAAAAAGGTTGCATCTTTTAAATAAACTTATGGGATACTTATCCATAATGCGCTGTGACACCAAAAGAGTCACCAGTAACCTTGCCGCATCCGGGATGCCCGAAAAGGTGCAAGGTAAAGGTGCAAGGCAATGATTAAGAAACTTATTGATCTGTTTTTCCGCTTCCTGGCCTTGCTTATGATATTGGCACTGGCAAGCATGGCATTAATGGTATTTGTTAATGTAGTGCTTCGTTATGGTATGAATTCAGGTATTGCCATTTCTGATGAGATGGCACGGTACTTTTTTGTCTGGCTTACCTTTATTGGCGCTGTCGTTGCGCATCGTGAAAATCTCCATATGGGTGTGGAAACGGTCGTTTCGCGCTTTGGGCGAAAGGGCAGAATTGTCCTGATGGGTGTGTCCAATCTTATTATTATGGGTGTGTCCGCAATCCTCTTTCTTGGAACTTGGGAACAGTTGCCTATTAACACATCTATGACAGCACCTGTCAGCGGCCTCTCGATGGGATGGGTTTACGGAATTGGATTATTTACAGGCGCAGGTATTTTTCTGATCTCGCTTGAACGACTGTTTCGTATCCTGACAGGCCGTGTCACCGAAGATGAAATAGCCGCTTTCGCTGGAGAACATATGTCCATCGAGCAAATGTCGGAGCGTGCCTGATGACCCTTCTGGTATTTATTGGATCGCTCGTTGGAGCGATGGCCATTGGCGTTCCTGTTGCTTTCGCGCTTATGCTTTGCGGTGTCGCTCTCATGTGGCACATGGATATGTTCAACTCGCAAATCATTGCACAAAATATGGTTTCGGGTGCAGATACATTCACTTTGCTGGCCATTCCATTCTTCATCCTGGCTGGGGAGCTGATGAATTCCGGCGGCCTGTCCCGTCGTATCATTGATTTCGCGATCGCATGCGTTGGCCATATTCGTGGCGGCCTTGGTATTGTAGCGATTTTTGCAGCGATCATCATGGCGTCGATTTCCGGCTCGGCAGCCGCCGATACTGCGGCCCTTGCCGCGATCCTTATCCCGATGATGGCCAAGGCCGGATACAATGTTCCGCGCTCTGCGGGTTTGATTGCAGCTGGTGGTATTATTGCTCCGATTATCCCTCCATCGATGGCATTTATCGTCTTTGGTGTTGCTGCCAATGTCTCGATTACCAAGCTATTCATGGCGGGAGTTTTTCCAGGCATATTGATGGGAATTTCTCTCATTATCACCTGGCTGCTTGTGGTCAGAAAGGATAAAGTAGAGGCACTTCCACGTGTCTCAGGTAAAGAGCGCCTGAAAGCCAGCGGTCGTGCCGCATGGGCGCTTGGAATGCCTGTTATTATCCTTGGAGGGATCAGGGCAGGTATTGTAACGCCGACAGAAGCCGCAGTTGTTGCCGCCATATATGCGCTTTTTGTGGGTATGTTCATTTATCGTGAGCTTAAAATAAGTGATCTTGGTCAGGTATTATTTCGTGCCGCAAAAACAACTTCTGTTGTTATGTTTCTGGTGTGCGCGGCACTTGTATCCGCATGGCTTATTACAGCAGCGAATATTCCAGCAGAAATCAGCAGCTATATCGAGCCATTGATCGACCATCCGACTTTATTGCTCTTCGTGATCATGATTTTGGTTCTGATCGTAGGAACAGCGCTTGATCTTACTCCGACGATTTTGATCCTGACACCGGTGTTGATGCCAATTATCCAGAAGGCTGGAATTGACCCTATCTATTTCGGTGTTCTCTTCATCATGAACACGTCAATTGGCCTGCTTACCCCGCCGGTTGGTGTGGTTTTGAATGTGGTTTCCGGTGTTGGCCGCGTCCCGCTTGGTCGCGTTATAACCGGTGTGCTGCCATTCCTGTTGGCCGAAATATGCGTATTATTTCTGCTTGTTCTGTTTCCTGATCTCGTTCTTGTTCCTGCCAGCTGGCTCTATTGAGCCACTGGTGTTTCATTTCTTTCTCTAACTCTGGGAGGATACTCATGAGAAAGCTTCTGATTACGACAACTGCACTGGCCACCGTTGCTGCTGCTCTTATTTCAGCGCCGGCACATGCCGAGTTTAAAAGCCGCAATATCCGCGTTTCCAATGGTATCAATGCTGACCATCCGGTTGGTGATGGTATCAAGGCAATGCAGGCATGCCTTGATGAAAAATCAGGTGGCAAGCTAAAGCTTACCGCTTTCTGGGGCGGGGCTCTGGGTGGAGACCTTCAGGCAACCCAAGCACTGCGTTCCGGTGTTCAGGAGGCCGTTGTTACCTCGTCCTCGCCATTGGTTGGTATAGTTCCGGCGCTTGGTGTATTTGACCTTCCATTCCTGTTTGCGAATGCTGAAGAAGCCTATACCGTTATGGATGGAGAATTCGGTGATCTGCTCAATGAGAAACTTGACGCAGTTGGCCTGGTTAATCTGGCATATTGGGAAAACGGCTTCCGTAACCTGTCCAATTCCAAGCAGCCGATTAACAAATGGGAAGATCTTGACGGGATGAAGGTTCGCGTCATGCAGAACAACATATTCCTGGATACTTTCAAGAACTTTGGCGCCAACGCTACTCCAATGGCATTTGGTGAAGTTTTCTCCGCACTCGAAACAAAGGCTATCGATGCGCAAGAAAACCCTTATGTAACAATCGACACTTCAAAATTCTATGAAGTTCAGGAATATGTTTCCGAAACCAAACATGCTTATACACCATTCCTGCTCCTTTTCTCAAAGCCGATTTTCAACACCTATTCACCAGAAGAGCAGGCTGCTTTGAAGGAATGCGCTATTGTTGGCCGTGATGTTGAACGTGAAGTTATCACTGAGCTTAACAAGAAGTCTTTGGAAAAGATTAAAGCTGCTGGCGTGAAGTTCAATACGATTTCACCGGAAGAACAGGCTCGTATTCTGGAAAAATCGCAGGTTATTTATGAAAAGCACAAGGCGGATATCGGAACTGATGTTGTTGATCGCGTGCAGGCGATCCTGAGCGATTTGCGTAATTAAAAGTTACCGTCGGAAATTCAATAAAAATAAAACCCGCGGGATTATTCCCGCGGGTTTTATTTTTATCAGTACAGTGAAATCTGTTGACGAGAAATGATTGCCGTCAAAAAATACTTCAAATAGAAAACCATTTTAGAGCGCCGATCTGATTGAATCAGATCGGCGCTCTAAAGTCTTTGTATTTGATGCATAATCTTATTAATCCTCGTTTCACACCGGTCGGATTATGCTCTAATCTTGAGTTTTGGCCTTTTGTTCCCGGAAGAAAATAAACAGCCCGGATCCGACAATAAGCAACGCTCCGATAATCATTCCTGTTTTGGGTAAATCGCCAAAAAACAACCATCCGAATAGGACAGCCCAGAGCAAGAGAGTATATTGAAGCGGTGCTACAGTCGCAGCATCCGAAATTTTTAATGAGCGATTAACGAGCATATGGGCGGCCATAGCCACTATGCCCAAAAGCAGCATCAGGAAAAGGTCTGCTGCTGCACCCATAGGTCGCCAGTCAAATGGTGCAAAAATCAGACCTGCTATTAAAGCCCCCATCAGTTGAAAGAAAACGAGTGTTTTATCCGGGGTATTTCGCAGGCTTCGGCCTGAAATCATCATGAAGGTAAAGGCAATCGTACCGAGAATAGAAATTATTGCCGGAGCGGTGAACATTGCACTTGATGGATTAAGTGCAATAATGACACCGACAAAGCCAACAGCTATAGCGGTCCAACGGCGCCAGCCAACTTTTTCACCGAGCAGAAAAGGTGATGCAGCCGCTACATAAATCGGAGCTGCAAGCCAGTAAGTCATAACATCCGCCAGGGGGAGGTACATGACTGCATAGTAGAATGCGAAAACTTCAAAAGTTGAGAAGAAAACACGAGCAGCCTGCATTATCGGCTTTTCAGCCTGGATAATAGGTTTCAACCCTGCACGCCAGAGGAAAGGAGCCAGAATTACAAGCGCAGCTACACTGCGGATCAAAATAACCTGACCGACGCTATAGCTGGCAACCAGCCACTTGCCCATGGCATCGTTTAAAGAAAACATCAGCATGCCAAGCAGCATCAGTGCAGGCCCAGCCATAGCCGATATTGTATGACCACTTGGTGATGATTGCGATGTGACAGACATGAATTATCCAATCAAAATTGTTCGATAGCCTGCGTCATAGGGAGTTCACGTCTGAAATCCGACGATTTACTGTAAATGCTTTGTCCAGTTCCGGGTTAAGCTCCATGCCAAGCCCCGCTCCCGGAGGCACTGTTATCATACCATTCTTCACTTCAGGTAATGCTGTTACAAGATCGCGATACCAAGTGCGATAAAAGGCGCGAACGCTCTCCTGCACCAGTGCATTGGGTGCATTGAGTGAAAGATGTGTTGAAGCGCATAGAACAACCGGGCCAGTACAATCATGCGGTGCGACAGGCAAATGCCAGGCTTCGGCCATTGCAGCAATCTTTCGCGCTTCAGACAATCCTCCGCACCACGAAATGTCCAGCATTACGACACCGGCAACGCCCGTTTCGATATAGTCACGGAAACCCCATCGGGTCGCCAGCGTTTCAGAAGCCGAAATCGGCGCCGGGGAAAAGTCAGCATAACGTTTAAGGCTTGAAAGACTATCCATTTTGATCGGATCTTCATGCCAAAATGTATTATAAGGTGCCAGTGCTTTGGCAATATTGATTGCAGGCAGAAGCTGCCACATTGAATGAAACTCGACCATGATGTCGATCCGCTCACCAACGGCCTTACGGATTTTTTCAAATGGTTCGAGTGCCGTTCTAAGATCAGCAGACGATATATATTGCCCTTTTGTTTTCTCTGCGGCAGCATCGAACGGCCATATTTTCATGGCCGTTATGCCTTCCTCGAGAAGTGAGTGGGCCAGTTCATCGGCGCTGTGTAAAAAACCGTTGAGATCATCGTAATCGTGGCCGGTCGCAAGGCCATAATTACCAGTCGTCTGTCCGGTAGTTTTCTTTATATATTCAGTCCCGGCGCAAGTATTATATGTTCGAATTTCACGCCGTGAAAAACCGCCAAGAAGCTGGGCTATGGGCTGGTTTGTTACTTTTCCAAATATGTCCCATAAAGCGATATCAAACGCTGAATTGCCCCGCACCTCCGCACCGGATGAACGAAACCCGACATAGCCGACGAGATCCGAAGCCAGTCGATCTATGTCCAGGGGATTTTGTCCGATAACTCTCGGAGCTACATATTCATGGATATAGGCTTCGACGGTCTGTGCTCCAAAAAATGTCTCACCGAGGCCAGTAATACCCTCATCAGTATGGACAAGAACCCAGAGCAGATTTGCGCGTTCGGCCACGCGCACTGTTTCCAGTGCCGTTATTTTCATCATTTCCTCCCATTACCCCGAGAAGGCTGATCGCTTCCTCTTGGTGTTACCCGCAACTTGACCGATGAAAGTATCAAATTGGTTAGTCTCGTGGGCGTTTATTGCAAAAACCCCGTTGTATCTTCATAGTTTTTTGATTTTTCTGGTCAAGTGATTGATAAATATTTTCATAGAGTCTTTCATCTTCGTTTCTGACTATATTAAAGATAAGATCGAAAATATTGTCTATTGCTTTGACTATTCCAGACGATGGAATATCTGGGGGGAGTTTATGTCGTTTCGATTATTTGATCTTTCGGGAAAAATTGCGCTGATAACCGGTTCAAGTCAGGGCATAGGTCTTGCGCTTGCAAAAGGCTTGGCTGAACATGGCGCTGAGGTCGTAATCAATGGGCGCAATCCACTCAAAGTGGAAAGGGCCGTGAGTGATTTGCGCAATGCAGGGCATATAGTACACGCATCCAGTTTTGATGTAACTGACAATGAAACCGTCAGGAAAGGTGTAAATTTAATCGAGAGTGACATAGGCGCAATTGAAATTCTTATTAATAATGCAGGGATGCAATATCGCGCACCACTTGAAGAGTTTCCTGATGATAAGTGGCAGCAATTGCTACAGACCAATATTTCAAGCGTTTTCTATGTTGGGCAGGCAGTTGCACGTCATATGATCGAGCGCAAACACGGTAAAATCATCAATATAGCTTCTGTACAAAGTGAATTGGCTCGCCCATCCATCGCGCCTTATACCGCAACCAAAGGTGCCGTGCGGAATCTGACACGCGGTATGGCAACCGATTGGGCCAAATATGGCCTTCAGATAAATGCGATAGCACCAGGCTACTTCAAGACTCCGCTTAATCAGGCATTGGTGGATAATCCGGAATTTACCGATTGGCTGGAAAGGCGCACTCCGGCAGGTCGCTGGGGTAATGTTGAGGAACTGGTTGGTGCTGCGGTTTATCTGAGCGGCGAGGCTTCGTCCTTCGTGAACGGTCAGGTGCTGCATATTGATGGCGGCATGACGGCGAGCGTTTAAGCGATAATCAATTCTCGAATGGCAATAATCTGCCATTCGAGATGTTTGTGAACCATACAGAAAATTCTGTCGGTCTTCGCGTCACCAGAGAAAATTCAGGTTCTAATGATTATGCCGTGGCGGTGTTTTTGAAAGCTGGCGGAACTTCTCAGCATCGCGGATTGTAGCACCATCGGCAAGTTGTGTGACAGTTTGTCGGTAGATCATTTGCCATGGTGTTGCATCGGCGGGTGTTGCGGGAATCCCGTCTGTTTTTCGACGCATAATTTCGACATCATCGACCAACATATCGCAACGGCCTTTATTGAAGTCGATGCGAATAATATCGCCAGTGCGCACCCAGGCCAGACCACCGCCGGCGGCGCTTTCCGGTGATGCATTGAGAATGGACGGACTGTCTGCCGTACCAGACTGCCGTCCGTCACCTATGGTTGGCAGGCTGGTAATGCCACGTTTCAACAAGTGGTCCGGTGGCTGCATGTTGACAACTTCGGCTGAACCCGGCCAGCCAAGCGGCCCGGCTCCCCGGATGACCAGAATACAGCGTTCATCAATGTCGAGCGCCGGGTCATTGATACGCTGGTGATAATCCTCGGAGCCGTCAAAAACGATAGCGCGACCATCAAAAATACCCTCGCGCCCTGGCTCTGACAGGTAGCGCTCGCGAAATTCAGGGGAGACTACACTCATTTTCATGATGGCAAAATCAAACAGGTTTCCTTTCATTACGAGGAAACCTGCACGCTCTTTGATGGGCTGTGCATAAGGGTAGATTACATCACGATCCGAAGCTTCACGGCCTTCAAGGTTTTCAGCTATGGTTTTTCCGGTAACACTTTTACAGGAACCATCGAGTTTTCCAGCCGACAGCAATTCCCACATGATTGCCGGAACGCCACCTGCTCGATGGAATTTTTCTCCCAGATATTTGCCCGCAGGCTGAATATTGGCCAGAAGGGGAACATCAAAGCCTTCATCCTGCCAGTCTTCAGGTTGCAGTTCCACACCTGCATGTTTTGCCATTGCCATGAGATGGGGCTGCGCATTGGTTGAGCCGCCAATTGCCGAATTGACTTTGATTGCATTGATAAATGATGCACGTGTCAGGATATCGGATGGACGTATGTCCTCCAGTACCAGTTCCACAGCACGACGGCCCGTGCGATAGGCCATTTGCCCACGTTCCCGGTATGCCGCTGGAATAGCAGCACAGCCGGTTAGCGACATGCCGAGCGCTTCAGCCATGGCGTTCATTGTTGATGCTGTTCCCATCGTATTGCAATGGCCTATGGAAGGCGCAGAACTCAGTGCCGCTTCAAGGAATTCTTCCTTGCTGATTTCGCCTGCTGCATATTTGCGGCGCGATTGCCATATCACTGTTCCAGAGCCGACGAGCTTACCTTCATGCCAGCCATCGAGCATTGGGCCGCCTGAAAATACGATTGCAGGTATATCGACGGTTGAAGCTGCCATTAACGCAGATGGTGTAGTCTTGTCGCAGCCTGTTGTGAGTACAACGCCATCAAGCGGATATCCGTAGAGGATTTCAACCAGCGTCATATAGGCCAGATTTCGGTCAAGCGCTGCTGTGGGTCGTTTGCAGTTTTCAAACAAAGGATGACTGGGAAACTCAATGACAATGCCGCCAGCATCACGGATACCGTCGCGGATCCGCTTGGCCAGATCGAGATGATGGCGATTGCAGGGGTTGAGATCACTTCCAGACTGGGCAATGCCGATGATCGGTTTACCAGAGCGCAATTCTTCTGGAGTGGTGCCGTAGTTCATGAAACGCTCAAGATAAAGCGCTGTCAGATCCAGATGATCGGGATTATCAAACCAATCCTGCGAGCGTAACCGGCGCTGCGTTTTTTGATCATCTTTCATTGCGCTTCCTCATTGCCATGATTGTTGAGCCTCTCCAGATATAGCAACAAGCCTGAATGGTCTTTTTCCCCATCACCGGCATCAACGAAAGCCTGATACTCATTACGAATGTCTTCCGTTAATGGCAGTTTCAGGGAAAATTTTTCAGCCATTGCGACTACGGCATCCAGATCTTTGAGTTGCAAACGTGAAGGTCCGCCCGGCTCAAAATTACGCTCTACCATGCGTTTTCCATGCAGATCCAGAATGCGGCTTTCTGCAAAACCACCGCGAATTGCATCGCGAAATTTGCCCCGATTCGCGCCACCGGCTTCTACCAGCATCATGGCTTCGGCAATGGCTCCAATTGTAATCGCAACAATCTGCTGGTTCGCAAGCTTGCAAATCTGCCCGGCGCCCGATGGTCCTACATGCGTAACACGGCCAAGAGCTGCAAACACATCTGCCAGTTCTTCAATAAGTGCTTCTTCGCCACCTGCCATAAGCGCAAGGGTTCCAGCTTCTGCCCCTACGGTCCCGCCAGAGACGGGGCAGTCGATATAATGAATACCCATTTCATGCAGTCGCTTTGCATGTTCACGCGCAATCGGCGGAGCGATAGACGACGTATCGATAACAACTGCACCCGCTTTAAGCGCGGCTGCAACACCCCCGTCAAACAAAACAGAGTTTACAGCCTTGCCATCGGAAAGCATGGTGAAAATGATATCGGCGTCCTGGATCGCCTGAACAGCGCTCGCAGCGATAATCGCGCCATTCTTGGCCAATGGTACTGCCTTGGCAGGGTCTCTATTCCAGACTGAAACACTAAAACCTGCCTCCAGCAGACGCCGTACCATTGGTCCGCCCATAAGTCCTGTACCCAGGAAAGCAATTGCGCGTGTCAAAGGGAGCCTCCAAGCTCATCTTCAATATGAGCATGAATGATCTGGTCAAATGAGGTTTCTGCCTTAAAACCGAGTTCGCGTGCGCGTGTGGCTTCAAAACCGGGTGCCCATCCCGCACACATTCTTATGATCATTTCATCCGGTTCTTTCCGAATAAGCGCAACGGCCTTTTCGCCAGCGATACGTCGCAAGGCGTCGATCTGCTCTCCTACGGTTACGGAAAGACCTGGCATAAATAGATTGCGGCGCGGACCGAGATTTTGAAGATTCATCGTTGCAGCATGGATCAGGAAGCCAACGGCAGAGCGTGGCGACGTATGCCAGTGACGAACGTCTTCAGATACTGGCAAAACGGCTTCCTGTCCGATCAGCGGTTCACGCAAGATATTGGAGAAAAAGCCTGATGCAGCAGCATTTGGTTTGCCAGGGCGAATACAGATTGTGGGCAAACGTATGCCGATGCCATCGAAAAAGCCGCGCCGCGTGTAATCAGACAGCAGTAATTCACAAATTGCCTTCTGCGTGCCGTAGCTGGTCAGGGGCGTAAGATGGAAATCATCCGGGATAGGGAAGGGTAGCGGAGCGCCGACAACTGCAATTGATGATGTAAAGACGATGCGAGGATAATATCCGTCTTTATTATGGGCATGACGAACTGCATCAAACAAAAGGCGCGTACCGTCAAGATTGATCAGATATCCTTTGTCAAAATCAAGCTCTGCTTCGCCTGAAACAATGGCGGCCACATGGAAGATAATATCTGGACGGGTTGCGATCAGTTTTTCAGCCGTTCCATGAGCAGAAAAATCAACGCTTTCAAGTTTCGCTTCGCCGCTAAAACCTGCCGGTGCTTCCGGTTTTATAACATCGACCAGTGTCAGTGTTTTGATAGGCTTTCCATCAAGGCCACCATCTTTGACAAGTCGCTGTGATAGTTTGCGGCCAACCATACCGGCTGCACCAATGATCATAATATGCATTGTCTACTCCTCCACTACATATCTTATTCGATTCTGCTGATACGAGAACAACAAGAACGAAAAATATTTGTAGGGTTGTCTGATAACCTTATATCGTGCAATTGAAAACTAAAATAATGAAATTGCTATCTGCTTTATCAGTCAAGGCGGGATGGCGGCAGGAGAAATGATGCAACAGGAAGTCAGAAGTGCAAGTGCCGCAAATAAAGTGTCAGACCATGTGCAGGCGTTGATTATTGAGCTTGGAGCGGACCTTGTTCTTGCCGGTGATGATATGGATCGCTATTGCCGTGACTGGCATGGGGATGTGAGTAGCAGCGCTGTTGCGGTACTGCGTCCTCGTTCCACAAAAGATGTGTCTGCTTGTGTAAAAGCTGCCATAAATCGCGGGCTTTCTATTGTCCCTCAAGGTGGCAATACAGGTCTTGTGCTTGGCGCAATACCGGATAGCCCTGAAACGCAAGTTGTGATCAGTCTGGAACGAATGACAGCTATACGACGGATTGAGGTTGATGACTTCTCTGCTGTGGTGGAAGCTGGTTGCCTTCTGTCTGAATTCAAGGACAAAGTTGAGGCGGCCGGGATGTTCTTTCCGCTTGCCCTGGGTGCACAAGGTTCTTGTCGTATTGGTGGCAATGTATCCACCAATGCAGGCGGTATCAACGTCTTGCGCTATGGCATGACGCGCGAACTTGTACTTGGTGTGGAGGTCGTGCTGCCGGATGGTTCAATTTTTGATGGTCTTTCGACTTTGCGTAAGGACAATCGCGGCATAGATGTAAAACAGCTGTTTATTGGTGCTGAAGGAACCTTGGGTATCATTACGGCTGTTTCCGTTAAGCTTATGCCTTATCCTGCACAGGTTGCAACAGCATTACTCGGTCTGAACTCTCTTGAGGAGGCCATAACGTTATATCGTCGTGCGCGATATGATTGCTGTGACTTGATGTCGGCTTTTGAATTTATGCCGCCCATTGCTTTCACTTTGGCACGTGAAGCGATGCCTGATTTGGCCATGCCATTGGACGGAAACTATCCAGCCTATGTGTTGATGGAAATTTCTGGTTCTGGCCTGATCAATATCGAGGAACTTATGCAGCGTTTCCTTGAAAACGTCATGCAGGATGGTCTTGTCGTTGACGGGGTAATCGCAACCTCTCATGAGCAGTCCCGCAAATTATGGCTGTTTCGTGAAGGCATGAATGAAGGGCAGGCCAAGCGGGGCTCTCATTTGCGTACTGATGTTTCTGTGCCTTTGTCGCGTCTGGCGGAATTTGTTCGTGAAGCAGAACTCGCAATTCATGCCGGTCTTCCAGATTGTGTTTGCGTGTCTTACGGCCATGTCGGTGATGGCAACGTGCATCTTAATGTATTGCCACCTGAGACGCTGGATCGTGAAGAAAGCGATGCTTGTATTTATGCTGCAAAAAAAATCATCAATGACGTACTGGATGGTTATGATGGCTCAATCAGTGCAGAGCATGGAATTGGCCGTTTGAAGCGTTCTGACTTTGAGAAGTGGCTGCCGGATATTCGCAGACAGTTATTAAACAGAATCAAGACTGCAATTGACCCGAAATTTGTGATGAATCCAGGCTGTCAGTTGAGCTTTCCATTGAATTTGGACATTGGAGGAGGAAGACAGACATAAAAACCGTACGTATGGAAGAATACTTCTAGTTACTTGCACCACAATCAATGTGCTTTGGTGCAGAGTGCACAAGCTTGGAATGATAGAGCGTTTTCTGTTTGATTTGAGTAACCGGAAATGCTCTATTTATTTGTTATTAAAAGAAAAAACATATGCATCGTATAGTTGCTTCATGGGCCTATGGTGCATCGGCAAAATCCAGATATTCTATTTTTGAAACAGAAATGTGAATCCTGTTTCCTGAGCCATTTAAATAGGCCTGCCTGATCTTTTCTGAGCCAGAATAATCTCTTCATCGTCTGATGTTGAAGATTATTGCTTTACGTACCTCAAAGTGAACGCTAAGGTTGAGCTGCAAGACTTTGGGAGGAGTTAAGTGCTAACTAATAATCCAGTATACAGAAACGCGAATGCGCACGAGTGTGTCTGCACTGTGTTGAGTGTAACCGCATGAATACAGTTCCATCAGAAAATCCTGCGCCACTCCTTGAGGCCGTGGCATTGTCAAAATCCTTTGGGCCGGTTCAGGTTCTTAAAGGTATTAATCTGAGCATTTATGGCGGCGAAGTTCATGCAATTATCGGTGAAAATGGTGCTGGAAAATCAACATTGATGAAACTGCTTGCCGGTAATGAACGTCCGACAAGCGGTGAAATTCATATTGATGGAAAACCTGTCACCTTTTCCGGGCCGGTCGAAGCTGAAGCACAGGGAATTGTACTTGTGCATCAGGAAATTCTGTTGGCACCGGATCTGAGTGTTGCGCAGAACATTTATCTTGTTCGCGAACTCTCAAACGGCATTGTTGTCGATGATAAATCAATGCGTGAAGGTGCGCGGGAGGCAATTCGCAATCTTGGCGCAGACATCGATCCCGATGCAATTGTTGGCAATCTTTCGATAGCCCAGCGGCAGCTCGTACAGATTGCACGTGTATTGCTCGTTCCGCATCGTGTGGTCATTTTTGACGAACCGACAGCATCACTGACACCGGTGGAAACCGAAGCCTTGTTAAAAGTGATCTGCGATATTCGCGCCAAGGGCGTTGCAGTTCTTTATATCTCTCATCGTTTACCGGAAGTGAAAGAGATTTCGGATCGCGTAACGGTTTTGCGTGATGGAACACTTGTTGCAGCACATATGGCTTCAGAGCTTCAGCCCAATGATATGGCCCGTCTGATGGTTGGGCGTGATGTGGCAAAACTTTATCCTGATCGTGCAACGGAGCGTGGCCAGGATCAGGTGCTTGAAGTGCAGGATTTTACAGTGCCGGGCTTTGTTAAAACCGCAAGCTTTAGCTTGAAAAGAGGAGAAATCCTTGGTTTTGCCGGACTTGTTGGTGCCGGACGTACGGAGCTTATGGAGGGAATTGTCGGACTTCGTCCCGGTAAGGGTCAAGTTCGACACAATGGCAAGCCAGTCAATTTCCATAATGCGCATGAAAGCCTTTCGGCAGGAATCGCCTATCTCAGCGAGGACAGGAAAGGCAAGGGTTTGCTGCTTGGCAAAGATCTGGGCATCAATCTGACCCTTGCATCGATCACCAAATTTGTCCGCGGCTTGCAGATTGACCGACGCAAAGAACGCGCGGCACTTGATGATGCGATCAAGGAATTTGATATCCGCACAGGCCGCAAGGATATTCTTGCAGGGCAGCTCTCTGGCGGAAATCAGCAAAAGCTGTTGCTTGCAAAAATGATGTTGCTCAACCCGTCGATCGTTATCATTGACGAACCAACGCGCGGTATTGATGTGGGCACAAAAGAACAGATTTATCAATTCATTGCCAATCTGGCTGATGAGGGCAAATCAATCATTGTCGTATCATCTGAAATGCCGGAACTGATCGGGATATGTGATCGAATTGTCATCATGCGCGAAGGACGGATAGCGGGAGAAGTGATCGGAGAAAAGATGACCGAGCATGACATCGTTGTCCTTGCAACAGGCGTCAGCAAAGAAGCCGCATAAAGGTAGAAGGGGAACGAATGACTGACGTATTAACTGATAAGAGCAAAACGCCAAAGACGTCTAAAGACTGGGATCTGAGGGCGATTGCGCCTTTTATCGCGCTCATTCTGCTGCTTATTCTTGGAACGATTGCCAATCCAAATTTCATCAGCATTGATAATCTGCTCAATGTTGCAACACGCAGTGCCTTTATTGCCATTATCGCACTGGGTGCTACTTATGTAATATCGTCTGGCGGGCTTGATCTTTCGGTTGGTGCTATGGCGGCATTTGTCGGCAGCATCATGATCATGTTCATGAACAGCGGTGTCATCGCCGATCCGGTCATGATGCTGATAGCGGCAGTCTTACTGGCCGTTGTAGTGGGTGCACTTTGTGGTTTGACCAACGGGCTGATCACAACGCTTGGCGGGATAGAACCGTTTATTGCAACCCTTGGAACTATGGGGATTTACCGTGGTCTGACGACCTGGCTGTCGCAGGGCGGGGCTATTACGCTGCGCAATCCAGATATTCAGGCGCTTTACCGCCCTGTTTATTTCGGTGATATATTCGGTGTTCCCATTCCGGTCATCGTGATTTTTGTGACAGCCGCGATCGCTGCTTTCGTTCTTTACCGCACCCGTTATGGGCGGCATGTAATTGCTGTTGGCTCCAGTGAAGATGTTGCGCGCTATTCAGGTATTTCGGTTAAACGGATTCGCACCATTGCCTATGTTGTACAGGGACTTTGCGTGGCTGTTGCCGTGTTGCTTTATGTGCCGCGATTAGGCTCGACATCGGCCACAACCGGAATGCTGTGGGAATTGCAGGCAATTACAGCCGTTGTTGTCGGCGGCACGGCATTGCGTGGTGGCATAGGACGTGTCTGGGGAACGATCTGCGGTGCGTTTATTCTTGAAATTGTCGGCAATATCATGCTGCTTTCCAACTTCATCAGTGAATATCTGATCGGCGCTATCCAGGGAGCAATTATCATCATTGCCATGCTGGTGCAGCGTTCACTCTCACGACGATGATAGGAACTGGTTGCTGACTTGGGACTACAGGTTTGACAGGATTGATGGGGCGGTCCGGTCACTCAGTGATAAAGCCCCCGAACAGTTGGGAGGATGGAATGAAAGGGAAATTTTTAAGCGTTGCTTTTGCAGCTCTCGCTGCCGGAGCACTTGCTATCGGAACAATGGCCTTTACTGGCATTGCAAACGCGCAGGATAAAAAAGTCACGATCGGTGTATCGATCCCGGCTGCAGATCATGGCTGGACAGCTGGTGTCGTTTATCATGCTGAGCGTGTGGCAAAACTTCTGATGCAGGAGCATCCTGGTCTTAACGTCATCGTCAAGACCTCACCGGATGCAGCCAATCAGGCCAATGCATTGCAGGATCTTGCCGTGCAGGGACTTGACGGGCTTGTCGTATTGCCGACGGATCCCGATCCACTGGTCAATGCGATCAAGGAAATCAAGGATAAGGGTACTTTTGTAGCGCTTGTTGACCGTGCACCGAGCAACAATGACAATTCCATCCGCGATCTTTATATAGCGGGCAACAATCCGGCTCTCGGTCAGGTCGCAGGTGAATATATTGCGAAAAACACCCCTGATGCTCAGGTTGTCGTTATTCGTGGCATGCCTATCCCCATCGATCAGCAGCGCCAGGATGGTTTCGACAAGGGTATTGAAGGCACAAACGTCAAGATTCTTGATCGTCAATATGGCAACTGGAACCGTGATGATGCCTTCCGCGTCATGCAGGACTTCCTGACCAAATATCCGAAGATCGATGTTGTCTGGTGTCAGGATGACGATATGGCGGTTGGTGTGCTGGAAGCTATCAAACAGGCAAACCGCGATGATATCCAGTATGTTATCGGCGGTGCTGGCTCCAAGGACATGATCAAAAAGGTCATGGATGGCGACAAGCTTATGCCTGTTGATGTACTCTATCCGCCTGCAATGGTGTCAACAGCAATGGAACTGGCTGCCAGCCACTTCTATGATCAGGTGCCTGTAAGCGGCGAATATATTCTTGATGCAACCTTGATCACCAAAGACAACGCTGAAGAGTTCTATTTCCCGGATTCTCCGTTTTGATCTTGAAATACGCGCCTGCTTTGTCGGGCGCGTATTTGCTTAAGCAATATAAGTTACAGTTTCATTTGGAGAGTTTTTGATGAAAACGATCAAAGGCCCCGGGATTTTCCTCGGGCAGTTTGCGGGCGATGAAGCACCATTCAATACATGGGAGGGCATTACCAAATGGGCAGCAGAAAAAGGCTATGCTGGCGTACAGGTGCCGACCTGGGCAAGCCAGTTGATCGATCTGAAGAAGGCTTCCGAATCTAAAGATTATTGTGATGAATTTGCCGGTGTTGCGCGTGAAAACGGTGTAGAAGTTACCGAGCTTTCGACGCATTTGCAGGGCCAGCTTATTGCGGTTCATCCAGCCTATGATGAAGCTTTCGACGGCTTTGCTGTGCCGGAAGTGCGCGGCAATCCAAAAGCGCGTCAGGCATGGGCTGTCGAGCAGGTGAAAATGGCCATCCGCGCCTCCCGCAATCTTGGAATTGGCGCACACGCAACCTTCTCAGGTGCCTTAGCTTGGCCGTTTGTCTATCCATGGCCGCAACGCCCTGCCGGTCTGGTCGAGGCTGCCTTTGATGAATTGGCGCGTCGCTGGCTGCCAATCCTTGATCATGCAGAAGAACATGGCGTGGATATCTGCTATGAAATCCATCCGGGTGAAGACCTGCATGATGGTGTGACATTCGAGATGTTTCTTGAGCGTGTGAAGAATCATGCGCGTGCGAATATGCTCTATGATCCATCGCACTACGTGCTGCAATGTCTCGATTATCTCGACAATATCGACATCTATAAAGACCGGATCAGGATGTTTCACGTCAAGGATGCCGAGTTTAATCCGACAGGACGTCAGGGTGTTTATGGCGGCTATCAGGGCTGGGTCAATCGCGCTGGCCGTTTCCGCTCGCTTGGCGATGGCCAGGTCGATTTCGGTGCTGTGTTTTCGAAAATGGCTGCCAATGATTTTGATGGATGGGCTGTTGTCGAATGGGAATGCGCACTCAAACACCCCGAAGACGGTGCGCGTGAGGGGGCCGAATTCGTTAAACATCATATCATTCGCGTGACTGAAAAAGCATTCGATGATTTCGCCGCTGGCGGCACGGATGATGCTGCCAATCGTCGTATGCTGGGATTATAAGGTACTCCAATGACCATTGAAGCAAAAAACAAGGAAACAGCCCATCCTCGCATACGGCTTGGAATGGTTGGCGGTGGTGCAGGCGCGTTTATCGGCGGCGTGCATCGCATGGCATCGCGTCTCGATAATCGCTTTGAGCTGGTGGCAGGCGCACTCTCGTCCTCAGCCGAAAAAGCGCAGGCGTCCGGACGTGAACTTGGACTGGCCGAAGATCGTATTTATTCAAGCTATAAAGAAATGGCGATCCGCGAAGCGCGGCTTAAGAATGGCATTGAAGCAGTAGCGATCGTCACGCCAAATCATGTGCATTATGATGCAGCTAAGGAATTTCTGCGCCGTGGTATTCATGTGATCTGTGACAAGCCCCTGACCTCCACTTTAGCGGATGCAAAGAAGCTTAAGAAAGTGGCCGATGAGAGCGGGGCACTGTTCGTCCTGACTCACAACTACACCGGCTATCCAATGGTGCGTCAGGCCCGCGAAATGATTGCTAATGGCGAACTGGGTGATTTACGTGTTGTTCAGGTAGAATATGCGCAGGATTGGCTCACTGAAGCCGTGGAGGAAACCGGAGCAAAGGGTGCTGTATGGCGCACGGACCCGGCACAATCAGGCCTTGGTGGAGCAACGGGCGATATTGGCACCCATGCCTTTAATCTTGCATCCTTCGTTACCGGCCTGACGCTTGAAAGCCTGGCGGCGGACCTTGACAGTTTTGTTGAAGGCCGTCGCCTTGATGATAATGCGCATGTCATGCTGCGTTTTGCCGGTGGGGCCAAGGGTATGCTCTGGTGCAGTCAGGTGGCACCGGGTAATGAAAATGCGCTGCGTCTTCGTGTTTATGGGACCAAAGGCGGCATTGAATGGGCTCAGGAAGATCCAAACCGGCTGTGGTTCACACCGTTTGGTGAACAAAAGCGGCTGATTACCCGTGGCGGCGCGGGTGTAGGCGCCTCTGCAACACGTGTAACGCGTATCCCGAGCGGCCACCCTGAAGGTTATCTTGAAGCATTCGCAACAATTTACACGGAAGCAGCTAATGCTATTGAGGCCAAACGTGACAATAGAAGTCTCGACAGCGCGGTTATTTATCCAACCGTCGATGATGGCGTCAAAGGCGTTGCATTCATTGATGCCTGTGTCCGATCATCGAACAAAAATGGCGGATGGGTCAACCTGATCTGACCTCAGGAAGGATGCAAATAATTTCGATCAGAGCATTTCCAATGCTTCGCTTTCACTGGGAAATGCTCTAACCAATTACTCTAACAACGCAATCAGCAAGCACTTGGATGTCCTTGATGCCTTGAGGATGGCGGATTGAAATTGTGCAGTCCGATCCACCTTTGATTGTCAGCAAGGTGATCGTTCTGTCGCTCCATTCCATATCTATTACATGCCCACCTCTTACACGAATACCGCTCACACGGCCTTCTGACCATTTTTCCGGCAGTGCAGGCAACAGGCGTATTTCTCCCGGTCTCGATTGTACCAGCATTTCCAGAATCCCGGCCGCACCGCCAAAATTTCCATCAATTTGAAACGGAGGATGTGCATCCATGAGATTTGGATAGGTACGTTCCGGCGATAACAGGAGATTGAGAACTTGCTGCGCCTTTGCACCATTTCCAAGTCGTGCCCATAGATTAAGCCGCCAGCCAATTCCCCAGCCAGTGGCTTCATCGCCGCGACGTTCAAGTGCAACTTGTGCTGCTTTTGCCAGCTCAGCTGTCTCCAGCGGGTCAATTTGCAAACTTGGATACAATGCATAAAGATGTGAAACATGACGATGGTCTTGTTCAGGCGCTTCGACATCCCAGTCTTCCAGCCATTCCTGCAACTGTCCGGCCTGCCCAATACGATCTGCCGGAAGGCGATTGCGAGCAGCCATGACCGCAGAACGCAGATCGACATCACATTCTAACAGAACCGATGCTTCTGCTACTGCGTCAAAAAGATCGCGCAGAATCTGTCGGTCCATGGCGGGACCTGCGCATAGCGACGAACCAAAGGGGTGGGAGTTTTCTGGAGAAAGGGATGGACAGGTAACGAGATAGTCACTTCCAGGTAAAGTAATTAATGTGTCTAAAGCAAATTCTGCCGCACCTTTGAGGATCGGGTAGATGCGTGAAAGAAGTTTCAGGTTGGGGTTAAAGCGGTAGTGATCATAAAGCTGAACGCTCAGCCATGCACCACCCATTGGCCAAAGTCCCCAATGTGGTCCATCGATTGGGCCAGTAGCACGCCACAGATCCGTGTTATGATGCAGAACAAAACCGCGTGCTCCATAGTGAACGCGAGCCATTTCTTGGCCTGTTTGCGCAATATCCTCCATCATTTCCAGAAGCGGTAGAAATGTTTCAGAGAGATTTGCAGGATCGGCTAGCCAGTAGTTCATCTCTGTATTGATATTGACAGTATATTTGCTGTTCCAGGCTGGCAGAATGTCTTCATTCCAGATGCCCTGCAAGTTAGCCGGCTGCGTACCCGGGCGCGAGCACGAAATTCCAAGATATCGCCCATATTGAACGTAAAGCGCTGCGAGGGAAGGATCATCGCCCTGCATATAATTAGCG
This sequence comes from Brucella gallinifaecis, assembly GCF_006476605.1. Classification (GTDB taxonomy): domain Bacteria; phylum Pseudomonadota; class Alphaproteobacteria; order Rhizobiales; family Rhizobiaceae; genus Brucella; species Brucella gallinifaecis. The sequence goes on from NZ_ML636800.1 coordinate 127,209, forward strand.
ATACGCTTGTCTGTTGTCAGCGCAGGCTCTGCCCTGGTAGATAATGAAATGGACATCGTATCAAACAGACGTTTGTGTTCGGCTATATGCGCTGCCAGCAGGGTATCATAGGGTATTTTTGCAGCGGCATCGAGCCGTGCCAGCACATCGGCTTGCGGGTTTCCGCTGACATCGTCATAACGTCGGAAGTTGGTGCCTGCATCTATGAGCAAAATAACACTATCGGCTTCCAGCACACGAACGGTTTCCGGGCCGGTATCGATTAGCCCGCCATCCGCTAACACTCTAACCCGGAACGCAAAATTCAGTGCACCTTGAATACCGTTTTGCCGACGGTTATGCCCATCATAACCAAGCGTCGCATTCACAACATCGACAGGTTCACCATTTTGTGGACTGCTTAGCAGAACACTCATCGATAAAGCACCCGGGCGATCGGCACTAAGACGGCACACCAGCACATTATGAATAGCGGTGGCAAAAACTTCGCGTCGAAACGTTATTCCCTGGCATTGATATTGCGTTTCAGCAACCGCTGTACTGAGATCAAGTTTACGGCGATAACCAGTAATGTTCATATCGTGATGCATACTGAAACGAACATCGCCGATTGGCTGATATGATGTCTGAAGGTCGGGATCAGCCATCGCGCTCTGAGTGGCCAGGCGCTCGGCATCTTGATATTTACCTTCAAGGATCAGGCGCCGAACTTCTGGCAGCGTTTCAGATGCTGAATGATTGACGGGCTGGTAAGGGCCACCATTCCAGAAAGTGCTTTCGTTGATCTGAAGCCGTTCACTCCAGTCACCACCAAACACCATGGCCCCCAGCCTGCCATTGCCAACGGGCAGGGCCTCCGTCCATATGGCAGCGGGGCGATCATACCATAGCTGGTTGGCTGTCATTGATAGAATTCCTTGCGAAAAATAAGAGGATTAAGCAACACATCTCATCTTGCCTATCGTTCTCATGCGTCTGTGATGAGGGTGTTAAGCGCGGAAAACGGGCATAAGACGTGGCAATGTCGGCTGTGATATCGAGTGTCAGCGTAGGCGGGCACCGGATTGGGGATCAAAAAGGAAAGCTTTTTCAGGCTCAAATCCAGTTTGAATGATATCTCCTGCGTTGACTGTGCGGTTGTCGCCAAGATTGACAGTCAATGCTTCATCACGGCTGATGCCTGCATAACCGTAAGAGCTGCCGCCCAGACTTTCAACGACATCAATCCTGATTGGAAAGCTGGTTTCAGCATCAGTTGAAAAATGTTCCGGGCGAATGCCGATCGTAACGGGGCTGCCTGCCTTGACGGGCGCATTGACTGGCATTTTGAGTTCAACATTGTCGAATTCATCAAGACGGATTGTGACATGGTTCTGTGCTTTTGCGATAATATGGCCGGGCAGAAAGTTCATGCGTGGCGAGCCAATGAAACCAGCCACAAACATGTTGTCTGGATCATCATAGAGCTGCATGGGTGAGCCGGATTGTTCGACGCGGCCAGCTCTTAGAACCACGATCCGGTCGGCAAGTGTCATCGCTTCCACCTGATCATGCGTTACATAGATCATGGTTGAAGACAGTGATCTGTGCAGTTCTGCAATTTCCAGTCGCATCTTGACACGTAACTCGGCATCCAGATTGGACAAAGGTTCATCGAACAGAAATACAGAAGGATCCCGGACGATCGAGCGGCCAATAGCAACGCGTTGGCGCTGCCCGCCGGAAAGCGCTGCAGGTTTGCGGTCCAGCAAAGATTCTATACGCAGGCGCTTCGCCGCATTGTTAACACGCTCGGTGATTTCAGCCCGCTTCATGTTTGCCATGCGTAACGGAAATCCGATATTATCGCGGACGCTCATATGCGGATATAATGCATAATTCTGAAACACCATGGCCACACCGCGTTCCGTTGGCGTGGCATCATTGATGCGGCGGCCATCGATGCATATGTCACCTTTGGTGATTGGCTCAAGCCCTGCGATCATGCGCAGCAGGGTTGACTTGCCGCAACCAGACGGACCAACGAAAACCGTCAGCGAGCCGTCATCAAGGGCAAGGTCAACACTGTCAATGACCTTAACAGTTCCATATTGTTTTCCTACACTCTTCAGCTCAACCGTAGCCATATTTTTCTCCTCTGATCACCCTCTGGATGAATATGCCCTTCATTCCTGATTACGGGCTATTGGCTTACCGCTTGAACCACGCAGAATGATATCGCAGTCGAGTGTTCGGGATCGTATGTCCGGTACATCGCCTCCCAGTAAGCGTGACATGACGTAGGATTTAATCGAATTGGCAATCTGGGGGACAGGCTGTGCTACAGCCGTGACGCCGCCATCATAAAGACGAAACAATTCGACATCATCGAAACTGACAATCGCCAGGTCATCAGGTGTTGATAATCGATGCTCGCGCATCCATTCCAAAACCCCCATAGTCATCTGGTAGTTGGCGCAATAGACCGCAGTTGGTGGTTCTGAAAGAGACATAAGTGTCTGTACGGCGTCGTAGCCGCTTTCCAAAGACCAGTTGCTTTGTTGCAGATATTCTCCGCGCAATGCGATACCATGCGCTTGCAGCGCCCGTTCATATCCTTCCCGGCGTTGAACACCTGATGAATCTGTGGATGCACCACTTATATGAGCAATCCTTTTATGCCCTGTTTCAATCAGGTGGCTAACTGCCCGGAAACTTGCATTCGCATTATCAACGAACACGCGATCAACTTTTGGTCCTGCTACATCATTATTATAAATGACGACTGGAATGTTCAGGTCGATTAGATGTGCAACGGATTGTGCAGCATCCGGTGAGCCGGCCATAATGAGTGCGTCAATCCGCTGGCCTGCAAAAAAGTCTATTGCATTTCGTAAAAGTCCGGCATCGCTATCGTGGCAATAGGTGATTATCGAGCAGTTTTCCTGACGGAAGACGCGAACAAGATGATTGAGCAATTCCGCATGAAATTCATCAAAAACCGGTACCAGCAAGCCAATCAAACCAGTCCGTACATTTTTCATGGCGGCGGCGATAGCATTGCGCTGAAAGCCCAGTGTTTCAATGGCGCGTTCTATTTCCTGCCGGTTGGATTTGCGAATTTCCATATTATTCAAATAACGTGACACAGTGCCAACAGCGACGCCAGCCAACTCGGCTACATCATTTATTGTTGCGCGTTTTTTACGTTCGTCAGATGCCATATGCCTGCTTCCACAATTGTCGTTCTGCTTCATTCTTTGCCGCCTGAGCGGTTTTTAGCATCAGCGTTAAAAAACTTCTGGAATAGGATGAACACAACCAGCGGAACAGCCATGGTAACAATTGCAGCAACAGATTGTTGATCAAGATTAGGTTCAAAAGAACCAGCAATGCGTGCCAGCAAAACCGTCAGCGGTATTTCTGTTCGAAGATAGAGCATAGGCAGCAGCATCGAATTCCAGCACCAGAGGAATTGAAGAATGCCAACTGTTGCCAGCGGAGTAATCGAATTGGGCAACACAACATGAAAGAATGTGCCAATGGGCGAGCATCCATCGACCTTTGCAGCTTCTACAAGCTCTTTGGGAAATTCCTGCATAAAGCTTTGAACGAGGAAAATCGACCAGGCAAAAGACAGGCCAACGAATGGGATGAGCACAGCCCAGACATTATCAATCATGCCAAGTTCGCGCCATAGCGTAAAAAGCGGTATGATGACGACCTGTTGCGGTAGAACAAATGAATTCACGATGAGCAGCAGCAACAAACGCCGCCCTGGGAAGCGTAAAAACTGAAAGGCATAAGCCGCAGCCGGTGCAAGAAGCAGAGTGAGCACTGTCGCAAGGCCAGTCAGTTTAAGAGACGACCAAAAGGCCGAGGCAAGTGGATATTTTGTCCATACCGTATGCCAGGCATCAAACGTGAAACGAACGTTATGAAGCGACCACCAGCCGCCCGCTGCGATGTCAGCCGCGGGGCGTAACGAAGTCATCACCAGACCGATCACCGGAATTATCCAAAGGAATGCCATTGTGCCAACAAGAAGTGGCACCCACCAGGGAGCACGTATATTCATTTCGCCTCTCTGGTGCGCTGACGCACTAATGGAATGGAAACGAAGAGTACTGAAGCCAGCAAGATTACGGTTGCCGCTGCACCATAACCGAGTTTGAACTGCATCATTGACTCACGGAACATAAAATAGCCCACGGTTTCAGTCGAGCGGACGGGGCCGCCTCCGGTGAGGACGAAGATCATATCGAAGGCTCTCAGAGAGCCTAGCAGATTAATGAATATTGCAACCTTGAGACCGGGCATCGAGAGAGGCAATATGATATGACGCATCATTGAGACCGGTTTGGCGCCATCAATATATGCCGCTTCCAGAACGCTTTTCGATATTGTCTGAATGGATGCAAAACACGTCATGAGTGGCAGACCGACCTGTGTCCAGGCATAGGCAACAATCACGCCACCCAGTGCGGTCGATACGTCTCCCAGCCAGGCACGTGTCAGTGTTTCAAGCCCGATGGCGTTCAGGATTGCATTCAGCATTCCACTTTCGCCGGGACGATATATACCAAGCCAGATGAAACCACTTACAGCCTCAGCGATCCCGTAGGTCATGAAGATCATGACCCGGAATGGTAACGTTATCCGCGGTGCAAGCGAACACATCACAGCCAGTCCCCAGCCAATGCCCACTGAAAGGACCGTGGTCGCCACGGTCCAGATCAGTGTCGTCCATAAAGCCATACGAAAGCTGGCATCTCCGGCGAGCATCACATAGTTCTTCAACCCTGCCCATTTTGCAGGTGACAAACCACGAATCTCATAAAAGGAAAGACGTATGGTTTCAAAAAGCGGGTAGACTACCGCCCATGTGAACAGGATGACTACAGGCGCGAGAAGGATAAAGGCTGCCCCTCTCTCCGTGTGCAGGATGTGCCTGATCCTGCTGCTCCACGGTTTAACGGTCAAGGCGCTCATCAATACAGCCCTTTAGCCTTTTCTTCGATTGCTGCCGTTACGATATCAATATTGGCATCACTCGGGTCCTGAAGAAAGCGCTGCAATTGAACACGATATTCGTCACCAAGATCACCCGGCAGGCTGTCGCCCAGCACAAAAGCCGCTTCGGCACCAGACACAAAGCTATTGGAGGCCTGCACTGCGGGAAGATATAGTGTTGTGTCCGTGGCCTTGGACGGAGATGCCAGTCCTGCCTTGGCAATAATTGCGCTGCCTTCTTCGCTGAGTGTAAAATCTATGAAAGCATCGGCAGTTTCAGGATTGCTTCCGGTAGAAAGCGAAACAAATTCCTTGGCATCTACGCTGGTGGCATTGTCGTGACCAAGCCCCATGGCCGGGAATTGGAACAACCCATATTGCGAAGGATCCAGCTTATAAATAGAATCTGCACGGTTAGAGACCCACATTCCCATCTGGAACATGCCGCCCGTACCTTCTTTTAGCACTTTATCGGCAGCATTATCCCATTCCATGCCCAGCATGGTAGAAACATCGCCGCAACAACCAGCATCCAGCAATTCACGCCATTTACGCAATGCGGCCTTTACGTTCTCGTCGGTCCAGGGCACTTCATGCGCGGCTAGTTTTTTAGAAAAATCTGCACCGGCTTGACGCAAAAGAAGTGTTTCAAAAACCTCTGCATGTGCCCAGAATTTGGCTGGGATTACCCATGCTGTGACGCCAGAGGCATTGAGCTTTTGAATCGAATCCAGAAGTCCGGCCCAATCTTGCGGAACATTTTCAATGCCAGCTTTTTTGAAAGTCTCTTTATTGTACCAAAGTCCGCTACGATCGCCATACGAGAAGGTTATACCGTAAAGATCTCCTGAGACTGTACCGAGATCTTTCCAGGTGGAATCCAGTTTATCATTCCATTTCATAGCGTCATATGACTTGCTCATAGGGCGCAATAAACCAGCATCAACAAGCTCAGAACGGAATGAAGGCCAGGTATTCACCATCAGGTCAGCGCTTTCACCGCCCAATAAAGCTGTCCGCAGGCCGCCTCTGGGATCGCCGGACCATGTAACCGGAATTTCTTTTACCGTAACATCCGGGTATTTTTCCGTGAAGGCTTTCTGAAGTGCACGAACCGTATCGAGATCTGAGCCAGACATCCATTGAAGAATGACAAGTTCACCTTCCGGCTGAGCATGTGCAGCAACCGAACTTGCAAGCAAGATCGCCAAACTGCTCGCTATCAGATTTTTACCGCGCGGATTAGCAGACAAACTGCGGACTACGCTGCTTATATTCATCGGGTTCCTCCTCCCATGAGCTATTTATATAATGTATTTATCTAAAATGAAACGTTGTCAACTAAATTGAATATTCTGGAGAAGAGAAATTTCTGCAAGCAGGTTTTTTTGATAATATCAGGGGCGATCCGCCTTTCAGACATGTCAGGATGTGATCAAACTCAGCGGCGAATATATTGATGACCTCTAGGGTCCTGACCCTAAGATACTCGCTAGAATCATTCTGCTTTCAGTTATAAATCGCCGGTTTGGTGCGAAGCACTAGATTGATAATCAGCCTTGGAAGCTTCCCATTAATTATGGGCAGGGCTATTCAATGCTTGTCACACTTGTCCCCAAGGATAATCGTGTATAGCTTGAGATAAACATTCATAAAAAGAGGAAGTTTATGAGCCTGGAATCGGTCAAGGCGTTCTTTGCTGATAAAGCACCGGATATTGAGGTTATCATATTGCCAACCAGTACCGCGACTGTTGCGCTTGCGGCTGAAGCGCATGGTGTAGAGCCGGGGCAAATTGCCAAGACATTATCCTTTACATCTAAAGGTCAGACCATTCTTGTGGTAACGCGCGGCGATGCGCGTATTGATAATCGTAAATTTAAAGATAAGTTTGGAAGCAAACCACGTATGCTGGATGCTACGAGCGTCCTGAATGAAACCAGCCACCCTGTTGGAGGTGTGTGCCCATTTGGTTTGCCTGCGGCTCTGCCTGTCTATTGTGACGTATCACTTCAAGCCTTTGATGAAGTTGTACCTGCGGCAGGTGCAACGAACAGCGCAGTAAAAATCGCTCCGCAACGGATGGCCGAACTCGCTTCTGCTGAATGGATCGATGTTTGCCAGCAAGCCGATAAAGGCTAGACATCCAGGGGCAGGACCTAAAACTTTTCACGCTTAAGATGCAAAGATGAAAATGCTCAATCTGTGCGTTTTGGAGGTATCTTTTCAAAAGCCCATTACTATTTTTTCTGAATGCGTACCGTTTTTAATGTCATATTGAAAAGAAGCGTTTTTTCCCTTTAAAGATGATTAATTTTGTCATATACTTAAGAATAATTCTAAAAAAGAATCGAACTAAACGCACGCGCCTGGCACATATCGTCTAAATAGCCGTATTCATTCGGACTATTGGAGATTGTGGTGTAATAAAAGCAAAGCTTTTTGATAGGACAGTCCAGTCTGAAAGCTAGAGGATGTGCTGAAAGGAATAATAAATGCGTCTTACTCGTCAGACGAATTATGCCATTCGCATGCTTATGTATTGTGCCGCTAATGACGGCAAACTGAGCCGCGTTCCTGAAATTGCTCGCGCTTATGGCGTATCAGAGCTCTTTCTGTTTAAGATTTTGCAGCCATTGGTCGAGCATCAACTTGTCGAGACTGTCCGTGGGCGCAATGGCGGTGTTCGCCTGGGACGCGCTGCCAAGGATATTTCATTATTTGATGTTGTCCGCGTAACAGAAGAAAATTTCTCCATGGCTGAATGCTTCGAAAACGATGCAACAGAGTGCCCATTGGTTGATAGCTGTGGTCTTAATTCTGCTCTGCGCGAAGCGCTCAATGCATTCTTCGGTGTCTTGATGAAATATAGCATCGCCGATTTGGTTAAGTCCCGGACGAATGTTCGTACGCTGCTAGGGCTTGATGAAGATATTGAAATAGAACGCGTCGCCAGCTGACAAGCTGATGATTTATAAATTGGTGAAAGGTTGAAAACAAACAGGTTTTCAACCTTTTTTCTTTCGTCATATACTCAAAGCGATGCGGCAAAAGCCGATTGGGGCAGCACAAATGGGACGCCTTTTGCAGGTGGAATACCGACCCGCAAACTGCATTCATAAACCCGCTCAAGCCGTTCATCAGTCAAAGCATCTTGCGGTGTGCCAATTGTATCTAGTCTGCCTTTGTGCATGACAGCTATACTATCTGCAAACATGGCTGTCAGGTTCAAATCGTGAAGAATGGCAATGACCCCGCCACCTGCCGCTGCAAAATCCCGTGCAATTTCCATCACAGCAATCTGATGTTTTATGTCGAGACTGGAAATCGGCTCATCAAGAAACAGATAGCGTGGTTTTCCATCTACAACAGGCTTCCAGACCTGGCATAAAACGCGAGCCAGCTGTACCCGCTGTTGCTCGCCGCCGGACAATTCCTGATAAAGTCTGCCGCTAAAACCAGCGAGATCAACCTTCTCCAATGCAAGATCAGGCAGTCTTTCCTGCTCTTCACCTGTTACGCCACTAAATCCACCCGTCAAACCGATATGGACAATCTCACGAACCGTAAATGGAAATGACAACGCACTGGCTTGCGGAAGCACAGCACGACGTGCCGCCATGCGCCATGGCTTGATGCTGCTGAAATCTTCACCATCGAGATATGCTGAGCCAGTATAAGCAATATCTCCAGAAAGTGCGCGCAACAATGTTGTTTTACCAGAGCCATTAGGACCGACAATTGCCGTAACTTCACCCGGGCGTGCAATGAAGTTGATATTCTCGAGAATGGACTTGCTGCCGATGGATACGTTTAAATTTGTGGTTTTAATCATCACGGCCTCATAGATCCAGAACGCCGCGCTGACGCAGCAATATCCAGAGGAAAAAGGGAGCACCACAGGCGGCGGTGATAATGCCAATTGGCAGTTCCGCAGGTGCAACAATGGTTCGGCTGACGGCATCTGCCAGCAAAAGTATAATCGCGCCAAGCAATGCTGCCGAAGGCAATAAATAACGATGGTCCGGGCCGATACTCAAGCGCAGCATGTGCGGCACGACAATACCGATAAAGCCAATACCGCCCGATATCGCAACTGTCGCCCCCGTTGCAGCAGCAACGGTTACTATCGCAACATTCTTGATACGCTGAACAGGAATACCGAGATGCCCGGCCGCTGCCTCGCCCAGCGCAAGCGCGTTAAGACCACGTGCCAGAAATGGTGTTGCAAGAAGGACAACCGCAATAATCGGCCCAGCCGTGCCGATCTTTCCCCATGTTGCACCGGCAAGCGATCCAAGCCCCCAGAAGGTCAGATCGCGCAATTGACGATCATCAGAAATATAAATGAGAGTGCCTGTGGCAGCTCCCGCCAATGCACCAAGCGCGATACCAGCCAGCAACATGGTTGCAACTGATGTACGACCACGCCGTGTTGCCACACGATAAAGAACAAGCGTTGTAATAAGGCCGCCAATGAATGCAGCCAGAGGCAATGCATATAATCCAAGCAAAACATAAAGTGGCGCAAATGCTGTTCCCCCCAGAACGATCATGGAAACAGCACCAAGACTTGCACCCGCAGAAACACCAACCAGTCCCGGATCAGCAAGCGGATTACGGAAAAGCCCCTGCATCACAGCGCCCGACACTGCGAGTGAGGCACCCACCAATATGCCGACAATAATGCGGGGCAGGCGGATTTCCATAATGATAAGGTGATCACGCCGAAATGCTTCTGCACCTTCCTGTGAGCCAAGAACATATTCACGCAATACAGTCAAAACAGATGCGTCAGACGCACCCGCAGTAAGACTGAAAAGCGCTGTCACACACAGAGCTATTGCCAGAATTACAATAGCAAGACGTGCTCGGGCAGAGCGATCACCAACATGTTTTACTGCTGCTTGATCAGGCGCGACAAAGCTTCCGGGTTTTACCGCATGATCATGGCTGGTCATGTATATATGTCCTTATTATGCATCTGTGCGGCATGCTTTTGTATCTGCAATCACGGTAGGCACAGATTTTAGTTTGCAGCCTGTGTGCCGTATAGTTTTTCAGACAGTTCACGGCTGGCTGCGCCAGTCCGCGGACCGAAACCAAGCAGATAGAGCGAATCCATCTGAACAATATTACCGCTGCGGCCAGCAGGAGAATTCGCCAAAACAGGGTTCTTGAAAAGGTCTTCTATCTGAACGCTATCCTTGCCGATATTCATCGTCAAAATCATATCGGGCGCAGCTTTTTCAATGGCTTCAACAGTCAACTGCTTATAGCCCTGATAAGAGTCGATGGCATTCACACCACCTGCGAGGCTTATGATACCATCTGCACCCGTGCCAGTACCGGACGCCATAATACGTCCGTCGCGTACACCCATGATAAAAAGCACACGTTTACGAGGGTTTTGAGTGGCTGAAATGCTCGCAGCCACTTCAAGATCACGCGATACATTTGTTGCAAGTTCTTTGGCTTTGTCTTCAAGACCAAAAGCGTGACCAATGGCTTCAATCTTTGCAATCACGCCATCGCCCGTATAGGATTCAGGGATCATGACAATCGGAACCGATGCTTTTTTCAGAACTTCCAGAGTTTCTGGTGGGCCACTGCCTTCTGACATTAAAATGCCAGTCGGATTGATCGAAAGTACGCCTTCCGGCGATAAACGGCGCATATAACCTATATCAACAAGTTCATGAACCTGCTCTGGATATGTGCTTGTCTGATCCCGTGCAACAAGCATATCACCAGCGCCAAGCGCATAAACGATCTCTGTTATCGCACCGCCAACGGATACAATCCGGGATGTATCAGTAAATTTCTCGACCGTATCCGCTTTTGCAAATCCACTCAAAGCAACGGTAGTAACCAGAACGGCCAAAGCCATATAACGGCTAATGATTGTCATATCTTACACCCTTCATGCCTGTTTCAGAAATAATCATCCCTGAAACAGGCATTGAAACGAAGGCCGAGGCCTTTTTATATTCAAGCGGCAGTAGATTGTGGCAAACGCGGCAGATTTTCTGCAATCATGCGCCAGTCAGCAAGCTCCGCATCGCCTTCATGGCGTTCACCAAAGAACTGGATAATCATCTCACCCTTGGCATCATAGACCTCAAGCGAAGTAACGTGGCCGTCCTTGGTAGGCTTGCGAACAACCCATGCATCGGCAATGTGATCGGCACGCAGATGCAAATGGAATGTCGGATCAAGCACATTAAGCCAAGGACCCATCATCTTGATTTCAGCAATTTTGCCTGTATGGATCTGAATGCAACCACGGCTTCCAACAAAGCACATGATGGGGATTTGTTCCTGCACGACATGGTTCATCATGGCCTCGACTGCCGACAGATCAACCCGCCAAGCAAAATCCTGACCGGCCAGATGCACGGCCTGATGTCGATCAACACCAAAATCTTTCAAAAGACCAACAAACTGATGCACATCGGTAAGCGCACCCCAGCGCTCCCGGAACGCTTCGCCATCAATCGTTGAAACATCCGCTTTTTCCACTTTGGTAGCGAAAGGCTTTGTTTCGATTGCAGATGTCTGATCATCCAGCAGCAAATCAGAAACAAGCTCTTCATAAGCTTCCAGATTGGATGAAGGGCGAAGATGAATTTTATGAACCGCTTCACCTGACGCATCAAAAAACTGCAGGCTGCGCCGAATATGTTCACCATCCTGCTTAGCAACAGCAAAACCATGCACCCAGTGCTTCGGGAAAATGCGAAGATCGATTTCCTTGCCGAGCGTCAATGACGCATGCGGACCCCATATCGTTTTCTCGAAAGGGCCGATTTTTTCATGCACAGCGCTTTCATTGCGCGTAAGCGCCATGACTTCACCAAGTGATGGCGCATGTTTGAGCAATGTTTCTACATCTGCGCGAATACGACGGGCAGAGAGTGAGCTTTCAGCATCTGCACCTGTATATGCCGCAATATAATCGGCTTCTGATATCCCGAGGCTTTGAGCAAAATCACGTTCGCGCATTTTCGGGTTATCTGCCCGTGCCTTGAGTATTTGCTCTGGGGAGGGCTTGGTCTGGGTCGTCATTTCTATTTGCCTACTTGTTAAGAATGAGCTTGCCTTGACGGGTAATCTTCAAACGATAGAGAGAGCCGCCATGCTCTATCGCCACTTCACGGGAGCCGTTGAAAAGTTCACGGCTGCCATATGTCTTGAGTTGCGTTTCATAAGGCTGTTCAGGAGTGTGCGACTTAACCGGGCCTGTCGTTTCTAAACGCGACTGGATTTCAGGCATGCGGCTTAAGACGCGCTCACGCGGCAACTGCACCTGCATGTCGATATGGATTCGCCTGTTCATTTCACTGCCTTTGCACCAGTAATGGAGCCATTTTTGTTGACCGAGCCGATCCCAACAATTCATTAGTTGACATAAACGATCATGTTTAATAATCACTGCCTTACTGGATTAATTGAGTCAAGTTTAAATCTCGTTTATCCCGAGCAAGCCCGAAGGTTTCCTTCCAGCCAGCATTGTTGTGCCCCCTCAAAAAGGGGGAAGTTTAACCTATTGAGATAATTAAATTTCTCGCATCTGAGTGACTGTGAGAAGTTTTCTGTGGCTTTCAGGAGAAATCAAGCGATGCCAGCAATTAACGGGGAACAAAGGCGGTCATTTCTGGCAAGCACGGGTCTTGCTGTCATCATTGCTGCAATGACGTCTGGTGCATATGCGCAGCAACAGCCTGCCGCAACTGATGCAGATGGCGTTAAACTGAATACAATCACCATTCAAAACCCAACTGCGGCTAAAGGCGACGCACCATATTCAACGCCTGCTGCAGTCAGCGCGATTTCAAAAGAAGAAATCAATCGCTATGGCGACGTAAAGCTCGATGATCTACTCCGTGATATACCCGGAACATTTACTCGTATTAACGGTTCACAGCCCGGTGTCGCAGTCAATATTCGCGGGTTTGAAGGATCCGGGCGCGTTAATACGATGATTGATGGCGTTCGCCAGAATTTCCGTTTTACAGGCCACGAAGCTTCTGGCTTTACATATGTAGACTCTAATCTTCTTGCAGATATTGACGTAAGCAGAGGTGCTGTCACAGGACTGGGTGGCGGTGCGCTCGCAGGCAGCGTCAATCTCCGCACCTTAGGTGTTGATGACATTGTGCGCCCAGGTCAGCAATATGGTGTATTGGGCCGTGCTTCATGGGGTAGCAATGGGGTCGGATTCTCGGAGATGCTTGCAGCAGGCGCCCGCGCAAATTCGATGGGTATTGCGGGAGCTATCAGCCATCGGGATTCCGATAACTATAAAAATGGTGATGGTATTGAACAAAATAATACGGGTCAGAAGCTAACTTCCGGCCTGATTAAAACTGAATTTGGTTTTGGCGAAGATCATAAACTGTCTCTGGGCGGCGTTTTTTATAAAAATGATTTTGGTGCCAATTCATATAATCAAACGATCAAAAACCAGACACTGACTGCTAACTACAGCTATAACCCTAGCGATAATGATCTGATCGATTTCCGTCTGAATGGTTATTATAACCGCCTTGATATGAACTACTTTGAAAACCTCAGTGGAGCATGGAGCGCGACAACAAGCGGGCGCGAAATCAGGGATATCGGACTGGGCTTCGATGCATCGAACACTTCTCGCTTCAACATTGATAAAGTTGCAGTAAAGTGGAATTACGGTGTTGAATATTTCCATGATAAAGTAACAGGCGAAAAGACCGGCGTTAATCCAGATAATGGACGCAGCACAGCTGGTGCTGTCTTCTCGGATACGACTCTCTCATATGGAATTGCAGACCTGACAGTCGGTTTACGCTATAACTTCTATAGCCTCGAGGGCGATGCAAAAGACGGTACATCGCTCGTTGACAAATCCTTCAATGCACTTGATCCACGTATTACTTTAGCATTCAACGCAACAAGCTGGTTGCAGCCTTATGTGACCTATTCACATTCAATGCGCAGCCCTACACTTCAGGAAACTATGGTTGGTGGCGTCCATCCTGGGAGCACTCAGGTTGGTTTCCGTGCTAATCCGGACCTTGAACCTGAAAAACAAAGGGGCTGGGAAATCGGTGCGAATATTCGCAAGGACGACCTGTTTACCGCAGGCGACAGCTTACGAATTAAAGCTAATTACTATAACATGAATGTTGAGAATTATATTGTAAGCTCAGGCTATAATGGCTGCAATCCATTCGGTCCTAACTGCCAGACCTGGTATACAAATGTCGATGGGGATTCACGCGTTCAGGGTGTTGAACTTCAAGCCGCATATGATGCAGGATTTGCATTTGCTGGTGTGACCTACACATACACGAAAGCTGATCTGCCACCGATCATGCCTGGACTGGGCGCCAGCCAATACCTCCCGGACAATATTTTCTCATTGTCAGGTGGAGCACGCTTCTTTGAACGTAAACTTACTGTTGGCGGTCGTTACAGTTATGTTTCCACTGGTGAAGTTGCGGGATATACAGGCGTGACAAAAAGCAATGAGAGCTATGGTCTGGTCGATATTTTCGCAAATTATAAGTTCACCGACAATATCGACTTAACACTCAAAGTTAACAACCTATTCGATAAGTCTTATACGCCTTTTCTCAGCACATCAGGATCAGGTCAGGGACGCACATTCCTCGTAGCGACACAGTTCCAGTTCTAAACATATTCGGGAGATTCAGGTCTCCCGAATATCACTCGTCGTATCTGTGATACCCACTCATCTCTGACCGCTGAAGTGGTGTTCATATTCCAGGATACGATGCGGCGAGTGCGGACCCTACCACCGCACTCGCCCACATTTGTCAGAATACAACAACGCAACTTCTGTTAGGATATTCTGCGACCCGTTTTATAGCCAATCCCTTTTTGAAAGAGAGGATCAGCAATGTTTATCGCAATGAACCGCTTCAAGGTAGTTATCGGTAATGAGGCCGAGTTTGAAACCGTATGGCGCAGTCGCGACTCACAGCTATCAGAACTTCCTGGCTTTGAAAGCTTTCATCTTTTGCGTGGCGCAACAAATGAAGAAGAAGGCTATACGCTTTATTCGTCACATACCGTGTGGAAAACACGTGAAGACTTCGTATTCTGGACAAAATCTGAACAGTTCAGAAATGCGCATCGCAATGCAGGCAACACCAAACCGCTCTATGCTGGCCCACCTCAGTTTGAGGGATTTGAAGCAGTTGAAGGCATTTAGACCGTCTTGAAGTGTCTTTTTCCACATGATGTGACGAAATGGCGCACAACTCATAAACAGGGCAAATTAAGCCCTGTTTTTCTTTATGTAAAAGCCTAATTAATGTTTAAAGATGGGCCCTTAACTCATATTTAGAATAATTCTAAGTTGTTGATTTTTAGAACGTTTCAAAAACATAAAATTTGACTCAATGATCTATTTCCGATCATAACCTGACTGAAATTGGTCAGTTTTAAAAGACTTATCCAAGACTACCTTTGATGTTTGGGCCTTTAACCCTAGCAATTGGAGGAACCTTTGTTTGGTTCAGCACGGCTAATAGCCACTACTAAAGTAAATTTTCGCACAAAAACTGCGATTTTTAACGTTGGCAATAATAACGACAAGAGAATCTCGCGTCGCCTTATAGGTTCTTTACAATCGCAGATCGTTGCCGATGCTGGAGTTTACTTTAAATGTTAGTCTGTAGCTGCAATGTTATTACCGATAAAGATATTGAGGCTGTCATTACGCAACTTCTTGATGAAGATTGCTGGCGTTTAATCGTGCCCGGGACAGTGTTTAATGCCATATCCAAGAGTGGTCGCTGCTGTGGCTGCTTCCCAAATGTCGTAGAAACGATCATAAGGGTTACTGAAGAATATCATCTTCGTCATAACCATATGGACGAAAACGTGGTTCTGTTCATGGACCGTGTGCGTTCTCTACGAGACAAATTCGGGAGTTCTTGGAATGAAAGGCGAACCAAAGGTCATCGAGCGGCTTAACGAGGCACTGTTTCTCGAACTTGGCGCTGTAAACCAGTATTGGTTGCATTATCGTCTGCTGAACGATTGGGGTTTCACGCGTCTTGCGAAGAAAGAACGCGAGGAATCCATTGAAGAAATGCAGCATGCGGACAAAATCATCGACCGCATTATTTTTCTTGAAGGCCACCCAAACCTTCAAACTGTTGCCCCTCTGCGGATCGGCCAGAATGTCAAGGAAGTGCTCGAAGCCGACCTTGCTGGTGAATATGACGCCCGCACTTCTTATAAGAAATCACGCGAAATCTGCGATGAGCTTGGCGACTATGTTTCCAAGCAGCTTTTCGATCAGCTTCTGGCTGATGAAGAAGGGCACATTGATTTTCTCGAAACCCAGCTCGAACTTCTCGAAAAAATCGGCGAAGAACGCTACGGCATGCTCAATGCCGCACCGGCTGATGCAGCAGAGTAGTTCAATTTAAGAAAATACATTAGAGCGCATTTTAATCTCATTGAATCAGATTAAAATGCGCTCAAAATCTTTATTTTGAAGTAGATATCTTTTTTCAAAGCGCATTTAACACTTTGAGGAATTTGTTCTAATTGTAAGCTGCGACTATATGATGAGCAACTAGCATCATCCTTCAAAGAATATTTCAGGAAATGGGGCAGCCACCTTAATCATAATAATGGATGCCTCGCTTTACCGATCTTGAGCTATTCATAAAGTTCGACTATTAGGTGTTTTGTACACCCTAATTTCAACGAACCCGGATGTTTCGTCGTGGATTTTGAGAACTATGATATTGTAATTGTTGGTGCCGGTTTTTTTGGCGCTACGATAGCTGAGCGCGTAGCCAGTCAACTGGGGCATAAAGTTCTCATTCTGGATCGCAGAGATCATATCGGTGGAAATGCCTATAGTGAAAATGATGCTCAGACGGGTATCGAAGTGCATAAATATGGTGCCCATCTTTTTCATACACCCAACAAGCTGGTTTGGGATTATTTAAACAATTTTACCAAGTTTACAGATTACAAGCATCGCGTGTACACGTCTTATAAAGATCAGGTTTACTCGATGCCGATCAATCTGGG
Organism: Brucella gallinifaecis; assembly: GCF_006476605.1. Classification (GTDB taxonomy): domain Bacteria; phylum Pseudomonadota; class Alphaproteobacteria; order Rhizobiales; family Rhizobiaceae; genus Brucella; species Brucella gallinifaecis. The sequence goes on from NZ_ML636800.1 coordinate 144,264, forward strand.
CACTGTGTGCCAGTTTTTTGGCCGCCGCATGTCGCCACAGGAAGCGCAACAATTAATCCTGGAACAATCGCGGGAACTGGGTGAGAATAGACCAACGAACCTAGAGGAAAAAGCGATCTCTCTGATTGGTCGACCGCTCTATGAAGCATTTATTCGCGGTTATACTGCCAAACAATGGCAGACTGATCCGCGTGAACTCCCAGAGCATATTATTACGCGCTTACCTGTTCGCTATAATTTCGATAATCGCTACTTTAACGATGCCTATGAAGGTCTTCCTGTTGATGGATACACGGCGATATTTGAGAAAATGCTAGCTAATCCGCTAATTCACATCCAGACAGGTGTCGATTATTTTGAAGTCAAAGATCGAATTCCTGCTGGAACGCCCGTTGTTTATACGGGACCGATTGATAAATTTTATAATTATAGAGCTGGTGAACTTGGATGGCGTACCATTGATTTTGAACCTGAGATTCTGCAGATGGGAGACTATCAGGGTACAGCCGTCATGAATTACGCTGATGAGAATGTTCCTTTCACACGTATTTTGGAATTTAGGCACTTCAACCCAGAGCGTGACTATCAAAAAGAAAAGACGATTATCGTTCGGGAATATTCACGTTTTGCACAGCGGGATGACGAGCCGTATTACCCAATCGATACACAAAAAGACAAGAAGACTTATCTCGCATATAAAGAAATGGCTGATGCTGAAAGCGACGTTATTTTTGGTGGTCGTCTAGGTACGTACCGTTATCTTGATATGCATCAGGCAATAGGCGCTGCTTTGAAATGCTATGAGGCGACAGTTAAACCGCGTTTGACTTTAGGCTAACCGGCATGTCGGTATGATTAGACATAGCGATTGAGTGGAGGAACTCAGTCGCTATGTTTATATAAGTGTAAAATATTTTAAAGGAAGGCTTTGATTTGTCTGTCGCAATGGCCGTACTAACGTGCAACCGTCCAGATGATATTAATCGTCTTCTGAATGTATCGAAACAGTTAAAGCCGGAATTGGAATCGATCCATCTTGTTGATGCTGGCCAGAGTGGAAAACCGGACTATAATGGCTCCGACCTGATATATCACAAGTCGGAGATAAACTTGGGCGGTGCAGGCGGTTTTTCGTTTGCTATCCTCTCGGCACTAGCATCTGGTGCTGATTGGGTTTGGATTATGGATGATGATGCTTGCCCGATAGACATGGATTGTCTGAGATTACTTTTGGTTGGTGCCGAAAAGCATAATCTTGATGTAGTCTCTCCTTTGATCGTCTCACCACAGGATATCCATAGTACGGCATTTCCGTTCAAGATTAATGGTCGATTAACGATAGACCGCAAGGCCGTGCAAGAGCGTGAGTTTATTCCAAATTTAGCGCATTTTTTTAATGGGGCGCTCGTTCGGCGTGATGTCTTCTTCAGGATTGGACTTCCAGACATTAGGCTTTTTATTCGTGGTGATGAAGTGGATTTCTTACTAAGGTTGAGACGAGAAGGTGTGCGCTTTGGCACACTGACGACGGCTTTAGTGAGTCATCCTCCTGTCTGGGGAGAGATAGCTTCAATCATTGAAGACCGGCTTCAGTTGCTGATTCCAGAAACGAGTTTCAAAAAGTATTATTTTTTCCGCAACAGAGGGTATCTTGCTCGTCGACATCGCCGACCTCTGAGTTTTTTTGCGGATATTATCTTATACCCTTATTATTTTCTGATAAAAAATAAGTTGGATTGGCATGGCTTGAATGAATGGTGGCATGCTTTCTATGATGGGCTTCGTTATCGATTTGGTCGAAAGTTATAATTGTTTAAATGAGAGTACTATAAGGGAATGGTTACAAAGAACAAAGACAATCAAAATGTGGCTATCATTATAGTAACCTATAACAGACATGTTTTTTTGGAGGGGCTTCTAAATAGTATTGTTTCACTTGAGTGTAAACCAAAGTTTGTCATTATTGTAGACAACAATAGTGGGGAGCATACTAAAGATACTTTAAGAAATTTCTCTTCGAAAGATCTGGATTTTGAATTAATAGTAAAAAGTCTCGATGCCAATATTGGTGGTGCAGGAGGCTTTTCTGTTGGTGTACAAGAGGCCATGCAAACCACAGCGGATTGGTTTTGGCTCATGGACGATGATGTTATTGTTCTTCCTGACGGCTTGGAAAAGATGATGCGGTGGTCAGGACAGTTCAAATGTTTTCATGCAGGCAGGCAGGATCCTAACGGAAATCATTTTTTTTGCGAACAATGGGTTAGTGATAGTCTTGCAGTTCAGATACCATTTTTTAAAGATCCATATCAAGGAAAAGGATACTTCCTAAGCAATTATGGCTGCTTTGAAGGAATGATGGTGCACCGCAGTATCGTGGAGCTGATTGGAATACCTGATCCGCGATTTTTTATTGTTTGGGATGATGCGATCTATGGGTGGCTTGCTTCAAAACATACTGATGTTGCATTTATTGCTGATGAATGCCTTCAAAAAGTAAGGAAGCAGAGGCAGGTAAGTCTGGGTTTGAGGCATCTGAATGACTCTAGTAATATTTCCAGATATTATGCGATCAGAAACAGAAGGCTTATCAAAGAGTATTATAAGAAGTATAGAAGTTACATTCCGTTTCTTTTTGAATTTGGATCTATCCTAGTGTTTAATAAAGAGTTTATACGAATGTTAATCGTTGAAAGAAGTCTAAAAGGATTTCCGAGTCTTGTAAAAGGGTTATTCGCAGATAATATATGATTTTAAACTATATTGGGTTTGCTGGAAGTTCAAATTTGTGAGAAAGTAGAGTTATTGAGCTATTCCTGACCAAGTAGAGGGATTTGGCACTGGTTATGGCTTGCCGTTTCAACTTGATTGGGCATTTGTGGCGCAAAGATGAGTGCCTTCTATTTGGATTATAGAAGGCGTCGATATATTGTCCAATGGCGTTTTTGGCGTGGACCCTTGTTTTGAACACTGTTCGCCAAATCAGCTCAGATTGAATAGTCTTGAAGTCAGTTCCTACCTTGCACTGTCATAGCAATTATCTTTGCCGATCATCGACAGTATGCGGATGGGTATGGCTCGTCGAAAGGCCGCCAACGCCAAGTCTTGCTTGAAGCGGTCACCGGTGACTTACCCATGCGTGGACTTCTGTAGGTTACATGTGAGGCGGCGAAATGCTTCCGGATAGAGGTAGCAGAGCCAATCCTGTCAAAGGTTAGAATTTCAGTCCCAACGCTTTTAGGGAAAGTCCAGTTTTCATCTTAATCAAATTTACGACAAGCGCCTACCTTGATAAACTGCTCGTTTTACTTGATTGGCTATATTCGTAAAAAGTCTACAGTGAATCTAACCGCTTCTAATAAATCCCGGCTATCGCTTGACGCATGGAAAGTCAGAACGTAATGGTGTTACGACGGTTCCCCAACCGAGAGCGAAGGGGATTAATAGGGAACACGGTGAGGACGACCCAAAAGGGACTGAGACCGTGGCTGCCCCCGCAACTGTAAGCGGATTGCCGTTCATCCTTGTGACGTTGAAACGTCATGTCACTGAGCTTGTCAAAGTTCGGGAAGGCAGATGAACAGCGGATATTCGTAAGCCAGGAGACCTGCCGTCTAACGTAGTCCATTGTCACGGGCGGGGATGCCCGGAGCAGGAGTTGGTTATGACAGCTTTTAACGTCCTCAGACGTTGCTTTTCTTTGTCATTCATATCCCCGGATATGTCCGTTCTCTTCACGCGCCGGATCACTTCCGCCGTTTGATACGGCTTTTCTCACATCATTTCGGGGATTCAAATGAAACTCATCGGCAAATTGCCGTTTGGCGCAATCTTTGGCGCTGTAACCCTTTTCACAACTGGTTATGCTGTGCAGGCAGCTGAAACGCAATATCCGCTTACGCTTAAAAATTGTGCGCGTGATGTGACGTTTAAACATGCACCGGAACGTGCGGTAGCGGTCGGACAAAGCAGTGCAGAGATTATGTATCTGCTTGGCTTAGGCGATAAAATGGTCGGCACAGCCTTGTGGGTTGGTCCTGTTCTGAAAGGTTATGAAGAAGCCAATGCCAAGGTGAAACGCCTTGCCGATAATGATCCGAGCTTTGAAAGCATTCTGGCAGAAAAACCAGACCTGATTGCCAACCAGTTTCAGTGGCAGATCGGGCCAGAGGGTGTCGTAGCAAAGGCCGAGCAGTTTGAAGAGCTTGGTGTCCCTGTCTATACTTCACCGGCTGATTGCATTGGTAAAGACAATTCGGATGGTGGTGATGGTGTTCGCCACGACGCTTTCAGCATGGATCAGGTCTATCAGGAAATTGATGAACTGGCACAGATTTTCAATGTGCAGGATCGTGGTGTAAAGGTTGTTGCTGAGCTGAAAGCACGTGAAGAAGCGGCACGCAACAAGATTGCATCTGCGGATGGCAAGCTTTCGGCTGTCGTTTGGTTCTCCAGTGCGGAACTGGACATTGATCCCTATGTTGCAGGCAAGAATGGTGCTCCGGCCTATATTCTGAAAACGCTCGGTATCAACAATATCATCGATAGCGAGGAAGAGTGGCCGACTGTTGGTTGGGAAACCATTGCCAAGGCTAATCCGACGATTATAGTTGCCGGTGCAATGGATCGTCGCCGGTTTCCGGCAGATGATGTGGCGGTAAAACGTGAGTTTTTGAAGACCGATCCGGTTGCAAGCCTCATGCCTGCTGTGAAAGACGGCTATGTCTTTGATATGGATGCACAGGCGATGAACCCGACCATCCGTACCATTGAAGGTATCGAGACGCTGGCAGACGCCATTGCAGCTTCAGGCCTGGGCAAGTGACAACACGCTCAGCCATGGTTGCTGGCAAGCCATCCAGAAGGACAAGTGGCAGGCTGTTTTTTACAGCCCTGGCGCTTGCCTTGTTGCTGGGCTCATTGTGGCTGGGCGCTGCCATCGGGGAAACCGCCATTCCTTTTGACGTGGTAGCAAAAACCATTGCCAATCGCATGTGGAATGCCGGTTATTCGATTGAGCCTATCGATGAGGGTATCGTCTGGAGCTATCGTCTCAGCCGCGCAGTGGTGGCTGCCTGCTGCGGTGCGGCTCTTGCCATGTCGGGCGTGATCTTGCAATCGCTGCTGCGAAACCCTCTTGCCGACCCTTATATTCTTGGTATTTCGGCAGGCGCGTCCACAGGGGCTGTTGGTGTTGCAATTCTCGGTATTGGTGCCGGTATGTTATCATTGTCAGTAGGCGCATTCATGGGGGCAATTGTTGCCTTTGTGCTTGTTTCCCTGCTGGCACTGAGGGCAGGGCGCGGCAATGGCACGATCATTCTTGCCGGCATTGCAGGTTCGCAGCTATTCAATGCGCTGACCTCATTCATCGTGACCAAAGCTGCAAATGCCGAGCAGGCGAGGGGGATCATGTTCTGGCTTCTGGGCAATTTGTCCGGTGTGCGCTGGCCGGATGTGATGCTTGCGCTTCCTGCGTGTCTTATCGGGCTTGCCATCTGCCTCTGGCATGCACGCGCTCTTGATGCTTTTACCTTCGGTTCTGAATCGGCTGCATCGCTTGGTATTCCTGTGCGTCGTGTCTATGTCGTGTTGATTGGTGTCAGTGCGATGATGACTGCGGTGATGGTTTCCATCGTTGGATCCATTGGCTTTATTGGCTTGGTAATTCCGCACGCAGCCCGCATGGTGGCGGGCGTAAGACATGGCCGAATGTTGCCGGTGGCCGCATTGATCGGAGCAATTTTCATGATTATTGCCGATATTATTTCCAGAATTATTATTCCGGGGCAAGTCTTGCCTATCGGGGTTATTACTGCACTGTTCGGCGCTCCAGCCTTTGCATTCCTGCTCGGGCAGAGAAGGGCAAAAACATGATGCTTTCAGCGCATAATGTAAGCTGGTCGACCAGTGGTGTCGAAATTCTGCATAATATATCGCTGGATGTAAAAGCGGGTGAATTTCTTGGTTTGATCGGGCCAAACGGGTCAGGCAAGACAAGTTTTCTGTCGCTTCTTTCAGGTGTGCGTCATAGTCGCTCCGGCGAAGTGAGGCTGAACGGTAGGTCGATCAGTGAACTCAAGCGCCGGGAGATTGCCCGTAAACTGGCGCTTGTCGAACAGCAGGCCGGAACCACTGATCGAATTACTGCCCGGCAGGCAGTGGAACTTGGTCGAACTCCCTATCTTGGCGCTCTTTCACCCTGGTCGCAGGAAGATGATGAGATTGTCGATCGTGCTTTACGCAATGTGGATATGACGCATCTTGCGGATCGTTTATGGCATACGCTTTCAGGCGGGGAACGCCAGCGTGTCCATATTGCGCGTGCACTTGCACAGGAACCTGAAATCCTGCTTCTCGACGAGCCGACAAATCATCTCGACATTGGCCATCAAATCGGGTTGCTTGATCTTGTAAGCCGCCAAAAACTGACAGTGGTTGCGGCACTCCATGATCTTAATCATGCGGCCATGTTCTGTGATCGCATAGGTGTCATGAACAAAGGTCGCCTTGTAGCACTGGGTACGCCGCGCGATGTGCTGCAAGCAGACTGTATCAGCCGTGTCTTTGGTGTCGAGGTTGATGTGGAAGAATATGGCTTGAACGGTTGCCATATTCGCTATCATGCACCTGCTAGTATGGCGGACCCGAAATTCGTATCACTGTATTGCAATTAACTAAACGAATTTCGGGTCCAAAGCCATACTAGTAAACTATTGAATCTAGTGTGGTTTACGGACTTGAAGTTCCTAAACGGGAATGCAAGACAAATGATAGGAACTTCAAATCCACCACACTAGTATCAGGTCTCATTGCGAAAGCTTGGAACCGGCCCCCAGAACAAGTTACATGTGAAATTAATTGGAGAATTTCTAGCGATTCATCTTAATCCGGAAATACTCTGACCCTGAACAATGCGCATAAATATGATTGGTATGAAAATGAGTAAACGGCTTTTCTTTGCAGCAGCAATTCTGGTTTTTTCTGCATTACCAGCGCTTGCAGAGACTTTTGAAGTTAAAATGATGAACAGGGGTGAAAAAGGTTCAATGGTATTTGAGCCTGACTTTTTGAAAGTAGCTCCGGGTGACAAAGTAAAGTTTATCGCGACCAACAAAAGTCATAATGCAGCGACCATTGATGGCATGGTTCCTGAAGGAAATCCGGGCTTTAAAGGAAAGATCAATGAAGAAATTGAAGTGACTTTTGATCAGCCAGGTTTTTACGGCATCAAGTGTTCGCCGCATTATGGCATGGGTATGGTGATGATGATCAAGGTCGGCGAAGCAGAACTTCCCAAGAGTTACATGAATGTAAAGTTCCCTCCGCGAGCAAAGGTACGATTTGAAGAAATATTTACTCAAGTTAATAGCAATAAATAGTGAGTATTTATAAGATTATACTCATATATGGTGCAGATATATCTGTGAAAAACACAAAATATGTGTTTTTTACTTAGGATTATCACGATATTGTGAGCGCCGGTGTTAACAATCTGTTTCCATTTTGTTGACAGTTTGATTATACGACACCATGTTGCATTCAGGCGAGCATTCTCTTCATTGAGAGAATGTCACTAGAATAACTGAAATAATCATATTTTGATTGTGCAGTTATTCTAGAGATTGAATGTAAGAACCATAACGGATTTGTGGGTCCGCTATGGTTCACTTTGGATGAAGTATAAATAATTGGCATACTTGTTTCTGCAAAGGCAGGTCCATAAACAAGTATGTGGCGAATGTTATATTAAAAATAAATATTGTAAGTATATTGAGCGGCGGCCTGACATTTGACAGGTCGCCGTTAATTTATGGATGCTGAGCACCGGTTACTGTGAGATAGATCGCATATAATGATTTGGTCGCCGCTATAAAAAGCCGGTTACGGCGTGGCCCGCCAAAGGTAATGTTTGCGACAGTCTGTGGTGTTCTGATTTTGCCGAGCAATTCGCCTTCTGGCGAGAAGCAATGTACGCCATCGCCCGCGCTGGACCACAGATTGCCCGCGGTGTCGAGGCGAAAGCCATCCGGCAAACCATTGTCAATTGTGCAAAACACCTTGCCGCCGGTGACACGTTTTCCATTGTCTGCAACATCAAAAACACGGATATGACGGGGCGCTGTTTCATCATGACTATAGGCACTGTCAGCCACAAAAAGTCTGGTTTCATCCGGCGAAAAGGCCAGTCCGTTGGGCTGTTCAAAGTCTGTTATAACAGCCGTTAGCTCGTTACTTTCAGGGTCAAAACGATAGACATTGCGGGTTGGCTGCTCGGGTTCTGCCTTATAGCCTTCATAATCTGCCATAATGCCGTAGGTCGGGTCGGTAAACCAGATGCTGCCATCAGAACGCACAATAACATCATTCGGCGCGTTGAGTTTTTTGCCCTGATAGCTGTCTGCAATGACGGTTATGCTGCCATCGACTTCCGTGCGGGTGACACGACGACCGCCATGTTCACAGGAGACAAGCCGTCCTTCACGGTCGCGCGTATTGCCATTGGCGAAGTTGGAAGGTTGGCGGAAGGTGGAAACACCACTGTCCGGCAGCCAGCGCAAAATACGTTGATTGGGTATATCGCTCCATAGCAGGCAGTTCATATCTCCGAACCAGATTGGCCCCTCAGCCCAGCGACAATCGCTGTAAAGTTCGTCAAGACTGGCGCTCGGCACGATCATCTGTTTGAAACGGTTATCATGAATTTCGTAAATAGAAGGATTTTGCGACAAGGAAATTACTCCGGGGAATGCTGTTTAACGCTCAGGCCTGCGGCTGCTGGCAAGGAAAATAACCGCAATGATGGTAAGCCCTGTCAGGACCAGACGCACACCGGCGCCAAAACCATAGGTGTTGAGCATTGAAACTATAAGAAACATGAAGAGCGCTGCACCCCAAATACCAGGGATATTGGAATCGCCACCCGCAACAGCTGTGCCGCCGATAATGACGACTGCAATCGACATAAGAAGATATTCAGTCCCCATATTGAGTGCAGCACCGCCTGAGAAGCAGGCCAGCAGGAAACCACAGAGCGAAGCCAGAACCGCACAGAGCAGATAGGTGATGAAGCGTGTACCATCAACCGGAACACCTGCCATACGGGCCGCGAACGGGTTTTGCCCGATTGCTGAAATCCAGCGGCCATAAATGCTTTTCTTGAGAAGAACCCAGCCCAGGACCGACAGAAGCAGCGCCACGATTGCTACATTGGGAATGCCATAGATGGACGAAGTGGTGAATTGCGCCAGCACTTCAGGAGGCTTTACGCGTAAGCCGCGATTGCTCCATATAGCCGTTGACTGGATCAGGAAGCTCATCGACAGGGTGGCTATAATGGGCGGAATACGCAGCAGTTTGATCAGCGCATAATTGCAAATGCCAATGCCAAGACCAATAAAGAGCGCCACTGCAAGCCCCGCCAGCACCATGCTGTCGTGCGAGTCCATCAATTTGAGTGCCAGTGTTGCAGCAAGGGTCATGGTTGCAGGCACGGAGAGATCGATATTCCCGGGGCCGAGTGTGATTACAAACATCTGCCCCAGACCAACGATCACCGAGAAGGATGCGAAGGTGAAGGCAGCATGAGACAGTCCTGCAGCGCCGCTTCCGCCGGTAAATAATATGGTTATGATCCAGACAGCTATGGTTGCAATAAATGACCATATCCAAGGACGATTTGTGAGAAGTGTAACCGCGTTCATTGCTTTTTCCCCTGACGGTCGAGGCGATTGAGGAAGAGGCGTAGCGCAAGAACCAGAATGAGGATTCCCCCCTGTGCACCAATCTGCCAATCGGGAGAAATGCGCATGAAGGAAAGAAATGAACCTGCAAGTGTGAGTGTCAATGCGCCAATGACGGCACCTATGGGTGAAATGCGTCCGCCTACGAATTCGCCGCCGCCCAAAATAACACCGGCAATTGAAAGCAGGGTATAACGCAGCGCGATATTGGCATCTGCCGAAGTTGTAAGACCTACAAGGGCGATACCGGCAAGAATAGCAAAGAAAGCGGCAAGTGCGTAAGTTCCGGCGCGGATGGCAGTGATAGACCAGCCTGCACGTTCGATCGAACGGTTATTGCCACCGGCACCACGCATCAAAACACCAAAGGTTGTGCGCATGACGATGAAATGTGTCACGATGGCAATCAGTATGCTTGCGACAATGGCCATAGGCACAAAGGGGGGCTTCGTTGTCATAATCCACCGTGCCCAGTCAGGTGCCTGACCACCAGGAGATGGTAAAAGCAAAACAGCCAGTCCACCCCAGACAAAGCTCATACCAAGTGTCACGACAATGGAAGGCAGATTGCGCAGGTGGATAATGGCCCCCAGTGCTGCATAGGTTGCGATTGCGGCCGCAAGGATCAGAACACCGATCACGGGATCGGTATTGAGATAGGTTGCGGCAACACAGACCACAAAACTCACGAACGTTCCCATCGACAGGTCAAGGTCGTTGACTGCCATGATGAGCATCTGTGCGATGGTTGCGAGCGCAATCGGCACTGCCAGATTGAACAACAGGTTGAGGCCGGTATAGCTCATCGCACGCGGTTGCATGTAGAAAACTGCAGCCAATAGCAGCACAAGCGAGAAAACCGGCGTGAGCAGGCGAAGAGATGAAGCGGAAAGACGCATTATTCGTGTCCTCCCTCAAAGGATGCAGCAAGCACGTTTTTTTCCGTAATTTCGTCGCCGATAAGTTCTGTCACGATTGCACCGTCCCGGAAGACATAGACGCGATCACACAATTCTATCTCGTCCATTTCGGTAGAGTACCAGACAAAGGTTCGGCCTTTTTCAGCTTCATTGCGCAGGATTTCATAGACTTCCTGTTTGGTGCCGACATCAACACCGCGCATGGGGTCATCCATCAGGATAGAGCCTGCACTCGTGGCAAGTGCACGGGCGAAAAGAACTTTTTGCTGATTGCCACCGGAAAGCGATAATATGCGATTGCCCATATCCGGTGTACGGATCTGGATTTTGTCTTTCCATTGATTGCCAAGCTGATCTTCCTGCGTCTGATCGACAAGTTTTAACGATGAAAGGCGATCAAGCGAGCTGATGGTGAGATTGTGCAGAATACTCCAGAGTGGAAATGTACCGTTCAAGCTGCGATCACCCGCTACGAAAGCAATCTCGCAATTGCGTGCCGGCAACCAGTTTGGCCGTCGAGCATAATAGAGATCAAGCAGCATTTTTGTCTGGCCATGACCGGCAAGGCCTGCAAGACCTATAACTTCGCCTTTGAAAGCCTGAAACGGCTTGATGTCGTTGGGGCGTTTTTGTGCACGCAGAACAGGCTGGCTTGTTGTATCGGTTGTTGCAATACGACGAGCGGTTTTTTCACGTTCAACGCTGCCCATCGCCTCGACAAGGCTGCGGTTTGTGAATTCGCCAGCTTCACGATTGGCGACAACCTTGCCGTCTTTCATGACGACAATACGGTCAGAGGTCGAAAGAATTTCTCCGAGCATATGTGATATGAGAATAACCGAGCCACCAGTGCTGACGAAGCTGCGGACATAAGTCATCAGCTGGGCGGCGATGCCAGCATCAAGCGATGAAGTGGGTTCATCAAGTATGACAAGCCTGGGTGATGATCCGGGTGCTGTGAAGTTAATTGCGATTTCCACCATTTGCCGCTCGGCAATCGAAAGTTCATCGACCGTTGCAGCACAATCAATTTTATGGCCGGGGAAAATTTCGTTGAGCTTTCTGGCAATGAGATCAACAGCTTTGCCGCGCCAGTTCGCACCTGTCAGGTCGCGTTGCATGATGCGGACATTTTCGGCAATTGTCAGATTGGGAAAAAGCGATAATTCCTGAAAGACGCAGCGTATGCCATGTTTGCGTGCAGTGGCTACACCATGGCCGGTTTCGCCATGATAGGAGAGAGTGCCCTCATGCGGAGAAAGCCCACCATTTATGACATTGACGATGGTGGATTTGCCTGCGCCATTATGGCCGACAAGCCCCACACATTCACCTTCATGGATTACGAGTTCAGCGCCATCCAATGCTTTTACTGCACCGAACTGCACGCGAATATTGCGTGCGGCGACAACCTCGCTTTTGTCGATTGAATGAGACATGCATCCGAACTGTATTGGAGATAAGGGAGGGCAGACATTCCCTGTCTGCCCTTTGGAAAGAAGGTTCTATTTTGCGTCAGCAATGACCTTTTGAGCATCTTCCAGCGAATATTCGACATTCGCGACGCCGCCCTTCTGCGTGTTGCCCAGTTCCTTGTCGAGCGTGTCCTGCGTGATGCTCAGGAAGGGAACGACGAGGTCTTTCTTGACTTCCTTGCCGTCAAGAATCTGCTGTGCGACCCAGAAAGCAAGTGTTGAAACACCTGGAGCAATCGAAACCGACATGGTTTCGTAACCATTGGCATCTTTTTGCTGTTTCCACCACTGCAATTCGTCTTCACGGTTGCCCATGATGATGATTGGCGTTTCACGCTTTGCAGCGGCAAAAGCCTGTGCTGCACCATATCCGTCACCGCCTTGTGTTACGACGGCATCAATTTTCGGCAGACTTGGTAAAACACCGGCGACAGCGCGTTGCGCAACATCCGCAGCCCAATCGCCATGGACAGAACCAACGATCTTGAACTTTGGATGCTTCTTTACACCTTCTTCTATGCCAGCATGTATTTCATCATCAACGGAAACGCCTGCAAGTCCGCGAATTTCAAGCAGGTTTCCGCCTTCCGGCAAGCGTTTTGCAAGATAATCGATCTGGCCTTCACCAATAGCCTTGAAGTCAACCGCAATGCGCCATGCGCAAGGTTCCGTCACAATACCATCGAAAGAAACAACTGTAATGCCAGCATCACAGGCTTCCTTGACGGCACCGTTAAGCGCTGTTGGCGATGCGGCATTGATGACGATGGCATCATATCCCTGAAGGATCATGTTCTGAATTTGTGCGGCTTGTTCCGTAGCCTGATTTTCAGCCGTGGTGAAAGCATCAGCGGCTGAAACTATGCCTGTATTGACGGCTTCCTTTGTCACCTTGTCCCAGCTTTGCAGCATGGCCTGACGCCATGAATTGCCGGCATAATTATTGGAGAAAGCGATCTTTTTTGATGATGTATCGGCAAATGCGCTGCCGCTCGCCATAAGAGCGGCCAATGCAGCAGACGCCAAAAGAATTTTCCCAAGCTTCATTTTATTCCTCCCGGTTGTAAAAATTCGTTCTACAGCGTCTGAAAACGATGCAGATCGTTTGAACTTGTAAAATGGCGCGAAGCCTCCCGCACCGCTGCTCCTCAACAGCACCAGCTCACCAATGACATTTTCTGTTGTCTTGCGAGCTCTTTTCTGGTGAAGCAAGAATGAAATAAATGTGCTGCACTGTGAAGGCTGATCAAAGCAATCATCTTGCGGGTTCTTGCATTATGATTGCGGAAACCCGCAAGACGAACCGATAGAAAAGCAGCTTATTATAAGACCGAAGCAATCTTTATTTGGGAGGAGAGCTGTTTGATGGAACTATCGCCTGCGCATCTGCTTGATCGATATCTGAATATTTCCAGATTGCTGGCAGGACAGCTCGATTTTGATTCCATTATTCAGGCAGTCGCTGCCGAGATTAATTATATCCTGCCTTATGACCACCTTGATGTTTGTATCAAGATGATTGATGGCAAGTTTCATATTGCCTATGAAAACGGGATAGACACAGCCTGGAGCGGGAACTCGCCAGCGTTGTTGTCGGGAAGCCCAATTCGCACGCTTCTGTCCGGTGAGGTTGAATATCTGCTTACGGATGATGCCCGTATTGATCCGCGCTTTCATTTTGATGGCGCTTTTTCGACACCGATCATCAAGCATGACCTCAAAGCCCGTTTGCATGTGCCATTGAAAGCCCAGGGTGATATTATCGGTGCACTGAGTTGCTCAAGTTTACAAACGGGCAGCTATTCGATGCGCGATGTGGAAAATGCGCAATCAATTGCAGATCTTCTGACGCCATATTTTTTTGCAATCCGTGCAGCAGAACAGGCAAAACGTTCGGCGATTGTCGAGACGGAAGCGCGGGCGCGTGAAGAAGGTTTGCGTTTTGGCGCCCTTAAACTCACGGAGGCTCTGGAGATTGAACGGCATCGAATCGGCATGGATTTGCATGATCAGACGCTCGCTGATCTTACGCGATTAGCGCGTCATGTCGAGCGGCTGACACGTTCGCCCGACCTCTCCGGTGAACAGCTTGAACCGTTGTTTCGTGGCTTGCAGCACTGTATGCAGGATCTGCGCCAAATCATTGAAGAAGCAAAACCTTCTGTGCTTCAGCTGTTTGGTTTTGCGCAGGCAACGGAGAACCATCTTGACCGTTCGATCCGTGAAAGTGGTGCTGTTATTAAGTGGTTTCTGGATGACCAGAGCAATGGCATGATGGAAAGTCTTGAAGAGACGGTTGCGACGTCTCTTTTCCGCATTGTGCAGGAAGCTATCAACAATGCGATAAGACATGCTATGGCCGGAGAACTCCGCGTTCGTCTGCGTGATAAGGGCGGACGTCTTCTGGTTGAGATCATGGATGATGGTATTGGCATGGAACGGCAGGTGCAGCGCATAGGGCACGGCATTGATAATATGCGCACGCGCTCACGTCTCATTTCGGCAAATTTTTCTATCAGAAAAAATGCGGAGGGCAGCGGTACATGTGTGAGCATTCATTTGCCACCGGCAATATCTGAAGCAAATGGAGGGTAAGATGCAGGTTTTGATCGTAGAAGATGATCCGTTGCATCGCACCTATCTGGGTGAAGCAATCCGCGCCGCATTGCCGGAATGCGTGGATGTGATGGAAGCGGATAATGGTTCAAGCGGTGAGAAGCTTGCACGAATGCATCGTGCTGCGCATATCGTAATGGATCTGCAAATGAGTGGGCGTAATGGTATTGAAGCCGCACGCACCATCTGGAAGGAAAATCCTGAAACCCGGATTTTGTTCTGGTCGAATTATGCGGATGAAGCCTATGTACGTGGTGTCTCGCGTATTGTGCCGGAAGGCGCTGCTTATGGCTATGTATTGAAATCGGCTTCAGATGATAAATTGCGGCTGGCATTGCGCAGTATTTTTGTCGAGGCGCAATGCGTGATCGATCGCGAAGTGCGTGGATTGCAGCAAAAAAGCCTTGGCCACACAAGCGGTTTTAGCGAAAGCGAATATGAAATCCTGATTGATATAGCCCTGGGCCTGACGGATCGTGTGATTGCACGCCGTCGCAACCTGTCGCTTAGAAGTGTTCAGAACAGATTGCAGCAACTCTATGAAAAGCTTGGAGTTTATCAGGAAAAAGGCGAGCCGGAGGAGGGGCGTTTCAACCTCCGTGCCCGCGCTGTGACGGTTGCGCTTTTGCGTAAGCTTTTGAATTACAGTGCGCTGGAGCGTGCCGAGATAGAGCTGAATGACTGGATCAGCCGACAGCCGCTCTCAGGCGAGGCTGTTTCAGATCGAGGCCGAGTTCCTTCGCACGAGCAATGACAGGTATAAAACGGCGCTGTTTCTTTTCCGCATGGTTTGAAGCAATATCGGATATGCGGTGCTTGAGATATGGATTGAGAAAGCGTTCGCGTACGCTAACAACATAGGCTTCCGCCTGTTCGCCCAGACCATCGGCGGCAAAAACCGGAAGAACTTCTTCACGCCAGAGCGCCTCAAGTTCCTTGCTGATCGTTTCATCCTGCATGGCTTCCAGCACAATTTCGTCCTTTGGACGATTGCCGGTCAACCATTGTTCAGCAATGAAACTATGTCCGAGATTAAGCAGATAGAGCTTGAGATGCTCATAAAGGGCGAGATTGTCCGTTACCACAATATCAGGATGTGTGCAGGGCAGGGTTAGTCCTTCTGCCTGTTCAATGGCCCAAATTGCATAGGGTTCAGCAATGGCGCCAACCGGGTCGACAGGCTCTGATACAATGCGGTCAACAAGGCTGTTGGCAAAGACACATGTGCTGTCAATCCATTGTGTGAAAGCTTTTGGCAAGCTCCAGCTTTCAGCAAGATCAAGTATAATCGAACGTAGTTTGTCACCATTGCGTGAGATCAGCTCACAGGGGAAAATCGACAGGGATGCGTCGGGATTGATCTGCCAGCGATGATGCAGCAGCACAAGCAATTTGGCAGGAAAGCTTTTTGGCAGACGATCTGTTTCGCTTAACAGGGATACATCGTCTGCAGCATCAAGCGCGAAACCTTTGTCTCCCGTATTGGACAGGATCACCTGAACCTGTGTGGCAAGAGTGCGGATTGTCTGCCAGTCGCTATGAGCTGAATAAGCGCTACTTACGCTTCTGGACTGATATGTCTGGTCAATAACCTTGCCATCGGCCAGTCCCCGAATGATAACCGGATAGCCGTCACCACTGTTGAGAGCCTTGATACGGCGCGAGCTTTCTGGATTATCTGTCGTCTGGACAATGGCAATTGTCCCTATCGCTTCTTGTTTTTCAAGGGCTTGTGAGATGAAAAAATCGGCATGTCCGAGCAGGAAACGGCTCGTTCCAAACTGTAGAATCGATGGCTGGATGGTCATTCATTCCTCCCTGAATTGTCAGGAAATAGCTACGTTAGCGGATAAAATTGGTCAAGCCACTCTTTGTAAACAATCGAAAGCATGGTGCGACAAAACTGACATGAATGCCAATATGTAATAATTACATGTGTTTAAGTAATATTGCACTTTTTGCGGCTTCAAAATATGGTAAGGCCAATTTGGGAGAGAGCATGAGCGAGCATATTAACTCCGCGGAACCGCGGAGACTTTACCAACAAATTGCTGACCGGGTCCGGCAACTGATCCGTGAAGAATATTTTCCAGCTGGAAGCAGACTTCCCGCCGAGCGTGAACTTGCGCAGCAACTTGGTGTGTCGCGACCTTCCTTGCGTGAAGCGCTTATAGCGCTTGAAATTGCGGGAAATGTCGAAATACGCATGGGGTCCGGTATTTATGTTGCTTCAGAGGAAACGCGGATTCCAGCGCAGGGCGGGTCCATTGGTGAAAGCCCGGTGGAAATCATGCAGGCACGCTCGCTTGTTGAAGGCAGTGCAGTGATCATGGCTTGCAGCCAGATTACCGCGGAAACGCTGGAGCGTTTGCGTGGCAATCTCGATGCGATGTGTTTACAGATTGAAGCTGAGCGCAAGCCGATTGAACTGGATCGCCAGTTTCATCTGATCATTGCTGCAGAATCAGGCAATTCAGTTATTTCACGCATTGTTCGTGATCTGTTTGACGAGCGGCACAGTCCGCTGACCGCTCAAATGCGCACCCGTTACGAGAATGTCGAAACATGGGCGCTGGCTTTGGCCGAGCATGAAAAGATTTATGCTGCACTCGAAGCGCGGGATCCGCTTCTGGCGCAGGCAGCAATGCGAACGCATCTGGATACATCGAAGCAGCGGTGGATGGAAAACGAACCTCGGGAATAGGGTTGGTAATCATCGCTGTTGCGATCTTGGGAATGAGGTCAGAATTATGAACGACAAAGCTGTCTCGGCTGTGACGCCGGTAATCCTTTTACATCCGTCCGATGATGTGGCGGTTGCGCGTATATCGGTTCGCGCAGGCGATCCGATTGGCTTTGGTGATGTGATCGCACGCAATCTGATAGGGCGCGGCCATAAAGTCGCGTTACATGCCATCCCGCAAGGCAGGGAAGTGCATAAATATGGCCAGGTGATTGGCGTTGCAACGCAGGATATTGCGGTAGGCGAGCATGTGCATTTGCACAATCTTGCAATGCTGCCGTCTGAACATGAACATCAGTTTTCGGTCGATATTGAAGAACGCGGCATGCTGCCTGAAGCAGAGCGCCGCCATTTCATGGGCTATGACCGCGGTTTTGGCGGTGCCGGTACGCGCAATTATATCGGTGTCATTTCATCGGTAAATTGCTCAGCAACCGTCTCTCGTTACATTGCGGATTATTTCAACCGTATGGGCGGTCTGGATGGCTTTGATAATGTTGATGGCGTGGTAGCCCTCACCCATGGAAGCGGCTGTGCGCTTAACACCAAATCGGAAGGTTATCGCCTGCTGACGCGCACCATTCAGGGCTATGCAAAACACCCGAATTTTGGTGGTATTTTGCTGATTGGCCTTGGTTGCGAGACCAACCAGATTGCGCCGATCATGGAACATTATCGCATGGAAGAAAGTGCGCGCCTGCGCACCATGACGATCCAGCAGCAAGGCGGCACGCGCAAGACCATTGATCATGCGATTGCCGAGATCAAGGAAATGCTGCCGCTGGTAAATGCTGCCAGGCGCACGCCGCAGCCTTTGTCAAAGCTGAAACTGGCATTGGAATGCGGTGGCTCGGATGGATATTCCGGCATTTCTGCAAACCCTGCTCTGGGCTATGCGTCTGATCTGATCGTGCGCAATGGCGGCACCACCGTTTTGGCAGAAACGCCGGAAATTTATGGTGCGGAACATCTGCTCACACGCCGTGCGGTTACGCCTGCGGTTGCGGAAAAGCTTCTCCAGCGTATCGACTGGTGGCGCGATTACACGGCTCGCAATGGTGACGAGCTGAACAACAATCCATCGCACGGAAACAAGCTTGGTGGTCTGACCACTATTCTTGAAAAGTCGCTGGGTGCTGTTGCCAAGGGCGGCTCCATGCCTCTCAAGGCCGTTTATGAATTTGCTGAAACCGTAACTGAACAGGGTTTCACCTTCATGGATACGCCGGGCTATGATCCGGTTGCCGTGACCGGACAGGTGGCGGGCGGTTGTAACGTGATCTGCTTTACCACAGGGCGGGGTTCGGTTTCGGGCTTCAAGCCGGCGCCTTGCATCAAGATCGCGACCAATTCCGAAATGTATGAACACATGAAGGAAGATATGGACTTCAATTGCGGTGGCATTGTTACCGGCGATGAAACCATCGAAGAGTCCGGCACGCGTATTTTTGAACACATTATCGCAGTCGCCTCCGGTCAGAAAACGCTGAGTGAAATCTATGACTATGGCGACAATGAATTCGTACCCTGGCAGGTTGGTGCTGTTACCTGATCTGCTTCATGCAATAAAGAATGACAGGAATTTCCGATGGTCAAAGCTCTGCGTATCGAGAGCGAAAACGTAACCCGTTTTGCTGATATTCCCGAAGCACCCCTCTTGCCCGGTCATGTCCGGGTAAGTGTGAAACATGTAGGACTTTGCGGCAGCGATCTGAATACGTTCAAGGGACTTAACCCGCTTGTGGAACTGCCACGCATTCCAGGCCATGAAATTGGCGGCGAAATCCTTGAGGCGGGCGAGGGCGTAAGTGCAGCCTATGCCAAGGGAAAGCGCGTTATCGTGCTGCCTTATACCAATTGCGGCCAGTGCTCGTCATGCCGCAAGGGTCGTCTGAATGCCTGTCGTTATAACAAAACGCTCGGCGTCCAGCAGAATGGGGGGCTGGCGGAGCAGATCGTTCTGCCTGCCGAAAAACTTATTTTGAATGATACGCTTGCACCGCGTCATCTCGCATTGGTCGAGCCGCTTTCGGTTGGTTTTCATGCAGTTGAACGCGGTCGCGTTCAGGCTGGTGATACGGTTGCAGTTCTTGGTTGCGGCATGATCGGCATGGGTGTGCTGATCGGTGCTGTGGCGCGTGGAGCGAAAGTGATCGCCATTGATCCAAGTGCCGAAAAGCGTGAACTGGCGATAAAACTTGGTGCAATACATGTTTTGCCGGGTGGGGAAGATGTTGTTGCGAAAGTGCAGGAACTCACCAATGATGACGGTGTTGATATTGCGTTTGAAGCGGTCGGCCTGCCGATTACCTTTACCCAGGCTGTCGATCTTGCCGGTTTTGCAGGGCGCGTCGTCTATGTGGGCTATTCCAAGTCGCCTGTAACCTATCAGACCCAGTTCTTTAATCTCAAGGAACTTGACATTATGGGTTCGCGCAACGCGACACTTACCGATTTTGAAGCTGTGATTGCGCATCTTGAAAAGCTTGGAGACGATGCTGACCTGCTTATTTCAAAGGTGTTTCCATTTGAACAAGCGGAGCAGGCGCTGCCCTATTGGGATGGAGATCGCAACGTTCTGAAGATCATTATTGAACGCAATTGAATCGAAACAAGTTTCTGCGCCCGAGAAGGACGGGCGCAGGAATTTTGTGGAGGAAACCGGCCCATTGGCCACTTGTAAGAACCCTAAGGGAGGACTGACATGAAAAAGTTTGTAACCGGCATGATCGCCGCAAGCATGCTGCTGGCAGGCAGCATGGCAGCTTATGCAGCCAATGTGTCAATTAAGGTTGCCTATGAAAACAATCCGGGCGAACCTTTTGATGAGGTTATGCATTACTGGAAAGACGATCTTGCCAAGCGAAGCAATGGCGAAATCACGCTTGAACTTTATCCAAGCTCGCAGCTCGGTTCCAAGAAGGATGTGACCGAGCAGGCGATGATGGGATTGAATGTCGTAACTATTTCCGACGTTGGCTTTCTGGCTGAATATGACCCCGATCTGGGTGTTCTTTATGGCCCGTTCCTGAGCGATGATCCCGCACAGCTTTTCAAGGTTTATGACGGTCCATGGTTCAAGGAAAAGAGCGAAGAACTTAAGAAGAAGGGCATTCATATTGTAATGCCGAACTATCTTTATGGTATCCGCCAGATCATTTCCAAGAAGCCGATCCATACACCTGAAGATCTCAAGGGTATGAAGATCCGCGTGCCGAACAACGTTATGCAGATCAAGACGTTTGAAGCCATGGGGGCAACACCGACCCCGATGCCGTTGGGTGAAACCTTCCCGGCTCTTGCACAGGGCGTGATCGATGGCGTTGAAAACCCGATTTCGGTCCTTTATGGCCAGAAATTCCAGGAAGAAGCCAAATATCTGAGCAAGGTCGGCTATCTGACCAATGTGGCTCTGATCGTTGGTGGTGAAGCTTTCTTTTCAACACTACCGGAAGAACAGCTCAAGCTGATCCATGAGACCGCCTATGATGCCGGTCTTTACAGCCAGAAGCTCACGATCGAAAAAGACAACGAAATGATCGAAAAGATGAAAGAAGCCGGTGTCGAGGTGATTGAAGTCGACCGTGCTCCTTTCAAAGCTTTGGCTGAAAAGGTCTATACGCAGTTCCCGGAATGGTCGCCTGGTCTTTATGAAAAGATTCAGGCTGAGCTGAAAAACTAAACTCTCCCTGTTTGGGCATGGCCATGTCGCAGCTTTTGCTGCGACATGGTACGGTCATGGAATTATTCCGATGAAATACTTTGAAAAACTGATTGAGTGGCTGGCCGCAGCACCGCTTTTAATTCTGCTCGTAATGTTTAACGTTGCGGTCGTCATGCGCTACTGGTTGAATCAGCCTCTGCAATGGACCGAGGAAATGGCCGGTCTGCTGATGATCTGGATTGTCATGCTGGGGAGTGTGGCTGCCGAACGCAGCAATCAGCACCTCGCTATTCCAATGCTGGTAGACCTTCTCTCGGAAAAGGTTCGTGATGTCGTAAATGCAATTATCTCGATTTTGTCGGGGCTGTTTCTGCTCTATGTATCCTATGCAGGATACAAGCTCTCGGTTGCAGCACAGTTTAAAGTTACCGATGTGCTTCGGGTTTCCTATTTCTGGATCGATATTGCAGTTCCCGTTGGCTTCGTGATTATCGCTGTTTACATGTTTTCGGGTGCTTTCAAGTCCTTGCGCACCGTTTTCGCAGGAGGCAAGGCATGAATCTGACAACTATCGTTCTTATTATGCTGGCACTGATCGCGCTTAACATGCGCCTTTACGTTGCCATTCTGATTGCCGTCTTTACATATTTCATCTTCTTCAATCAGATGCCGATAGCGATTGCTGTGCAGCGCTTTATCAGTCCGGCACAGAATACGTCGCTTCTCGCTATTCCATTTTTCATAATGCTCGGTACAGTGATGTCGCATACGGGTATTGCGGAGCGACTGATCAAGGTTGCGGATATTCTGGTGGGGCGTATGCGTGGGGGCATGGCACTGACCAATATCATGGTGTCTACCCTGATGGGTGGTGTGAGTGCTTCAAACCTTGCCGATAGCGCCATGCTGACCCGCATGATGGTGCCGGAAATGGTCAAACGTGGCTATGACAAGGCGTTTTCCTGTGCAGTGACCGCAGCAGGATCGCTGATCACGCCGATCATTCCTCCGGGTATTGCACTTATTATCTATGGCCTTATCGCTGATGTATCCATTGGCAAGATGTTCATGGCTGGTGTCGTGCCGGGCATTCTTGGCGCTGTCATTTTGATGATAGCAGCCTATATCACTTCGGTAAAACGCGGTTACAAACCCAGCCGTGAAAAGCGCATGAGCGGCGCTGAAGTTGCATCGACACTTGCGTCTGCCTGGCCTGCCGTTCTGCTGCTTTTTGCGATTATCGGCGGTATACGAATGAACATCTTCACACCGACGGAAGCCGGTGCGGTTGCTGTTACGCTGGTTCTGATTATCGGTTTTGTGATTTATCGCGAGATGCGCGTGTCGCATGTGGTGGATTCACTGATCGAAACCGCTAAATCCACAGCTTCCGTCATGCTCGTCATCATGGCATCATCGGCACTTGCATGGGTGTTTTCGCTGGAGCAGGCCGGTCAGTCGCTGATGCAGCTGATTTCGTCTTTCACCAGTAACCCCTATGCATTCCTGCTGGCCGTCAATGTGATCCTTTTAATCCTTGGTGCGCTGATTGAAGGCACGGCGCTGATGATCGTTCTGGTGCCGCTGCTGATGCCTACAGTCAAGGCTCTCGGTATTGATCCGGTGCATTTTGGTATCATCGTTATCATTAATCTTTCGATCGGTACCTTGACCCCGCCGGTTGGTACAGTGATGCTGATGGTCTGTAATATTGCCAAAGTGCGGGTTGCAGATTTCACCCGTCAGGCATTCAGCATGTATCTGGGGCTGTTCATCCTGCTGGCTCTGGTAACTTATGTGCCGTTTATCTCAACATTTCTGGCAAATTAGAGCGCATCTCGAAAAGTTTGAAACGGTTTTCGGACAAAGATGCGCGTTAAAACTAATATTTAGAGCGCCGATCTGATTGAAAGAAAGGTGCGGAAAAATCCGCACCTTTCTACTTTAAGGCACCAAGCAACCGCCCTTTGATAAGATGGCGATGCAACTCCATGGCTATGGTATGACTGACAAATGCCAGCCAGTGCAGCAATGAAACATACCGAATCTTCTGCGCATATGAACATTGATATAAGCGTCAATGCTGCGGACAGCTCCCCAAATTTTATTGGTATTTTTGTAAAAACCAGTGAGAATTACGCTCGACCGGGCTGGAAGGCACTTTATTTTTTACCATTGTGCCGACCCTGATTGGCGGATTATCCGCTTCATCAGATATATGGTTGAGAGCTGAAAATTATCTTGAATATATTTGCTTTTTTGAGGAATGAAGCAGCTGATCTGTGGCCGCTTTTCAGCTCTGGCCGGATAGTTCAGATATAAGTATAATCATACAATTTTACTGAAATTAAGCAAAGCTATATTCTAATAATACTATTTTGTCTGATGTCGCAGCTAATTGCATATTTGTCGCAGTCCGTTCGTATATCGGCCTTGCATAGGACTACTATTCTTCACAGGTTGGCGTGATGAACCAGATACGAAATAACATCCATCAACCGTTATATTTCGCCGCGCACTCGCATCAAAAACAATCAAGGGGATGAGCTGCGCTTGGATGAATCCGTGACTGTGGGTGGACATGTCTGGAAATGGCCTATATAAATAGATCACACCATTCGATAATCATTCTTTGCGGGCATCATATTGCCTGCAAGTTGCGCATGTCTAATTCGCGCAAGAATGAAGAAATAAAAATGATAAAAAGGAGATTAAACCCACCAGCACAGTGGGGTTAAACATAATGCATGGTATTTTATACAAGGACGAAAGTATGAAGTCGCCAGCTAAGACAAAAATAAGCTTAAACAGCGTGTTTAAAGTCTTTGGCGATGATCCGAAACTTGCAATGCAAGAATTGCTTGCAGGTAGATCAAAGGCTGAAATTCACAGCGATCATGGGGCCACAATCGGTGTGGACAACGCGACCTTCGATATTAAAGAAGGTGAAGTATTCGTAATTATGGGCCTCTCAGGTTCAGGTAAATCCACACTATTGCGCCTGCTTAATAGGCTGATAGAACCAACTTCCGGTTCCATCGAGGTTGATGGTCGTGACATTGTAAAAATGTCCAAGCGCGAGCTGATTGACCTTCGCCGCCGCGATATGAGCATGGTCTTCCAGTCCTTTGCACTGCTTCCCAATCGTTCTGTGCTCAACAATGCAGCTTTTGGCCTTGAAGTGGCCGGAATAGGCGAGGCTGAACGACATGAGAATGCGTTGAAAGCCCTTGCAGCGGTCGGCCTTGAGCCTTATGCGCATTCGATGCCTGACCAATTGTCCGGTGGTATGAAGCAGCGTGTTGGTCTTGCAAGAGCACTGGCGAGCGAGCCGACCATTCTACTGATGGATGAAGCTTTTTCAGCACTTGACCCGTTGATCCGCACCGAGATGCAGGATGAACTCAAACGCCTGCAAGCTGAACACAGCCGCACGGTTATTTTCGTCAGTCATGATCTTGATGAAGCCATGCGGATTGGTGATCGTATCTGCATCATGCAGCACGGCAAGGTCGTTCAGGTGGGTACGCCAAACGAAATCGTTTCTGCACCTGCGAATGACTATGTGCGCTCATTCTTCAGCAATGTTAATGTTTCAAGGGTTTTCAAAGCAGCTGATGTGGTGCGCGAAGACGAGTTGATCACTATTGATCCGACGCAATTGTCTTCTGCGCTTGAACGTCTTGATGCAAGTGGAGTGCCTTATGGCGTGTTGCTGGGTGCGGACCGTATTTATCGCGGTATAGTTACGCGCGATGCTCTCAGTAACGGCAGTTTCAAGGCTGAAAATGATCAGTTTGATGGGGCAGCGGCAATTCAGGCTGATGCACCGCTTTCGGGACTTCTGATGCGCGTGGCGGAAAGTCCCTGGCCTGTTCCTGTCACCGACAGGAATAATCGTTATCTTGGTGCAATCAGTAAATCGGCATTGCTTGAAACGCTTGGCCGCGCAGGTTGATCTGTGCGCCTTATTTCTCTCAGGCTTCGGGGTTGATCCCGTCACGGACCATATAAGTCCAGCCATAGGTAACTCGATCTGAAATGGACGGTAAACCATGGATTTTAATTTTAGTATCGGCGGTGGGGCAGATGTAGTCGTCAACTATATTCTCGATCATTTTACCCCCGCACTCGACATTATCGCAGCTACAATCGGCTTTGTAACAGACAGCATTCAGAACACGCTTCTTGCTATTCCGCCCTATGGTGGCGTTGCAATTCTTACACTTCTGGCCTTATGGCGTGTAAGCTGGAAGTTTGCAGTCTTTGCTGTTCTTGCCCTTGCCCTGATAATTCATATGGGGCTGTGGAGCGGCACGATGGAAAGCCTTTCACTTGTTCTGGCTTCCACCATCATTGCGGTTGTAATCGGTATTCCTCTTGGCATAGCAATGGCCCGCAGTGATGCGGTTGCATCCGTTATTCGCCCGGTTCTTGATCTCATGCAGACAATGCCTGCATTCGTGTATCTTATTCCGGCTGCTATGTTTTTCGGTCTTGGCGCTGTGCCGGGTACGATTGCAACCGTGATTTTCGCTATGCCACCAGTAGTGCGTCTGACCAATCTCGGTATTCGCCAGGTAGATGCAGAATTCGTTGAAGCTGGTCTCGCATTCGGTTGCACATCCAGACAATTGCTCTTCAAGGTACAGCTCCCCAATGCAATGCCATCAATCATGGCAGGCATGAACCAGACAATCATGCTGTCGCTTTCAATGGTGGTTATCGCCTCGATGATCGGAGCAGGCGGCCTTGGCAATACGGTTCTGACAGGCATTCAGCGTCTGGACGTCGGCAAGGGCTTTGAAGGCGGTCTTGCTGTGGTCATTCTGGCGGTCATTCTTGACCGTATCACACAGAGTTTCGGCAAAGGAAATTCAGGCGGGGTGCTGGGCTTTTTCAAGAGGCTGTCACTCATAAAAAAGACCGATGGTGAACAATCGTCAGCCTCACTTCGTAATCAACAGGCATAAAAATAACGGGAACTCTTTCAAATCAAAGGAGAAGTTATGTTAGGTAAACTGACAAAGTTAAGTCTTGCAGCAGTTGTTGCAGGTGGTATGGCTGTTGGATCAGCTTTCGCGCAGGATAATCAAACGGTGAAAATCGGCTGGGCTCCATGGTCTGATGCTGAGTTCGTTACAAAACTTGCCGCCAAACTGATCGAAGACAATCTCGGTCAGAAGGTTGAGCTGATACAGACCGATGTGGCACCGCTTTATCAGGGTGTGAGCCGTGGTGATGTTGATGCGATGTTGATGGCATGGTTGCCGGAAACGCACGCAGATTATTATAAGCGGGTTGAAGACAAAGTCGAAAACCTTGGACCTCTTTATGAAGGCGCCAAACTGGGCTGGATTGTTCCAGATTACATTCCTGAAAGTGAAATCAGCTCAATTGAAGATCTGAAAAAGCCGGAAATTCGTGAAAAGCTGAAAGGTGAAATTCAGGGTATTGATCCGGGCGCAGGTCTGACCCGTCTTTCAGAAGAGGCGATCAAGAAATATGGGTTGGATTACAAGCTCAATGTATCCAGTGAAGCTGCGATGTTAACGACAGTTGATCGTGCAACGCGTTCTGATGGATGGTTTGTAGCAACTTCCTGGAGCCCGCACTGGATGTTCGGCAAATACAAGCTTCGCTATATTGCTGATCCAGAAGGTGCCTTGGGCGGCGCAGAGCATGTGGATGCAATTACGCGCAAGGGTTTCAAGGAAGACAATCCTAAGGCCGCAGCACTGCTTGCCAAAATGAGCATTCCAATTGATGAGCTTGAAACTGCAATGTTCAATGCTCAGGAAACGTCTTATGAGAAGGCTGTCGACAAATATATTGCCGATCACCCGGAGCGGATTAAGGAATGGCTTGCTGAATAAGCAGAGCATCACAAATATGAGAAAACCCCGGCGTTTGCTGGGGTTTTTTCATGCTTGCAGAATATAAAAGGAGCAGGCTCCTCCCCAAGAACCTGCTCCTTAGGGTCAGGACCCATTAATTTTATGAGAATGGCATCTGAAATGACAAGATCTGCAAGAAGAGACATGAGGACCGGGGTGGTTCCCCCGGTTGAGCGGCTCGACGCAGCAGATCGTCACGTCATTTCGATGTCCGAAGGATGTGGCCCATCCGCCCGCCTACTTCGTCGAAAAGGCTTGAAAATGAACCACATTTCCTTCGCCTTTTCTTATCAAATCCGAACGGATAGCCTCACACCATTCCCGTCAAATTAATGAGTCCTGACCCTAATGCATCGCCTCACTGCTGAGGGTCGATGCTGATTAGCAATAACTAAACATTATCCCAAAAGCGCTATAGCAACTTTAGCGTACAATTATTTTTTTATGCAACTTTATTTTGATATCTGTAAATGGAATTATGGTGTTTTTTATCTGGGCTGAGCAAGCTGTCATATTTTGCAGTGTTTACTCAAGTCCGCACGCGCGTAGAAACAGAGTAGCTACTTCTTTTTCAATGCGTTCAAGATCCAGCGGCTCGTCTTTACTGAGCGACATCATGCTGCGGACCTGTGTTTCAAAATCAGCATAATGTTGGGTGACGGCCCAGATGTGCATTTGAAACAGCAATGGATCGACAGGTTTGATGCGACCATCATCCACCCATGACTGGATGAGCTTCACTGCATTATGGGTTGCAGAAACATGTTTCTTCCAGTGACGGCTGAGAAATGGCGCCCCATTGGCAATCTCGGTCGTGAATAGCCGCGAGGCTTTCGGATTCTTCTGGCTATATTTGAGTTTGGCGCGAATATATTGCCGGATCAGTGTTGCCGGGTCTTCCTCATTGCTAACACCGAGAAAAATATCTTCCCATTCATCAAGGATGAAGATTAGGATATCCTCATAGAGCTCTTCTTTGCTGGAAATGTAATAATGGAGCTGAGGTTTGGTCAGACCTGCACGCTGGGCAATCCCTTGCGTGGATGCACCCACCAGTCCCTTTTCTGCAAATTCATCGATAGCGGCTGTGCGAATAGCACCTTGAATGCGACGCCTGCGGTCAAGAACCCTGTCCCGGCCGGTCAGCTCATTATCGTCATTCTGGTCTTCTATTGTCATATGTACCAGCCGCTATCTAAGCATGTCATGAAAACAAGGAATTACAGCGTGACGAATGTCAGTAATCCATTCGGCATGCTGTAATTCAGGAGCTTATTGGCCCAATTGCTTCTTGATGTCGAGACCCGCGCCCTTGTTAACAAAAGCGTCGGTGGCAACCTTGGTCATGTCCAGCTCATCACCGCTGACGATACCGGATTTGCGAGCCAGTTCGTAAAACTCTTTTACCCGGTTCATATCAATGGCTCCAATGCCTTTTTCCAGCGTGTCACCGCCGTCGATAAGCTTGAGATCCTTAAGACGTGCAAGTTCAGCATCGAGCGTTTCCTTGCTCATATCTGCATTGTCTTTGAGGATCAGCTCATAAGCTTTGCTGTTGTCGCCATAGAGGAAATTGTTCCAGCCTTCGATAGAGGCCGTTACAAAACGCTGCACGAGATCCGGGTTTTCTTCAATGAGCTGCTGGCGTGTCTCAATGGTGTTGGCATAGGTGTTATAACCCTGATCAGCGAGAAGGAAGGTTGTCACCTCTGCACCTTCTTTCTCGGCATAGATAGGCTCGGCAGTGGCATAGGCTTGCTGTACGGTCTTCTTGTCGCTCAGGAACTGCGCAAGACTATAGCCATAAGGACGAAGCTGTTCGTCCTTGAAGCCAAAATCCTTGACCAGCCAAGGCCAGAATGAGAACTGGCCGTCCTTGGAAATCAGAATGGTCTGTGCATTGGCAAGCTCTTTGAAATCCTTGTATTCGCCTTTATGCGCCATTAATGCCTGTGGGTCTTTCTGATAGAAAGCCGCGACAACGGTCGTTGGGACGCCATTGGCGACATTGTTGAAAGACAAAAGCAGATTGCCAGTCAGCAGAAAGTCGAGACGACCGGCGGCAAGCATTGGACGGTTGTTGACTTGCGGTCCACCCATTTCGATATTCACATCAAGGCCGTATTTTTCATAAGTGCCATCAGCAACAGCCTGATAGAAGCCGCCGTGACCAGCCTGCGCCAGCCAGTTGGTGCCAAGTGTTACCTTATCAAGCGCATAGGCCACCTGTGCGGAAAGGCCCATGGAGAGAGCAGCGAGTGCTGTAACGAGTGTCTTTTTCATTTTAGTTCCCCTTAGTTAGTCTTTTGCTACCATGTCGGCTGTCCAGCCGCGCGTTTTACCGGGATTGAGCAGACCATAAGGATCGGCCTGTTTTTTGAATTCGATCTGCACGCTGTCGATCTCCTTCATGCCGCCATCTTCAATAGTGTAGGCGTGAGGATCGTAGATGTCACAGCCGTCTACCTGTTCCAGCTCTTCGATCAGGCGATACATTTCATCTCGGCCTTCAAAGCGTACAAGCGGCAGGGCGAAAATCTGGACTTCACCTTCAAGACGCGCCATTTCATGATGCATATATTGCTTGTCGCCATAGCGTTCGATCTGACGTGTCACCACATCGATGTCGAATGGTCGCGGATAGGCAACCTGCAAATAGGTCCAGCCCGGCTCTGCTTTCAGCGCCTGCAACGTGGTGTGATTCCAGCCACATTCATATGCAGGCTGAAGACCGGCTTTGTGAAGCGCATCCAGTGTCATCGAGAAGGAGACCTTGCCGCCAAATTCAGCGGTAAGTTGCTCGAAACGTGCTACCTCATCGGGAGCAATCATTGCAAAAACGGCGTCCTTGTCAGATGGGAAAAGATCACCAAACTTTGTGTAAAAGCGTGCAAAGCGACGATCAACCGTGGTCAGAAGATAGCAGTCAAGTTTTTCTTCGAGCGCCTTAAGGCAGAATTTTAACGTTGCTTCGTAACTATCGAATAATGCAGCAGTATGTACCCATTCTGTCGCTTTTGTGAGGCCGATTTCAAGTTCAAGAATGATACCATTTGTACCATAAGCATGCTGAACCTTATGAATATCAGAACCTTTGAGTTCGATAATTTTTGGCTCGGCCTCAACGGTCAGAACCTTGACCGAATAGACATTGCCATCGTCACGCAACATACCGTGGCGCAGTGAGCCAATGCCGCCAGAGCCGCCTGAGAAAAATCCGCCAATGGTGGCGATACGACGGGTGGACGGATACATCAGCAGTTCCTGACCGGTTTCACGCACGGCATCGTCGAGGCGTGAAATACGTGCGCCACCTTCAACGCGAACCTTGCCCGGTTCGATTGCGATAATGCGGTCGATCTTGGTCATATCGAGAATAATGCCGCCTTCGAGCGGAACGCACTGGCCATAATTTCCAGTGCCGCCACCGCGAACAGTGATCGGAATGCGAAGCCTTGCGGCAGCGGCGGCTATGCGGCGCACTTCATCCTGATCTTTTGGAATGACAACCAGATCGCCAAGATAATGACCGATATCCTCCGTCAGGATCGGGCTGTACCAGAAATAGTCGCGGGAGCGCAGTTCAACCTGTTTGGGGTCGTCATAAATGCGGATGCCTTCTATTTCGGCGCGAAATGCGGCCCAGTCATAGATGCGCTGTGGTGCGGCAGAATTCATGGGGTTCTCCGATTAAACTGGTTTGCCATCGCGCCAGATGACGCGGCGCGCCTGCGGACGGCTGATAAGGTCGTTAATGTCTGTGGCGTCATGCCAGATAAAATTCGCAGCCCCACCTGCCGACAGTTCCTTTACGCGGTTGCTTCCAATGAAACGGGCGGGCAGGGTGGTGATACTGTCGAGCCATTCATCCGGCTCAAGGTGGCAGACCGGGGCTGCGAGGCGTAGAACCGAAAGCGGATCGTAATCGCCATAGGGGTAGAAGGCGTCGCGCACATTATCGGAGCCAAGCATGGTGTCCATACCAGCCAGACGCGCTTCTTTAAGCGGTGCTATACCGCGAAGACGGGGCGATTTTCCGCCAAGCCTGTTTTGCAGATAAAGATTGGATGTCGGCAGCGATACAAGTGCAGTTCCTGCATCAGCTGCGGCAGTGAGAATGCGTTCCAGTTCTTCGGGTGAACGCAGCGAAAGCGAACAGGCATGACCGCAAAGAACACGGCCTGCCATATTATGACGCTTGGTTACTGCAACAATCAGCGAGAAACCATCGGCCTCGTGTTCAAGTCCTTCATCGACATGAAAGTCGAGCTTGAGATCATGTTTGACTGCGAGGCGAAACATGTCTTCGATCTTGGTTTCAAGATCAGCATTACGATAGAAGAAGGCGCCGAGAACACCATTGTCTTTTGCTACTCTTTCGGCAATGGCTGCACCTGCATCAGGCACAATATCGCCATGGATAAGAGCCGCAAGCTCGAGATCGATGCGGTCTTTCCATTCCTCGCGCAATTCAACCAGAATTGGCCATGCGGTCGGTATTTCTGGCATTGTCCAGTCGACATGGGTTCGCATGGCGCCAACGCCTTGAGCATAGGCAGCTGTCAAGCCACCGGTGGCACGTGTGCGAATGTCGTCGGCGCTCCAGCTTTCACGGTCGATGTTCATCAGATCAATGGCATCGAACAGACATTCAACTTTGGCGCTGCCACGCTTAGCAATGCGGTCAATGGTGAATGTCTTGTCGAGATGCACATGCACATCGGCGAAAAGTGGGGTGATAAAGCCACCATCTGTTGTTTGCGAATTTGTGAATGACACAATGCGTCCGCCATCAATGCCAATGTCATAATGACTGCTCATGCCAGCAATGGCGACGCCTTGGAGTCTATCAGCCTTCACAATCTTATCTTTCACGACGAATCTCGCTTTCATGCCAGCGCCCCAATACAAGGCGCGATAGCCAACTTGTGATCAGAAAAATCACAATGCCGAGCAGCGAAACGAGGAAAAGGGCTGCAAACATGCGTGGGATTTCGTTGCGAAAGCTCGATTCCAGAATGCGTGAGGCAAGGCCTGTGCTTTGGCCAGCACTGCCTGCAACAAATTCTGCCACCACAGCACCGATCAGCGAAAGACCACCTGCGATCTTCAATGCTGCCATAAAATAAGGCAGGGCACTTGGAGCAAGCAGATAGCGCAGGCGTTGCCATGGCGAAGCGCGGTAAAGCTTGAAAAGGTCACGCAGATTATGATCCGCACTGCGCAGCCCGATCACCGTGTTTGACAGGATCGGGAAGAAAGCCACAATCCATGCGCAGATCAGCAGCGCTGAAAACGTATCACGCACATAGATCAGGATCAGCGGTGCAATGGCAATGACCGGCGTCACCTGCAAAATGACGGCAAATGGAAAGAAAGCCATTTCGACCGGTCGTGACAGCGCGAAGATCATACCAAGCAAAACGCCGCCGACAATCGCACAGAGCAGCGAAATCAGCGTGAGCTTGATTGTGAACCCCATCGATTTCATCAGCGACGGGCCGTCTTTTATCAGCGTTTCACCGATGAGCGAGGGGGCTGGGATCAGGTAATGCGGCACATTATAATAGCGCACCAGGCCTTCCCAGATACCAAGAGCGATAATGATCGCCAGCGTTGGCATAATGATACGCAGATTGCGCTCTCTGCGGGCAAGGCGGTGTTGTTCAGAATTCAGAATGGGCAGCTCATTTTGCATCTGGCTCATTTTCCCACCTTCAATGATCAATGTCTTGCGACGAAAGCGTTGCGGTAAGCGCATCGGAAACCCGGGCACAGTCTTTTGCATAAGCATCCGTCGCACGATAATTTTCAGCGCGTGGATAACGACCTTCAATCCCAATATCCGCGACTACCCGACCGGGCCGGGCGGCCATGACGATAACGCGGTTGGAGAGATAGACAGATTCATAAACGCTATGCGTGACAAAGATCACGGTGAGGCCGTGTTCCTGCCAGAGCCGCAGCACATCATTGTTGAGTTTGAAGCGCGTCATTTCATCAAGCGCTGCAAATGGCTCATCCATCAACAGAAGGCGAGGGCGTGTGACCAGTGCACGGGCAATCGAAACGCGCATTTTCATGCCGCCGGAAAGCTCACGCGGATAGGCATTGGCAAAACGCGACAAACCAACCTGTGTGAGCACTTCTTCGACGCGCGGCGTGGCTTGCTTGCGGGAAATACCGGAAAGGCGCAGCGGCAGATAAACATTGTCAAACACGCTGGCCCACGGCATAAGTGTTGGCTCCTGAAACACAAAGCCGATGTCCTGCGCCCCGGCGGGACCCTTTCCCGGCATGTGGCCATTGACACGAATATTGCCTGCGGAGATGGATTCAAGGCCTGCGATCATCCGCAAAGCCGTACTCTTGCCACAGCCTGATGGGCCGAGAAAGCTTACGAACTGACCTTGTTCAATCTTGAGCGACATATCGCTGACTGCAATAACGCCCGTGCCATATTGCTTGTAGACGCCGTCAATATTGATCAGGGAAGATTGGGGTTGCGAGTTGGGGGCCACGCTCATCGTCCTTACCAGGCGGGTTGGTTATCAAGCCACGAGAGCGGCACGCGTTCGATCTCGGCCAGCACTTCGACCAGCCGTTGCGCAGCAAAGTCGATGGTCTTGCGGCCCTTTTCGGCAGTAGCAATCGATGCATCGCCTGCTGCACCGTAACTATTGATGTCCTGCACCTGCCAAGCGGGTTTTGCACCCCCACTCAGCGACAAATGCTTGTAATCAGAGGCAAGCGTTTCAGTCAGTGTATGAAAGTTCTGCGCTTTTGACATGTCCACCAGATCAGGGTGGAATTCGAGCATGACAGATGTTTCCATATCGCCTGCATGGATGCCGTGCTTAAGCTCGTGATCGCTATAAACGCCTTGTGGCATACCAAGGCCAAACCAGTTGACACTGAAGACCATCATATTGTGCTTGATACGCAATTCGCGAGCGACAATATCCATAATGGTGATCTGACCGCCATGACTGTTCAAAAGTGCCATTTTGCGCACGCCAGATGCTGCAACGCAGGCGCCGATTTCACACCACATGCGAATGAGTGTCTCGGCGCTAAATGTCAGTGTGCCGGGATAAAGGCTGTGCTCATTGCTCTTGCCGATGGCCTGAGTCGGCAGAAAAAGCGCATGGCTCTCCTCTGGCAGACGAGAGATAGTCTCTTTGACCATGCCGTCCACGATTGCAGCATCGACTGCAAGAGGCAGATGGGGACCATGCTGTT
Organism: Brucella gallinifaecis; assembly: GCF_006476605.1. GTDB lineage: Bacteria > Pseudomonadota > Alphaproteobacteria > Rhizobiales > Rhizobiaceae > Brucella > Brucella gallinifaecis. The sequence goes on from NZ_ML636800.1 coordinate 178,564, forward strand.
CAATTGCGCCGACGGGCAGAACCGCCACGATCTTATCACGCTCGAGGCGGGAAAACGCTTCGCTCGTGTATTCAGACCAATATCTTTTCAAGGTGGTGGCTCCTAATTCGTTGGGAGGCGGCAAAGCTTTTTACTAGTCAATCTGACCGATTGGTCAAACTAAATGTTTGAAAAATTGACGATGCGTGTAAATAAGATGTGAATCCGTGACGAATTCGCCACGCGACAGCCTGCCTCATGTTTATGATGCGCGGAAATTTCCGGAGGTCCTATGGACAACAGATGTATTATTATCGGTGCTGGTCATGCCGGTTCGCAAGCGGCAATCAGTTTGAGACAAGAAGGCTATGCAGGTGAAATCATCCTCATCAATGATGAGAAGGATATTCCCTATCACAAGCCGCCGCTTTCCAAATCCTACCTGAAAGCGCCGGAAGCCGGCATTCTCGTTCTGCGCCCGGAAAGCGCCTATCGCGATAATAATATTGAGATAGTTTTTGGCCACAGCGTTGAACATGTTTCGCCTGATAACAAGACCGTCATGCTTGATGATGGCAAAAAGCTGCAGTGGTCGGAACTGGTTTTTGCAACCGGTGCCCGTGCACGAATCCCCGATCTGGCGGGCGTTGATCTTGATGGCGTTGTCACGCTGCGCCGCCTTGATGATGCGCGGCGCATTGCTAAAATGATGCCAGATGTTGAAAATGTGGTGATTATTGGCGGTGGTTTTATTGGTCTTGAAATGGCGCATAGTGCTGTTGCGCTTGGCAAGAAAACCGTCCTGATTGAAGCTGCACCCCGTGTTCTGGGCCGTTCGGTTGCAACCCATATTTCTACACATGTTGAAACACGTAGCCGCGCGGCAGGAATTACGCTTCTCACAAATGTGGGAGTTGAATCCATTGAAGGAGAAAACGGTCGCGTTGCAGGGGTGAGAACGGCCAATGGCACAGTTTTCCCGGCTGATATGGTGGTGCTTGGTACAGGTGCTGTTCCGAATGTGGAGCTGGCTCTTGAAGCCGGGCTTGTTGTTGATAACGGCATTGTGGTGGACGCGCATATGCGTGCATCAAGTGAGCATATCTATGCGATTGGTGATTGCGTGAGTTATGATCATTTTCATGCAGGTCGTCGGGTGCGACTGGAATCGGTGCAGAATGCCACCGATCAGGCCAGGCATGTTGCACGCTCAATCGTTGGTCGGGCTACGCCGTTTCGTGATGTCGCATGGTTCTGGTCGGATCAGGGTGACATGAAGTTGCAGACCGCCGGACTATCCTTTGATGCCGACCGCCATATTCTGTCTGGCAATCCAGAAGACAATGCTTTTTCTGTTTTTCATTTTGCAGGTGATAAACTGGTGGCGGTCGACTCTATCAATCGTCCGGCTGATCATATGATGGCACGCCGGTTGCTTGCGGCTGGTATCAGCCCGAGTGAAGACGATATTGCAGCAGGCAGTATACGTTTCAAGGAATTGCTCGCAGCTGCGCCGAAAGTCTGAGGATATAAAATGACGGTTTTAAAACATCTGCTGCCTGACGATATGGCAGCTCCCTTTGCTGCCTATAGCCATGGCGTGAAGATAAGCGCTGGCACTGAACTCGTGTTCTGCTCTGGTCAGCTTGGTATCGCACCAGACGGTTCGGTGCCCGAAGATGCAGGCGAACAGGCTGCACTTTGCTTTGATAATATCCGTCGTATCCTGCGTGATGGCGCAATGGATCTTTCCAATGTTGTGCGTATCAACGCCTATGTAACGGATCGCGCTCATATGCGTGCTTATATGGACGTGCGCGACCGCTTGTTTCCGCAGCCTGCACCGGCTTCGACGCTGATGATTGTTTCCGGTTTTACGCGCGAAGAATTTAAAGTCGAAATTGAGGTTGTAGCAGCTAAATAGCTTGCTTATGTCCGGACCGATTGCACAAAAAAATAGCACCCGGCGCGGGAGGAGCGACGGGTGCCATTTAGGGGAAGACCGAAATGGGAGGAGGAATTTCGGTCTTTATATCACCGAGGAGAATGGGAGGAGGAAATACCCCGGTGAAAACTTTGAAACTTTATAACCGCATGGATCAAGCATTGCGGTTCATGCCAAAGGCAGAAGCCTTGTGGGGCGCGCTGTTAGCGAGCGGCAGCCTTGCGTGCAACGAATGGAATTTCCGAAGGCATAATGCCGAGGTCGTTCAGTTCGCGTGGGCTCAGGCGGCTCAGTTCGTTTACAGTGTTACGGTAACGGCGCCAGTTGTTGTACGAGCGGATCAGGTTCATTTCTCTCACCTAGTCAAAAATCAAATCTCTTTGTTACCCACAGCATATAGGCTTGAAGGATCGGGAAGTGGAGAGACAGATTTGCATAGCTGCTGTGCAATTAAGATCGATAATTGCATGTATTTTGCGCAGTTCGGCCATTTTAAAATCACAATCATGATTATAGTTGGCAGACAGCTCATTTTTTAAGTTGAATTTCTTGTCGTAAAAAACCGTTAAATTGTCGGCTACAGGCGATAATTCGGGATGACTCATGGGCTGGTTTCCTTTATGTGACTTATGTCGAGCGTCGAAGCATAATGCTTTTGCGTAGTCTGTCTGCGGGAGAGTGCCATTTGGCCGCCGAAGGGGAAATCGCCCGAAATCTCTCAGGTACAATGAACCGCAGACAGGGAAGGCAACTCTGGAAAGTCAGGGGAAACCCTGCGCCGAAGGTGTAAGTATAGCTTTATGGCTATGCGAGTCTCTCAGGCTTGAGACAGAGGGGCACGAAGCAGCCGCATTTTGCGGTTGTATACGTGCGACTCTGGAGTTGTTATGGGCGATACCGCACAATTGAATACTTTGCTGAATACCCTGCCATTGCAGGATCTGCATGAGAAAACTGGCGCACGCTTTGGCGGTTTTGCTGGCTGGAATATGCCGATCACCTATCCGCTAGGCGTGATGAAGGAGCATCTTCACACGCGTGAGCATGTCGGTCTTTTTGATATTTCACATATGAAGCTGATTGAAGTTTCAGGCAAGGATACAATTGCGCTTCTTGAGCAAACCTGTCCGCTTGATCCATCGGTTCTGAAAACCGGTCAGTCGAAATACACTTTCTTCCTCAATGACAAAGGCGGCATTCTTGACGATCTTATCGTCACTCGTCTTGGCGAAGACCGCTTTATGGTTGTTGCCAATGCGGGCAATGCGGATGCCGACATTGAGCATCTTGATGAAGCCGCAAACGGCAAAGACGTCATCGTCAATCCGCTTGATCGCGTGTTTCTAGCGATTCAGGGCCCGGAGGCTGAAAGCGTCATTAATGATCTTGGTCTTAAAGGTGCAGAACTCTCTTTCATGTGTGGCTTTGAGCCAAAGGCTGGCTGGTTCATGACCCGCTCGGGCTATACTGGCGAAGACGGTTTTGAAATTGGCTTGCCTGTTGATGAAGCACGCGCACTTGCCACAAAGCTTCTGGCTGATGAACGTGTCGAATGGATCGGCCTTGCTGCGCGTGACAGCTTGCGCCTTGAAGCCGGTCTTTGCCTGCATGGTCAGGATATTACACCGGAAACCGATCCGGTCTCTGCTGGTCTCACATGGGCAATCAGCAAGCCTGTGCGTGAAAAGGCAGCGTTTAATGGCGCCAAAGCTGTTCTGGATGCGCTTTCCAAGGGTGCAACCGCCAAGCGCGTTGGCCTTAAGCCGGAAGGCCGTCAGCCGGTTCGTGCCGGAGCAGAACTTTTTGATGAATCCGGTTTTCAGATCGGAACAGTCACATCGGGTGGCTTTGGCCCATCCGCAGCTTGTCCCGTTGCCATGGGTTATGTCGAGGCAAGCCTCGCAGTCCCCGGCACCCGTATTTTCGCTGACGTCCGCGGTAACAAGGTTCCCGTTGATGTGTCGGCACTTCCCTTCATACCGCATCGCTATCGCAAAGGATGATTTCCATGGCCAATATCCTGTTTACCGAAGATCATGAATGGATCAGCATCGAGAGTGGCATTGCCACTGTCGGCATCACGATCCACGCACAGGAACAGCTAGGCGACCTCGTATTTGTAGACCTGCCGGAAGTTGGTCGCACCGTTTCCAGAGGCGAAGGCGTTGTCGTCGTTGAATCGGTCAAGGCCGCTTCGGATGTTTATGCACCGGTCGATGGCGAAGTTGTTGAAGTTAACGAAGCCGTGTCGAGCGATCCGGCCCTTGTCAATCAGGCCGCAGAAGGCGAAGGCTGGCTGTTCAAGCTCAAGCTTTCCGATGAAGGCCAGCTCTCGGGGCTTCTCGATAAAGCCGGTTACGACAAGCTTGTAGGATAAACAAATGACGGAAACTGTTCTTCCCTTTGTTGCCCGTCATATCGGGCCTCGGGTGGACGACGAGCGTGCAATGCTTGCAGCGCTCGGTCTTCCTTCCATGGAAACGCTGATCACGCAGGCCGTTCCTGCCTCGATCCGCCTTAATCATGCGCTTGATCTGCCAGCCGCTTTGAGCGAGCACGCAGCTCTTGCAGAGCTTAATGAAATCATGGGCCGCAATGTGGTGAAGAAGAGTTTCATCGGTGCGGGTTATCATGGTGTGTATACGCCGCCAGTGATCCAGCGAAACCTGTTTGAAAACCCGGCATGGTACACGGCTTACACGCCTTACCAGTCGGAAATCAGTCAGGGTCGTCTGGAGCTTCTGTTCCACTTCCAGACGCTTGTGGCCGAGCTTACCGGTCTGCCGGTTGCCTGTGCATCGCTGCTGGATGAAGCTACTGCCATTGCCGAAGCTGTGGGCGTCGCGATCCGTCATCATCGCGACAAGCGCTCGCGCATTTTGCTTGCAGGCGATCTGCATCCGCAGAGCGTGGATGTGATCAACACCCGCGCAGAACCGCTTGGCTGGCAGGTTGACGCTGGAAGTGCTGTTGACGACAACACCGCTGCCGTCATCATACCATGGCCGGATACCCGCGGCGTCTATGGCGATTTCACCGCCTTGATTGCCGATGCAAAAGCCAAGGGAGCTCTGGTCATTGCGGTGGCTGATCCGCTGGCGCTCACCATTCTGGAAGCTCCTGCCAAATGGGGCGCTGACATGGCTGTCGGTTCCATGCAGCGCTATGGCGTTCCAATGGGCTTTGGTGGTCCACATGCTGCATATCTCGCAGTATCTGAGCCGCTGACCCGCATTATTCCGGGCCGTATCGTTGGTCAGTCGGTTGATGCACATGGGCGTGCCGCCTATCGTCTGGCGCTCCAGACGCGTGAGCAGCATATCCGTCGCGACAAAGCGACTTCCAATATCTGCACCGCGCAGGCGCTGCTTGCCAATATGGCTGCATCCTTTGCCATATGGCATGGGCCTTCAGGTCTTCAGGCTATTGCAACACGTGTCGCTACTCTTGCGTCGCGCTTTGCAACTGGCCTCAAAGCTGCGGGTATCGAAATCGCGGGCGATAGCCTGTTCGATACCGTCACAATTAAGGTTTCCGGCAAGGCGCAGGCCATTGCAGATGAGGCTGACAAGGGTGGGCGTCTCATCCGCGTCATCGATGCGGATTGGGTTGGCGTTACCTTTGACGAAACTTCAACCGAAGACGATCTTGCAGCACTCGCCGTTCTGTTTGGCGCAAAGCCGGTCGGCAATGATGATCTGCTTGTGCCATCCAAGGGGCGTGGTAAAGGCTTCCTGACACAGGATGTGTTCCATTCGCACCGTTCAGAAACTGAAATGATGCGCTTTCTGCGTCGTCTGGCGGATAAGGATCTGGCGCTTGACCGTGCGATGATCCCGCTTGGTTCCTGCACGATGAAACTCAATGCGGCAGCGGAAATGATGCCGGTGAGCTGGAATACGGTTGCCAATCTGCATCCATTCGCACCTGCGGAACAGACGACCGGCTATGCCAGAATGACCTCGGACGTCGAAGCATGGCTTTGCGAAATCACCGGCTTTGCAGGTGTATCATTGCAGCCCAATGCTGGCAGTCAGGGTGAATATGCGGGGCTTCTTGCAATTCGTCATTATCATCAGGCGCGTGGGCAAGGGCATCGCAATATCTGCCTGATCCCATCATCTGCACATGGCACCAATCCTGCCAGCGCATCGATGGCAGGCATGAGTGTTGTGGTCGTCAATTGCCGCCCGGATGGCGATATCGACATTGATGATCTGAAAGCCAAGGCTGAGAAGCATCGCGATAATCTTGCGGCGTTTATGATCACCTATCCATCGACCTATGGCGTGTTTGAAGAAGGCATCAAAGCTTTCTGCGAGATCATCCATGACAATGGCGGTCAGGTCTATTTCGACGGTGCAAATCTCAATGCACTGGTTGGCCTTGCGCGTCCATGCGATATTGGCGCTGATGTTTGCCACATGAATCTGCACAAGACATTCTGTATTCCGCATGGCGGTGGCGGTCCGGGTGTTGGTCCGATTGGTGTTGCAAAGCATCTTGTGCCTTACCTGCCGGGCCATATTGATCTTGGTTCCAAACATGCGGTTTCGGCCGCACCATTTGGCAGCGCATCCATTCTGGTCATTACGTGGATGTATATCCGCATGATGGGGGGCGCGGGTCTCAAGAAGGCAACCGAGGCTGCAATCCTCAATGCTAACTACATCGCGCATCGCCTGAAGGGCGCTTACCCGATCCTTTATACCGGTGCACATGATCGCGTGGCGCATGAATGTATCGTGGATACGCGCATACTCAAAGACAAAGCAGGCATCAGCGTGGAAGATGTTGCAAAGCGTCTCATCGACTATGGTTTTCATGCGCCGACCATGTCCTGGCCTGTTGCCGGAACATTGATGATCGAGCCAACCGAGTCTGAGCCGAAATCGGAAATCGACCGTCTATGCGATGCGATGATTGCCATTGCCAGTGAAGCGAAAAAGGTTGCCGATGGTGTCTGGTCAAAGGATGATAATCCACTGGTCAACGCTCCGCACACGGCGGGAGATACGCTGGCATCAGAATGGAATCATCCCTACACGCGTGAAGAGGCAGTATTCCCGGGAAGTGCCTTGAGTGGTGATTTTGACAAGACTGCAAAATATTGGCCGCCAGTCAGCCGCGTAGATAATGTGGGTGGGGACAGAAATCTCATCTGTTCGTGTCCGCCGGTTGCATCTTACGGCTGATAAGACTTTATTAAGCAACAGAACGGAGCGGTACTATATCGCTCCGTTCGTAATAAAATTTCCGTCCATATATGCCCGTTTTGTTTGTCGGCAATTGCATAATAATTATTTTTAAAGAGCGTCGTTGAATAGGAAATCCGTTTTCAGAGAATTGCTTTCAGCGATGTAAACCTATGCCTGTATAAAAGCGCTGTGATGATGTGGCGCAATTAAATTTTTTCTCTAAGTTTTTGAAATTTAGTCAAAAAAAGAGCCGGACTAAAAAGTCCGGCCAAGTTATGAAGGTGCCATAAAGGCTAACCTCCAGAGGGGAACACCTACCGCGCGCAATGGGAGGAGGCGCAAGCGGTAAGCACCTGTCATATGGACCTGTTGCGACCATTCTTCAAGCCCTAAAACACGAAATTTTTGATCATTTCGGAAAATTGTGAAACTTTTCACGATCATGTGTAACCGGTTCATCGGTTAATGCGTCGCTGTTTTGCAATTTTTGATCTGTCTGACAGATTTAAAGCGATAAAATTTCGGTAAATTATAGCTGCCTCCCCAAAGCGGGGGCCGGTTTTGGCGTAAAGACATATGTGAAAACAAAAACTTAAGGACTTTTTTCTGAATATGATATGATGCGGCATAGATTAGACATAAATCAGTTGTTTATCGACAATGCCTTTCCTTCATATCCCTATTAATTGCCAAGTAAATATATGAAATTATTAGAATAATTCTAAAACTTTACTGTAATATTCATGTTCATTTTTGTTGCGGTGCCACAGATAGAGTTATAAAAGACAGGTAATCGATAATGGCCTGATAATCTTCTGCAGGTGCTTAATGGCATTTCCTGCAAAGCATCTGGCGGTTTCATCCGGGGCGTATGTGACGGGGTAAAAACCAAAAGCGATTCCCTGCAAATGATTATGTCGGGCAATGTTCTGGTTACTGCATGGAGATGTTTCACATGCAGTTACAAGCGTACTGGATTGTTTTATAATGCTCGTGCCATTTTTAATTATGTTCCGTGAAGGCGTGGAAGCCGCGCTGATTGTTGGTATTATTGCAAGCTATTTACACCAGACCGGGCGCAGTGCGTGGATGCCGGTGGTGTGGATCGGCGTTTTTCTGGCGCTTGCATTGTCGCTGTTTGTGGGTGCCGTTCTGCAATTATTGAGTGCTGAGTTTCCGCAAAAGGCACAGGAGCTGTTTGAAGCTGTTATCGGACTGATTGCTGTTTTTGTGCTGACATCCATGGTTTTCTGGATGCGCAAGGCAGCGCGTTCTATCAAGGCTGAATTGCACCACTCAATTGACGCAGCCTTTGAAACGCCAACACATAAAGGATTCGGGCTTATCCTGATGGTGTTTTTTGCAGTGGCGCGTGAAGGGCTTGAGTCTGTCTTTTTCCTGCTTGCAGCTTTTCAACAAAGCGAAGGTGGCGCCGCTCCATTAGGTGCTTTGCTTGGTGTCATTCTCGCAGCACTTGTCGGTTATGCTATTTACCGCGGTGGGCTTAAGCTTGATTTGCGCCGGTTCTTCCGCTGGACAGGTGTTTTCATCCTGATCGTCGCAGCTGGAATTCTCGCAAATTCCGTTATGGCCTTGCATGAAGCAGGTATCTGGAACCACTTTCAGACGGTCGTTTTCGACACGAGTGAGGTGCTTCCACTCGATAGCACATTCGGTTCAATATTGGCTGGAATATTTGGCTATATTGCCACGCCGACTATCAGTGAAGTGGTCGCTTATCTGGCCTTCCTTGTGCCCGCTCTCATTCTGTTCCTGATGCCATCATCCGCACCGGCGCAAAAAGCGTCTGCCAAAGGTTCCGCGTAATTAAAGAGATTTCTCATGACCAAGACGCAAGACTCAAAGCCAGCCGCACCATTCTCCCGCACCCTTGTGCGAGCGGTGTTGGTGCTTGCCATTTTGTTGGTATTGGCAGCAGGAGCTGCTTTTTACTATGCATCCAAGGTTTCGGATAAATCGCGTCATGCAGATTATGACGATAAGATCCAGATTGTTATAAATGCCAGAAGCTGTGACCCGAATGAGCTGACAGTTCCTGCCGGGCGTAGCGTTTTTGAGATTTTCAACAAGTCAGATCGTTCGGTCGAATGGGAAATTCTCGATGGCGTTATGGTACTTGAAGAACGTGAGAATATTGCACCGGGTTTCAGGCAAACGCTTTCCGCCAAGCTTTCACCGGGTGAATATCAGATTACATGCGGGCTTCTTTCCAACCCGCGTGGCAAGCTTATTGTAACGCCTTCAGCAAGCAGCGAGGCTGAAAAAGGCAAGCTTCCATTGACCGCTTTCCTCGGGGCACTGGCTGAATATCAGATTTATCTTGCAAGCGAAGTGGCGGAATTCCAGAAAGCGGCAGGAGCATTATCTGATGCCGTCGCATCTGGTAATCTTGATGCAGCACAGGCCGCTTATGCCCCGGCACGCGAAACCTATGCCCGTATTGCTCCCGTTTCTGAATCTTTCTCCGATCTTGATACTGCAATCAATGCACGTGCAGATTTCTTTGAAAAACGCGAGCAGGATCCGGCATTTGGTGGATTGCATCGCATTGAGTATGGTTTGTTTGAACAAAAGTCGCTTGATGGTCTTAAGCGTGTTGCAGCAAGGCTTGTAGTGGATGCCGCAGGCCTGAAAGATCGTATTCGTGCGCTGCGTATTTCGCCTGACCGCATATTGGCAGGCACAGCATCAGCGCTCAATCGTTTTGCATCAACAGCCGGTGACACGGGCGATGATCGCTATGCGCATACCGATTTGCAGGGTTTCGCAGGGCTTGTTGCAGGCTCACAGAAAACGGCAGACATTTTGCGCCCGATCATTGTCAAAGTCGATCCCGGGATACTGGATGATGTTGATGCACAGCTGTCTGCGGTGAAGTCGCTGCTCGCGGCACAGCATGGCAAGGCATATGATACGCTTTCCATTGAAGAGAAGACAAAAATCAAAGTTGGCGCGACAGCTCTCGCTGACCAGTTTTCTAAACTCCGCGATCAACTTGGAGTGGATTAATGACCAAGAAATTTTTCAAAAAAGATAATGTAAAAGACAATCCGATATCGCCAGAGCGCCGTGCACTTTTGCTCGGTGCGGGTGCGGCAAGTGTTGCAGGTGTTTTGGCATCTCCGGCAGCCAATGCGCACTCGTCGAACAACACGCTATCGTCCGAAAGCGTGACCAATGCGCCTGAAAGCGACAAGCTAAATGAAGCGCAACCATTTTATAGCATTCACCAGCCGGGTATCGTAACTCCGCGTCCGGCTGCGGGACTTGTTGCGTCGTTTGATGTGCTTGCGCGTGACCGTGCCGATCTTGAGCGCATGTTCAGGCTTTTGACTGAGAGAGCTGCCTTCCTTATGAAAGGCGGCGAACCGCCCGCGCTTGATCCTAAATTTCCACCATCAGATTCCGGCATTCTCGGCCCACATGTGACGCCTGACAATTTGACCATTACGGTTGGTCTGGGTAATTCGCTGTTTGATGATCGGTTTGGGTTGAAACCGCACAAGCCGAAACAATTGCAGCGCATGACCGCTTTTCCAAATGATGCGTTGCAAAAAGATCTCTGCCACGGTGATCTGGTCATTCAGTTCTGTTCGAACACTGCTGATACCAATATCCACGCTTTGCGCGATATTGTGAAGAATATGCCAGATCTGCTCATGATCCGCTGGAAACAGGAAGGCTCGGTGCCTGTTCAGCCACCCCACTCGCCAAAAGCCAAAGAAAGTGCGCGCAATTTCCTCGGTTTCCGCGATGGTTCAGCCAATCCAGATGCGGCTGATAAAGCCTTGATGGATCGCATTGTCTGGATACAGCCTGGCAAGGATGAGCCGGAATGGGCGATCAATGGCAGCTATATGGCGGTGCGTCTGATCCGTAATTTTGTTGAGCGTTGGGATCGTACGCCACTACAGGAACAACAGACGATCTTTGGTCGTCTCAAGGATAGCGGTGCGCCCTTTGATGGCAAAACCGAAGCTGATGTACCTGACTATTCAAAGGATCCGGAAGGCAAGATTACGCCGATGGATTCACATATCCGGCTGGCCAATCCGCGAGACGCCAATGCCGAACAACATTTGATTTTGCGCCGTCCGTTCAACTATTCCAATGGCGTTACCAAAGCAGGACAGCTTGATATGGGACTGTTGTTCATTGCTTATCAGGCCGATTTGGAAAAGGGCTTTATCACTGTTCAGAAGCGTCTCGATGGCGAGCCTCTGGAAGAATATATCAAGCCAATCGGCGGCGGTTATTTCTTCACGCTACCCGGCGTGAAAAATCAGGATGACTTTTACGCAAGTGCTCTTTTGCAGGCGAGTGGGCCGCAGAATGCACGTGGGTGAAAGTTGTATCACAACGGAGAGGCAACTATGAAATATCGTCTTCCAATGCTCGCGTCAGTTTGTGCTGTCGCTCTTACCCTTGGCTTTGGCGTTGCCAAGGCTGAAGTTTCCCCACTCGATCTCGTTCAGCCAATTGCTGATTATAAGATCTATGTTCAGGATAATCTCGACGTACTTGTCAAAGATACCAAGGCTTTCACCAATGCGATCAAGGCTGGCGATCTGGCAAAGGCGAAAGAGCTATACCCATCGACGCGCACTTCTTATGAAAGAATCGAGCCGATTGCCGAGCTTTTCGCTGATCTCGATGCATCGATTGACAGTCGTGCAGATGACCATGAAGATGCTGAAAAATCAGAGGATTTCACTGGTTTCCACCGTCTTGAATATGGTCTTTTCGATCAGAACTCGACTGAAGGTCTCGATAAATATGCCGACAAGCTCTATGCCGATGTGGTTGAGCTGCAAAAGCGTATCAAGGATATGACCTTCCCGCCTGAAAAGGTAGTTGGTGGAGCGGCAGCTTTGATGGAAGAGGTGGCCGCAACCAAGATTTCCGGTGAAGAAGACCGTTATAGCCATACCGACATCTGGGATTTTCAGGCCAATGTTGATGGTTCGCAGAAGATTGTTGAACTCTTCCGGCCATTGATCGAAAAGGAAAATCCAGAGCTTTTGAAGAAGTCCGACGCCAATTTCAAAACCGTCAATGATATTCTTGTTAAGTACAAGAAGGGCGATGGTTATGAATTATATGACAAACTGACAGAGCAAGACCGTAAAGTCATGGCTGGCGCGATCAACACGCTGGCGGAAGATCTTTCGACATTGCGCGGTACTCTCGGTTTAAACTAAGCTTGATAAAATTCATGAAAATGGCGGGTAAATCCCGCCATTTTTTATTGATATTCCATGATCTTTTTAAAGAGATGTTGCTCGTTGAAAGAGGAGGTCATAGGCTGGGTTGTCTGAATTCATTGAGGAGAATGAGCCCATGACCAAGCTTTCAAGAAATACGTTAAGAGGCTTTAATAACGTAGATAAGCCTGGTTATGACCCGGCGCAATTAACACCGGGTATTGTGCATTTTGGCGTCGGTAATTTCCATCGTGCGCATCAGGCCATCTATCTCGATGACCTGTTTGGTCTGGGCCTTGATCACGACTGGGCTCTGATTGGCGCAGGTGTGCGTTCTGGCGATGACGCGATGCGTAATATATTGAAAACTCAGGATTGGCTGACGACGGTTGTCGAACAGGAGGCTGAGCATTCCAGTGCACGTATCACCGCATCGATGATTGATTATGTCACTATTTCGACTGAAGAGGGCAGGACGGCGCTGCTTGCCTATTTGACTTCTCCAGATATCCGCATCGTTTCCATGACGATTACAGAAGGCGGCTATTATATTAATCCGGCAAGCCAGAATTTTGACCCCGCGCATCCTGATATTGTTTATGACAGTGTTCATCCCGACAGGCCAAACACGGTTTTCGGCCTTATTGTGCAGGCGCTGAAACTGCGCAAGCAAGCCGAAATTGAGCCTTTCACGGTCATGTCCTGCGATAATATTCCTGGTAATGGCCATGTTACTGAAGATGCTGTCGTGGGGCTTGCCAAACCCAGTGATCCGCAATTTGCCGAATGGATCAGAGCCAATGTAGCTTTCCCGAATTCAATGGTTGATCGTATCACGCCTGCGACAGGTGAACGCGAACGCGAAATTGTGCTCAAAGAATTTGAAGTTAAAGATGCTTCGCCGGTCTTCTGCGAAAGTTTCAAGCAGTGGGTGGTCGAGGACAAATTTCCGACCGGGCGTCCGCGATTGCATAAAGTTGGCGTCATCTTCTCCGATCAGGTCGATGCTTATGAACTGATGAAAATCCGTATCCTCAACGGTGGACATGCGGCGATTGCCTATCCGGGAGGGCTTCTCGATATCCATTTCGTTCATGAAGCGATGGAAAATCCGCTGATCCGGCAATATCTGGCAAAACTCACCAAGGAAGAAATCATTCCTGAGGTGCCGCCGGTTCCAAATACCGTTCTCGATGACTATCGCCTGCTCATCGAAAAGCGTTTTGCCAATCCGAAGATCGGTGACACAATCCGCCGCCTGTGCCTTGATGGTTCAAATCGTCAGCCAAAGTTTATTTTGCCAACAGTCTCGGATCGTTTGGCACAAGGGAAGTCGGTGACTGGCCTTGCTCTGGTATCGGCATTTTGGTGCCGTTATTGCTATGGTACGACCGATAGCGGTGCTGTCATTGAAGCCAATGATCCTTTATGGGAGCGTCTGGTACAACAGGCGTCCCTTGCCAGAGATGAACCTGTCAGATGGCTTGAAATGAGCGATATTTTCGGAGCATTGGCCACCAATTCCACTTTTATCGATGCCTTCTCAGCAGCGCTCAAACGTATCTGGCAGGATGGTACAGCCAAAACACTTGAGCGCTATCTGGCAAATGAAGCTTTGTGAGATTTATAAAGCGCCCGGATAGACTCTGACCGGACGATTGTCCTTGACTGACTCCATCACAACAAAAGTCGAGGTACTTGCCACATTGGGCAGGCTCGATATTTTTTCGCCCAGCACCTCGCGATAGCGCCGGATGCTGGGTGTTCGTACTTTCAAAAGATAATCGAAAGAGCTTGCGATCATGTGGCATTCTTCGACTTCACGTATCTTGCGTACAGCAACATTGAAGGCAGTGAGGGCCGTTTCCCGCGTATCCGACAATTTCACAGTCGTAAAAGCAATATGATCAAGACCCAGTTTTTCGGGATCAATCGCTGCGCGAAAACCAAGAATATAGCCTTCTTCTACCAATCTTTTAACGCGTGCCTGACACGGCGTTTTGGAAAGTCCGACTTTTTTTGACAATTCAGTCATGGCAATGCGGCCATCATCGCTTAACACTTCAAGAATGCGGAGATCAAACTGATCCAGATCGTCTACACTATCTATCTTTCGCATTCTTTTTTCCCTTTGTACTCTTAATAATAAGATCATATTTCCTTTATAATAGCCAAACAAAGACAGAATGCAATTTGCACTAATGATAGGGTGCCATCATATAAGAACATAGTCGAACTGGGCTTTGAGCCTGTTTTTGCGAGCATTGCACCATGACTGAGAAATTATCCGCTCACACCACCCCTGTTTTCCAGAATTTCGCGCCCCCAATTCGCGAGCAAACGCCTCTGCGCAAGGCAATTACCGCCGCCTATCGCCGATCTGAAATTGCATGCGTGACAGCTCTGGTAGAGCAGGCAACCCTGCCTGAAGAAACGACAAGGCAGATCAAGGCGACCGCTCGCAAACTGATTGAAGCCCTGCGTGCCAAACACAAGGGTACGGGCGTTGAAGGTCTGGTGCATGAATATTCGCTGTCCAGTCAGGAAGGTGTGGCGCTGATGTGCCTCGCCGAAGCTCTGCTGCGTATACCGGATATGGCAACGCGTGATGCGCTGATCCGTGACAAGATTTCCACTGGCGACTGGAAATCGCATGTTGGCGGTGGTCGTTCGCTGTTCGTCAATGCTGCAACCTGGGGTCTTGTTGTCACCGGCAAGCTCACCAACACCGTCAATGACAGCGGTCTTTCGGCAGCGCTTACGCGCCTGATCGCCCGTTGTGGTGAACCGGTCATCCGCCGCGGCGTGGATATGGCCATGCGCATGATGGGTGAGCAGTTCGTCACCGGCGAAACCATCGATGAAGCATTAAAACGTGCAAAATCGCTTGAAGAACGCGGTTTCCGTTATTCCTACGATATGCTTGGTGAAGCAGCCACGACTGCGGCCGATGCAGAACGTTATTACAAGGATTACGAGACCGCGATCCACGCCATCGGTCGCGCTTCGGCTGGTCGTGGCATCTATGATGGTCCCGGCATTTCAATCAAGCTTTCAGCTTTGCATCCGCGTTATGTGCGTGCGCAGAGCGAGCGCGTCATGAGCGAACTTTTGCCAAAAGTGAAGGCGCTCGCAGCGCTTTCCAAGAAGTATGATATCGGTCTCAATATTGATGCTGAAGAAGCTGACCGCCTTGAGTTGTCGCTTGATCTTCTGCAAAGCCTGATTGAAGATCCAGACCTTGCTGGCTGGGAAGGTATTGGTTTCGTGGTGCAGGCCTATGGCAAGCGCTGCCCGTTTGTGCTTGATTTTATTATTGATCTTGCTCGCCGCAATAATCGTCGTGTCATGGTTCGTCTCGTTAAAGGCGCCTACTGGGATGCTGAAATCAAGCGTGCGCAAGTTGATGGTCTGGAAGATTTCCCGGTTTGCACCCGCAAGGTTCATACCGACGTTTCCTACATCGCTTGTGCCCGTAAGCTGCTTGGCGCCCGCGACGTGATTTTCCCGCAATTCGCAACGCATAATGCGCAGACCCTTGCCACGATCTATCATCTGGCCGGCCCGGACTTCAAAACCGGCTCTTATGAATTCCAGTGTCTGCATGGCATGGGCGAGCCACTTTATGACGAAGTTGTCGGACCATCGAAGCTGGGTCGTCCAGCCCGTATTTATGCACCCGTTGGGACGCATGAAACGCTGCTGGCCTATCTGGTCCGCCGTCTGCTCGAAAACGGTGCGAACTCTTCCTTTGTCAATCGCATTGGCGACAAGAGCGTATCGGTTGATGAACTGATTGCCGATCCTGCGCAAGTCGTTCGTTCAATGGCCGTGGTCGGTGCACCTCATGACCAGATCAGCCTGCCGGAGGACCTTTATGACATTCGTAAAAACTCGGCAGGATTTGACCTCTCCAATGAAGAAGAGCTGGCAGAATTGAGCGAAACGCTCAAAGCCAGTGTTTCACGTGTCTGGACTGCGGAACCGCAGATTGCGGGAAACAAGGCCAAGGGTGAAAGCCGTCCGGTTCTGAATCCCGGCGATCATTCAGATATTGTGGGTACGGTTACAGAAATTGCAGAAGCGGATGTTGCAGCCGCAATGACGGCAGCTCAACAGGCTGTTGCAAGCTGGTCCAAAACTTCGCCTGCTGATCGCGCAGCCTGTCTTGATCGTGCGAGCGACATCATGCAGCGCGAAATGGCAGAATTGCTCGGCCTCATCATGCGTGAAGCCGGCAAATCCATGCCTAATGCCATTGCAGAAGTGCGTGAAGCCATTGACTTCCTGCGCTATTATGCGCAACAGACCCGCCGTACGCTGGGCGCTGCGCATAAGCCACTGGGTCCGATTGTCTGTATCAGCCCGTGGAATTTCCCGCTGGCGATCTTCACAGGCCAGATTGCAGCAGCTCTTGTTGCAGGCAATCCGGTTCTGGCAAAGCCTGCTGAAGAAACCCCGCTGATCGCAGCACAGGGCGTACGTATTCTGCATGAAGCCGGAATTCCTGCTGATGTATTGCAGCTTCTGCCGGGCGATGGCCGCATTGGTGCGGCTCTTGTTGCAGCAGAAGAAACCTGTGGTGTAATGTTTACCGGATCGACCGAAGTTGCTCGTCTCATTCAGGCACAGCTTGCCTCGCGCCTGTTGCCAAATGGCAAGCCGATTCCGCTGATTGCTGAAACCGGTGGCCAGAACGCCATGATCGTGGATTCATCCGCTCTTGCCGAGCAGGTTGTATTTGACGTGATTGCTTCTGCTTTCGATAGTGCCGGTCAGCGTTGTTCGGCTCTGCGTGTACTCTGCTTGCAGGAAGATGTTGCCGATCGCATTCTGACCATGCTCAAGGGTGCGTTGAAAGAACTGTCAATTGGCCGCACCGACAAGCTGAAAGTGGATATTGGCGCCGTAATTACTGCTGAAGCTAAGGGCATTATCGAAAAACACATCGAGACGATGCGTGATATGGGCCGTAAGGTGGAGCAGATTCCGCTTGGAGCTGAAACAGGAAAGGGCACTTTCGTTGCTCCAACCATCATCGAAATCGACAGCCTGCGCGATCTCAAACGTGAAGTGTTTGGTCCGGTTCTGCATGTTGTGCGCTACAAGCGTGATGATATGGATCGTCTGATCGATGACATCAACGCAACCGGTTATGGTCTGACCTTTGGTCTGCATACACGCCTTGATGAAACTATTGCGCATGTTACTGAGCGTATCCGCGTTGGTAACATCTATATCAATCGCAACGTTATCGGTGCGATTGTGGGCGTCCAGCCTTTCGGTGGTCGTGGTCTGTCCGGCACGGGACCGAAGGCTGGCGGTCCGCTTTATCTCGGTCGCCTTGTTGAAACCGCGCCAATCCCGCCGCGCATGGCATCTGTTCATAGTGATACAGCGCTCAATGATTTCGCAAAATGGCTTGGCAATCGCGGCATGAACGAACTGGCGCAGGCCGCTCGTGAAACCGGCAGTGCTTCTGCACTTGGACTGAATATCGAGCTTCCGGGTCCGGTTGGTGAACGAAACCTCTATGCGCTGCATGCACGGGGCCGTGTTCTTTTGGCACCAGAGAGCGAAACCGGCCTTTATCGTCAGCTGACAGCCGCACTTGCCACCGGCAATGAGGCTGTGATCGACGAGACTTCGGGACTGCGCAATGTTTTGAAAGACTTGCCTGCGAGCGTCGCTGCGCGTGTTGTCTGGACAAAGGACTGGCAGTCAGATGCTCCTTTCGCCGGTGCGCTTGTTGAAGGGGAAGGGGATCGCCTCATTGACATCAACAAGAAACTGGCAGCATTGCCTGGGCCGCTGGTTCTGACGCAGGCAGCCAGTTCAGCGCAACTGGCGGCAAGCGCTGATTGCTATTGCCTGAGCTGGTTGCTGGAAGAGGTTTCGACCTCTATCAACACAACAGCCGCAGGCGGCAATGCAAGCCTGATGGCAATTGGCTGACAGCTCTCAAATGATTTATAAAGAGGCGGCCTTAGGGTCGCCTTTTTTAGTTTTCACGTCTGGTTGCATTGCTGTGCAAAACCGGCGCTGATATTTTTTATTGCTTTAAAAGCAAAATTTTTAAATCAAGATTGACACATAAGTTTTAAAAACAAAGACTATGCACAGCTTTGCAAAATACAATATTTTGTCTGTATCAGCCCCATGGGCCATGCATCTTCATTCCTGCTGACTGGAAAACACGCATGACGTTAGACTTTTCAAAAGAGCTTGCTGCACGTTTTAAGCTTGCGCAGGAAATCGCGCGTGAAGCGGGAGCGATGGCGCTCGATTATTTCGACAGTCGCGAAACACTGGTGATCGAAACCAAGCGCGATCCGCAGGATGTTGTGTCCATCGCCGACCGCAATGTCGAAAAACTGATCAATGATCGTGTATCGAAAGCTTTCAGTGACGACGGTTTTCTGGGCGAGGAATATGGCCTCAAGGCCGGCAGCTCAGGCTATATATGGGTGGTTGATCCCATTGATGGAACCAGTCCCTTTGTAAACGGAATGCCGAACTGGTGTGTTTCGATTGCGGTTCTCAAAGATGGCGAGCCCGTGATTGGTGTTATCAAAGCCCCATGTTTTAACGAGCTTTACGCATCTGCCAAGGGGCAGGGGGCAACGCTTAATGGCAGAAAACTTGTGCTTGATGAAACGCGCACAATTCGCAATGCAGTGACAGGAATTGGCGCCAATAATTACGTAACGCCGCAGGTGGTTGCGAAGGTTGTTGAAGATTTGCTTGAAGCAGGCGGCACATTCATCCGCAATGGCTCTGGGGCATTAATGATTGCCTATGTGGCCGCAGGGCGTCTGGTCGGTTATTTCGAGCCCTATATGCATGCATGGGATTGCATGGCGGGCTTCTGCCTCGTCCGCGAAGCCGGTGGCTATACGCATCCATTCCCAACACAAGGTGAGCAACTGACCAAAGGTAGCAAGGTTTTGGTTGCAGCACCCGGTGCGGTGGATGATTTGAAACAAGTGGCCCGACTGTAAATCACAAGCCCCGAAATCCCCATAGCTGAAAATCCGGGGCTTGTTTTTATGTGGATGGATTATCGCGCTTATAAATCCAGTCATGATCGGGGTGGTTTTTAAACCGCCATTTGCGGATCGGACCGGCCATGACGTTGAGATAATACATCTCATAACCATAGGGTGCGCCGCATGGATGATGCCCCTTTGGCACCAGAACAACATCGCCGTCAGCAACCGCCATGGTTTCATCAAGACTGCCATCTTCGGTAAAGACCCTTTGAATGCCATAGCCCTGCGATGGATTAAGGCGATGATAATAGGTTTCTTCCAGATAGGTCATATCAGGGAAATTATCTTCATCATGTCGGTGCGGCGGGTAGGAGGACCAATTGCCTTGCGGTGTGAAAACTTCTGTTACCAGGAGGCTGTCGGCAACGTCGCGGCCTTCCATTGCTATGTTGAATATATTGCGGGTATTTGCACCCTGTCCACGTGTATCAAAAGTCAGCCCTTCCGGTCCGAGCTTTTGCGCTTTGCGCCCCGGCTTGCCCGGCGCTGAGCAGACAGCAAGCACGCAATCGGTCGTAGCCACAGCATCCCATTCACTCTCAGCAGGCACATAAAGACAATGTGGAGCGAGTTTTTCAAACACGCTCATTCGTTCGCCCATTTCACCAAAATCCTCACCAGAGGCTTTGAACTTTGCCTTGCCCTCGACCAGCACCAGAATGACTTCCCGATCGCCGGTTGTCTCCGTTGCCGTTTCACCTGCTTTCAGACGATAGAGGCCAAAGCCGACATAGCCCCAATTGGCGCTTTCCGGTGTGATGTCATGAACCTTGCCATGCTTGCCATTGGGTTTGTGTAACAGATTGGCCATTGATCAGTTTCCCTTGTCTAACCCTGCTTCACGCGCAAATGCCTTGAGTGATTTCAGCCCCAGTGACTGATATTCAAATGGATTGCGCAGATCAGGATCCTGTTCAGCTTCAATGACCAGCCAGTCCTGATAGCCGTGCTGGGCCGCGATCTTTAGAACCGGTACGAAATCGACGCCGCCTTCGGAATCGCCCGGAACCGTGAATACGCCGCGACGCACAGCTTCCAGAAAGGACAGGCGCTGCTCGTGCACCTGTGCTGCAATCTCCGGGCGCACATTCTTTGTATGGATATGGCAAATACGTTCCATATGTCTCTTTGCAATGCGTTCAGGATCGGCGCCACCAAACAGGCAGTGACCCGTATCGAGCAGCAATCTGGCATGTGGGCCACTATGTTGCATCAGAAGGTCGATCTCGTCTTCGCTCTGAACAATCGTACCCATATGATGGTGATAGACGAGTGTTATACCTTGTGCGGCCGCATATTCTGCCAGTGCTTCTACGCCTGCGCCAAACTCTGCCCAGCGTGCTTGTTCCAGCACCGGGCGCTCTGAGAGCGGTTTGCTATCAATGCCATGAATGGCGTTTGATGTTTCGCAAACGATGATGACCTTGCTGCCCATGGCGTTCAGAAGATCAAGCGCCGGCTGCATTGCAGCCTTCTCATCCTCAACGGAACTGATAAGAAGGTTGAGCGAATGCCAGCCTGAAATGTAACGCAGATTACGAGGTTCGAGTACTGCTTTAAGTTCCGCTGCAACTTGCGGAAATTTATGACCTTTTTCGATTCCGTCGAAGCCGGTTTTTGAGGCCTCATCAAGGCATTGATCAAGGCCTATATGTGCGCCAAGGCTGCGATCATCATCGTTTGACCAGGCAATCGGGTTGGTGCCATAGAGGATCATCGGTCAGTTTCTTTCTCTGATCTGGGCTTCATAATTTTCACGTGCTATGCGTACCTGACTGCGGCTTGAGACTTCCGGCACAGCCACATCCCACCACCAGCCGCCTGTGTCAGGCGTAGAATAGGGATCGGTATCAATGACGATAACTGTCGTGCGGGCGCTGTTGCGAGCATTGGCCAGGGCATCTTCAAGTTCAGCAATTGAACCGACTTTTTGTGCATCAGCTCCCATCGCGGCCGCATGGGCTGCAAAGTCGATATTCGATGCATTCACATGGGTTGTGTGATCGAGCAGATTGTTAAATTCTGCACCGCCTGTTGCCATTTGCAAACGGTTGATGCAGCCATAACCGCGATTGTCGGTCAGTATGATCGTGATCTTGATGCCCATCATCACAGAGGTCGCAAGTTCGGAATTGGCCATCATATATGAGCCGTCACCAACCATAACGATCACATCACGATCAGGTTCTGCCATCTTGATACCGAGGCCACCTGCAATCTCATAGCCCATGCAGGAGAAACCATATTCCATGTGATAGGACATCGGGCGCCCGGCTTTCCAGAGCTGGTGCAGTTCGCCCGGCATGGTGCCAGCCGCGCACATGACGACGGTATTTTCTTTCGACTGGCACTGAACCGCACCGATCACCTGCATGTCGGTGGGAAGTGCGTTTGCATCACCGGGAGCAGCGGTAAACCGGTCTGCGGCTTCAAACCAGCGCGTTTTCAGCGTCATGTCGAGCGTTTTGCGTCTATAGTCCTGCAAGCCATTGGAAAGCGCTGCCAGTCCAACCTTTGCATCTGCGACAAGCGAGATCGCGCCGTGCTTGTGACTGTCATAGGGCTGAACATTCAACGATAGCAGCTTGTGGCCCGGTTGTTTGAACAATGCCCATGAACCAGTCGTGAAATCCTGAAAACGGGTTCCGACGCCGATAACCAGATCTGCACTTGCTGCTATAGCATTGGCACTGTCTGCACCTGTAACACCAACGGGGCCAAAATTAAGCGCATGATCCCATGGCAATGCAGACTTGCCGGCCTGTGTTTCAATAACCGGAATATTGTGGGTTTCTGCAAAGTTTTTCAGCGCTTCATGCGCAGCTGAATAATGCACGCCACCACCTGCAACGATAACCGGGCTCTTTGCCGCCTTGATCTCCGCAATGGCCGTTATAAGCTCATGTTCATCGGCTGGCGGTCGCCGCCAATGCCAGACTTTTGGAGCAAAAAACTCCTCCGGCCAGTCATAGGCCTCTGCCTGCACGTCCTGACACAAAGACAGTGTTACGGGTCCGCAATCGGCGGGATCCGTCATTGTGCGAAAGGCGCGGGGCAGGGCAGTCAGTAACTGTTCGGGGCGGGTGATACGATCAAAATAGCGGCTTACCGGGCGGAAACAGTCATTGACGCTCACTGTTGCGTCATTGAAATCCTCAAGCTGCTGCAAAACCGGATCGGGACCGCGATTGGCGAAGACATCGCCGGGAATGAACAGAACCGGCAGACGGTTTACATGAGCGAGTGCCGCCGCCGTGACCATATTGGTTGCGCCCGGGCCAATGGAGGAGGTGACAGCGCAAGCGCGTTTGCGACCGAGTTGTTTGGTATAGGCAATGGCTGCATGAGCCATGGTTTGCTCATTATGACCGCGCCACGTTACGAGCTCATTGCGGATGTCATATAATGCCTCGCCAATCCCAGCCACATTGCCATGGCCAAAAATGGCCCAGACACCGGCGATAAAGGGAACGCCTTCCGGCGTCATCTGGTTGGCCACATAGCGCACAAGAGCCTGTGCTGCTGTCAATCGAATGGTCTTCATTTTTCCTCCCAGAAAAATCTTTAACGCTTACGCAACCGGTCCCACAGATCGCAGAAACCGCGATAGCGCCTTGCCATTTCAGAAACAGCGTCTGCATCGCTTATTTTGCCTGCAAGCCACTGACGGGCGACTTCGCCCAAAATGGTGCGGCCAATGGCAAAACCTTTGACGAGATCAAAAGCTGCTGCAACTTCAAGGCTTGCTTCAAGCTCTTCGGCTGGCGCATCAAGGCCCAGCACGACAATGCCGCGCGTATGCGGATCATTGCGCATGATAGCGTCACATGTATTTTGCCAGGCTTGTTCTGTCGTCAGAGGCTCAAGTTTCCACCAATCGGGATAGACGCCAATCTCATAGAAACGCTCGATGACTTTTGCTGTGCTCATATCATCTACAGGCGCGACTTTTGACGGTATCACCTCCAGCAAGAACTCAAGTCGATTGCGCCGTGCAGCCGTATAGAGACGTTTTACCGTGGCTTCCTGTTGCGCTTTCACTTCGTCGCTATCATCAGGATGATAGAAGGAAAGCACCTTTACGACGTGCTCAAGCGGCCATTCAACAAGGCCACCGCAATCGGGGCCGAGTTCAGGTTCAAGCTCCAAGGGCCGTGACCCTGGCCATTCTGTCGGGCGTCCGATCCAAAGGCCAGTTCCAGCAGCGCGATAGAGTGCGTTGCGACCGAGCCGACTATCACAAAGGATGCCATAGCCGTTTTCTCCTCCTGAAACCTCTAATGCAGCATTGAGGCATAATTCTTTGAATTCACCTATTTTTTCATCGCTCGCACCAGCTTCACGTGCCATTTCTTCAAGCTGAATACGATGGTCAAATGCGAAGACCCGCATATGCGGCCAGTCGCCATTGCGGGTCGTTGACCAATGTATCTGTTCCAGTGCCTGATCGTTGCGCAATGCTTTATTGCGTATGCCTGTTTTGAAGAAATATTGCAGCTCTTCCCAGCTCGGATAAGCGGGTGTGCATCCATGGCGTGATACGGCGAAGGCGCCACAGGCATTGGCGAATTTCAGGCTGGTCGGCCAGTCTTCTCCCTTGAGCCAGCCACGCAAAAGACCAGACATGAAACCATCACCCGCACCAAGCACATTGAACACTTCAATGGGAAAACCTTCGCCGGGTTGTCCCTTGTCCAGACTCTCAGGAATGTCGCCTTCAAAGACCACAGCGCCCATTGGTCCCCGTTTGCAGACAAGCGCTGCTTTGGTGACTTTGCGAACTGCTTTGAGTGCTTCAAGCGTGTTGGTTGAACCGCCAGCAATATGAAACTCTTCTTCCGTACCGACGATGAGATCAAACAGGTTCAATGTTGATTGCAGCTTTGTGGTGACTGCGGCGGATTCGATGAAACGGTTCTCGCCATCTCCGTGGCCGGAAAGCCCCCAGAGGTTCGGACGATAATCAATATCCAGCACCGTGCGGCTGCCATTTTCCCGCGCAAGCCTTAAAGCTTTAAGCACAGCAGCTTCGGTGCGCGGGTGCGAAAGATGGGTTCCTGTTGCCAGCACACATCGTGCCTGAGCAATGAAATCAGGGTTAATATCATCTTCGCAAAGCGCCATATCGGCGCAGTTTTCACGATAAAAGATTAGCGGGAAATGTTGCTGATCGCGAATGCCCAGAATGACAAGGGCAGTCAGACGCTCGCGGTCGGTGACAATGCCACGTGTATCAACACCTTCCCGCGCCAGTTCGCGCAGCAGAAAGCGCCCCATATGCTCATCGCCAACACGGGTAATGAGTGCGGATTTAAGGCCAAGACGCGCAGTGCCCGCTGCGATATTTGTAGGCGAGCCTCCGACATATTTGTTGAAAGATGACATATCTTCAAGAAGGCCGCCAATCTGCGCACCATAGAGATCTACCGAAGATCGGCCAATTGTAATCAAATCCAGCCGCTTCATGCATTCCTCCATTGCGATACGCGCCATTCATTCTATTTCGTATTAAAATAGATTTATTATTCTATTTCAACCCAAAAGTAGAATATTCCATATTTTACGATGTTCGCCCTGTACCAACGGCGACGGCAAGCGTGATCGCGAGACATAGGGTTGCTGAAAGTGAACGGAATGCGCCGAAATCAACCTCAGAAACAAGCAGCGTGTGCTGTACGAATTTGTTCATTGGACTAACAATCGTGTCTGTTATGGCAACAACATCTATCCCGCGCTGGCTTGCATTTTCCGCCATGGCAATGGTTTCTGGTGAATAGGGTGAAAAAGAAATCGCAAGCAGTACATCTCCTTTGCGGATGGCATGCTGATTTTCCAGCTTGCCGACGGCGCTGTGCAACATTGCCGGAACCTGCATCTTTTCAAAAGCATAGGCCAAATAACTCGCAACCGGGAAAGCACGGCGGACCCCAATGATGTGAATTGTTTGGGCCTCTGCCAGCAGTTTGACAGCCTTTTCGAGCGTCTCAGCTTCAATCGTTTTCAACAAGCCTTCAAGGGAAGTGCGTCCTGCTTCTGTAAACTCTGCTAGCAAAGCTGGTGCGCTGCCGGATTCTGTTTCTCGTAAATGTTCAAGCCGGGTGGAGTAGTCCGGCCAGCCGCCTGCATAGGAATCGCGAAAAAGCTTCTGCATTTCCGAGAAACCGGAAAAGCCAAGTATCTGGCAAAACCGCATAAAAGCCGAACTCTGCACACCTGCGCCTTCCGCCATTTCCGCCACAGTCGAAACCGCAATCCGGTCCTGATAGGCGGCGACATAATCGGCGCATTGTTTGAGACGCTTGGGCAATTGATTTGCGACTTCAAGCAATCGAGATTCAAACTCTTTGATTGTACTGGGCGCTGTTGGAGCTGGCTGGGCTTCCATTGCTGTCCTTTCAGAAACGCTCTCTTGACATCCACTATATCACAATCTAGCAAAATAGAACAAATATTCTATTGCATGTGATGCCACTGCATAAGTTTGGAATAGCGAAACTGTTTTACCGGTCAATCAGGAGTTGGCCTTTCGGGAGGATAAAGGCAAATGGTTACACGTCTTGCTCTGCTTGGTGCTGGTCGGATTGGCAAGGTTCATGCAGGCGCTATTGCTGCTGATAAACGCGCAAAACTTGTTGCAATCGCAGATGCCAATCAAGAAGCGGCACAGGCCATTGCCGATGCGGTTGGTACAGAAATACGCAGCATTGAGGAGATTGAAAAATCAGCAGATATTGATGCAGTGCTGATCTGCACACCAACCAATACCCATGCGGATCTGATCGAACGTTTTTGTCGTGCCGGCAAAGCAGTTTTTTGTGAAAAGCCGATTGATCTGAATATCAAGCGCGTCGGTGCGTGCCTCAAAATTATCAATGAGACAGGTGGCAGGGTTATGCTTGGATTCAATCGCCGCTTTGATCCACATTTTGCCGCTGTTCGCAAAGCGATTGATGATGGACGGATCGGCAAGGTTGAAATGGTCACAATCACCAGCCGCGATCCGGGTGCACCGCCTGCTGAATATATTAAAGTGTCGGGCGGTATTTTCCGCGATATGACAATTCATGATTTTGACATGGCGCGTTTTCTGCTGGGCGAGGAGATTGAAACAGTTTCCGCATCGGCATCAGTTCTCGTCGATCCAAAGATTAGTGAACTGGGTGACTATGATAGCGCCAGCGTAATTCTGACCACGGCGTCCGGTCGCCAATGCGTGATTTCCAATTCGCGCCGGGCATCTTATGGCTATGATCAACGCATCGAAGTGCATGGATCCGAAGGCGCTGTTTCGGCTGAAAACCAGCGTCCGGTCTCTATCGAAATTGCATCAAAACATGGTTACACACGTCCGCCGCTGCATGATTTCTTCATGACGCGCTACACGGATGCTTATGCTGCTGAAATTGCCTCTTTCATTGATGCAATTGATAATGACAAGGCGCCAGCACCTTCTGCCGAAGACGGATTGCAGGCCTTGGCTCTGGCAGAAGCCGCACTTCTTTCGGTCAAGGAAGGCCGGGCTGTAAAAGTTGCGGAAGTTTTCGCATAAGCAATGCTTTTCGGTTGCCTTTTCTGGCAATCGACGGCGATATGCGGATATGGCTTATGAATTCAATACCTTGCCGCTCGATGAGCTTTTTATGCCCGTGGTACGTTCCACGGCTGCATTGACGAGGCTTGACGAACGGCTTGCGCAATCGCCGATCCGCGAGGGGATACTGGAGCGCATGCATCTCAATGATGCCGTTGCCTCCATGTGGCTTGAGGGCGAATTGGTTCATCTTGAAGATCTGGTTTTGCATGATGCATTGATGAATACGCATATGCCAAGTCATGCGCTGACGATTGCGCATTCTATGCTGCGGCTGCGTCGACAAATTGCAGGCCATGCAGCAGAATGGGCACTAAGCAGCGCAGGAATGCAACATTTGCTGGGGCGGAGCGTCGATTTTCAAGCTGAAGCGGCAAGGCAATATGATGAGCCTGAAGAAGGCGAAGCTGACCCATTGCTGGATGATGTTGATGCACTTCTTGCACGCACTGATGCACTTTTGAAGGGGCTTGTTCCGACGAAACCCAAGCCTCAGCACATTGAGGTTGATGCCCTTCTTGCCGATGATGACTGGAATGAGGATGAACGTCTGCAGGAATGGCGTGATATTTTTGAACAAACAGCACATTTGCCTTCATTGATGCGTGCCGCGATCATGCATGACAGCTGGTTTGATCTGGAGGTGGTGCAGCGTTCTTCATGGATAGGGCGCTTACTCACTGCGGCTTATCTGCGCCAGTCCGGCATTGCCGGCGCTCATTTACCGGCTTTGAGCATAGGTCTAAGAAGTAAAAGGCCTGATGATCGCCGCTCCAAAAACAGTTTAGTGCGCCTCAAAACCTTTTTCGCTTCGATTGAAGAAGGGGCAGAGGCAATTATGAAGGAACATGACCGCTTGATGCTGGCGCGTGAACAGATGCAACGTAAGCTTAAAGGGCGCCGTTCCAACTCCCGTTTGCCACAACTTGTTGATATGATGATACGCTATCCTCTGGTTTCAACGCAGATGATCGAAAAAGAGCTGGCCGTTACCTCACAGGGGGCGCTCAAACTGATCCTTGAGCTTAATCTGCGGGAAATGACTGGACGTGGGCGTTTTCGCGCATGGGGTATTCTCTAGATTTATTTTTTCATACAATGATCACGCAGATGAGTTGCAAATAGCTGATATTCGTTACGCCGCGCTGCATTTGCACGCCATACCAAAGCGAGAGAGCGGAAATTATGCTGTCCTTCATAAGGAACAACACTGATTTCGCTGCCACGTGTTACACCAGCTTTAATCGCCACTTCCGGCAAAAGAGTAACGCCCATGCCAAACTCTACAAGCTGCACCAGCGTCATAATACTGGTGGCATGAACGTCGCCACCAGTATGGGCGGGCTTTGACCCGATCGCCGCCATGACATGTTCGCGCAGGCAATGGCCGGTTTCAAGCAACAGGAAAGGCTGATCCTCAAGATCACTTGCGTCAACATGGTCACGATTGGCGAGTGCGTGGTCCCGGCGTACGGCCAGAAAAAATGGATCTTCACCGATTTCGGCGATTTCAAAATCATCTAGGTCATAGGGATGGGCAACAAGCGCAACATCCAGTGAACCAGAACGCAAACTGTCTAGCAATGTGCGTGTCAGGCCTTCACGCACGCTCAATTGCAGCTCTGGAAAAGCCTTTGCAGTCGTCGGTAACAGCTTTGGCAACAAGAATGGAGCAATGGACGGTATAACACCTAATCGCAGGCGTGTTGTAAGTGGTCGTTCTGCCTGGCGGGCATGTTCCGGCAGTTCCTGGAACAAAGCTACAATTTCTTGCGCACGGTTGAGAAAATCTTCGCCAGCCGGAAGCAACTGCATACGTCGCCCGGCGCGATCAATTAATGCAGTGCCAAGCTCTGTTTCCAATGCTTGTATGGCAGCACTCAAAGTGGATTGTGTAACCCCGACAGCCTCTGCTGCACGCGAAAATGAGCGGGCATTTACGAGGGCGATAAAATAGTGGAGTTGGCGAACACTGATATTCAGCATAATCTGACAGGTACTTATCATTATCGTTTAAATCGATGTATTTGATCGTTTTAATCGCTTTGACCGATCAGTCAAGAGTGACTATATATGAATCGCAGGCAGAAAGTTCTGAAACTTCTGGATTTTCTGCAAAACACGAATTTACAGGCAGGTATAAAATGCTCGGTATCGGTGACAAGCTTCCTTCTTTCAAAGTAACAGGCGTAAAGCCAGGTTTTAACTTCCACGAAGAAAACGGCGTTTCGGCTTTTGAAGAAATCACCGAAGCAAGCTTTGATGGCAAGTGGAAGGTTATCTTCTTCTATCCAAAGGACTTCACGTTCGTTTGCCCGACGGAAATTGCTGAATTTGCGCGTTTGGCTTCGGATTTTGAAGACCGTGATGCTGTTGTTCTTGGTGGTTCGACGGATAACGAGTTTGTAAAACTCGCATGGCGCCGTGATCACAAGGATCTCGACAAGCTGCCAATCTGGTCATTTGCTGATACCAATGGTTCGCTGGTTGACGGTCTTGGTGTTCGTTCTCCAGACGGCGTTGCTTACCGTTACACTTTTGTTGTCGACCCGGACAACGTAATCCAGCACGTCTACGCAACCAATCTTAATGTTGGCCGCGCTCCAAAGGACACGCTGCGCGTTCTCGACGCGCTCCAGACCGATGAGCTCTGCCCTTGCAACCGCGAAGTCGGTGGCGAAACACTCAAAGCTGCTTGATCAGCTTCCAATGGCTTAAGACAAGGCGGGTTAAGGCCCGCCTTTTGTTTATCCAGAATAACAGTGAAAGAGAGTTCCATGTCCATTGATGATCTGAAGTCAAGAATCCCGGATTTTGCGAAAGATGTTCGTCTTAACCTCTCCTCCATGGCGAGCGACGAAACACTGACGCCACAGCAAAAATATGGCCTGTTCATTGCCTGCGGCATTGCTTCGCGCAACGCCGATGTGCGCAAGGCACTTTCTGCTGAAGCGGTGAACAAGATTGATGCTAGTGTTGTGCAGGCTGCAAAATCTGCGGCTGCCATCATGGGCATGAATAATGTCTATTATCGTTTCGTACATCTTGCCACCAACAAGGATTATCGCACCATGCCTGCAAAGCTGCGCATGAATGTGATTGGCAATCCAGGTGTGGACAAGATCGATTTTGAACTCTGGTCGCTGGCCGTGTCGGTAATTAACGGTTGCGGCATGTGTATCGATGCCCATGAGGATGTGTTGCGCAAAGCCGGTGTATCTACAGAAGTCATCCAGACCGCAGCACGTTTCGCTTCCATCATTCAGTCGATTGCGATTGCTCTGGAAGCTGCTGATACTGAGTGAGGCTCACTCGATCCGCATATTAAAAAAGCCTGTATGGATTGCTCCATGCAGGCTTTTTGATTCTGGATATTTAATTCACAGCGCATTCAACCATCGGGATAATGGCTTTAGCTGAATGCCCACACGTCTTCGCAATATATACCAATATCGTAACCGGCAGCCTTCAGCTTCACAATGACATTGCCAATGTCAGTGGGTGATAAAGCGCCAATCTCGACTTTGATCAGGCCAGGACGATAGCGTTGCAGATCAAGCTGGTCGAAGACAATCCAGTCTGCCCCTTCACAATCCACCAGGAATGCATCGATAAATTCAACAGCATTACGATCAAGGACCGCCTGTAATGTGTCCGATTGAACAACAATTTCCTTTAGAAACGGGGCGAATTTTTCAAAATTCGGATCATCCGGGCCCCAGACATTTTTACCGGACATCAAATTTGTATCAGTGACAGAAGAGCAACCGATAAATTCTATCGGCAAAGTACCTTCTTCAAGGGCTTTTGCATCAAAAGTCTTGACAGTAATGGAACCGGGTTCCCGGGTGACGGCAATCGGCTCGATCTTGAAACGTTCCGTATCCTGATAGTTTTGACGTAATCTGAGCAAGTTATAGGGTACAGGTTCGACCAGAACTGCTTTGGACCGTGGAATCTTGTGGAGCCAGGGTGTCACATCGTCAAAAAGGACGCCGTCGCATGCTCCAATATTGACCATCTGAAAAGGGCGCTGTTTTCCTGATTTGGCAGCACGGGCAGCATGGGCAAGATAACGCGTTCCACGAAGTGCTGCACTACGACTTAAAATGCTTTCAGGAACACTGCGTGCAGCCAATGTGCGTGCGTAGCCTCTGAGCTTTGAGGATTCTGGAGCATCCATGCTCTTACCCTTTCATATGGGCTTTGAATTATAGATTTTGAAAATCTTAAGAGAATGCCGGGCTTGTTCATCATAGATAAGCAAATGATTTTCTGAACATGCGGGGCAGGTGTTTGTGTTTGGCGTGCCTGAAAATATAGTGGTCAATCGGTTTGGTCGTCTCCGTTGTCAAATACAATGCGCTTTCAGCTTAACCAACTGTCAAAGCTGACATTTTGTATAACGACTTTAACGATAAAACGTCTATAGATCCTTATGCTAACAACCTCTAGTTATTAAAAAACAAACTTATTCTAACGAAAGGCATGTACATATCAGGCCATGTCGATATTTGCTTGTTTTGGGGATCGATATCGTTTTCATAAGAGCCATTGTCAGTGATTAAGTTGTGATTCATGCCAAGATTCCACATCAGAAATTGGGGGAACAAGCTGGCAAATAAACTCGGGGCTAATCAAAGGGGAATTCCAGCTTTCCTTTATCTGCCTTAAACCTTTATTATCATCAGGCTTATGCTTGATATTGGTGGCATGCATTCGATTTGGAAAATCGATAATGGGAGTCAAAGAGTACTTATGACAAAACTGCTGAAAACCGGGCTGATAACAGCCATGATGCTTGCATCGATCAACGGGGCCTTTGCAAAGGATATGCTGGTGGTCGGTCAGGTGCTGGAACCGCCCGGTCTTGATCCAACGGCAAATGCTGCTGCTGGTATCCGGCAGGTTACTTATGCCAATCTCTATGAAGGCCTTGTGCGTATCGTTGAAGACGGAACGGTCAAGCCGCTTCTGGCAGAAAGCTGGACTGTTTCGGATGACAACAAGACCTATAGTTTCAAGTTGCGTGAAGGCGTGAAATTTCACGATGGCACAGCTTTTGATTGTTCCGTCGTAAAGTTTTCCTATGAACGTGCTGTTGCGCCAGACTCTACCAATGCACAAAAGGGGCTTTTTGAACCGATTGCCAGCACTGAATGTCCTGATCCCTCGACTGCCGTTGTGACACTCAAGCGTCCAAGCTCGAACTTCCTGTTCAATATGGGCTGGGGAGATGCGGTTATGATTGCTCCCAATTCTGCGTCCGGGAACAAAACCAAACCAGTTGGCACAGGACCGTTCAAGTTCAAGCGTTGGGTTCAGGGTGATCGTGTTGAGCTTGATCGCAATCCTGAATATTGGGGGGAGCCAGCAAAGCTTTCCGCCGTGACATTTCGTTTCATCAGCGATCCATCTGCCGCGGCTGCGGCAATTCTGGCTGGTGACGTTGATGTATTTCCGATGTTTCAGGCACCAGAGCTGATCAGCCGTTTCAAGAGTGATGACAAGCTTCATGTCGAAATAGGCGATACTGCCGGTAAAGTTCTGCTCTCTCTTAACAATGCCAAAGCGCCCTTTGATAATGTTAAGGTGCGCCAGGCACTGGCTCATGCCATAGATAACAAGGCGCTGATTGAAGGTATTTCTTCCGGTTTCGGGACGCCGATCGGCTCGCATTATGCACCTGTCGATCCGGGTTATATCGATCTGTCAGAGACTTATACTTATGATCCGGCCAAAGCCAGACAGCTGCTTGAGGAGGCAGGTGTTCCCGTTGGCACGCAGATCACAATTACGCTTCCTCCACCGGCTTATGCACGACGTGGCGGCGAAATCATTGCTGCTATGCTTGCAGAAGTTGGCATTCAGGCCAATCTTGTTCCAATCGAATTTGCGCAATGGCTGGATCAGGTGTTCAAGCGTTCGGATTTTGATGCCACGATCATTGCACACACGGAAGCGCGTGATCTCGATATCTATGCCCGGGACAAATATTATTTTAACTATAACAGCCCGGAATATAAGGCGCTTTACAAAGCCTATGCAGAGGCTGGAAGCGACGAAGAACAGCTCGAACTGGTAAAGAAACTGCAGGAAAAACTTGCCGCCGACGAGCCGAATATTTTTCTTTATGCGCTGCCAAAAATCGGTGTGTGGAACAAGAACGTCAAGGGATTATGGAAGAATATGCCAATCCCGGCGGATGATATGACACGGGTTTACTGGGCTGAATAAGAAAATTTCCGTCCCTGAGCGTCTTCGCGAAGGGACGGAAAACAACACGAATGGCTGTGCAGTCTACAAATGTAACAGGACGCACAATGCAGCCCGAAAAGTCGAGAAACTTTTCGGAATTGCGCTTAGGTCAGGACACCAGGAGGTCGCCTTGTTGGCTTATATTTCCGGGCGAGTGGTTTCGCTCCTGCTCACAACACTTGCGGCCTCCGTTATCGTCTTCTTGTTGATGCAGGTGCTGCCCGGAGACCCTGCCGCAGTCATTCTTGGCATTAATGCGCAACCTGAAACGCTTGCAGCAGTCCAAAAACAACTTGGTCTCGATCAGCCGGTTTGGTGGCGGTACCTTTCATGGATTGCAGGTTTTCTGAAGGGCAATTTCGGCACGAGTTACACCTATTCGGTGCCGATCAGCGAATTGCTTGGACCGCGCATCATGGTAACATTACCACTTGCACTTCTCTCCATGATGCTTTCGGTTGCAATAGCTATTCCGGTTGGCGTTTATGCAGCCTCCCGACGAGGAAAGACAGGCGATGTGCTGTCCATGGGGGTGGCGCAGGTGGGGGTCGCTATTCCGAATTTCTGGCTTGGTCTATTATTGATCCTGTTGTTTGCATTACAACTGGGCTGGTTTCCTGCTTCCGGGTTTGCAGGTTGGGAAAGCGGCTTCTGGAATGGTATGCGTTCGCTGTTTTTACCGGCATTGGCTCTTGCCTTGCCGCTTGCAGCAATTCTGGCCCGAGTAACACGATCCGCAGTCATTGAAACACTGGGAGAGGATTTCGTGCGTACTGCTCGCGCCAAAGGTCTCTCACGCAAGGCTGCATTATGGCACCATGCGGTTCCCAATGCGCTCATCCCGGTGGTTACTATTATTGGCCTGCAATTTTCATTTTTGCTGGCGGGAACGATCATCATCGAAAATGTCTTCAATCTTCCCGGCCTTGGACGGCTGTTGTTTCAGGCAATTGCCCAGCGTGATCTTGTGACAGTACAGTCGCTGGTGACGCTGCTTGCAGCCTCTGTGATTATTGTTAATTTCATTGTCGACCTCGTCTATGGATTTATCGACCCGCGCCTTTTGGCAGGGGGGAACCGATGAGCGAGGTTGGCAAAGCCGCAAAGCCAAGCCGCCTTCGGTCGTATTTCCTCAGTCGCAGCCTTGTGATTGGCTCTCTCATAACCGCTATTTTAGTGGCTATGGCTGTAATCTCCTGCTTCTGGACGCCTTATTCACCCACAGCAATGGTCTTCCGCGACAAATTGCAGGGGCCGAATATCAATCATCTATTCGGTACCGATAATTTTGGTCGTGATGTATTTTCCATGATTATGGTTGGCGCTCGAAATTCCATTGCCGTATCGATCATCGCGGTACTGGTCGGTGCGGGTATCGGCATTCCCTTCGGAGCCTTTGCTGCTGCGCGGGGCGGCTTTATCGATGGTTTAATCATGCGCATGACCGATCTGGCCTTTGCATTTCCGGCATTGTTAAGCGCTGTTATCATTACCGCACTATTCGGCCCCGGCACAGTCAACGCCATGATTGCTATTGGAATTTTCAATATTCCGGTTTTCGCCCGTGTCACACGTGGTGCATCCCTTGCTCTATGGAAGCGTGAATATGTACTGGCCGCACGATGTGCAGGGCGAGGCGATATTGCGATTACGCTGTTGCATGTGCTGCCAAACATCAACCATGTATTGATCGTACAGGCGACAATTCAGTTTGCGCTGGCCATTGTCGCTGAGGCAGGCCTCTCCTATGTCGGATTGGGTACGCAGCCGCCAATGCCCAGTTGGGGCAAAATGCTCAACGATGCCCAGACCTTTATTTATGATGCGCCGTGGCTGGCGATCTTCCCGGGCCTTGCTATCACAATTGCGGTTCTTGGCCTTAACCTGCTTGGTGACGGTTTGCGAGACGTGCTTGACCCGCGGGTGAGGAGGCTTAGATGATCGCTCCTTTGCTTGAAATGGGCAATATGTCCGTCAAATTGCCTTTTGGTGAGCGTTTTGCGGATATTGTTTCTGACATGACGCTCACTCTTGATCGTGGTGAACGCTTGGGCATTGTTGGTGAATCTGGCAGCGGCAAGTCGATTACTGCACTTGCTGCCATGGGCTTGTTACCTGACCGGATGCGTGTGCAAGGCATGTTGCGCTTTGATGGTCAGGATCTGGCAAAAAAGTCAGAAACTGAGCTTTGCAAATTGCGCGGTCGTCGTATGGCAATGATCTTTCAGGAGCCGATGACTGCCCTTAATCCAATTAAAACCATTGGTGCACAGATTGCCGAAGGTCGCCGTCTGCACCTTGGCGAAAACCGTAGCGATGCAGAGCGCAAAGCGCGTGATTTGCTGGATCGCGTGGGATTGCCTGCGCCGCAGTTTAATCTGGATCTATATCCCCATCAGCTTTCCGGCGGGCAGCGCCAGCGCGTATTGATCGCCATAGCAATTGCCTGCGAGCCTGATCTGTTGATTGCTGACGAGCCAACAACGGCACTCGATGTCATTGTTCAGGCTCAGATACTTGATCTTATCGATGAACTGATCGCTGAGAGCGGAATGGCGTTAATGCTCATTACCCATGATCTTGGCGTGGTATCGGAAATGACTGATCGTATTGCTGTCATGTATTCAGGCCGTATCGTTGAAACCGGATCAACAGAAGCTGTGCTTGGACGCATGGCGCATCCTTATACACGGGGGCTTTTTCAGGCTTCCCCCCATGGCATTCATCTGCTTCGCGAACATTCAAAACCACGGCAGCGGCTTGCAGCCATTCCAGGCGTTGTGCCAGACCCGCTGGCACGTCCGCCTTATTGCAGCTTTGCTGATCGTTGCACATTCGTTGAAAATGATTGTCGCCAGTTTATTCCACCACTCGATCTCATTGGTGAAAACAAAGGCATCGAACACCGTAGTGCATGCCTGCATCCATGCAATGATGAGGTTATGCTATGAGCAGGGCGATTTTACAGCTTCGCAATGTCGTGCGTGAATATCAGCTTCCCCGCCCGTCATTGCTGTCAAAACCACGTTCGCTACGGGTTCTCCACGGTGTCAGCCTTGAGATCGAAGCGGGCCAAAGTCTCGGTATTGTTGGTGAGAGCGGCTCAGGGAAATCCACTCTGGCCCGTGCAGTGATGGGACTGGAACGTCCACAGTCTGGCCAAATTCTTATCAATGGCCAGGATATTTATGCTCTCGCCCCTTCAGCTTTGCTTGAGGCTCGTAAAAGTTTTCAGGCGATCTTTCAGGATCCCTATGGTTCGCTCGATCCGCGCCATACAGTCAGGCGGATTATTTCTGAGCCGATTGTTTCGCTGGAGGGCAGGGCAAACAGCAAGCAACGCGAAGAGCGCGTGATGGAAGTGCTGGAAGCGGTTGGTCTTCCATCAACGGCTGCGGGAAAATATCCGCATGAATTTTCCGGTGGGCAACGCCAGCGCATCGCCATCGCTCGTGCTCTGATTACCAGACCGGCATTAATCGTTGCCGACGAACCAGTTTCAGCGCTTGATGTTTCCATTCAGGCGCAGGTTCTTAATCTTATGATGGACCTGCAGGAAAAATTTGGTCTTTCCTATCTTTTCATCAGTCATGACCTTGGTGTCATACGGGCAATTACTGATAGAGTCGCGGTGATTTATCAAGGTAACATCGTCGAGCAGGGAGCGACCAGTGATGTATTTGATCACCCGCAACATGAATATACACAAGCACTGGTTGCAGCCGTTCCAAAGCCATTTTCGGAACGCCGTAAACGTCCGCAAGGATTTAATTCAGCTATCAGGGCGCCAGAATAAAAGAAAAAAGCATTTATTTATTTGGGTCTAAGGACTGCACGCTCTTTATAACGATCAACGGCAGTAACCTTCTGAATCAATGGTTCAGCGTCGCGCCAAGTATAAATCTCTGTACGAAGATATTTGAGTTCGGCATCAAGTTCATCTTCGCCGACCTCTGTCCACCATGATTTTGGACGCCCGTCACTGCCATCAGACCAGCGGTAACGGCGCTCTTTCAGCTTGTCTTTCATTTCAAAAGGACTGTTCTCTGCGTAAATGCGCAGACGTGATTTTTGGCTCTCTTTCAGAAGTTCTTCAAATGGTGTCGTTTTGCCAGATTGTTCCCTCAGCACTGCGAGCAATGCCTGGCAATCATCCTCTGCGCGATGACCATTGTGAAAATAACCGCTCTGGCCAATGAGATAGCCAAGCTTGGCGCCTTCAAAACCACGGGCTGCCCAATTTATCTCTTTGACCGAACATGCCCATGGCTTGCTCTCGAAAACCGGTGAGAAACGTTCCAGAAATGGACGGTCAAAACCCGCATTATGTGCAATGATAATATCAGCTTCAGAAATAAGCGCTTCAAGTTTGGCACGCGGGATCATCTGCCCGGCAACCATTTCGTCAGTGATACCTGTTATACGGGTTATGTCAGCCGGTATCGGTTTTGATGGCTCCTGCAATGCTCCGAAGGTCGCACAAACGTCTCCGATTGAACCGTTATCGGCATAACGAAAGGCGACAGCACCAATCTCGATGATTTCATCTTGTGCTGCATTCAAACCGGTTGTTTCTGTGTCCACAATAACACCGAGCCGGGGGTAGGTGGTCTTATCGGCATCCGGTACTGTTGGTGGCGGATCAAGCCGTCTTAAAATACGATAGCGCCCACTGTCTTTGAGGCGTTCTATCATCTGCGCTTCATCAATGGCTGCTGTTTTTCCGGTTTTAATGCGGGCAGGGCGCGGCTCTACCTGTTTCTCCCGATCCAGTGAGGGTGGGGCAAAAAGGTCGAACTGATGGCGCATATCGTGTCTCCGCATTAAGGGCCGTAGGGATAAATGTCATTTCATTGCCATGCAACCAAGATATTAATAGGCTTGATAACAGGAATTAACGTCAGGCTCCGTCCCTGAGACGCTTTTCGCATTAGAGTTTCATGAAGTAATATACACAATCGGTCAGCTTCGATTAACGGGCGGCTGGCTTCTGGCTGAAAATCATCTGTGGAAAACTCCCTTTCGGAATTATGCAATCCATCACATGCTCAGCATGAGCGCCCGTGATGACGATATTGTTTCTTATTTATTATTAGACTTTGCTTATGTAACAATAAAAAATTGCGAAGTCCTGGTGAGGTCAAAATACTTAAAATTTATCTTGACTTTATAAGTGGTTTATCATTCAAGATAAGGTTCTATTAAGAATTTCTATAAATATTTATTAAGCTGACTTGGGGCCGGGTTGTGAAGTTTGTTCCACCATTGGTAGTGCTGCTGTTTTCGGCCACGATGTTGAGCGTATGGACACTCGACACGAAGCGCAGGCATGTCCTTTTGTTTGGTCTTGGCTTTTTATGTTTTGCGATAGCGCTTCTGGTACCTATATCGCTTTTATCTAATAGTCTTAGTCTGACATCTCCAATAGCAACCACCTTTTACTATCTTGGTGGTGTGCTGCTGTGCGAAGGTGTTATGATGCGGATGGGAGCACACTATTCTCGTATTATGGCCGGTCTGGTAGGCTTGGGTCTGGCTGGCGCAATGATCTGTTTCATTGGTTATGACCTTGGATATGTTTGGATTGCTCCGAGCGTGCATATTGCGTTAGGCTTATTATTTGCCGTTCTTTGAATACAGTCTCGCGCACTCATGGATCAAAGCTGGGTTGAACGCCTGCTTTGGAGTACTGTAGCATTGCTCAGTGTTCAGTTTTTTGCACAATCGATTGTCGCGGCACAGCTTTCTACGAACATTTCAAATCCGGCAGATCTTATCCGTTCTGCCTATTGGCAGGGCGTCATGATATCCGGAGCCTTTGCAGGGGTGATTGCCGGACTTGTCATATTGGTTGTTGCAACTTTCGATGTTATCAAAGAGTTACAGCTGGAGCGGGATATCGACCCTTTGACGGGCCTTTTCAATCGGAGGGGCTTGGAACGCTATGCTTGTCAACACCTCAGTCTGGCCAATAGGCCACCTTTTGCAGTCATAATTGGTGACCTTGATCATTTTAAACTTATTAATGATGAACTTGGTCATGCAGTGGGCGATCAGGTTTTAAATGAATTTGCTGCAACATTACGCTCTACCGTTACAAATGACAGCGTGATTGCACGCATAGGAGGAGAAGAGTTCGTTATTCTCGTACAGAATGATGCGGATGATGCTGAGAAGCTTGCCAGGCATCTTTGTCGTATTGTTGCCCGTAAAAGCTTTACAAGCCTGCCAAAAGGGCGCCGGATGACGTGCAGTTTTGGTGTTGCTATGGTGCGTGAGAATAACGATCTTTGGGATTCAATACAACGTGCAGATATGGCTCTTATGCGGGTAAAGAAACGCGGCCGCAATCGTGTTTCTGTTGAAGGTGATGAGTTTCAAAAATCTGATTTTGCAGCCTATCTTCTCACGGCCTGAAACAATTGCTGAAACGCATTTTCAGTTTCAATAGTATCATATTTCTTATTATCAAAACTGTTCTCCAATTATCATAATGACGTTGAGCATTTGGATCGAGAACCTTAGGTTTAAGTTCCATAAGATACCTTATGCGATCTCGAATTTTATAACAATGAGTTATCCAGTGCAAAGAACCTGAAATAGAATGCACCTACTCACATATTGACGAATTCCGGTTAGTGTGTACACGCAATCCATATTGATGCGCTAAGCTATAGGGCTAAAAAGACAGTACGGATAAGCCTTGGCGACATGAGTCAGCCTGACAAACTTGATATGTTGGTCGATGAGCTTATTTTCGGCTTTGCTTAGGCTGATTCCCTCAAATGCCCTGCCCGTAAGATGAATTTTCCCTAATAATTATATCTAAGCCTACGTCAAGCCGCTGACGTTGCGGATTTCAAGATGGACGGTCGATGTCAATTTCCTGTCAGTCATATTTGCCTCCCGATCATGAAAGCAGGCTAACAGTTCGGCTCTCTTTCAATAGCAATGATATTCTATATCTAAAGAGCAACGTGAATTTTTGTCATACTTATTGCCCCTATCCTGAGGGCTGGACGTGCAATCCGGCTGCAATGTGCCACAAACAAAATATCCTTTAATGCACTGAAAGATTTTAGTGTTTTGTCACCACCAGCCGCACGCCTAGGGTAAGTAATCTCTTCATGTATTCCGGCTGCTTCTGCCGCTTTCCTCAGGATAACAAAATGAGTCACAGAAATTTGCCCACCCGTTCGATCATTATCATAGGTGGCGGTTTTGCCGGTGCGGTTGCGGCTCTAAAACTAATCAGTCATGCCATGGAACCGCTTGATATCACCATTATAGAACCGGCGCAGGATCTCGGACGCGGCGTGGCCTATAACACGACGGAAGAAGTGCATCTCGTCAATGCTCCGGCGAACCACTTTTCGCTTCATCCCGAAGATCCCGAGCATTTCAGCCGCTGGTTCGAGCGCAATGCCGGAGATTTTCCAAGCCAGCCGGGGGGCTTTTCCCAAACCTGCGCACCACGCTGGCTTTATGGCAGCTATGTCGGCGAAGAATTGGCACGGGCTATCGCTATAGCGTCCTCACGTGGCGTGAAATTTCGTCATATACGCGGGCGTGCTGCGAATGTGGTGCGCGACGGCGACAGGCTTGAAGTGGTGCTTGAAGATGGTTCAGCTTTAACCGCAAATGAGGCAATACTTGCATTGGGTGTATTCAAGGCCCGCCCCCGTGCACAAGAAGCGGAAATAACAGGCCATCCACGTTTCGTCATAAATCCTTGGGATCCTGCGGCATTAGACCGGATTAAGAATGCACGCGACATATTGCTGATCGGCACCAGTCTCAGCATGGTCGATGTGGTCGCCAGCCTTGAGAACCGGGGATATAAAGGCCGCTACAGTGCGATCTCGCGACGCGGGCATCTGGTGGAGGCGCGGCGGAGCGAGCCGCCGGAGCGCCCTGATTTTCTCAATGATGACGCATTGCCGACCACCACACTGGAATTGTTGCGATGCGTAAACCGGGAACGGCGTGCCATTGAACTGGAAGGTGGTGATTGGCGCAGCCTGCTCCCTCACCTGCGCCCACGACTTGCAACGCTTTGGCAGCGTGCTTCAATAACAGAGCGTCTGCGCTTTACGCGTCATCTGCGTTCATTGTGGGACGTCACGCTTCATCAGGCTGCCGGTGCATCACGTATCTGGACCGAAAAGGCTGAAAGTGAAGGCCGCTTTTCAAGCGCCGCCGGACGCGTTCTCGGTCTTAGTCACGATGGCGAGCGTTTTGTAGCGCATATACGCTGGCGAACCGACGGCCGTGAAGAAACGGCGCGTTTCGATGCTATTGTTGATTGTCGCGGGCATCAAGAACACGACTGGCGGCGCATCGATGATCCATTTGTCCGCCGCTTGCTGGAACAAGGCTTAGTGCGCCCGCATGCCACCGGCTATGGTATCGACGCAACGCGGGATGGCAAGGTGATCGATAGCGATGGTCATATTGTGCCGGGACTTTACGCTATCGGCCATCCATTACGCGGCGTGGCGTGGGAATCCAGCTCGATCCCCGAGCAACTGTCGCAAGCCATCGCACTTTCGGAACAACTGCTCAGAGATCAGGCGACGCCAGTTGCGGCCGAATAGCGGAAGTCGGTTGCAAGCCGCCAATATGCAGCGCAGCGTTGCCGTGCTGTGAAGGTGTAGATAGCCCTGTATCGGACAACATGATCGCCTGACTACGCAGCCAGGAGCGAAACAAATCAACAGGAGACAGCTTCGCCTTATATGGAAGGGTGGCGAAATAATAGGAAAACCCTACCGGGCGCGGGGTGCCGAATGGCACTACCAAGCGTCCTGCGGCAAGATCAGCCTCGCAGAGGCGTAATTTGCCAAGAGCCAGCCCGTGCCCCGCCAGCGCCGCATCAATCGCCAGCGAAGACATGTTCATGCGAATGCCGCCTTCATCATTTTTTATCCGCATTCCCTCACTTCTAAGCCAATCGTTCCAGTCCGGGCAGCTTTTATCATGCTCCGGTCCGCTTTCATGGATCAATGGCACATCATCAAGCGAGATGGTGTCACACCCAAGCCCGTACCGACGCGCGAAATCTGGGCTGCAAATCGGCGCTATAGCTTCGGCAAAAATCGGATCAGCCACCAGATCCGGCGTCATGTCCGCCCCATAACGAATGACACAATCGATATCTTCGGATTCCAGATCGACAAGTTGAGTGGTCGCTTCCAGCAAAACCTGCACATTGGGTGCAGCCTTACGCAATGCGTCAAGTCGTGGCACCAGCCATTTGCTGGCAAATGACGGAGAGACTGAAACACGCACCACGGCGGGTCTGTCAACTTCTGACAATGTCGCAATGGTTTCGATCATTGTGATGAAAGCCTCGGAAAGTCCAGGCGCCAACTGTCGCCCCTTGTCAGTCAATTCTAGCTGACCACGGTTGCGATGAAACAGTGGCGTTCCAAGATGATCTTCAAGCAGACGCACCTGCTGCCCGATCGCCGCCGAGGTAACATGCAATTCATCAGCTGCAGCAGTAAAGCTCAGATGCTTTGCGCTCACAACGAAAGCACGCATCGCAGTCAGCGGCGGCAATCGCGCGAGTGTTGGCCTTATCATGCGTGATCGTTCGAATGAATAATTCCCGTTCATATATCTATTTGAACGTATAGGCAGGTCGCATGCGAGAGACATAGTTGCCCTTTCATCGACCTTGAAGAAGCGGATATTTCATTTGCCGGACAGCTTCAGGCACAAATATCTAATCTTCATAAAATCGATATGACGACACCTGTTACAATGTATGCAAAAAAGCAATCAGTGCCTCGCGCTCGTCATCTTCGAGATCGAGTGGCCGGATATGGGGGGAAATCCTCGCCGCGGCACGACGCAGCGGTTCATTTGCTTCTGTTTCGTTGCGCAGCCAGACGTCACCACCACCGCGCATATAGAAATTGACCACGCTTTCAAGCGTCTTGAAATGGCCCGTATGCATATAGGGTGCGGTGCGGGATACATGCCGGAGCGATGGTGTGCGGAAACGTCCGACATCGTCTTCATTGCCAGTGATGTTATAACGGCCAAGGTCCTGAGATGGTTCTCCAAATGCTGAAAGACCAAGATTATGAAAGCCGTCATCACTCAATAAAGGGCCGGAATGGCAAGTGCCGCATCCGGCCTTGTCAAAGAAAACCCGCATACCCATCAGTTCGTGATCCGTTAATATGTCACGTTCTCCATTGGTGAATCTGTCGAAACGAGACGGTTCGTCAAGCCGACTTATGAAAGCACGCAATGCATCCCCAACATGATGTGCCTTGACTGCAACAGAACCATAAACCGAACGGAATGCGGCTGCATAATCCTTGTCGGCACTCAATTTCCTCAAAAGTGAATCAATGTCCTTATTGGCCATTTCCTGAGGGTCAATCAATGGTGCAAGAAGCTGGACTTCGAGATCGGTCTTGCTCCCGTCCCATGACCAGAGACGGCGATGTGCAACACCGAACAAGGAAGGTGCATTACGGCCCTTACGGATCAAGGGATCGCTCCATCCATGATCGGGCCGGTGACAATCTATGCATGCAAGGTCGCCTTTGGCCGACAAGGCGCGATCACTGAATAATTGTTCGCCAAGTTGCTGTTTGTGCAAAGATGCAGCCGATCCGGCAAAGTCCCCACTCATAGCAGCCGGAGGTGTCGCGCCTTGAAGCGACAACATTACAGTACCAAATATAAATGCAATGCCGAGCCAACGGGCAGGACTTGTCTTAGAGCATGTCCCCCAAAAGTGGGAACCGGTTTTGGGATAAAGACATGCGTGAAAACAAAAGCTTAAAGCGCGTCTTCCGAATTGGATAAAATGCGGCACGCTTTAATGGCCGTGATGGTTGTTATCGCTGCCATGCTGCATTTTGCGTCCATGTTCTGTCAGGTGTGGTTTAATATCGAAAACAGTCGTTATCGCCCCTGCTCTCTCAAAAACCAGCTTGATTCTCACCTTATCCCCGACCTTAAGCGGGGCATCCAAATTGAAAAGCATGAGATGCTTGCCGCCGGGTTGCAGATCAACGCTTGCACCTGCCGGCAGCGCAATACCTTCATCCAGCAAACGCATGGTCATTACACCGTCAGTCACTTTCATTTCATGAATTTCGATATGACCTGCCTTCGCGGAATGGGCTGCAATGAGCCGATCCGGTTCTCCGCTCCGGTTGAACAGCGTGACATAGCCTCCCCCCGTACTGACTCCGGGTGGCGTTTCCAGCAGCCATGGACGACTGATAACAATATTTATCTGATCCGCCTGTTCGCCATCTGTCACATAATTTTTATGGCCTTTATGATTTTGATGATCAGCATGCTGCGTTTCATGTGCCTGAGCTGCCTGCAAAACCGCGGCAAACGTTAACAAGAATAGGACTGACCGAAGATAAAGTCTCATCGTCATTCTCCCTTCTGTCAGTTTTCGCCGCCAACTCGATCGGCTTCTATCAGGCGACGGTATTTTTCAAGCTGGACATCCGAGGTCTCGCGATAATCAATCTTGTCAAAGAAAGTCCCCTCGCCGTCAATGAGGTAGATAACGGCGGTATGATCAACCGTGTAGTCGCCATCTGTCAGCGCAACTT
Source organism: Brucella gallinifaecis (assembly GCF_006476605.1). Lineage (GTDB taxonomy): Bacteria > Pseudomonadota > Alphaproteobacteria > Rhizobiales > Rhizobiaceae > Brucella > Brucella gallinifaecis. The sequence continues at coordinate 223,412 of NZ_ML636800.1, forward strand.
TTTTGTAAGTCGCGCGAAAGGCGCGTGCCACCGATGCAATCTCCTCTGGTGTTCCGCGCAATCCGACGATGCGCTTATCAAAAAAACCGAGATATTCTTTCAGCGTTTCCGCTGTATCGCGCTCAGGATCCACAGTGACAAAAACCGTGGTCAGCCTGTCTGCGTCGCTCCCCAGCTCTTGCAAGCTGAAGGCAATCTCGGAAAGCGTTGTCGGGCAGACTTCCGGGCAATGGGTGAACCCAAAAAAAAGCGCATAGGGCTTGCCTTTAAGGTTCTCACTGCCAAATGGCTGGCCCTCGATATTTGTCAGCCGGAACTCGCCGCCAATATCCGCCCCTTGGGCGTGAGTTGAAACAGGCAATGCCAAAGTGAGCCAAAAAGCTGACAGCAAGGCAAAAATTGGTTTTATCAGTGACAATCGGGTGCATCCTGTTCAAGATAGACTTCAAAAGAAACATTGCGCGCCCAGCGCGCGCGTCGTGCCTGCCAAAGCTCTTCGCGAGCAAGCAAAGCCAATGCCGACTGCACTTTGACTTGCAGCTCAGGGTTCTCTGCCACCTCTACCACCAGAGATGACGTTTCAACGGGTGGCAGCGTGGCGGAAAATTTGTGCCAGTTCCTATCCGCAAAAAGCATGGCCAGCAGTTCGGCATCATGCAATGCGGCATCACATTCGCCAGTGCGCACAAGCATCAGTGACAGCGCCGGTGCGCGTTGAATTTTCAATATCGCGCCATGATGAGTGGCTATTCTCTGCTCGTTAAAGCCCGCTTCAGAAACACAGACTACGCGCCCGGCGAGATCGTCCCATGTGCGAATATTTGTATCGCTACGCATTGCCACCGATAGGGGTGAACGAAAACCGGCTTCGATGATATTCTTCTCCTTGATGAGATTATCGGTCGCCTTTCGCTCTACAATCACATCGACACCGCCTTTTTCCAGCAGCTCTTTTCTCCCACTGGGAGTGACCTGCACGAAAATCGGTTGCAGGCCGAGCGAGCGGGCAAGTTCACGACCGATTTCCTGCTCAAATCCGTCTTCGGTATAGACCCTGAATTCCGTCGAACGGGGTTCAGGCGTTACATAGGCCACTCCGATACGCAATTGCTGCGATTCCGATAGCAAGAATCCTGATGCCTTAGCCTGAATGCAGGCCACAGTGGCGAAGACGACAAGCAGGGCATAGAGATAATTTCGGCGCATATTCCCGACATTCCTTTCATATGCCTTCCCTAACCCTAATAGGGCTTCGATCAGGTTTTGAAGAAAGAATGATTTGTGTGAAGCGAAAGAATTTCTTTTTTATCGCGAGGCGATCTTTGCAATGATCAAAACGTCGAATTGATTTCGAGTAATCTGCCAGAGAGAGAAAAAATAAACCATTATTTTAAGTAAAATAGCAAACTTCTACAAAAGCAAAGAAAAGTTTCCGCCATTGATAGAAATATTTTCTCCATGTTTATTCTTCCCCTCTGTAAAAGTGAGAAATCATTTACAGCGCCCTTTACCGGAGATTGACATGAAAAAGAACCTGATCAAGCAGGCTCGCAACGCCCTTCTTGGTGCCATTATCACAGTATCGGGCATCACGATGGGTGCGAATGCATCGCTTGCAGAAAGTGCAAAAGAACCACTGCCATTTATCAACCTGCAACTACGCCCGTGGACAGTGGTCGCCGAGAAGCTCGGTATACTGAAAGAAGAATATGACAAGGTCGGCATTTCCCGCGTCAATCTCATCGCTTCCGGTGCAGCGGAGCTGATCGGGGCGGAATCGGCAGCGGTTGATAATGGCGCCATCGCCGTTGCACAGCGCATGGTCTATCCGGCAACCGTGCATAAGGCCAATGGTCTTGATGCCGTCATCGTCTGGCTATCCGAACCATCCGATGAGTATCGAACGCCCATTCTGGCACGCGTCAATGACACCTCTATCAATAATGTAGAGGATCTTGATGGCAAGATTTTTGCCTCCAGCCGTATCAGTTGCTATTTCACTTCGCCATTCGAAATCCTCAACAAAGCAGGGTTGCCGCTTGATTCACGGCTTCAAAAAGGTCGTGTCCGTTATCAGTCCATCGACAATTCGGCAGCCGTCAATGCAGCACTTCTGAGCGGCGCAATCGACGCCACCGCAGCACATCTGGCCGTCAACAATGCCGCAGCCCTGTGGCTTTCCGGCGAAGTCAAGATCGTCGGGCGCTCCCCAAATGATGGCGTCTATGTCAATGGCGCCGGGCGGGTCTCCTATTTCGCCAAACGCGAATTCGTCGATGAATATCCGGAAGCCATCCGCGCATTTCTCCTTGCCCATGAACGCACCAAGAAATGGATTTATGCGAATATTGATGAAGCGGCTGAAATTATCGCAGAGGGCACCCGCGTTCCTGTCGAAATCGCCAAGTTCCAGATCACTGATCCTTCGACATTTGAATTCATGGCTGGCGAGCATAATGCTGATGCCGCACGCAAGAACATCAAGGAGTTCCAGGCCTGGTATATTGCCAATGGCGACGACATCCTGGTGGAGCGCGGCTTGAGCGAGAAACAGATCGACGAATTCGTTGATGGGCGTTTCTTTGCCGGTGGTGAATATTCAATCTACTAATTGTTTAATGAGGCCGCTTCCACACCGTTGGAGCGACCTCTTTCCTTTTACCCGGCCCTTTTACCCGGCAGGAAATGATATCCATGAGCACAACCAATATACTTGCCGATACACCGCCGATCGGTCGCCGCACCTCCTTTGTAACGAAGCTTACAAGGTTCTTCAGCGGCGCCAATGTCATCGGTCTGATCCTGCCTGTCACATTGCTTATCCTGTGGCAAACGGCCTCGTCGCAGAAATGGATTCAACCGGTATTCCTACCCTCGCCATGGACCACGGTCGAGGCCTTTTGGAAAATGGCAACACGCCAGAATCTGCACATCGATTTTCTCTTTTCTATCTCGATTGTCAGTCAGGCCTTCATCTATGGCGCGGTCGTTGCAGTCGCGCTTGGCATTGCAGCAGGACTGTCGCGCCGGGTCGAGCAGTTTTTTGGACCGACCTTCGATACGGTCCGCCATATTCCGGGGATTGCATGGCTGCCGCTGATCGTATTGTGGTTAGGCATTGGTGCGCCGGCCAAAATTCTGGTCATTGCAAAATCGGTTTTCTTTCCGGTGTTTCTCAATACACTGCAGGGCATACGTGACGTCGAAAAACGCTATATCGAACTTGCAGACGTCCTGACATTGACGCGCTGGCAGTTGGTACGAAAAGTTATACTGCCAGCCGCCGTACCCTCAATTATGGTCAGCCTTCGATATTCAGCCGGTGTTGCCTGGGCACTGGTCGTAGTGGCTGAGGGTCTTAGCGGCCTGGAAGGGATCGGCTATCTGATCTTCCGTGCGCAAGGCCTTTTGATGACGGATCAACTCGTTGTCTGCATGATCATCATCGGTTTTGTCGGCTTTTCCATCGATCGCCTCATGCTCGCACTGCAGCGCTATGTACTGCGCTGGAAACAGGGATTTGAAGGCTGAAGCCTGCCCCTTTTATCGATAATTCAAGGACAAGATCATGGTACAATGCGGCAGCCTCGATATTCACAAAGTCAAGAAACACTACGACGTCGAGGGTAGACGGCTTGAAGTGCTCCACAATGTCGATCTCAAGGTCGAACCGGGTGAATTCATCAGTCTCGTAGGTCCTTCCGGTTGCGGAAAATCAACATTGCTACGGTTGATCATAGGTCTTGACGCCGATTTCCAGGGCGACATTCTACTCGATGGCAACCCTGTTTCCGGCACAAGCCTCAACCGCGGCATCGTCTTTCAGGACCACAGGCTGTTACCCTAGCTGACGCTGGAGCAGAATGTCAGCCTTGCGCTGGAAAACGCCCCATTGTCGGAAGCGGAAAAAAAGAAGACCGTGACCGAACATATCGGACTGGTCGGTCTAAAGGGTTTTGAGAAATCCTTTCCACATCAGCTTTCGGGCGGTATGGCGCAACGGGCCGCAATCGCACGCGGTCTCGTTACCCGCCCGGAAATTCTGCTTCTCGATGAACCGCTCGGCGCACTTGATGCGTTAACGCGCGTACGGCTGCAAAAGGAACTTCTCCGCATTTGGGAAGTGGAAAAAGTAACGATGATCCTCGTCACCCATGATGTCGACGAGGCGATTTATCTCAGCAATCGCGTCGTGGTGATGAATAGCGGCCCCGGCCGGATCGTGAAGGAGTTGGAAGTCGATCTACCCTTGCCACGTGACCGTGCCAGCCATGAATTTGTCGATCTGAAACGACAGGTTCTGGAACATATGGGGGAATATGTTCATGCCCGCAATCATGCCGATGCCGCCTGATGAAGGGATATTCCATGCGCCTGTTCCCGACAATCGCGATGGCCCTTTTCCTTGCAACCGGCCTGAGCGCCCCGGCACAAGCAATAGACACGCCACCATCTACAGATTTGCCCGATCTGTCGCAGATCCGGGCTCAGATTTATTCCGGCGATTATAAACCGGCCATTGCCGCACTGCTTGATCTGTCGAAGAGCGTCAAACATGCCGATCTCTATAATCTGCTGGGCTTCAGCCTGCGTAACATTGGCCGTTATGATGAAGCAGGTCGCTGGTACAAAGAAGCGCTCTACTACGATCCGACCCATAGGGCGGCAATCGAATATCAGGGCGAACTTTATATCAAGACAGGTGATCTGGAAGCCGCGCAAGCCAATGTCCAATTGCTGAAGCTTCTGTGCCCCAAGGGTTGCAAGGAACTCGACATACTCTCCGCGGCACTCGACAAGAATGATGCATCATCCGACAGTTCAAAGCCCGGAAGGGAACATCCATGACGACATCATCGCTTCGGGTCATTGATTTTCACAGCCATTTCGTTCCATCAGGATGGGAATTGCCGCAACCAAGCGGCAGCACGCAACACAATCAGCACTGGAACGCCATCCATCGTCGCATTGTCGATGAAGCGGCACTGCTTGAAAGCATTCGTGAGGGCGACATTGCCGGACGTGTGGTCAATGCACCCACAGCCCTGTTTGCTCCCGATGCACAAGCGGATGCCTATCGCCGCATTAACGACCAATTGGCAGAACTCTCTGCAAGGCATCAAGGTCGCATTCATGCGCTTGCCAGCGTTGATGCCTGGTCGGGGGAAGCAGGGGCACGTGAATTGCATCGTGCAGTATCGGAACTTGGCCTGCGCGGCGTATTCGTGGATAGTGCCAAAGGTGATCTGCTGATTGATGCACCTCAGGCTCGACCCGTGCTTCAGGCAGCAGCCGAACTTGGCGTCGTCGTCTTCTTGCATCCTGTCAATCCGCAACCGCTGACGTCGCAGCTTGCGCCCTATGGCCGTTTGGGCACGCTTCTGGCACGCGGCACTATCAATGCTGCGGCCCTTGTCGCTCTCATCGAAGGCGGCGTTTTCGATGAACTCGACAATCTCAAAGTTGTGGTCACGGCGCTGGCCGCAAGCGGGATCATCCTTCCTTCGGCATTTGGTGAGGAATTCAGCCAGCGCTCCGATGTTCGCAAGATTCTGCGCAAGCATGTGCATGTCGATACGATGGGGTTCGATCCGGCCCTGATCCGCCCCTTTGTTGAGATACTCGGCCCCGATAATGTAGTCGCAGGCAGCGACTGGCCGATCATAAGCGACGGCCCCATCAGCCCTAAAGTCGAAAAAGCACTGTCTGCCGCGGGCCTCGACGCAGAGAGCCGCGCCAAGGTCGCAGGCCTCAACAGCTTGCGCCTAGTCGGTGCAAACAAGATCAACTGACAATCCCGGAGGTTTTGCCATGTCGAGACGCGGCGAACAAATCAGACTCAATGCATTTCTTTATTTCACCGGTCATCATGTCGCTGCATGGCGACACCCTGCAGCCTGGACCAATGTGGAACTGGAAGATTATATCGGACTTGCACGTATCGCAGAGGCCGCAAAATTCGATGGTCTGTTCCTCGCCGACGGCGTGAGCGTGCGACTGCGTAATGTCGAGGCGGCAAGCCGCAAGGCGCATAGTGGCGTAACCCCTTTCGAGCCGCTCACATTGCTCTCGGCCCTTGCCGCCGTCACCAGCAATATAGGCCTCATCGCCACGGCTTCGACCAGTTTTTCCGACCCTTACAATCTGGCAAGACAGTTTCTGTCGCTGGATCGCCTGTCAAAGGGCCGCGCGGGATGGAATCTTGTAACCTCTGGCGAGCCGGAATCGGCCTTTAATTTTGGTCATGGTGCGCCAATCGTCCACGCTGATCGCTACGAGCGTGCGCAGGAATTTGCCGATGTGGTAACAGGACTGTGGGACAGTTTCGATGATGATGCCTTTTTGCGTGACAGGGAAAGCGGGCGCTATTTCGACCCCGAAAAGCTCCGTGTACTGAACCACAACGGCAAGCATTTCAAGATACGTGGGCCGCTCAACATTCCCCGCTCGCCGCAAGGCCGGCCGGTCATCGTGCAGGCAGGTGCTTCGGAACCCGGCAAAGAACTTGCAGCACGCACGGCGGAAGCGGTATTCGCCGCCGAAGTGACACTGGAAGATTCGGTCAAATTCTATGCCGATCTCAAAGGCAGGCTGGCGCGTTATGGCCGCTCGGCAGATGAATTGAAGGTCCTGCCCGGTATCTTCCCAGTCGTCGCCCCCACACTTTCGGAAGCTGAAGAGAAATTTGAACAGTTGCAGGAACTGATCCAGCCGGAAGTCGGGCTGGACTTGCTTTCCGGCATGATTGGCACCGACCTTTCATCATGGCCATTAGATGGTCCGGTCCCTGACTTGCCAGAAACCAATGGCGGCAAGAGCCGGCAGGAATTGCTTTACAAGTTGGCGCGACGCGAAAACCTGACGATCCGCCAGCTTTACAAGCGCATTGCAGGTGCGCGCGGCCATTGGCAGGTGGTGGGCACGCCAACGCAGGTCGCTGATCTGCTCGAAGAACGCTTCCAGAATTACGGTGCCGACGGTTTCAACGTCATGTCACCGATCAAGCCCGGCGGTCTGACCGATTTCATAGACCTTGTGGTTCCAGAACTTAGACGTCGTGGGCTGTTCCGTACGAAATATGAGGCAAATACATTACGCGGCAATCTTGGTCTGCCAATCCGCCCATTGCTCCATTCTGCGTCTGTAGCGGCCGAATAGGAGCGAATCCAGACGATTATACTAACGCAACTCAATATCCTGTACGATTTTTCTCAGGCTCAAGAGGGCGAACGCTCACTTTGAGTGATCGGATCAAAATCCATCAAGGAATCGATTGAGAGGGACAATCATTTTGATTTGAACTAACCGGAGGCGAAGCCTCCGGTAGCAAACAGATTGAAAGCCTCATAGAAACTGGTGCCCGTCCAGAAGGCACCGTTATTTGTATAAATTTAATCAGGCTTCAGGTGAATAACCAAATGTCACTGCCGGATTTTCCGCAGTTTCGACCCAAATGCTTTTTGCTTGGGTGTAAGCCATCAGCGCATCCTTGCCACTGGAACGACCATAGCCACTACGGCCAAAGCCGCCAAACGGAGACATGACAGAAATTGTCTTGTAACCGTTAATCCAGAAGGTGCCAGCCCGCACGTTAGCGGCAACCCGGTGTGCACGCGCAACATTTTCAGTCCAGACAGCACCTGCAAGGCCATAAGGATTATCATTGGCAAGCGCTACCGCTTCGGCTTCATCATCAAATGGCATAACCGCAACAACAGGGCCGAAGACTTCTTCCCTTGCAATGTTCATGGTCGGTTTGACCTGATCAAGAATTGTCGGCGCATAATAATAACCGCCAGTTTCCTCTAGAAATTCTGGCTTTTTTCCGCCTGCCGCCAACATCGCGCCATCTGCGATCCCTTCACGCACCATCTGATCAATTTTTGACCATTGCCGCGCATTGTTGATTGGGCCGATATGCGAGTTATCATCATAAGGATTTCCAACCACTATATGGTTCGCAGCATCGGCGTAGCGTTCAACAAACTCCTGGTGGATTGAACGATGCACCAGCAATCGTGAACCAGAAACGCAACTCTGTCCGGCTCCGCTAAAAATAGCCGATTGGGCACCAATGATCGCCCGATCAATATTGGCATCCGGAAACACAATGTTGCCTGACTTGCCACCAAGTTCCAATATACAAGGCACAACATTTCTGGCAGCGGTGGCAGCAATTGCTGACCCAGCCTGAGCCGATCCGACAAAGACCACAAGTCCGGTAAGCGGATGTGAAACCGCAGCTTGCCCCGCAGTCAGTCCCTGCCCCGCAATAACATTGACGAGGCCGCGTGGAGCGCCGCCCTGCTCGCACATCAACCCCAGGATCAACGTGGAAAGAGGCGTCAATTCTGATGGCTTGATAACCACGGCATTGCCTGCACAGATTGCCGGCGCAATCTGCCAGCCGCCTGTAAACAAAGGCGCATTCCATGGGGTAATCTGCGTCACGACACCAATTGGCTCATGACGGGTATAATTGAGGTGACTGCTCGGGACAGGAATGACATCGCCATAGAGTTTATCACACCAACCCGCATAATATTCAAACATCTCAGCCACACGAACGGCTTCGCCACGAATGTCACGAATAGGTCGCCCAGCCGAACGGCTCTCGATTTCGGCTATAAGAGGAGCATGTTCTCGGATGCGTCGGGCAATTTCATTCATCACGCGTCCGCGTGCGGAAGCTGTTAGCCCCATCCATTCCTTTTGGGCGCGTGAAGCACTATCCATCGCTGCATCGATAACGGACTGATCCGCATCATTGAAGGATGCAAATACTTTACCAGTTGCCGGATCCGTCAGCTTCTGTTCGGAACCGCCACCGATAAGAATTTCACCATTCACAAAGCTGCCTATTTCGCCTTTTGGAAAGAAGCTTTGGAATATTTCAGCAATACGTGCCGACTGTGCGTTTGTTTCAATTTTTTGCGTCATGATATGGCTCATTATTTAGATGAATCGGATTGAAAAGCGCCCATCCGGGTAAAGTCATCGCTATCATCGAGATGCGTTGAACCAGCCCAAAGCTTTGCAACAACAGATGTGAGCGGGTTTTCTGCACCCGTACGTTGCGCCATTTCCTGCGCCAGACGCACATCTTTGCGCATCAGTCCCATTGAAAAGCCGCTGTCAAAACGATCATTCATAATCCATGTCGGAAAATGAACTTCGCTGATCATGGATTTCCCGGATGCTGCATTCAAAACACGCAGCGCTGCCTCTGGGCTTATTCCCGCAGCCAGTGCCAGCTTCAGCCCCTCGCTGGTCGTAATCATATGCGCTGCAGCCAGAAGATTATTAACAAGCTTTGCAACATTACCGGCACCGCTCGGCCCCACATGCAATGCTTTTGCAGCCATGGCTTCAATCACAGGTTGAGCAAGCGCCAGATCTGTGTCACTTCCACCAATCATCATCGTCAGCTTGCCTGAAGCCGCCCCAGCGGGTCCGCCACTCACTGGCGCATCAAGAAATCCGTGCCCGAGTGCAGCAAGTTTCTGCGCCAATTCCCGACTAACATCCGGCTCGGACGTAGAGGTATCGATGATTACAACACGCCCGTGATCTCTGGCCAATTTATCCAGATGCGCATTCACGACAGTTTCAACATCGCGGGCTGTCGGCAGAGAGAAAACCAGAAAATCAGCTTTTTCAAAAAGGAGATCAAGGGTTTCGGCTGGAGTTACATTTACATTTTCAGCCAATGCTTTGCGTTCTGCCGACAAATCAAAACCAAGCGTAGAGAAGCCTTTCGCAGCAAGTGTCTGCGCCATGCCAAGTCCCATACTTCCAAGGCCAACAACGCCAATTATTGGCTTATCATGTTGCGACATTCCACATCTCCATTTTTCGTGTGCAGCCATAAAGCTCACCACATTTCGAATGAAGAAAAGCTCGCACCAAACCGGTCAAGCGCATAGCCATTTTAGAAACAACGCAGTGTCCCACACAGTGCAACGGTGTGTGGTATATCTACTTGAATGCTGCCATGTTATTGGCAAGAAAACCGCTTAGCCTTTCGACTGAAAGTGGCAATCTGCGGCGCGCGCGCACCATGAGATGAGCGCTTGCCTCAGCAAGTAACGGATCTGACAATTCTCTCACTGCAACTGCATGTCGCGCCAACTCAGTTGAGACAGCAAAACGTGGCAAAAATGATATGCCAAGGCCCGCGATCACAAAACGCCGCAAAACATCAATGGATGTCGTTTCGACCAGCGGAGCCATAGCAAAACCGCCATCCGCGGCAACACGCGTGACCAGTTGTGTAATCCCATGCCCGGGCCCCAACAAGGCATTTGGCAAGCCGGCACAATCAGCCAGCTCAGGCTTGTCTTTCTCAAGCAAAGGATGGTGTGGAGGCGTAATAACACAAAGCGATTGTTTCGAAATCGCCAGCGAACGAACGCGGGCATCCATCAATGGATTATAAGCAATTCCTATATCAGCATCGCCATTGGCTATGCCATCCAGCACGCTTTGTGTTCCGCCAAGCTGCAAGTCATATTGAATATCTGGATAAATCTTGACGAAAGAGCCAAGGCCATATTGCAAAACATCTGCAAGGAACCCTTCGCCGCACAGAATTCGTACACGTTTTTGCTGAACACTTTTTAGAAATCCAAGTTGCTCGGTCAACAGACTATGCTCTTCAAGCACACGCCTGCTGTGCTCAAGCACCAGATCACCTGCCTCAGTCAATGTCATGCCACGTGCATTTCGTTCAAACAGAGATAGACCTATATTGCGCTCTGTTTCGGCAATCTGTCGACTAACCACGGATGGTGCAACATTCACATGCTCGGCTGCAGCACGGATCGAACCAAACCGTACCACTGCCATAAACAAGCGTAATTCTTTAGCGTCCAGTGTGTCCATGACTCTTTGTTGCCGAGAAACCATCTTTAATCAAGACACGTTGCGAAATTTGCAACACCAAATCAAGCAGCAGCCAGTTCACTCTGCACAAGCTTGATCCAGAAATTCGCCCCAATCGGTAAAAGAGCATCATTGAAGTCGTAATAGGGTGAATGAAGCCCCGGATTTACGCCTTCACGCTTGCTGCCCAGCCAAAAATAACATCCTGGCTTTTCCTGTAGCATGAATGCAAAATCTTCAGCCGCCATGCTTGGGGCCACATCTAAAACCTTGAGGTCAAGGTCCGCAGATTTCGCAAGCTCACGAACTTTACGTGCGTTTTCGGCCGTGTTGATCGTCGATGGATATCTTTCTTCATAATCAACCCGCGCTGTACAACCGAACCCTTGCGCAATCGATGCAGATAAAACCTGCATACGATGGGCTATCATCTTGCCAATTTCAGGCAAGAACCAACGGGTTGTACCACGAATAACCATGGTTTCCGGTATAATATTCCACGCATCACCGCCATGCATTTGCGTGACCGAAACAACGGCAGATTCCAATGGTGATACATTGCGGCTTGCTATTGTCTGAAGTGCTGTAACCAGTTGTGATGCAGCGACAACTGGATCCGCTCCTTCATGGGGCATGGCCCCATGAGCGCCTTTACCCGTCAGCTCGATTTCAAATGTTCCAAAAGCCGCCATCATCGCATCATCACGTGCGACACATGTGCCTAATTCAAGCGCAGGCCAGTTATGCAGCCCATAGACCGCATCCATCGGAAAGTCTTTAAAAAGACCCTCTTTCACCATGTCGCGGCCGCCACCCTCGTTTTCCTCAGCTGGCTGGAAAATCAAGTTCACGGTCCCGTCAAAATCAAGCTTGCTGATCGCTTTCGCTGCGGCCAGAGCCATTGTCACATGCCCATCATGTCCGCAGGCATGCATTTTGCCCGGTGTCCTGGATAGATAAGCGACGCCCGTTTTTTCAGTGATAGGCAACGCATCCATATCTGCGCGAATACCGATAGAACGGCGTGATGTTCCACGGCTTAGATGACCGATCACGCCCGTTTTTGCATAACCAGTCGTAACATCATAACCCCATAAGCGAAGTTTCTCCGCTATGAATGTCGCAGTCCGATTTTCCTCAAAAGCGAGTTCTGGATGCCTATGCAGATCGTGCCGCCACGCTGTTGCTTCAGCTATATCGGCCTCATTAAGAAATATAGACATGTTGAACCCTTCCGGTAGATTTGGTGAGACTGATTATACCCAGTCTCACCAAAATATCTTATCCCGTGATACGCAGCGTAAGGTCGGCAATCACAACCGATCCAAGATAAGTGCCAATCATCACGCATATAGCTACAATAACAATTTTCCAACCCGAGCGGCGAGCAATCTCAAACTCATTTCGTGTGAGCGCCAAGCCGCCATAGGCAAGCGCTGGTGTTGCCAGTGCAAGGAAGTTCAACTCGCCTACTTTCGACAGAACAAATTCTGAAATCGGAACACCAGGAATTGTAATGACAATAGCGATAAACGAAACCCACGCGACACTTGGAAGATAAAACGGCATATAACGCGCCATAATCAAACCACCCAGAGATGCGCCATAAAGGACCGCCATTCCTGGCAAAGCCTGCACTGGCGTAACACCCGTTCCCACCCAATTGGATACCAGGCCGAGGAAGCAGGCGATTATGAGCAGCAGCGCATTTTCAACAATATCGATCTTGCGTTCATCTGTGCTTTCGACAGACAAAGTGAGATTATCGACTGTATTTTTCACTGATTTCGAAGTCATCTGCCTCTCCCCTTATTTCGCGTCACGATATAAATCAGGACGGCACTTTTTAAAAAGCCACTCAGTAAGCGGCAGCGCCACAAACAAACCTACATAAAGTCCGGTGGCATAAGTTAGAATATTGCTGGCTGCTGCGAGAGCGAGAATGAGGTCTTGCTGATCAGGTAAAACGCTGACCAAACCGCCAGTACAAGCGGCAAGCATACTACCGGAGCCAACACCACACGACATCGCCAAAGCGCGTACATCGAACACGCCAAGGCTATGCACCAGCGGCGGCATGATAGCGAATACGAAAGTCCCGATAAGCGTTCCTGTTGCATAAACGCCCATGACGCCGGCACCTTCAGGACTATCGAGACCATATTTATCAGCAATCAGTGCAAGATTAGGCTCACGATCAATCGAATAGGTAGCGCCAATTGTTTCACGTCCCATACGCAAAAGAAAAACAGCTATAGGGAAAGCGATTGCAATCGTTCCGAGATTACCGATCTCCTGCAAAATGAGAGCAGGACCGGCAGCAATGATATTGTCAATCTGCGGGCCGACAGTTGTGCCGAATTTGGCAATAAACGGCATAATTGCAATGGTAATCATCGTTCCCGAAAGCTTTACCGAATCTGACTTCAGCACTTTTCCTGCTGCCTTCAGGATATGCGGGTTCAGAATGATCCCCATGGCGAATGCATAAAGCATCGGCAGAAAAATAACAGAGCCAATACCTATGGGTATTTTACGAATTCCAATCAATTCTGAAATGCAGATGATAACCAGAACGAATGCATGCAACCAGATGTGATGCATTGCGAATACTTTATTCCCCTTCACGCGGGCCTCCTTGATTTTATTTTACCGCTATACATCAGTATGATCAGTTTAAAAATGAGGTCCAGCCTGATATCCGGGAACGGAGCGTTGCTTGCACAGCAACAGAAGGCACGACTGTGTATCAGTGAGTTAATAAACCTGCTTAATTGATCCTCTTTTTAAAAAGGACTATTCTTCGATTTCAGGGCTTTAATTACTATATTCCCCTTCGAATGATGGACCAAAAGGCACAATGTCATTATCAACGTCCAAAGGCTGGACTGTTCCATTAACACACAGCGTTTCCAGATTTATGCCGACGCGTTTTAAGCTACCGCTCCGAATTATTATATCGTACTCGCCAGTCGCTTCAACTAACGTCATTTTCCAGCTTCTGGGATTCCTACGACATGAAGGATATTTATTTTAACACTACATCTTAACGTGCTCTGGCATGACCTTTTTTCCTGTGGCTCCGTGCTAGTGAACTCGGACACAGGTGCTATCGATCATCACGATATCGCCATCATAGGCCTCAGAGAAGGCTGCTAGCACCGGTTCCAGATACCAGAATGCCACGAGGTTTGCGCGGTAACAAAGGGGCAATAATCTAACATTCGCGTTCTGTCAGTTCATCGCGACGACGCGACATCAAGTACCTTCAGTTCAGAGGTCATTTGAATCACTAATTCATTCAAATAAATAGACTATTTATGAGTGCATGACCTAAAATGCCTCTTTTGGCCTAACGCAGAATGGCAAGTTTCTATAGTTCAAAAAATCGTGTCATTCTCATTGAAAACTATTTGATCATGATGCCAAGAAATTCTTCTCATAAACCCAGCTAATTGCCGCGAAGATTATCAGGCAACCCAACAGCATCGGGCAGTCACATAAACGTGCAACTGCCCGATGCGCAAGGCATATAATCAGATAAGAAAAGAAACAGCATATATTCTTACTATTGTATTTTCTTAAGATAAGAAAATATAAATTCGTAATGAAAACCGCTATTTAACTGGGGCGATGAAGCTACATATAAAACACTGGCTTCCAATGTAAAAATAACTTCATCGCCGGCCCCCACAAAACATAATCTATTTAATCCAAATATAGAGACAAGCGGGTAGCGTCTCAATTTAATATGGTTTTTGTCTCAAAATTGAAGATTCACTGTCGATCAAACGAGACATACCTGAATATATCGGGGCAAATAAGTGCGCATGAGCGTAAGACGAAAAAACATCCTCTTCTGGAAAGCAAAGATCAATATCTGATCCTTTAACCTCACAGATTGGAAAATGTTTCCCGGATCGCTGACTGCACCAGAGGACACAATATATTCCATCATCATCGCGAAAAGGATGAAACAGTTAGTTATCGAAAAATTATGCGTTAAAAATAAATAATTAAAGTGCCTGAATATGGCAGAATAATCAGAATATTTACTTCAATAACAAAAGCGCCGGGACTGGAGCACCGACGCTTTGTTACATTATCTCTGTTTCACTTACGAGGCGATCAACTATCAGTCGCATCATCAGTGTTTACTTACCGAAAACTGCGCTCTGGATCTGTGAACGTGATACGCCAATATCGGCAAGAAGATGATCGTCCATTGCACCGAGTTCACGGATTGCGCGACGACGTGAAACATACTGCTGGAATTTCTGACGAATGTTCATTTCTATCTCCTCATTATGTGCCCTATAAATAATCGTTTGCACAAATTTCCACCACGGATATGATTGCAAATGAGGCATGCGTTTTCGCTGGAGCTCACTTCTTGAAAACGCCACAATCGCCTATGGTATAGTGAGTAAAGGCCGTATATTTTTTTGATTTTCAGAACATTTGCCTTTTGCAAAACCGGTCTTAATCGATTAATCCGCTCCTTGGAGGAATTTACTTCCAGCCTTTTTCGGACACCACTATGCTTTACGGTATTTTACTCGCGTTTGCGTCCTATGCTGCATTCGCTATCAGCGACGCCTGCGTCAAGTTTCTTGACGGTACATTGTCACCCTATGAAATTGCTTTTTATGGTGCCGTATTAGGATTACTTGCCATTCCTTTTATCAAGAAGCCCGAAGACCAGTGGCTTGATATGTTTCGAACCACAAATATAAAACTCTGGTTGCTTCGCACACTCACCGCTGCAATGGGTGTAATTGGGAGTGTTGTCGCCTTTACGCATCTTTCAATGGCTGAAGCTTTTGCATTGATCTTCCTGCTTCCTGCCTTCGTGACGATCCTGTCTGTTCTCTTTCTTAAAGAACAGGTCGGTTGGCGCCGCTGGTCGGCAGTCGTCATTGGTTTTATTGGTGTACTTGTTGTACTGCGCCCCGGCTTTCGTGAACTGTCAATCGGTCATCTCGGTGCACTTGCCGGCGGGCTTGGCGGCGCCTTCAGCATCGTAATTTTTCGTGCAATGGGTAAGAAAGAAAAGCGTATTTCACTTTATACTGCTGGCCTTATCGGGCCAATCATTATTTGTGGCACCCTGATGATCCCCGGCTATCAGACACCTTCTGTAATTCAATGGGGTTATCTTGCAGGCTATGGCCTGCTAGCAGCATTGGCAAATATTCTGCTCATGCTCGCCGCACAACGAGCACCGGCCAGCGCTATTGCATCCCCGCAATATAGCCAGATGCTCTGGGCAATTCTGTTTGGCTATTTCATTTTCCATGATCACATAGATCTGCCAATGCTGATTGGCATTGTTCTCATCACGATTTCCGGCCTCTTCACTTTTGTGCGCGAACGTCAGCGCGGTGTAACCGGACCGGTATCTGTTGTGACTTCAGATCCATCATCTGCTCTGGCCGAAGAAAAATAAGACCTTTCTTACGCATGTTTGATTTTTATACGACTATATTGAAGCTGAAACCGGTTTTCAATTTCAGGCCGGTACTATAAAGATCCCGGTGCATATCCCGCCCACACTTTTACCAATAATTATCTTGAAAGATTGAAAGCGCTTTGCGTGGGATCAGGCACGAAAACAGAATTGATCGAGGATGAGATAATGGCTGAGAAGCGAGCAATGTGGACCTATTACAAGGGAGAATGGCATGAGGGTGATGTGCGTATTCTGGGCGCAGCATCGCATGCGACCTGGCTTGGCTCTCTTGTGTTCGATGGTGCCCGTCTTTTTGAAGGTGTGACGCCTGATCTTGATCGTCATTCTGCACGTGCCAATGCTTCTGCCAGCGCTCTGGGACTTGCACCAATGCTCAGCGGAAGCGACATTGAGGCACTGGCTCGTGAGGGATTGAAAAAGTTTGCACCCGGCACAGATGTATATATTCGTCCAATGTATTGGGCGGAAGAAGGTGACAGCACTACAGTTGCCGCAACACCGGAATCGACGGATTTTGCACTTTGTCTTGAAGCAATCCCTATGGTTGAGCCAAAAGGGTTTACCGTCACGACCACTTCTTTCCGCCGTCCATATCTTGAAGTCATGCCGGTCAATGCAAAAGCTGCCTGCCTTTATCCAAACAGTAGCCGCATGTTACGCGAAGCCCAGGCCAAAGGCTTTCATAATGCACTGGTTACAGACGTTCTCGGCAATGTTGCAGAGACTGCAACATCGAATGTTTTTCTGGTCCGTGGGGGAGAAGTGTTTACCCCGGTTCCAAATGGTACATTTCTGAACGGGATTACACGTCAGAGGGTTATTGGACTTCTGCGCCAGGCTGGTGTCAGTGTTCATGAAACAACCCTGACAATTCAGGATTTCCGTGAAGCGGACGAAATCTTCTCAACGGGCAATATGAGTAAAGTTGTGCCGATTATTGGCTTTGATGAAAGAAAACTGGAATATGGCGCTGTTACCAAGCGTGCACGTTCACT
Source organism: Brucella gallinifaecis (assembly GCF_006476605.1). Lineage (GTDB taxonomy): Bacteria > Pseudomonadota > Alphaproteobacteria > Rhizobiales > Rhizobiaceae > Brucella > Brucella gallinifaecis. The sequence continues at coordinate 240,764 of NZ_ML636800.1, forward strand.
TTACTGGGAATGGGCGCATAGCTGACCCGCGCTCTCACCCCCCTTCGATTAATCGTATAATGATTGCTGTCTAAATGCTTGAACATACCCCGCTGTTTATGACAGTAGCCATTATTGCAGCTTTTTTTGTCGGCCTGTCCAAAGGCGGGCTTCCATCTGTTGGTACTTTGTCGGTGCCACTTATGGCCCTGGTGATTTCACCCGTAACGGCAGCAGCTCTTCTGCTGCCGATCTATGTCATAAGCGACATGTTTGGCCTTTATCTCTATCGCCGTCACTTCTCAGCGCGAAATCTGACTATTCTTACCCCGACAGCGATTGTGGGTATAGGCTTGGGCTGGTTTTTCAGCTCTCACCTTTCAAGCACTTTTATCGGAATGATGGTGGGGCTGGTAGGATTGCTCTTCTGTTTCAATGTATGGTTTGGCAGCAAATATCGCAGCCAGGCACGCAAAGCTGATATTCCACGTGGAGCCTTCTGGGGTATTATTACAGGCCTGACCAGCTTTGTCTCTCATTCCGGTGCGCCACCGTTTCAGATGTATGTCCTGCCACAACATCTCGAAAAGCTGATCTTCGCAGGTACGTCGACTATTCTTTTTGCAATCGTCAATGCGGTTAAACTTATACCCTATTGGCAATTAGAGCAGTTTTCCAACCTCGACTGGTCGCTTGGTTTGTGGCTTTTGCCAGCCGCAATCATAGGTACATTTGTTGGTGCAAAGCTCACCCGCATCATGCCGGATGGGCCATTTTTCCTATTGGTACAACTCACACTTCTAGGTCTGTCAATCAAGCTGATTGCAGATTGGGTAATCCCGTTTTTGTGGCCTTAAATACATTCTGAAAATGGAGAACCTGCTATAATGAATAATAAAAATTGATGTTGCCATTCATCCTTCTGTTTTGACGACATCATAGTCAGCAAGTAGTCTGGGCCACAACATGGGAAACAGAAATCAAATCAATGGAGGATTTCATAGTGCTTCAGAAAAATCTGGATCAAAAAACGAATTTCTATATCGACGGCGCATGGCGCTCTCCGCTTGAAGCAAAGACAATTGAAGTTATTAATCCAGCCAATGAAAAGCCCTATGCGGTAATTTCTGCTGGCTCGGCTGCTGACATTGATCTGGCTGTTGCCGCAGCACGAAAAGCTTTCCCTTTATGGAGCGAAACGCCTGCTGAAGAACGCATTGGCTATTTGCGTCGCCTTGTTGAAATCTACGAGCGTCGTCTTGAAGAAATGGCACAAGCTATTTCCAGGGAAATGGGCGCACCTATCAAGCTGGCACGTGAATCTCAGGCCGCAGCTGGCTTGTCGCACACAAGGGCATTCATTGCTGCTTTCGAGAATTTTGAGTTTGAAGAAATTCTGTCTCCAAAGCATCCCGAGCAGGCAATCATCTATGAACCAATTGGTGTTTGTGGACTGATCACGCCCTGGAACTGGCCAATGAACCAGATCGCACTCAAGGTTATCCCGGCTCTTGCTGTGGGGTGCACAGTTGTGCTCAAGCCATCTGAAATTGCTCCTATGTCAGCAATGCTCTTTGCTGAATTTATCGATGAGGCCGGTTTTCCCAAGGGTGTATTCAATCTTGTTAATGGCGAAGGTCCGGTTGTAGGCGAAGCCATGTCGCAGCATCCGGACATCGATATGATGTCGTTTACCGGTTCAACCCGTGCTGGCACGGCTGTTTCTCGTGCTTCTGCGGCAACGGTTAAACGTGTTTCATTGGAACTGGGCGGTAAATCACCCAATATTGTGTTTGCGGACAGCGATCTGGAAAAAGCCATCGAACGCAGTGTAAATCATTGTTTCGAGAATACGGGCCAGTCCTGCAACTCCCCTACCCGTATGCTGGTTGAACGCTCCGTCTATGAACAGGCAGTCGAGTTTGCAAGAAAAGCTGCCCTAAATACGAAAGTCGATGATCCCGCGAAAGATGGTGAGCATATCGGCCCCCTTTCTTCCTCCATCCAGTTCGAGAAGGTGCAGGCGCTGATCCAGAAGGGTATTGATGAAGGTGCACGTCTGGTTGCTGGCGGAACTGGACGCCCTGACGGTCTTTCAGAAGGCGATTATGTCAAACCGACCATCTTTGCTGATGTGAATAATAGCATGACCATCGCACGTGAAGAGATATTCGGCCCTGTGCTGGCAATGATCCCTTTCGATACGGAAGAAGAAGCCATCACAATCGCCAATGACACACCATACGGGCTTGCGGCCTATATACAGACCGGCAACCCCGAACGCGCAAAGCGTGTTGCCCGCAAGCTACGCGCTGGCATGATCCAGATCAATGGTACACCACGGGCACCTGGAAGCCCGTTTGGTGGCTATAAGCAATCCGGTAATGGCCGTGAAGGGGGTAAATGGGGACTGGAAGATTTCATGGAAGTGAAACTCATCAGCGGCTGAATTTATCTCGACTACCAAAACGAAACAGCGCCGGTAAAACGGCGCTGTTTCATTATAATTCCATGCCCGCATATCTGTTTCTGAGCGAACAGAAAGATAATACGAGAAACAATTTCCTACCCAAAAATGATAATATGAAAGCAGTTTTCGGAGCGTTCAAACGCTGCTTTATGATATAATAGCTCTATGAATGATCTGTTTTCTCAATTTAAAACTCAGGAAAATATCGCGGATGGCGCGGTTCTTTTACGCGGATTTGCGCTCGCAACTGATGACGAGATGATAAATGCCATACACGCCATCGAGACTGAAGCCCCTTTTCGGAACATGAAAATACCGGGCGGTTTTGTCATGTCAGTCGCTATGACAAATTGTGGTAATTACGGCTGGGTGACAGACCATAATGGCTATCGCTATAGCGCTGTGGATCCAGAGACAGAAAAGCCATGGCCCGTAATGCCTCAAACATTTCGTGATCTTGCAGAACAAGCTGCAAAAGCCGCAGGCTATTGTGATTTTTCACCGGATGCGTGTCTGATCAATCGTTATGAACCCGGTGCAAAAATGTCTTTGCATCAAGATAAGGACGAGAAGGATTTCACCAATCCGATTGTGTCTGTCTCGCTTGGACTTTCCGCGACATTTCAATTTGGTGGATTAAAACGCAGTGACCCCGTGCGCAAATATGTGCTTCATCATGGTGATGTTATTGTCTGGGGCGGCCCATCCCGAATGTTTTATCATGGCGTTCTGCCATTGAAGGATGGAGACCATTTAAAACTCGGTCGAAAACGTTATAATCTCACCTTCCGAAAAGCCCGGTAATTTAAAAAAATCATGCAGACCGTCACATTAATATATTGTGTAGCCGGGTCTCTTCATTGGCACGAACAGGATATTTTTATCCATCAGAAACATAATTAAAACAGTGATTTAATATATTTTCTTAATAAAGAAATTCATATAGAGCAACACCCGGAATTCACTGATTGAAATCCGGGTATTTCTATCTTCATCAGTTCAGTGCTTTATCGCGTGTTTCCACATTGATAAAGAAGGCAATAACACCGGCTAATGCCAGAAGAGCAGCAAAAACAGCAACGGCCATATTGAAGCTCTGCGTTACCACAATTGCCAGGGCCGATGGAGCAAGCAAACCACCCAGTCGCGCCATTGCACCTGCCGCCCCCATGCCGCTTGCACGCAAGGCAGTCGGATAAAGCTCAGGCGTAAATGCATAAAGTGCGCCCCATGTGCCAAGCAAGGCAAAGCTCATAATGAGGATCGACGCACCAATGAGAGCAGAGCTTCCTGCAACCGTAAAGAGCGCACAGGCAGCCGCACTGATAAACAAAAAGCCGATGAGCGTTTTGCGGCGTCCCCATGCTTCAACACCATAGGCTGCGAGTGCATAGCCCGGTAATTGCGCCAGAGCGACAATAACCAGAAAACCATAACCGCGGACGAAGCCAAAACCGTCACTGGCAAGCTTGGCCGGTATCCAGGTGAAAATACCGTAATAGGATACCGAAACAAGGAACCATATTGCCAGAGTGGTCAGCGTACGTTGGCGCAGATTTGGTGAAAGAAGCTTTTCATGTGTCACCAGAAGCGGTGCTTCAAGGATAGCCTTTGGCGGCAATTCTGACTTGCCATTGCGGCGTAAAACGCGATTCATCACGCTTTTTGCTTCTTCTACCTGCCCGATTTTAAGCAAATGCATCGGAGATTCAGGAACCCAGAAACGCAACCAGATGCCAATAAGCGCTGGTGCCGCTGTGACGATGAAAATATAACGCCAGGCATCCTCCACACCTGCAAGGCTGGCAGCCCATGCAGCAAGCGCAATAATCACTGTGCCTACAGCCCAGAAACCTTCAAGCATGACCAGCCAGCGACCACGATTTTTAGACGGTAGAAACTCAGCCATCATTGCATAATCAACAGGCAAGGTGCCGCCTACTGCAATACCCGTTAAAAAACGAAGACCAAGCAGAATACCAAAGCTTGGCGAAAAGGCAGAAAGCAGACCAAATACGGCATCACAAGCAACCGTGATAAGAAGAATACGGCGGCGGCCATATTTATCAGCCAGCCTACCAAAGAGTGCAGCGCCAATAAGCATGCCGAAGAAAAACAATGTTCCTGTCTGTAAAGCTTGCGGCACAGTGAGATCAAATGTCATGGCAATTGATGCAGCAGTAAAACCCACGGCCAAAACCTGCATCGCATCCGCGGCCCAGACCAGGCCGAATACGCCAAGCAGATGACGCTGGAAGGGGCCAGCCCCAGCCTGATCAAGCGTTTGTTCGATAGTAATTTTCATGCCAGCCAGATCCCCTTTTGATCAGAATTTCTCAATGACGCTTTTGCTGCGCTTTGAAAGCATGGGTGTCAATATGAGGAGACTGGATCAGCGGATACTTTTGCTTAAGTTGAGCATAAGTATCCGACACTGTGGTTTTTGTGTCACTTTTACAGACTGTTTTCTCGCACAGAAAATGCATCTATGACCATTGGTATGAGGTAAAGGATATTGATATGAGTCGCACAGCACGCAGCTTCGGTATTGTTTGCGGTCACATGCCAACCGGTGAACAAAATGATATTACTGACGTTCCAGGGGTGCTTGTCGGGCATCATACATTACGTGACGGCAATATAAATACCGGCGTGACGGCCATCCTGCCCCATTCAGGCAATCTCTACCGGCAGAAGGTGCTCGGTGCCTGCGATGTCATCAATGGCTTTGGCAAAAGCATTGGTCTGATGCAAATTGAGGAGTTGGGAAATATCGAAACTCCAATCTTGCTCACCAACACATTTGGTGTTGGAACCTGTGCTAATGCACTTATTCGCGAAGCTGTGAAAGCTAACCCGGATATTGGACGCACAACCGCCACCGTTAATCCAGTTGTGCTGGAATGCAATGATGGTCCCTTCAATGATATTCAGGCCATGGCCATTACAGAAGAACATGCACAGCTGGCCCTGCAAAATGCTGGCAAGGGCTTCGAGCAAGGCAATGTTGGTGCCGGCACGGGCATGACATGTTTTGGCTTCAAAGGCGGCATAGGCAGCGCTTCACGACGTATCACACTTGATGGTACCGATTATCATTTGGGAATTCTGACGCTCACAAATTTTGGACGCACAAATGATCTTGTACTTCCAGATGGGCGCAGACCATCGCCAAGAATGCCCGCACAACCTGAAAGAGGTTCGGTCATCATCATATTGGCAACAGATGTTCCATTAGAGCATCGACAACTAAAGCGGATTTCAAAACGCTGTGGCGCGGGGCTGGCCCGTCTTGGTGCTTTCTGGGGCAATGGCAGTGGAGATATTGCCCTTGGCTTCTCCACGGCAATAGATTTCAACCATGATGAAACATCTGACCTCATCCCGATGAGAATCCTGAACGAAAACCGGATCGATATGCTTTTTCGTGCTGCGGCTGAAGCAACTCAGGAGGCAGTTCTCAACTCAATGTGCGCGGCTGAAACCTTCGTTGGTCGTGACGGAAACCGGCGCATTTCCCTGGCTGATTGGCTGGTTCAGTCTGAGTCTTGCCGAAACTCGCATTGATCCTGTTTTCTATGATGTCCCGGACCATCTCGCGATAAACATTATATGAGGAAATCCTTATATTTTAAATCAAAAAACATATTTATCTATTTGTAATATATAATTAATTTACATTAATGATACCTTTATTTCCTTTGACTTAGAAATATTCTGTTATCGAATTTTGTCAGTTTTGAGCAAATTATGAAGGGGGTTGTTAACCTTCATTTTTTATTACTAAGGCTCATTCGGGCGACATATCTATGGTTCAGGTATCATGCGTAATTTGAGAAACAATCTTCCCTACAACAACGGCAATCGTGCTGAATCTGCTCCAGAGCAGAAGCCACAGCAGCGCGACCCGTTAGGAGCGCATTCACCAGACTCTGACGGTGCATGGAAATCCTATTTTTCATTGGGAGAGAATGTGCGCTTTACACGTACGCCGGAGATTGATCTGGTTCGTCGTCGTGGTGAGGATTTGCCTGATATAAATACGCGCTCTAAGCCCGCTCTGGTAGAGACAGCTTCAGAAGAAATTGCAAAAGTTGCAGAAACACAGCCAATGGCTGTTGCAACGCTCCAGAAAACTGTCTCGCATAATATGGTCCGAACTCCCGTAGCGCCTATTGCTCCCGTTCTCAACACCAGTGCCGTCACCCGGCCTGAGGAATCTGTTCCGGTTCAGCCGACTTCATCGACCGAAGCTACGTCCGTTCCAGATGTTTCCACTGCGGTATCCACATTTGCATATTTGTCGGACTTTGCTTTTTGGGAAAGTTTTGATTTTGATTCAGCTCCGGTTCAGCCGGCTGTAGCTGTTACAGAAGTTGCAGAACCAAAACCTGCTGTGCCGAGTGTTGAATCGATTATTGCGCAATTCCGCACGGTTGAATGGGTCAAAAACAAGCAACAGGAAGTCGCCGTTACAGAACAGCCTGCTCCGATTGCTGAAGTTGCTCAGCCTGCTGAGGTTGCAGCTGTCCAGGAAGCTCTGGCAACTCCGGTTATGCAAGTGAAGACTGAAGCAGCTTCTGCCCCTGTTGACGCCGTTGAACCTCAGGCGCTTGTAGAAACTGTCCTTGATGCAGCTGCCGAAGCAACTGAAGATGAGATAACACTTACAGTTTCGAAAGCAGAAGAACATGCGGCGGAAGAAATTCCAGTGCCTGCCCCTGCACCAGTTGCAGAAACACCGAAGGTCGAGGCGTCTGTAAAAGCAGCCCCGTCAATTGCGCTTTATCAGCCGCAACCCCTCCCCCGCACAGAAACGGTTGCCATGCATGGCGATTATGTTTTCCCGCCATGCAATCTGCTGCAGGAGCCACCTTCGCTCGAAGGCAATGTGATTACACAGGAAATGCTTGAGCGCAGTGCTGGCCTGCTTGAAAGTGTGCTTGAAGATTTTGGTGTTCGTGGCGAGATTATTCATGTTCGTCCAGGGCCTGTCGTAACACTTTATGAATTTGAACCAGCACCCGGCGTGAAATCGTCACGTGTTATCGGACTTGCTGATGACATTGCCCGCTCCATGTCGGCATTGTCTGCGCGTGTTGCAGTGGTGCCGGGTCGTAATGTCATTGGCATTGAACTGCCAAATGCCAATCGCGAAACGGTCTATCTGCGCGAAATGATCGACTCCCGTACGTTTGAATCATCGACGTATCATCTGCCTCTTTGTCTTGGCAAAGGTATCGGCGGCGAGCCTATCATTGCAGAACTTGCAAAAATGCCGCATTTGCTCGTTGCAGGCACCACAGGTTCCGGTAAGTCAGTTGCAATCAATACCATGATCCTGTCGCTGCTCTATCGTTTCAAACCGGAAGAATGCCGCCTGATCATGGTCGATCCCAAGATGCTGGAACTTTCCATTTATGATGGTATTCCGCATTTGCTGACCCCTGTTGTGACCGATCCGAAAAAGGCCGTTGTTGCGCTCAAATGGGCTGTGCGTGAAATGGAAGACCGCTATCGCAAGATGGCACGTCTTGGCGTACGCAACATTGAGGGGTTCAATCAGCGTGCAGCATCAGCCAAGGGTAAGGGCGAAACCGTGATGTGCACGGTACAGTCCGGTTTTGACAAGGAAACCGGCGAGCCGACTTATGTTCAGGAAGAACTGGACCTGACACCAATGCCCTATATCGTCGTCATCATCGACGAAATGGCTGACTTGATGATGGTTGCCGGTAAGGACATCGAAGGTGCTGTCCAGCGTCTTGCACAGATGGCGCGAGCCGCAGGTATCCATCTTATAATGGCAACACAACGCCCTTCGGTTGACGTTATCACAGGTACGATCAAGGCCAACTTCCCGACCCGTATCTCGTTCCAGGTTACATCGAAAATCGACAGCCGTACTATTCTTGGTGAAATGGGTGCAGAACAGCTGCTTGGTCAGGGTGATATGCTGCATATGGCCGGTGGTGGCCGTATCGTGCGTGTCCATGGACCATTTGTATCGGATGATGAGGTTGAAAAGGTCGTCAACCATCTGAAGGAACAGGGACGCCCGGATTATCTGGCAACCGTCACTGAAGATGAAGAGGAAGAAGACAGTGCCGCTGATACAGCTGTATTCGATGCCTCTTCAATGGGATCTGAAGATGGCGATGATGTCTATGAACAGGCAGTGAAGGTTGTTATGCGCGATAAGAAGTGCTCAACCTCTTACATTCAGCGCCGCCTTGGCATCGGCTACAACCGTGCCGCTTCTCTTGTGGAGCGCATGGAACAGGAAGGTCTTGTAGGTGCCGCTAATCACGTTGGAAAGCGTGAAATCCTGACCGGAAATCGCGATTGATTATCATCCTGTAAATTTGAAAAAGCCGGAGCATATGAATGCCCCGGCTTTTTCATATGCATACACAAGGGCTTACGCAGAGTTGTATTTGACGCTTGCCAATTCCCTTAATAAGGTTAATAATTGGTTTATTCGCACATTCTTAACCACCGGACGGAGTAGCCTTTCAGGCGACTGCCGTACCCAAAACAGGGAGAATGATCGATGAAAAGCATTATTATTGGCCCAAGTGTAAAGCACACACCTGTAACGCCACAAATATTGCAAAATGCCAAAACGCAGATGCCGAATCCTTCGGAAGATAAAACACAAATCTGTAACGTTTTGCGTCTTTCCAAAGGCGGTTACTCGCATACCAGACGCAGAGTTCAAAAAAGTGCATAATTAAATATCATGCTATTCAGGCGCCGCATCCTGTCACAGGGATGTCGGTGCTGTTTCTTATTTATCAATCACATTCTTTTTCTGTTTCCGCCCTTTATAACAAGGCATATCTGAAGTATTCCAGACAGCAATCTCCCCCGGTTCTCAGGAATAATCATGGCAATGCCCGCTCAAACCAGTTCTACAGCACCAAAAAAGAAATCCGCTTTTTTCCTTGGTTTCATGGCTGTGCTGGGCGCATTGTTTTTCGCACTGTTTTTGAGCCTCGGCATCTGGCAGGTGGAGCGTTTGCAGTGGAAGCTCGACCTGATAGCTCGTATTGATGCACGCATTCATGCCCAACCAGTTGCTGCTCCCGGTAAAGACGACTGGGCCAATGTCAATCAGGCTGATGACGAGTATAAGCGGGTTACATTGACTGGCTATTATCTCAATGACAAGGAAGTGCTGGTCCGGGCACTGACCGAACGCGGATCAGGCTTTTGGGTGCTGACGCCTTTGCGTTCAGATGATGATACAATAACCTTCATCAATCGCGGCTTCATACCGGACACCAAACGTGACCCTTCTTCACGTGCACAAATGCACATTACGGGCCAAACAACGGTCACAGGTCTGCTGCGCATGCCGGAACCGGATGGCTTCTTCCTGCGGCCCAACGACCCTTCCCGCAATGAATGGAATTCACGCGATGTCAAAGCTTTTGCTGAAAAAGAAGGTTTGGGAACCGTAGCGCCATATTTTATTGATGCTGACGCAACATCCAATCCCGGCAATGTTCCCATTGGCGGCCTGACAGTCGTGACCTTCCGTAACAACCATCTATCCTATGCAATCACATGGTTTGCTCTTGCTGCCATGATTGCCGGTGCTGCCATTTTCGTCTGGCGGCATGAGCGTAAATCAAAAAACTAAAGCGCATTCCGAAAAATGCGAAGCGGTTTTCGGAATGCGCTGCCATATGGCAGATTTAGCTGTATCTATTTTGTCAGTGCTGCGCGTTGCCTTCACGTGCAAGCTCTGCTGTTGGATCTCCGGCAAGACGTTTGCGCGCCCTGTCATCCATCAACTCATACCACATAGCGTTCAATACAGCGAAAGCGGCTGCAAGCGGCAGACCAAGAAGCCACGAAAAATACCACATCTTGCTCTCCTTTTCAGATTTGGCCAGAATTTGGCCAGAGTTAGCCCGAGTTAGTTTGAGGCAGGCATAAAATGCCTGCCTTGTTTATTCAGTAGGCGTGATTGCTTTCGTCTTCGATATCACTCTTCTCAACCTTGCCCCACAGGACCTTGTAGACCCATGACGTATAGGCCAGGATAAGCGGCAGGAAGATCAGTGTAACCACCAGCATGATGAACAGTGTCATATGGCTTGATGATGCATCCCAAACCGTCAGACTCGAGCGTAAATCAATCGACGATGGCAGAATGAACGGGAACATTGAGACGCCAACCGACGAAATAATTCCGAAGATTGAAACCGCACCAAACAATATTGGCGCAATCTCTCTTTTCATCCGCAGCGTGAGAAGCACAAGCAATGGGCCCAGAATACCAAGTGCAGGCGCAATCAGCAGAACAGGATAGTTCATATAATTGTCGAACCATGCTGCATGATCCAGTTCCACGACCTTGCGCAGCGGATTTGACGGACCATTTGGCGCAATCGTGCTCGTGATCTTATAACCCGAAACCCACATCCAGCTGATAATACCAGCCAGAACATAGAGAACAGTGGTTAGGACAGCTGCCACGCTACCATAGGAACGCGCGCGTGCCTGAACATCACCAGTCGTTTTAAGTACCAGCCAGGCTGCCCCATGCATAACCAGCATGGCAACGGAAAGCAGTCCGCAAAGTAATGCAAACGGATTTAGCAGACCAAAGAATGTTCCATCATAGAATATCTGAAGATCGCCATTGAACCGGAACGGCACGCCCTGCAGGACATTGCCCACGGCCACACCAAAGATCAGCGATGGCACAAAGCCGCCAATGAACAGTGCCCAGTCCCAGCCCGTACGCCACGCATCACTATCGCGTTTTGAACGATATTTGAAACCGACCGGACGCAGGATAAGAGCGAATAATATGGCAAACATTGCCAGATAAAAGCCCGAGAAGGACACTGCGTAAAGGGGTGGCCATGCAGCAAAGATAGCGCCACCGCCAAGGATCAACCAGACCTGATTGCCCTCCCATACCGGCCCGATCGTATTGATGACAACCCTTCGTTCAATGTCGGTTTTGCAAACAAACGGCAGAAGCGTGCCAACGCCAAGGTCAAAACCATCCATTGCGGCAAAGCCGATCAGCAATACGCCGAGCAGCACCCACCAGATGACGCGTAGTGTTTGATAGTCCAACAAATCGCTGAGTATCATATTCTTTACTCCGCCGGTGCAATGCTGGCAGGTGCGAGCATTGCTTCCGGTTTGCTGTCTGGTTCAGGTCCAGCCTTGATTGCACGCAACATCAGGCCCATTTCGATAATAAACAGGACCGTATAAATTGCGACAAAACCGGCAATCGTCATCAGAACCGTCGAAGCGCCAAGATTGGAAACGGCAACAGCCGTTGGCAGAATTCCTTCAATAATCCATGGCTGGCGTCCAAATTCAGCGACAATCCACCCCATTTCTGCTGCAATCCACGGAAGCGGGATTGAGAAAACGGCTATTTTCAACAGAAACGGATAGTGGTCCAGCTTGCGACGAGCAGACAATACAAAGAAGGTTCCGGTAAGCAGGATCAGGAAGAAACCAATGCCAACCATGATGCGGAAGGACCAGAACAGTGGCAATACACCCGGCACCGTATCATTTGCAGCCTGTGTGATCTGCGCATCGGTTGCCTGCCGTGGATCATCAACATAGCGCTTGAGAAGAAGCGCATAGCCCATCCACTGGCTGTTATCGGCAAATGCGTCTTTCACATCCTGCGGCACAGCGCTGGTATCCTGAGCGGCACGAATTTTCTGCAAGGCATCGTAAGCAATCAGGCCCTTGCGGATATGGCCCTGCGCATTTTCAACCAATTGCTCAATGCCTTCAATCGGCGTTGTCAGCGAGCGCGTGCCAATCAATCCCATGACCCAGGGGATATGAACTGCATAATGGGTTTCGCGTGATTCCTGATCAGGAAAGCCAAATACGGTAAACGAAGCCGGAGCTGGCTCTGTTTCCCACATGGCTTCAATTGCCGCGATTTTCATCTTCTGATGTTCATTGGCGAGATAACCACTCTCATCGCCCAGAACAACAACAGAAAGAGATGCAGCAAGACCAAAAGAGGCGGCCACAGTCATTGAGCGCTTGGCGAGTTCTGTCGAACGGCCTTTGAGCACATACCAGGCTGAAACGCCGAGCACAAAAATCGAAGCCGTTACATAGCCCGCTGAAACCGTATGAACGAATTTTGCCTGCGCAACCGGGTTCATCAGAACGGCAAAGAAATCAGTAATTTCCATGCGCATGGTTTCAGGATTGAAAGCCGAGCCGACAGGATTTTGCATCCAGCCATTGGCGATCAATATCCATAGTGCAGAAAAATTCGAGCCGGCAGCGACCGCATAGGTGGCCATCAAATGCCCGACCTTGGACAGTCGATCCCAGCCAAAGAAAAACAGACCGACAAAGGTCGCCTCAAGGAAAAAGGCCATCAGACCTTCAATTGCAAGCGGCGCCCCGAAAATATCACCGACATAATGGCTGTAATAGCTCCAGTTCATGCCGAACTGAAACTCCATCACGATGCCCGTCGCGACACCCATAACAAAGTTGATACCAAACAGCGTACCCCAGAACTTGGTCATCTGCCGCCAGATAAGCCGTCCGGTCATAACATAGACTGTTTCCATGATGGCCAGCAGCACGGAAAGACCTAATGTCAAGGGTACGAAAAGGAAGTGATAAAGTGCCGTGATTGCAAATTGCAATCGCGACAGGGAGACAATATCGAATTCCATCTCTTTAGCCGGGGAACCGGCCCTCCTGATGTTATGAGCTGCTAGCGGCATATGCCGAAAACAGCCCCCTACTCATTCTTTACCTCAGGGAATTGAGGATTCTGCCAAAAGACGCTTCTTCTTTGGACATCATTTGAACAAAAGCGCCTTGATTCAAAACAATGGCTCGCTCACAAATGCGTGCTTCACGCTGAATATGTGTTGCAATCAGCAATGTACGGCCTTTGGCCTGTTCACTCAGGCATGTAAGCACATCTTCAGCCGTCACCTGATCAAGCCCTTCTGTCGGCTCATCAAGTAGCCACAGGGGTGCATCGGTCAAAAACAGACGCGCCAAAGCAAGCCGTCTGGCCTGACCGCCAGACAGGCCCAAACCGCCCTCGCCCAGAAGTGTATCCAAACCTTCTGGCTGAGATTTCATGAATTCGCCAAGTCCCGCAGCTTGTAATGCGGCATGAATATCCGCATCGTCCGCGTCCGGTTTTGCAATTTTAAGATTGTTGCGAAGACTGTCTTTGAACAGTTCAGTGCGTTGTGTCAGAAGCCGCGCAGGAAGAGCATAAACTTCACCACTCTGAGCATGAACCTCTCCCGCGAGAACATTAAACAGCGTCGATTTACCCGCACCACTTACGCCAACAACAGCAACATGCTCACCTTGTTTTATAGTGAGATCACCGACTGTCAATGCGGCTGCCAGTGCCCCTTCATGCCGGACAATAACGCCCTTAAGCTCGACAGCATTGCCTTTCGCCGGCAAAGGCAGGCTGTGGATCATATCCGAAGCTGCAAGTGCAGGATTAATGCGTCGCGCTGCCAGCACAGTGCGACCAAGTTCCATTGCTCCGCGCCTTAGGGCTGCAAAAGGCTCCATAGAACCAAGAATGATCAAAAGTCCCAATGCCGCAACTGGCGCATTAATAAGCTCTGCCTGCATAAGAAGACCCACACCAACAAGCCCTCCAGCCAGAAGAGCAGCATGAAGGATGCCGAGTTTTACTCCGGTTGACGCTTCGATCCGGTTCAAGATGCGGTCGCTTGTTGCAATATAGCTGTCCGCACGCATTATGCTGGTCTTTTGATTGACCAAGCGTCCTGCCATAATGAGTTCTGTCTGGCCTGCGACCAGATCAATGGTACGTGCACGTAAGGCTTCAGTCCCTTTGGCACGCTGACGCATTGGTTTTTCAGAATGTCTCGCAGCGCGCAGCGGCAGGCCAAGTCCAAAGCCAAGAAGGATCAGCGCGAATATCAATCCGAACGCCGGATGCATTAACCCCAGTGCAAAACCTGCAATGACAGCTGTTGCTAAGGCTGCACCAGCTGGCACGACTACGCGCAGATAAAGAGAGTCGAGCGCGTCAATGTCGGCAGTCAGCCGGAACAAAAGCCGTGCAGGCCGTTTCAATAATGCATTCGCCGCCGCAGGCCGCGCCCAGGCACGAAACAACTTTTCACGAAGAGCCGCCAGAATAGCCAATGTAGCTTCATGTGTTACCAACCGTTCCAGATAGCGGCTTCCCGTGCGTAGCAATGCAAAGAAGCGGATACCTGCCGCAGGCATAAATACATCAAAGATGATCGCAGTCGAAACACTCAAACCCGCAATTGCTGTTGCCGTAATGAACCAGCCAGAAAGTCCCAGCAGGGCAATACCTGCCAGCACAGTCATGGTTGCACAGATGATACCTGCGTAGAGAAGCTTGCCTTTGCTACGGAAGAAAAGGTGCAAAATGGGTCGTAGTGCCTGAAGACCATTCATTCAGCAGCCCTCTTTTGCCAGATTTCCGTTGCTACGCTCATCTTATCAAGGCGAATGATACGATCCATGCGGTTTGCAAGCATCTCATCATGCGTGGAGATTATCAGCGTTTTGCCCTTGGCAAGATTGATCAGGCTTGTGCCAATACGATTGGCTGTTTCATGATCAAGATGAGCTGTCGGTTCATCAGCGAGAATAATATCAGCACTCTGATCGACAGCAACACGTGCCAAAGCAAGTCTGAGGGCTTCACCACCGGAAAGTCCGGCTCCATTTTCACCAATAATGCCTGTTCCCGTAATACCGGCAACATGGTCAAGTGCCATCTGATCAATGATAGAATGCGTTTTATTTGCATCGATATCCCGGCCAAGCGTAATATTAAATCGGGCGCTTCCAGCAAAAATATGCGGTTTTTGCCCAACCCAGCGCATTCGTGAACGAAGCATTGCCGCTGTTTCAGCTTGCAGCACAACGTTACCAATACGGATTTCGCCAGACTGTGGTTGTGTAAGTCCCGCAATCAGGGCCAGCAAAGTGGACTTGCCATAGCCACTTGGCGCGAGAAGAGCAACATGCTCACCCGCTTCAATATCAAGGTTGAAATCTTTGAAAACATCCGGCCCATCTGCATAATGAAAGCTAATATCACGCAAGATGATTGAAGGTTCAGTCCCGGCCATTTTGTTGGACTGCAGTGCTCCCAGAACAGGCATCTCATGAATGGCCAGATTTTCCAGCGCATCTATTGCAGCCTCGCCTGAGGCCCGGTCATGCCAGACGGTAGAGAGGTCACGCAAAGGTTCGAAAAAAGCAGGCGCAAGCAAAAGGATAAATAGCCCTTCTGCGAGGGTGAGCTTGTGCCCCCATGCGCCATAATCAAGCGTTCCAAGAAGATGAAAGCCTATATATACCGCAACCATGGCAACGCCGATTGCTGCAAAAAGTTCCAGAACTGCTGATGAGAGAAATGCAATGCGCAAGACAATCATCGTCTTTTTACGCAAGGCTTCAGCATTATCCCGCAAGCGCGTTGCAGTCATATCCACGGCATGAAAGCTGCGAATAGTTGCCAGTCCGCGCAGCCGATCCAGCAGAAATCCATTCATGTCACCCAGGGCAACAAGTTGTTTTTCACTGGCTGCTTTTGCGCGCCAGCCAATCAAGGCCATGAAAATCGGTATTAAAGGCGCTGCTATCAACAAGGTCAGCGCAGCAATCCATGAGAACCACAGAACCACCAGCAAGATTGCCAATGGCACCAGCATGACGCGAATACGCACTGGTACAAAACGTGACAGATATGGAACCACCATCTCTGCCTGCTCTGCAAGAATGCTGGCGGCCTCACCCGAAGAAGATCGTGACGTATCAAGCGGTGAGCGTTGCGAGAGTGCTGTGACCGCTTTTTCACGCAGTTTTGCCAGTTCCGATCGTGCAGCATCGAAAGCCATAGTTGCGCCACGCGCATCAAGAATGCTGCGGATGCAGCCAAGAAGGAATAAGGCAATAGCTAGATAGTAGATTGTTGCATCAAAGCCGGTACTGGCAAGTAAACCGACACCATAAGCGATAATTGCAGCTTGCGGCAGCCATATGAGCGCGGCCATGGCCTGAAGCCGCGCAGCTTTTTTAAGGAGATGTGGAACAGGACGACGCCGCGAACGACGTTTATCGCCCGGCTTTTCGCTCTCCTGTTGCTCCACTTCTTCCGTATGGGCATGCGCGATTGTCACTCTCGCTTAGGCTCCTTTTTGGCCGCTGTTCTGCCGCGTCCCAGAGCGACAATCCTGTCGGTCGTTTCCAGAAAACGCGTAACCTTGGCACCAAGCGCCAGAAGGCTTGTTAATCGGTCTGTATCGAGCTTTTTAACGTCATCATACCAGTTGGTGAGCCGTTCAATGAGCGCATACATGTCCTTCATGCGCTCCTGCGCGAATTTGTCACCATCATCCTGTGGCTGCTCCATCAGCACTTCACGCAGTACTGAAAGGGTCGGGTCAATTTCCCGCTTTTTGCGCTCCTCGGCGAGCGTGCGCAGAATCACCCAAACATCACCGGGCGTGGTAAAAAAGTCGCGGCGGTCCCCGGGTATGTGCTTGAGCAAGACAAGGTTCCAGCCTTGCAGCTCGCGGATACCCATTGACACATTGGAGCGCGATACACCGAGCGCTTCAACAATATCGTCTGCGCATAGAGGTTCAGACGACAGATAAAGCAGCGCATAAATCTGACCAACCGTACGGTTGATACCCCAGCGGCTGCCCATCTCTCCAAAGTGGAGTACAAACGACTGAACAATTGGCGATAATTCCAAATCTTCTCTCCCGTAAATTCTGAAATTTCAGAAATTACTGAAATCCAGATAATTTAAATTGGCCGATCCTTCAATCCTCATGTCTGGATGCAAGGCGCATATGGACAATTGGCCGCAGCCCTCAGCACTCCTCCAAATGCCTCAGGCCAATGCTTCCAACCATCAATTCTGGTCGGAAGTAGAAGGAAGCTCTTTGCTATCCTGCGTTTGATCACGATGAATCACTGCACGACTTAACAACATGAGCGTTACCGGGGTTGTGACGACCACAAACACGGTAATTAATACTTCATGCAAAATTGGTCTGGATTGCAAGATGGAGAAAAACATGATGGATGCGATCAAGATTCCACCTGCACCGAACGAAGAACCGATAGTTGGTGCGTGAATGCGTTCATAAAAGCTTTTGAAACGCACAAGACCAATACATCCAACTAGCGTCAAAAATGCGCCGGCGATGAGAAAAAAAGCAATGACAATTGCCGCCCAGACGGGCAGATCGGCAGCTCCGATCATTCGATCACCTCCCCGCGCATCAGAAATTTAGCGAGCGCAACCGTAGCAACAAAGCCGAGTATTGAAATGATCAGTGCAGCTTCAAAATAGATTTCGCTACCGGTGCGCATGCCAAATGTCAGCAGCAACAAAAGCGCATTAAGATAAAGAGCATCCGTTGCCAGCACACGATCTTGCGCCCGTGGGCCAATCAGCAGGCGATAAACCACGCAGCCCATTGCAGCGACAAGCATCAACTGTGCTGCCAGAAGCGACCAGAAAAGAATAACTGCACTCATGCTGATTGCTCCTCTTTTAAGATGTCCCTCGCACCGAATATGCGAATAAGCGGCTGTTCATAGCGTTGTTTGATTGTCGTCCGCCACGCCTTGGCATCTTCGAGATCCAGAACATGAATTGTCAGTGCCTTTCGGGCAACATTATAATCCACCCATGCAGTTCCCGGCGTTGTTGTTATGATACAGGCAAGAATTGCCAATGCCGTACGGTTCTCAAGTTCCAGCGGAATGACTACAAAACCGGGATGACGCTGTTTTCGAGGTGACAATATAAGCTTCACAACAGCCACATTTGATGTGAGAATGTCGATACTCACCGCACCAAACAGCCATATCATTGTCGGAATTGAACGCAGATGATTTTTTTGCGGTTCCAGCGCCGTCATTGCATAGCAAGCGAGCAGCGAAATCGGAATCGACAAAAGCAGCTGTGCCCGTGTGAAGCCATTGAGCAAAAGCCAGAATATAATCAAAGCGACGAAGAGCAGTGGGAAAGGCAGAATTTTTCTCATTTTACCTCCACTGTTTCTGCGCCAACACGCGGCGCTTTCAACACACTATTGATATAATCCTGCGGCGAATGCAGCGAACGAGCAGTTGCATCCATATAGCGCATGGCCGGGCCAGCACCGATTGTCAGGGCCAGACACACACCCAGAAGACCGGCAATCGGCACCACTTCCCGCACCAGAACACGAGGAACATTGCCTTCCAGCGAAGCCCAGAATGTACGAATACCGGTACGTGTCATGGCAATGAGGGCAGAGAGTCCGGACAACAATATAAGCGCAATTAACACCCAGCTTGCCGGACTGACAGGCATTGCCAATGTTGGTGCCGGGCCATCACCATTAAACACCGCAGCAAGGATCAGAAATTTAGCGATAAAACCTGAAAACGGAGGGAGACCAATAAGCAAAATTACAACAATTGCAAAACAGGTGCCAAGAATAGCAAGGGTTGCGGGCAAAACAACGCCAACTTCCTCTTCCTCTTCTTCCTCCTCATCATCACCATAGGCTTCTATTGTAACAGCAAGAACGTTAGCCGCCGCATCCTGCCCGCGCTCAACCAGTTCTATCAGCAAGAAGAAGGCGGCAATCGTCAAGGTCGAACTGACCATATAAAACAGGGCAGCGCCGGTCATGGCCGTATTGCCGCTGCCAATGGCTGCAAGCAATGTGCCGGAAGAGACCAGAATGCTGTAGCTGGCAACGCGCCCCATGGCCTGTGATGCGACCACGCCAATCAGCCCGAAGGCCAGCGTCACCATCCCCCCGTAATAGAGCCAGTCATTACCGAACCCATAAGATTCACCCGCTCCTATACCAAACATGAGTGGCGACAAGCGTAGCAGGACATAAATGCCAACCTTGCTCATAATCGCAAAAATAGCAGCAATTGGCGCTGCTGCGGCCGTATAGGTAGGCACAAGCCAGAAGTTTAGCGGCCACATGCCCGCTTTAACAAGAAAGGCAACGGCAAGAATAGCAGCACCCGCTTCAAGCAGCATGCGATCTTCGGCAGCAACCTGAGAAATCTTTTGCGCAAGATCTGCCATGTTCAGAGTGCCTGTAACACCATAGATCAGACTGACACCAATCAGAAAAAGCGATGATGCAACAAGATTGACGGCAATGTAATGCATGCCCGCCTTGACCCGCGCCGGTCCTGAACCATGCAGTGCCAATCCATAGGATGCTGCCAGCATCACTTCAAAGAAAACGAACAGGTTAAACAAATCGCCAGTCAGAAATGCGCCGTTCAGCCCCATCAGCAAAAGCTGAAAGATTGTATGGAAATTCGGACTGGCTTTATACCAGTGCGCCAGTGCAAAGCTCAATGCTGCCAGTGCAAGCACGCTTGTGAGCACAAGCATCAATGCCGCAAGACGGTCCAGAACCAGCACGATACCAAAAGGCGCAGGCCAGTTACCAATCAGATAGACATCAGCCGCAGGGGCTATATCACTGGCAACACCAAGCAATGTGAAAGCGATGACAATCAGGCCAATAATGGAGATCGTGTTGATCGCCATCTTGAGCTTGCGTTTGCGCTCATCAAACAGCAGCAAAAACGCCGCCGTTACAAGCGGCAACAGAATTGGCGCAACAATGAGATGTGACTTCCAATCCAAAATCAATTCTCCTTGCCGTCGACGTGGTCGGTGCGCGTCATACCGCGCGATGCAAGCAGAACAACCAGGAAAAGAGCCGTCATTGCAAATCCGATAACAATAGCAGTCAGAACCAGTGCCTGCGGCACAGGGTCGGTATATTGCGCCGCCTGAACATTGATACCTGAATCAAGCACCGGTGGCGCATTGGTGCGCAGACGCCCCATCGAAAAGATGAACAGATTGACCGCATACGAAACAAGCGCAAGGCCAATCGCAACCTGAAACGTACGTGGACGCAAGATCAGCCACACACCGGACGACATCAAAACACCGATTGCCACAGCGAGAACGAGTTCCATCAGATGTCCTCCTTCGCAGCGGCAAGTTTTTCGACACGGTGTTTACGGATCGACTGATGCGCCAATGCGATCAACATGAGAACCGTTGCACCAACAACGAGTGCGAAAACGCCAATATCAAACAGAAGTGCGCTTGCGACAGGCATTTTTCCGACATGCGGTATATCCGCATACTGAAAATAGGTTGTCAGGAAAGGATAGCCGAAAAGCCAGGCGCCGGCACCGGTCGCAGCCGCAATCAGCAAGCCAAAACCAATCCAGCGAACAGGCAGAATACGCAAGTGATCCTCTACCCAGCGCGTACCAGCCGCGAGATATTGCAAAATGAATGCAATCGCCAGAGTTATACCTGCCGCAAAGCCGCCGCCCGGCAAATCATGACCGCGAAGGATCAAATGCACAGCAAGCACGATAATGACCGGGAACAGCCATTTCATGATGACAGATGGCACCGCCAGATAATCGGTCAGGGTCTCACCCTTTTCACGATCTTCCATCGCTTCATCGTAAGCATCCTGAATTTTCTGCTGCGCAGTTGAACCTGTGCTGTCAGGTGCCGGGCGGAAACGGCGTAACAATGCGTAAACAGTCAGGCCAACAATGCCGAGAACCGCAATTTCTCCGAATGTATCAAAGGCACGGAAATCAACAAGTGTGACGTTCACAACGTTTTTGCCGCCCCCTCCTGTGTAGGAATTCTGGAGGAAATAATCACCAATGCTTTCCGGAGATGGTCTCGTCATCATCGCGTAGGAAATGATGAAAACACCAACACCGCTGCCAATTGCCAGTATGAAATCGCGATAACGGCGGATTCTCGGGCCAAACTTTACAGGAACAGGATCGGGATCTTCAAAGCGTTTCGGCAGCCAGCGCAGACCAAGAAGCAGCAGAACTGTTGTTACAATTTCAACCAGCAACTGGGTCACGGCAAGATCAGGAGCAGAGAGCCAGACAAAGGTTATACAGGTAATAAGTCCGGCCCCTCCCAGCAATATCAAAGCTGCGAGACGGTGATATTTTGCCTGATACGCGGCTCCGATGGCGCAGGCGCCACCCAAAATCCACAGACCCGCAAAGATTGGATCAATTGGTTGCACACCGAGCATACCGGCCTGAATACCGTCCTCAAAAATTGGCCATGCAGCAGCGATAAACGCCAGGACAACCACAATACGAAGCTGCGGCTGAAGGCGTCTTGTACTGAGGAAACTCTCAGCCTTACGTGCCCAGTTCCATGAAACGGTAACAAGCACACGTTCAAAAATACGCTGCCCCTGCAAATGGCGGAACAATGGCGGACCATCTTCACTGGTTGCAAGATAATTTTTAAGTGCCCAGAAAACAATGATACCGCCAATCATGGCAACAATACTCATCACCAGCGGCAGGTTGAACCCATGCCAGACGGAGAGACTATATTGTGGTGTTGCATCGCCCAGAACAGAAGTTACCGCTGAATGCAAAAACGGACCAATGGCAATATTGGGTATGATACCGATCAACAGGCAGAGAAAAACCAGAAGTTCAATTGGTCGGCGCATCCAGTGTGGCGGTTCATGCGGTGTTTTTGGCAAATCATGGGGTGCAGGGCCAAAAAACGTCGAATAGATAAACCGCAACGAATAAGCGACTGTGAAAACACCAGCCACGGTCGCAATATAAGGTGTGAGCGTATCAAGGCTGGATGCCATATGGGTTTCGACGGCTTCGGCAAAGAACATTTCCTTTGAAAGAAAACCGTTGAGCAGTGGCACACCGGCCATCGACGCGCTTGCCACCATGGCAAGGGTCGCGGTGTAGGGCATCGCTCGCGCAAGCCCGCTCAGTTTGCGCATATCGCGCGTGCCGGTTTCATGGTCGATAATACCGGCCGCCATAAACAGCGATGCTTTAAAGATAGCATGATTGACCATGTGAAAAATGGCAGCAACAGCCGCAAGTGGACTGCCAAGACTTAAAAGCGCGGTAACAAGACCGAGATTGCTGATGGTGGAATAAGCAAGCAACCCCTTGAGATCCTGCTGGAACACGGCAAAAAAACTGCCGATCAGCAATGTTGTCAGACCTGCCAATCCGAGAAGCCAGAACCATTCTTCAGTTCCGGAGAAAACAGGCCATAAGCGCGCCAGCAAAAACACACCCGCCTTCACCATCGTTGCGGAGTGTAAATAGGCTGAAACCGGCGTAGGTGCTGCCATCGCGTTCGGCAACCAGAAATGAAACGGAAACTGTGCAGACTTAGTGAAAGCTGCCATCAGAATAAGAACAAGAGCCACCGTATAAAGCGGATGCGCACGAATAATGTTGCCTGATTCAAGAACTTTGTCGAGATCGTAACTGCCAACGATATGGCCAAGCAGCAACACACCAGCCAACAAACAGAAGCCGCCAATGCCGGTTACAGTCAGCGCCATACGTGCGCCATCACGCGCACTGGCATTATGATACCAGTAGCCGATCAGCAGGAAAGAGAAGATACTGGTCAGTTCCCAGAAAACCGCAAGCAACACGATATTGCCCGACAGAACCACACCAAGCATTGCCCCCATAAATGCCAAAAGAAAGGAGAAAAAGCGCGGAACCGGATCTTCAGGCGACATATAGTAGCGTGCATAGATCACAACCAGCAAACCAATGCCGGTAATCAGCATGGCAAAAAGCCACGCAAAACCATCCATGCGAAAAGTTACATTCAGACCATAATTCGGAAGCCAGTCGATCGATCCCCGAATAACCCCGCCATCCGAAACGATCGGATAAAGGCTTGCAGTAATTACAAAGGCAACAAGCGCAATCGCAGCCGTGAACCAGGCAGAGCCGCTTCTGTCAACTCCACGAAACAGACCTGTTACAGCGCTGCCAAGAAATGGAAGAAGGACCAGCAAAAAAAGCATCCTGCCGTCCATCGTCATGCGCCCAAGGCCTCCTGTCCGTAATCAAGGTTGATCCGAAGCAGGCACCGCTCATGAAAAACAGTAACAGAAACGCTCCGGTAAGGTGTCGAGAGGAATCATATGTTCCGATGTCTTTATTATGACCGGCTAGTCACTTTTATGGCAATAGCTTTCAATGGCTTATCGCGTTATTTTGAATCATTTTATTCTGGAAACAACCAGAAAAAACAGCATTCACGATAAGAGCTTAGGGTCAGGCCCCATTAATTTGATGAAAATGGCATCTGAAATGACAAGATATGCCCAAGTATTCAAAGCGAGAGACGTGAGGACCGGGGTGGTTCCCCCGGTTGAGCGGCTCGACGCAGCAGATCGCTCAAATCGCATACTTGGCATTTCGATGTCCGAAGGATGTGGTCCATCCGCCCGCCTACTTCGTCGAAAAGTCTTGAAAATGAACCACATTTCCTTCGCCTTTTCTTATCAAATCCGAACGGATGGCCTCACACCATTCCCGTCAAATTAATGAGTCCTGACCCTAGCAACCGTCCGCTTTCGTCAGACATATTGACGCGGAAATTTTGCAGACAAATGACAATGCTTCGATTTCTCGAATTAGTGATTCCTAACTTTCTATCAGCTTTTTCGACAGCTCTGCTGCCTGAATGCGTATATCGGGTACAGCCGTCACTTCCCAAAACAAGCCCTTTGTGACAGGGCCAATCGCAAATATCGGTCCGGACAGCTCTCCGCGACTATTCACGAGTTGCAAGTCAGCCGTTACATCAAGACCGAGATCCAAAGCATCCGGCTTTCCTAAACCTTGCTCCATCAGGCTGATCAAGGCGGCATTGCGTGTCGTTGAAAAACGCGAGCTGCCTCCACGACAATCGATAATCGACTGAACATCCAGTTCAGCAATATTCACCGCATGGCGCTCACGATAACGTACCGCAATATGTTCGCCTTTGTTTTTCACCGACAACAGATGTGCAGCTCTGACAGTTAACTGGCCTGATTGCCGTGCAGCCTCTATCCGTCTGGCAATTGCAGGAGCCATGCGGTGACGATGAACATCCCACCAGGGTCGCAAATGACGCAGAAAACTCTGACGTTGACTTAAAGGCAATCGATTCCAGATATTTTTACTATGCGGACGAAGCCCATCAATGACACTGCGCCAATCATTACCCTCGGCTTCACATTGCGAAATCAGCATGCGCACCGTACGAATTAGTGCGGTCAAGCCATCAGCGACTGGTAAAGCACTTGCTTCAATCGACAATGCGGCAGACGGGGCATGTGCAGCCGGAAGCAATCCCCGCCGTGATATTGCATGAATTTCTCCTTTATGCCCTCTATCGAGCAGTGAAACCACACTATCCACCATGGACAACCCAGTCCCAAAAATAGCAACTGAATGTTCCGGGGGAATATTAAAATAGCCGTTACTCGACCAGTATTCTCTCACCAAGCGACCCGATGTGGCTATTGCGGTCTCATTGCCGGTCGCAATAATAATTGCATCGGCTGAAAAATTTCTTCCATCACCAGTCTGAACGTTCGGCTGTTTATCAACAAAACTAATGTCCGTAACCTCAGCATTTTCTATAAGAACGCGCGGCTTGTCAGCTTCATGATATGGCTTGAGAAGACTGTTGAGATAGTGGTGGTAGAGGCAGCGGGGCGCAAAAGAATGAGCCTCCCATATCTCATTTGGTGCAGCCTCGGAACTGGTTTGAAGCCATTTCAAAAAATGGTCAGGCTCATCCGCATATGCACTCATATTGCTGGCACGGACATTAAGAAGATGATTGGGATTTTGCGTAGAGTAAGCAATCCCCGCTCCAATAATGCCTGAACGTTCAAAAATTCGTATCTGTATTTGACAAGACTGTTTGAGCAATTGCGCAGCCATCAATATGCCGCTCGCGCCACCACCAATGATAATAAATGATTTCAAATCTTAAACCCCATTTGCCTTATGCAGGTAACGAAACATAATCTCGCACCGGCTTTTTCTGGCTCTCTTTATTTGCTATAAATTTTGTCAGATTTTATAATAAGATAAAAGTCGAAAGCGTTTTTTTCCTGACTAAGCGCTTCAATCAGCTTGAAAAAAGAAACCACTGAAATCAATAGACGTCACCTCTGTTGACAGTGTGTTTCAGAAACATGGGCTGGCTTCTCCTTTGAAAATCACAATATTTTGCAACAGAGTTTTCACCATGCTGCATTAGGCTCGCAGCGTAGAATCGCCGTAACAACAGGAAATGCACGATGAGCAATAGCTATATTGACGCCCTCAAAAAACGCCGCACGCAATATGCACTTGGTAAAAACCTCCCAATATCCAAGGATGCCGTTGCAGAACTGATCCGCGAAGCAGTCA
Source organism: Brucella gallinifaecis (assembly GCF_006476605.1). Lineage (GTDB taxonomy): Bacteria > Pseudomonadota > Alphaproteobacteria > Rhizobiales > Rhizobiaceae > Brucella > Brucella gallinifaecis. The sequence goes on from NZ_ML636800.1 coordinate 266,556, forward strand.
AAAACTCCCCATCTTCCTTTAACTCGCAGAGTTCACGCGCTGTTATCCTGTTTGGTGCTGAAAGTGACAAGCTTTGGAACATTGCAAAAGAAGAACTTCGCAAAATCGTTCCTGCTGATGCATTTGCTCAGACGGAAGCCAAGCTGGACAGCTTTGCGGCAGGTGCAGGTACTGTTCTGTTCTATGAAGATCAGGACGTTGTGAAAGGTCTTCAGGAACAGTTTGCACTTTATGCAGATAACTTCCCTGTCTGGTCGGAACAAGCTGGCGGCATGGCCCAGCTTTCGGTCTGGTCAGCACTTGCCAATGAAAATATCGGTGCCAGCCTTCAGCACTACAATCCATTGATCGATGCTGAAGTTGCCAAGACCTGGGGCGTGCCATCGTCCTGGAAGCTGCGCGCCCAGATGCCCTTCGGATCGAATGAACAGCCATTTGGTGACAAAGAGTTCATGGACGACGCTCAGCGTTTTAAAGTCTTTGGATAATCCATTGCAAATCAATATGAAAAGCGGCCAGGATTTCTGGCCGCTTTTTTATTTGTAGCTAAATCTCTCTCACTATTGTGCCCCCTGCAAAATCAGAATCTATTATGATTGCGCTCATGAGAGTCGGCGTCCAGAAAAACGCACTCGAAACGCAATAAATATCGATGATCACAGGCTTGCAAAACCTGTGATCTCCAGAGGGAAGAAGCATGAAGATTACCGCTACAACACGCCTGACATGTTTAACTATTCCTGCTGCACTCGCATTGGCCCTGTGTCTTTCGGCATCACCTAAAGCCGTGGAAGCTGCAACACCGGCTGACACACTGGTGATCGCGATGAGCATTGATGACATTATTTCGCTCGATCCGGCAGAGATTTTTGAAATCACCACATCGGAAATGCTGACCAGCACTTATGAGCGACTGGTCACGACCGATATAAAAGACCCAACAAAGATTATCCCGCAAATCGCCGAAAGCTGGACATTTTCAGACGATGGCAAATCGATCACATTCAAAATCCGTGACGGTTTGAAATTTGCATCGGGCAATCCGATTACAGCCCAGGATGCCGCCTATTCCATTCAGCGTGCGATCAAGCTCGATAAAAGCCCTGCATTCATTCTGAGCCAGTTTGGAATTACACCCGATAATGTCGAGCAAAATGCTGTAGCCCTTGACGATAAAACATTTGTTTTCACGACCGGCAAGCCGTTTGCACCAAGCTTTGTCATGAACTGCCTGACATCCAGTGTTGCATCTATCGTTGACAGCAAGCTGGTCAAGGAACACGAGCAGAAAACGGAAAAAACCGATACCTATCCATATGAAACTGACTTTGGCTATGAATGGCTGAAAAACAATTATGCAGGGTCCGGCCCGTTCGCACTCAAGCAATGGCGTGCCAATGAAGTGTTGTTGCTTGAACGCAATGATAATTATTCCGACCCCAAGCCTGCGATGAAGCGTGTGATTTATCGTCATGTGAAGGAAGGCATGTCGCAACGGCTTTTGCTTGAAGCGGGCGACATTGATATCGCACGCAATCTGGAACCCGGTGACATTGAACAACTGGCAAAAGACAGCAAATTCAGCGTTATCAATGCTCCCAAGGGGCGTGTCTATTATCTGTCGATGAACCAGAATGTGCCAGAACTGGCAAAGCCGGAAGTGCGTCAGGCGCTGAAATATCTCATTGATTATGACACGATTGAAAACACCCTGATCAAGGGAATTGGCCGTAAACACCAGTCATTCCTGCCCGTTGGCATGTTTGGTGCCACAGATGACAAGCCATTCGACTACAATGTTGAAAAAGCCAAGGAACTGCTTGAAAAAGCAGGATTAAAGGACGGTATCAGTGTCACACTCGACGTCCGCAACAATCAGCCTTATGTCGGTATTGCTGAAAGCATTCAGCAGACAATGGCCAAGGCTGGTGTCAACATTGAAATTTTACAGGGCGACGGCAAATTGACAACCACGAAAGTGCGTGCACGCAAGCATCAGCTTGCTCTGGGCATCTGGGGTCCGGACTATTGGGATCCGCACACAAATGCCGTTACTTTCACCAATAATCCAAACAATGGTGATGAAGTTAATCTGCGCACAACCGCCTGGCAGGCTTCTTGGGATATCCCCGAGCTGACCGCCGAGACTATGGCAGCGGCCGAAGAGCGCGACACCATCAAGCGCGAGGCCATGTATAAGGATATTCAGAAGAAGTTTCAGGAGACAAGCCCGATTGCTGTTATCTTTCAGCAAATCGAAACAGCTGTAACCGGTGCCAATGTGCACAACTTCGACATGGTGGCAGATGCAAACTACATTGCCACAGTAACAAAGGACTAAAAATAATGGCCGGGTAATTTACAACCCGGCCATTTTCATTTCTCAAAACTGAACGAAGGTAGTTGCTCTAGTGCCGCCTTCAAGGCTTCAGACCAGCTTTCTGAGACTGTTTGATAATAGGGATCACTCGCTTCAAAACGCTTGTGTTCCCCCAGTTCAAAACTGTCTGCCGCATAGACCTGCATGTCGAGCGGCAAGCCAACAGACAGGTTTGCTTTCAGCGTTGAATCAAATGATACCAGCAGCAATTTCACGGCATCCTCAAAGCTCATATCCGGTTGATAAGCACGCACCAGAATTGGTTTTCCATATTTGTTTTCACCAATCTGGAAGAAGGGCGTATCTTCAGAACTTTCGATAAAATTTCCTTCCGGATAAATATAGAATAAGCGCGGCTGACCGCCTTTGATCTGCCCGCCAAGCACAAATGAAGCTCCAAAAGCATCGGCATTCTGGCCACCGGTTGCAGAGCTGCTTATTACTTCCTTGACTGTATCGCCAATCAGACGTGCGGCCTGAAACATCGAAGGGGCTTCAAATAAGGATGGATGACGGTCTTCCGGCGCTTTCATCCGCTCTTCAAGCAAGCTTGCAACCGCTTGCGTTGTCGCAAGATTGCCTGCCGACAAAAGGACCATCACCCGCTCACCGGGCTTTGTCCATGTCCGCATTTTTGAGAACTTGGAAATATTATCGAGGCCAGCATTCGTCCGTGTATCCGACATGAATACAAGGCCGCGATCAATTTTCATTCCAACGCAATAGGTCATCAATAGTTTCCGGCAGGCAAATCTTAAGTTGAAATAATCACTGCCCTACATTGATGTGGACCGCAAGACTTTCCACCGCTCCTCCAAGCCTTACACCGGATATCGGTGCTGCATCGCGATAATCCAAACCCGTCGCAAGTCGAACATAGCGATCATTGGGACAGACATTGTTGGCCGCATCAAACCCCACCCAGCCCAGACCATCGATATGCGCTTCGACCCAGGCGTGACTTGCGGTTTGCTCGTCTGTGTCTTCCATAAGCAGATAGCCAGAAACATAACGCGCCGGGATTTTCAATAACCGCGCCGCAGACAGAAAGATATGGCTATGATCCTGACAAACACCCTTTCCTGCCTCCAGTGCGCTTTCAGCATTGGTAGCAACACTGGTCGTACCGGGCATATATTCCACCGCCATATGAACCCTGTTCATCAGATCATGCAGCAATGCCAGCCGTTCTTGACCCGTGCCCAGATCATGTGTGAGTTCACGAATACGTTCTCCCGGCTGTGTCAATCGCGTTTCGCGCTCAAAAAGCCATAATGGAGCATATCCATAGACTGGCCCGAGAACACCAACACGATCTTCCACATCGACACGACCACTCGCAGTTATGATAATTTCGGTGATATTGCGGGCATGTTGAACAAGATCGGTTTTATTGCCAAAACCGTCAATATAGGAGACCTCCGGTTCTCCGCCTTCAATCTTCAATTCCCAATGTTTAACGAGTTGGCCGGGAAGAGTCGGTGGCCGCAGACGCAGACGCTGCACGGCATAAGGAACCGGGTTTCCATAACTATAATGGGAAACGTGCCGAATATTGAGCAACAAGCAATCACCTCAATAGAAATTATAGGTTTCCGCGATCTCGTTGCCGAGCCGGTTGTTACGCGCAATGAACTCCGTCAGAAATTCATGCAGACCAATATCAAAAATAGCGCTGATATCCTGATTTTGCAGTGTCGCATAAATCTGTCTGGCCGTTTCATGACAGATATCGCTATCGCCATAATCCTTGGCAAGAAAGCTCAAATGCCCATTGATGCTCTGGTAGCAATGGTGGAGCGAGCGCGGCATACGTCCATTCAGAATGAGATAATCTGCAACATGCGCCGGACGATAATCCCCATCATAGACCCACCGATAGGATCGATGTGCTGACACAGACCGCAGGATAGACTCCCATTGATAATTGTCGAGGGTCGTACCAACATAGGACACCGCAGGTAATAACACGTAATATTTCACATCAAGAATACGGGCCGTATTATCGGCACGTTCAATAAATGTGCCAAGGCCTGCAAAATCAAAAATCTCATTGCGCAGCATCGTTCCATGAAACGCGCCGCGAATAAGAGCCGTTTCCCGCTTGATCTGGTCAAGCAGCGGAGGCAAGTCAGCCTCTTTCAACGGTTTGTATAATGATTTTTTCAAAACCATCCACGCTTCGTTGATACTTTCCCATGCCTCGCGCGTCAGCGCGGTTCGCACCATACGCCCGTTGGAGCGTGCTGTTTCCATACACGCCATAACACTGGATGGATTATCCATATCGCGCAGCAGAAAATCAGCAACATTTGCTGCCTTATAAGCCTGATATTTCGCTGAGAATGACTGACTTGCGCCAGCCGATACCACGACCGAAGACCATTCTTCCGGTGCATCAGATGTTTTTGTAAGCGCCATACGCAGTCCCGCATCAACCAGACGTGCCATGTTTTCAGCACGCTCGATATAGCGAAACATCCAGTAAAGCCCGTTTGCCGTACGGCCAAGAAGCATAAATTTATTCCCCTTTGCACGCTCTGATCTTTACGCCAGCTGATGCGTGATATTTTACCTTAATCGTCGAGTACCCAGGTATCTTTCGTGCCGCCGCCCTGACTGGAATTTACAACCAGTGAGCCTTCTTTCAAAGCCACGCGCGTCAATCCGCCCGGTGTGATCCGAATACGATCAGAGACCAGAACAAATGGCCTGAGATCGACATGACGTGGCGCAAGACCGCTTTCTGTGAAAATCGGAGTTGTGGAAAGTGCAAGCGTTGGCTGCGCAATATAGTTGCGCGGGCGCGCTTTCAACTTTTCAGCAAAGACATCACGCTCGGCTTTGGTTGCTGCCGGCCCAACCAGCATTCCATAACCACCCGATCCATGGACTTCCTTGACAACAAGATCGCCCAGATTATCAAGTACATAAGCAAGACTGTCAGGTTCCGAACAACGCCATGTCGGTACATTTTCAAGAATCGCTTTACGCCCGGTATAGAACTCAACAATCTCGGGCATGTAGGAGTATATCGCCTTATCGTCAGCTATACCTGTTCCCGGTGCATTGGCGATCGTAATATTACCGGCACGATAGACATCCATAATACCCGGAACGCCTAGGGTTGAATCGGGTCTGAATGTCAGCGGATCAAGAAAATCATCATCAACCCGGCGATAAAGCACATCAATCCTGCGATAGCCCTTGGTTGTGCGCATGGCAACACGACCATCAACAACACGAAGATCACTGCCTTCCACCAATTCGACGCCCATCTGATCGGCAAGGAAAGCATGTTCAAAATAGGCAGAATTATAAATACCCGGCGTCAGGACAGCGACAGTCGGCACGCCTTGCGTTCCGGGCGGCGCAACACTTGAAAGAGACTGACGCAATAATTGCGGATAATTTTCAACGGGCCGAACCTTGACGTTCTGAAACAGCTCTGGAAAAAGCTGCATCATGGTTTCACGGTTTTCCAGCATATAGGAAACACCGGACGGCGTACGGGCATTGTCTTCAAGTACATAAAACTGATTTTCAGCCGTGCGCACAATATCAACACCAATAATATGCGTATACACATTACCCGGTGGGCGGAAACCGATCATCTCCGGCAGAAACGCCTCATTATTGGTGATCAGCTCTTTTGGAATGCGCCCTGCCCGCACAATTTCCTGACGATGATAAATATCATCGAGAAAAGCATTCAGCGCCATAACCCGTTGCTCGATGCCCTGCGAAAGCTTCCGCCATTCCTGACCAGATATAATACGCGGGATAATATCAAACGGAATAAGCCGCTCAGCCGCATCTTCATCGCCATAGACTGCAAATGTGATGCCGGTTTTGCGAAAAACGCTCTCGGCATCCTGCGTTTTTTGCAGAAGCTTATGCTGATCCTGCTCGTCGATCCACTGCTTGAGAAATTCATATGGCGGACGAACACCCCCGCCCTTATTAAGCATTTCATCAAATGGCGTCACTGAATTCCCCTTGTTTTTGAGCAATAGTCCGCCTCAAATCAGAGAAATGCAAGTATGCTGATCATGCAAAAGTGCAAAGCAGGGTTGCGCAATTTCGTCGCGACACCATAAAGATTGATTGCGATAATTCGCGCACTTTAGCTGGGCCCACACTTTAGCTGGGCCCCCATACTTTAGGTAGGCCTATGTGCCTTGACCACCGCAGGATCGGTTTCAATACGGCCAGCGCCAATAAGATCAAGGCAATACGGCACCGCAGGAAAAATCGCTTGCAAGGTCATGGCAATGGATACCGGCTTGCCCGGAAGGTTGAGAATAAAGGTCTTTCCGCGACTGCCTGCCGTCTGACGGGAAAGAATGGCAGTGGGAGTCTGCTCAAGACTTGCGCGGCGCATTTGCTCGCCAAAGCCCGGCAATTCCTTGTGAAGAACTGCCTTCATCGCTTCCGGCGTTTCGTCACGTGCACTGGGTCCGGTTCCTCCTGTCGTCAATATAAGATCGCATCCGATGTTATCTGAAAGATCAATCAGCGTATCGCGTACAGGCTCGATACCATCCGGTATCACGCGATAAATAGTTTCATAAGGTGTTATAATCGCAGATTTAAGCCAGTCTTGAATAGCCGGGCCACTCAAATCCTTATACTCACCGTGACTTGCGCGATCTGAAATTGTAACAATGCCAATTTTCACAATAATATCCCTTCCATTGTAAATTTCTCTTCGCTTATATTCATCCTGATCCTAAAGCCAATCGCGGAAAAATTTTCGAGACAAATCCTTGAGATATTTAAATAAATAACTGATTTTATTATCAATACCCGAATTAACTATAAACATAATATTCTGTTTGTTAAACTTTTCGTAAACTTTGGATTCAGCTTTGCACAATAGTCTTTAGCCAGCAATTTGCTTGAGGTGAGCATTGCGCGAGTTTTGGTTGATGGCGTTTTCGAGCTTATATTTAAAGCTCTGATACGCCTGGTTTTGTGTACGGGCATCATGCGTTTTACGATTGTGTCAGCGATTACCCTCGTCTGTACTGCTCTTGCGGGATGTACGTCGAGTACGGGCATAGATAATCTGATGCCGCAACCATCCGCTGACCTTACCGGTTCAGTGGCAAGACCGGTAGAACCGGCTATGAGCGCCGCAAGAACCTTACAATCCTTACCGTCTGAACCGCAGCAAGAAATTCTTGCATGGGCTGGACCAGTGCCGGATGCAGGTCCATTCAAAGCGACACCGCCTGCTCCAGTGGCTCAGAGTTCTGAACAAAGAACTGTCACGCCCGTTTCATTGCCAAAACCCGAAATCAAAGCATATCCACCTGTACGTTTGGCACCCGAACAGCGTCATCGCATTTACAGCCAGCGTTTTCGGGATGCGAAACCAATCAATTTTGGCAAAACCTCTCCACGCCGCCACGCCGTACACGGGGTCGATGTCTCTCGCTGGCAGGGTAATATTGATTGGGCAACTCTGCGCAAAAACGGTGCGAATTTTGCTTATATTAAAGCAACAGACGGCGGCGACCATCTTGATCCAATGTTTCGTAAAAACTGGCGTGATGCAAAAGCTGCCGGTATGAAACGTGGTGCATATCACTTCTTTTACTGGTGCCGCGTAGCAAGCCAGCAAGCCAACTGGTTTATTCGTAATGTCCCGAAGGATCCTGATGCATTACCACCCGTGATCGATGTTGAATGGAACGGGGATTCCTCATGCAAACGCCGTCCGTCTCCGGCACAGGTCCGTGAAAAAATGCAGGTATTCATGGATGCGCTTGAACGCCATTACGGCAAGCGTCCTATCATCTATACCGCACCCGATTTTTATGACGACAATCTCAAAGGTGCGTTCACTGATTATCCGTTCTGGTTGCGTGCAGTCGCACAGCACCCTTCCAAAGTCTATCCCGGGCGCCGCTGGCTATTCTGGCAATATTCAGGATCAGGCCTGTCCCAAGGTGTTGATGGCAAGATTGACCTGAATGTTTTTCATGGAAATGAAGATCAATGGCACAAATTTATACAACGTTATGCCAGTTCGTCTTAATAAAAAAGCTCATCCCTTCAGTGGGATGAGCTTCGTTAGAGCGCGTTTCGATCTGGTTGAACCAGATCGGATCATGCTTTAAAATCAAGATTTTCCGATCTTTTCGAGATCATAGGGCGTGGACTGATACATTTCATTGATCCAGTTGCCGAAAAGCAAATGGGCATGTCCACGCCAGCAATTCTGTGGCTTGCGGCTGGCATCATCATTCGGAAAGTAATTTGCAGGAACTGCTGTATCCGGTAAAAGCTGAATATCCCGAAAATATTCATCAGCCAGTGACGTCGTATCATATTCAACATGGTTGAACATGTGCAAAGAACGATGCTTCGGATCCTCCAGCAAACAGAGGCCACTCTCCGGGCTATCGACAAGAACCTTCAAGCCGCTATCCAGCGGGATATCCTCTTTTCGCACTTCCGTCCAGCGAGATACAGGAATGGCGAAATCATCCGAAAACCCACGCAAATAGGGTGACGATGGTGCAAGATTCTGCTGACTGAACACACCAAATGCCTTGCTCGGCAAGTCATGCTTGTCCATTCCATGAAAATGATGCACGGCAGCCTGGGCAGCCCAGCAAATATTCAGTGTGCGATGAACATGGGTTTGGGTCCAGTCAAAAACCCGCTGCATTTCATCCCAGTAAGTCACTTCCTCAAACGGCATACGCTCAACAGGCGCTCCGGTGATGACAAATCCATCGAAGCGTTCATGACGCACATCTTCCCATGGCCGATAAAAAGACAGCATATGATCAACTGGTGTGTGACGTGCGACGTGATTGGTAATACGAACAAGCGTCAACTCCAGTTGCAACGGGGTCGCGCCAAGCAGCCGTGCAATCTGCGTCTCCGTTGTCACCTTGTTTGGCATCAGGTTAAGAAGACCAATTTTCAGCGGCCTGATATCCTGACGAATAGCATCTGCCTCACGCATGACCATAACGCCCTCCGCTTCGAGAACGCTGGTTGCCGGAAGATCATCAGGAATTTTTATAGGCATATACGTCAGTCCTTCACTTTATCGAGGCAGACGCATATGGCTTCATCCGTATATTTGCCGGTTGGGCCACATCCTTCCTTTGAGGAAGTACCACCTTGCCCGGAAAGGCAGGTTGGCGTTGGGCGTCGCCCCAACTCTTAATGTGCCACCACTTCTAATCAAACAAATGCATGCTGGCAATAGCTATTAAGCAACAGCGAAATTGCTTTCATGGAAATTTATTTCAAACATCTGTTATTCGCAGGGCATATATCCTCATCCAACAAACGAGAAAAGATGTGTTTCTCTTCAATATAATAACAGATAAATCCAGAGGTTTTGGAGCATTGATCTGTTTCAAACAGATCGAAACGCGTGCTAATAGAAAAATACAGGCTTAACAATTTGTTTATAAATATTTAAATTGTGTTAATATATATAAAAAGAGGAGGAATAAATGAGCAATATATTTTTCTGGATAGCGCTGATAATTTTACCAATACTGGCCGGAACAGCTTTTGCTTATATACGCCACATGAATCATCGCGACGATTTTTAGGAGCAGGATCGATTAAAAATCTGAACAAAAGATCATCAAATTCAACTTTAAATATAAAGCGTTAGCACCTCAAACTGACTTATTCAGTTCCAAATGGGTGATAATGAGCTGAATCACGCAATAATTTTACATAGCATGATCCTAATTATTAAGAATTGACTTCATTTTGCTATTGGGTGCGTTACGATTAATTTGGTCGCATTAATTTACAAAATGCAACCATTTTTCGAATTGCGTGACACGTAATCACGCCAAACTCAGGTGTATATCTCCCATGAGCGGACCGGATACCCCCCATATCCTCGTCGTAGGTGCAGGCTTTGGCGGCCTGCAATTAATTCATGATCTAAAAGGTGCAAAGCTCCGCATCACACTTATTGATCAGCGTAATTATCACCTCTTCCAGCCATTATTATATCAGGTCGCCACAACGATTCTTGCCACCTCGGAAATCGCATGGCCAATCCGTCATCTTTTCAAGGACCGTAAAGAAGTCACAACCTTGCTTGGCACCGTAGTCAATGTCGATGCGGCCTCAAAAAAAGTCACACTCGAAGACGGCAGCGAAATTAACTATGACATGCTTGTATTGGCTACAGGTGCCCGTCATGCTTATTTTGGCAATGACCGCTGGGAAAAAGTAGCTCCCGGTCTAAAGGCACTGGAAGACGCCACGACTATTCGCCGCCGTCTGCTTCTCGCATTTGAACGGGCGGAACGTGAAACCGATGCTGCAAAACGGCAAGCATTGCTGACTTTTTCGGTGGTGGGCGGAGGACCAACCGGCGTTGAACTCGCAGGCATTATTGCAGAATTGGCCAAGGATACGATGTGGCCGGAGTTTCGTAATATTGATACACGTCAGGCACGTATTTTGCTGTTGGAAGCTGGTCCGCGCATTTTGACTGCCTTCCCTGAGGGGCTTTCTGACTACGCACAGAAAGCATTGCAGAAAATAGGTGTGGAGGTGCACCTTGGCGTTCCAGTCAAGGAAATCACGGAAGATGGTGTAACGCTTGGCGATGAGTTTATTCCATGCAAAACTACAATCTGGGCCGCAGGTGTTGCAGCCTCCCCTGCCGCGGCATGGCTTGGGGCGGAAAGCGATCGTGCAGGACGAGCCCGTGTTTTGCCGGACCTGAGCATAGCCGGGAATGAAAATGTTTTTGTTATAGGAGACACTGCCTGGGTCGAAGGACCAGACGGCAAACCTGTTCCGGGTATTGCACCAGCTGCAAAGCAACAGGGCGCTTATGTAGCAAAGGTCATTCGCAATCGTGTTTCAGGCGTGGCAGCTCCTGCCCCATTCCGCTATCGCCATCAGGGAAATCTGGCCACAATCGGTCGCGGCGCCGCGGTTGTGGATATGGGCCGCTTCAAGCTCAAAGGTTCCATCGCGTGGTGGGTATGGGGTATCGCTCATATATTCTTCCTGATTGGAACACGCAGTCGGGCCGCTGTCGCATGGAGCTGGCTCTGGACTTTCATATCAGGGCAGCACAGTGCGCGTCTGATAACACAGGGCAAAGAGACAGAAGATAAGAAATAAACAAAACGGCCCGCTTCAAGCGGGCCGTTTTCATTGCCTGAAATTTAAAATTATTCAGCTGGCTGCAAAAAGCCTTCCTCGGCCGGTTCCGGCTCAAGCTCCATCGGCGTACCATTCATCGCTGCATTCAAACGATCAACATCCAGCTCATTTTCCCAACGTGCAACCACGATTGTTGCAACGGCATTGCCAACAAGATTAGTCAAGGCACGACATTCCGACATGAAACGATCAATGCCAAGAATGAGCGCCATACCAGCAACCGGCACGGCAGGAACAACAGACAAGGTGGCTGCGAGCGTGATGAAACCAGCGCCAGTAATGCCTGCCGCACCTTTGGAGCTTAGCATTGCTACAAGCAAAAGCAGTATCTGATCACTCAGGGACAGCGGTATATCAGTAGCTTGCGCAATAAACAGTGCAGCAAGCGTCATATAGATATTGGTCCCGTCAAGATTGAAGGAATAGCCGGTAGGTATAACAAGCCCCACAACAGAACGTTTGCAACCGGCCTTCTCCATCTTATCCATGAGGCTTGGCAACGCAGCTTCCGATGATGATGTGCCAAGGACAAGTAAAAGCTCTTCCTTGATATAGCGGATGAGCGCAATAATAGAAAAGCCATTATATCGGGCAACGGCACCAAGAACGATGACAACAAACAGAATTGCAGTAATGTAAAATGTTGCAATCAGCATTGCCAGATTGGCAATCGAACCAATGCCGTATTTGCCAATAGTAAATGCCATCGCCCCGAAAGCACCAATTGGCGCAGCCTTCATCAGGATCGATACCAGCTTGAAAACAGGCGTAGTCAACATCTGAAGGAATTCAGTGACCGGCTTGCCTTTTTCGCCAATCGTTGCGAGCGATATGCCAAAGAGAACCGAGAAGAACAGGACCTGAAGAATATCACCGGATGCGAAAGCGCCAACAATCGTTGTCGGGATAATGCCAGACAAGAAGCCGGATATCGTCTGCTCATGCGCTTTTTCTGCATAATTGGCGACCGCCTGAGGATCCAGCGAAGCAGGATCAATATGCATACCCGCACCCGGCTGCACAAGATTGGCAATGATCAGACCAATAATGAGTGCAAGCGTGGAGAATGTAAGAAAATAGATCATGGCTTTACCAGCCACACGACCAACTTTCTTCATGTCTGTCATGCCGGCAATGCCAGTCGCAACTGTGAGAAAAATGACAGGCGCAATGATCATCTTTACCAGCTTGATAAATGCATCGCCCAGTGGTTTGAGCTGCGTGCCAAACTCAGGATAAAAATGACCAAGCAGAATGCCTGCTGCGATTGCAAACACAACCTGCACATAAAGCTGCTTATATAATGGAATCGGGCGCTGCGGTTCAACCACAGCACCATTAGGCACAGCAATCATGATGTCCTCCATGCGGCTCTGTTTGGACACTATCCAAACCTCCCGAGCCGTATTACGTCTTCTCTCCAGCGGCTTTCACCACCATTCGAGCCACAGAATGCAAAACCCGTGCCAACTGAAGAACATGGTCGTAACATTATGATTATTAACGATTTTTCTAGACATAAAATATCTGACTGTTGGTTTTGTGCGAAAAACCACACATTTAACTTTTCTATTTGTGCAATTTAATGCACACTACTCTTATGTCTCGCATGCACAAAACTTCAGATGAAATCATCGCTACGCCACCCGCACATCATTGGACATGGTGGATTTTTACCGCGGTCTGCGCTCTCTTATTTGCATTCCTGTTCTGGATAGTCGGTGAAACAGCCCGGGACCGTGCAATTGTAGCGCTGAGCGAGCAGACAAGAATTGATTCAAATCTGAATGCAGCGCTGTTACGTGCGGTTCTCGAAAAACAACGTGCTCTTCCTCTGGTGCTTGCAAGCGACGAAGAGCTTCCAAATGCGCTTGACACAAGAGATACGAAAGCTGTTGATCATCTTAATCGCAAATTTGAGTTCCTGGCGAAAGGCACGCAGGCATCTGTTATCTACCTGATTGGCCTTGATGGCGCAGCGATTGCTGCGAGCAACTGGCGCGAACCGGACAGTTTTGTAGGCAATGATTATACATTCCGCCCCTATTTCAAAGAAGCCCTTGCAAACGGAAGTGCCGAATATTTTGCCCTGGGCAATGTCAGTCGACGTCCCGGCCTTTATATATCGCGGCGTGTGGAAGGACAAAACGGCCCGCTCGGTGTTGTTGTCGTAAAGCTGTCTTTTGATCAGCTTGAAAGCGACTGGCGTGAAACAGGGCGCCCGACTTTTGTCACCGATGATCGGGGTATTGTACTTATCACAAACCCGCCCTCATGGCGCTTTATGACGATTGATGAATTTCCAACCGAACGCATTGAATCTATTCGTCAAAGCCTACAATTCGGCAATGCGCCTCTGAAACCGCTTCCTTTGTCAATCAACAAAATAGCTGGCGGAGATGATGTTTCTCTCGTTAAAGCGCTTCTGCCTGGAACAGCAAAAACAACTGATTTTCTGACAATTCATTCACAGGTCGAAACAACACCCTGGCAATTATACAGCATGGCTCCCATGCGCCCGCAAGTGGAATCTGCTGTGCGTGAGGCACGGTTAATCACCTTTATTATATTTATAGCAATTGCTGCTCTCGCCGGCTTTTTGCTCAATCGCAGACAACGCGTTATTGCCCGCATCGAAGACGCTCACAGAAGACAGGTTGAGCTTGAACACAGGGTTGCCGAGCGCACACGCGATCTCATTTGCGCCCGTGACCGCCTTGAAGCTGAAATCAACGATCACCATAAAACAGAAACAATGCTGCAAGGCGTGCAACAGGATCTCGTCCATGCCAACCGCCTGGCCATTATGGGGCAAGTTGCAGCAGGTGTAGCGCATGAAATCAATCAGCCGGTCGCGACAATCCGCGCATATGCTGACAATACCCGCACATTCATTGACAGAAAACAGCTCCAAGCAGCAACGCAAAACCTGTCTGAAATAGCAGCCCTGACTGAACGTATCGGAACCATTACAGGCGACTTGCGTGCCTTCGCACGAAAAGGTCACAAACCGTCAGAACCGGTGTCGTTAGCACGGGTTATATCCGGTGCAATGGTTCTGTTGCGCACTCGCTTTTCAGGCAATATGGATCAGATCAAACTTCAATTACCTGACCCGGATATACGGATTGCAGGCGATTCAATACGCCTTGAACAAATATTGATAAACCTGTTCCAGAACGCGCTTGAAGCAGTTGCAAGCAAAGGAATTAAAGGAAAAATTGATGTGCGTACAAAATCGCTTTCCAGGAGCGTCGTTCTCATGGTCTGCGATAATGGTGTGGGTATCCCGCAGCAGATTTTGCAAAATCTGTTTACGCCATTCAATACATCGAAAGAAAAAGGGCTGGGGCTGGGGCTGGTTATCGTCAAGGAAATCCTTACCGATTATGGCGGTACAATCTCCGTAAGAAGCAATGATAATGGCACAATATTCCGCATAAAATTCAAGAAGGCATGATGAATATTCCGGTTATACTTGTTGATGATGACGAAGCATTGCGGCGTGCTACCCGGCAGACGCTGGAACTGGCAGGATATGCAGTAACTGACTTTGGAAGTGCCAGCGAAGCACTGAGCTTGATTACATCATCATTTGACGGCGTGGTCATAACTGATGTTCGTATGCCGCAGATTGACGGGCTGCAATTATTTGCCCGTATTCGCCAGATCGACGCCGACCTCCCTGTCATCCTCATCACCGGACATGGTGACATCGCAATGGCGGTACAGGCTATTCAGGATGGCGCTTATGACTTTATTTCAAAACCGTTTGCCACCGAGCAGCTCATTCACAGTGTGCGAAGGGCAGGTGAACGACGAAAGCTTATTCTTGAAAATCGCAGGCTGCGCGAACTGGCCAGTGATGCACAAAATGCAATGCCACTGATCGGCCAGACTGCTGCAATTGAAAACCTCCGCCGCACAATCTGTGATATTGCCGACACAGATGTTGATGTCCTGATTGCCGGAGAAACCGGAAGCGGAAAAGAAGTTGTTGCGCAATTGCTCCACGATTGGGGTCGGCGGCGTAAAGGCAATTTCGTGGCTCTCAATTGTGGTGCCCTGCCTGAAACGGTGATCGAAAGCGAACTTTTCGGCCATGAGGCCGGTGCCTTTACGGGTGCCCAGAAAAAGCGCATCGGGCGCATCGAACACGCAAGCGGCGGCACGCTTTTTCTGGATGAAATCGAAAGCATGCCTGTGGCAACACAGGTAAAACTGCTGCGTGTTCTGGAAATGCGCGAAATTACTCCACTTGGCACGAATGAAGTTCGCCCGATCGATCTTCGAGTGGTGGCAGCAGCCAAAACCGATCTTGGCAACCCGGAACAACGCGGGGACTTCCGTGAAGATCTTTATTATCGATTGAATGTCGTCACGCTGGCCATCCCGCCATTGCGCGAAAGACGGGAAGATATTCCCCTGCTCTTTTCACATTTTCTGACACAGGCTGCACGGCGCTTCAATCGGGAGATTCCCGTATTGGATACAGCAACGCATCGCTATCTGATGGAACATAACTGGCCGGGCAATGTGCGCGAACTCATGCATTTTGCAGAGCGTTTTTCCTTAAGTGTAACAATTCCTGACCGCGCCCCCGTTTCACAGGATCATCAGGGAACATTGCCACAGCGTCTTGAGAAGTTTGAGGCGTCGCTAATTCGCGAAGCACTTGCCGCACATAATGGCAATGTCCAGAATACATTGGAAGCACTCGGCATTCCACGCAAGACTTTCTACGATAAAATGCAACGCCACGGCATCAATCGCGCAGACTACAAAACAGCCTATACCGGAGAAGCAATCAAGTGACCGGTCGCGCTATGCTGCATCACCTCCATCTGTATACCGTAAATTTCCTTCAGCTTTTCTGGAACCATAATCCCTTTCGGAGTTGATTGAGCGATCAATCGACCGCCGTGAAGTGCAAATACGGAATCGCAAAACCGGGCTGCCATATTCACATCATGCAAAACAACGAAAACGCTGAGATTTTTCTCGTGTGAAAGCTTCTGCACAAGAGACAGAACTTCAATCTGGTGCGCTATGTCCAGAGCAGAAGTCGGCTCATCAAGCAACAGGCATTCTGCATCCTGTGCGACAAGCATCGCCAGCCAGACACGCTGGCGCTCGCCGCCAGAAAGCGTGTCCACCATGCGGTTGGCAAAAGGTGCAATTCCAGTCATCTCAATTGCTTCATCCACCTTCTGACGATCAATTGCCCCAAAACGTCCAAGTGCGCCATGCCAGGGGTATCGGCCAAGCGCCACCAGCTCTTTCACCAGCATTCCAGAAGCTTGAGCAGTATATTGTGGCAAATAGGCAAGTTTTCGTGCAAACTCCCTGTCACCCCATTCATTCAGCGGCCTGCCACCAAAACGCACTGTTCCGCTTGTCGCGGGGTGTTGCCGCGCTAGAATTTTAAGAAGCGTAGACTTGCCCGATCCATTATGCCCGATTAGCGCGGTCAAGCTTGCCGAAGGTATAGACATGGTCAGCGGGTGCAACAATGTGCGGCCCGGAACTTTAAAGCTGACATCTTCAAGCTCAAACAATGCGGCAGTCATAAATCTGTTCCGTTCATGATTGGTTTGCTGGTTGATAGCAAAACATGATCAAGATATACATGTTATAATTTCTGTGCTCGACATTTGTCGTGATCAAGTCTTAAAATTATCGATCTGGCTGTTTTATCGCATCAATCTGTCTGAAAACCCTGTTCGTGGAAAAATACTTTGGGCTTCCATCCGAATATGACAAGTCGCATTGAAGACGTCAGCTTGCTGGATGATCTTCATTACCGTGTCTGGAACAGCGCGATTGCAGATGTCTGGTCGGTAGATTGCGGACCCGGCGCATGCGGTGAATATGTTTCACAAGCACCGCGTCTGTTTCTGGTCCTTGAAAGCTGCGGTGCGCTTGCCATTCGGCCCGAGCAAAACTCCCGTTCTCTCATTCAGACAACGGGCTACCCGCGGATTTGTTATATTCCCGCAGGCATGACCATATGGAGCCATGTGACTATTCCGGGAAAGCTCAGGCATCTGGATCTACATCTCGATACACGTGCGCTTCAGACTCATTTTGGCAATACGCTGGACATGCACGCATTAAATTGCCCCCGGCTGATGTTCTCAAACACCAGGATTGAACAAATTGGTCATCTCCTTGCCGAGGAATGCCAGTCTGACGCGCCATTGCACGACCTTTATGGCGAAGGACTGATCAATGCGCTGGTCAGTGAATTGTTTAAAATCCATCCCGAACCAACAACGCGCATCAGCAAACTCTCCCCCTGGCAGTTGCGCCGCGTGACTGATTTTATTGAAGACAATTATAATCGTATTATCCGACTTCAGGAACTGGCCTCTATTTCAGGGCTTTCTGCATCCTATTTCTGTAGCGCTTTCAAGGCATCTACCGGCTTGTCACCACATGCCTGGCAAATGCAAAGACGTGTGGAACATGCCCAGACATTACTGTTGCAGCCACGAGCTTCACTGCCCAATATAGCAAATATTACAGGATTTTCAGATCAGGCGCATTTTACACGTGTATTCAAGAAGTTAACTGGTATTACGCCAGCAGCATGGTTACGAATGCAACCTTAGCTTCAAGAACCTGTTTCTTCATTTATATTATCAAAATATCGTTCAATTCGGCGAAATATCGATCAAGCCTCCCGATATATCATGATGTAAACACTCATATTAATTCACGCGCTGGAAACAGTGCGTAATGAATGCGTCTGGAATAGTCCTGAGGGGAAAATTCCACAAAATATGCAAGGCGCATCCGCTTTATATGAGGGGCTTCAGCAGCATGACCAAATCGACTCAACGAAAAATAATCATGACCCTGGCAAGCGGGACTGCGCTGGCATTGATACCGGTAGCATTCATGTCAGCCAAGGCGCAGGATAATACATCAATCCACCTTAATACGCTGGTTGTGAATACGGGAAATAATATCCCGACAGACGGAACAGCGCCTGTCGACGGCTTTGTTCCTCAAACCACTACCACAGGCTCCAAAGCCAGCGTAGAAATCGATAAGATTCCCCAATCTGTTTCCGTGGTAGGTCGTGATCAGATTTATGCTATCGGTGCCCAGAAGCTCGATGAAGCCTTACGCTACACTCCCGGAGTTCTTGGCCAGCCGTTCGGCGTGGATAATGATACCGACTGGCTTTATATCCGTGGTTTTGAGGCCACCCAATATGGCACTTATCTCAACGGATTGCAGAATTTCAGCTATGGTTTCGGTGGCTTCCTGATTGACAGTTTTGACATCGAACGTATTGACGTTCTTCTCGGCGCGGCATCCGCTCTTTATGGCGGCTCCAACCCGGGAGGCATTGTCAATTACATCAGCAAGCGTCCGAATGGTGAACGCATCCGCTATATTGAGGCCGGAATCAACAGCTATGGTAATGGCTATGTCGGCTTCGACATTGGAGACAAAGCCACAGAGACAATCAATTACCGCATTAACGGCAAAATACAGGGTGGCGACAATTACACCGATTACGCAAAAGAATTTCGCGGTGTTATTTCACCGAGCTTGGAATATAAACCGGATGAGGCAACCCGCCTTACAATTCTGGCCAATTACACCCATCTTGATCTGACACATGATGGTGGCGGTTTCCTGCCCTATTACGGGACAGTCGTTCCAACAGAGTTTGGCAAAATTGCGCGTAAAACCAATCTCACAGAGCCTGATATTGACGATTATAAACGTGAACAGGTTCAGATCGGTTATGAATTTGAACACCAGTTCGACAATGACTGGAAAATTCGCCAGAACCTACGTTATGGAATGGCACATGTAAAAGAGCATAGTCTTTATGCCTATGGTTATGATGCGTTCCTGCCACAGCCCGCACCGGGTAATCCATATGTTTCACGTATCAATTTCAAGCATGATACAACTGTCAACACATTTCAGGCCGACAATCTGCTTGAAGGTGCTGTAACGACAGGTGCGCTTACACATAATCTGTTGTTTGGTGCTGAATACCGATATTTCCGTATCGATCAGATGCAGCAGTCAGGAACAGGGACAACCTTAAATCCCTTCGATCCGGTCTATGGGGCACCTCAGGAGCCTATGCGCGAGCCCTATATCGATCAGAAACTCAACCGTCACCAGCTTGGCATCTATGCACAGGATCGCGTCGAGTTTGGCGATGGCTGGATTGTAACGATGAATGGTCGCTATGATTATGTATGGACTGAAGCAACAGGTTTGCCAGCCTATGAATATAATACTGGCCGCCTTTCCGGGCGTGCTGGTATTGGCTATGCTTTTGAAAATGGCATTACGCCATATTTAAGCGTTGCAACATTCTTCAATCCGATCATCGAAACTCTGGCTGACCAAAGCTATGCAAAGCCAGAAAGCGGGACGCAATATGAAGTCGGGGTAAAATACCGTCCCGAATTTTTTGATGGCCTTATCACAGCCTCATTGTTTGATCTCACCAAAGAAAACGCTCTCTCTGGAAGCAGCTTTGCCCGTGAACAGCTTGGTAAAGTAAACTCACGTGGTTTTGAGCTGCAAGCTCAGGCCAATATCAATGAAGACTGGAAAATAACGGCTTCGGTTACAGCTTACGATCTTAAAATCAAAGAGAACGACAGCAATCCAACGCTCATTGGCAACCGTCCCTACCTTCTGCCGGAACAACAAGTTTCAGCTTTTGTCGAATACACTGTGCCTGAAGGAGCCTTGAAAGGTATCACTCTGGGCGGTGGTATTCGCTATCTTGGCTCTTCTTATGCTGATGAAGAGAATACGCTAAAGGTTCCTGCCGTCACACTGGCTGATCTTAAACTGGGCTATGAAAAGGATAATTGGGGCGTTGATCTCAACGTTACAAATCTGTTCGACAAAAACTATGTTGCAGGTTGTCAGGGTATTTATGTCTGTGGTTACGGTGAAGGCCGCAAAGCTCTTCTGCGCGTTCACACCAAGTGGTGATGAATAAAGAATATAGTCTCTAAAAAACGGCGCCCTGATAAAGTATCAGGGCGCCGTTTATATTATAATTCATAATAAGATAAGGCAATTTTCTGAAATTATAATTTATATGATTTTCAGGACACTTTATAACACAGCTGCCTGATCATGCTGCCTGAACACTATGCAAGCGATTATAGCGCCCATTCTTCAATGCAAGCAGCTCTTTGTGACTGCCCTGCTCAACAATTTTACCGCCCTCAACAACCAGAATACGATCAGAATTAACAATCGTTGCCAGCCGGTGCGCAATCACCAATGTCGTGCGCCCGGCTGAGAGCTCGGTCAGTGACTGCTGAATGGCCCGCTCAGTTTCTGTATCCAGAGCCGAAGTTGCCTCGTCAAGGATCAGAATAGGTGGATTTTTAAGGAAAATACGTGCAATTGCCAAACGTTGCTTCTGTCCTCCGGACAGTTTCACACCGCGCTCGCCAATAATGGTATCATAGCCATCGGGAAGATTTTCGATAACATCATCAAGTCGCGCGCGTTTTGCAGCCTGAATGATTTCTTGCTCGCTTGCTCCAAGCCGGCCATAAGCAATATTTTCGCGAATGGTACCTGCAAACAGGAATACATCCTGGCTTACAATTCCGATATTTGAGCGCAATGACTTTAGTGTCATATTGCGGATATCGATGCCGTCTACGTAAATACTACCTTCAGTCGCATCGTAAAAACGTGGCAGCATCGAACAGATTGTCGTTTTTCCAGCACCGGAAGAACCCACAAAAGCAACCGTTTCACCAGCCTTGATAGATAAATTGAGATTACTGAGAATAGGCTGGGCATTGCTATAGCCAAAGCCCACATTGCGATATTCAATATCGCCTTTCAGACGCTTGACCGGCAATGCATTCGCACGATCTGCAATATCCGGGCGCGTATCGAGAAACTCCACATAGCGCTGAAATCCTGCAATTCCCTTTGGATAGGTCTCAATTACAGAATTAATCTTGTCGATCGGGCGAAAGAAAACATTAACAAGCAACAGGAAGCCCACAAAACCACCGGCAGTCAATTCATCGCGCACAACGAACCATGCACCGGCCAGCATAACAACGACCTGCACAAAGCGCATCGACAAATAAGATAGCGACATGGAAGCAGCCATGATTTTATAGGCTGCAAGCTTTGTCTTTTGATAGTTTTCGTTGCTTTCAGCAAATAGCTTGCGCTCATAATCTTCATTGGTGAAGGCCTGAACAACACGAATTCCACCGACATTCTCTTCAATGCGGGCATTGAAATCGCCGACACGCCGGTAAAGTGCGTGCCAGTTTGAAGTCATGCGACCTCCATAACGCATTGTTACATAAGCCGAGAGCGGCACGATCATGGCTGTGATCAGCGCCAGAGGAATATGAACCCACATCATCAATGCAAAAGCACCAATCAATGTCATGATAGCTATGAAAACATCTTCAGGACCATGATGTGCGACTTCACCGATCTCTTCGAGATCTTTGGTTAATCGCGCCACCAGATGTCCTGTTTTCTGATTATCAAAGAAACCGAATGATAGTTTTTGCAGATGATCAAATGCCTTGCGCCGCATCTCGGTTTCAATTCTGATACCAAGCATATGCCCCCAATAGGTCACAACAACCTGAAGAAGAGCATTGAGGATATAAATTGCCAACAGACCGATTGCAGCAAGACTGATAATGCCGAGCTGACCTGTCGGCAGCAAACGATCAATAAAAATCGTTACTGCGACAGGAAATGCCAATTCGAGAAGACCTGCAGCCACAGCACTTGAAAAGTCTAACATAAACAAGCCACGATGCGGCCTATAATAGCCAGCAAAGCGCTTTAACAATTCAACCATGGCGCGGCTCCTTCACCTACAATTTATAGGGTGCCTAGCGCATTATGTTTGCGAGCGAAAGCTTGGAATGGCCGGTTCACTCAGCATTGTGATCAACCTGCCATAAAACCCACGGCATCCTTGTGCCAATAACCTGCAACCAGTGTTTCTTCACGGCTCTTGCCAAGTTTCTGGCGCCAATGCTGACGGATGATTTTTGCCTGATCCGCCTCACCTGCAAACCAGCCGAAACTGTCTGGTCCTTCCGGCCATTCTGCTTCACATAGTATCTTTGTCAGCTTTTCAGCAGCGCGCTTCTGGTCTGCATCAATAATCCACTCAATGGAAATGCCATGGGGATGCGCCAGTTCCTGAACATCCTGCTCACTATCGACAGCGATAACCACACGCCCCGTTACCTCGTCCGAAAACTCTTCGAGCATTCGTCCAATAGCCGGAAGACCCGTGGCATCAGCCCCCATCAGATAGCGACTGGCACGACGTAAAGGGCGCCCGACCGGTCCCATCAATCCAACCAGATCCCCTGCCTTGGCACTCTTTGCCCAAGCACAAGCAAGTCCTTCAACCTCATGAAGATAGAAGTCAATCTCAAGCCAGTTGGCATCAATATCAAGATTGCGGATCGTATATGCACGCGAAGCAGGCTTGCGCAAGTCATCCGGCCAGAATGGCAAGCCATTCGGCCCCATAACCGGCCATACCGGCTGCGGCGTTTCAGCGGTCGGTAACAGCAACCGGATATGCATGGCACCAAAAAGAGAAAACCGCTTGAGATCCTGACCTGAAAGTCGCAGCCGGAGCATTCGTGGCGTAATTAAATGCGAGGAAACAACCTGCATCAAACGAAATTGTGGCAGAACTTGCTCGCCTGCCCTATCCCCCTGCCAGACAATTTCGGGTGCTTCTTCCTTTGTGTAAAGTTTGATTGCAACAGCAGCAAGATCTTTAAGACGATGTAAACCAGTGTCATCATCAGCGTGAAGCGCAACACGATAGCCATCTGTTTTACTATCGATTTCAATACGCCCAAAGGAATAATCAAATATATGGCTATCGTCGTTCTTATCATACTGAGCGTGATATGAATTCAGGCGATCCACTATATTCGGCAGATAATTATTACCATTTTGCAGGCGGATATTTGCATAGCTCAGCAGGTTGCAAATGTTTTCAGCAGACGATTGCGACACGGACTTTCTCACCCAATTCAGTACACCACCGGAAAATCTGGAACAGTTTTCGGGAGGCATTAAAACAAAAAATCAGAGCGGCGATCTGTCTCCACCAGATCGAAATCCGCTCTAAAAGATGAATGCATGAGAGCTGAAAAGCTCTCATGCATGAATTCAATATCAACCGCCAATACGACCCGTTATGGCAATTTTAAAGGTCCGGCCTTTGCCCTGATCCAGATCCGAGGTTGGAGACCAACCGGTCTGGGCATCGGAATAAGACTTGTTGAAGATATTATCGATGCCAAAATCAAGCTTCAGATGATCATTCATCTTCACATTGGCAAAAACATTGACAAGATCATAGCGCGGGTAAGTATAGACATTTTTGCCGCTTGGGCGAACGACCTTACCAAAGCTTTGATACTCAACACCATAGATCAGCTTCTCGTCGAAAGCTTTCAGACCCAGCGTTGCGCTGACATTATCAAGCGGCGTATTGCTCAGACTTTGTCCCTCATAGATACCATCCTTCATCTCCGCATTTGTAAATGAAGCAGCAAGATTCACATAACCCCACCAGTTGTCATAGGTGCCTTCAAGTTCGACGCCACGCAGACGTGCCGTGCCAACATTTTCCGAAGTCGTATAAGAGCCTTTGGATACAGTGTTGATGTAATTCTTAACATCCGTATGGAAGAAATTAAGCTTGGCACGAAGCTGATCTCCGGCATCAAAAATTCCATCCTGTCGCAAGTTGATACCCGCTTCAAAGGAAGTGGCAACTTCTGGTTCCAACAACAGGTTTGGCTCATATCCTGAACCATGGGAGCCATTTTGACGGAACATATCCTGCATATGCGGCACGCGATAGCCTTGCGAATAAAGTCCATAGAACTGTATGCCGTCCCATGGCGTTACGCCAATGCTCAGACGCGGGGAAAAACGATGGCCATCAGAACTGACATCCTGCGCTGACGCTGTTTTATCGCCTTTAAGCGTTCCATCAAGACGATAACCATCATAACGAACGGCACCAATCAATTCGAGCCACTTCTGATAATCACCCTGCCATTGAAGAACACCACCATAAGCCTGCTGGTCGCCATTGCCGAAATTATCAGCATCAGATTCACCGCGCATTTTGTAATAATCCACACCATAAGTAACGGTATGAGTCATGGCGTCTGTTTCAAACTTCGAGCTGTTATAGGCACGGAAACCCGCCGTTGAGACATTATAGAAACGGGTTTTTCCTATATCGGCCGGTTTCCAGATTTGGTACTGGTCATTATCCGTGCTGCTATAATACGCATTCATAGACAAATCCCATAAAGGGTTATCCTCAGGCCTGTAGGTATAATTTCCAGTATAGTTGTTTATTATTGTAGAAGCATCATAAGTTGAAAGAGTTGCAGACGTAGAGCCACTGCTTCCCGTCATGATGTCATTATATTTCTGACGTGAATATCCGAACTTCAGTTCATGGCCTTCAGCCGGGCGGATTGTTACTTTGCCAAGCCCACTGACTACGCGCTCACCGGTCCAGCGAACGACATCACCATCACCATTCTTATAAGGATCGCTATCACGATAATTCAGGTTGCCGATAATATCGAAATTCTCATGAAAACGATAAGCGCCAACCGTACTGGTCATCCAGCCCTTACCATTGGTTTCATAACGAAGCTTTTCACTCAGCGCCCAGGTTTCATTATCACGCAGAAAATCGCCCGCATCTTTGGTTTCAAAGGCAACCAGGCCACCAATGCCACCCGAACCATAAGCATTGGAAACAGGACCACGTATAACAGTGACCTGCTTTAGCATTTCTGGTTCAATATAAAACGAGCCGGAGCCATGACCAACGCGCCAATAATCCTGACGTGCACCGTCCAGAGTAACAGCAACACGGCCATATTCCTGAAGCCCACGGATATTGATCGAAGTCGCAGGATCATCCCCATTCAGGGATGCATGAACGCCGGGCGTTGAACGAAACAGATCAGCTGCAGTTGTCGCTTGAATGCGATCAATATCCCGCTGCGTCACAACACTTGTCGATGCCATGGCATCAATGGCCGCTGCATTTTGAATGGTCGGCGAAATCGTAATTGTGTCCAGCTGAAGAACTTGCTCTTTACGCTTTTTCTCAGCGTCATCCTGTTTTGCTGTCTCGTTCTGGACAGGTGCGGGTTGCACTGCATTTTGCGCCAAACCCGGAACAACAGCCCAGAAACTGCCCCCAGCCACTCCGGCTACAATCGCTGTATCCAACAAATAACGAACACGCCTTGAATTCAATATCACTGCAACCCCCAACTAGCTTGCATCACACGTCATTAAGATGACAAAAAAACTCATATTAATTGGAGGCTATATTAATCATGATCATAAGAGTCAACTTAAATTATTATCGCGTGAAAAAATCCGCAATGAAGCCAAAATAGGTGAAAATGCAAAAGGCTCGCCGATTAAAAACGGACGGGAAAAGTCGGCTGGCCAAGGTTTAGCACAGGGCCGGCGCATGTATTTTTTTACACAAATAGAAATAAATTTCTTAATACATGTTTGGCGCGGATCATCATCATATCAGAGATAAGATTTTGCTAATCATTATTAAATTCTCATACAGTAATTTCAGTATTTTATGAAATATAGATGTGAATATTAAGGGGTTGCTTTTTTAATACAGGCCGTTATTGTCGCGCCACTTGGAGGAGTTAAGAACCGTCCCAGCGCGTTTACCGCTGCGGGGCGGTTTCTTATTTTAAAGATTATAAATTTACATCAGCCATTACAGATATCTGTCCGGGCTTCTGGCCATAATCCAGCTTCTGTCACGCCATGAAAATCAAGAGACGCACTCAATCAGAATGCAGATTCTTGATGCTTTGCTCCTGCGCCAGAAGCGACCATGCTGCAATGAACATTGCTGCAATCATTGGCCCCACTACAAATCCATTAATCCCAACAAGCGAAATCCCGCCAATCGTAGAAATCAGAACAACAAAATCCGGCATACGCGTTCCTTTACCCACCAATGGAGGACGCAAAAGATTATCGATAAGCCCAATAACCAAAACACCGACGAAAATCAGTATAAGCGCCTGTAGCCACATGCCGTTTACGAGAAACCAGACCGCAACCGGAGCCCAGACAAGCGAAGCACCAACAACTGGCAGCAATGAGAAAATTGTCATCATGACACCCCATAACAGGGCTGCCTCGATACCAAGCAACCAGAATGTCACGCCACCAATCGTACCCTGAACAAGCGCGATAATGGCATTTCCTTTAACTGTTGCCCGAATAACGGCTGCAAACTTATCAACAAACTGATTTTTATAATCTTCGCTGAGCGGTATTGCCTGCCTGATTTTCTCTTCCAGCACCTCTCCGTCGCGAAATAGAAAGAACAACAGATATATCATGATGCCGAAACTGATGATGAACTGAAGCGTGTTCTGCCCAAGACTGACCAGGCGGCTTGCGAAAATCTGGCTGCCTTGCAAAATCCCACCAGTAATACGCACTCGCCACTCTGCAAAAGTACCAAGTTCGAAACGGACCATCCATTCTTCCAGCGTAGGGGGCAATGCAGCAAGAATACGGGTGATATAGGTGTTCATATCGAACTCACGCGTGCTCAGTCTCTGATAAACGGAATTACCTTCCTGAACCAGCAAAGCAAATATGAGCAGAGTTGGCAGGATGACAAGACACAGGCACATCAGCACCGAAAGAAATGCTGCGATGTTTCGTCTGCCATGCAGGGCACGGACAAGCCATTGCTGCACCGGATAGAAAATGAGCGCAAGAATGATGCCCCAAAGCACCGCAGAGTAATAAGGAATCAACAACCAGGCGAAAGCCACAGTTACCAGTGCTAAGAGGATGTAAAAACTTGCGCGCTGGACAGACATAATAACTCATGCGTTGTTGTGGTGATTGAAGTTGCCCTAATTCACCTTAAATTTCAATAGCTCACACCAATTCATTCATCAAGCTGGACTCGATCTTATCGAGCCTGTTTATAGATGAAATATAAATTAGTAATATCGCATAAGTACAATTGTATACTAAAAAATAAATATTGTTGACAATCCGGGGTGTCTATCGTTCAATCTTTCCATGCTGCTCCCCATCAAACGAGGGAGCGGTACGAAACAAGGGGAATAATAATGTTCAATAGACGCGTAGTTATGAAGACTGCGGTGCTTGGTGCCGTGTCACTTTTTGCCATAATGTCTTCTGGTGCCATCTCCCAGGCCGCAGATAAAGAACTCAAGATTGGTTTTGTTGGCGTTACCAGTGGTCCAGCCGCTTCCTGGGGGACATCCAATGTCCGCTCCATGCAGGTTCGTGCTGACTGGTTAAATGAACTTGGTGGCGTCAAGATCGGTGATGACAATTACAAGATCAAGATCGTCACCTTCGATGACCAGAAAGATCCAAAACGTGCGATCGCCGGCATGGAAAAAATGGCACAGGAAGGTGTCCATTATGTTGTCGGGCCAAATGTCGATGACGGCGCTGCGGCTGTGCGCCCGGTCGCCGAATCCAAGGGGATTATCTACTTCCCTTATTCATTTCCAAAAGAGCTTTATACGCCGCCTGCATCTAACGCTATTCTTGGTATGATAGCCAATTACCAGTCTGGTCCGGCAATTTATAAATATCTTAAAGAAAACAAGGGTGTAAAAAGCGTTGCATTTGTTGCAGCCAATGAATCTGACCCTTTAAGCCAGCGTGATAGCGGCATTGAAGCAGCAAAAGCCCTTGGTCTCGAGGTTGTTTCTACCAGCGATGCCTATCAGAATGATACACGTGACTTTACCCCGGTTCTCACTCCGATTGTCATGCAAAAGCCCGACCTTCTGGTGCTTTCCGGCGTGGCTCCGGGCAATGCCCCATTATTGATCCGCGCAGCACGTGAATTAGGCTATGAGGGCTTTATTTCCACGGAAACAGCTCAGGACGCCAAAGTGCTTGAAGAAGGCGCCGGTGACCTTGCAAATGGTTTTATTTCAGTGGGCGGCGCATCAACCCCTGAAATTGCCTCCGATACGATGAAAGAATTTGTCGACCGTTATACCAAAGCCTATGGCGAATATAATGATGAGTCGAACACAAAGGTCTATGCGCTTGAATATATTATCGAAACACTGAAAGCCAATCCTGCTGCAATCGATAATGTTGAAGAATTCAAGAAGACAATCGACACATTCTCCGCACCCAACCCTTACGTCAAAGGTGATGATTCCAAGCTGA
This sequence comes from Brucella gallinifaecis, assembly GCF_006476605.1. Lineage (GTDB taxonomy): Bacteria > Pseudomonadota > Alphaproteobacteria > Rhizobiales > Rhizobiaceae > Brucella > Brucella gallinifaecis. Next base: position 295,420 of record NZ_ML636800.1, read on the forward strand.
ATTATGTTGGAACGACATCATTCACTCAAAAACGTCAATTGGGTATTCCAATGGTTGTCACCGAATATAAAGACGGCAAGTTTGAAACCTTGTTTGTTGGACAAGTCGACTGACTTAAGCAAAATAGTCTGAAGCGGGTTAAAATCCCCCGCTTCAGCCTCCCAAACGTCACAAATCGCCACGGAGACAAAGGCAAACGCCATTCTCCGCAGGAGGGAGTTTGCCTTTATGGAACAAGTCATAGCCAATGGGCTGTATCTTGGAGCACAATATGCATTGATCGCCCTGGGCCTTACCCTGATCTTTGCGCTTATGAATGTTCTTAACTTCGCGCATGGACAGATGTATGTATTGGGCGGGTTCGTCACATACACTATCTATGGACAACTTGGGCTGCCCTTTGTGGTGGCATTGATCGCTTCCGCCGCTACATTGATGATTGTCGGCGCGTTAATCGAAAAATTCCTGTTTCGGCCTGTCATCAAACGAAGCGTACGCGATGAAAGTACGATGCTGCTTGCAGCAGCAATTGCATTCTTTCTGGATGCGGTGATCCTGCTGCTATTTGGCGAAAAGCAACGCGGCGTACCAAAAATCATCAACGGCGTTTTTGTTTCCGACTGGTTGATCATTCCTTATGATCGCATTCTGATCGGCGTGCTTGCTGTTATCTTCATCGTATCATTTGTGCTTTTCATGCAATTCACGAAACCCGGTCGCGCGATGCGCGCGCTCGCCCAGGATCGCGTTGCGGCGCAATTGATGGGCGTGAATGTCGACCGCTATTCAATGATCGGCTTCGCATTGGGGGCGATGCTTGCAGGTCTGGTCGGCGGTTTGCTGGTTGCCATTACCGGGGTCAATTCCGGCATTGGTGGAGCAATTTCCATCAAAGCTTTCATGATGGTGATGATTGGTGGTGCAGGTGTTGTCAGCGGCGCAATTGCCGGTGGCTTCATTCTGGGAATGCTGGAATCGGTCGGTCTGACCGTTCTTCGTCCCTACGGAGATATCACCTATCTCGTGATCTTTGCCGGATTGATGGTTTTCCTCAGTCTTCGTCCAAATGGTCTTATGGGTAAACCTTGGGGTTGATGGGGGCGATCATGACAAAAACTCTGAAACTCATTGGCGTCGCTGCCTTCCTCGCACTGGTCTTCATAGGAATACCATTGCTGATCACCATAACGGGGCGCAATGATCTATATTACACCCTGACTTCTGTCGCACTTCTTTCCATTATCAGTGCCGGCGTCTGGATCACCTTTTACATTGGCCGCATCAATATCGGTCAGGGTGCCTATGCGCTGATGGGCGGCTATGTATCTGCCATCCTCATGGTAAAATATGGCTTCTCATTCTGGCTGACACTGCCATTGGCCGGTCTGTTCTGTGCTTTCGCCAGCATCCTGATCGGATTGCCGATTCTACGCCTGCGCGGTGTCTATTTTGCAATGGTCACTTTGGTTCTGACAGAAGTTGCACGTCTGCTTGCCATGGCACTGCCAATCACCAATGGTGCAAAAGGCATGGTCAATATTCCACTGCCAGGTGGTATTTCAATCTTTGGAATTACCATTTTGCCCGATTTTGCAACATTGCAAAATCCACGGGCGGCTTTCTACTTCGTATCGATTAGCTTGATGGTGCTGTGTTTTGCAGCTCTTTACAGGCTCATTCATTCACGCATCGGGGGTTTATGCCAGTCATTGCAACAAAATGAGGAACTTGCTTCTTCCATCGGCGTCAACATCACCTCCTTGCGTGTGCTGGCCTATGCGATTTCCTCCTTCCTCGGCGGACTAGGCGGGGCGATGTTTGTGGCGATTTCACAATCCATCTATCCTTCAAGTTTTACAGTCACAGACTCCGTCAACTTTATGCTCAACTGCTTCCTTGGTGGGCTTGGTTATGTCTTTGGCCCAATCATTGGAACTTTTGTCCTTTATTTTGGTTGGGACTTCCTTTTCCAAACCGGAAAATTCCAGCTTCTCATTTTCTCCAGCCTGTTGATCATCCTGATGCTGTTCCTGCCAAACGGTCTGCTCAGCCTTAGACTGACCGGTAAAAAAGGAGCAAAATCATGAATCCACTTCTTGAGGTCAAAGGCGTTACCAAACGCTTCGGCGGACTGGTGGCAGTCAATGATGTATCTTTTTCTGTAAAAGAAAGAGAAATTCTGTCCGTTATTGGTCCCAATGGCGCGGGTAAATCCACATTATTTAAACTCATTGCTTCCTTTCTTACTCCGACAACCGGCGAAGTGTTCTTCAACGGCAGCCGCATATCCGGTCTTGCTCCTCATATCGTTGCACGCAAGGGCGTGGTCCGTACCTTTCAGGAAACAACCATTTTTAAAGGCATGACAGTGCGCGAAAATATTATCGTTGCACATCACCTGCGAGCAAAAGCGAGCTTTATCGGTTGTTATATTGGTACAAGCCTCGCCCGGCAGGACCGGCAGGAGTTTGAACGTTCAGCAGACGAGATTATTGATTTCCTCGGGTTAAATGCCCAGCGCAACGAAATTGCACACAACCTTCCGCATGGGCATCTGCGAGCTCTTGGCATTGCTATTGGGCTTGCAACGCAACCCAAGGTCCTTCTGCTTGATGAACCTTTTGCCGGCATGAATCATGACGAAACCGTCAAGGCCGTGGAAATGGTGCGTGCGGTACGCGATCGCGGCATTACGGTATTGCTGGTGGAACACGACATGCCTGCGGTGATGAATATCTCTGACCGGATTGTCGTTATTAATTTCGGCCAGAAAATTGCCGAAGGCACTCCAAAGGAGATTCAAGAGAACGAAAAAGTCATCGAAGCCTATCTCGGCGCAGAAGACGAAACGATTGGATACTGACCATGACAGAGCTTCTTAACGTTAAAGATGTCGAACTCTATTATGATCATGTCTATGCATTGAAAGGTGTATCGCTAAGCGTCAATCAGGGTGAAACAGTTGCATTAATTGGTGCAAATGGCGCCGGAAAATCGTCTATTCTCAGAGCGATTACAGGGCTTAACAAATTACGCAAAGGCGAAATCTATTTTGAAAACAAGCGTCTGGATGGAACCCGTTCTGACCGGATTGTCGAAATGGGGATTGCCATGGTTCCTGAAGGACGGCGCGTATTTCCCTATATGACTGTGCGTGACAATCTTTTGATGGGTGCTTTCACACGTTCTGCAAAGGCAGAAATAGACAGCACACTCGATATGGTGCTGGGTCGTTTCCCCCGTTTGAAAGAACGTTATTCGCAGGCCGCAGGCACCATGAGCGGCGGCGAGCAACAGATGCTGGTCATAGGACGCGCATTAATGGCCAAACCCAAATTGCTGTTGCTTGACGAGCCTTCACTGGGTGTCGCACCAAAACTTGTTCAGGATATTGCACGCTCCATCGTTGCCATCAATCGTGATGAAAAGGTCAGCGTGCTTCTAGTTGAGCAAAATTCCCGCATGGCACTGCGCATTTCTCAACGCGCCTATGCACTCACGACCGGCAAAATTGTTCTATCAGGCAATTCCGAAGAACTCCTATCTGATGAACGTATCAAAAAGCTCTATCTCGGTGGTGAAATCTGATTTCTGGGCGCATAACGCGCCCAGAACAATCCATAATTATAAAAAACATTCTAGGGTCCGAGGAAATGGACATACTTGTCATTAACCCCAATACAACTGCATCCATGACGCGCAAAATAGGCAAAGCTGCACAAAGCGTAGCTTTGAATGATACCAATATTATTGCTGTCAATCCCAATGACGGCCCACCAAGTATCGAAGGATATTTCGATGAGGTTTTTGCTATCCCTAGCATGATCGGAGAAATGCAGAGACATTCACACGCTGATGCATGTGTTATTGCCTGCTTCGATGATACGGGTCTTGATGCGGCACGCTGCGCAAGCACAATGCCAGTTATCGGAATTGGCGAAGCAGCCTTTCACATGGCAAGTTTGATTGCGGGAAAATTCAGCGTTGTGACTACCCTTTCCCGTTCAGTTCCGGCAATTGAGCATAATCTCACACGTTACGGCCTTGCAACACGCTGCGCGAAAGTCAGGGCCAGCGATGTGGCCGTTCTTGATCTTGAAACTCCTGGCTCCGATGCACGACTTCGCATTTCAGAAGAAATCACCCGTGCGATACATGAGGATCGAGCGGAAGCTATCGTTCTGGGCTGCGCCGGCATGGCCGATCTTGCAGCTTCATTATCGCAAGAACATGGACTTCCCGTAATCGACGGCGTCACGTCTGCAGTCAAACTTTGTGAAAGCCTTGTCACCCTTGGCCTTAAAACCTCCAAACGAGGCGGTTATCAGACACCGCGCAATAAAGAGTTTCAAGGCATATTTGCGCCATTTTCGCCTGGAATTTGAAGCTTGGCAGGCAATATTGTTGACAGTCGAGACCAGTGCTTCGATATGTAAATGAGATTTAACTTAAACACATGCGGCCTCTCTCTATATCCGCATCGTCTGTATCTGGACAAATATGAGCTATCTGGACGCACAAACAACTGACAACATTGAAAATGGTAACAGTAACGGGTCTGCACGTTGGCAACCCGTCTATGAGGGGCTGCGCGATGCAGTCGTCAGTCATCAGTTACTTCCAGGCACGAAATTGCCAGAGGATGAGCTGGCATCGATCTATTCTGTCAGCCGGGCGTTTGTGCGATCGGCATTACAGGCGCTTGCCCACGACCGTCTGGTTCGTCTTGAGCCGAACCGTGGTGCATTTGTTGCAGAACCTTCCCCACAGGAAGCCCGTGAAGTTTTTGAAGCGCGGACATTGATAGAACCGGAAGTCGCAGGACTTGCGGCGAAAGTAGCAACCACTGATAACGTGAAAATGCTGCGCAAGCACCTCGATGAGGAACATGCAGCCCTGCATGCAGGCCGCGACAGTGACGCAATTCGTCTGTCAGCACAGTTTCATCTGGAACTTGCGGCCATTGCCGGCCACTCTATTCTGGCTGGTTTTATGACCGATCTGTTGCCACGGTCGTCACTCATTATCGCGCTTTATTGGCAACGCCGTGAAACAACATGTGAAAGCCATGCCCATATGGCACTTGTAGATGCTATTGAAAAAGGCAAAAGCAAGGAAGCATCTACTCTTATGAAAAAGCACATTCTTGATCTGCTCGCAGGCCTCAATCTCAATCGCAGCAAAAAAGAACAAAAACGCCTTTCAGATGTACTCAGTAAGATGTGATTAAAGGCTGACTTGCGTCAGCCTTTTCCCGTCACGGAATACCAGATTGGTTCCACAATTTTCATCATCAAAATGACAATAAGCGAACCAAGGAAAAATCCGAAAATACCATCAGCAAATGCCGTCACTGCCCAGTTAACTGTAGCGGCAAGACTTGCGGCTACCTGCATGGAAAAATCTGTAGCAGTCTGGGAAATCCATGCAAATGGCTGGTGGATGCCAAATTCATGCAAGCCGTGAATAAAGATATTACCGCCAACCCATAACATGGCCGCAGTACCAATAATAGTAAGCAATAACAATAGCTTCGGAACGAAACGCACAGTCCAGCGCCCAATAGAGCGGATAATAGATAGCCGTCCCTTACGCGCCATGACGACACCGATATCATCCAGCTTCACGATCATCGCAACAACACCATAGACCAGCACTGTAATCATGAGACCTACCGCAGCCAATGTCGCGATTTCCATCCAGATGGATGTGGTTTCGATCATGGAAAGCGCAAGCGTCATGATTTCTGCCGATAAAATAAGATCTGTCTTTATTGCGCCCGCCACACGCTTTTCTTCAAGTGCCGTCGCATCTTTACCCAGTTCTGCTTCATCTTCTTCATGCCCCTGCCCCGGAAAAATCTTGTGCCAGACCTTTTCCGCCCCCTCAAAACATAGATAGGCTCCCCCAATCATAAGCAATGCGGTGATGGCGACAGGTAAAAAATAGTTCAGCAGCAACAAAGCCGGAATAAGCAGCGCCTTGTTTTTAAGGCTCCCCATCGCAATTTTACCAATCATTGGCAATTCACGTGCAGCAGCAATGCCTACAACATATTTGGGAGTGACTGCGGCATCATCGATCAGCACACCAATGGTCTTGCTTCCGGCTTTCATGGCGTTGGCCGATATATCATCCACTGATGCGGCAGCAATCTTGGCAATGGCAGCCACGTCATCAAGAAGTGCCAAAAGACCACTCACGTAATTCTCTCCATTATCTATGATTATCGCTGAACCACAGCAGCTATACGAGGCTTTGATCAAATTCTCAGAGGCAGGACCCTAAAACACATCCTGAAAAATGTGAAACAGTTTTCGAGAAACACTATCACCCGAAACAACCCAATTTTTTTGGAAATAGCTGTCAACTCAGGATCGAAGTGCTGATGCCGCACTCATACGCAGTGTCATCAATGCCGGAACCAGTGAAACTATCGCCGCCACTGTAATAAAACCTACAGCAAGCCAGATATCACTCATCGCAAATTCCACCGGCATTCTGACCGCAGTTGTTGCCGTAAGCCATGACGTTATAACATTTGCAACCGCATAGCCAATTGCAAGGCCCAGAACAATTCCAAGCACTAGAAGGAAAAACAATTCACCCCAGACAATTGCCATAATAGAGCCTATCGGCGCACCAAGTGCCCGCAATGCCCCGATCTGACGCTTACGCGCACCAATATGCATGACAGCAACCAGCAGCAAGGCAAAAACCACAATCACCTGTGTGCCTATGGCTATGCCAAGTAAAAGACTGCGGGCATCTCCAAGCGTCGAATAAAGTCGCGTAAGAACCTCTGCCGGGAAGATCGCCAATGTGCGATCAGAGCGATATTCCTGTCGCAACCTGTACGCATCAGCAATGGTCCTGGGTTTCACCAAAATAGCTGGCACGCCGGGGCTATTCGCCTCAAATAGCTCATCAAGCGGTGCATCGGCATCAATCTCGTGATCATGATCATGCGGCTTCTCATTACTCAGCACACCAAGACCATTACCGGGTTTTTCTGCATGTTCGTTGTGGTCATGTTCATCATGGGCTTCCATACCATGCAACTGCCAAACCGCACGGATTGGAACAAGAATAGCCCGATCCCATGCAGTGCCCGTCGGAGCCATTTTACCCGCAACATGATAGCTGATTTGCGTGTGTGCATGGCCGCCGGTTTCGACAGTTCCATGCATTGGATTGACTTTGGCGCCTACAGGCAGATCAACCGCTGAACCGATAACCGCCTCGCCCAGACGGGAAAACAGCACGCCTTCAGCAAGCTCCGGTGAAAGAGATGAAACAAGCTGGGTCGTCGTACCAACAATCGGAAAACCCATTGCGCTGTCGCCAAAGCCGATAGGAGCTGCATAAGCCACCCGGCTGTCTTTGCTGAGCGTTTCAAGCATCGCGCCAGACATTAGCGGCAAAGGTGACGGTTGCAAAAATACAGAAGAGAGCGTGAGCTGCGTGTCACTACCAGCAGCACCAATAACAAGATCGAATTTATCGGATGCACGGGCCGTTCCCAGCCTTACAGCGCGTTCCTGCAAGGTAACGACCGAGCTTAAAGCAACGGAAAGCGCCAGCAAAATGATAATGGCAACGGCACCGCTCCAGAAGCGGCGCAGATCAGCGAGAATGAATGCGATCATGACAATTCCGTTTCCGCGCTATCGCTTGCAATTCTGCCACCTTCAAGACGAATACGGCGCTGCATATGTTCCATCAGCTGCGGATCATGCGTGACAATAACCAATGTTGCTTTCTCTTCGCTCGCCAGCCGCACAAGAAGTTCCGCAACATCGCTGCCTGTTTTCTGATCAAGACTGGCGGTTGGCTCATCGGCCACAATCACACCGGGTTTTGACAGAAGCGCCCGTGCAATAGCCACACGTTGCATCTCGCCACGCGACAAGGTCTCAATATGCTGGGAGCTACGCGCAATGCCGACTGTTTCAAGCAATTGCAGTGCCCGTTCGCGATCATCTGCACTTACCCTGCCACTCAGCTTAAGCGGTAACAGCACATTATTCAGTGCCGAAAGGCCGGGAAACAGATGAAAATCCTGCATCACAAGCCCGATATTGCGGGCACGAAAGGCATCACGCTTGAATGAACCCAAGCTGCTTAGTTCGGTTTCACCCCAGATGACTTTTCCGGCTGTCACGGGTTCAAGGCCTGTTATCGCATTGACCAATGTGCTTTTGCCTGAACCGGATGCGCCTGTGATTGCAAGGTGAGCACCAGCAGGCAGGCTGAATTTTTCAATTGCAAGAACAGGAAGCTCCAGCCCGCAAAAGCGCATTTCCAGATTGGTAATATCGAGTGACAGGCCCGACGGCTTGGCAAGCATTATCATCAGACCGTTTTAAAAGAAGCGTCACGCAGACGAAGCTGGCTGACAAAGCCGGTTTCCGGATCCGTCCAGGAACCATATTCAAGCGTGCCCCGCGTCAGAATGGGCGCATTGAACTGCACAAAAGTTTGTTTGGAAGCAAGATAAACGACCATAATATTATCAGGCCAGTCAGAATCCGAGGAGCAAAAGGGGCATATAGACATCGGAATCTCGGTCAGAACGAAGAAATTGGCTTCGGCTTTGAGCGGCGGCGCCATAAATCCGCTGATCGACACTTCCTTGCCGGATGCATTTTTGACCTGATCGGAAAATTCGAGGCCCAACACGCCAAAACTCTTATAGAGATTATCAAATCCCAGCTGTTCTGCGGCCTGTACCCTGTTTGCAATGCACATCAAAGGCGCGGTTGCCAATGCACCAAGCATGAATTGCCTGCGATTGAAATGCGATCCTGTGCGCATCGTTCTCTCCTGAAAAAGATGGGCAGGCGATAAACACGCCTGCCCTTTTAGAAAGTGGACTATTCTGACTTTGCCTTGCCAAGTGCAAAAGTGTCAGCCAGCACACGGTAAACATCGCTCTGTTCCATGTAACCGCGAAGACCTTCTGAACCCGGTCCCGTTGCCTGCAAGACAACATCATCGACAGCATGCACGCCAGTATCGTCTTCCTTGGGGATATTGCCCTGTACGAACACTGCTCCCGGTACGTCCTTGTAGGCTTCGTTGGCTACATATTCGCCCTTTTCATTTTTAATGGCAGGTACGAAAGCGCCATCCATCTTTGGACGGAAGGTTTCATAATGATCCGGGCCATTATTAGCAGCAAGGAACAGACGACGCGATACGTCGATACGATCCGGGTAACCGTCGCCATTGCTGTCTTCGTAGTTCGGGAATCCGGCAGCATCATAGGTGCCGACCTTTTCGCGCATTTCAGTGCCCGGCTTGTCATCATCAACCGTACCAATGATTGCAACACCATGGGTATGATCGCCTGTAACGATGATCAATGTATCCGGGTTTTTCTCGGCAAATTCCCGTGCAACGCCAACAGCCTTGTCAAACTCGATCGTTTCAACCAGTGCGCGATCCCAATCAAGCGGATGGCTCATCTTGTCAACGGATGCACCTTCAACCATCAGGAAGAAACCTTCAGGATTCTTGGAAAGCTTATCGAGTGCAGTCTTGGTCATTTCGACGAGACCCGGCTGATTGGGGAATTTCCCGACAGTGCCCTTCTTGAGGAATTCACGGTCAAGCGTTACATCCATGTTGCCTGTATGGAAAAGGCCGAGCAATTTGTCCTGATTGGACTGGCCCGATGCAGCCAACTCGTCCTTGCTTGTAGCCAGCGCATAACCGGCATCCTTGAACAGCTGGATATAATCCTTGTCGTCCTTGCGCTTGGAGCCGGGAACATCCTTGGCAAGGAAGTAAGCAGAACCACCGCCAAGAATAACATCCGGCTTCACATCATACATCATACCGACAATATCAGCCTTGTCGGAACGCTTACGCGTATGTGCAACCAATGCCGCTGGTGTTGCATCCTGAATCTCGGAGGTCGAAACAATACCGATCGACTTACCTGTTTGGCGACGCATTGCTTCTGCAATGGTTTCAACCTTTGGATCATCCTGGCTGTCAGGCGTGCGGTCAGCATAAACGCCAAGCGCATTCACGCGAGACTTGTGACCGGTCATATAAGCCGACATGGTGTTGGCACTGTCTGTCGCAATAGAATGAGTTGAGGACGTGCCAATGAAAGCAACTGGCGGAATATCGTCCATAGCCAGACGGCCATTGGCTTTGCCTTCACTCATGCCCTTTGACATGATACGTGCACCGGTGCGGTGAGCAACCGAGAGACCATCAGCAATCAGGAATATGATATTCTTGGCTTTGGCTTCATTGCCGGTCGAATAAACATCCCAGTTAACTGATTTTGTTTCATCACCAGCAGAAACCTCAACCTTATAGTCGCCAGGCTTGCCAATCTTGAGATCGCGCAAAATCAGGGCCGAACCAAGAACCTTGTCGTCAGCGCCTTTTTCTTCAGCCGTAAAGTCAGCCTTGCTGCCAAAAACAGCCTCATAGTCCTGACCATTGACGGTAATTTTCACGTCTTCCGGTTTAACGACCTTATCAAACTCGACCTTGAAATCGAATGGTGAGTTGACAAGAATTGTCGCCCGATCAATCGGATAGACGGTTGCGGCACCGGCCGCAGTCGTCAACATGGTAGCCGATGTGAGAGCAAGAAGCAGTTTGCGCATATCAGAAATCCCCACTGTGTAATGCGTGTGGGGCTGAAATAGGAAAGACTGATGACACTGGTATAACAGTTCTTCAATTAAATGGTGAATTCACCTCATTGGTCATTATTACGAGAGCACTGCTTCTGAAGAAAACCAGCCAGCCCATAAAATGCCTTCTAGAATTATGATTTCCTAAATGTAAAAATAATAGAAATTAATTCTAGTATACGATCAAGAACAGCAGTTTCAAACGCTTCATTAGAAGAAAATTCCTATATTGTAGAGAAAATAAAATATTTTTACAGGTGGTCTCCCAATGAAGTTCGCAAAAATTCTCGCTACAGCTGGCCTTATTCAGGCTGCAATTCTTGGCACCGCTCTTGCTGGTGACAATCTCGACGCCATCAAATCGGCTGGTGTTTTAAAAATTGGCACTGAAGGCACTTATGCACCTTTCACCTACCATGATAAGGACAATAAGCTCGTTGGCTTTGATGTCGAAATAGGCGAAGCCGTGGCGGACAAGCTCGGCGTCAAGCCTGAGTTTATTGAAGGCAAGTGGGATGGTCTTATCGCGGGTCTTGATGCAAAGCGTTATGACGCTGTCATCAATCAGGTTGGCATCACCGAAGAACGGCAGAAGAAGTTCAACTTCTCCAATCCTTATATTGTCTCCAAAGTCGTGCTCATCGTAAATGATAAAAACGATACGATCAAAGATTTCCCCGATCTGAAAGACAAAAAATCGGCTCAGTCACTCACCAGTAATTATGGCCGTCTTGCCAAAGAAGCTGGTGCAGAACTGGTTGCGACCGACGGTTTTGATCAATCGATCCAGCTTGTTCTGACGGGGCGTGCAGATGCGACGCTGAATGATAGCCTCTCCTTCCTTGATTTCAAGAAACAACAACCGGATGCACCGGTAAAGGTCGTTGCTGAAAAAGAAAATGCCGATGCTTCGGGCATTATTGTGCGCAAAGGCGACGACGATCTGGTCGCTGCAATCAACAAAGCCCTTGATGAAATCAAGGCAGACGGTACTTACGCTAAAATTTCACAGAAATATTTCGGCCAGGATGTTTCAAAATAAGTCTTGATTGATTGAAACAAAGGAAGCCGGAACCAGTTTCCGGCTTCCTTTGTTTATCCGCATATTTTCGTCTAATGTGCTTCCAAATGCTGCATAAACAGGAAGTGCTATAGAATATTCAGTATTCTCAATTAAGGAACCCGATACGTGCCCGATTGGCTTCAACTTATGGCGGATTCTCTGCCCACTCTGCTTTGGGCCGGACTCAAATTTACCATCCCTCTGACGATTTTGTCCTTCATTTTCGGCCTGTCACTCGGACTGCTTACAGCACTGGTTCGTCTGTTTGCACCGGTTTGGCTGTCTTTCGTTGCCCGATTTTATGTCTGGATTTTTCGCGGCACGCCGATGCTGGTTCAGCTCTTTGTCATTTTCTATGGACTTCCAAGCGCTGGCATATATCTCGATGCCTTCACGGCTGCCATTATCGGATTTTCACTCAATGTCGGCGCTTATAGTTCTGAAGTTATCCGTGCCGTCATTTCCTCCGTTCCAAAAGGTCAGTGGGAAGCAGCATATTCCATTGGCATGAGCTGGCGACAGGCATTGATACGCACAATTCTGCCACAGGCTGCACGAACTGCGGTGCCTCCGCTGTCAAATACCTTTATCTCGCTGGTAAAAGATACCTCGCTTGCCGCTGCAATCACCGTGCCCGAACTTTTTCAGTCAGCACAACGTATTGTCGCAACCACCTATGAACCGCTCGTGCTTTATATCGAAGCAGCGCTGATCTATCTGGCACTGAGCACTGTTCTTTCCAATCTGCAGGGAAGACTTGAAAAGCGCTTCAGACGTTATGGCGGTACGTTGGAGACAAATTCATGATTGAGCTGAAAAATATTGTAAAAAGCTTTGATAATGTGGTCATTCTAGACAATATCAACGTAACAATTGCTGAAGGAACAGTGACAGCACTTGTTGGCCCATCAGGGGGCGGCAAGAGCACCTTGCTGCGTTGCATCAATCTGCTTGAAATTCCAACGTCTGGCACATTAACTCTGGGCGGCCAAACCATCACGATCAGCCCTGACTACAAACCCAGTTGGCAATCGATCCAGTCTATTCGTCGTCAAACAGGTATGGTGTTCCAGAATTTTCAACTTTTCCCGCACCAGACCGCGATCCAGAATGTTATGGAAGGTTTGATCACGGTTCTTAAATGGCCAAAGGATAAAGCACGGGATCGCGCAATGGAGCTGCTTACAAAAGTGGGCATGGCACATAAAGCCGATGCCTGGCCTGCAACACTGTCAGGTGGCCAGCAACAGCGTATTGCGATTGCACGTGCACTTGCACCCTCACCACGTGTTCTCTTGTGTGATGAGCCGACATCCGCCCTTGATCCTGAACTGGCGTCAGAAGTTGTCGATGTACTGAGCAAACTTGCCAATGAAGGCACAACAATGGTTATTGCTACGCATGACCTGCGTCTTGCTTCAAAGATTGCGCAAAATGTTGTGTTTCTGGAATCAGGGAATATTGTCGAAACTGGTAGCGCACATGATGTTTTCGTAAAGCCACAGCGGGATCGCACGAAGCAATTTGTGGCAACGATCAATGCAGCACATAGCTACGATATCTAGGGGCAGGACGCTAGGTGTTTAGTTCCGGCATTTGCAACAGCAAAAGCCCTTATTCATGATGATTATATCAGATTCATATGTAGTTTTATCAAATTTCCGATAACTGGCCCCTGCCTGCCTCTTGGTAAATATCCAAAGCGCTGCTACATTAAGGGCAACGTAAAAATTGAAGCGCCTTGATTGCGTCCATTCAGGATCGCACGGCGCCATAAGGATAAGAACCTTGAAGAACCCCGAGGAGCGCCCCGCAGGAATGGCGCAACAAGGGGCGTCCGGCGGACTAGCGGGCAATATAAAGACCCGGAATCCGTCCGAAAACGGCAAGCGCAAGCCGCAAAATAATGCCGTTTCAGAAGTCGGCAAGGCAGCACAAGCCTCCGATTCAGGGCGCTCAGAGACTGAAAGCAAAGGCTCGCAAAGCCAAAGGAAACGTGCGCGCAGACGTCATCGTGGGAAAATGTCCCGCGGTGGAGAAACACCTGCGCAAAAAAATGTTTCTGCAGAAGCTCCTGCAAACGAAAAACCTTCAGATGGCAAGCCTGCGGGCAAGCTTTCGAATCGTCGTCGTCGTGCCCGTAAGAAAAAACAGGCGCGTCAGCAAAGTGGTGCACCTCTTCACAACGACAATACGACAAAAACACAAAACGCACCTGCACGCTCTGACAATGCTCACGCACATCAGGCCAAGCGCAGTCACACAGGAGTGCAGCAGCCGCGCAATAATGCATATGAACCACCGCTTTATGCAGCGCTTGACCTTGGAACCAATAATTGCCGCTTGCTGATTGCATCCCCAACGCGCCCTGGTCAGTTTCGTGTTGTGGATGCGTTTTCTCGTATCGTTCGGCTTGGTGAAGGACTCAGCGCAACCGGACGATTGAGCGATCAGGCCATGCAACGTGCAATTGATGCGCTCAAAATCTGCCATGACAAGCTTGCCGCACGCAAGATCAGGCGTGCTCGTCTCATTGCCACCGAAGCCTGCCGCGCGGCAGAAAATGGTGAAGAATTTCTCGCACGTGTTCGCGAAGAAACCGGGCTGGAGCTTGAAATCGTTGATCGCCAGACTGAAGCACGGCTTGCTGTTTCAGGTTGTGGAACGCTTGTCACACGTGAGACGGATGCTGTCGTTCTGTTTGATATTGGTGGCGGTTCGTCCGAAATTGCTTTGATCGACGTATCCCAGCGCCGTTCCCCGCGACTGGCTGAACATATCACAGCCTGGACATCTCTGCCCGTTGGTGTTGTCACGCTTGCCGAACATTTTGGAGGGCGCAATGTCACCCAGCAAAGTTTTGATGCCATGGTTGATCATGTCACACAATTGCTTTCCGGTTTTTCGGAACGCAATAGTTTGGGCAAGCTGACCATTGGCTCTCGTTTTCACCTGCTGGGCACATCTGGCACTGTAACAACTCTTGCTGGTATCCATCTTGGTCTTGAACGCTATGACCGTCGAAGGGTAGATGGTATGTGGATGCAGTCCCATGATGTTACACAGATGACCAACCGTCTGTTGTCCTGGGACTTTGAAGCACGGGTTGCCAATCCTTGTATTGGCGCCGACCGCGCCGATCTGGTACTTGCAGGTTGCGCTATTCTTGATGCCATACGCAATGTGTGGCCGAGTGAAAAACTTCTTGTAGCCGATCGTGGATTACGCGAAGGCATATTGACCGAACTCATGTCGCGTGACGGTGCATGGCGCCACAACCGCGCACCAGCCGTCAAAAATGGCGGCAAAACCGACGTAAGAAGCAGGCACTAAAATGAGCAAAGCAGGCGGCAACAAAAGCGGTACGAAAACCGGCGGGCGTGGTGGTGCGGGCACCAGCAATCTTCGTGTACGGGTGAAGAAAAAAGCCGGAACGATCAAGGAATCGTCGCGTCGTTGGCTGGAACGCCATCTGAACGATCCTTATGTGCACAAATCAAGGCAAGACGGCTATCGTTCTCGCGCTGCCTATAAGCTGATTGAAATCAATGATCGTTACAACCTTCTCAAAAAGGGGCAACGCATCATAGATCTTGGGGCGGCTCCAGGCGGCTGGTCGCAGATTGCGGCCAAGATTGTTGGCTCAACGGACGAAGCACCACAGGTCGTCGGTATTGATTATCTGCATGTGGATCCGCTTCCGGGTGTCATTCTACTCGAAATGGACTTTCTCGATGATGCTGCCCCTGAAAAGCTGATGGAAGCACTGGGGGAAAAACCCGATCTGGTTATTTCGGATATGGCGGCGCCAACGACTGGTCATCGCCGTACCGATCACCTTCGCACTGTGCATTTGTGTGAAGTTGCCGCCGATTTTGCAATATCTGTTCTCAAGCCGGGTGGTCACTTTCTGACAAAAACATTTCAGGGCGGCACTGAAAACGATCTTCTGGCGATGCTCAAACAAAAATTCAAATCTGTGCATCATATCAAGCCACCCGCATCGCGTGCTGAATCTGTCGAACTTTACCTGCTCGCTCGCGACTTCAAAGGCTGACAATCGTAGCAGTGAACTCTTTCATTTGTCGTTAGACATGCTGGCTTCTTCCAAGGCTGCAACCTCGTTGTGTTTGCGCTTGAACTTGTGTGCGCTCGAAAGTTCATGCCCCGCATCCGGTGCCAGTCTTGCAAACCAGAAAAAGGCCGTTGCGGATACAAGCGCCACAATAAAGAACCCCACGTGAAAATCGATCAACTGAAGTGGTGCAGCGCGAAAAGCTGTACTCAGTTCAAGAACTCCACCAGCCAGTGAAACGCCAAGCGCAATTGAAACCTGTTGCGCCACTGCGGTTATAGGTGTCGCCTGACTTGTTCTGGTATCTGGAATTTCGGCAAAAGCCAGTGCATTCACACCAGTGAAGAACAGAGAGCGAAAAAAGCCTCCGATCAACAAAAAACCGATAATGACACCATAGGGTGTATCGGGGAAAAACAGACCGTTGGCCGCAATGAAGCCCGCTGAAATCAATGATCCATACATCAGCGTACGGCGAAAACCGAACAGATTATACACCTGCTTCGCACCGAACTTCATGCTTATAGCGCCAATCGCGGAAACGAAAGTCATCATGCCCGACTGGAAGGGCGTCATGCCAAAACCAAGCTGAAACATTAAAGGCAAAAGAAACGGAATTGCTCCAATACCCAGCCGGAACACACTGCCACCAACAACAGCAGAGCGGAAAACCTGATTGTTGAAAAGTTTCAGATTAAGCAAAGGGTCAACCGTGCGGCGCGCGTGAACAATATAAAATATTGCGCAGACAAGTCCGAGCGCCAGAACCGCAGCGCCAATCATTGGTGGCAATGCAGGCAGACTAACCACCGACAAGCCAAACACGACACCTGACATGGCAACACCAGACAGGATAAATCCCGGCCAATCCAGCGGCTTGATAATACGTTCACCCGTATCTGGAAGAAAGCGCGTTGCAAACCAGATACCCAAAAGACCGATTGGCATATTGATCAGAAATATCCAGTGCCACGTGAAAAAAGTCGTAATGAAGCCACCAACCGGAGGCCCAACCAGCGGCCCGACCATTGCCGGTATGGTAAGCCACGCCATTGCTGAAACCAGTTCATTTCGTGGTGTCGCGCGGATCAATACCAACCGCCCGACCGGAGTCATCATTGCGCCGCCCATTCCCTGCAAAAAACGCGAAACGACAAATGCTGCAAGAGAATTCGAAGCAGCACAGGCAACGGAACCAACGACAAAAACCGCAATTGCTGCGCGAAAAACATTCTTTGCCCCGAATCGATCTGCCATCCAACCGCTAACTGGAATGAAAACCGCGAGCGAGACGAGATATGCGGTCAATGCGAGTTTCAAGGCGATCGGGCTGGTGCCAATATCAGCAGCAATAGCTGGGAGCGAAGTCGAAATAACATTCGAATCCATCTGTTCCATGAAAAGAGCAATGGCCAATACGAGAGGAACGATGCGATTCACAATAAAAATCCGAATAAAAGCAGCGACTTATACTCTATTTTCAGCTCGTTTACAGCCTGCATTCGGTGGAATACGCCTTGCCGATTAGTCAGGCTTTATGCATCACAAAGCGGTGGATTGCACAAATTGCAAGTTATTTTATCGAGCACCTATCATCTCACGCATTGTTTCAACCATTCACAATTACGTAATACAGGGTTGCGAAAGCTGTAACAGGCTGTTACATTCCGTTATAGTTCTCGTGCTTTAGAATCCGATGTGGAGGCATCGTGGTTCAAGGAGGTAGAAAATGAATGATATTACTAGATCGGCGCTCATATATGGAATGATGATCATTTCATTGAACACTGCGCTGGCTATCGGCCTTCTTGGGCTGGACTTCCTGCGCTAAACGCTAAATCCACCGTAATAAATATGCCCTCCAGGCAAATATGCAAAAGAGTGCTCTTCATTTTTAAGAGCACTCTTTTAGTATAAACAGGCAAATTATCTTTTTAATTGCCTCGTTGTTTAGTCCCAAAGTATGCTGGATTTGAAGATCCTATCATTAACATGGCATCCACGTTTAGAAACTTCAAATCCGTAAACCACACTCGATATCCTTATCCCAAAACCGGTTCCTCGTTTAAAAATTATATTCTAAACAATTCGCGCCTGTGTTTTGGGTTCGAAGAACACCGCCTTGTCGAGATTGAATGCAAGACAAGATCGCTGCCCCGCCGCAATAGGTGCGTCCGCACGCAAACGCGCAACCACCTGTTTGCCGCCAATGCGTGTCACAGCAAATGTATCTGAACCAGCAGGCTCGACAACATCAATCAGACAATCAGCCTCAGCAATAAATCGGGCATTACGGTCAGCGCCATCAAGATCAGTCAGTGCTTCCGGGCGAATACCAAAAATGACATTCTGGCCTAGATGATCACCAAGGCTTTCTGGCGCTTTTTTAAGAGGGATTTTCAAGGGATCCCCTTCGCCCTGCTCCAACATTATTGCAAAATCTGAACCATCCTTTTCAACACTTGCATTCAGCAAATTCATAGCTGGAGATCCCATAAAATCTGCCACAAACATATTGGCGGGATTGTTGTAGATTTCCGCAGGAGTTCCAAACTGCTGAAGGACACCATCCTTTAAAACAGCAATTTTTGTTGCAAGCGTCATCGCCTCGATCTGATCATGAGTCACATAAACGATTGTCGTCTTCATGCGATGATGCAGCCGCTTGATCTCGGTACGCATATCCACACGTAGTTTGGCATCGAGGTTAGACAGCGGTTCATCAAACAAGAACACTTGCGGATTGCGCACAAGTGCACGCCCCATAGCCACACGCTGGCGCTGACCACCTGAAAGCTGGCTTGGTTTGCGATCAAGAAGATGACCGATCTGCAAAATATCAGCCACTTCCTGAATTGCCTTGTCACGCTCTGGCTTTGGCACTTTACGAATTTCCATCCCGAAAGCGATATTCCCCGCAACTGTCATGTTTGGATAAAGCGCATAGGACTGGAACACCATCGCGATATCACGCTGTGATGGATGCAGGCCGGAAATAGAGTGCCCATTGATCGAAATATCGCCAGATGTAATCGGCTCAAGACCAGCAATTGTGTTAAGCAAAGTCGATTTACCGCATCCCGACGGGCCAACCAGAACCAGAAAGCCGCCCTCTTCGATTTCGATATTGATATCCTTCAAGACCGCAACATTGCCGTAGGATTTATAGAGATCAGTAATTTTCAGAAATGACATTTAAGATTTATCCCTTAACGGCACCGGACATCAGACCACGCACGAAATAACGCCCGGAAACGATGTAAACGATCAGCGTTGGCAGGGCAGCTAGAATGGCGGCTGCGAAATGAACGTTATATTCCTTGACGCCTGTGGATGAGGAAACGAGATTATTCAACGCAACTGTCATCGGAGTTGAATGTACACCAGAAAAAGAAGCACCGAAAAGAAAGTCGTTCCAGATATTGGTAAACTGCCAGATGACTGAAACAACGATAATCGGACCGGATGACGGCAGAAGAATGCGCCAGAAAATCTGGAAAAAACTCGCACCATCAATTTGTGCTGCACGAACCAGCTCGGTAGGAAACGCCTCATAATAATTGCGGAAATAAAGCGTCGTAAAACCGATGCCATAAACCACATGGACGAGGATCAGCCCCCAGATCGTGCCGGCAATGCCCAGCATACCCAGCACACGCGCCATCGGGATCAGCACAATCTGAAACGGGATAAAACACGATAACAGCAACAGCCCGAAGAAAATATTTGAACCGCGAAAGCGCCATTTTGTCAGAACATAACCGTTCAATGCGCCAACAATCGTTGAAATGACAACCGCTGGCACGACCATAAGGATCGAGTTGATAAAAAATGGCTTAAGACCCGTTGGCTGTACACCAATCTGAGCCGTCGACCATGCTGACAGCCATGGCTCAATTGTCCATTGCTGTGGCAAACCTAGCATTCCACCCTGACGGATTTCTTCGAGTGGCTTGAACGAATTGACCAGCATTACATAAAGCGGCAACAGGTAATAAATCGCAAAAAGCAACAGCGCAGAATAGATCAAAGCGCGTGTGAGCTTGCCACTGCTGATCGCATTTTCCTGGAGTTGGACACTCATGAGCGCGATCCTCCACGAATTTCGGAATAGAGATATGGAATGATGATCGAGAAGATCATCACCAGCATGATAATTGCCGATGAAGCGCCAATGCCCATCTGGTTTCGTGTAAATGTATAGGAATACATGAAGGTCGCGGGCAATTCTGTTGCCTGTCCCGGCCCTCCCCCGGTCAGGGCAATCACAAGGTCATAGGCTTTGATCGCAAGATGGGCGAGGACCACAAAAGCCGACAGAAATACCGGACGCATCAAGGGGATGATAATGCGTCGATAAATTGTGCCTGTTGAAGCGCCGTCAATCTGCGCTGCCTTGATAATTTCATTATCGACACCACGCAAACCCGCCAGGAACATCGCCATGACGAAACCCGACGACTGCCAGACCGCTGCAATCACAAGGCAATAGATCGCCATCGTGTTGCTCTTGATCCAATTGAAAGTAAAGCCTTCCCACCCCCAGACCCGAATTGTATGTTCAAGACCGATGCCCGGATCAAGAAACCATTTCCAGGCCGTGCCCGTCACGATGAATGATAGCGCCATCGGATAGAGATAGATCGGCCGCAGAAAGCCTTCGCCACGGATTTTCTGATCGAGCAGAATAGCCAGAAACAGGCCGATCACAGAACAGATGACAATATAAAGAGAAGCAAAAATCGCAAGATTGGTAACGGCACGCCACCAATGCGGCAATGCCCACAATTTTTCATAATTCGTAAGACCAACAAAGCCATAAGACGGCAGCATTCGGCTATTGGTGACAGAAAGAATGCCTGTGTAAATGATGAACCCATATACAAAAACGAGGACAATAAGAAAGCTCGGTGCCATTACCAGCTTAGGCACCAGTTCCTGTAGCCGTCTGTTACGCTGCATATTCGCGCCACCCATTTCTACGCTGCACACCCGGCACCGTTCAATCGCGGCGCTCTTGATGCGGGCTATTGTTCCAACGGCATTATTGTCTGCCGCTCACTGCAATAAATTTATTCAGGCAAAAAATTAGCCTGTAGTTCAATGAATTGTCATGCTTGAAAGGAAAGCGCCCGGAAATGCCGGGCGCTCACTTTTGCTTATTTCGCGCCTTCAACAGCAGAAACCAGTTCCTTAACAGCATCCTCTGAGGAAAGCTGGCCGTTAAACTGACGGGTCACGACGTCATAAATCGCGTTCTTGACAGAGGCCGGATTTGCATAGCCATGCCCCATCGAGCCGAGCATTGTGCCCTTTTCTGCCGCTTCCTTGACGTCAGCAATAGCTTTCTTGCCACAAGCATCAAAATCAGTATCAGGCACATCGGTGCGTGCAGGCGCCGAGCCTTTGACCACATTAAAGGCCGACTGGAATGCCGGGCTTTCAATAGCCGAAGCCATTTCAAGCTGCGCAGGAACCTTGTCATCAGCAACCTTGAACATGGCGAACATATCGGAATTAAAGGTCACAGATCCTTGCGTTTCCGGGTAGCGCACGCAGACAAAGTCTTCGCCTGGTTTCTTGCCAGCCTTGACGAACTCACCTTTCGCCCAATCCCCCATGAACTGAACGCCAGCCTTGTCTTCAATCACCATGGCCGAAGCCAGATTCCAGTCACGACCGGAAAAATTGTCATCCACATAAGAACGCAACTTGGTCATACGATCAAACGCCTGCTTCATCGTATCACTGCCCAAAGCTTCCGGGTCGAGGTCAATAAAAGCCTTTTTGTAAAAGTCTGGACCAAAAGAAAGTACGACAGCGTCGAAAATCGTTGCATCCTGCCAGGGCTGGCCACCGTGCGCGATAGGGATGATGCCCTGTTCCTTGAACTTGTCCAGAAGGGCTACGAGTTCATCCCAGTTGGCAGGCTCTTTACCACCAGCCTTGTCGAGAGCTGCCTTGTTGATCCACATCCAGTTCGTGGAATGAATGTTCACAGGCGCAGCAATCCAATGGCCGTCATATTTGGCAAATTCCTGCAAAGGTGCTGGAATAACCTTGTCCCAGCCTTCCTTGTTGGCAACCTCATCCAGATTACCAAGTGCGCCCTGTTCCGACCAGTCGCGAATATCAAAACCCAGCATCTGCACAGCCGTTGGCGCATTACCTGCTGTCACGCGTGCACGCAATACGGTCATCGCTTCGGTTCCACCGCCGCCCGCAACCGGCATATCCGTCCAGCTGATACCCTTGGCCTCAAGATCCTTCTTCAGAACATCAAGAGCCGCAGCTTCGCCGCCAGCTGTCCACCAATGCAGGACTTCAACATTCTGCTTGTCCTGTGCACTGACGCTCACAGGTGCCATTGCTGCAAGCATTGCACAGCCAGCCGTACTCATTACTGCCATTCTGAAAAGTTTATGCATGTGTCTACCTCCCGTAGAACTCTACAAAACAAAATTTCATCGGACATTCTGCGTGCCTCAGACCCGCATATCCAAAAGAGCTTCCAATCTGCTTTGAGACCTCCATCCCATTTATTAATCGCAGCTCCTCCTGCGATTGACAACGTTGTCTTTTTAGAGCGAACTAACCCCTCAAAACAAGATGTATGCTTAACATAGGCTTAGATACGGGACATGAGTCAATATAATTTACACAAAATAGCGCCAAATAATGCGTCAACTATCGGCTTAAAAGGAAAAATCCCTCTAAATAATGAAGTAAAAATAGTGTGTTAGCCTATTAAAAACATTTCTGGCAGTAAGCTTTAATCCTATACTCAATATGCGCTAAAAAATACGCCAAACTGTCTTTTTCCAAGCATAAATTTCCCGTGAACGGGCTGGACAAGGCCGTTTAAAATGCATATTTTCCGGCTGTTCGCACAATGGTGTGCGGACTTGTTCTCGGGGCGGGGTGAAACTCCCCACCGGCGGTATGAAGAGCAATCTTCGAGCCCGCGAGCGCTTGAAATTCAAGCCTTCTGCAAGGCATGTTTCAAGGTCAGCAGATCCGGTGAGATGCCGGAGCCGACGGTTAAAGTCCGGATGAAAGAGAGCGAATGAGCGTTAAACCTCGTGTTTTGCGAAGGTTTTCGTTTTTTTGTGCGCCCTGATTCTAGTTTCGTGAGGAACCTATGAACCAGAGCTATCCGAACAAGACATCTTTTAAAATCGCTTTCATTCAGGCGCGCTGGCATGCCGATATTGTTGATGAAGCACGCAAGAGCTTCATTGCTGAACTGGCAGCTAAAACTGGTACCAATGTTGAAGTTGAAGTCTTCGACGTACCAGGAGCATATGAAATTCCGCTTCACGCCAAAACACTCGCCAAGACCGGTCGCTATGCGGCAATTGTTGGCGCTGCATTCGTGATTGATGGTGGTATTTATCGTCATGATTTCGTGGCTACTGCCGTTATCAATGGCATGATGCAAGTACAGCTTGAGACCGAAGTTCCGGTTCTCAGTGTATCTCTGACACCGCATCACTATCACGACAGCAAAGAACACCATGAGTTTTTCTTCAACCATTTCAAGGTGAAGGGCGTAGAGGCTGCACATGCAGCGCTGCAAATCATCAGCGAACGCGCTCGCATTGCAGCACTGGTTTAATCATGTTCATAGCCGGCCTTGCATCAACAGGGCCGGTTATTCGCTGATAATACGCTCAGGATGCGAATAGACATCAAAATCCTCCCCCCGAACAAGTGCCACAAGCGTCAGATTGGCTTCATCGGCCGTACGGATCGCTAACGCTGTCGGTGCCGAAATTGCAGCCAATAATGGCACGCCAAGAATAATGGCCTTCTGCACCATCTCGACGGAAACGCGGCTGGTAATCGCCACCAGACCCTGCCCTGCCGGCCTGCCCGCATGCGCCATTGCTCCGATGAGCTTATCCAGAGCATTGTGACGCCCAACATCCTCACGAACGGCTAAAAGCCCCTCGCCCGGAAGATAGAAGCCTGCACCATGCACGGCTCTCGTTTCTGCATTTAATGTCTGAGAGACGCTCAAAGCGTTCATAGCAGCAATAATCGATAGAGACTTAAAACGTAAATGGCTGCCAGACAGCATTGGTACTGGCCGCAAAGCCTGATCAATGGAATCAATACCACACAAGCCACAGCCAACAGGACCGGCCATAAATCTGCGTCGCGTGACAAGCGTCTCGCCCGGCTGCTCAGTCAATCGCATTTGAACATCAATGCCTTTCTCAAAGACCTCAATGTTCAAATCTTCGATTTCAGAAATATTGGATATGATACTTTCAGTAAGACTGAATCCGACTGCAAAATCCTCCAGATCGGCAGGTGTTGCCATCATGACGGCGTGGGTTGTGCCATTATAGCTCATGGCAACAGGCACTTCTTCCGGCACCTCGCGAGAACTTCCATAAAAGCCTGTCTCGCGTCGCACGAGACGCGGCAGATTCTGGCTGATCTTTGGTATCCTCATATCATTTGGCCTCTGGTCATAAAGACTTTCAACCTGTCTTACCATTTATTGTCAGCTACTCAATGACTTTGAAGCGGCAGATAAAGCTGTCATTGCGCCCTTGCAGCAAGGTTCGCGAACAAGCTATACAAGCAAGTCTCAAAACGTCGCAAATGACGATGAAGCTGTGTTCCGACTGATACTCTTTTAGGTGCAAAATAATGGATATTCGCCAGATCGACGATAACTACTCAGTCACCGGACAAATCTCGCCGGATGATGTGCGTGATATTGCGGCTGAAGGCTTTCAGACAATTATCTGCAATCGTCCAGATGGCGAAGAAGGGCCAAACCAGCCGGTTTTTGCAGAAGTTGCAAAAGTGGCCGAAAAAGTGGGCATCAAAGCCTATTACATCCCGGTTGTCGGTGGACAGCTCACCCAGGAGAATGTCGACGAAATGGCTTCTGCACTTGCCGAAGCCGAAGGTCCAATTCTGGGTTATTGTCGCTCTGGCACACGCTCTACGAATATTTACGGTATCGTCCAGAGCCAAAAGCGCGGATAAAGAATGAGCGCAAACTATATGGACGGTGTTGCCTCAAAGGCATTCTAACAGTCTTTGCAAACATGGTGATCATCGTCCAGTCGTGCGCGGGCCAAAAAAGCGGGGGTTTGTAAACCGGGTGCGGCGAACATTATGTAGCGAATATTGGCGATAATAGCTCATCGCCGTACGAACCGCCGTTGCGATAACACCGCCGGCAACCATCACCCAACCAATGATCTGCGGCCAGTTAAAGCTTTCGATACCGGCGCTTAAAGCCACAATAACAACACCGGCCCAAAGAACTGCAGCTGTACGACGCCAGAAAACCGGATTTGTTTCATCAAATACTGCCTTCCATAGCGAAAGCACAAGACAGGCGAAGAAAACGGCTGCCGCCAAACCAATGTTCAGCAACTCGACCGGAAGCCACTGTTGCGTATTCAGCATAGTTTCCACCATCTTATTCCTTCCGCGCATCTGGCATTGACTTGACTTGTCTTTGCATCTCAGGCCTGTTTTTTGCATCTCAGGATTGCGCGGTCTTGTTTCAATTATGACCATTGAGCTTTCGTTTTGTGGTAGAAACATGGAAATAATGCCGGGATACAGTCACATATTATTGCGTTCACGCGAAATATCGTGTTGAAATCATTCATCAATCCACGCCAAGCATAATGCTTTAGCATAGCAAAGCCTTTGATAGATCAGCATTTTTTGAATTTATGAATAGTCGACAACAATGACAGAGAACACGTTAAAGTCGCAAACTATAACGGCATTGTAACAATTTGATATTGCAGAATTTCTATAATTAACTGTGACGACTGCCCAAACGCCGCCCTATACGTGAAAGCAGAATGACCGGCAGAATTCCAACAACCACAATTGCCAGTGCTGCCACCGACGCCTCTTCATAGGTTCCGCGTGCAGCCTCACCATAAAGATGTGTGGCAAAGGTTTCTATATTAAGTGGACGCAATAAAAGCGTTGCCGGTAGTTCTTTGACACAATCGACAAAAACCAGCAGACCTGCGGCAATAATCGCTGTTTTTGAAAGCGGCAAATGGACCTCATGGAAAGTAGCCGTGACGCCACGACCAAGTGTACGGGAAGCGTGGTCAAGCGATTGGGGAATGCGCTCAAGACCGGCATCAATACCGCCAGCAGAGATTGCCATAAAGCGTGCAACATAAGCGTAAACAATAGCCCCGCCTGTGCTGATCAGCAATAATCCGGTAGAGAGACCGAAAAACGTGCTGAAAACCTGATCGAAAAAACGGTCTACCGCACCGGATACAATCATGATGCCGATGGCAATCACTGTTCCGGGCGCTGCATAGCCCATAGTAGAAAAACGGTAAAACCACCGCGAAGCCGTGCCAGGAAACAACCGCATTGCATAGGCCACCATCATACCAAACAGCAAAACCAGCACGGTTGCCACCGTTGCCAGCATGACAGTGTTGAAAGCTTCAGCAGCCAGACGGGGCGAGATACCCGCAAAACCTATACGTTTGGCCGCTTCGATAACAAGATATGTGGCAGGCAGGATGAAACCGATAATGATGGGAACCATACAGACAATAAACAACCACAGGCCTTTGATACCCCTGACTTTCAGTGGCTCGAAACCGCGTGAATGGCGAATATTGGAAGAAAAACGCTGTTTACGCCTCGCCCAGCGTTCGATTGAAACGATCGCCACAACCAGCAGCAAAAGCGCCAGAGCGAGCTGGGCTGCGCCGGGCAAATCAAAGCGCGTTACCCAGGTCGTATAAATTGAAACTGTTAGGGTCCGTACGCCCAGAAATTCAGCGGCGCCGACATCGTTGAGCGCTTCCATCAAGGCAAGGCTGACACCAACGGCCACGGCTGGGCGTGCCAGCGGCAGTGCAACGCGCCAGAATATTCCTCTGCGGCTAACGCCCAAAGTGCGTGCCGCCTCGATCAGGCTTGCGGACTGCGTCAGAAACATGGCCCGCGTTGAAATATAAACATAGGGATAAAGCACGAAACCAAGCAGAATTATGCAGCCCGTCATCGATCGAATATCGGGTAACCGAAACTGCCGCGGTGTTTCAAACCCCAGCACAAAGCGGATCGCAGTTTGTATCGGCCCAATCGGATGCAGAATATCAAGATAAGCATAGGCGATGATATAGGTTGGCACCGCCAGAGGCAGCAACAGCGCCCATTCCAATATAGCTCGTCCGCGAAAGTCATATGCTGTGACCAACCATGCGCTAAAGGTGCCAACCAATGCAGTGATAAGTCCAACGCCTGCCAATAATATGATTGTATCGATAAAGGCCGTAGCGAAAATCGTCGAGAAAATATGGCTCCACAGTCCTGATGAGCCACGAAATGCTTCGATAACAAGCGCCAGCACTGGCAAACATACCAAGAGCGCAATCAAACCGGAAAGCCACAGCCAGCCGCGCCCCGAACGGGTGCGATTAAGCATGGATAACGATGTTGCGTGCACAGGTTCCGCCACCTTGGTCGACCCTTATATTACAACGCCGGCGCAATGATTTTGCACCGGCGTCGTTTTATAGATATAAGCCGATTTTAATTATCAAAACCGACTTTGTCGACCAGTTCACTGGCCTGTTTGCGATGCTTGACGATTTCCGAAAGCGGCACGGTATCAATCTTCAGCTCACCGAAAGATTCAACAATTGGATCAACCGGGGCACCGGGCTTGACCGGATATTCGAAATTCGCTTTTGCATAAAGCTGCTGGGCTTCGTCTGAAACAAGATATTCAAGAAGCTTGACGGCTTCATCCTTGTTCGGAGCGTTTTTGGCAACGGCTGCACCGCTGATATTTACCTGCGTGCCACCATTGGCAAAGGTTGGAAGAATAACCTTAATTCCCTCACCCCATGTCTTCTGTTCGTCGCCGCTCTTGCCCGAGCGCATCAGACCAACATAATAAGAGTTGGCAACGGCAATATCGCAGATACCACCAACGATATCCTTGGCACCATCACGATCACCACCGGCTGCCTTGCGTGCCAGATTGGCTTTCAGGCCAGTGAGCCACTCTTCCGTCTTTTCAGCACCATGATGCGCAATGTAATCAGCGATCAGAGCCGTATTATATGGATGCTGACCGGCACGGATACAGATCTTGCCCTTCCACTTCGGATCGGCCAGTTCTTCATAAGTGATCTCGTCAAGTTCTAGATCCTTGTCTGCATAGACAACACGTGCACGCATCGACAAACCGAACCAGTTGTCATTTGCATCGCGGAGCTGAGCAGGAATGGCAGACTTGAGAGCAGCAGAATCGACAGGTTGAGTAAGACCCTTATCAACAAAATCAACCAGATTGCCTGCATCAACAGTCATCAGAATGTCGGCGGGAGATTTTTCACCTTCGGAAGCAACACGTTCAGCGAGGCCATCCTTAAGGAAAACAGTATTAACGGTCGTTCCCGTCTTTTCCTTATAGGCATCAAGCAAAGGCTGAATCAGGCCTGGCTCGCGCGTCGTGTAAATATTGACCTCATTTGCATTTGCAGCACCTGAGAGAAACGTCGCAGCCATGAGTACAAGTCCAGCACGTGCGATCTTGGGCATATTACCTCCGAAAATATGGTTCATTGGGAACTATATGTTATGCAATCGAACTATATGAACTCGATTTTGCCGGGTCAATTAAACCGGGAAATAAATATGAGCTTATTACTCATTATTTTGAAAAAGCAGTACCTTTTCCCAGTTTATCCGAACGAAAACCGAAGTTGCACCTTCCATTACGTGATGGTCAGTGCGTACACGCAAAGACTGTCCGCTCCCATCAAGACGGATCAGCAACTCTTCGGTCTCACCAAAATAGGTCCGTGTTTCAATCTGTCCGCTTAAAGCGCCCTCAGTGTCATCGATGAGGACTTCAATGTCACGCGGTCGGACATAAACAAGGACTTCGCGGTGAGAGGCAAAGTCATTTGCCACATCAAAGCAACCCAGCGGACTTTCAATTGTTCTGCCACAAACCTTGCCGGTAAATGCGTTGAAATCACAGAAAAAATCAGCCGCATAACGGCTGTTCGGTCGGTTATGCAGGTCACGGGGCGAGCCTTGCTGGACAATTTCGCCCGATCGCATCAAGACAACGCGATCTCCTGTAGATAATGCTTCTTCGGCTTCATGTGTCACGATAATGACCGGCGTACCAAGAGCGCGCAGAAGCGACAGGGTTTCACTGCGTACACGCGCACGTAAACCGCGATCGAGATTAGAAAATGGCTCATCCATCAACAAAAGATCAGGTTTTGGAGCCAAAGCCCTGATGAGCGCCACGCGCTGCTGCTCGCCACCCGAAAGCATATGGGGATAACGGTCTGCCATCGAAGCAAGGCCTACAAGGTTCAGTAGTTCATTGACGCGGCTGATTGCCTGCTCTTTATAAATTTTACGCAAGCCAAACAGCACATTTTCACGCACGCTCAAATGTGGAAATAATGCGTAATCCTGAAAAACTACACCAATATTGCGTTTTTCCGGCTCAACGAAAATCGATGGTCCAACCAGTCTTCGCTCACCCATGCTAAGCAGGCCCTCATCTGGTGCATCAATGCCTGCAATGATCCGCAACAAGGAAGTCTTTCCGCACCCTGAATGCCCAACCAGACTGATAATTTCACCTGGCTGTACATCAAGCGATATATTATTGAGCGCACGCACTGTTCCAAACTGCCGGCTTATGCCTGAAAGCATCAGCGCCGGAGCCGTCTCATTATCGAACATGATGTTCTGCTGGGTCTTTGCATCCATAGATGAGGCCGAAAGTCCTGTTATCATGAAATGCATATAAATGACTTGGACTGCTTTGCCAATAAAACACGACTAAACATGTCAGGCATTGAGTAAAAAGTTCCTGTTCCTATGATAATTATCGCCACTATCCAGTTGAAAAATCTGAAAAATAGCGCAATGTTTTCAAATAGTAATTTGATATTTCCATTGCAGGAGTCTGAGCATGGGGCCAATCACCGATAAGGTGGAAACCAGCAATCATTTGCCACGGGAAACGAAAGTCGCCATTATCGGCGGCGGTGTGATTGGCGTATCGACAGCTCTTTTTCTGGCCGAAAGCGGCATTCCTGTTGCCCTGTTTGAAAAAGGTGAAATTGCGGGCGAGCAATCAAGCCGAAACTGGGGCTGGTGCCGCCGCACGGGGCGTGACAGTCGCGAACTGCCGCTGATTGTTGAAAGCATGCGCCTGTGGGAAGGAATGAATGAGCGTGTAGAACGCGAGACCGGCTTTCGCGTTACCGGAATCGCTTATACAGCTGAAAAAGAAGAAGAAATTAACCGCTATGCAGAGTGGATTAAAATTGCCAGCGAGCATGGCATTGAAACACAAATCTTAAATGCTCAACAAGCAGCAGAACTTGTGCCCGGAATAACACGACCACTCAAAGGCGGAATGATAACACCCCTTGATGGCCGTGCGGAGCCACAAAAAGCAGTACCTGCTTTCGCAGCCAAAGCACAGGAACTGGGCGCAGATATTATGCAAAATTGCGCGGTGCGGGAGATTGAGACTACCAATGGCCGCGTCTCGGCAGTTCTGACAGAAAAAGGTCGCGTGGCATGCGAAGCAATTGTCGTTGCTGGCGGCGCCTGGTCGCGTCTGATCATATCATCATTTGATGCTCATCTGCCGCAATTGAAAGTACGTTCATCTGTTTTTCGCACAGCACCTGTCGAAGGCAATGTAGAACCCGCAGTCGCATTTTCAGACTTTGCGTTGCGCAAGCGACTGGACGGCGGCTATACAGTTGCGAGCCTTGGCGGCTCCATCGCCGACATTGTACCCGACAGTTTCCGTTTCTTTCGCGATTTCATTCCCTCGCTTGCAACCGAATGGAAATCTCTGCGCTTTCGTTTTGGCGAACGCTTTTTCGAAGAAGCTTTCCAGTGGAAACTGCGTCCTGCGGATCAGGTTTCAGTGTTTGAAAAAATCCGCACCCTTGATCCGGCCCCACACCGGGCAGCAAATGCGGCGATACTTGCTAAACTAAAAGCGGCCATTCCATCCTTTAAATCTGCAACCATCGCTCAGGAATGGGCTGGCCTGATTGATACCATGCCGGATGTAATTCCGGTTATTTCACCCTTGCCAGGCATTGATGGACTGATCATAGCCACAGGTTTTTCGGGCCATGGCTTTGGGATCGGCCCCGGCGCAGGGCGTTTGATCGCGGATATGGTCAGCGGTAAAACGCCGATCGTTGATCCAGCGCCGTTCCATATCTCACGCTTCTCTGATGGTTCAAAAATCCGCATCGAGAACTGGGGCTGAAAACAGAGAAAGCTTATCAGGATGCAATTGGTGAATAAATAGATATAGGATTCCCATTACTTAAGCATAAAAGGAATACTCTAATCGATCGGTAATTCTCTGCGTGACCAGTCTTTTTTAGGGATCAGATCACCAATTGCATATTGGAACGATGAAACGGTCAAATCCTGCGGGTTAATTTTACAATCAAAATCCAGATTGTACCAATTTGCATGACTTCGGAAGGCTCCTCCAAACATTTTCAAACTGGATTCCGTCAAATTGCCTCCCTTTCGTGCCATCATATCAGGAGTAATATCTGGTCGTTTATGCCGTATTTGCTCCAAAGCCTCTATCCCACAAATCTGGATAACCCGATCTGTTGGCGAAAGCTTTCCCAAAGCCTGTTTAACATTTGGATTTGAAAGGGCGTCTTTTGAATAAATTTTCTCGGCCTTCACCATCTTTGTTTCTGCCTTCACCGGATGAACCAGACTGGTGGGAGAGTTCTTTGCACTCAGCACTGGCTCGCGGGTCACTGCTTCATCCTGATGAGATCCGATTGCACTTTCCGCTGGCTCAGATATGTCGGAATCTTCTTGTTCCGAGGGTTTTACAGGATTAATTTTAGCGTTTTCTTTTTCAGCATCTGCTGCAGTTTCAAACGCTTTTTGCTTTGCTTCAACTTGGGCAGCGCCATCCGTTTTCTGCTCAGGCCTGGCCTGAAACGGAGGAACCAGTTCGACTTTTATATCCTCTGGCTGGATAGAATGCATTGATACAGGGAACGTAATCAGCAGCAAGGCAAGAACTGCAGCATGCAAACCAACTGAGACCAGGCAGCCCAATATGGCATCTTTCTCAACCACCGATAATCATCTCTTCATTGCGTTACAATCTGGCCGTTATAATCAGCGATTACCTCAAATAAAAACCATTGCTCAAGCCAGAACATATTTTTCCTTTCAAGCTCCAGAAAAGAAAATTTCTCCTTGCCAAGCACCATCGCTTAGATAGATCATGGTTAATTATATGCTGTCGTATTTCGTGAGGTGAAGTTCAATACGGCAGCTACATGCAGATACATAATGACTTGCAATGACTTATTTAACCGCATTTGCGGAATGATGCATTAACATTTCCGTAAGTGCCTGAAGCTGAACCATATTAGAAGAGAGGAAACAGAAATGTCCAGTTTGCTGCCTCCACTTCATGACGGCCATGCACCAATTTATTTGCATCATGCATTTCAGGACGCAATCGATGCCTATGAAGACTGGAAATTTGAAACGGCTGAACCAGTCGTCGCAATCAATGGTAAAGTGACACGCATTAGCGTTGTTTTCCGGCGATTATGGAGCTGTACTGATATCGTTCCACGCCACACGCTTGAGGCATTGAAAGACATTGTCCCATCAAATCTCGTCCATAAAGACCGGTGGAAAGACAAGGCTACATTTGCCGAAGCTGCCCATCTGATGCGGACAGCGCTTGAATGGCGTAAGGCACGTCGTCTGCCACTCGTCTGCTAAACTTGCCAATCATGCAAAACGGGCAGGTTTCATCTTGCCCGTTTTCAATCAACCATCTGAATTTCAGAGCTTACGAAAACGCACACGCGCACTGCGCTCAATGGCAGCAACTGTCAGCTCATCCAATGCCCAGCGATCACGCAGCATCTGCAAAAATTCAAGCTCTTCCTGTTCGACATGAAGGTCAGCAGCCGCCACTTCAACAGCCAGTGCATAGGCCGTATCATAGAGCTTCTCTGGCATGGCCTTATGTGCAAGATCAAGAATTCGCTCCAGACCGTCCTCATCCGCAAGCAATGCATAACAATCACTTGCAAGCTTTGGCAAGCGAGCGGCATCAAATCCCTGAAAAACCGGCAAACGTGAAACCACATTGCTGATTGATGCAAGTTCCGCATCAGTCATGGTTGTATCGGCTGCCGAAGTTGTCACCATGATGTAAACGAGAGCGTCATGCGGTGAAATCTTGCTCATCAAATGCTCCTGCATCCGGTAACTGGAATCATAAATCAAGGTCAATCACTCAGAAACCTATGAAGCTTGTTGCAGTTGTGCAAGGAAATTCGGCAGCAATTAGCTTGGCAAAGATTGACGTTCGCGTCATGGCACGCCATAGAGCAGTGGCACTTTGTGCGTTTAAATTATCATCAATTAAAAAGCTCTTCACAGGACATCAGGATAACATCATGACTTCGCACCGCCTTCCCGAAATTACGCTGACCCCGGAACTGACCGCGGCGGCTGCGGAAGCGAAATCGTGGCCTTTTGAAGAGGCAAGAAAAATACTCAAGCGCTATGCCAAAACCGGCATGCCTGACACCGTAATCTTCGAGACCGGCTATGGACCCTCTGGATTACCACATATCGGCACCTTTGGCGAAGTTGCACGCACCTCGATGGTTCGCCATGCTTTCCGTATTCTGACGGAAGACAAAGTCAAAACACGGCTCATCTGCTTCTCCGATGATCTCGATGGTATGCGCAAAATCCCGGATAATGTGCCAGATAAAGAAGCCCTTGAGCCTTATTTGCAATTGCCGCTTTCTGCAGTGCCAAACCCGTTTGGCGGTGATTACAAGAGCTTTGCCCAGCATAATAATGCCATGCTTTGCCGTTTCCTCGATACTTTTGGTTTCGATTATGAATTTGCAAGTGCAACTGAGTATTACAAATCCGGCAAGTTCGATGCTGTCCTGTTAAAGGCAGTCGAGCGCTACGATGACATCATGAAAGTGATGCTTCCAACACTTGGTGAGGAGCGTCAGGCGACTTATAGTCCGTTCCTGCCAATTTCGCCAAAGTCGGGCCGCGTTCTTTACGTACCGATGAAAAGCGTGGACGCCAAGGCTGGAACCATCACCTTTGACGATGAGGACGGTGTTGAAACGACGCTGCCTGTCACTGGTGGCAATGTAAAACTTCAGTGGAAACCTGATTTTGGTATGCGCTGGGCAGCGCTGGGCGTTGATTTTGAAATGTTCGGCAAGGACCACCAAACCAATGCCGGTATTTATGACCGCATCTGCGAAATTCTTGGTGGTCGGGCACCGGAGCATTTCGTCTATGAGCTGTTCCTTGATCAACTCGGTCAAAAAATTTCGAAATCAAAGGGCAATGGTATCGCGATTGACGAATGGCTGGCCTATGCGCCGACCGAAAGCCTTGCACTATACAACTTCCAGAAGCCAAAGACTGCGAAGAAGCTTTATTTCGACGTGATCCCGAAGGCCGTAGACGAGTATTTCACCTATCTCTCTGCCTATAACCGTCAGGAGTGGAAAGACCGCCTGAACAACCCGGTCTGGCACATCCATTACGGCAACCCGCCAAAGGTTGAACTGCCGGTTACATTCGCACTGATGCTCAATCTGGTGAGCGCATCCAATGCTGAAAACCCAAGCGTTCTCTGGGGCTTCATCTCGCGCCATGTGCCGGGAGTAACGCCAGAAAACAACCCGGAACTCGACGCGCTCGTTGGTTATGCCATCCGTTACTTTAACGATTTCGTGAAGCCCACCAAGCAATTCCGTACACCTGACGATGTCGAACGCGCAGCGCTTGAAGGCCTTGATGCGAAGCTTGCAACTCTGCCAGCCGATACAGACGGTACAGCAATTCAGAATGCCATTCTGGACGTTGCCCGTGCAATCGAGCGCTATCAGGATCATAACAAAAAAAGCCCGGAAGGTGGCCCCGGCGTATCAGTATCTTTCTTCCAGATGCTCTATGAAGTGCTGATCGGTCAGGAACGCGGCCCACGCTTTGGATCTTTCGTTGCTCTTTATGGGATCAATGAAACCCGTGCACTTATCCAAAAAGCACTTGCTGGTACGCTATCGTAAATATCTGATAGTTATCAAAAGCCCCACCCGGTTGTTCGGGTGAGGCGTTTTTTATTGGTTTTGCGGCGCTGGAGGAAACTCACCGTCAAGCTGCTGTGGCCTGACAGCTTGCCCCGGTATTTCAGGCATTATTGTATCGGGCATTACTGTACTATTATTCAAACCAGGTAACACTGCATCCGGCTTATCACCATAAATACCTGATTTCGCAATCTGCGCCTTTTCGGCAGCTTCCTCATAAGGGCTTCCGGCAACAGCCTTTGCCCAGCCATTGGACACAAGCCACAAAGCGGGATCTTCAGTGCCAACACTGCATTGCGTTGTAATTGCCGCCCTACTGTCATTTTTGGGCAAACGGCACATGATTGCACGCGCACGCAGCCATTGACGGAAAGCGGTGCGGGCATGCATGCCACAAGGCCAGCTTTCACCATCCTCAGCCTGACAGGTTTCCTCTACCGGAATGACCTCAATGCCTTGCAAATCAACGAAACGCCCCTGACTTTCAAGTTTGCCGGCAGCAATTGCAACCGGGCGCTGTAGAAGCTGCAACGGCTGGTCTTCATCAACCACCACAGCAGGCGCCGGTGGTTCTGGCGGTTTCGGTGTTGTTGCCAGTCCAAGGTCACTCAGAGGTGGCCGGGCAGGTTCACGCTCAAACTCACCTTGTGCACTTTGATTGAAACTGTTCTGTTCAGTTGTCTTCAATGCATCTTCCGGTACAGACTCCGAAGGCACTATATCAGCATCAGCTCTGGTTTCCGGCTCATTATAATCAAATTGTTCGACAATAATCTTGTTGCCCGATCCCGCCTCCGGTTTCACTTGATTATCGCGGCTCTCAACAATCCTGACCGGGCGATCAAGCGCCCCATAAAACGGTGCGACAAAAACCATGACCAGAATAACAGCGGTCAAACCAGCCAGGCTTCCAAAAACAATATGGGCATGATTTTTCCGGGGCAATCTGATCATCACTGGCTTGCCCACAGAATACGGGCAACCCATTCGACATCCTTCATTTCATAGGACAGATTTGGAAACTCAGGATTAAACGAATGAAGCTCAATTGTGCGCGGGGTCTGTCGATGAAGAATTTTAGCCATCACTTCGCCGCCTTTGGTGCGGACAACCACACGATCGCCACGACGAACCGGTGCATTAGGCGCCACAACAAGTGTATCGCCATCACGATAAAGCGGCAACATAGAGTCGCCTGAAACTTCCAGCGCATAGACATTATCGGTAGGTGCTGCTGGAAACTGCACGACATCCCAGCCATGACCTGCGGGAAAACCGGAATCGTCGAAATAGCCACCCCCGCCTGCTTCCGCCATGCCAAGCAGCGGTATTGCACTCGGCTCCTGCAAATAGTCGCCATAAGAGGGGAAAGAAGTCTCTCCACGAACAAGTCGGGTAAATTCGTCAAAACTCGCGCCGGTCGCTTCCATGACTTTGGCAAGGGATTCAGTAGATGGCCAGCGCGCACGCCCATCGGGGGCATAACGTTTGGATTTGTTGAAAGTCGTTGGATCAAGCCCTGCACGGCGTGCAAGGCCGGATACGCTCAAAGAGTTGCGTTCTGCCAGAGCATCAATAGCAGCCCATACACTATCATGAGAAAACATAGTTCAACCTGCGAAAGAGGATTATAAGCCTAGCCACCAGCCTTTTATGATAGTAATTCTAGCGAATAACCTGATTTTACGCAAGATGCACAATATTACAGGGAAAATTTTCTTATTCACCAATAAAAACACGCGGCTCTTCAGTGCCGCGTGTTTTTTCACTCAACCCACAAATCAGGCCGCTTTTCTGGTCTCATTTTTGTATGGATTGAAACGCTGATAGAAGCTTTCGCCATTCTCCGCCATATCGACAAGCAGCTTCGGCGCCTTGAACTGCTGGCCATATTTGCGCTGCAACTCTTTCGCAAGTTTGACGAATTTCTTCGCGCCCATTCCATCAATATAAGAAAGCGTGCCGCCGGTATAAGGTGCAAAACCAAAGGCCAGAATGGAGCCAACATCGGCCTCACGCGGATCAGTGACAATGCCTTCTTCCATCACACGCGCAGCTTCCAGAGCAATTGTCACAAGGAAACGCTCTTTCAGTTCCTTCACGTCGATCTTGTCAGGGTTCTGCTGCGGATAAAGGTCTTTCAAACCGGCCCAGAGATGTTTCTTGGCAGGCTTGGCCGGATAGTCATAAAAGCCCTTGCCGTTCTTGCGGCCCTTGCGATCAAACTCATCAACAAGCTTATCCACCAGTTCCACATGGCGCGGATCGACAGCCTTTTCACCAAGATCGGCAAGGGTTGCCTTGAGGATTTTTTGCGAAAGGTCAATTGCCGTTTCATCGTTGAGAGCAAGCGGCCCAACCGGCATACCGGCCATACGGGCGGCATTTTCAATCATTGCAGCCGGAACACCTTCAACCAGCATGTTGTAGGCTTCCGACATATAACGCAGCACGCAACGATTGACATAGAAACCGCGCGTATCATTGACAACAATCGGCGTCTTCTTGATCGCACGAACATAATCAAGAGCCACGGCCAAAGCCTTGTCGGATGTCTTCTTGCCCAGGATCACTTCCACCAACATCATCTTGTCGACCGGCGAGAAGAAGTGAATACCGATGAAGTTCTTCGGACGCTTGGAGACTTTAGCAAGGCCGGTAATTGGCAAGGTCGAGGTGTTGGACGCAAAAACGGCAGAAGTTTTCAAAACCTCCTCAGCCTTTTCGGTCGCGATGCGTTTAACTTCACGATCTTCGAACACAGCCTCGATCACCAGATCAGCTCCTTCGAGCAAGGCATAATCCGGCGTGGCCGTGATAAGCGACAAGAGCTTTTCCCTGTCGGCTTCTGTGGCGCGGCCTTTCTGCATTTCCTTGGTGATCAGATCAGCCGTATGCGCCTTGCCCTTGTCCGCAGATTCCTGATCGCGATCGATCAGCACCACCGGAATGCCAGCCTTGGCCGTCACATAGGCAATACCTGCGCCCATGAAGCCAGCACCGATAACGCCAATTTTCTTGAATCTGGTCGGCTTTTCATCGGCTGGACGACGTGCACCCTTGTTCAACTCCTGTAACGACACGAAGAGCGAACGGATCATCATGCCCGCTTCGGTCGTCTGGAGAATTTCGGTAAAGTAACGCTGCTCAATCTTGAGACCAGTATCGAAAGGCACCAGCAGGCCTTCATAGACCGACTTCAGAATAGCGAGGGCTGCCGGATAATTTCCCGATGTTTCGCGGCGTAAAATGGCGGTTGCCGCAGGCCAGAGATTGGCACCGGCAGCCGAATAGATTGCACCGCCGGGCAACTTGAAGCCTTTTTCATCCCATGGCTGAACTGGCTTGAGACCACCCTTGATCAACTTTTTTGCTGTTTCGACGAGCTTCCTGGCAGGTGCTACTTCGGTAACAAGGCCCATCGCCTTGGCACGCTGTGCCGTCAGGCTGGAGCCTGTGGTCATCATCTGCAAAGCATCCTGCTGGTTGGCAAGGCGCGGAACGCGCTGCGTGCCGCCAGCGCCCGGAAACAGGCCGACTTTCACTTCCGGCAAGCCCATCTTCACGCCCGGCGCGTCGGACGCCACTCGGGCATGGCAAGCGAGCGACATTTCAAATGCCCCACCCATGCAGGTGCCATTAATGGCCGAAACCCAAGGCTTGCCCGAGGTTTCAAGCTTGCGGAACAAGCCGCCCATTCGACCGACATTATCAAACAGTGACTGAACAGCAGCTTGGCTGTCCTTTGCCTTTTGCTTCTGAAATTCCTTGAACATGCTTTCGAGCATGGTCAGGTCTGCACCGCCGGAGAAGGTTTCTTTGCCGGACGTGATGACCACGCCCTTGACCTTTTCGTCGGCGGTCGTCGCGTCGATGATGGCATTCAATTCCTGCATCACATCAACGGTGAAAACATTCATCGACTTTTCAGGCATATCCCAGGTGACGAGAGCAATGCCATCAGCGTCAGTTTCAACTTTAAAATTTACATAAGACATTTATAAAACCTCCCCTCACACGCGCTCGATAATGGTGGCCGTACCCATGCCAGCACCGATACACAAAGTGACCAGCGCCACGTTAAGGTCGCGGCGTTCCAATTCATCCAGCACAGTGCCAAGGATCATCGCACCTGTTGCACCCAGCGGGTGTCCAAGGGCAATCGCACCGCCATTGACGTTGATCTTATCCTGCGGAATATCAAAAGCTTGGCAGTAACGCAGAACCACAGCGGCGAAGGCTTCGTTCAACTCGAACAAATCAATATCCGAGATTTTCATCTTGGCCTTTTTGAGCAGCTTTTGCGTCACATCAACGGGGCCAGTCAGCATAAGCGCAGGTTCAGAGCCAATATTCGCAAAAGCACGGATACGTGCACGAGGTTTCATGTCGAATGCTTTGCCAGCCTTCTTCGAGCCAATGAGGACACCGGCGGCGCCATCAACAATGCCCGACGAATTACCGGCATGGTGCACGTGATTGATGGTTTCCACTTCCGGGTGCGCCTGAATGCCAACAGCATTGAAGCCCCCCATTTCACCGGGCATCACGAAGGAAGGATTGAGCTGAGCAAGCGCCTGCATATCTGTGCCCGGACGCATGTGCTCGTCATGATCGAGAATGGTAAGGCCATTCTGATCCTTGATCGGAATAACCGATTTTTTGAAATAGCCCTTTTCCCACGATTTCGCAGCCCGCTTCTGACTTTCCACCGCATAGGCATCAACATCATCGCGGGAAAAACCGTATTTCGTAGCGATCAGATCGGCGGAAACACCCTGCGGCATGAAAAAGCCCGGAAAGCCAACCGATGGATCCATATACCAGGCACCGCCTGACATACCCATACCAACCCGCGACATGCTCTCAACACCACCGGCAATGACGAGATCATCGGCACCGAAGGCAATTTTCGCCGCAGCCAGATTGACGGCATCAAGGCCGGATGCGCAAAAGCGCGAAATCTGGATACCTGGTGCCTTGAAGTCATAGCCCGCTTCAAAAGCAGAAGAGCGTGGAATGACAGCGCCTGCCTCACCAACAGGGTCCACACAACCGAAAATAATGTCGTCGACCTTCGCCGTATCGATGCCGTTACGATCGCGCAAGGATTCCAGAACCTTCGCGCCCAGACGAACGGCAGGCACTTCATGCAGGCTACCGTCTTTCTTGCCACGTCCGCGCGGTGTGCGAACGTGATCGTAAATATAAGCCTCAGCCATTTTTTCTCCTTCCCGCCAATGCCATACGACATTGGCGCCATCTCTAAACTAGAATGCGTCTGCGTTGAGCGCCATCATGCTATCTGCACCCGACTGGATGCGTGCAAGATGCGCTACAGTTTCCGGCATGATCCGCTCGAAATAGTAGCGTGCGGTGATAAGCTTTGCTTCAAGATAGTCCTTGCTGCCTTCGCCAGCCGCCAGCTTTTCTTCCGCAACTTTTGCCATTCTTGCCCACATAAACCCAAGCGCCACCAGGCCAAAGAGATGCATGTAATCATTCGATGCAGCCCCCGCATTGTCTGGCTTTGCCATTGCGTTCTGCATCAGCCACATGGTTGCGGCCTGAAGATCATTGACGCCCTTCTTCAGATGCTTGGTGAAGAATGAGAGCTTTTCATTTTCGCGATTTGTTTCGCAGAACTCGCCCACTTCCTTGAAAAAAGCAGTGATCGCGCGTCCACCGTTAAGTGCCAGTTTACGACCAACCAGATCAAGCGCCTGAATGCCGTTGGCCCCCTCATAGATCATGGCAATTCGCGCATCGCGCACATATTGGCTCATACCATGTTCTTCGATATAGCCATGACCACCAAATACCTGCTGCGCCATGACTGCATGTTCAAAACCCTTGTCGGTCAAAACGCCTTTCAGCACTGGCGTCAACAAACCTACGAGGTCGTCAGCCGCCTGACGTTCCGCTTCATCGCTGGAACGATGAGCAATGTCAGAGTTAAGTGCCGTCCAGAGAATAAGAGCACGTCCGGCTTCGTTGAAAGCGCGGATATTCATGAGGTTGCGGCGTATATCGGGATGCACAATGATCGGATCGGCCTTTTTATCCGGTGCAATCGCGCCCGAAAGCGCACGACCCTGAATACGCTCACGCGCATAGATCGCAGCGTTCTGATAAGCGGTCTCGGCAATCGACAACCCCTGAAGCGCCACCCCCAGACGGGCTTCATTCATCATGGTGAACATGGCACGCAGACCTTTATGCGCCTCACCGATCAGGTAGCCTGTTGCTTCGTCATAATTCATGACACAGGTGGAATTGCCGTGGATGCCCATTTTCTCTTCCAGAGAACCACAGGACACAGCATTGCGCTTTCCCGGATTACCGTTTTCATCGAGAATAAATTTAGGCACGATAAACAGCGATATGCCCTTAACACCCTCGGGTGCGCCATCGATGCGAGCCAACACCAGATGAATGATATTTTCCGACATATCATGCTCGCCAGCCGAGATGAAAATCTTCTGGCCTGAAATCTTGTAGGAGCCATCGCCCTGCGGCGCTGCACTGGTACGCAACAGCCCCAGATCCGTACCGCAATGCGGCTCGGTCAGGTTCATGGTGCCAGTCCAGACACCTTCCACCATCTTTGGCAGATAGGTGTCTTTCTGCTCATCACTGCCATGCGCAAGGATCGCGGCAATCGCACCCTGCGTCAGGCCCGGATACATGGTAAGCGCCATATTGGCTGATGACATATATTCGCCAACAGCCGTATGCAGCAGATAGGGAAGCCCTTGCCCACCATATTGCTCAGGAACGGCAAGCCCAAGCCAGCCGCCTTCGCGATATTGATCATAAGCTTCTTTAAAACCCTTTGGCGTCGTTACCGAACCATCGGATGCACGAACGCATCCTTGCCTGTCGCCAGATTGATTGACCGGAAACAATGTGCCTTCGGCAAGCTTCGCACCTTCAGACAGGATCGCTTCAACAACATCCGGGGATGCATCAGCAAAACCTGGCAAATTATTGTAACGCTGATAATTCAGAACGTCATTGAGAATGAAATTTGTATCCTCAACGGGTGCGCGATAGCTCGGCATCGAAATCCTCCAATCAATTACCTGCTTTGTTCAGCATGACGCAGAACATCTCTCCAACATGTATCTCAGATATGTCTGTCATATGAATTTCTCACACGCACACTTCATACCTTGCGCAATAATAATGGGGCGCGAAACGCAAAAACCAACCATCATTACCGCTCCTGAAACCTTCACCGCCCAGTCCTTATCGATGAAATTCCAATCTTCATGGAAAGCTAACGTATTTTGACGTTTCCGTAAACGTCAAAATTTATTTTTTATGAACCTATCCTTTTGCTCTATATGTTGCCAAAAAGCCTTAATTCCTTCAAATAAGTTATTTATCAAATATTCAGCGTCGGAAACGGAATAGTAAGTGCTACGTATTAAATTTACTTTTCTTTGCCTTTTGTTGGCAATCATCTCCCCAGCAAATGCCCTGGAAGCCAATCCTCCGGCTTTAAAGCCTTCGCCGCAACAGGCTGCAGCTGCTCAACTCACTTCTGAGTTTC
Organism: Brucella gallinifaecis; assembly: GCF_006476605.1. Classification (GTDB taxonomy): domain Bacteria; phylum Pseudomonadota; class Alphaproteobacteria; order Rhizobiales; family Rhizobiaceae; genus Brucella; species Brucella gallinifaecis. The sequence goes on from NZ_ML636800.1 coordinate 337,964, forward strand.
TTGAGCAATTTCATTATAAACCAGTAGCTCTTGACGATGCTTTATCCGCGAAGGTTCTCGACCGCTTTATCGATATCCTCGACCCGGACAGACTTATTTTCCTGCAAAACGACATCGATAACTTCAAAACACACAGTGCTGACATTGATGATGCTATCCAGAAGCAGGATCTCACTATTCCGTTTGAAATTTACAATATTTATGGCCAGCGTATTGATGATCGCATTTCTTACGCGCGGCAACTGCTTAAGGGAAATTTCGACTTCGACAAGCAGGAAGATTACATTATCCTTCGCAATAAAGAACCTTGGCCGCAATCTGAAACAGAACGCAATGATTTATGGCGCAAACGCGTCAAGAATGATTGGCTGAGGTTGAAACTTGCAGGCAAAGATGATGCTTCAATTCGCGATACACTGATAAAGCGATACGACACTGCTCTTTCACGCGCCAATAAATCCAAGGCTGATGATGTTTTCCAGCTCTTTATGGCAGCCTATACGACCTCTGTAGATCCTCACACAGATTATTTGGGCCCCACTGCAGCCGAAGAATTTAACATATCTATGAAGCTTTCACTGGTTGGTATCGGCGCGGTGCTCCAGGAACGCGACGATTATACCACGATCCGCCAGCTGACTGCCGGTGGGCCGGCGCAACTTTCAGGCAAACTTGCAGTTGGTGATCGCATTGTCGGTGTTGGACAGAATAAAGACGGCCCCATAAAAGAAGTCGTTGGAATGCGCCTCGATGAAGTTGTCAAATTGATACGCGGTGACAAGGGCTCCATTGTGCGTTTGGAAATCCTGCCGGCAGACGCAAGCCCCGACGCCAAGCATCAGATCATCAGTCTGGTTCGTGATAAAATCAGTCTGGACAAACAAGCTGCGCAGAAGAAAATCATCTCCGTCAAGGATGGAGATAAAAACCATAAAATTGGCATCATTACCCTGCCTGCATTTTATGAGGATATCCAGGCGCGGCGCAAGGGCGTGAAAAACTATCGAAGCGCCAGCCGCGATGTAGCCAAAATTCTTGACGAACTTAATCGGGAGAAGGTTGACGGCGTGCTGGTCGATCTTCGCAATAATGGTGGTGGATCATTAAGCGAAGCGATTGATCTGACTGGCTTATTTATTGGAAAAGGTCCGGTCGTTCAACAGCGCAATGCAAATGGTGAAATCAGGGTCGAGAGCGATGATTTTTCCAAACCTGTCTGGAGCGGCCCGCTTGGCGTTTTGATTAATCGTGGATCGGCGTCTGCATCGGAAATTTTTGCCGCCGCCATACAGGACTATGATCGCGGTGTCATCATTGGTGAACCAAGCTTCGGCAAGGGCACAGTGCAGACGGTCGTCAATCTTGATGAGGTCGCGCAAAGCGATCATCAAAAGCTTGGTGAGCTGAAGCTGACCATTGCGCAATTTTTCAGGGTAAATGGTGGCACGACCCAATTGCGGGGCGTGACGCCTGATATCAGCCTGCCCGGCCTCTATAATCTTTCTACAGTGGGCGAAGCGAGTTTTGATAACGCCCTACCCTGGAGTGAAATTCCGGCTACGAATTATCGGTCCTTTAACAAGGCAAAAACCCTGCTCCCTAAACTGCAGCAATTGCATGACAAGCGCGTCGAGAACGATGTTGAGTTCAACCGGTTTTTGGATAATATCTCTACTTTGAAATCACAGCGTGATAAAAAAACGCTCTCTCTTAACGAAAAAGAACGTCGCGCTGAAATAGAAAAAGAAGCCAACCGCCGCAAGATGCAAGGGCAAGTTGATAACGACAATGAAAGTCCTCGCGATGATGGTCTACAGTCGAATGAACGCAGCCTCAGTGCAGATATTGCTCTCGAAAAAGCACGCAAAAATGAAAAAGACATCTTGCAAAATGAGGCAGCGGCCATTGTGTCCGACCTTGCAGATTTAAATACAAAATCAGCGCAAGCATCATCAAAATAATGGCTTGAATATATCTCCCCGAAATAGGGACCGGTTTTCAGGCTTCGTATTAAAATAAATATTTAGCACGTTTCTATCTGATCCAATCAGATAGAAACGTGCTCTAATTACTGCTTCTGGTTCCGTTGTAGCTACCATTTTTGCACAATAGCGTTACCATTCACAGCCAAGCAACAAATCGCAATGCTTTATAAGGAATTGTAAGGTAAACAGGGTATCTATTTTGCCCAACCATGCAGATTGCGCAAAGCATGATGTTTGTTGGAAGCCGTCACTTTTTCGGTGCCTTGCCCGGTTACTGGTCGATCAGATGAAGCATGAGACAATCCACGTAAACGGTACATTTGTTGCACCTGATGGTTTGCCTAAGCCACGAATATACTGGGCCTGGGCAACATTAATGGTGGGGCTTACACTCGCCGTCATAGATGGCACGATAGCAAATATTGCCCTTCCCACCATCGCAGCGGATTTTTCCGCAGGCCCTGCTGCATCCATCTGGGTCGTCAATGGCTATCAGCTTGCCGTCGTCATCACACTCTTGCCCTTCGCAGCCCTGGGCGAAATTTATGGCTATCGGCGCGTCTATCTTTTTGGAGTGGCACTTTTCACTCTTGCTTCATTCGCCTGCATTTTTGCCCGCTCAATCGAAACATTGACTATTGCCCGCGTCATACAGGGTTTTGGTGCGTCTGGTCTTATGAGCGTCAACACTGCACTTTTACGTTTCACAGTCCCGCAAGCCAGGTTTGGCACAGCGTTAGGATTAAACTCCCTTTTTGTGGCGGTTTCGTCTTCCATCGGGCCTACTCTTGCAGGTTTAATTCTACATTCACTAAGCTGGCCATGGCTTTTCGTGATCAATATACCGCTTGGAACTTTGGCTGTTGTCATGGGACTTAAGAGCCTGCCAGACAACGAGTGTTCATCACGCCAATTCGACTATCTAAGTGCAATTCTCAGCGCACTTACTTTGGGATTGCTTGTCACAGCAATCGATAGTGCTGGCAGCAATATTGACAAAATATGGCTGATTATACAGGTTGCAGGCTGCATCTTGGCCGCTACATGGCTTGTTCGTCGTTCGTTGCGCACCAGCAACCCATTGCTGCCTCTGGATTTGCTGCGCATTCCGGCTTTCAGCCTTTCGCTTTGCACATCAATCATGTCATTTCTGGCACAAATGATGACTTTCATCTCATTGCCTTTCCTGTTCCAGAGCGTTTATAATTTCAAACCTGTCGCAGTCGGGCTTCTAATGATGCCATGGCCCATTGCAGTGGCATTCATTGCACCGCTATCTGGAAAATTGTCAGATAAGTATTCGCCCGCAACACTTGGTTTTATTGGACTGGTCATATTCGCTACAGGCCTGATGCTGATTGGCTTTCTGCCGCAAAACCCAAGCGTGCAGGATATTTGCTGGCGCATGGCCGTCTGCGGTATCGGCTTTGGTCTTTTTCAGGCTCCCAATAATCGCATGATAATAACCTCAGCTCCGCGCGCTCGTAGCGGCGCGGCAAGTGGCATGCTCGGCACAGCTCGCTTATTGGGTCAGTCACTGGGCGCAGCCTTCGTTGCTTTCCTACTGGCGCAATGGGGAGTGGCAAATATACCCCATATCATAGTGTCTGCCTCTGCCTTTGCCATACTGGCATCTTTTATCAGTATCACGCGACGCAATCGTTAGAATCAGGATATGGATAAGCCTGTGAATCTTTTTAAAAATCTTTGTCGAAAGGTGAAATTCCCTGTTGCAATCCCCAAATCATTAGTCCATATAGCGCGTGCCTGATGGAAATGACTTCACACAATGAATGATTTTCTTTTGAAAAACTGATACGAGCGGGTGTAGCTCAGGGGTAGAGCACAACCTTGCCAAGGTTGGGGTCGAGGGTTCGAATCCCTTCGCCCGCTCCAGTTTTCAAATCAGATGCACATCAAAATCCCGGCTTTGTCCGGGATTTTTGCTTTTTAAATATTTCATCCCCATTTCAAAAATGTCGGAAGATTAAAGTCTCCACCCATAAAGTCTGCACCATTTTTAAGGCCTCGGCATCGCCGCACCACTTTCATGCAAAGATCCGTGAAGGGGCTGACAATAACCCACCCAAATATAGCCTGCACATTCTTTGTCACTGAAACTTCATGAACCTGTCGTGCGACTGTCAAGTTGAACGAGCATAGGCATCCTCGCCTCAGTAAGGGAGCGCGAAGTAATGCCTCAATCAATTGAACTCACCAACATAGGAAAATCCTTTGGCGGCAATGACGTCCTCAAAGGTATTGATCTTTCCATTCGTCCCGGCGAGTTCATTTCTCTCGTCGGTATGTCCGGGTGCGGTAAATCCACTTTATTGCGTATCATCGCAGGGCTTGAATCCTCCGATACCGGCACAGTCGCTATTGGTAAACAGGATGTCACCGACATTGACCCAAGCGATCGTAATCTTGCGATGGTTTTCCAGTCATATGCCCTTTATCCACACATGAATGTTCGCCAGAATATTGCAACACCACTCAGGATGCGAAAACTGAGCCTTTCAGCCCGTTTGCCTTTGCTGGGTCGCTTGTTTTCATCAGCCAAAACGCTTGCAGAGATCGATACAGCTGTCATTGGCGCAGCCGAAACTTTACAGATTGATCATCTGCTCGAGCGCAAGCCTGCCCAGCTTTCAGGTGGACAGCGCCAACGGGTTGCGCTCGCACGTGCATTGGTACGTTCACCGGCAGCTTTTCTGATGGATGAACCGCTTTCCAATCTGGATGCGAAGCTTCGCGCTCATATGCGCGATGAGCTGGCGCGGCTGCATCGCCGGCTTGGTGCGACCTTTATCTATGTCACCCATGACCAGATTGAAGCCATGACCATGTCTGACCGGATCGCCTTGATGTCGGAAGGGCGGATTGAACAACTCGGAACACCTGATGAACTTTACAGCCGCCCGGAAACGCTGACGGTCGCACGTTTCATCGGCACACCCTCAATCAACCTCCTGCCTGTTGAAATAGACGCCAAGGGCAATGTCACATTTATTGGCAAACCGCTGGGTATCACAGTCGCACCGGGCCAAAGCGGACCATCAACACTGGGTCTGAGAGCCGAAGACTTGCATGTGGCCTCCCAGGGATTAACAGCACGCATCTTGCGAAGTGAAACGCACGGCGCTGACCGTTTTGTGACATGTCGATTGTTTAACGATAATAATATTGAAATCATACTTCGCCAACGTGCGGGTGAAGACCTTGGTGCTGATGCCGATGGGCTGTTGCATATCGGGTTTGCACCTGAACGCATTCATCTTTTTGACAAAAATGGTTTGCGTATCGAACGCACGCATGAGCGGGTGGCGGCATGACGACTGCTGATATTACAAGCGGAGATGCAACGCTCATCCGGCCACGCCAATCAAGTGCAGCAAGGCGACTTGTCATCCGCGGGCTGATATTTGCAGCACCGTCAGTGCTGCTGCTTCTTGCAACCTACATCATTCCGATGATTGTTCTTGCCGGTTTTTCAGTCACCGATTACCAGCTTGGCTCACTCTCGACCCGCTTTATAGGGCTGGAGAATTTCATCAATGCTTTCAGTGACCCTGTGTTTATGCGCGCACTGAAAAACACTGTGATCTATGCGCTTATCGTTATTCCGTTCGGGGTATTTCTGGCGCTTGGTATTGCCTTGCTGGTCTATAGCCGCAAACGCAGCCGGTCTTTCTGGGAAGTTGCCTATTTTCTTCCCGTTACCGCCACACTGGTTGCCATGGCAACTGTATGGCAGTTCCTGCTGCATCCCTCCATCGGACCAGTCAATGCCGTTATCAAATGGTTCGGTTTTGAACCTGTTGCATTTTTGTCCAATCCTGCCCTTCTGATACCGACAATGGCTATGATTGGCATATGGCAGGTGCTGGGTTTCAATATGGTGCTGTTTCTCGCAGGTTTAACGGCCATATCCAAGGATCTGCATGAAGCCGCCCGCCTTGATGGCGCAAAAAATCCGATTGATCGTTTCTTTACCGTGACATGGCCAATGCTTGGGCCAACCACCATGTTCGTGGTCGTCACGACCTCAATTTCAGCTTTCAAGGTCTTTGAAACCGTAGCCGTACTGACCAAAGGACGGTTTGGCTCTGAAACATTGCTTTTCGATCTGTATCTGGAAGGCTTTGAATATTCAAACACCGGCTATGCGGCAGCCCTCACACTGATTTTCCTTGCGATTGTTCTGGTGCTTTCTATTGGCCAGACACTCCATCTCGACAAGAAAGTGCACTACTGATGGTTGCGCTTCGCAGATATATCCCACATCTGGTACTGGCTCTTGGCGCATGTGTGATGCTGCTGCCGTTCTACTGGATGGTGTTGACGTCAATCCGCTCCCCTGCTGAAGTTTTCAACGTATCGCTCTGGCCCATTCCAGAGAAGTTCGATGCCGTGGAAAATTACACCCGTGCAGCGGCTCAGGTGCCTATGCTTCGCTTCATGCTCAACGGGGCAATTGTCTGCTTCGGCATCCTGTTTGTGCAGGTTCTGACGGCTGTACCCGCGGCCTATGCACTCGCGAAACTGCGTTTTCCAGGCCGGAAAATCATGCTCGCTCTGGTTATTGCTGCTCTTTGTGTGCCCATTCAGGCATTGGCTTTGCCGCTCTTTGTCGGTCTCGCCAAGGCGCAAATGCTCAACACCTATTTTGCAATGATGGCCCCGTTCTTTCTATCCGTTTTCGCAATCTTCCTGTTTCACCAGTCGTTCCGCAGCTATCCCGATGAAATCATCGAAGCAGCCCGCATGGACGGTTTTTCTGAAATGGAAATCTGCTGGGGTATCGTTTTACGCGGCTCATTGCCCTCGCTTGCAGCTTTTTCTGTCTTTTCACTGGTTGCCCACTGGAATGATCTTTACTGGCCAATGGTGGTCGTTTCCGACACCAATCTCGCACCGCCGCCACTTGGTATGTTGTTCTTTGCCGATATTGAATCGGGCGCCAATTATGGTGCGCTTATGGCAGGCGCCACCATTATCACCGCACCAATGGTTGTCTGCTTCCTCCTTGCACGCAGGCACTTCATTGCTGGCATCACCATGACCGGGGTGAAGTGATCCCGGTCTAGCTCTCTCCACCACCCTCCTCCCAACAGTCCTCTGGAGACTATGATGACTATCAGCCGACGCATTGTTTTAAACGGGATATTTCTGGGCCTCGCAGCCGTCTCACTCGTTACGCCTGGTGTAGCCAGTGCTGCTGATGTAACGCTTAACGTGCTTTACAATCTGCCCGGATTCACGAAATTCCATCAGCCGCTCGCCGATGAATTCATGAAAAACAATCCTGATATAAAGATCAACTTCCTTGCGCCTGCGGTGGGCTATAATGAAGGCCAGCAACAGGTTTTGCGGGCAGCCGTCACCGGCAATCTGCCGGATGTTTATTTCTCCGGTTACAACCTGACCGGTGAACTGGTGAATACGCTTGCTCCGCGTAACCAGATTACTGATCTTGCCCCATTCATCGAAGCAGAAGGCGGCCAGGCTTTCCTCGACAAGAACTACAGCCCGAAAATGGCGGCTCTTGGTCAGGTTGACGGCAAGCAATATGGTCTTCCGGTCAATGCATCTTCGCCAATTATTTATATCAATGCCGATCTGGTGAAGAAGGCTGGTGGCGATCCTGAAAACATGCCGAAAACCTTTGCCGGTCTTATAGATTTGGCAAAGAAAATCCATGCGCTTGATCCAAAAATTGCCGGCATGGGCTATGACATCAACGGTTGGCCGGATGACTGGTTGTGGCAGTCTCTGGTTTTCCAGCAGGGTGGAAAACTGGTTGATGAAGAGACCAAAAAAGTCGCTTTTGACAATGAAATCGGTCTTAACGCGCTCAAACTGACGCGCCAATTTGTTACTGAAGGCGGTCAGAACCTGCTCGACTGGGATCAGTCGCGTCAGCAGTTTGGTGCCGGATTGACCGGTTTCATCTTCTCCACACCAGCCCATGTTCAAACCATTGAGGGACTGGTCGGTGATCGCTTTAAACTCGTGACCTCCACTTTCCCGCTTGATAATGCAGAAAATGGTGGCGTTCCAACGGGCGGCAATTCGGCTGTTATCCTGACACAGGACAAGGAAAAACAGGACGCCGCATGGAAATATCTAAAATGGATTACTGGCCCTGAAGCGCAGAACGTAATTGTTCGCATCACCGGTTATCTGCCAACCAACAAACTGGCAACAGGTGAAGACTATCTTGCGCCTTATTATGCTGAACATCCAAATGTCAAAACAGCTTCATTACAGGCAGACCGCTCTCTGCCATGGGCTGGTTATCCGGGTGGCGATTCCGTTCGCATCTGGCGTACCCAGCGGGACATTATTGGCACTGTAATGCGTGGCGAAGTTTCACCTGAAGATGGCCTCAAGCAGCTTGTCGAGCAGACAAACGCATTGATGAAATAAGGCTCTGGAGACCGCCAGCTTAGCAAAACCAGGCTGGCGGTTTCCATAAATACTTCAATAATCTATTCTGACATTTATCACTCAACTGATACGCATCGATTAGAGCATGATCCGATCAGAGTGAAACGCGCTCTAACGCCGCTTTGCAGGATTATCAGTAATTTTCATTCCGTGTCGTTTGGCCAGCTCAGCGATTACAGCATCAAGCTCCTGCATCTTACGAGCTGCATCCCAGCCAAGTTCAAGGCCGACAATATCAGCAATTGCCGACAGATTGGCATATGAAAGCGCACCATCAATTGCCAGTGTCGTGCGCCGCAGAACGACATCAGACAGATGAACCACAAGTTCATTGCTTGCAATCCACGCAATTTCTGCGCGGCTGATGCTGTCCGTATCGGGCAGAAGTGTAACGCCAAGTTTGGCCTCGATCTGAATGATCGGCAAGGCGGTGGTGCCATAACGCTGCAACAGGATCTCGACACGCTCGGATGCCAGCCCGGTTTCCCTTGCATTTTTAACCACCCATGCAGCACGGGAACTGGCATCAAGAGGATAATCCCTGCCCCCGCCAATGCTGAGATTCCGGGTTGTTTTAATACGCTCGCGGCCAAAGCGCTTGAGCACCACATCTGCCACTTCTTCCGCAAAGCCGCGAAACGTCGTCCATTTGCCACCCACAAGCGAGATGATCGGGAACGGACGCCCTGTTTCCGGCTCAATAAGCGGTGCGGAGTGATCGCGGCTGATAAGGCCCGGCTCCGAAGCATTGGAGGCAGGCAGTGGGCGAATGCCGCTATAGGTATAGACAATCTGGCTATGATCAAATTTCAGCTTCGGCAACAGCGAACGCAGGCTTTCGATGAAATAATCGATTTCCTTATCTTCAGCAAAAACCTCATCAGGATTATTCGCCGGGATATCCGTCGAACCAACCAGTGCCAGACCATGATAATCATAGACAAGGCAGATGCGGCCATCATCTGCCTCAAAATAGATCATGCGCCCTTTAAGGCTCTTAACCAGCTCAGGATGATCAATCAGGATATGCGAGCCTTTGGTGCCGCCAATCAATCTGGTTTCTTTACCCAGCGCCGCGTTGACATGATCGATCCATGGACCAGCGGCATTGATGACGATCTTCGGCTTGATCGTGAAAGCCGTTCCATCCTGATCTTCAAAGCTTACTGCACCGTCGCGGGCTGCAACAATGGAAGTAAAATTGGCCGCTGCGTTCTTCGGATTGGCTTTCAATCCATCGCTGACAAGCTCATAAACCAGACGTTCCGGTTTACTAACCCATGCATCATAATAAATGCCGCCACCAACAATAGACGGTGTCATATATGGCATTTCCTTCAAGGCTTTTTTCCTGAAGAGAAAATTATGCTTTGGCATAACGCGCTCACGCGCACCAAAATAATCATAAAGCCCAAGACCGATCTTGATCAGCACCGCACCACGACTGCGTGGTGCGGTCGTTGAGCCAAACAAGGTCCTCAGTGCTGCGGGAATCCCCTTAGTCCACGAAAAAACCGGAATGAAAGTCGGCAATGGCTGGACATTATGCGGTGCATTTTTCAGCAAAATATTGCGCTCGACGGTTGATTGCGCAACGAGGCCAAACTCACCCGTTTCCAGATATTTCAGACCACCATGAATGAGGCGTGAAGGGGCCGCACTCGTGCCCGAGCCAAAATCACCCTTATCGACAATAAAACAGCTCACGCCCTGTTCACTCAAATCACGATAAAGACCCGCACCATTGATGCCCGCACCGAGAATGAGCACATCAACACCATCAGCTTCGAGCTGTCTGATGCGGTTCTTCATTTGCGCACTGTTTACGAAATCATTCATTTCATTGTCTTCGCTATGTTTTAATCAGTTAAGGCGTCAATTTTGGGCCAGATCGGCCCCATCGCAGACGCTATTTCCTTGAACAGCGAGTAACGCTTTTCATATTGCCCAGCTCGCGCTGCATCCGGCACATAGGTCCGGCCAATCGCATCCAGATCGCGCGGATCGCTGTAAACATCGGCAAAAACACCAGCCCCCTTGCCTGCACAAAGTGCGGCGCCCCATGCCGCCGCTTCATCGGTGTCAGTGACTGTGACCGGCATACCAAGCACATTGGCAAACATTTGCGCGAAAGATGGGCTGCGCGAAACGCCTCCCGTCAGACGAGCACTCGAAATTTCAAAACCGTCTTTGAGATGATCAACATGGATACGGTGATTAAAGGCAATGCCTTCCCAGACCGCACGCAACATGTCACCCCGTTCCTGCCAACCACGAAGCCCGAAAAATGCCCCGCTTGCCATCGCACCATAGGGCGAGCCAAACAGATAGGGATGAAACAGAGCCGTTGATGGTCTGGCCAATGCTGCATCGATTTCCCCGCGCAGCATATCATGAATAGAACGGCCCGTTTCCTCAGCTTCACGACGTTCTGCCGGGCACAACTTATCAAGAAACCAATCATAATTGGCAGTCGAGGCAGGCGAAATGGACATATTGTTCCACTCACCCGGCGCAATAGCATTGCGGCAGAACCAGCTCTTATCAACATTAGGTTTTGACGACAGCGTTTCATTGATCGAGTAAGTGCCGGCAACAACCGCAACCGTTCCGATTTTAAGACCACCAACACCCAGCGCTGAAGCCGTCACATCATGCAGACCGCCAACAACCGGCGTTCCGGCAACAAGTCCGGTGCGGCTCGCACATTCCTGTGAAACGCCGCCAATGATTTCGTCCGAGCGTGACATCCGTGGCAATGCATCCCAAAGTGCCTCCAGCCCAAACAGCTCAAGCGCATCTTTGGAATAGTCCTGCGTATTATAATCAGTGAATGAGGTCGAAGCCTCGGTACGGTCAGTACCGACCTCCCCCGTCAGACACAGCCGAAGCCAGTCCTTGCAGGCAATCACATGACCAATTTTGTTATAACGTTCAGGCTCGTTTTCTTTTACCCAGGCCAGAATTGCAGAAGGGGCAGAAGCATGCGGCAGTTGCCCGGTAATGGTAATCGACTGATCTGCAACTGCACTGCCCAGCCACCGCTCAGCAACATCAACAGCGCGGCTGTCGAGTGAGAGAATGCCCTTGCCAAGCGGCCGTGCATCGTGATCGAGCATATAAATGCCATCACCATGCGCAGTTGTGGCAATGGCGAGAATATCCGATGCCGGGCGTCCGCTTTTGGCGATTGCTTCAACAATTGCATCAGCCGTAGCGCTCCAGAATTCATCCATATCGCGCTCGACATGGCGCGGTTTGGGAAAATATTGGGGTACGCGACGGCGGGCAACGGCAAGCGTCGAGCCATCAACGTCAAATATCACGGCCTTGGTGACGGTCAGTCCGCTATCAATTCCCAACAAAGACGGCATGGATTGTATTTCCTGATATATATGCGCTGAATTCGTGAGCCTTCACGCTTGTTATTTTATTCCAGTAGCGCGGGCGACAACCACATTGATGTTTTGCGACTGCATGCGTTCAATATGCTCATAGGGTGTTTTGTCATCGACGATAACCACATCAAAATCTTTCAAGGCACCGAAATTATGCAGTGCTCTGCGCTCAAATTTGGTGTGATCAATCAAGAGGACACGCTTTGCAGCACTCTCCAGCATGGCACGCTTGGTTTCGACCATTTCCGGTGACTGGTGAAACAGCAGATCATCAGTAATGGCCGCGATTGAAATGAAAGCCACATCAGCACGCAGCCGACGAATTTCATGTATAGTCATGCCGCCGACAAAGGCATTGCACCAGTTATAAAGCTGACCGCCAAGACCAAGCAGGGTGATATCTTGCATATCACGCACTTCGTTCATCAAAATCAGGGAATTGGTAATGACAGTCAGCGGTCCTTTGCCGGAAAGGAAAGGAGCCATCTGAAGAACTGTTGTGGAATCATCGAAGAAAATTGCCTGCCCTGGCTCAACAAACTGCATTGCAGCTTCGGCAATCAGTTTTTTCTCTTCAGATTGGCGCGCAACACGATAGAGGTCACTTGCTTCAATAAGACTTGTGGGCGCTGCGGAAACAATCCCGCGCGTTTTACGAAACAATCCCCGACTGACCAGCTCATCCACATCACGATGCGCAGTCATCAGGCTGATCGCAAAGCGCTCTGTCAGATCTTCAATGCGTACCGATCCTTCTGACATAATCATTTCAGCAATTTGCTGACGACGAACCAACTGGCGTGCATGCCTGCTGTCGTTCGGCACCTGCTCCGTCAGAAGACCATCAATGTTTGCTTTATTTCTTGTAACCATGCCTGTCACTCGTCCCCAGCCCGTTCATTTTATTGACCGGTCCCGATTCATAGCATCGGTACGAAAAAATTGAACAGGGCACGGAATTTAATCCGCGCCCCGTTCATACAGATCTTACTGCTCAAGAACGAACGGCGCTGTATATTTGTCAACATTATCCTTGGTGATCAGGAAGCAATCAAAAAGCTGCTTTTCCTGATCAACACCGGTCTTGCCTGTCTTGATGAAGTTATCGGCCTGCCTGACAGCAGCTTCCGAGAAGATCGCAACCGGCTGCAAAACAGTGTACTGAAGTTCACCGGCCTTGATTGCTTCAACTGCATCAGGCGAACCGTCGAAACCGCCAACCTTGACCTGATCCAGCTTGCCAGCCTTCTTCAGAGCCGCGATCGCGCCGAGAGCCATTTCGTCGTTACCGGAGATAACGCCGATAATGTCAGGATTTGCCTGAAGCAGTGCCTGCATCTTGTCGTGGCCCTGTGTACGGTTCCAGTTTGCAACGTCCTGACCAACTTTTACAAGGTCCGGATACTGCGAAAGAACAGTTTCATAGCCATTGGAGCGGGTGGCAGCATTGTTGTCCGACGGCGAACCGAACAGCTCAACATATTTGCCTTCTTCGCCAACGCTCTCAACCCACTGTGTTGCACCCAGTGCTGCACCCTGTGCATTGTTGGAAACGAGCTGTGCTTTCGCAAGGCCTTCCTGGTTGATTTCAGCATTTACGAGGAACACTGGAATACCGGCTGCAACAGCACGCTTGACCGCACCAACCGAACCATCAGCATTTGCCGGGTCAAGAATAATCGCAACCGACTTGTTGGTGATCGCGGTATCGATCAGGTTGCTTTCAGTATTGGTGTCACCCTTGTGGCCGCCAACAACAGCCGAATAGCCGAGGCCTTCAGCGGTCTTCTTGGCAATTTCACCTTCGGTGTACCAATATGGGTTTGAAGGATCGTTGACCACGATTGAGATCAAGCCTTCAGCCCATGCTGTGCTTGCGATAAGCGGCAATGCTGCTGCTGCAGCAAAAAGAACGCGCATACCCTTCTTAAACATATCTCACTCCCGTAAAATTATCTTTGCGTTTACCGGTTACCCGGCGTTTCCATTCCAGGGGGCGAGACTTTTAAAGCTGATCGCCATCTTGGAACGTTTTCTCTATTCCCGAAAATCCGGCTCCGCCCGGAACGGGAGCGGAGCCGTAGAGATTAACGTTTGGAATATTGAATGCTGTTGAGCAGAACGGCGAGCACGATAACAGCACCCGTAAATACAGTCTGCCAATAGGATGATACACCGATGATCACGAGGCCATCGGAAAGGAAACCGATAACGAAAGCGCCAAGAAGCGTACCCAGAATTGTGCCGCGACCACCCGTCAGCGCCGCACCACCGATAACGACTGCGGCAATTGCTGTCAGTTCATAGGTTGTGCCTGCGGTTGGACCGGCTGAAGTCAGCTGCGATGCGAGAACCAGGCCAGCAATGGCAGCGCAAATACCTGAAATCACATAGACTGAGATCTGTACACGCTTGACCGGAACGCCTGAAAGTTCTGCAGCACGTTCATTACCACCCGAGGCATAGAGCCAGCGGCCAAATGCGGTGCGGTTAAGCACGACTGCAACGATAATGGCGAGAACTGCCAGTATAAGAACGCCAATCGGCACCCCAAACAAAGTGTTGAAGCCCAGCCAGTCAAAACCTGTATTGCCCAGTTCAGGACGACCACCAAGGTTGTTATAGGTCAGGCCGTTGGTCATCAAAAGCGCCACACCACGCGCACAATAAAGAACGCCGAGCGTTGCCACGAAAGCCGGAACGCGCAGATAAGCAATCAGAACGCCATTGATAGCACCGACAAATGCGCCAAGCGCACAGGTGATAAGCACGACTGCCCAGACCGGGAAATAAAGAATGACACCGAGTTCTGGAATATTGACGCCTTGCATCAAAAATCCAGCAACAACCCCTGCAAGCCCCAGCGTAGAGCCGACCGAAAGATCGATACCACCATTCAGAATAACCAGCAGCATGCCAATTGCCAGCAAGCCGAAAATGGCAACATGCGACGACATGATCAGGAAGTTATTGACGGTAAAATAATAGGGCGAAAGAAATGAGAAAGCTGCGATAATAGCGATCAGGGCAAAAAATGCGCGACCTTCGAGCAATAAATGCACGATGCTGATTTTCCGCTTTGCTCCGTTCGGAGCCGCTTTGTCTTTTGTAGTCGTGACTGACATTCTATCAGTGCTCCATAACTATATTAATGGCCGACCATGGATTCGCCCGAGGCAGCCATGATCTTTTCCTTGGAGACATCAGAGCCGAATTCGGCTGAGATACGTCCACGGTGCATAACAATGATACGATGAGCGATGCTGAGGCACTCGCCTACTTCTGATGTGGTATAAACGACAGCCAGACCTTCTTTGGCCTTTTCGGCCAGAAGCTTGAACACTTCAGCTTTCGCGCCAATATCAATACCGCGGCTTGGCTCATCAAGCAGAATAACTTTTGGCTCTGTCGCCAGCATCTTGCCAATCACGACCTTCTGCTGATTGCCACCGGAAAGCGAGCCGATTGCTGCTTCACCACCATCGGTCTTGATATGAACATTCCTGATCGATTGATCGACAATGTTCTTTTCACGTCTGGTCGAAGTAAAAAGACCTCTCGTCATTGCACCAATGCTTGCAAGCGAAAGATTGCGGCCAACCGTCATTGTCTGCACAAGACCATCGCGCTGGCGGTCTTCCGGCACCAGAACAAGACCCTGATCAATACGCTGAGCAATTGTGAGATCTTCAACGTCCTTGCCTTCAAGGAGAATACGACCTGAACTGGCTTTAAGCCGGCCTGCAACTGTTTCCAGAAGCTCAGTCCGTCCTGCGCCCATCAGACCATAGATACAAACGATTTCACCGGCACGCACATTAAGCGATAAATTATCAACAAGTGCGAAATCACCAGATTTATCCTGAACCGTCAGTCCTTCAACAGACAGTGCGACATCGCCCCATTCATAACCGGTTGGAGGAGAACCAAGATCAAAGTTCTCGCCAACCATGTTACGAACGATCCATTCCAGATCAATCTGCGCGCGTGGTGCATAAGCAGTCATGGTTCCATCGCGCAGCACAACGGCATGATCCGTGATTTGCAGTGCTTCTTCGAGGTGATGGGAAATATAGACGATCGCCACACCACGCGCAGTCAGATCACGAATAACCTTGAACAACACTTCCACTTCTGACGCGCTTAGCGCGGAAGTCGGCTCATCCATGATCAGAATGCGGGAATTAACTGAAAGCGCACGCGCGATTTCGACAACCTGCTGCTGGCCGAGACGAAGCTCTTCAACGGGGGTCAGTGGATCAATATCTTCTTCAAGTTCCGCCAGAAGCTCACGGGTCAGACGTTCTTCTTCTGCGAAATTCACACCCGATGCACCACGGATTTCGCGACCCATGAAAATGTTGTCACGCACATTCATATTGGGTGCGAGGCTCAGTTCCTGATGGATAATCGAAATTCCGCGGTCGCGTGCCTCGGTTGAAGAATTAAACACAACCGGTTCGCCATCAAGAACAATCGTGCCGGAAGTTGGCTGAATAACACCCGACAGAACCTTCATCAGTGTCGACTTGCCAGCACCATTTTCGCCAAAAAGCGTTGTGACCTGACCGCGGCGAATTTCAAAATTCACACCCTTGAGCGCATGAATGCGCCCATAAGCCTTGGCTACATCATGTGCAGAAAGAACGACTTCGCCGTGCTTGCCTTCAACTTTGTTCTGAGCGGTCATTTTACTTCCAGCACCACTGGCGTAACCAGCCAGTTTTTCGGGTTGACCAGCTTGAAAACGCCCGTAACTGAAACTGTCTTGCCGATAAGATTATCGACATCAACACCTTCGAGAACCTGCTTTTTCATTTCATTATTAAGAGCGGATCCGGCATTCTGGAACTCGATCTGGTTCTTGAACTGGCCAAATTCGATAGTGCCGGTTGCATCCCGCAAATCGGTGCCATTGACAGCAGGCCCCGTCTGGACACGGATTACCATTCCTTCAGGAAAACCATCGACTTTAACGACATTATAATTTGATTTACGCTCCTCAACGGTTCCGGTAAATTTGATCGGAATGACCGGGTTTACGTTGCCAACGCCATATTTCTTACCGGCTGCATCCTTGTCAGCAACAATAGCAGTTGCAACTTCAACTGCGTCAACAGCACGCTCTTCAATACTTGTTTTGACCTTGGGAAATTCAGCGGCGCCATAGGCCTCAGGCGAGAAAACCTGCTGACGCACATCGGCATCGGAACCGATTTTCACAACTTTCGTATCAAAACCAATTGCGCCGATCACCACAACCGCAGCAATCACACTCCAGAGGGTAGCGCGGCTTGTTTTGGCTGGCCTTGTTGCAACCTGATTAGCTTGTGTACTCATTATCAAACGCCTTCAGCAAATTTTGCCGGATTGTCGTTATAAACACGGGTGATGCAGCAAACCTTATTCAGCTTCACCACTGCGCCAACGGCCCTCAGGAATTGCACCCACAAACCCGGGCACAGACACAGAGATAACAAGAGCAGAACTCTGAAACATAAATCCTCCGCATGTTACCAGCACCGCTCCTCCGCGTAGCCTTGAAATAAGTATGCCGCCGTCATGCACTATGATGGCAGCATGTTATCATCTCCAATAATCATGTTATAAACAGTCATATCTGTCAATCAGCTCTTTTCAGGATGCGGCCTATTTTGCACAAATACGAGACAAAAACTCACAACATCCCAGTCATATAAGCATCAGAGCTGGTGGGCGCTTCACGATTTCAAGACCCGTTTCATTGATGCCGATTGTCATATCTATTGAATATTTTATTATTTAAAAACAAATATATAATAAAATATTCCCTGACTTATGTCACTGCATATTCCCTGTTTTCGACCATCCAGCCTTCTCATAAATTGCGCAAAATTCACAAGCTTCACTCTTTGGTGAAAAAAAATGCTTATGCACAAAAATTTTACAGACAGGCCGCAATCGTTATGTTATCTCGACAATAGAAAAGGGTCTGTTATCTTCAGAAATTGCAGGAAACGAACGACTGAATTTGTCGTGGGAGGAGATCCAGATGTTCATCACGGGTTACATGAATTGCCTGAGCTGCATTAAGAAAGCATCATTCTGTCATGCATGATAAAGGTGATATTATCATCGGCATCGACGCGGGAACCTCCGTCGTCAAGGCTGTGGCTTTTGATCTGAGTGGCCGCCAGCTCGACTCGGCCGCCGTCCGCAACAAATATGAAACCGGCGAGCACGGTGCGGTAACTCAGTCACTTTCCCAGACATGGGATGACTGCGCCAGCGCTTTGCGCAATCTTGCCGAGAAAATTCCAGGTTTAAGCAAGCGCACTGCCGCAATTTCTGTCACAGGTCAGGGCGACGGCACATGGCTGGTTGGAAAAGACAATAAACCGGTCGGCGATGCCTGGATCTGGCTTGATGCTCGCGCAGCCAATACAGTTACAAAGCTTGCAGCAGGCCCAATGAACCGTGCACGCTTTGAAGCAACCGGCACCGGCCTTAATACCTGCCAGCAAGGCACGCAAATGGCGCATATGGACAGTTTCATGCCGGAACTGCTCGATAATGCGGAAGTCGCCCTTCATTGCAAGGACTGGCTTTACCTTAACCTCACCGGCGTCCGCGCTACAGACCCATCAGAAGCAAGTTTTACATTCGGTAATTTCCGTAATCGTCAATATGACGATGTCGTTATTGAAGCGCTTGGCCTGCAAAAGCGCCGCAGCCTGCTGCCCGAAATTGTGGATGGCACTCTGACACAACATCCACTATCCCCCGATGCAGCAGCGCTCACAGGACTTAAGGCCGGAACACCGGTGAGTCTTGGTTATGTCGATATGGTGATGACCGCACTTGGTGCAGGTGTTTATTGCGGCACGGCTGATGCAGGCTGCTCAACCATCGGATCGACCGGTGTGCATATGCGGGCAAAATCTGTTTCCGACATTCATCTGAATGCAGAAGGTACAGGCTATGTTATTGCGTTGCCGGTTCCCGGCATCGTCACGCAGGTTCAGACCAATATGGGCGCGACAATCAATATTGACTGGATTTTGCAAATTGCTGCCGACCTGATGTCCAGCCCGGATAAACAAGTCTCCCTGAGCGATCTTATCCCGCGCCTTGATGAATGGTTTAACATGAGCCGCGCTGGTGCATTGCTTTACCATCCTTATATTTCGGAAGCAGGCGAACGCGGACCTTTTGTCAATGCCTTTGCCCGTGCCGGATTTATCGGTCTTTCAAGCCGCGACCGCTTTCCTGAACTGGTTCGTTCAGTGGTTGAAGGTCTCGGTATGGCAACGCGCGACTGTTATGCCGCCATGGGTGGAATGCCAGCTGAACTGCGACTGACAGGCGGTGCGGCACGCTCACGCGCACTACGCAGCACGCTTTCAGCAGCACTCAATGCACCCGTGCGCGTTTCATCGCGTGAAGAAGCGGGGGCTGCCGGTGCCGCAATGATGGCAGCGGTTGCCATTGGCGCTTACTCAAACATGGAAGACTGTATCACGCAATGGGTTGCACCTTTGCTGGGTGCTGGCGAAGCACCCGATGCGCAACAGGCTCAACGCTATGCTGAACTGTTCGTCGCTTATAAAGAGGCCCGACTGGCATTAACTCCGGTCTGGGACAAGCTTGCAGCCGGTCAATAATTTAACAACCGACTGAAATGACATATTATTTTGCCGGAATGCCGGCATCCGAAGGAGCATGAGATGGCCGAACCGGAAACCTATGATCTGTTTGTGATTGGTGGCGGTATCAATGGTGCGGGTGTTGCCCGCGATGCAGCAGGGCGCGGCCTTAAAGTTGTGCTGGCAGAAAAAGACGATCTCGCGGAAGGCACATCCTCACGCTCCGGCAAGCTTGTGCATGGCGGTCTTCGCTATCTCGAATATTATGAGTTCCGTCTGGTGCGCGAAGCTTTGATAGAGCGCGAAGTTCTGTTGAATGCAGCGCCGCACATCATCTGGCCAATGCGCTTTGTTCTACCGCACAGCCCGCAGGATCGCCCGGCATGGCTCGTGCGTCTTGGCCTGTTTCTCTATGATCATCTCGGTGGCCGCAAGAAACTGCCCGGCACCCGTACGCTTGATTTAAAACGCGACCCGGAAGGCACCCCAATCCTTGATCAATATACCAAGGGTTTTGAATATTCCGATTGCTGGGTCGATGATGCACGTCTCGTTGTTCTCAATGCTCTGGGTGCCGCTGAAAAGGGTGCAACAGTTCTGACCCGCACGCCGGTTATTTCTGCACGGCGTGAAAATAGCGGCTGGATCGTTGAAACCAAAAACCGCGATACGGGAGAAGTGCGCAGCTTCCGTGTGCGCTGCATCGTCAATTGTGCTGGCCCATGGGTGACAAATGTTATCACCAATGTTGCCGGCTCCAATTCTTCGCGCAATGTGCGCCTCGTCAAGGGCAGCCACATTATCGTGCCTAAATTCTGGTCCGGTGCGAATGCCTATCTGGTTCAGAACCATGACAAGCGCGTGATCTTCATCAACCCCTATGAAGGGGACAAGGCACTCATCGGAACCACTGATATTGCCTATGAAGGTCGTGCGGAAGATGTCAGTGCGGATGAGAAAGAAATCGATTATCTGCTCAGCGCAGTAAACCGCTATTTCAAGGAAAAGCTGCGCCGCGAAGATGTGCTGCACAGCTTCTCCGGCGTGCGCCCCTTGTTTGATGATGGCAAAGGCAATCCATCTGCTGTCACCCGTGACTATGTTTTTGATCTTGATGAAACCAATGATGCGCCGCTGCTCAATGTCTTTGGTGGCAAGATCACCACATTCCGCGAGCTGGCCGAGCGTGGCATGCATCGCCTCAAACATATTTTCCCGAAAATGGGTGGTGACTGGACACATGATGCACCGCTTCCGGGCGGCGAAATACCGAACGCGGATTTTGAGACTTTCGTCAACAGCCTGCGTGACAGCTATCCCTGGATGCCACGCAAGCTCGTCCATCATTATGGACGTCTTTACGGTGCACGCACAAAAGACGTGGTCACAGGCGCATTAGATCTGAGCGCTCTCGGCCAGCATTTCGGTGGTAATCTCTATGAAGCAGAAGTTCGTTATCTCGTTGCAAAAGAATGGGCAAAGACGGCAAATGATATTCTCTATCGCCGTACCAAGCACTATCTGCACCTGAGCGAAGCCGAACGTGCTGCATTCGTTGCATGGTTTGATAACGCTAAACTTGCTGCCTGAGGACAAGATGGCTCTTACGCTTTCACTCAATACCAATCCACTTGTAAACCGTTTTGCCGAGCCGGGCGATCTGATCGAAACAGTTGCACGTGACCTGCGTTTGCGCGATTTGCAGCTTACACATGAATTCATAAACCCAAGCTGGCAGGCTTCAACCATTCGCCGCCTCACCCGTGATATGGGCAAGGCATTGGAGCGCACCGGTGTCCGCATCACATCCGGCATGACCGGGCCTTATGGCCGCCTCAACCACTTCGGTCATCCAGATGCGCAAGTGCGCCGTTATTATATCGACTGGTTCAAGACTTTCGCCGACATTATCGGTGATCTTGGCGGCAAGTCAGTCGGTACGCAATTTGCGATTTTCACCTATAAGGATTTTGATAATCCCGAACGCCGCGAAGAGCTGATCAAAATCGCGATCGATTGCTGGGCGGAAGTTGCCGAACATGCGGCTGGTGCCGGCCTTGAATATATATTCTGGGAGCCGATGAGCATTGGACGTGAATTTGGTGAAACAATTGCTGAAAGCATCAAGCTTCAGGATCGGCTGACTGCAACCGATATGGCAATTCCGATGTGGATGATGGCCGATATAGATCATGGTGATGTCACATCATCAAACCCGGATGATTTTGATCCATATGCATGGGCACGCGCAGTACCCAAAGTTTCGCCGATCATTCATATCAAGCAGAGCCTGATGGATAAGGGCGGCCATCGCCCTTTCACAGCAGAATTCAATACCAAGGGCCGCATTCAGCCAGAACCACTGCTTAAAGCCTTGAGCGAAGGCGGTGCTGTGAACAATGAAATCTGCCTTGAACTGTCGTTCAAGGAACGTGAGCCAAATGACCGTGAAGTTATTCCGCAAATTGCCGAAAGTGTAGCCTTCTGGGCACCGCACATTGACACGGGCGTAGGTGATTTGAAAATATAAGCACAAGAAAACAATAAAGAATCGGGGGCGTTAAGCGAAAAAATGGCAGATGCAGACGATTCTTTGGCACTTCGTGCGGCCTGGCTCCATTTTATCGGTGGTATGACCCAGTCAGCCGTTGCAAAACGGCTCGGGCTTCCTTCTGTGAAAGCACACCGGCTGATCGCCAAAGCTGTTGCCGATGGAGCGGTCAAAGTCACCATAGACAGCGATATTACCGAGTGTATCGATCTCGAAAACCGGCTTGCTGAACTATATAATATTGAATATTGCGAAGTCGTTCCTGATCTGGGTGAAAGTGAAGACGCCCTTCCCCTGCTCTCACTTGGAAATGCTGGTGCAGAATTTTTGCGTCGCGAAATCGAGCATGGTGATCATGAAGTCATCGGCCTTGGTCATGGCCGCACTCTTTCAGCCGCCGTCAATCATATGCCCCGTGTAAGCGCCAAAGACATACAGTTTGTCTCACTGCTTGGTGGCTTGACGCGTAATTTTGCGGCCAACCCACATGACGTAATGCACCGGATTGCTGAAAAGACCGGCAGGCCTGCTTATGTGATGCCTGTGCCTTTCTTTGCCAATACATCCGAAGATCGCGAAGTCCTGCTGGCACAAAAAGGCGTGACTACGGTTTTTGAAATGGGATGTCGTGCAGAACTTAAAATTGTTGGCATTGGAACAGTCGATTCCCATGCACAGCTTGTAACATCGGGCGTGATTGATCTCACGGAAGTCGAAGAACTCAGCACCCGTGGCGCTGTGGGAGAAATGCTCGGCCATTTCTTCGATAAAAATGGTATCCGGCTTGAAACGGGCCTGACTGCACGCACAATTGCCGCATCAGTTGAAAATGCCGATATGAGCCGCATTATTGGTCTGGCAGGCGGGCTTTCCAAGGCTGAAGCCATTCGTGCCGTACTTAAAAGTGGGCGTCTTTATGGGCTTATCACCGATGAGCGAACCGCAATGGCCCTTTTAGACTAAATCGAAACAACTCAACAAAATATCACAAAATCACATTTTATATGGATTGTTATGTGATTTTGTGATTTATATATGCGCCATAAGCAACTGGCTTTTGGATCGGAATTTTCGTGAAACGCGACGAAAGAAGACAAGCGATCATCAATCTGCTGATTGAAAATCATGCCGTCGATCTTGATGATCTTTCGGAACGTTTTGCAGTTTCCAAAATGACCATTCATCGTGATCTGGATTCGCTTGAGGAATCCGGCGTCCTGCGCAAAGTCCGCGGCGGCGCAACGATGGATGCCGGCTCCCAGTTTGAAAGTGATTTCCGTTTTCGTGTACAGCAGGACAATGAAGCCAAAATTGAAATGGGCCGCGCTGCTCTTGATCTGATTGAACCAGGTATGACAGTCATGATCAATGATGGCTCCACCGCTGCGGTTCTGGGGAGCATGCTGATCGAAAAACGCCCCCTGACAGTGATCACGAATAATGCGGTCATTATCGAAAATCTCAAAGGCGAAGGCGGCATCAATCTGATCGCTCTTGGCGGCGTATTTTCTGCAAAATTCAACGCATTCTTTGGCCTGCTGACGGAGGAAGCTCTTTCAAAGCTCAGCGCAGACATCGCTTTTATTTCCGCGCCTGCAATCAATGGACGCCTCGTCTATCATATGGATGAAAACGTTGTGCGTACCAAGCGTGCCATGACCGCATCGGCAACCCGTACATGCCTTTTGGTCAACCATCAGCGTTTTCGCCGCACAGCCCTGCATGTCATGGCTGACCTTGGCGATTTTGATGCAATCATTACGGATAAATCGCCGGGCGATACTTTGCTGGCCGAGCTTGAGCCGGCAGGCATTAAACTGACAATCGCAGAATAAAACATCAGAAGAAAGAGCATTCAAGCATGACACAATTCGGAGCCAGGTTCTGGGTCGGAACAAGCTGGAAAATGAACAAAACACTGGCGGAAGCCCGCGCTTTTGCGAGCGCATTGAAGGACGCCGATCATAACCGTTCAGAAGACATTCAGCGCTTTGTAATCCCACCATTTACCTCAGTTCGTGAAGTGAAGGACATCCTGTCGGATACATCCGTCAAAGTGGGTGCGCAAAACATGCACTGGGCTGATCAGGGGGCATGGACCGGCGAAATTTCTCCGCTGATGCTTAAAGATTGCAATCTCGACATTGTTGAACTCGGACACTCCGAACGCCGCGCTCATTTTGGCGAAACCAACGAAACCGTTGGCCTCAAGGTTGAAGCAGCCGTTCGTCATGGTTTGATTCCGCTCATCTGCATTGGTGAAACGCTGGAAGACCGCGAAAGCGGACGCGCCGCGCAAGTATTGGCAGAAGAAGTGCGTGGCGCACTCTCAAAGCTTTCGGATGAACAGAAAAAGGCCGAAATCCTGTTCGCCTATGAACCAGTATGGGCAATTGGTGAAAATGGCATTCCGGCCTCGGCTGATTATGCCGACGCACGTCAGGCCGAAATCATCGCTGTTGCGACAAGCATTCTTGGCCGCCGCATAGCTTGTCTCTATGGCGGTTCAGTCAATCCCGGCAATTGCGAAGAACTCATCGCCTGCCCGAATATTGATGGTCTGTTCATTGGTCGTTCGGCATGGAACGTAGAGGGTTATCTCGACATTTTGAACAAATGCGCCAAGAAAATCAAAGCTAATTAAGGAGTAATATCATGAAAGTAGCAGTAGCAGGCGACAGTGCCGGTGAAGGTCTTGCCAAGATTCTTGCAGATCATCTGAAGGATCGTTTTGAAGTGTCCGAAATTTCCCGCACGGACGCAGGTGCTGATGCATTTTACGCAAATCTCTCGGACCGCGTTGCATCTGCCGTTCTCGATGGCACCTATGACCGTGCAATTCTGGTTTGCGGCACCGGCATCGGTGTTTGCATTGCAGCCAATAAGGTTCCGGGTATCCGCGCCGCACTCACCCACGACACCTATTCGGCTGAACGTGCAGCGCTTTCCAACAATGCGCAAATCATCACCATGGGCGCACGCGTTATCGGCTCGGAAGTTGCAAAGACCATTGCTGATGCATTCCTTGCACAGACCTTTGACGAAAAGGGGCGCTCGGCTGGCAATGTTGACGCAATTAACGAAGTCGACGCCAAGTATAATAAATGCTGATAATTTTATAAGCTATGATACTGAAAAGCGGCGGGTTTTCCCGCCGCTTTTTTATATTTGTTAAGAGGAACTCTTAACTGAACTTCGGGTCCAGCGAACCATCGCGGTAACGCTTTGCCATGTCTGACAACGGGATCGGACGGATAGACTGAGCATGGCCAGCAGTACCAAACTGCTCGAAACGCTCTTTGCAAAGCTTGGTCATCGCAGCCATTGCAGGTTTCAAATATTTGCGCGGATCAAACTCGCTTGGATCTTCCTGCAACACGCGGCGGATCTGGCCGGTCAGCGCCATACGGTTATCGGTATCAATGTTGATCTTGCGCACGCCATGCTTGATACCGCGCTGAATTTCCTCAACAGGCACACCCCATGTAGGCTTCATCTTGCCGCCATACTTGTTGATGATTTCCTGAAGCTCTTCCGGCACCGATGAAGAACCATGCATGACAAGATGCGTATTTGGCAGCTTGCGATGGATTTCTTCGATCACGTTCATGGCAAGCACCGAACCATCAGGCTTACGGCTGAATTTATAGGCGCCATGGGATGTGCCCATGGCAATTGCCAAAGCATCTACCTTGGTTTCACGAACGAATTTTACGGCCTCATCAGGATCAGTCAGAAGCTGATCATGTGAGAGCTGACCTTCTGCGCCATGGCCGTCTTCTGCTTCGCCCATACCGGTTTCAAGCGAGCCGAGAACACCCAGTTCACCTTCAACGGAAATACCCCCAAGATGGGACATTTCGCTGACCTGTCGCGTAACGGAGACGTTATAATCCCAGTCAGCAGGCGTTTTACCATCAGCCTTGAGCGAACCGTCCATCATCACGGAGGTAAAGCCAGCCTGAATTGCAGTCATGCAGGTGGCAGCTTCATTGCCATGATCAAGATGCACGCAGACCGGAATATGCGGGTAGATTTCTGTCACGGCATCCATCATGTGGCGCAACATAATATCATTGGCATAGGAACGTGCACCACGCGATGCCTGCAGGATTACCGGCGCATCGGCAGCATCTGCCGCTTCCATAATGGCGAGCGCCTGTTCCATATTATTGATGTTGAAAGCCGGAACACCATAGCTGTGTTCAGCAGCGTGATCGAGCAATTGACGCAGCGTGATACGTGCCATCTGAGTTTCCTCCTGATTAGTGCGCATCCCGAAAAATGCGAAGCGGTTTTCGGAACAAGATGCGTGTAAAAATGATCAGCAAGAGCATTAAATGCTCTGGCTTTGCGAACGCGCGTAATATTCGCCGAGCACATCGACTTCTTCAGCAACGCCAAACACCAGCGCACTGCGCTCGTGATAGGTTTGTGGAATGACATCGAGGATCGGTGTGGAACCGTTAGTCGCCTTGCCACCCGCCTGCTGGCTAAGAAATGCAATCGGATTGGCTTCATAAACAAGGCGCAACCGACCTTTTTCATAGCCCGGACGTTTATCGTCCACGTAGAAGAAAATCCCGCCACGTTGCATGATACGGTGCATGTCGCCAACAGCGGCACCCAGCCAGCGCATGTTAAAATTGCGCCCGCGCGGACCGTCTTTGCCCTTGTAGCAATCGTCAATATAAGCCTTCATACCAGCCGAAAGGTGATGATAAACGGAAGCGTTATAAGCAAGATCGGACGTGCGCTCAGGGAGCGTTACATTCTGGCGCGTGATCTGGAAAATGCCACTGGCTGGATCAAGTGTTGCGAACAATACCCCCTCCCCAACCGAAAAGGCGAGGTCGATAGAATTGCCAAACGACACGTAACCTGCGGCCAGTTGACGGTTTCCGGGTTGCAGAAAAGGCTCTGCCGTATCCGCCGGAAAAATCGAAAAAATTGTGCCAAGCGGTGCACCAAGACCAACATTGCCCGAACCATCCAGTGGATCAATTGCAACTGCAACCAGACCATCAGCCTTACCCGGAACCGGGAGGTCAGCTTCTTCAGATAATACCGAGGCAGCACCCGCAGCAATTAACAATTCGACAAAGAGATTATGTGCACCGACATCGATGCTCTTTTGTTGATCCTGATCGCTGTTGACACCAACAAGCTTACCCGGATCACCGGGGAGCGAGCCGCGTGCAATACGCCCGGCAAGACGCCCTGACCCTGCAAGGATAGCTTTAATAGCGTTGCTCGTTGCTAGACGCAGATTGTCTGCACCTGCCCAGCGGTCAAGATATTCACTGACAGGCTGCGCCGCCACATGCTCATTATCACCAGCCAAAACCAGTGGTGCAAAATTGCCTGCTAACGTCATTTACCCAACTCCCGAAGAAGTGGCGCATCAGGCGTGCATTCTGCACATTGCAGTATGGTCAAAACAGGGGGAAAGAAACTCATTTACCGGCAATCTCCATGCAGATGTCTTTAAGACACACCCTCATCAGGCGCTGAGACATGGGGTGCGTAACACCGTTTTGAGATCATCACAATAATCGCCATAACATTATAACGATTTAAATGTGATATTATGTTTTAAAAAGATGTTAATTACCGATATGCCACGTCATTTTTGGTGCAACCGCTCCATAGAAAGCAAAAAGCTTTGCGGTCGCCATCAAAGCTGATAATTCCCTTTCAGGGATTATCTTCATCGGTATTGGCAATGTTTTTTCTGCTGGTTACATTTATCGCAAGCGCCATTCTAAGTGGTGTCGGCCTTTATATTTTGTCTGCGGTCCTACCTGGCTCGTTTATGGCAGCGGGTTTTAACGCGCGTTCAAACCATATAGTGGCAGCCCGGCAGATAGGAGGGTTGGCTTTCATTCCCGCAGCACTCATTACCCTTGTCATGTTCGGAACAGATCTGGGCATTCCGATAGAGCTCGTCATCTGCCTTACCTTGGCTTCTTTACTATTATGGATCATAGGCGCTCTTGATGACCGTTACGAGTTGCCGATCTATCTGCGTTTCGGATCACAACTTATTGCGAGCCTAATCGTCATCTATGGCCTTGGTCCTGAATTCCGCTTGCTGCCGGACATTCTTCCACATTGGCTCGAAGCCACGATAATCCTCGTCGTACTCCTCGCTGCTATTAACATAACCAATTTCATGGACGGTCTTGATCTTATGACCGTTGCAGGACTGGGAATCCCGTTAATTGGCATAGTACTGCTTTCAGCACTTTCGCTTGCCGGTATGGAAAGCGGCGCAATCGCTGCTGTCCTTGCTGGAGGGTTGCTGGGATTTGCGTTCTTCAATCGTCCGCCTGCCAGCATATTTCTAGGTGATTCCGGCAGCCTGCCCCTTGGTTTGATGGCAGGCACAGCCTTGCTTATCCTTGCCCGGGAAACCCATATTGCAGTAGCGCTCGTTTTGCCGCTCTATTATCTTCTGGATACAGGCACCACAATTATTCTGCGCCTGGCAGAAAAAGAAAATATTCTAAAAGCCCATTCGAAACATGCATATCAAATGGCGAAACGGTCCGGCTGGAGCGTTTCTAAGATTGTTGCTCACGCCGCTCTGCTAAATATCATTCTCATAGCCTGCGCCTGCGCCATGCTGCTATTTGACCATCTCTTGTCGCAAATTGTTTTTCTGGTTATTTCAGCTGTTGCTGTCCTGCTGCTGTTGCTCGATTTTCGTGGACGCTTCAGAAAGCTATGACGCTAAAAAGTATTTTTCGAATTGTATCGACATCTTCAGTCTCAAGAGCTGCGCGTAAAGCATCCAGACTTTCAGGAACATTGACGGCAACCTTACGCCCCTTTGGTGCACGCATGATCTTCGGATGACATGTCGTCTGAGCCTGCGAAGGATCATAGAAGAGTTCTTCATACATCTTCTCGCCTTCTCTGATACCCGTAATTTCAATGGCAATATCGCCATTTGGGTTAGCCTCATTGCGAACGGTAAGACCAGCAAGCAGGATCATATTTTCAGCCAGATCGCGCACTTTGACCGGATCACCCATTTCAAGAAGAACCGTATCACCGGATTTTGCAATTGCACCCGACTGCACAATCAGTTCAGCAGCTTCCTTGATTGACATGAAATATCGGGTCATGTCTTCATGTGTCAGGGTAATCGGCCCACCATTGGCAATTTGCTCACGGAAGAGCGGTACGACAGAACCATTAGAACCCAGAACATTACCAAATCGCACTGAGTAGAATGTTTTGTTGGATTCTGATTTTTCCGCCAGCGTGCCATAATAATAGACAACCAACTCAGCCCAGCGCTTGGTGGCGCCCATCACATTGGTTGGTCGCACGGCTTTATCTGACGAGATCAATACCATCCGCTCAACATCAGTTTCTAACGCAGCCGCCGCAACGCTTAACGTCCCGAAAACATTGTTGTAAATTCCAACAAGTGGATTCTTCTCCACAAGAGGTACATGTTTATATGCAGCGCAATGATAAACCGTATCAACACTGTGAGCGCGGATAGTTTTTTCAACATATTGCTGACTGGCAACGGTTCCAAGCACCGGAATAATATCGCATTGAGCGATCTGTCTTAGCTGCCTTTCAACCTGATAAAGCGCAAATTCGCTTGATTCAAAAAGCACGATGCATTCTGGGTTCCATTGTACAATCGTACGGCAAAGCTGGCTGCCAATCGAACCGCCAGCCCCTGTAACCATGATACGTCGACCTTCAACAACCTCACGCAACAAATTGACATCAGGTGGCACTGGCGAACGACCCAGCAAATCATCAATTTCAACATTACGAAGTGCGCTGACGAGATATTTTCCCGCCGTTAAATCCGCAATAGGAGGAAGGATACGTGTACTTATCTGAAGAGAGCCGAGCAACCGCGCCAGCTCCTGCCGTTGTTTCTGATCCATCTCCGGTTCTGATATAACAACCTGGTCAACGCCAAAATTCTGAATCAAATCCGGAATCGCAGCGATATCATAAACTCGTAAGCCTATGATATCCATGCCACTAAGCTTTCCAGCGGGATCTACAAAACCCACGACCTGTGTGTCACTGTGGCTTCTAAGCGCTGTTGCAAGCTGACGACCAGGTTCGCCAATTCCAATGATAAGAGCTGTACTTGAATAAACCTTACTCGATTCCGCTCGCCGCAGCAGCCATTTGGCACCAAACCGGCTTGCAGAAATCAGCACTGTGCTCAACAGCCAATAGAGAAAAGGAACCGATCGCGGCAAGCCTGAGCCGCCATAAGACTCCATCAAAAAGACCAGCCCCACCCAGAAAAGTGCCGCAATAGCCGTTGCCTGAAAAATTGGCCAAATGGCACGTTCAGCCAGATAACGGATAATCGCAC
Source organism: Brucella gallinifaecis (assembly GCF_006476605.1). Lineage (GTDB taxonomy): Bacteria > Pseudomonadota > Alphaproteobacteria > Rhizobiales > Rhizobiaceae > Brucella > Brucella gallinifaecis. The sequence continues at coordinate 368,344 of NZ_ML636800.1, forward strand.
GATAAAGGCCAAAACGAATGAAAACCGGGATCGCTAACACAGGAGCAATAGCAATCAAGAAAATCTGTGTCTGGCTAGGTACAAAAACAAAACCAAAACGTATCACAAAAGCGAGATAGGCACTCAGCAATAGCAATATGCAATCGCTAATCAGAAGAATAATCTGCTTACCCAAACGTGGTAATAAAGCCAGTCTCTGCCATGGATATCTAAAACTCATACGAACATATCCTGCCCTCGATGCGATAATGCGACAATCGCCGTTGAGGTTTCGGCTAAACCTAACTCTTTTTAAATAGTGAAATCAGATATCTAGATTCAATATCCAATCACCTAACCAGCTCAATAACCGCACCGTTACCATGAGTCCACCTACAGTGCCATATTAATTGAGTTCACACATGGTCACAAAGATTACAATTAGTTTCCCTTAATCGTTTTGTTTTAAATATATTAACACGCACTTTCAGTTAAAAAATTAATATCTATTAATAATCGCGCCAATTTACTAAATATTATTTCATATCACTATATCTATATATAATATATACTGCATTCTGCGAATCGGAATCCCTTTTTCGGAATACAGTTTATAATTAAACAAATACATAGAGAACTGATAATATTTCAACTTTATGCATTAATTCTCTACAATAGAACAGAAGAGCTTGGTCTCTGCATGAAAATTACTGGAACTGCTATTCTCCATTCACAAGTGAGAGCACAAGCTGTTCAACATTCCCACCGCGCCCCATTTCAATCTGGTCGAAATCACGGCCCTGACGACGCTGAACGGCAACAAGAGCATTGATACGATTGATCAATTCGCGGCGCATTTTCTGACATTTCGGATCATTGAGAATAGAAAGACCAACCGTAGTACGGACAATCTCTCGCGTCATTTCCTTGGCTGTATCACCATGCACCAGCTCATGTTTATAAATACCGTCATAAAACCGTTCCCATTTTTCTTTAACCGGCGGGCTTAGCTTCTGGGATGGTTTTGGCAATGTATAGGTGATTTTCAACTTGGGCTTTGCTGAAACAATCGTGCAGGCATTATTGGTATGATTGAACTTGCGATCCCATGTCAGCACATAGCTCGTATGTGCAATAACGCGCCCAATTCCAATCCGCGGCCCTTTTTGTCCAATAGACTGATAAAGCTCTGCTCCAGTACGACCACTAATCGTATATGGCTTTATGATTTCAACGGCTTTCCAGTTATCTTCAGCTTGCCCCTGTTCTGAAGCCAAAATACAGCAAACAATTCCTAACACAGCTATACGCACGATAACTCCAGCCATCCATACCAATAAAACCACGTTATACATGTTACAATATCACAACACGGTAAAGAAGGCCGTAGAGAAGCTTTTTCATAGCCTTATTGCTCAGACATAAATCTCCCTGAATAATTATATTATGTGCATGATTGACTATATATTCAGATTTTCGTAGATACGCAAATATGAATAAAAAACACCCAATCGACCCGAGCATAAAAACCCATCTCGCGGCCGACAAGGCAAGTGAATTCCTCAAAACAATCGCCAACAATCACCGGCTTATGATTCTTTGTCGTCTGCATGGTGGTGAAAAATCCGTGGGGCAGCTTGCTGAGTTAATTGGCCTGCGAGATTCCACCGTCTCACAGCATCTGGCTCTGCTACGGCGAGAGGGTATTATTGCCCGACGGCGTGATGGACAGACAATCTGGTATCGTGTGGAAAGCGATATAGCGCAGCAGGTTATGGCGGTAATCTGCAAACATTTTCAGATGCCAGTAGAAGACTAGCTGGAAATTGAAGGCAACTGCATAAGTGACTATAAAGAAGCATAAAACATGAGTGACCAGACCATTGCCCGTCGTAATATTTTAGTGCTGACCGCAGCACAGGCTCTCGGTGCTGCAAGTCCACCGATCATCATTTCGCTGGGTGGATTGGTCGGTCAACAGCTTTCATCTGATCCGACACTGGTCACGCTGCCCGTGAGCCTGTTCAGTCTTGGTCTGGCACTTGGCACTCTGCCGGCTGCTTTCATCATGCGTTCTTATGGGCGACGTAATGGCTATTTGCTGGGTGCATGTTTTGGCATAACCTCTGGTCTTGTTGCAGCTCTTGGCATCTTCTCGAGTTCCTTTCTCATTTTCTGCCTGGGCACATTCATTGCGGGTTTTTATGCATCTTACGTGCAGAGCTATCGCTTTGCGGCAACCGATGCCGCTACAGGTGCACTGAAAGCGCGTGCCATTTCATGGGTCATGGTGGGTGGATTGATAGCCGCCATTATCGGGCCGCAGCTTGTGATCTGGACGCGAGATGCCCTGCCAGAAACGCCCTATGCGGGGAGTTTTATCAGTCAGGCAGCGCTTGCACTGCTCGCCATTCCCGTATTGATGCTGTTTCGTTCACCAAGGGTTGCGAAAGTTGTCACTGCCGGAAACACTGGCCGTCCATTGAGGCAAATATTACAAAGCCCGCGCTATATCCTGGCAGTCGCCGCAGGTGTTGTATCCTATGGTCTTATGACATTCGTGATGACAGCAGCACCCATTGCCATGGTCGGTCACGGCCATTCGGTTGATCATGCCGCACTTGGCATTCAATGGCATGTTCTGGCAATGTTTGCGCCAAGCTTTTTCACCGGCCTGCTGATTACCCGTTTTGGCAAGGAACGTGTTACCGCTCTCGGTCTGCTGATCATCGCACTATCGGCAATTGTTGCTTTGTCTGGACTTGCCCTAAGCCATTTCTGGGTTTCACTGGTCCTGCTCGGTATCGGTTGGAATTTTGGCTTTATTGGTGCAACGGCAATGGTTACCGATTGCCATACACCGGAAGAACGAGGCAAGGCGCAAGGTGCAAACGACTTCCTTGTCTTCGGAACAGTTGCTTGCGCGTCCTTCTTTGCTGGCTCACTGCTTCACTCATCAGGTTGGCAGACAATCAACTGGCTGATATTCCCGGCTGTCGCGTTTATTCTGGTGCCACTGGTTTGGCAGTCAGAACAAAAGCAGAAAACCAAAATTGCAGCGCAATAAAAGACGATCACATTGCTCGATAATACGGTTACAACAGCTATTAGGTCGCATGAACGAATGCCACGTGTAATAGAAGTGAGATTCCCGACAGGCTTAGAGGTCTGTATGCTCTCAAAAATAATAGATATTGATTGAGCCATTGCATTTAAAGTGTTTTAAGAACCACGGCCACGCCAGGCTGACAGAAGCCATAATAATAGGCTTTTTTCTGGAAGCGTTACATTATTCTTCGATTCACAACATCATCTGGACTCAATGCCTTCAAAGGATAGTCTGATATAAGTAACGATCGCTCGCGCCCATGGCACGGGTTCGCGCCATTATCGCGGCAATGGATGCGAAGGAGATCGCAAGGCTAAGCGCTCGGCAGATTATTCGGTGACTGCACTACCCAGATCCTCAGGAAGACAAACTTCAATGTCCCTCTCATCGCCTTCAACCTGACAGGCAGCGAGAAAGGGATGCGCCGTACTTTCTCAACAAGAGTTAGCTCGGTTTGTCTGAACAGTTCGGGACAAGTTCTTACGTGGGTTTCTGCCACAATTATGCTGCCTGCATCATGATTGACAGTCGCCACGACAGAACCTTGCCGCCGAACCAATCCACGACAGCGCAGAGATAGACAAAATCGCGTACCATTGGAATATAGGTAATATCCATAACCCAAACTTAGTTAGATCTGATAACCGTCAACTTGTGCAGGAGATAGGGATAAATTTTCTGTCCAACTGCCGGTTTAGAGGTGTTGGGCCAACGATATATCACTTCAATCCCCATCTTCTTCATCATTGTGGCGACGTGCAAAAGACCGACACCAAATCCTTCTCCTTTTAAAAGTTCCTTCCAGCATTCGACTTCCCGCGAACGAATATTCGAAATGCAATTCATCGATCCCGTGCATCAGTACCAGATCACCATCAGATGTTGGATGCCCAGAATAGTAAATGCTGCCTCGGCTAAATCCAAGAAGCCTGATTTGCCGTGTGATCGACACCTTGTGTGTGCGGTTGATCATTTTTCCCGCTCAGCAATCCCACCTTGATGAGCGCACCGGCTAAAAAATCACTTTCTACTATTAGTTCGCCGATCTTGACATGAAACGTTTTGATGCCGACTGTTGAAGCTGGAGATTCTGCCTTGGTCTCATCGTCAAAAACACCGGTCGCCCCCATCAAGAAGCTGATCTTTCCATTGCTTGATTTGGTTGGCGTGCACATCAAACTGCTCGGATAGTTCCACAAGCGTCTGCTCGCATCTGATCGCAGCGAGTGTCACTTTTGCCTTAAAGGCTGGGCTATGGTTCCGGCGAGGTCGTCTCGTCATGGTATCTCCTGTTCACGGCATTTAAGCCGAGCTCAGGCAAAAATTCCACTTATCCCTGTTATACAAATTTATCGAACCACTTCTTCCACCCTAGCCTAAACAAGTAATATCGGACAATCACACATCTTTTAAGACTTCAATCGCATAGACCATCGCTCGCTGCCGTGATACTTTGTACTTTCCAATTGTCGTGGAGACATCCCTGTCAAACCAGCTTCATGGTGCTTCTCGTATATTGACCAAACTTGCGACAGACTCAGGTTAGGAGGCTTTCCAGCGCCCAACATAACCTGAGATAGAGATAAACACTTATCGACTTCCGAAACAGCAATATCAATGCGTCGATCAAACTCCGACAGTTAGCCAGGCGCTATGTCGCTTAGTGGCTTATATGAAAAGCCCATCGACTGTGTGATCTTGATTACCGCCTCATAGCGCTCCCATTCCGGCTTGTTGTCATTGCCAAATACCATAGCCGCCCAATGGGCTCATGTACTTGAGCCAATATCTATCGCATCTTTATGATTCTTGGTTTTCAGGCTGACTTTGACGAACGGGCGCTATCCATATACGCGATCTCAACCGGCACCCGCCGTAATAGCGGTAGATGCCGCTTGTCTGCCTGTGAACGTATTTGGATTTGTCGTCGGACATGTCACCCAGATTGTAAACCGATTTATAACCCAAATGGAGCACGCTAGAAAGATACCTGACAGAACATTCGCATAACTTATTGTTGTTGCTTGAGCAATATTTTTAGGAATTGTAACCCGAAAAAGTAACTGGCTCCCCGGGCCGGATTCGAACCAGCGACCAACCGGTTAACAGCCGGTTGCTCTACCACTGAGCTACCGGGGAAGAGGTGCTCTTTATGTCAGCGAGGTGCGTATAGCAGGATGATTTCTGATTTGCCAAGCCCTATTTTTGTTTTTTGCTAAATTTTTGCATTCTATCAATAAAAGCCCAGATTCTACCGTATTTTTACACTTAAAAAGTGCCTCAGCACGCTTTAAGGAACCACGGATTGAAGAAAATCCCTCCATGCTTCTTCAAAATCAGCTATTTCGATTCTTATTAATTAGGTCCAAATCAAATATGAAACACTTATGGACGCGTATAATTCAATTCTATCAATGTGCACCTCATTAAGGTTCAAAGCAGCATCGACGGCTGGCAAAACCTGACCGTCGATATCTTTTATTTTTCTCAATCCATCATATTTTTCGACGCCGCCTAATTTCGCCGGGGGTTAACTGTCGATATTTTTTTAATGCCGTTGTTAAGTGGCTCTGGCTTGCAAAGCTTAAACGCGCTGCAATTTCACTGATTGGCAGATCCGTTTCCACCAAAAATTTTTCAGCTTCATCTAATCGTAGACTCATCAAATATTGATGAGGCGGCTGGCCAAAGCTCTCTCGAAAACGAGTTGCAAAATGCCCTGCGGATATACCAAGCATCGCAGCCATTTCCGGGACACTTACCGGCATGTGAAAATGCTCTTTCAAGTAGCTTTCAATTTGACGACAAGCATAGCTGCTTAATCCAGAGTAATTTGATGTCGAATTTTTCGTAGAATGTGCATTCTTAAGAATTAAGTACACTAATGCCAAATAAAGTGATTTTATATAATTAATTTTATAAATGTTTTCATCCTGCAACCCATCAATAATTATTTTGCTCAAATGCAAGCATTGTCTGCTATTAAAACTAACAACATTTCCATTTATATTATCAATAGAGCCTTTAAAATCAGACATTGTATTTTTTATAAATGTTTTATCACCGATAAATACTTTTAAAATTTCTACTGATTCTGGCCAATTAATTAGCGTTCCCTGATTTTCAGGAAGAAGAAATACTGTACCTGCGGCGCAAGAAGATGAGATTTCTTCATTTTCTTCATTCTTCCACTTCAGGTTGCGCACGGGCTTGAGCAAAATTATGGCCAATATATTTTCTGGCGCATAAACACTAATTCCCTTTGGCGAATAGGTATGGGCGAAGAACTCTTCTTCTACGTCATCTGGAAAATTATTTAAGTCCAAACCATCAGATGAGCTGAATTGGTAACTATGATTTTTCTCATAATTTAATGTATTTAAGCTCATTAATATCCCCGATCATCAAATCAAAACGAAAAATGAATCTTGGATGCCAATTACTTTTTTGCACCGTCAGTATGTCACATATAATTAAGTTCTGCTTTCAAAAGGCGGTATAAAAAAGCATGCCCCCGACCGGAATGGTTGCATAAATAAAACGCGAATACAATTTAAAATTGTAATTGAATCCCGCATCCGATTCTTTTGCAAATGATTTGCAAAAGCGATTGATATCGTCCATTGCTTAATATATGCAATTGCATATTATTAGCATTAAGGAGACTAGAATGCATCGACCGATGAAAAATGTTCTAAAAACAGCTTTTGTGGCAAGCCTTGCGATGCTGTTGGCATCCGGCAGCGTTTTTGCGGGTGAGAAGTTCAAGGCTGTAACGACATTTACGGTGATTGCAGATATTGCACGCAATGTTGCCGGCGACGCAGCCACAATTGAATCAATTACCAAACCCGGTGCTGAAATTCATGAGTACCAGCCAACACCTGGCGATCTTATCAAAGCGCAAGACGCAGATCTTATCCTCTGGAATGGGCTTAACCTTGAACTATGGTTTGAAAAGTTCTTCTCACGGCTCAAAAATGTTCCGAGTGCAGTGGTAAGCGATGGCGTTGTGCCGATGAGCATCTCTGAAGGTCCTTATAGCGGCAAACCAAACCCGCATGCATGGATGTCGCCAAGCTCGGCTCTTATCTATGTCGACAATATTCGGGATGCCCTTGTTAAATACGACCCGGATAATGCTGATACCTACAAAGCAAATGCCGAAAAATACAAGGCTGAGATAATTGCTACCATCGATCCAATCAAAGCAGAACTTACAACAATCCCTGCTGACAAACGCTGGCTTGTGACAAGTGAAGGCGCATTCTCTTATCTCGCACGTGATTTTGATCTTAAAGAATTGTATTTGTGGCCCATCAATGCCGATCAGCAGGGTACGCCGCAACAAGTGCGCAAAGTAATTGATGCGGTTCGCGCCAATGATATCCCTGCTGTTTTCTCAGAAAGCACGGTTTCGTCAGCCCCGGCAAAGCAGGTTGCAAGAGAAACCGGCGCTAAATACGGTGGTGTACTCTATGTCGATTCACTCTCAGAAGCAGACGGTCCGGTTCCAACCTATATTGATCTTCTGAAAGTCACGTCAGACACGATCGCCAAAGGCCTCAAACAATGAATGTTCCGATAAATCATCATGATCAAGAACAGACCGCGCTTCCTCAAAGCGCGGTTCAGGGTTTGATCGTGAAAGACGCGACCGTCACCTATCGCAATGGCCATACAGCTCTGCGCAATGCCAGCTTTGAAATACCGACCGGCACAATAACAGCATTGGTTGGCGTCAATGGTTCAGGAAAATCAACACTGTTCAAGGCGATTATGGGTTTTGTCCGTCTGGCCAAGGGTAATATTTCTATTCTTGGCATGCCTGTTGATCAAGCGCTCAAACGCAACTTTGTAGCATATGTACCTCAAAGTGAAGAAGTAGACTGGAACTTTCCTGTCCTTGTGGAAGATGTCGTGATGATGGGGCGTTACGGTCATATGGGCATGATGCGTATTGCACGTCGTGCCGATCATGACGCTGTCGAAAAGGCATTGAGCCGTGTTAATATGCTCGATTTTCGCAAGCGGCAAATTGGTGAACTGTCCGGCGGTCAAAAAAAGCGTGTATTTCTTGCGCGTGCACTTGCTCAGGATGCGCAGGTTATCCTGCTTGATGAGCCATTTACCGGGGTGGACGTCAAGACCGAAGAAGCCATCATCGTCCTTCTGCGTGGGCTTCGGGATGAAGGCCGTGTAATGCTGGTTTCCACCCATAATCTGGGAAGCGTGCCAGAGTTTTGTGACCGCACAGTGCTCGTCAAGAATACTGTGCTTGCATATGGCCCGACAGAAGATATTTTCACACAAACCAATCTTGAAAAAACATTCGGTGGCGTCCTTCGGCACCTCATTCTCGATGAGACTACGAAGCAGAACCGTTCGGCCATTGGTGTAATTACCGATGATGAGCGCCCCTTTGTGCTTTATGAGCATAAACAGGAAGGGCAGAATTAATGGCCCTGCTTCTCGAACCATTTTCTTATGGTTATATGCTCAATGCCATGTGGGTTTCGGCCCTTGTCGGTGGTGTTTGCGCGTTTCTTTCTGCCTATCTGATGCTCAAAGGCTGGTCACTGATCGGTGACGCCCTCTCCCACTCTATCGTGCCCGGTGTTGCAGGTGCCTATATGCTGGGCCTGCCCTTTTCCATTGGTGCATTCTTTTCGGGCGGTTTGGCTGCTGCTGCGATGCTGTTTCTCAATCAGCGAACAAAGCTCAAGGAAGATGCAATTATTGGTCTGATTTTCACAGCATTTTTCGGCCTTGGTCTGTTTATGATTTCACTAAGGCCTACTTCGGTCAGCATTCAGACAATTGTGCTTGGCAATATTCTGGCGATAACGCCGGGTGATATTCTGCAACTGGCAATCATTGGCTTCGTTTCACTGGCGCTGCTTTTGCTCAAGTGGAAAGACCTGATGGTGGTGTTTTTTGATGAAAGCCATGCTCGTTCCATTGGCCTGAAACCAACAGCGCTGAAAATCATGTTCTTCACGCTTCTTTCCGCTTCAACGGTTGCTGCAATGCAAACTGTTGGCGCGTTTCTTGTGATCTGTATGGTTGTGACACCGGGTGCAACAGCATATCTGCTCACAGATCGCTTTTCACGACTGTTATGGATTGCCGTGCTGATTGGCTCTGTGACGAGCTTCATCGGCGCTTATGTCAGCTATTTCATGGATGGCGCCACAGGCGGTATTATTGTCGTATTACAGACACTGGTATTTCTCGCAGTGTTTTTTCTGGCCCCCAAACACGGCATGCTGGCAGCCCGCAGACGTGCGTTCAAAGCCTTGCAGGAGGTTGAGCCATGAGCTTTCCCGAAATGCTATTGATGCCGTTTCAATTCGATTTCATGATCTATGCACTGATTGCTTCGGTGCTCATTGCCATACCGACTGCCCTGCTCTCCTGCTTTCTTGTGCTCAAGGGTTGGTCCTTGATGGGAGATGCCATCAGTCATGCGGTTCTGCCAGGCGTCGTGGTTGCTTATATGATTGGCCTACCCTTTGGCATTGGCGCTTTTGTTGCCGGTATGATCTGTGCGCTTGCCACCGGTTTTCTCAAAGAAAACAGCCGTATCAAGCAAGATACCGTGATGGGTATAGTCTTCTCCGGCATGTTTGGGCTAGGACTGGTGCTTTATGTTTCCGTGCGGGCAGATGTGCATCTGGATCACATTCTGTTTGGTGACATTCTGGGTATTAATACTGGAGATTTGATTGAAACCGCACTTATTGCGGCGATAACGGCAGGCGTACTTATTGTCAAATGGCGTGATTTTCTGCTTCATGCATTTGATCCTGCACAGGCCCGGGCCGTTGGCTTGCCTGTGCGTCTTTTGCATTATGGGCTACTGTGCCTGATTTCACTAACAATCGTCGGCGTTCTGAAAGCTGTCGGGATCATCCTTGCAATTTCTCTGTTGATCGCACCCGGTGCAATCGCCTTCCTGCTGACACGCAAATTCAGCAACATGATGATTGTTGCTGTTATCGTTGCCATCTTCTCTTCATTCTCAGGCGTCTATTTGTCATTCTTCATTGACAGCGCTCCAGCACCAACAATTGTTTTGCTCCTGACATTGATCTTCATTGTCGCTTTCCTGTTTTCATCGTTAAAAACAGCACGAACAGAAGCACGGCATGAGGTGGAAACGCCCTGAATTCAAATCTGTAAGCTGTTCGTTCGTGTCAGGACGGCTTGCGTGCAGCGTGGACAACCTTGCAAGGTTGTCCACGCTTTTGCACAGCTGCGCCATATCAGTCATATAGCTGTTATAAATCCCCGATAGATAACAATCATAGCAGACAGCGTATAAATAGCTGCCCGCGCATATCCAGCCGAATAGAAATTGTTGCTTGTCGAGGTTATATAAAAATGCTTCAATCCAGATTGCACGGCTGTGCAGAAAATAATAATCCGGCCGTCAATCCTGGGGAGGATATGCATATGCCTGCTTTTTTGGAGGTTGCGAATGCACGTGTCCGTTATGGCAGCAATGAAATTCTTAAAGGGGTGGACCTGTCTGTTAAACAAGGTGAATTTGTAGCGCTGCTTGGTTCGTCCGGCTGCGGTAAAACCACTTTGTTGCGTGCCATTGCGGGTTTCAATACACCAAGCGAAGGCGCAATCCGCGTTGGCGGCAAGGATGTCACAAGCCTGCCGCCCGACAAACGTGGCATGGCTCTGGTATTCCAGTCTTATGCGCTTTGGCCTCATATGAGTGTTGCGCAAAATATTGGCTACGGCCTGCGCATTCGCGGTACTGCGAAAGAAACAATCTCGCAAAAAGTGCAGGAGGTTGCACGTCTTCTCGGGCTTGAAGCACTGCTTGATCGAAAGCCAGCGGCATTGTCAGGCGGTCAACGTCAACGCGTGGCACTTGGGCGTGCGCTGGCGATTGAACCCGATATTCTTCTATTGGACGAACCTCTTTCAAACCTTGATGCACGTATTCGTTTGTCCGTTCGCCACGAGATTAGTGCATTGCAGCGTCGTTTAGGTATCACTGCAGTACATGTTACCCATGATCGGGAAGAAGCGATGGTCATGGCTGACCGTATCGTAATCTTGAATAATGGCGAAGTAGCCCAGGCCGGAGCGCCGGAGGAAATTTACAATCATCCTGTATCTGATTTTGTCGCAGCCTTCATGGGTGCTGAAAACAACATCGAATTGCCGATAAGTGTAAAGGCTGATCGCATCGAGATCGCAGCAGGGGCACATAACAAAGCGAGTATCATTCCAGCAGGTCGCCGTAATCTGTCTGATGGCATCGCGTCATTACGCTTTCGTAGTGAAACAGCCAAACTGACCAGTCCGGGTGCGCCTGGCTCCGGCACCGTACCTGAACTCACCCTGACAGGAAACGTTGATCAAACAAGCTATCCAGGAGGCCTATGGCGACACATGATAAATGTTGGCGGCAGACATCTCATGGTCGATGCACCAGAAAGCCACCAACCAGGCTCACAGGTAGAAATTCATATTCCCGAGCAGGCACTTTTCCTGTTCGACAAATAATCCGATCGTAATGGATGATGTTTTTTCAAATGCACAGGTGTGCATGTATGAAAATCACCATCTCAACCGATCATCCCAGCAGGCTTGCCTGCTCAACAGAGGGCGCAGGCTTGCCTGCTTAATAAGATTGCGGGCTTTCATTTGTCCGCAATTGCATAAAATTCCCGATCACAGCTCACCGGATAGATTTATCCAACCGCCAAACCCTTCCGCCATGCGGATAAAAGCAGGAATTATTCGATGAAGACGATCCTGAAAACAGCTCTTGTTCTTGGCCTGACGGTATCACCTGCCGCAGCGCAGGAACTGACAGTTCTGACTGCCGGTGACCAGAACATGGTCGATTATGTGAATGAATATCTCGGCCCCTTGTTTGAGAAAGAAAATCCGGGCACAAGCGTTCGCGTTGTCGGCACTGGTCCAGGCGATGCCGGTTCACAGAAAATTCTTGAACGTTTTGAAGCGCAGTCAAAAGCCGGTGTCAAAACATGGGATGCAGACGTTGCTGTCATTCACGAAAAATTTGCTGGCCCAATGGTCGAAAAGAATTTTCTTGAAAACTATCGTAACAAGATCGACAGCGGCAAGCTCGTCACACGCGATAATGCCAAAATGGCGCTCGGCAGCAATGTTGATGGCTATGTCATGCCAATGTTCAACAGTCAGACCGCCCTCGCCTATAACCCGGCACTGGTGGCCAATCCACCAAAGAGTTATGACGAGCTGGTTACATGGGCCAAGGAAAATCCGAAGCAATTCGGCTATAATGGCATTAAGGGCGGTGCATCCGGTGTAAGCTTCGTTATGGGCTGGATTTATGCTTATGGCGGCGACGCCGACAAGCTGATGAAGGGTCCCTATGAAGAAAGTGAAGCTAAAAACTGGGATAAAGCTTTTGCTTCCCTCAAGGATTTCACCACCAATGCGACATTGACACCGGGTAATGCCGGAACGCTAGATATGCTCAGCCGCGGCGAAATCGCCATTGGGCCAGTCTGGGTTGATATGTTCTATTCGTGGAAGGCCAACGGTCAGCTCCCACCGGAAATGAAGCTTGTTCTGCCTTCACCGGGGATGCCGGGACAGCCGATGCATTATGTCATTCCAGAAAAGAGCGCCAACAAGGAATTGGCCGAGAAATTTGTGGCCCTTGCAACCAGCCCTAAAGTTCAGGCTGAAGGCATTGTTGAGCGTTTCAACTGGTATCCTGGCATTGATGCCGATTATGTCAAGGCAGAGCTCGATGCGGATACATGGAACAAGCTATTTACGGACATTTCACCTGAAGATCTTGCAAAATATGGCAAGCCTTTCCCGATTGCACCATACAACACAGCAATTCTGGAAGCTTATGAGCGTCAGGTCGGCAATTGATAAAGAATATTGATCGGGTGCGTAGAATATGCGCACCCGATCCCAAATCGTAAATTCGGGGAATATCATGTCGCAGAGAATGACAGGTTTTCTGTTGGTCGCGCCAGCACTGGCTATCGTATTGTTCCTGTTCATCGTACCGCTATTTGGTGCATTAACAGGAGCATTTCACGTTGGCGAAGATTGGGGATTAGGCAATTTCATCAAGGCTTTCGAGCTTTATTCAAGCGACATGATATTCACGCTTGTGATCGTCACACTTTCTTCTGCGCTGATCGCACTTCTCGCAATAGCCATTGGTGGTTATCTGACGCTCGGCTCCAATCTGCGTGCCGTAGCTGTCCTGCGCTGGCTTTACCGCTGGCCGCTATTCATTCCATTCATTGTGGTCGGGCAGATACTTCGCACATTTCTAGCCAAAAACGGGCTGATGAACAGCCTGCTGATTGAAAGCGGCGTCTTGTCTCCGCTTCAGGTGATAAGCTTTCTTGACTGGCGCGGCATTGTAATCGCCTTTGTCTGGAAACAAACGCCGTTCGTGACATTGCTGCTTGCAGGAGCCATGGCATCGATTGATCGCAGTACGATTGAATCGGCACGCAATCTTGGTGCGGGACGATTGCGCATTCTCATTGAAATTGTGCTCCCACAAGTTCGCCCGACATTGTTTGTCGGCCTGATCCTCAGTTTTGTCACCATGATGTCGGTGCTTTCGGTGCCGCTGATGATCAATGCCCAGTCGCCGACCATGATCACAGCGAATATGGCATTCCGTATCAATGCTTATGGCGATTATGGCGTAGCTAATGCGCTTGGGACAATATCACTCCTGATGACCAGCCTTGTTGCATGGGTTTATTTGCGCCAAACAATGAGGGAGCACGGCTGATGAAAACCACACTTGACTGGCGCTGGATACCGCGCGGCATTTTGCTTGGTCTGTTGGCTTTTGCTATATTCGGACCGCTTGCGAACCTTCTTCTCTGGGCCGTGGCAGAACGCTGGTATTTCCCGCATACATTGCCCATTCAATATGGCTTTTCCTTTTGGGCCAATGTGTTTTCACCGCGTGGCAATGCAGTTTCATCGCTCTCGACAAGTATGATTATTGCATGTTTGACAGTTGTTGTTGCACTTGGGCTGGCCATTCCGGCAGGCTATGCATTGGCAAGGCTAAAATTGCCATTTCGGGGGTTTATCCTGCTTATTCTGCTGATCCCACAGGCTTTTCCAAACCTGCCAATCTACGTCAATATTGCGCAGATGTTTTATTCACTGCAATTAAACGGGACAATAATTGGTGTGGTGCTGGTTCATGTGACGCATGGACTTGTCTATGCTGTGTGGATTGCAACCGCTGCTTTTTCCGCGATTGACCGCGAGCTGGAGGAAGCAGCACGTTCCATGGGGGCTTCGGCCATTAAAACTTTTTTTCACATCACATTGCCAATTGCAGCGCCGGGACTGCTTGCCAGCGCTATCTTTGTATTTCTTGAATCTCTCGATGAATTCACAGGAACATATTTTGTAGGTGCGCCTGATATTACAACATTGCCACTGATGCTTTATACAGCAAGCTCGGGCGGCAACTATCAAATCGCATCGATCAGTGCGCTGATTCTGCTGGTGCCATCCATTGCATTCATGTTCGTGGTCGAGCGTTTTCTGCGCGCCGACGTTCTCTCAAAAGTAGGTCGATAATGATGACCGACAAAGATTGTTTTCAGGACGAACTTCCCGAAAACCAGCCACGTTTCATCAGTGCTCATGAAGTCGCGGTGGAAGCAGGTGTATCGCGTTCGGCAGTTTCACGAACCTTCACGCCCGGTGCCAGTGTCTCGCCATCAACCCGTGAAAAAGTGTTGAAAGCGGCTGAAAAGCTTGGTTATCAGGTCAATGATCTGGCGCGTGGCTTGCTCGCCAAACGCAGTCACATCGTAGGCATGATAGCTGCCGACCCGGCAAGTCCATTTCGCTCACGCCAGATTGAAGCTCTTTCCCGCCGTCTGACTGCACGTGGCAGCGTGCCTGTACTGATCCCGACTGGGCAGCATGGTGAAAATCTTTCTGCAGCACACCAGACATTGCTACGTTATCGCGCAGAAGCGACTGTTGTTTTATCCGGCATGCCATCATCGTCTTTTATCGAACTGGCGCAGCGCAACGGACAGACATTAATCGTCGTCGGTCGCAATGAAGATGGGCCTGATCATATCAGGATTAATAATCGCCAGGCAGCAGAAACAGCCGTTGATGTATTTGCCGCACGCGGCATCAAGCATCTTGGACTTGTTACGTCGAATGTTCGTAGCCCTAATCTGCTGGAACGTGAAGAAGCTTATATTACACGAGCCAAAACCATTGGCCTTGACGTGAGTATACAACGTGGAGAACTGACAGATTACGATGGAGGCTTTGCGGCTGCTTCACTTCTGCTTAGCGAACGGGACCGTGTTGAAGCCGTATTTTGCGTCAATGACCTAATGGCATTCGGGTTGATGGATTGTGCACGCGATGTCTTTAATCTCTCAATCCCGGAAGACCTGTCTGTCATTGGCTTCGATAATGTCGCAGAAGCACGATGGGGCGCTTATCGTCTGACCACTTTTGATCAAAATGCCGAGCGTCTCTCGGTTGAAATTGTGCGTATGCTTGATGAACGCCAAAACAAACCCAATTTGCCTCCACAAATGGTGATGATTGACACGCCGCTTATCCTGCGTGGAAGTGTGCGGCCTCTTAAAAATGAGAATGTTACAAACGGAAAAATACCCTAAATGCCTGATCACTCCATTTGGCTGTCTCCAGCATATGATGATCTTGTTTTTCTTAAAGAAATCATACGGAATTTAAGCCAGCGCTTTAATACCCCACAATTTGAGCCGCATGTAACGCTTGTGCCTGATATGAAGTGTTCGGCGGAAGAACTTTTGCCTCAGGTGATACGTCTTGCAATAGGACGTAAACCGCTCGAGCTTCAGATTGAAAACGTAACTGGAAATGAAAGCTATTTTCGGTCTTTTTATGCGGCGCTCGAAAAGACCCCTGTCCTGATGCGCTTGAAACAAGAGTCCCTTGAAATATCCCGCGATGCCGGTTTGAAAAGTTTCCTGCCGCATGTCTCACTAGCCTATGGTGTTGAAGATTCTGAATTCAAACAGGCTGAGATGAAGCGCCTTGCCAAAGAGCTTTCAGGCCGAAAACTAAGGTTCGACCATCTGGTAATCGTGAGCTCATCAAGTCATACGCCAATCGACCAATGGCATTTAAAACACGACATATATCTGAAAGGCTAAGCCAGCCACAAAACATATGGCTGGCTATTGTTCCTCAAAGCGGGCGCGGATAAGAGCGATAGATCTTTTCTATGTCGGCCAGTACTTCGGCTGATAACATCACTTCACTTGCTGCAATATTGACCTTGAGCTGTTCAATCGAGGTCGCACCAATAATCACAGACGTCATGAAAGGCCGTGATAAAGAAAATGCGATCGCCATCTGCGCAATATCAAGACCGTGCTTTTTGGCGACATCAATATATGCGCGAATTACAGGCTCTGAATAGGAACTATCGCGCCAAAGCCCCCCATCCGTCACAGAAGCCCGTGAACCTTCAGGAACCTTTCCATTGAGATATTTTCCGGTCAGTACACCCGCAGCAAGCGTCGAATAAGCTAGCAAACCAACGTCTTCAAACAGTGATACTTCAGCCATGTCATGATCAAATTCACGCTGCAAAAGACCATATTCATTCTGTATAGATGCCATTCGCGGCAAATGATGCTCCTGCGCAATCTTTAACCACTGCATCGTGCCCCAAGCCGTTTCATTGGAAAGACCTACGTGAAGGATCTTGCCTGCACGAACCGCATCATCAAGCCCCAGCAAAACATCATGAATCTGCTCACGTTCAGCCTGAGGATCAACATGAGACGGATCAAAACCCCATCCTTGACCAAAATGGTAGTGCGGACGCGATGGCCAATGAATTTGATAAAGATCAATATAATCGGTCTGCAAACGTTTCAGGCTATCGTTAATTGCCTCGGCGACACTTGCACGGCTTGGCTTGGCACCATCGCGAATCCATTCCTGACGACCTCCACCAGCAATCTTGCTGGCAAGAATGACACTCTCACGTTTACCAGATTTTTTGAACCAGCTACCGATATAGCTTTCAGTTTTCCCATAGCTTTCCCGGCTCATAGGAACTGCGTAGCCTTCGGCAGTGTCGATAAAGTTGACACCCGCATCGACTGCGAAATCGAGCTGTTCATGCGCGTCGTTTTCAGTGTTCTGGACACCCCAGGTCATGGTACCAAGGCAAATTTCAGTAACATTGAGGCCTGTACGGCCTAAAAGCTTCATTTTCACGAGATTTTTTCCGGATCGTTTTCCCGCTAAACGCGGATGTGATGGGACATGATTGATAACCCTGCATTGGCGCATCTGACAAGACCGCCAGTCAAAAATCGAAGATGATTATAGAAACCGATTTGCTGAATAAGGAGCTGGATCAGTAAATGTTTTCTCGCCGCTCATCATCTCAGCCAGCAGACGACCACTCGCCGGACCAAGTGTGAGACCATGATGCGCATGTCCAAAATCAAACCATAGCCCTTTATGGCGTGAAGCAGGTCCAATCACCGGCCGCATATCCGGCAAACATGGGCGCAAGCCCAACCAGGGTTTTGTTTCCAGGGGTCCGCCCAGTTGCGGCACAAGACGCCGGGCAATTTTTTCGGCGCGTTTGAGTTGGATAAAGCTGGCAGGAGCATCGGGCGATGCAAATTCAATACCGGTTGAAAGCCGAACACCTTGCACCATCGGGGCAAGCACATAACCGGCTTCTTCATCGACCACTGTATGACCGAGGCGTTCACCATCCTGCATTTCAAAATGCATATGATGGCCGCGTTTGATACCAAGCGGTATTGGATAACCACATTTCTGGAAAATCAGGCCCGATTGCGGACCAAGTGCTACAACAACCTCACGCGCAAAGGTGAGACCTTCCTGTGTCGTGACTTGCCAGCCATTTGCACTTTCTGTCAGCGTTTCTGCATCGCCATGAACAAATCTGCCACCATTCGAGCGAAACAGATCAGCATAGGCTTGCACCAGACCACCCGGATTAACAATGGTTTTCGGATCAAGCCAGTGAATGCCGCCGGCAACATCTCCCAGTGCTGTTTCGCGTTGTTTGAGCGCTTGAGCATCCAGAACATCATAGGCAAGATTAAAGCGTTGTAACTGTGGCAGGCGTTGTATAGCTGCGTTAAATGCAGCTTCATTGCGAAAGACTTCAATCCAGCCCTGTGAACGCACAAGTCGTTCACAACCGGCCTGTGCAATAAGTGCATCATGCTCGCGAACGCTCGCTTCAATCAGCGGCAACATGGCCTCTGTTGCGATTTTCAAGCGCTCTGGCGACGATTCACGCCAATACGCAAATAGCCAGCGGGCGATACGGGGGATGTAGAGTGGATCATAACGCACATCGCAACGACGGTTCAGGGCATAGCGCAGCAACGTAGCAAACCCTTGAGGGAAGGAATAGGGAATGACGCTTGAACGCTCAATTAAACCCGCATTACCAAAGCTTGTGCCTTGCCCCGGACCTTTGCGATCGACCAATGTGACTGAGCGACCTCGCGCTTGCAAATGAAGCGCTGCCGAAACCCCGATGATACCCGCACCCAGAACGATGACATCTTGTTGCTGCATGGTATCCCCGAGCTATTTCATAAAATGAAAATGCGCATTGACGGTCTGCCGATGCGCATTTTCATACATCAAAATAGCGAAACTTTTACAAGTCACTTATTTTCGATCAATAAATGTCAAAATCAAAATACTTTTTGCGGATTGTTTCATAAGTGCCGTTGTCGCGAATCTTTTTAATCGCCGCATTAAACTGTTCACGCAAATCATCGTCACCCTGACGCAAGGCAACAGAAATCTTGGTTTCCGAGCCCGGAATATCGCCAAGGAACTTACAGCAATCAGCGCCCTGCTTCTTCAGCCAATCAGCAGCCAGAAACTTGTCAGCGGCAATCGCATCAATTCGGCCATTTTCAAGATCGGCATTGGCTTCATCAGCGGTCGGATAAAGCTTCACATCCGCACCGGCTTTGCCATAAACATCATCGGCGTAATTGCCCTGTGTCGTGCCAGCCTGCGCACCAACAGTTTTGCCATCAAATGCTGAAGGCTCCAGCGAGGTAATATCCGTGTCCTTCGGAACCACAACTGCGAGTGGTGTTGTGTAATAACGTTCCGAGAATGCCACCTGCTTTTCGCGCTCAGGGGTAATTGCCATGGATGCAATCACTGCATCAAACTTATTGGCCTGAAGGCCGGGGATCATGCCGTCCCAGTCATTGGCAACGATTTCACATTTGGCTTCCATCGCTTCACAAAGTGCATTTGCAATATCAATGTCAAAGCCAATCAGCTTGCCGTCTGGCGACATGTAGTTGAAGGGTGGATAAGCGCCTTCACTGGCAATACGGATTTCTTTCCAATCCTTTGCCTGTACAGGCATGGCAAGAACGACAGAGGCCAGACCGGCCATTAGAATTGTCTTGAACATCGCTTCCCTATTTCATTTGTAGTCGTGAATTTCTTATGAAGTCCCGGTTCGGATTGCCCGTAAAATCATACAAATTCAATAGCAACTTTGTGGTTATATTCAATGCAAAGTAACCCGTTGCGCAGTAAACGCAACGGGTCTGATGTGGCCTTAAAGGTGCTTTCAGGCAACAAGACGCGTCGCGTGATCTTCCTGAGCATAGGCTTTTCCAAAGCGGTTTGCGAGAAATGCATCCAGTGTAATGTCTTCCTGACGAACAAAGCCTTTCTGGGCAATTTCCCCCTTGGCGAGCATATCAAGCACGGCACAAATTGCCGAAGCAGTGGTGATCTGAATGCCTGAACGCACGATTGTGCCAACCTGATTGGCATAAACCTTGTTTGCATAGGTTTCCTGAACCAGACGACCGTTTTTCATGCCTGATACAGTAACGAAGATCACGATAACATCCTGCAATGTGCTTGGCAGGGCGTTTTCAAAAATATCCTTGAGCACTTCACGGCGATGACGCAAACCAAGATCGTTCAACAATGCCTTCATCAGGGCAACATGACCCGGATAACGGATCGTGCGATAGTTGAGTGTACGAACCTTGCCTTCAAGTGTATCGCATAATGTGCCCAGACCGCCCGAAGTATTGAACGCTTCATAGGTTACACCATCCAGCGAAAATTCTTCACGCTCTTCAAGAGCTGGCACCTTGGTCAATTGACCATTGACGATAGCTTCACACGGTTCAATATATTCGTTAATCAGGCCGTCAGTGCTCCAGGTCAGGTTATAGTTAAGAGCATTGGACGGAAATTCTGGCAGAGCACCAACACGCATACGCACGTTTTCAAGCGTGTCGAAGCGTTTTGCAAGATCATAGGCCACAATCGAAATAAAACCCGGAGCAAGGCCGCATTGTGGAATGAAAGCGGTTTTGGCATTTTTCGCCAGCTCCATAACGCGCTTGGTGCTGGCAACATCCTCAGTCAAATCGAGATAATGCACGCCGGTTTTGGCAGCAGCTTCAGCAATCATCGTGGTAAGCTGAAACGGAGCTGCACTCAGAACGGCAAACTTGCCAGCCAGAACGGCTTCAAGCGCCTGCGCATCTGCAATGTCGAGCGCCTGTGTCTTGACTGTTGCGCCAGTGTCCAGCGCATCAAGCTGTGTCTGCGAACGATCGACAACCGTTACAGCATAATCACCAGTTGAAGCCAGTAGATCGGCAATGGTCGCGCCAATTTTTCCCGCGCCTACAACAACGATCTCTTTCATATTTTTCCCCTTGGTTCATGCAATTTCAATAGATAAAGAATCTCATAAATTTCGGCGAAAAGAAGCGTATAAACTGACGATTTCACATTGTTTATTTATACAAAATGACGTAATTAATATGCATTATGACGACAAATGCCGATCTTGCCCTTATCGCCCTGCTACGTGAAAATGCACGTGCATCCACCGCCGACCTTGCGAGACGGCTGGGTGTATCGCGTACGACCATACAAAGCAGGCTGGAAAAGCTTGAAAAACGAGGCGTGATTGAGGGCTACACCGTTCGAGTAGCTTCTGAATTCGAGCGTGATCTGGTGCGTGCGCATGTATTGGTGACAGCGCTACCGAAGCTCGCACCAAAAGTTGAAACAGCATTGCGCGGAATTATGGCTGTGCGTATGTTGCACTCTGTCAGCGGTCATTTCGATATGATTGTAATTGTTGAAGCACCATCAATTCAGGAACTCGATATTGTGCTCGACAAAATCGGAGCGCTTGAAGGAGTCGAGCGCACCATGTCTTCAATCATTTTATCAACGCGGATTGATCGATAATCAATCTTTTGAACTGCCTTCCCAACCTGCGTAAAACACGCCCGGCTGCTTTTCCATAAATTGAGTGACTGCGTTTATTTCCTCCGGGTCAATCGATGTGCTGACAAGAGTTGCAAGAATTTCAACTGTCTCCGTATTACGATCCGTAATTTCCACATCGCCAACCGGATATTTTGCCTCATCCAGCTTCTCGGCAAGAAGTTCGCGCATTTCCTCCATGACCTTGTGGGTCGCAATCACCCGCACCTCATAGGTCTGTTCAAGCGCCTGTTGATCAATCGGTATGCGATTAATGAGATTGACCAGTGGGCGAAGCAATGTATTTCCCAGCAAAACATAAAGCGTCAATAATGCTGCTTCCGCCAGCATATCCGTGCCTGCACATGCGCCAACCGCCGCCGAACACCAAAGTGTTGCAGCCGTATTAAGGCCGCGTACATTCATGCCCTCTTTCATGATCACACCGGCACCCAGAAAACCGACGCCAGACACGACATACGCAATGACGCGTAAAGCTTCCGCATTGCCTGCGAGACGTGCCGCCAGATCGACAAAAGCTGCCGATCCGAGTGCGACCAGCGCATTGGTCCGCAACCCCGCAGTTCGCTGGCGATATTGACGTTCAGCACCAATCATTGTGCCAAAAATGAAGGCAGCAGTAAAACTTACAACGGTATCGAGAAACGGGTAGAAATCAAAACTATTCAAAAACTGCATATCAAAAATCCGGTTTTCACCAGCGCACTAGCAAAATAAATTAATGCAATTATGACGATGAACTCAGTCCGTTCAATTGCCAACAAATTCAAACCTGTCCACATCGACAAGCCCGCGATCGGTGATTTTCAGATGCGGAATAACTGGCAAAGCGATAAAGGCCAATTGAAGGAATGGCTCTTCGAGCACAGAGCCCAGTTCTTCTGCCGCATGACGAAGAGCACGTAATTGTTCGCGCACGGCTTCATA
Organism: Brucella gallinifaecis; assembly: GCF_006476605.1. Classification (GTDB taxonomy): domain Bacteria; phylum Pseudomonadota; class Alphaproteobacteria; order Rhizobiales; family Rhizobiaceae; genus Brucella; species Brucella gallinifaecis. The sequence continues at coordinate 390,719 of NZ_ML636800.1, forward strand.
AGGCTGCGCACTCATCAGCCCCGCAATTGGCAAAGGCATTTCCGCAAGCACTTTTCCATCCCGGACGACAACAAAACCGCCTTCGATTTCACCCAGCCGATTGGCTGCGGCCGCAATATCTTCATCTGAAACGCCGACCACGCAAATATTATGGCTGTCATGACTGACAGTCGAAGCGATGGCGCCGGCTTTCAGACCAAAACCATGCACGAAGCCTGTAGCGATATTGCCATTCTTGCCGTGCCGCTCAATGACTGCGATTTTCACAACATCGCGCTCAATATCCGGCTCCACACCATGGGGACCGACATGCAAATCAAACTCCAGGCTTTGGGTAATAATCTTTCCGGGAACAATGCCGATAGCCCGGGTTTTGCCGCTATTTGACTGCGATCTGAAATTTGATGCACTGACCTTTGGCGCTTTCACACTGTTGCGACCAACTTCGGCAACCGGGTTGCGCTTTGCAAATAATTCTTCGCAAACCAGCCTGCCCGCAGAAAATACAATTTCAGCGTTACAGGCTTCAAGACTATCAATGACTACGAGATCGGCCCGCTGCCCGGGCGCAACCAGACCGCGATCAAACAGACCAAAAGCACGGGCTGCGGATATGCTCGCTGCGCGATAGATTGCAAGCGGCTCAACACCACCGGCAATAGCTGTGCGAATGAGATAATCAAGATGCCCCTGATCGGCGATATCAAGCGGATTACGATCATCGGTGCACAATGCCAGAAATTGCGAATGGCGTTCAGTTATGATCGGCATCAGGGCATGAAGATCTTTAGACACCGAGCCTTCACGCACCAATACATGCATGCCTTTACGCATTTTCTCAAGCGCTTCTTCAGCACTCGTGGCCTCATGTTCGGTTCGGATACCGGCGGCAATATAAGCATTCAGATCAAGCCCACGCAAAAGAGGGGCATGACCATCGATATGGCGTCCCTGAAAGGCTTCAAGCTTCGCCATAGATTCCGGGTCTTTGGATAATACGCCGGGGAAGTTCATAAATTCTGCAAGGCCGATCACCTTTGGGTGTTCGGCAAAGGGCAGCAAATCATCAATAAGAAGTTTTGCACCAGATGTTTCCATATGGGTTGCCGGTACGCAGCTTGAAAGCTGAACACGAATATCCATGATGGTCTCAAGCGAACTATCAAGGAAATATTTCAGCCCTTCAGCGCCAAGCACATTGGCAATCTCATGCGGGTCGCAGATGACGGTGGTAACACCTTGCGGCAATACACAACGGTCAAATTCATGCGGCGTGATATGCGAAGACTCGATATGCAGATGCGTGTCGATAAATCCCGGCACAACAATGCGTCCGCTAATATCTATCTCCTGCTTGCCGTGGTAAGTACCAAATGTTCCCACAATGCGATCACCGCAGATTGCAATGTCGCTTTCAACCAGTTCTCCGGTTACAAGATCGAAAAAGCGGCCACCTTTCAACACGATATCGGCGGGTTCACGACCGGCACCCTGATCGATCATCTGTTCCAGCATTGGCTCACTCCATTCAAGTCATTATCGGAATCATTTTCCGAAAATAACACAATAAAGCGCTTTCAACGCTGATATTCGATTACACGACTGCGGTTGAGAACCAGTTCCAGCCTGTTTTCACCTAAAAGGTGAATGCAGATACGACGGCGCCAAGGTCCATCCTGCAATGTAAACAAAGCCCGTCCTTTACCCAGATCTTCAAGTGGCATGACCTGACGCACTGGCCCAATGCCCATAATGATATGTCCGTTATCGACAGTGAAGGATGCACCAAAGAGTGATGCATTCCAATATCCATCAAACTCATTGCCGACTGGTTTTGCCTGCACTGGACGCAGTTCACGTGTCACATGGCCGATTTCGCCTTGCAATGCTTCTCCGTCCCAGCGCAGCCTGATCGGAGATGATGAAGACAAAGAAGAAACCCATCCGTCACCGATATCATAAAGCGGATCATCGGCTCCCAGAAAGCTTGCAACACCGCCACGCATCTCCAGCCAGAATGGGCCTGTATCGGCGACATATAATCCATCATCAATAAAAGAGGCCCGCTCAGGCAGTGAAAGCCCGTTAAGGGCAGCCATACAATCACGAGCAATTCTATATGTATCTGCATCTTCACGATTGCAGACAACAATCATACCGGTTTTTTCAGCTGGATCGAGGAGGAAATAGCTTTGATAGCCCGGATGCGATCCACCATGACCAACAAACTGCTTGCTATCAATTTCGCTCGAGCGCAGACCAAGACCATAACCTGTTGGTCGTCCGTCACTCAAAAAATGCTCGGCAGAAAGTTCAGAAAGTACACCGCTCAGTGCGCCTTCTCCTGCCAAAAGAGCCTGCGCCCATTTTGTAAGCGCCATACCACTTCCAGCCACACTGCCCGATGCAGAAAGATGCAATCCGGCACTGCTTTGCAGCCATTTATCACCAGATTTCCAGTAGCCGGGCATAAGTCCTTTAACTGTATCTGCCCATTCGTCGGGCGCATCCATAAAGATATTGAATGGCTGATTTATCTCTGAGCAGACAAAATCTTTAAAAAACACGCCCTTACGTTCCAAGGCAGCTTCCACAAGCCGATATCCGGTATTCGAGTAGGAAATTTCAGTGCCTTCACAGAAATTGAGCCGTGTGAGCGATGATAGAAACTCTATCAGGCTTTCTGCACTTGTATGCGAATATATGGATAGGCCTAACAATGTCAGGCACTCACGTGTATCAGGCAATCCCCCCGTCATATCCAGCGCACGAGCGATAGTCACATCACCAAGTGGTGCCTGTAATTCAGGCAAGTGATCACCGATGCGATCATTCAGACCAACCAGATCAGAATGACGCAAAAGCATTGTGCAGAAAATATGCTTGGTGATGGATGCGTAGCGAACAACCGTATTTGCGGTAAAGGGAATACCGGTGGAGAGGCTTTCCAGCCCTCCTGCATAGGCAAATTTTACGCCATCCGGGTCAAAACCAATGATGACACCACCCGGTTCATCCTTTCTCCATGTTCTGGAATAAAGCTTTGCAGCCAACGAGGCTGCATTCCAGTCAGCACGAATGGGCATAAATACTCCGTCATGCGACTTAAAAATCGCTTAGCGCTTTGTTACCAATATGCCTATGCGAGCTCTCACATATTCACTGATGAATTTACCAGCCCGCAAAACATTGTAATCCACATAATTGGGATTCTTGCTAACACACAAGCCCGTGACATCCTTTATGTTTTATCTATGCATGGATTATAAACACAGTTTTGTCAGCACTTAAAAATACCTTTGCCTTGCAACGCAGCGGGCTCCGCCAAAAACTCTATCGCTTCATTTAAAGCTGCAAATACTGGCGCTATCCACATCTTCTCCCCATAATTATCGTTTCTTTTTCGTTTTTTTTCCTTTCCACCATTATCATTTTCGGATTTATTCTATTATTGGGAGTAAAAGTTGATCCAAAACGAAATTGCAGTCATATAAGTGTAATAACCATAATGCAGGTATCGGAACCGAGAGAGTGGATCGAATCCGTTCTTGACGTTCACGAAACCGCGTTTCCTGAGGAGGAAATATGCTTACCCGTCTGATCACAACTTCAGCGCTGACTGGCGCCCTTGCCCTCACCCTTGGCTCACAAGCCTTTGCACAGACCGAGCTAAGCTGGTGGCACGGTATGGCTGGCGCAAATAACGAAATGGTCAATGAACTGGCAAATGAGTTCAATGAAAGCCAGAGCGAATACAAGATCGTTCCTGTCTACAAGGGCAGCTACCCGGAAACACTCAATGCAGGCATTGCCGCATTTCGTTCCAAGCAACCTCCTGCAATTATTCAGGTTTTTGATGCCGGCAGCGGTGTCATGATGGCGGCTGAAGGTGCAGTCGTTCCTGCAGCTGATGTGCTTGAAAAGGGTGGATACAAATTCGACAAGTCGCAGTATTTGCCGGGCATCGTAGCTTATTACTCCAAACCGGACGGCACCATGCTGTCATTCCCATACAATTCGTCTTCACCAATCCTTTATTACAATAAGGATGCTTTCAAGAAAGCTGGTCTTGACGAAAATACCCCGCCAAAGACATGGCCGGAAGTTTTTGAAGCTGCCAAGAAAATCAAGGCAAGCGGTGCTTCCCCTTGCGGTTTCACATCGACATGGCTGACCTGGATCCAGACCGAAAATTTCTCTGCCTGGAACAATGTCGCATACGGCACCAATGAAAATGGTCTTGGCGGCACAGACGTTGAACTCAAGATCAATGAACCGATTTTTGTAGAGCATTTTCAGGCAATTGCCGATCTCGCCAAGGACGGAACTTTCCGCTATGGCGGCCGCACTTCGGAAGCCAAACAGCTCTTTACTTCCGGCGAATGCGCGATGTTGACGGAATCTTCGGGTGGTCTCGGTGATGTGGTCAAATCGGGTATGAATTATGGTATTGGCCAGCTGCCTTATTATGAAGGTCATGGCCCACAGAACACCATTCCGGGTGGTGCAAGCCTTTGGGTTTTTGCTGGTCTCAGCGATGACGAATATAAAGGCATTGCCCAGTTCTTCAACTTCCTTTCACAGACCAATATCCAGCAGAAACTGCATGAGAAATCCGGTTATCTGCCTGTGACAATGGCTGCTTATGAAGCAACGAAGAATTCGGACTTCTATGAAAAGAACCCGGGCCGTGAAACACCGATCCTCCAGATGATGGGCAAGGCGCCAACGGAAAACTCCAAAGGTGTCCGCCTCGTCAACCTGCCTCAGGTTCGTGATATTCTCAACGAAGAATATGAAGCGATGCTTGGCGGTAAACAGGATGCAAAGACTGCGCTCGACAATGCTGTAAAGCGTGCAAACGAAGCGATTGCCGCCGCACAATAATCTGATGAACTAAAGCGTGCCGCCTTCCCTCAAAGGGTCTGGCGGCACTGCTCTTAGTAAGGAAATTCCCGTGCAGAATGTCACGTTTCCAAACAAGATCTTGCCCTATTTTCTGCTGGCACCGCAGATCATATTGACTGTGATCTTCTTTTTCTGGCCAGCAAGTCAGGCAATCTATCAATCCTTCATGCGTGAAGACGCCTTCGGACTGAAATCAACATTTGTTGGATTGGCAAATTTTACCAATGTTCTGTCTGACCCGAATTACCTGCACTCGGTTCAGGTAACGATTGTCTTCAACCTTCTGACCGCATTTGTTGCCATGGGCGCAGCATTATTGCTTGCAACTGCTGCGGACCGTGTCATTCGTGGCAAGACCCTTTATCGTACACTTCTGATCTGGCCTTATGCTGTTGCACCGGCTGTTGCCGGCATGCTCTGGCTGTTCATGTTTAACCCTGCCATGGGCACCCTTGCCTATATGCTGCGTAGCGCGGGTTTTGCATGGGATCCTTTGCTCAATGGCAATCAGGCTATGGCGATGATTGTGGGTGCAGCCGCCTGGAAACAGATTTCCTATAATTTTCTGTTTTTTGTTGCAGGCCTTCAGGCAATCCCGAAATCGCTTATTGAGGCGGCAGCCATTGATGGCGCACGCGGCGCGCGCCGTTTCTGGTCGATTGTTTTCCCGCTTCTTGCGCCTACAACTTTCTTCCTGCTGGTGGTCAACACGGTTTATGCCTTTTTCGATACGTTCGGCATCATTCATTCCGTTACCGGCGGCGGCCCTGCCAAAGCAACCGAAACCCTCGTCTACAAGGTTTATAATGACGGCTTCGTCAATCTCAACCTTGGCTCTTCATCGGCGCAGTCGGTTATTCTGATGATCATTGTTATCGCGCTAACCGCATTCCAGTTCCGCTTCATTGAGAAGCGCGTGCATTATTCGTGAGTGAGGCGAGCATGATTGAAAAACGTCCAATCTCAAATCTGTTCGGCCACCTGATCCTGATCATCGGAATCATAGCTGTTGCCTTTCCGATTTATTACACCTTCGTCGCCTCCACCATGACATCGGGCCAGATCATTCGCCCTCCGATCCCACTGGTGCCCGGTGGACATATGCTGGAAAACTACAACGAAGCCATTTTCGGTGGCGTCGAACGTGTCGTCGGCGTCAGTCTGGAACGGCTTTTGTGGAATTCCTTCGTGGTCGCAATGGTGATTGCTATCGGCAAAATCATCATCTCCTTCATGTCAGCATTTGCGATCGTATTCTTTCGCTTTCCCTGCCGCATGTTCTTCTTCTGGATGATCTTTGTTACGCTGATGCTGCCCGTGGAAGTGCGCATCCTGCCAACTTACAAGGTCATCGTCGATCTGGGCCTGATCGATACTTATGCAGGCCTGACCTTGCCTTTGATAGCCTCGGCAACAGCAACTTTCCTGTTCCGGCAGTTCTTCCTCACCATTCCCGGCGAACTGGTAGAAGCTGCACGTATTGACAATGCAGGGCCGCTCCGCTTCATGCGCGACATTCTGCTGCCGCTGTCAAAGACCAATATTGCTGCCCTCTTCGTCATTCTATTCATCTATGGCTGGACCCAGTATCTATGGCCACTGCTTGTCACCAATGATGCAAAAATGAATACGATCATTATCGGCCTTCGCCGTATGGTCGATTTCGCTGATGCGTCCACACCGTGGAACTACGTCATGGTTACAGCTATTCTGGCAATCATACCGCCGATCCTCGTTGTTGTGTTGATGCAGCGCTGGTTCGTAAAAGGTCTCGTGGAAACGGAAAAATAATGAGCAAGATCACTCTTGATAATGTCCGCAAGAGCTATGGCGGCGGTGTTGAAGTCATCAAAGGCGTCTCGCTGGATATTCAGGATGGCGAATTCGTCGTTCTCGTTGGTCCATCGGGCTGTGGCAAATCCACACTTCTTCGCATGATTGCAGGGCTTGAAAATATTACTGACGGCACGATTTCTATCGGCAACCGCGTTGTAAATGACGTGGAACCTGCCGAACGCGACATCGCAATGGTATTTCAGAACTATGCACTCTATCCGCATATGTCCGTGCGCGATAATCTTGCCTATGGTCTGAAAAACCGCAAAACACCAAAAGACGAAATCGAACGTCGCATCGCCAAAGCTGCACAAGCACTCGAAATCGAGCAGTTTCTTGATCGCAAACCACGCCAGCTTTCCGGTGGTCAACGCCAGCGCGTTGCAATGGGGCGTGCAATTGTCCGCGAACCATCCGCATTTCTTTTCGATGAGCCGCTCTCAAACCTAGATGCTAAACTTCGCGTGCAGATGCGCGTTGAAATCAAACGTTTGCAACGTTCACTTGGCACAACAAGCGTTTATGTAACCCACGACCAGATGGAAGCCATGACCATGGCAGATCGTCTGGTGGTGCTCAATGCCGGCAATATCGAACAGGTTGGCACGCCAATTGAACTCTACGAGAAGCCGGCTTCCACTTTCGTTGCTACATTTATCGGTTCACCATCGATGAATCTGCTCGAAAGCGGTGAAAACAACGTCTGGCAACCGGGCAAAGCTGTGCCACTCCCTTCCGATCATTATACTTTTGGTGTGCGCCCGGAAGACATCTATATGATTGAAAATGGTGAGGCAGATGCTGATGGCTTTAATGCTACGGTTCGTATTGAAGCAATCGAGCTGGTCGGTGCAGAAAGCTACATTCATAGCTCACTCACTGATGGCAAGCCTTTGATTTTCCGTGTGCAGGGCCGCTCAGAACATGCAATCGATGAAGTGGTCAAGATTGGCGCATCAGCAAAAAAAGTGCATATTTTCGGTGCTGATGGTCGCCGGACAGAGAATTAGAGCATAGCTCAAATATAAAAACCGTTTTCAGGAATGCACTTTCATTCTCATATCGGGCGTTCAGACTTGTGAGCGTCCGATATAAAAGAGGTGTTCTTATAGTTTTAGAGCATAATCCGACCGGAGTTAAACGAGGATCGATAAGATTATGCTTCAAATACAAAGACTTTAGAGCCCCGATCTGATTCAATCAGATCGAAACGCGCTCTAAAGTAATCCGCCTTTCAGAGCGCGAATCCACTCGATGCTTTCAGCCACGATTTTATCAACGGGATCTGCAATATCTGCCCGGAAAACCAAAGGCTCGCCAACTGGGCTTTCAAGCGTTGCAAGCTGGCTTTCCAGCATTTTCACAGGCATGAAATGGCCAGTACGTTGGCCCATATGCTGGTGCAACAGTTCAAAACTTCCATCCAGAAAGACAAATATCAGCACTCCGCCGGAAGCAGCGCGCATCCGCTCACGATAGGTTTTCTTAAGCGCTGAACATGACACAACAATGCCACCTTTGGCAGCAGCGATCCGTTCTCCAATCTGGTCCAGCCAAGGCCACCGATCTTCATCCTGCAAGGGAACCCCTGCCATCATTTTATCGACATTGGATTGAGGATGCAGACTATCACCTTCCAGAAAAGGCAAATCTAACGCTTCTGCAAGCTTGTCGCCGATAGTTGACTTTCCCGAACCGGAAACACCCATAACAACAATATTCATGCTCTCAATCCTCAGAATGTTTCTGGCCTCAGAGTGCTTCGGGCCTCAGAATGTTTCAAGCTGAAGATTAACGCGGCTTGCAGCACCCACAACATGGTTGCGCATCACTTCACGCGCTTTTAGCGGATCACGCGCAGCCACTGCATCGCGAATGGCAACATGTTCGGCAATCGTTATTTCAACAATTTCTTCCAGCACAGCGCGTGCACGTGCTGCGCGAATAGCCTGACTGATACGTTCGGCAATAAAGCCCAGCACAAGAGGGAAATATTCATTATGCGTGGCGCCAGCAAGCACCCGGTGAAATGTAAGGTCAGCTGCAATACCATCATCAGACCATTTCTCGCTGCCGGTCATCTCGGACAATGCCTGATCGAGCTTATGCAAATCGTCAGATGTATGATGCACCGAAGCAAGCCCTGCTGCTTCAATTTCAAGCGCCATACGCAATTGAAAGAGGCTACGGAAATTATCACGATTTACCAGTGTTTCCGGCTCGATACGGATTGAATGGCGACGGTCTAGCTCTGTGACAAAAGCACCAACACCCTGTCGTGTCTCAATCAAGCCCTCATTGCGCAATTGAGCAATCGCCTCCCGTATTACTGAACGACTGACACCAAAACTCTGCGCAAGATTATGCTCTGTCGGCAATTTATGACCCGGCAACCAGCCACCTTCGCTAATCTGACGAACAAGTTCGGAGGCAATACGCGCTGGCAGCTGTTCGTTACGCCTGATTTCACCGAACATGATATGCTCCTCCATCGCATTGCCTTATCGTCAGCTTTATTTCAATGTCAGTTAAAAGCTGGAATCCCGATTCATAATTACTTAATGCTCCATAGCCTCTTTTAGTCATTTAAGAAATGATCAGTTTTCCAGATCAAAGAGTGGCTTAAAATCATTCTAGTTGCGGCAGCGAATGGCTTTCGGAGTTATCTAAAAAGACCAATAAAACAATAGCGCAGAAAGCAGTTCCCAAAAAGGCAATATACGGTTATCAGACAACCCTACAATGGTTTTTGCCCTCTGGTGTGGCGAATCTGAAATTCGTATCACTTTGGAACTGGGCTTTGATAGAGTTTCAGATTCAAATCCGCCACGCTAGAGCACACGAATAAAATGAGAACCAATCAGGAGGAGCTACTCGTGCAAGACAAACTTAATCTAAACTCATCAATCATCCTACCCGATGACAGTGCATCAGCCGTCCTGATTGGCCGTGTATGGTCAAAGGCTGAGAATGGTCCCTGCCCGGTTCTCGTCGTCAATAATCATGTGCATGATCTGTCTGGCCTGGCGGCCACTGTTTCTGGTCTGCTCGAGCGCAAGGAACTGGTTAAAGAACTCAAAGACATCGCCCGTTTTCCCGATCTGGGAGCACTTGATGACTATCTTTCCGGTGACAAAGGCGAATTGCTTGCGCCAATCGATTTACAGTCAATCAAAGCAGCAGGCGTCACCTTCGCTGACAGCATGCTCGAACGCGTGATTGAAGAACAGGCCAAAGGCGACCCAAGCCGTGCACGGGAAGTTCGCGAACGTCTTGCACCTGTCATCGGGGATAGTTTGCGTGGTGTGGCTGCCGGTTCCGAAAAAGCGGCACAGGTGAAAAAGCTGCTTCAGGAAATGAGCCTCTGGTCGCAATATCTTGAAGTCGGCATCGGTCCAGATGCAGAAATTTTCACAAAATCGCAGCCTATGTCTGCGGTTGGCTGTGGTGCGAGCGTTGGTATTTTGCCAATTTCCCAATGGAACAATCCAGAACCGGAAGTGGTTCTGGCAGTTGCATCCGATGGCCGTATTGTCGGGGCAACATTGGGCAATGACGTTAACCTGCGTGATGTTGAAGGCCGTTCCGCACTTTTGCTTGGAAAGGCCAAGGACAACAACGCATCCTGTGCGATTGGTCCTTTCATTCGTCTTTTTGATGGCGACTTCACCATGGATATCTTACGAAAGTTAAAGCTGTCATTGAAAGTCAACGGCACTGACGGTTTTGAGATGACCGGTGAAAGCCCGATGGAAGCTATCAGCCGCGACCCTGAAAATCTTGCCGGACAGATGATGAACCGCAATCATCAATATCCAGATGGTGCAGTTCTTTTTCTGGGAACCATGTTTGCACCTGTCAAGGATCGTCGTGGTGCGGGTCAAGGCTTTACTCATGAAGTGGGCGACCGGGTCGAGATTTCAACACCAAAGCTTGGCCGTCTGATTAACTGGGTTGATCGCACTGATAAATGTGCAGAATGGACTTTCGGCATCCGTGCCCTGATCCAGAGCCTGCACAAGCGTAATCTGCTCGACAAAGTTTAACATTCAAAAAGCCGTTTGGGGCAATTCCTTCAGCCAAATAAAAATGCCGGGATATTACCCCGGCATTTTTGTTATTCTGGAAAGAATGCAAAGCGGATTACAAACAATGCTGCGACAATCCACGTGGCAAGATGAACTTCACGAACCTTACCCGTCACCGTCTTCAGTATGACGTAGCTGATAAAGCCAAATGCAAGACCATTTGCAATTGAATAGGTCAGTGGAATAGCAAGTGCGGTCAATGCGGCAGGTGCTGCCTCTGTGATCTCTTCCCACTTGATTTCAGCCAGTTCACGCATCATCAGGCATGCAACGTAAACAAGTGCTGGCGCCGTTGCTACAGCTGGAACCGAGCCAGCCAGAGGTGAAATGAAAAGAGCAGCAAGAAACAACAGCGCTACAATAAGGGCAGTCAATCCTGTCCGTCCACCAGCCTGCACACCGGATGCGCTTTCGACATAAGCGGTCGTGGAAGACGTTCCGAGCAGCGAGCCACCAAGAATTGCAGTGCTATCTGCAAACAAAGCTTTACCGAGACGGTTCGGCTTGCCAGGTTCAATCAAGCCACCACGCTTGGCAACACCAATCAATGTTCCGGTCGCATCGAACACTTCTACAAGTACAAAAACAAGGATTACATGCAAAATGCCAGTATGTAATGCCCCCATAATGTCGAGCTGCATGAATGTTGGCATCAAGCTCGGAGGAGCAGAGAACACCCCGCCAAACTGGGTAATGCCCATCGAAATCGATGCAATTGTAACGACAAGAATACCTATCAATATTGCGCCGCGGACTTTAAGAGCATCCAGTGCTGCAATAATGAAGAAACCTGCAATAGCCAGCAGAGGACCAGCTTCACGCAGATCTCCAAGACCTACAAGCGTTGCCGGATTATCAACCACAATACCTGCGCTCTTCAACCCTATCAGGGCCAGAAACATACCAATACCGGCAGCAATAGCGCTTCGCAGTGAATGAGGAATACCTTCAATAAGCCATCGCCGGATACCTGTTACAGTCAGGAACAGGAAGATAATACCCGAGATAAATACGGCTCCAAGCGCCTGCTGCCAGGAAAAGCCCATGGCACCGACGACTGTAAATGCAAAGAAAGCATTCAACCCCATACCGGGCGCCATACCAATTGGCCAATTGGCAACAACCGCCATAATGATCGAGCCAAGAGCGGCCGCAAGACAGGTCGCTACAAAAACAGCATTTCGATCCATGCCAGTTGTAGACAGAATATCAGGATTGACGAAGATGATGTAAGACATGGTCAGGAATGTCGTTACACCGGCGATTACTTCCGTTCGCACCGATGTTCCATGTTCCTGCAATTTGAACAGCTTTTCCAGCATGATCCCTCCAGGGCAAAACTCTCGCTTTCGAAGCACCAGTAAAGAGCCAAATGCAAAAGCTTGCGGTCAGCTGATTACGATCAGTGCAATCTGTTGCGATTGCCATATTTGTTAACCGCAGTCACTTTTGCGCACGCGGATTTGTTCCCATACACCCAATACGATCAAAATCACAGTTCTGACGCAAGAATGCCTGTTTATTAACTTGAATTAGTCCGTGTGAACGGGTTTTGCCCACATGCAATGGAAATGAGACACCCCGGCTGATTTGGAGGTCTGTATGCGTTCAAAGATGACAGATAGTGATTGAGCCATTGCGCTTGAAGTATTTCAAGCGTCACGGCATCCCCTGGATGGCAAAAGACGTAATAGTAAACTTTTTCCTGGAAGCGCTCCCTAATCGGGGAAGTCCACATCTTTTTTGTTTGCTCGCATTCACGCAGCAAAAGAAAAACCAGCGGCTGGCTAGCAGTCGCTGGTTGATGGAGGAGTTACAATAACCTGCCCCGGTATAATGGTTATATTAACCGCCAATTACGGATGGCAGCCATAGTGTCAGTTGCGGCACATAGGTAATGATAGCAAGACCGATCAGCAGCAGAATAAGCGGCACCAGCAAGCCCTGAACAATTTTCACGACACTAAGACCCGTCAATCCACTGGCGATATAAAGATTTGCACCTACTGGCGGGGTAATAAAGCCGATAGCAAGATTAACAGTCATAATCATGCCAAAATGAATCGGGTCAATATCGAAACCTGTCATCAATGGAAGAAGGATCGGGGTCAGGACGATGATTGCTGCAATCGTTTCCATAACCATGCCGACAACCAGCAGCATTGCATTCACGACCAGAAGCAACATCAATGGACCGGATACAGCACCACCAATCAAGGCACCAAGCATATCCGGAACCCCCAAAAGGTTAAGCGTTCGACCGATTGCCGCGCCTGTGCCCGCAAGAATGAGAATCGGGGCAATCGTCAGCGCCGTTCCGGCAACAGTTTTCACGACCCCTCGTGGTGTCAGCTCACGAAACACAAACACTGAAACAAATGCACTATAGGCCACAGCAATGGCTGCCGCTTCAGTAGGCGTAAACACCCCGGTATAGATGCCCCCAAGAACGATAACGGGAGCCAGAAGCGCCCACACGCTCTCGCGCAATGCCTTGAGGTAAGAAACCTGTCCTGCGGAAGTTGTGATCATATCCTTGTTCTTGGTGCCGTACCAGAATGCATATCCCATCAATAGCGAGCCGATTACCAAGGCTGGTAATACCCCGCCGATAAACAAGGCACTGACTGATACATTGGCAGACATGCCATAGATAATCATCGGAATGCTGGGCGGAACAATAACGCCAAGCGTACCTGCTGACGTCACCAGAACGGTTGCAAAACGCAGATCATAACCCTGCTTTGTCAGCAGAGGTATGGCCATTGCGCCAATTGCGGCCACTGTTGCTGGAGAAGACCCGGAAATCGCGCCGAAGAGAAGGCATGCGAAAACTGTCGCAATAGCCAGGCCACCATTGAGACGCCCGATCGATGCATCTGCAAAACTGAACAATCTGCGTGCCAGACCACCTTGCGTCATCAGATCGCCAGCCATCATGAACAGGGGAACAGCCAGGAAAGGAAAAGAATCAATTGCAGTAACAATTGTACGAACCGTCTGCGCGGTATTAACCGGTGCGCCGAACCAGGCCGGAATAATGGCACCGAACCCCAGAGCGATTGCAACCGGTACAGTCAGAAGAAGAAGCGCGAAAAATGATATCAGAGCAATTGCGGGATACATCAGAGGGCTCCCTGTTCAGGTAGTTCAATTTTTTTAGAAATGAAATCGACATAAAGTGCCTGAAGAGTACGCAAGAACGTCATTCCAAAGCCAACAGGAATAGCCGCATAGACAATCCACATCGGAATCCCCAAGGCAGGTGATGTCTGGCCGATCGCAGCAAGGCGCTGGATCAGGGGAATACTCGATGAAATCATCACATAACTAAAAAAAAGCACGCATAAATGCGCGATTATCGCAAAGATTCTGTAGCTCCGCTCTCCTAAAATGAGGGGAAGAAAATCAACGCTGATATTCTTGCGTTCGCGTACCGCAAGGCTGACGCCGACAATAGCGGTCCAGACCAGAACATAGCGCGTCAATTCCTCTGACCAGGAAAACGGTGCTCGCAGGAAATAGCGCATGATAACCTGAGCAAAAAGAACGCCAGCCATAGTAAAAAGAGCGGCAGTCAGCAGAATGCGCTCAAAATATCGTTCCAGATAACACAAGATTTTCATGGTTCCTCCCTGAGTTTGTGTTGCTTAAAAGGCGAAGTGTGCGCAAGAAAACGCACTCTTCGCCGATACTGTTATTTCAACGACGCGATCCGCTCGCGGAAATGTGCCGAGCCTGTTTCAATATGCTCAATCAACGCCTCCAGCGCCCAGAACCGTTCAACGATATCGAAGGTAATCGTACGGCTTGATATGTTCTCGAATGTTCCCAAACGCTGATGATAAAGCTTTGCAAGCTTGGGATAGCCCATTGGTTCCGCCATCGCTGCAAGTGCAAGGAAAACAGCCAGCTCGCTGGCAAGCTGGGGATGCTTTTCACCATCAATAAGCAACCACTTGTATAGGTCAGGGTGAATATTCGTGAAAACGCCGGTAAAGCCACGGGAACCTGCCTTCATTGCGGCATGGGCAATGGCAGCATTTGCATTCACAATCGCCAGAGATGTGCCTTTGGTCAACTCAACACGGCGGGCAACTGTTTCAAGGTCACATGAAACATCCTTGAGAATGTTGAAACGGCCAGAATTTGCGCAGAATGTCAGTTCATCATCACTCAACAGCCTACGGAATGGCGCAGGGCATTCGTAAAGACCCAGTGGCATATTTTGCGGAAGCTGCTCGAGAAGCCATTTAAGATCATCGATAAAGGTGCTTCCGCCCTTCTGCTTCACATCCAGCCGGTTGGTAACCAGGACCAGACCATCTACACCGGTTTGAGCGATGGCGTTGAGTTCTGCCGCCTGCTCTTCCAATGTATCGCTGACATGGCCTGATGCGATAACCGGGATACGTCCGCCAGCAGCCTTGACCACGCATGTGGCTAGTGCGACACGTTCCTCAAGGCTTAAAAATTGCATTTCACTTGACTGGCAAACAGCAAACAGGGCATCGCTGCCATTGTCGATATACCAATCGACCAGACGTTCTACCGCTGCAAAATCAATCTTGCCGTCAGCGCCGAATGGCGTGATCATTACAGGGATAATCCCTTCGATACGCTTTATCATGAGTTTTAACCTTTCAGCACTTCAGGATTGACGACATATGGACGGATCGCATCAGGACGATCCGCGAAATACTCAAGAATATTGGAGACACAGCGCTCCGTAACCAATCTCTCCGCCATTTTGTCCATGCCGGACACATGCGGCGAGAGAAGAACATTGTCGAAACTGCGCAGGCGTGATCCTTCAGGCAGCGGCTCTGTTTCAAAAACATCAAGTCCAACACCGCCAATACGACCACTATCAAGTGCCTCAATGAGTGCAGCTTCGTCGATCAATGGTCCGCGGGACGTGTTGACGAGAATGACATTCGGCTTGACCAGCGCAAGGCGCTGCGCATTGACCATATGGCGTGTTTCAGGTGTTGAGGGTGCATGGATGGAGATGAGGTCTGCTTCCGTAAACAACACCTCAAGACTTTCTGCACGCTGTGCACCAAGGGCTGCGAGCTGTTCATCAGTCGCGAAGGGATCAAATACCAGCGTCTTCATCTGACTGGCAACACAACGGCGTGCCATTGCACCACCAATGCGTCCAAGACCGACAATACCAGCCGTGCGACCCCATAATCCGGGATGAAAGCCGTCAAAAAACCATTTACCGGATTTCACCATAGCATCACGCGGGCCGATACGGCACGCGAGTGCCAGCGCCATGGCATGCGCATATTCCGCAACGCTTTCATGGTTTGCACCAAATGCCATGGCGACCGGAACGCCGGCAGCACTTGCCGCCTTGACGTCAACCTTGTCGTATCCCACACCCCAGCGGGCAATGATACGAAGAGCAGGTGATGCTTCCAGTACACGCGCGGTGTAGGGTTCGCCGCCTGCAATTGTGGCAACCACCCCATCTTTAAGTTTTTCGATCAGTTCATCTTCACTGGGCAGACGAAACGTTTCGTTGACTTCCACCTTGAAACCCGCCTGTTCCAGAGGGGCGAAAAGTGGATCACCATTACGGAACTGCTCGGTATTGACGAGAATTTTTCCTTTGAAGGTCATGATATGGCTCGGGACTGTTTGGGATGAAAACTGGTTTTGAAAAGGTGATCTGTTTCCTGTGCGATCGGGATGCTCGACTGGCTTCCTGATCGTGAACAGCATATGGCTGCCGCGACACTGGCACGCTGCATTGCATCGGCAACATCCATGCCACGATCAAGCCCGGCAGTGAGAACGCCAATGAAGCAATCCCCTGCTGCTGTTGTATCAACTGTTGTCACGGGATAGGCAGCGACAATAAATTCAGCACCCTTGATGCAAGCTTCGCTACCTCTGGAGCCAAGTGTACGAATAACACCAACGCCAAGCGCTGCTGAAAGAGCTGAAGCATCAACGGCGCATTTCAGCTCGCCTGCAAGACTTTCCGCCTCGTCCTCATTGACGATCAGCAAACTCACCGCTTTCAACGCATTGATATCGACGGCCTTCGCAGGTGCAAGATTGAGAATGGTTTTCACGCCAAGTTTCTGGCATCTGAAAATCAACTTCTCGACTTCCCCGACCGAAGTTTCCAGTTGCAGTAAAACATATGATGCTTCCTGCAATTGTTTGTCGGTAAGCTGATCCTGACGCACCAGCATGTTCGCACCACCCGAAATAACAATACGGTTGCGCCCATTACTGTCCACGAATACCGCTGCGTTACCTGTCAGCGTATCGGTACGAATGACATTGTCAGTACAAACTCCGCAGGCATCAAGGTTTTCAAGCGCAGTTCGGGACAATGGATCATTGCCGACTGCACCGGCCATCAAAACATCGGCACCATCTCTTGCCGAAGCCAGCGCCTGATTGGCGCCCTTGCCACCAGCTTCGAGCGAAAAACTGTCTGCCGAAATCGTCTGCCCATCTTCAGGTGCAGCCTGCACGCGATAAATCATATCCGCGTTGAGTGATCCGAAGCTAATAATCATTTTGTTTTTCTTTTCGCTATCAGAACGGTTGCACTTTACATGCCACTGAGAAGACCACCATCGACATAGATGACCTGACCGTTCATGAAGCTGGAAGCACCTGAGGCGAGAAAGACTGCAACGCCTTTCAACTCGTCAAGTTCACCCCAACGACCTGCAGGTGTGCGCGAGCAAACCCAATCGTTAAACTGCTTGTTCTCAAACAGATCCGTATTCAGTTCAGTGCGGAAATAACCCGGTCCGATCCCGTTGACCTGAATACCATGCCCTGCAAGTTCACAGCACATGCCCTTGGTGAGCATACGTACAGCACCTTTGGCCGTGGTGTATGGAACAATGCTCGGGCGGCCGACTTCACTGGCAAGTGAGCAGATATTGATAATCTTGCCGGTTTTACGGACGACCATGCGTTTGGAGATTTCGCGACCTACAAAAAATACGGCGTTCAGATTGGTTTCCAGAACATCGCGCCATAATTCATCGGTAATCTCCGTAAAAGGAGAACGGCGCTGGATACCGGCATTGTTAACCGCAATATCGATCGGTCCGAATTCAGCTTCTATCCGCTCCACACCCTCAGCGACCGCCACGGAATCCGTAACATCAAAAGCCGCCACATCAACGGAGAAACCCTTTTTGGCAAGCGCAAGCCTTGCTTTCTCAAGGCTATCCGGATTACGCGAATTGATTACAACCCGCGCACCCGCATCGGCAAGCGCTTCAGCAATTGCAAGACCAATACCGCGGCTTGATCCAGTAACAAACGCAACCTTGCCAGTAAGATCAAACATTTCCTTGATCATTTCACACCTTCCAAAGATTTTTTCTAAAAAACAAGGCTGGTTCTCTGGATTATTTCTGTATCAATCTCAGTAACCGGAAATACTCTATCTACTTGTTTTTGAAGAGAACTTTTCCAATTTTCGAGACATATTCCAGCATCCCGCCCCACTTATGCCCGGCCACAAAGTAGACCGGGCATAAGCTAGACCCATTAGAGTACGTTTCGATCTGATCGGACCATGTTCTAATCGAGCGCAGTGATTATGATGGCGACAGGAAATGTCGTTGCATCATTTTCTCTCACCATATTAATTAGGTGCAGATTCCTTGATCGCAGCAAGAAGACTGTCCACCAGATTATCACCGACAGCCGCACGGATTTCAGTGACCATAGGTGAGGTCAGTTCTTTAAACTTGTCGACTTGCTCAGGCGCCAGTTCAATAATTTCGAGATGCTTTGCAAGCTCTGCACGTTGATCTGAGAGTGCAGCTTTCTGTGCTGCCCACTGATTTTGAACAGCATCATCAAGCACCCCATCAACCACCGCTTTCAAATCATCAGGAAGCGCGTCATACCAAGCCTTATCCATAAGAATAAGATTGGCGAGCAGAATATGATTTGTCTCGGTCATATAGTCCTGAACTTCATAGAACTTGCCCGAAAGAATGTTGAGATATGGATTTTCCTGCCCATCAACAACACCCTGCTGAAGCCCACCATAGAGCTCCGTATAGGCCATAGGCGTAGGCGCAGCCCCCAACAGGTTCCACATTTTGATATGATAGGGGTTTTCCTGAACGCGAATACGCAGCTTCGCCTTAGCAAGATCATCGGCACTGCGAACAGGAACTTTTGATGTGGTCAGCTGACGAAAACCGGCATTGAAAAAACCTGCAAGGCGGAAACCTGCCGGCTCCATATAATCGCGCAAACTTTCAGAGAAGTCACTTTTCAGAAGCACTTTTTTCTGCTGCTCGTCATCCTGAGGGAAAACATAAGGAATATCAAAAACAGCCAATTCTTTGACAAATGGCACCAGTGGAGAAGTACTCATAGTTGTGAGCTGAACATCACCAAGCGCAATACTCTCCGCAACCTCACGATCACCGCCGAGGGCGCCACCGCCATAGAGCTTGGCAGCAATCCGGTTGTCGCTACGCTTGTTTATTTCGGTCTCAATAAATTCGAAAGCCTGATAAATAGGACTGTTCGGATCAGAGACCTGCATGGAGAGAACCATATTGTAATCGGCGGCACTGGCAGCCGGAAAATGCAATAAACCGACCACGACACCAGCGAACGCCCTCGCTATCAACTTCTTCATAAGTACCTCCTCCAATGATCTATCACGGCAAGCCGTATCCGCCCGCTCAAACACAATGAAAGCCGACCGGCCACATTGTAAAACACCTTACTCAGCCTGTTATCAGGCATTACCTCGTGAAGAATGCGCAGGTGTTACGCTCCAGAATACACCGCAGCCATCTCTCCCTCTGGCAATAATGCCAATTAACCCGAACTAACATGTCAGTCAACTCTTAAGCAGATATTACAATATTTCAGGATGATTATCAGAAGGATGCCAGCTTGACGAGAACAGGATTTTTGATAGGAAAACAAAGTAGATAGCTTGCAAAGAAGTCCATCTCATTGTTAACATATATCTGACATGTCATAAATCGGAATGATCGAGAATCACACCCACTTCACGATTTCCGAATAAGGGGAAGTGCCTGCTCGTGACACATAGAGCCAATGCAGATCAGCATATATCCTTTCCGGCAGCTACCGATTTACGGGAGCAAATGCTGAAGGATGCAGCTTATGAGCGTGTTGAAGCGCTGCTGAACGAGGGGGCACTCAAGCCAGGGCAGCTTGTATCCCAACGCGAACTCGTTTCCATGACAGGAACCACACTTGGTTCGATCCGGGAGGCAATCTCCAGATTGCAGACTGAAGGTCTTCTGATAGCACTTCCTAAAAGAGGCTTAATGGTGCCCAGCATGGATGTGCAATTCGTGCGCAATGCCTATCAATTAAGGAAAGTGCTGGAACTGGGCGCAATCCGCTCGGCCATGACACATCTTGAAAAAGATGTTTTTGCCGGATGGATCCGAAAACATGAGGAGATGCGCGATTTCACTTCGGCGCAATCCCAACAGCACGCTAACGAACTTCAGGCTCTCGACTGGACAATCCATCATAGACTAATAAGCTCCATGCAAAACGAGCTTATTTTAAACACCTATCGGGTTAACGCGATCAAAATTCGCATGGCGGTACAGACCCGTCTGCGTGTCACGCCATTCAATGCAAAACGAGTGGCAGGTGAGCACCTTGCATTCCTGAAACCGATGTTTGAAGGAAATATCGATAAAGCCACGATAGCTCTCAATACCCATATTGAGAATTCCCTCACCCTGGCCCTCGGCGGCGAGATTACAGACAATCCAGAATAGACAAGGCTCGCCTACCTTGAGCTTATATTAAAACAGCCGCCCTTAGAGGCGGCTGTTACTACGAAAAGTCAGCAATATCAGTATGGCGAATAGCACTGCTGGCGTGGGCCATTATACGGCTGAAATGTGTTATCCGACGCACGATAAGACTTGTATCGGTTATAACACCACTGAACATGGTTGTTGTTCTGGCGATATACTGGTCGAGGCGCAGGCTGCGACGTAATTGCGCCACCGAGGATCGCCCCAGCGCCAAATGCGGCAAGCGGATACCACCAGCCATCATTATGACGGCGATAGCCCTGACGATAATGATTATAGCCACGATGTCCATTCCAATATCCCGGACGCGGACGATTGTGACCATTCCAGCCTGGGCGTGGACCTGGGCGATTGCCGTTCCAGCCTGGTCGTGGGCCTGGACGATGACCATTCCAGTTCCCATGCCGGCGTCCACGATCATCACGAACGTTCTGCACATTATCCATGCCGATAACTTGTGCGGCAGGCAGGACCGGAGCCGCAGAGACAGGCGCCATTGCACCAATCATAAAAGTCGCGCCAACCAGGCTAACCATTATTCTCTTAAAACTATTGCTCATCTTGTTCTCCAGTTCAACTGCATACACCATAGCCATTGCCACATGAACATGCGCTGAATGATTGTAATAAATCCAGTCTTTTTAGCCCGGCAATAACAACCAGCCGAATTATTCCATAAAGCACGTCAGAACTTTCAACCCGTTTTTGAAAAAACCTTTATGATACATAATCCTGCAACATACCGGGCTGATCTGGTGCAGGCAAAAACAGAGGCATTTTGACATCTGGCGGCAATGTGAAAAAAACGCCATACGCTGTTACCATGAATGATAACTCTGCGTCCTACAATTTTGTTCCCAATGATGAGCCAAATCGAACAACAAACCATATTTCAACCGTAGCACCGCTCTTTCTGCCACGATCAGAAGATCAGCAGCCGGTTGAATGGCTTATCGCCGAAGGAATAACAGACTATAAATTCGCACTTGCCTTCATGGAAGAGCGGGTACAGGCTATTCGTGAAGGTACAGCCAATGAGCTTGTATGGCTTGTCGAACATCCACCACTCTACACAGCAGGCACCAGCGCTCACGCTCAAGACTTACTGACGCCCGACCGGTTTCCGGTTTACAATACCGGACGCGGCGGTGAATACACCTATCACGGCCCCGGTCAACGGGTAGCTTATATCATGCTCGATCTGAAACGGCGTCGCGAAGACGTTCGTGCATTTGTCAGTGCGCTTGAACAATGGATCATTGAGACGCTCGCACAGTTTAATATCAAGGGTGAACGCCGTGCAGATCGCGTTGGTGTATGGGTTGCGCGCCCGGAAAAGCCTGTCCTAGCCAATGGCCAGATATGCGAAGACAAAATTGCAGCCATCGGTATTCGCCTGCGGCGCTGGGTCAGCTTTCATGGCATTGCCATTAATGTCGAACCGGAGCTTGAACATTTTGGCGGTATCGTACCATGTGGCATCGCAGAATATGGCGTAACCAGCCTTGTCGATCTTGGTCTGCCCATAACGATGGGCGACGTCGATGTTGCGCTCGGTAAAGCCTTTGAAAGCGTTTTTGGGCCACGCCAGATTATATAATCAAGTAGTTTTTATGCGCCGTTCGCGCATAAAAACATAAAATCCTGAGCCCACAATAATAAAAATACCGAACCATTTGGATGGCGTTGGAAAATCACCAAACACAATCAGTCCAACCAGAACTGCGTTAACAATTTCCAGATATTGAAATGGCGCCAGCATGGAGGCCGGTGCAAGCTTGAAAGCCTGCACAACGAGCAGATGACTGACCGTGCCAATTGTACCAAGCAAAAGCAGCAATAACCAGGGCTGAAGATTGTTTGGAAGCGCGAAGCCCAGATCTTCAATACCTGCAACGGTGCCAAAAATCATAAAGAGTCCCGCAATAAGCGATCCGCCAATACCCGCATAGAACTGCATGACGACAGGACCTTCCTTCGCACCATATTTACGGTTCAAAATCAGATAGATCGCAAAAGTAACCGCAGTCGCCAGAGGCAACAGCGATACAGCACCAAAAATCTCGAAACTTGGCTGAATAACGATCATGGTTCCAATCAAGCCAATGCCAACCGCGCTGAACCTTCGCCAGCCAACCTTCTCTTTGAGAAAAACTGCTGATAGCAATGTGAGGATCAATGGTTCAGCAAAGAACACGGCCATGGCATCGGCCAAAGGCATATATTTGACAGCCGTGAAAAAACACGTGCCTCCAAAGCCCATCAGCACGCCGCGCACAAGATTGCCCGTCAGATGGGTGGTGCGCAAAGCACTCATGCCACCCATGGCTACCAGAATGGCAAACATCAAGCCTGATTGAATAAAAAAGCGCATGAAAGTCACGGTGGCCGGAGGCATATTATCCATCATGGCAAGCCACTTGCCGATGGCGTCCATAAGCGGCAACAAAAGCACCGAAAGCACCATGATCGCCATGCCTTTTACATGCGCTTCTGTGCCACCTGCCGCCCTGCTTTGCATCTTGCCACTCACGATTTTATCACTCCTGTTGCGCTTACGCGAATGACGGGCGAGTTTCCATCCTAATTCGTCTGTGAAAGCGCAACAGTTTGACTTTCATCGGATTTCTGATGCAATTTGGTTTCGCTACGCGCAAAACCATTTGATAACTTCAATCAAAAGCAGAACGTAAGGCGAACTTGTTCGCATTACGGGCACTCCCGTGCCATTATCTATGTGATTCGCAGATATGGATTTGGTGCCGTTCACAGGGGGCGGCCCTTCAGGTTTGTCACAGAAAGCTTTTCGGACAAAGATGGACGATAACAACGATCTCTTTTCCAGAGTAGTCAGCAATGCCCGTGAACGGCAAATTGAGCGTCAGCCAGAACAGGCCCACGCACCACAACCTGTTGTGCAAGCGGTCACACCCTCATCTGCGCCAAAAACAATGCCAGAACCTGCGCCAGAACCTGCGCCAAAACCTGCGCCTGCCACAACAAAAATGCCGCCGGCTTCATCAGGCGGTGATGATTACAATGCCTCTTCTATCCGCGTACTCGAAGGTCTTGAGCCAGTGCGCCTGCGCCCGGGCATGTATATTGGCGGCACGGACGAAAAAGCGCTGCATCACCTTTTTGCAGAAGTCATCGATAACTCGATGGACGAAGCCGTTGCGGGCCATGCGAATTTTATAGAGGTCAGCCTTGATGCAGAAGGCTTTCTGAGTGTCAGCGACAATGGCCGTGGTATTCCGGTGGACGAGCACCCGCAGGTGCCCGGCAAATCAACACTTGAAGTGATCATGACCAAACTGCATGCCGGCGGCAAGTTCGACGGCAAAGCCTATGAGACATCCGGCGGTCTGCACGGTGTCGGTGTGTCCGTGGTCAATGCTCTTTCCGATGTTTTAGAGGTGGAAGTCGCCCGTAATCGCCGCTTGTATCGCCAGCGTTTTTCGCGCGGCATTCCGCAAGGCGGTCTCGAAGACGTGGGCGAAGTGCATAATCGTCGTGGTACGCGCGTTCGTTTTCACCCGGACCCGGATATTTTCGGAAAAGCAGCCCATTTCGACCCTCACCGTCTCTACCGGATGGCACGTTCAAAAGCCTATCTGTTCGGCGGTGTTGAAATTCGATGGAATTGCGATCCATCACTCCTTGATCCAAAGAAAGAAACACCTGAAAAGGCGGTTTTTCATTTCCCCGGCGGTTTGAAAGATTATCTCTCTGCTTCCCTTGGAAAAGAACATCAGGTTACGCGTGAGATTTTCTCAGGCCGCACCGAGAAACAAGGCGGACATGGCGCTGTTGAGTGGGCGGTGTCGTGGTATGGTGGCGACGGTTTCGTCAATTCCTATTGTAATACAATTCCGACCGGCGACGGCGGCACCCATGAAGCAGGCCTTCGTATTGCACTGACGCGCGGTCTCAAGGCCTATGCCGAACTGACAAATAACAAACGCGCTTCAATCATCACAACAGATGATGTGATGATTTCTGCCGCAGCCATGATGTCCGTCTTTATCCGCGAACCGGAATTTGTCGGCCAGACCAAAGACAAGCTTGCAACGGTTGAAGCGCAGCGCATTGTGGAAAATGTCATCCGTGATCCTTTTGATCACTGGCTTGCAGCCTCGCCACAGGAGGCGTCACGCCTGCTCGACTGGGTTATTGATCGTGCAGAAGAGCGTCTTCGCCGCCGTCAGGAAAAAGAGACAGTCCGTAAAAGCGCAACGCGCAAATTGCGACTTCCGGGCAAGCTTGCCGACTGTACACAGAATGCAGCAGCGGGTGCTGAACTGTTTATCGTGGAAGGTGATTCCGCTGGCGGCTCTGCCAAGCAAGCACGCAACCGTTCCAATCAGGCGATCCTGCCACTACGCGGCAAGATTCTCAATGTTGCCAGTGCTGGCCGCGAAAAGCTGACCGCGAACCAGCAGATTGCCGATCTCGTGCAGGCACTGGGTGCAGGCACACGCAAGAATTATCGCGAGGATGACCTGCGTTATGACCGCGTTATCGTCATGACAGATGCGGACGTTGACGGTGCGCATATTGCATCATTGCTTATTACATTCTTCTATCAGGAAATGCCTGACCTGATCCGCAACGGTCATCTTTATCTGGCTGTTCCGCCGCTTTACCGCCTTAGCCAGGGCGGAAAGGTCGCTTATGCCCGTGATGACGCGCACAAGGATGAGTTACTTCGCACCATGTTTACCGGACGCGGCAAGATTGAAATCGGGCGTTTCAAAGGCCTTGGCGAAATGCGTGCAGAACAGCTCAAAGAAACGACAATGGACCCGAAGAAACGCACACTTCTGCGTGTTCATGTCGATGAAGATTATATTGATGAGACGCGCAGCACTGTAGATGATCTGATGGGTACAAAGCCGGAAGCCCGCTTCCGCTTCATTCAGGATCGCGCAGCATTCGTGGAAGAGCTGGATATTTAGGCTTTTTTGTTTTCAGAACGATTATCAGACGTCAGCCATTGTAGCAGCTGACGTTTTTCAATGGGAATTCAGCCTTTTACATCAATGCCAAGTTTGGTTTGAATCTCATCGATCGACTCTTTTACAAAGAAAGTCAGATCCGTGCTGAGCGTAACAATACGCGTGCCCGTGCCATAGGCATTATATGACAAAACATGGTTGAAATTGACTGCAACCCGTTCACCGCTGACATCGGTAAGCATGATCCACATTTATACTTCTCCTCTTAAAGACGATTCTTCACAAGAGGATAAGCGCATGCCTCAAAATGGCAATGATACTTTATAAATCGGCACGCATCCTGACCTTATCAACGCAGCCGCCGAAACTCGCAGACCACTCTTTACTACGCTCATAAATACGAAAGCCCAGCTTCTCATAAAGTCTGATTGCCCGAAGATTATCGGCATGGGTGCCGATTTGCACATTCGTAAAACCATTCAGAAAAACCTGTGCCATCAATGCATCAAGCAATGCACAACCCAGTCCCTGTCCGTGATAATCAGGATCGACCCAGAGATCGGAAATATAATTGGATTGCGGAATATATGCACCCCAGCCGCAAATCTGCCCTCTTCGCTCTATCAGCAAAATGCCAGCGGCATTCTCTTGCAAATCACGAAGGAATTTAGCCTCGAGTGCCAAGCTGCTTTCATTCGTAAGTATGATTTCACGCGCTGCAGTTTGCCATGCACGAACGGCCAATTCAGCCATAAAAACAAATTCGCCGGGTATGGAGCTTTGTGCGTCCACCTGGACGCACAAAGGTCGCTCTGATTGTTTATATTCTGGCTTCGATCCTTCTGAAAATCGATCCCGATTTTCGGATCGGAGCCGGACCCGGCGAATAAGAACTTCAGATTTTACCACCACTTTTTCGGGGTAAAACGTCCGGCGGCCTGTTCGATTGCGCTGGCTGCCTGGAACAAAGTTTCTTCCTCAAACGGGCGGCCAATCAATTGCAAGCCAAGCGGCAGCCCCTGATCATTGAGGCCAGCGGGGACAGCAATACCCGGCAGACCTGCCATATTGAGTGTAATGGTGAAAATGTCATTGAGGTACATCTTGACCGGATCATTCGCGAGTTCCTTGTCGCCAATGCTGAACGCGGCCGAAGGCGTAACAGGCGTCAGGATTGCATCAACACCGCTTGCAAAGACATTTTCAAAGTCTTTCTTGATCAGTGTGCGAACCTTCTGTGCGCGAAGATAATAAGCATCGTAATAACCAGCCGACAGAACATAGGTTCCGGTCAGAATACGACGCTTCACTTCCTTGCCAAAGCCAGCAGCACGGCTTTGCTCATACATATCGGCAATGTCTTTACCCGGTACGCGCAAACCATAACGTACACCGTCATAACGGGCGAGATTGGACGAAGCTTCCGCAGGCGCTACGATGTAATAGGCAGCAAGCGCATATTTTGTGTGTGGCAGCGAAACATCGACAATTTCTGCACCCGCATCCTTAAGATACTGAATGCCCTT
Source organism: Brucella gallinifaecis (assembly GCF_006476605.1). Classification (GTDB taxonomy): domain Bacteria; phylum Pseudomonadota; class Alphaproteobacteria; order Rhizobiales; family Rhizobiaceae; genus Brucella; species Brucella gallinifaecis. The sequence continues at coordinate 417,865 of NZ_ML636800.1, forward strand.
CTGCCAGAGTGCTTCGATTTCTTCCGGCATGCCATCAATACGATATTCATTCGGAATACCGATCTTGAGACCTTTTAGCGACTTGCCGATTGCAGCTTCATAATCCGGCACAGGCAAATCAACTGAAGTTGTATCTTTCAAATCAACAGATGCCATGGACTTGAGCAAAATTGCAGCGTCCCGCACGTCACGCGCAATCGGTCCGGCCTGATCCAGTGATGATGCATAAGCAACAACACCCCAGCGTGAGACCCGGCCATAGGTTGGCTTGATGCCGACAGTGCCGGTAAAGGCTGCTGGCTGACGGATCGAACCACCCGTATCAGAAGCTGTCGCGCCCGCGCAAAGATGTGCTGCAACCGCAGCTGAGGAACCACCTGAAGAGCCACCCGGCACCAGATCGACATCTGAGCCGTTTGCACGCCACGGGTTCTTCACCGGGCCGTAATAGGAACTTTCGTTGGACGAACCCATGGCGAATTCATCCATATTGAGCTTGCCCAGCATGACAGCGCCGTCCGCCCAGAGATTGGACGTAACCGTTGATTCATATTCTGGCTTGAAGCCGTCAAGAATATGCGAGCAAGCCTGGGTGTGAACACCCTTGGTCGCAAACAGGTCTTTTACGCCAAGCGGAATGCCTTCAAGCGCACCGGCTTTGCCTTCTGCAATACGGACATCAGAAGCTTTTGCCATTTCGCGTGCCTTTTCAGGCGTGACCGCGACATAGGCATTGAGCTTGTCATTGGCGGAATCAATGGCCTCAATATAGGCTTCTGTCAGTTCGGTCGCGCTAAAGGCTTTAGCTCTCAGCTTGTCTCGCGCTTCGGCAATTGTCAGTGCGGTCAGTTCGCTCATCATCAAATCCTGTCAGTAACGCCGTAGCCGGCGCTTTCGTGGTAAATATTAAAAGTCTTATTCAACGACCTTTGGAACCACGAAGAAATTGTCTTCGGTCACAGGCGCATTAGCAACAACGGCACTGGCAATATTGCCGTCCGTAACCGCATCTTCACGCAAACGCATTTTCATTGGCGAAACCGACGTCATCGGTTCAACACCGTCAATATCGACTTCGTTCAATTGCTCGACGAAACCAAGAATCGCATTGAGTTCTCCGGTCATGCGCTCGGCTTCGTCTTCTGTGACGGCAATACGCGCGAGATGCGCGACGCGCTTGACGGTTGAAATATCGACGGACATTCTGTTCTCCGCAAATGCTTGTTTAGGGCAGCATGAAACCACCCTGAAAAGGTTCTTTTACCGGCTATAACGGTGCAAATGTGGAAGCGCAACATTTCTTGCGCTTCCATCCTCAGTTAGGGGCGCAGTTAGAGGCCCAGTTAGAAGTTATGTACTATACCCGGTTCTGTCACGAGCACCTTTGTGTCCTTTTGATCTGCCATAGCTGCCAAAAATTTGTCAGCCGTCTGATCGATGATCGGGAAAGTACCGTAATGGCAAGGCAGGACAGTATCGAAATTGAAGTAGCGCTGACAGGCAAGGGCCGCAACCGCTCCCCCCATGGTGAAGCGATCACCGATTGGGACAATGCCAATCTCCGGGCGATGCAGCTCATTGACCAGCGCCATATCGGAGAAAATATCGGTATCGCCCATATGATAAAGCGTCGGTGCATTCTCAAAGTGGAAAACCAGACCATTCGGATTACCAAGTGAATGGGTCACCCCATCTTCCGACATAATGGCTGAGGAGTGCAGCGCATTGACAAAAGTTATGCTGAAGCCATCCAGAACGATTGTACCGCCAGTATTGCCCGGGCTGAATTTTTCAACGCCCTGCCGTCCAAGCCAGCCCGCCACTTCCGGGTTACAAATGACGGTTGCACCATGCTCTTTGGCAATCGCCACCGTATCGCCGATATGATCACCGTGACCATGGGTCAGCGCGATATGCGTGGTGCCTTTTGTGGCCTCCTTAAAATCGATGCCTTTAGCGCCCGGGTTTCCATTGATGAACGGATCGATCAAAATGACCGCTTGTTCTGCTTCAATACGAAAGGCTGAATGGCCCAACCAGGTGATTTTCATTGTGTTTCTCCGTATGGCTCGATATTCAACTCTAAAACAGATATTAGGGCGCAATTCCATCAAACAATATGAAGCCTGATAAAATACTGTTCAGCCCCCAAAGAGGACACATGGCCGTCGTTGAAATCGAAAGTGTTTTGGAAATTCTGCAACCCGGCCAGACCATTGCCGGGCTTGATCTTGGCACCAAAACCATTGGCCTTGCCGTTTCTGATCTCGGCCTGTCATTCTCCCATCCCCGCCCCGTCATCAAACGTACCAAATTTACAATCGATGCACAGGTGCTACTAAAAGCGCTGGAACTCGACAAGGTTGGCGTCATCATTATCGGCCTGCCTATGAATATGGACGGCACCGCAGGACCACGCGTTCAGGCAACGCGGGCTTTTGTGCGCACCATGCAGCCGCTGACCAATCTTCCCTTCGTGTTCTGGGATGAGCGATTGTCAACCGTTGCTGCCGAACGCGCACTAATCGGCATGGATGTTTCGCGCGGCAAACGAGCCGAACGCATCGATTCGGCCGCAGCTTCCTTCATTTTGCAAGGTGCGCTGGATCGTCTGCACCTGCTGCGCTCATCGCATTTCGATGACAATAATTACGATGCCGGATAAAGCTGATCGAGTATGCGGATGGCATTGTGACGTGCATCCAGCATGCCATATGTCGAACGCCACTGACCGCCAAGACGTGTTTCGATAAACGCATCCGCCACGTCATCTGCACCAAGATTACGCAATTCTGCAGCGGCAGCCGCATAAGCAAGCTGCTCCGTCAAGAGACGTGCAACGCCCTGATCGGTTTCTGTCAGTTGCAAGGCCGCCTGTAAAACATCGATAGTGCCCTGACCACGCACACCTAACTGTCCGCTGATCCAGTCGAGCACCTCATCAAACAGTGCCGGTGCACGAGAGAGTACACGCGCCACATCAAGCGCCATAACATTGCCCGAACCTTCCCAGATCGCATTGACCGGTGCTTCGCGATAAGCGCGTGCAAGATTGCCATCCTCGATATAGCCATTCCCGCCAAGGCATTCCATCGCTTCATAAAGCAATGCCGGTGCAATCTTGCAGACCCAATATTTGACAACCGGCGTCATGCAACGGGCGAAAGCCGCCTCTGCCCGATCTGTGGCAGCCATATCGAAAGCGCGTGCCAAACGCATGGAAAGTGCCGTTGCACCCGCCACATCAAGCGCCATGTCAGCCAGAACGCGGCTCATCAGCGGCTGTTCAATCAGCTTTTGCCCATTCACTTCACGATGACGCGCGTGATGCACAGCCTCTGCAAGACCTGAGCGCATCAGGCCAGCAGACGCAATCGCGCAATCAAGCCGCGTCAATGTCACCATATCCATTATGGTTTTAACGCCCTCACCCGGATTACCAACTAGATAACCGACAGCACCGTCAAATTCGACCTCTGCGGAGGCATTGGATTTATTGCCAAGCTTGTCCTTCAAACGCTGGAAAAAGAAGCCATTTCCAGCCGCGTCATTGGTCAGGCGTGGAAGCAGGAAACAGGAAAGCCCTTCCTCTGCCTGTGCTAGCACCAGAAAAGCATCCGACATAGGCGCCGACATAAACCATTTGTGGCCGCTGATCGTATAGGTGCCATCGTCGTTGCGTTCAGCACGGGTCGTATTGGCACGAACATCCGTACCTCCCTGCTTCTCCGTCATGCCCATTCCGAGCGTAATACCCTGCTTGCTGAAGGCTGCTTTCTGCGAAGAATCATATTTGCGCGACAATATCTGTGGCGACCATTCCTTATAAAGATCAGTGGACGCCATGATTGCCGCAAGCGAAGCATTCGTCATTGTCAATGGGCAGAGATGCCCCGCTTCCAGCTGGGCCGTGAGAAAAAAACGTGCGGCACGGGCCTGATGCCGATGCCCCGACTCAAGCGGATTGGCCTCCCAGACCGAGCAATGCAGTCCCTGTGCAATCGAACGGCGCATCAACGCATGATAAGCAGGGTGATATTCCACCAGATCAACACGGCGACCCTGACGATCATAGGTGCGCAGCTTTGGCAATTCTGTATTGGCAAGACGTGCCAGATCCTGCGCTTCTGCCGACAAGACAAAACGGCCGGTATTTTCCAGATCAGTATGCAGTTCTTTAGGAAAACGCGCTGCGGTCTGTATCAGAAGCGGGTCGCCCAGATATGCATTCATGCCCGTCATGAACGGGGTCTGGTTGGTGACTTCATGCGTTTTCACAGGCTTATCCGTTTGGTTTTGTTCAATTCAAAAATCAGCTAGGCCCTCTTGAGGCTCACAGATTTAATAGTCTATGCTGTTTTGCATTGTAATTTCCTAACATTTTCACACAGCCCACCGCTTTATACCCAAAGAATACAGGTTTTTCTTTGTGAATCGGCCAAAGCCATTATAAGGGCGGTTGCAGTCCAGTTCTTGCGGCTCTATACGGGTGACTTGCCATGACAAATCAAACGGCCTCTCCGATTTTCCCTCATCGCCACCTGCTTGGCATCAAGGGGCTATCGCCCCTGGACATTAATTGTCTTCTCGATCTTGCAGATCAGGAAGTGGCTGTTTCCCGACAGTCCGAGAAGAAAAAGTCCGTGCTGCGCGGTCGCACCCAGATCAACCTGTTCTTTGAAGCATCGACACGAACGCAATCATCATTTGAACTGGCCGGAAAACGGCTGGGCGCAGACGTGATGAACATGTCTGTCGGCAATTCATCGGTCAAGAAGGGCGAAACGCTCATCGACACCGCGATGACGCTCAATGCCATGCAGCCAGATATTCTGGTCATTCGCCACGCCTCTGCCGGTGCAGCGGCATTGCTCGCGCAAAAAGTTGGTTGTGCAGTCGTCAATGCTGGCGACGGTGCGCATGAACACCCGACTCAGGCGCTGCTCGACGCGCTGACCATTCGCCGTGCAAAGGGCGATATTGGAAACCTTATCGTTGCCATTTGCGGCGATGTGCTGCATTCGCGCGTTGCACGCTCCAATATTCTGCTTCTCAATGCGCTCGGTGCGCGCGTTCGTGTTGTTGCCCCTTCAACGCTGCTTCCTTCCGGCATCGCCGATATGAGCGTTGAAGTTTACAACACCATGGAAGAAGGCTTGAAAGACGCCGATGTGGTGATGATGCTTCGCCTTCAGCGGGAACGTATGGCTGGCTCTTTCGTGCCGTCCGTGCGTGAGTATTTCCGCTTTTATGGTCTCGACAGGGAAAAACTCAAATATGCGAAACCTGACGCGCTTGTCATGCATCCCGGTCCGATGAATCGCGGCGTTGAAATTGCCTCCGATGTGGCAGACGGTTCACAGAGCATGATTCAGCAACAGGTGGAAATGGGTGTCGCTGTGCGTATGGCGGTCATGGAAGCCCTGCTCGACCCGCGCCGTGCAGATGTCGCAGGAGAACGCGCCAAATGACCAATATGAGTGCAATCCTTTTTGAAAACGCCCGTATTGTTGATCCGTCTCGCGGACTGGATGAGATCGGCAGCCTGCTGATCAAGGATGACAAGATCGCCGCCAGTGGTGCTGATATCCGCAATCAGGGTGCGCCCGAAGGTGCTGAAATCATTAACCTCAATGGAATGACGATTCTGCCCGGTCTGGTTGATTCGCGCGTCTTTATTGGTGAACCGGGTGCCGAGCATCGCGAAACCATCGCATCGGCCAGTCAGGCCGCAGCCGCAGGTGGCGTGACTTCCATTATCATGATGCCGGATACTGATCCGGTTATCGATGATGTTGCACTGGTCGAATTCGTCAAACGCACGGCCCGTGACACGGCAATCATCAATGTTCACCCGGCAGCCGCCATTACCAAAGGCTTGCACGGCGAGGAAATGACCGAAATCGGCCTGCTTCGCGATGCAGGTGCAGTTGCCTTTACCGAAGGTCGCAATACACTTACCAATACACAATTAATGCGTCGCGCACTCACTTACGCACGTGACTTTGATGCTGTCATTGCCTGTGAAACCCGCGACCCTTATCTTGGTGCCAATGGCGTCATGAATGAAGGGCTGTTTGCAAGCTGGCTGGGTTTGTCAGGTAGCCCACGCGAAGCGGAAGTGATCCCGCTGGAGCGGGATTTGCGCCTCGCCGCGCTCACTCGCAGCAAATACCACGCAGCACAACTTTCCTGCGCCATGTCTGCCGAAGCGCTCAAGCGCTCAAAGGATATTGGTGCAAAAGTAACAGCAGGCGTATCCATTAACCACCTGTCGCTGAATGAAAATGATATAGGTGAGTTCCGCACTTTCTTCCGCTTGTCGCCGCCATTGCGCAGTGAAGAAGATCGTCTGGCGATGGTTGAAGCCGTAAAAAATGGCACCATCGACATCGTTGTTTCTGCCCATGACCCGCAAGACGTTGATACCAAACGCCTGCCTTTTGCCGATGCTGAAGCCGGCGCCATTGGTCTGGAAACATTGCTTGCTGCAGCACTTCGTCTCTACCACAATGACAGCATCCCCCTGCTGCGGCTGGTGGAAGTGCTTTCAACAGCACCCGCCCGTATTTTCGGTCTGGATGCGGGAACATTAAAACCCGGTGCAAAAGCAGATCTAACCATCGTCGATCTTGATGAGCCGTGGGTGGTGCGCGAACAAGACCTGCATTCACGCTCAAAAAACAGCTGTTTTGAAGGGGCCCGCTTTCAAGGCCGGGTTAACCGCACGATAGTCAGCGGCAAGACCGTTTATTCAGCTTAACATTTTTAGAAAAGCTGTCTTGATTTCAGACAGTTTTTCTTCTCAATTGACTTGATAAAGAACATATGGGGAGTTTCATGGCCGAAACAGGTCTGGTCAATGTCGTGACGCTTGGCACGCTGATATTCGGCTATATTCTCGGTTCCATCCCTTTTGGGCTCATCCTGACGCGGATTGCCGGACTGGGTGATGTACGCTCAATCGGGTCTGGTAACATTGGCGCAACCAATGTTTTGCGCACCGGCAACAAGAAACTTGCAGCTGCAACCCTCATTCTTGATGCGCTGAAAGGTACAGCGGCGGTCCTGGTGGCTTCAAAATTTGGTCAGGATGCGGCTATTGCTGCAGGATTTGGTGCCTTTATAGGACATCTGTTCCCGGTCTGGATCGGCTTTAAAGGCGGCAAGGGTGTTGCGACCTATCTTGGTATTCTGATCGGCATAGCATGGCCCAGCGCATTGATTTTTATCGCAGCATGGATCATCACAGCCCTTCTCACCCGCTATTCATCGCTCTCTGCACTAATTGCGAGCCTGATAGTTCCAATTGCGCTTTATATACGCGGTGATCTGGCTGTTGCTGCATTATTTGCAATTCTGACCATTCTTGTATTCATAAAACATCGCACCAATATTTCGCGGCTTCTCAGTGGCACAGAGAGCAAAATAGGTAAAAAAGGATGATTCAGGGCGCGAATTCAAAAAATGGAATTCGCCTTTCTGATCAGCAGCGGCTTAACTGGCTGCGTCTTATCCGCACTGAGAATATCGGACCCGTCACATTTCGCGATCTGATTTTATTTTGCGGCTCGGCAGCCAATGCAATAGAACGCCTTCCTGATCTGAATATTCGTGGCGGCGGCTCCCGCGCCGTCCGTGTGTCATCAAAAGAAGATGCCGAGCGCGAAATTGAAGCTGTTAAACGCATGGGCGCCCGGCTTATTGGTATGGGTGAGCCGGATTATCCACCACAGCTGAAAAACTGCGAGGCGCCACCGCCGCTTGTCATTATAAAGGGTGACATCAGAGTATTTCATAAGCCGCCCGTCGCAATTGTCGGCTCGCGCAATGCTTCCGTCACAGGAGTGCGCTTTACAGAGAGATTAGCCCGCGATCTCGGCGATGCAGGATTTACAATAATCTCAGGCCTTGCACGTGGTATTGATGCAGCCGCGCATAAAGCGAGCATGACAAGCGGAACGGTAGCCGTGCTTGCAGGTGGCCTTGACCGGCCCTACCCACCTGAAAACCTGCCGATCTATCGTGATATTCCTGAAAATGGCAGCGCATTAATTACAGAAATGGCTATGGGAGCAGAGCCACGCGCCCGTGATTTTCCACGCCGCAATCGCATTATAGCCGCACTCTCACTCGGATTAATCGTTGTCGAAGCAGCCACTCGCTCCGGTTCACTGATCAGCGCCCGCATGGCAGGTGATATGGGACGTACCGTATTCGCTGTGCCGGGATCACCACTTGATCCACGTGCCCGTGGTACCAATGCGCTGTTGAAGCAAGGAGCAACGCTCGTTACTTGCGCTGAAGACGTGATTGAAGCATTAACACCACTGATAAGCCGAGACACAATTCCAGCCCCTGAAGATCAGCCCGACCTCCTCAAACAATTTGACGAGCCATCAGAACCGCTACAAGCAATAACAAGCGATCAACAACGCGATATTCTCATTGACGCGCTTGGCGTCACCCCGGTTGATATAGATACATTGGTTCGACATACTGGTCTGGATACCAGCAGTGCGCAGCTCATTCTTCTCGAGCTTGATCTTGCCGGGCGACTTTTGCGTTATCCCGGCAATCTGGTGGCACTTGCACCTCAATAAAATGCACCGCGAATATTATTTTTTGACCTTTCGATGGCGGCGACCTTCTTTCGCTTCCTGTAGTGCCATATCCATCATATAAACAAGCAGGGGCTGATCCGTTCCTTTTGCTATCACAATCAGTTCTTCAAGCATTTGCTCAATATACATCAACAACTCCCGGCGTGTAGCCACCCGCTGAACCATATTGCCCCCAAGATCGTTTAAATATCTCCATATTAAAATCATCCCTGGCGCTTGTGCTTTTGGATATACCCCATTTAAATACTACCATTACGATTATAAAGATCAATAACTATCTCAGGTTGTAATTGATGATTTTTCGCTCATCGCTCTTGACCAAACGCAAACCGCTGTTCATGTGAATGGCAATAATTTGAACGCGATGAATTGGGCTTTCTCCTGAAAAGATCGCGAGTCTAGGCTGCTTTAATGAACGTTGTCGTTGTCGAATCGCCTGCAAAGGCAAAAACCATCAACAAATATCTGGGCTCGAACTATAAGGTTCTGGCCTCATTTGGTCACGTGCGAGATCTACCAGCCAAGGACGGCTCCGTTCGCCCGGATGAAGATTTTGCCATGTCCTGGGAAGTGGACAGCAACTCATCCAAGCGTCTGGCTGACATTGTCAAAGCTCTCAAAGACAGTGACGGTCTGTTTCTGGCGACTGACCCTGATCGCGAAGGGGAAGCCATTTCATGGCATGTTCTGGAAGTTCTCAACCAGAAAAAGGCGCTTAAAGGCAAAACCGTCAAGCGTGTTGCATTCAACGCCATCACCAAGAAAGCCGTTCTCGACGCGATTGCCAACCCGCGCGATATCGATGAGCCACTGGTTGATGCCTATCTCGCCCGACGTGCACTCGACTATCTCGTGGGCTTCACCCTGTCTCCTGTCCTGTGGCGCAAACTGCCCGGAGCACGTTCCGCCGGGCGTGTGCAATCGGTTGCACTGCGCCTTGTCTGTGATCGCGAATCCGAGATTGAACGCTTCATCCGTGAAGAATACTGGAACATTGCCGCTTCACTGAAGACCCCTCGCAATGATGCCTTTAGCGCACGCCTGACAGCTCTCGACGGCAAAAAACTCGGCAAGCTCGACATCAAGAATGAAGAGCAGGCGACAGCCATTCGCACGATGCTGGAAGGTGCAAGCTTCAAGGCTGTCTCAGTTGAAGCCAAGCCGACCAAACGCAATCCCGGCCCTCCATTCACCACGTCAACCCTTCAGCAGGCCGCATCCGGCCAGCTCGGTTTCTCGGCATCCCGCACCATGCAAGTCGCCCAGCGCCTTTATGAGGGTGTGGACATAGGTGGCGAAACTGCCGGTCTGATCACCTATATGCGTACCGACGGTGTGCAGATGGCTCCTGAAGCCATTACTGCCGCTCGCGATGCTATTGGCAAAAACTTCGGCCCGAATTACGTACCGGAAAAGCCGCGCTTTTATTCCAGCAAGGCCAAAAACGCACAGGAAGCGCATGAAGCGATCCGCCCGACGGATTTCATGCGCCATCCAAAGGAAGTGCGCCGCTATCTCGATGAAGATCAGGCACGCCTTTATGAACTGATCTGGAAACGGGCTATTGCCAGCCAGATGCAGGCCGCCGACATCGAGCGCACCACAGCTGACATTGAAGCCATCAATGGTGGAAAATCGGCCATGCTGCGTGCCAATGGTTCGGTCACAAAATTTGACGGCTTTCTCGCCGCCTATATGGATCATCGCGAAGAAGAAGATGAGGATGAAGACAGCGCAAAGCTGCCTGAAATCCGCTCTGGCGAAACAATCGCACGCGAAAAGATCGATGCCACACAGCATTCGACAGAACCACCGCCACGTTATTCTGAAGCTTCACTTATCAAGAAAATGGAAGAGCTGGGCATTGGCCGTCCGTCAACCTATGCCGCAACACTCGCAACTCTTCGAGACCGTGACTACATCACGATCGACAAGCGCAAGCTGACACCGGATCCGAAAGGCCGTCTGGTAACATCCTTCCTCGAAAGTTTCTTTAAGCGTTACGTAGAATACGATTTCACCGCTGATCTGGAAGAAAAGCTTGATCTGATTTCCGATGGCAAGTTGCTCTGGAAAGACGTTCTGCGCGATTTCTGGCGTGACTTTTCTGGTAATGTCGATGACATCAAGGAACTGCGCGTTACCAACGTGCTTGATGCACTCAATGAAGAACTCGCACCTTTGGCTTTCCCTGATCGGGGTGATGGCAGCGATCCTCGCGCATGCCCAACCTGTGGCACGGGTCAGCTTTCGTTAAAGCTCGGCAAATATGGGGCTTTCGTTGGTTGTTCAAACTACCCGGAATGCAAGTTCACGCGTCAGCTTGGCGGCGAAGGCAATGGTGAAGCAGCCGCTTCAGATGAGCCGAAGCAGCTTGGCACAGATCCTTTCACGGGCGAAGAAATCACTTTGAGGACAGGCCGTTTCGGCCCCTATGTGCAACGCGGCGAAGGCAAGGAAGCCAAACGCGCAAGCCTGCCAAAGGGCTGGACATTTGATGCAGTGGATCATGAAAAAGCGATGGCGCTTCTGTCGCTGCCCCGTAATGTCGGACAGCATCCTGAAACAGGAAAGATGATTTCCGCAAGCATTGGACGTTATGGCCCCTATGTCAGCCATGATGGAACTTTTGCAAATCTGGAAAATGCTGATGAAGTGTTCACAGTCGGGCTAAACCGTGCCGTTGCAGTTTTGGCAGATAAGCAGTCGAAGGGTGGTCGTGGCCGCGCAACACCTGCCGCCCTTGCAACACTTGGCGATCACCCCGATGGCGGATCAATTACAGTGCGTGACGGGCGTTACGGCCCATATGTCAATTGGGGCAAAATCAATGCCACTTTGCCAAAGGGCAAGGATCCGGCAAGCGTGACACTTGAAGAAGCCCTCGAGCTCATTGCCGCCAAAGCCGGAAGCACAAAGACAAAAAAGGCTCCTGCCCGCAAGTCTGCTGCAAAGGCCACGGATGGCGAGAAGAAAGCTGCACCCAAAAAAGCAGCTGCAAAGAAAAAAGCCCCTTCCAAAGCAAAGGCGAAGGCGGCAGAGGAGTAAGAATTGGCACGTCGTTTTCCCAAACCCGATACCGGACGGTCAGCCAGAACCGAACGACGTGCTGCTAAAGCAAAATCAGAAGCCGCTCTGTCTAATGATCCGGTTGCTTTTCTGCCGACGCGCGACGAGGTTCTCAAATTCATCCAAGAGAACCCGGACCGCGCCGGTAAACGCGAACTGGCCAAAGCTTTCAATATCAAAGGTGACGCACGCGTCTATCTCAAAGACCTGTTACGTGAATTAAGCGACGAAGGCTTGCTTGAAAAACGTGCCCGCCGTCTGTCGCGTCCAGGTGCGCTTCCGCCTATCGCAGTGCTCAATATTACTGGTCGTGACACGGATGGCGGTCTGCTTGCACGTCCAACCGAGTGGGATGAAGAAAATTTCGGTCACCCACCGGTTGTTGCAATCCGCCGTACCCGCCTCAACAAATCATCCGATGGACCGGCAGTCGGCGTTGGCGACCGGGTGCTGGCCAAAATTTTCCGCAACAAGGATAATGATGGCCCAGAATATTCGGCTCGTGTGATCAAGGTTGTTGATCACAGCAGCAATGCCGTGCTTGGCGTATTGCGCAAACTTGGGAATGATGAATGGAGGCTGGAGCCGGTCAATCGCAAGCAACCGGAAGTGCAGCTTGATCCGCAATCACTCGGAAATGCAAAAAGCGGTGATCTGGTTGAGGTCGAACTGACGTCTTCGCGACGCTACGGACTGCCAAGCGGCAAGGTCCGTCAGGTTGTAGGCTCTATCGACAGTGAAAAAGCGCTGTCCATGATTGCCATTCACGAGCATGAAATCCCGCATGTTTTCCCCGATGATGTCATCCGCGAAGCAGAATCAGCAAAAGCTGCAACACTGGATGGCCGTGAAGACTGGCGCACAATGCCGCTTCTGACGATTGATCCGGCCGATGCCAAGGATCACGATGACGCGGTTTATGCAGAGCCGGATACGGATCCGAAGAATGTTGGCGGACATATCGTTGTCGTTGCGATCGCCGATGTGAGCGCCTATGTGCGCACCAACTCCCCGCTTGATCGCGAAGCATTAAAGCGCGGCAATTCGGTTTATTTCCCGGACCGGGTTGTGCCAATGCTGCCAGAGCGCATTTCCAATGATCTGTGTTCGCTGCGTGAACTGGAAGATCGCCCTGCACTGGCTGTGCGCATGGTGTTCGATGCCAATGGACATAAGAAGGCGCATAAATTTCACCGTATTATGATGCGTTCGGCAGCCAAGCTTTCATACCAGCAGGCACAGGCGGCAATTGACGGGGCAACAGACGAAAAAACCGCTCCGATTCTGGATACGATTCTCAAACCGCTTTGGGCTGCATATGGCGCTCTCAAGCGTGGTCGGGATGCGCGCGAACCGCTTGAACTGGACCTGCCGGAAAAGAAAATCCTGCTTGGTCCCGATGGCAAGGTCGACAAAGTGATCGTACCGGAACGACTGGATGCGCATAAGCTCATTGAAGAATTTATGATTCAGGCCAATGTAGCGGCAGCCGAAGTGCTTGAAGCGCACCGCCAGCCGCTGATTTTCCGTATTCATGACACGCCTGCACTCGCCAAACAGGAAGCGCTGCGCGAATTTTTGCGTACACTCGATATAAGTCTTGCAAAAGGCGCGGAGCTCAGACCCGGACAGTTCAACCGGATACTGGAGTCTGTTAAGGGCACAGACCATCAGGAACTGGTCAATCAGGTCGTTCTGCGCACGCAAAGCCAAGCGATCTACAGTCCTGACAATATCGGCCATTTTGGTCTGCATTTGCGCAAATATGCCCATTTCACCTCGCCAATCCGCCGCTATGCCGATCTGATCGTTCATCGTGCCCTGATCAAGGCTCTCAACCTTGGTAAAGACGGGCTGAGCACGGACGAAGAAGCACAGCTTGAAGAAATCGCAGCGCTGATCTCTGCAACCGAGCGACGCGCCATGCTGGCCGAACGCGAAACGGTTGATCGTCTGATCGCACATTTCCTCGCTGCACATCTTGGCGATGAATATGAAGGCCGCATTACCGGCGTGACCAAGGCAGGTCTGTTCGTTTCCCTTGCGACATATGGCGCGGACGGGCTTGTGCCCATTTCAACTTTGGGTGATGAATACTATCTTTATGATGAAGCAAACCATGCACTCGCTGGCGAAAGAAGCGGAAAAGGCTTCCGGCTGGGCGACAATGTAACGGTTAAATTGGTGGAAGCGCTTCCTGTGGCAGGTGCGCTTCGCTTTGAGATGGTTTCAGAACCGCATTCCCTGCCGATGTCGACGCGTTCGCATCATAAGGCAAGCAAGGGCATGCGCGGGCGCAGAGGAAAGCCGGCAGGTGTTTCGCGCTCAACAAGAAAAGGTCGCAGATGAACACGCTAGAGGCCAATTCCACAAATAGTCAGCTCCAGGCTTTTGGAGACAATAGTCAGAAAACAGCACGGCCCACCCGCAATCTCGGACAAGCCATGTGGCGCGGGTTTAAATCCCGCTGTCCGCATTGTGGTGAAGGCAAGCTGTTTCGTGCTTTTGTGAAACCCGTTGATCATTGCTCCATCTGTGGCGAAGACTACACGGAGCAACGTGCCGATGACCTTCCGGCCTATCTGACAATCCTTATTGTCGGTCATATCGTGGTCGGTGCCTTTATGGGTGTCGAAGCAACAACAAATCTGCCACTTTGGGCACATATGGCCATTTGGGGACCGATGATTGTGCTGATGTCGCTGGCGCTGCTGCAACCGATCAAGGGCGCAACCATTGGCCTGCAATGGGCCTTGTTCATGCATGGTTTTGGCGCAAAAGGTGAAGGCGAATACGGCGACGTCACCTGACAGGGATTTCCCCCGTGACGTTTCCTGCCCATGCTCCTTCTCATATGACCGGAATGCCGCTTCGCCCACGCGATGCAGCGTCACTTCTTCTCATTGATCGTAGTGAACATGTTCCACGTATCCTGATGGGCCGCCGCCATCCTTCTCTGGCTTTTATGCCCGGGAAATATGTCTTCCCCGGAGGCCGGGCAGATTCCAATGATGGCAATATAAAAGCTGCAACAGAGTTAAGCGCCGAGGACACGATTAAGCTGGTAAACGGCATGGGATCGCGGGCCTCGCAACGACGGGCGCGGGCACTGGGATTATGCGCAATCCGCGAAACATTTGAGGAAACAGGGCTGAAATTTGCACGCGTCGCTGCAACCCGCAACTTGTCATCAAAGGGTATCAATTATTCTGCAAATAAGAATTGGATAGAGTTTCTGGATGGGGGAGCATTGCCGGCGCTCAGTGCATTGCGCTATTTTGCACGTGCCATCACCCCACCGGGAAATATCCGTCGCTTTGATACACGTTTCTTCATTGCTTTTCGTGACAGCATGCCAGAGCTGGCCAGTCAGAGGCTTGTTCCCAGTGGAGAACTTCAGGATCTGGATTGGGTTGCCATAGATGAAGTTGATAAACTTGATGTCGCCCGTATTACTCAGACTATTCTGAAAGAAGCACAAATGCTACTGACGGACCTCCGGCACGATTTGCCACCAAATATTCCGGTAGTGCAATATAGCAAGCGGCATGGCCGCTTTGTTCGCGAAGTGATCTGATCCCATGAATACAGAAATCCATCCCGCTGGCCTCGCATCGCAGCAGCCCGACAACGGTCCTGGCGAAAACAATTTACAGTGGCGTTCTCTTGCCGCAGCAATCGCTACGATCAGCGCTATGGGTGCGGCTATAGGGCTTGGTATTCCGCTCCTCAGCGTTCTGCTGGAAAGCCGTGGCTATTCAGCCAGTATGATTGGTGCCAATACAGCCGTGGCAGGCCTTGCTTCAATCGCTGCAGCACCGCTTGCAGCACCAATCGCCGCTCGCCTTGGTGTGGCCAAAGCTATTGTCCTGATGCTGCTGATTGGCAGTGTCGCATTTCTTGGTTTTCATTTTTTCCAGCCACTCTGGGCGTGGTTTGCATTGCGAATCGTTCTTCACTTTGCGCTGACTGCGCTTTTCGTTCTGTCCGAATACTGGATTAATGCGTCCGCCCCTCCAGAAAAACGCGGCCTCGTACTCGGTATCTACGCAACATCGCTATCACTTGGCTTTGCACTTGGACCATGGCTGTTTTCAAAAATCGGCAGTGCTGGCGGCCTGCCATTTTATGTTGGATTCGCAATCATCCTCATTGCAATCATTCCGGTATTGATTGCATGGCGCGACAGCCCGGATTTTGAGGAAGGGGAACATGTTCCCTTCCTGCCTTTCATTTTTGCAGTACCGACCGCAACAATGGCAGTTTTCGTTTTTGGTGCGGTTGAAACCGGCGGCTTCGCCCTGTTTCCGGTATTCGGCGCACGGGTCGGCTATGATGAAGGTGATGCAGCGCTTCTGCTGACCATGATCGGTCTTGGCAATGTTTTAATGCAAATACCGCTTGGAATCATCAGCGACAAAATTTCAGACCGCCGCAAGCTTCTGCTGTTCTGCGCTGTCACGGGTCTGGCCGGTATGATCGCCCTGCCATACCTCATGGAAAACTGGTATATGATGGCGGCTGTGCTGTTCCTTTGGGGTGGTGTTGTTGCAGGCCTTTACACAGTTGGCCTTGCCCATCTTGGTTCAAAACTGACCGGACGCGAACTGGCATCCGCCAATGCTGCTTTCATCTTCTGCTATGCCATTGGCATGTTGGCAGGCCCGCAGGCAGTCGGAGTTGGCATGGATATAGCAGGACCAAAAGGTTTCCCGCTCACACTGGGGGTATTTTTTGCAGCTTTTGCACTCTTTGCTGCGATTAGGCTTATTCAAAGGAAGAAGCAGGGTTGACTTTTCGCCCTTAATCCGTAGTGTCGCGCCGAATTTCCGCTTCTAGCCAATTGGTGAGACTCGCAGCGGTTTAATCATGAAAGAGCAGGTATTTCGATATGGCCAAGGCTACGACCATCAAGATCAAGCTTTTGTCGACCGCTGACACCGGCTTCTTCTACGTAACGAAGAAGAACAGCCGCACGATGACGGACAAGATGACAAAAACCAAATATGACCCGATTGCGCGCAAGCACGTCGAGTTCAAAGAAACGAAGATTAAGTAATTCGTTTCTGCTGCCAGATTGATTGGCAAAAATCCCAAAAGCCGTCTCTTATGAGACGGCTTTTTTTATGAATTCCAAATGTTCAGGCTGCTGACAAAACAATCCGATTGCGGCCTTTTTTCTTTGCCTCATAAAGAGCTGCATCTGTGCGAGCGAAAAGTGCTTCCATCGTATCGCCCCCCATCAGCCGCATCGAAGCAATGCCAATGCTGATTGTCATATCGACCTGATGCTTACCGGCAGAGAGCAGAAATGGCTGTTCTATTACGGCTTCGCGAATGCGTTCAGCCACGGCCGCAGCCGCTGCCAGATCAGTATCGGGCAGCACAACGGCAAACTCTTCGCCACCATAACGGCACATGACATCCATACCGCGAATCTTTTTGCGCAACCGTGCCGCAAACTCACGCAGCACATCATCACCACCATCATGACCATATTGATCATTGATGCGTTTGAAATGGTCGAAGTCAATCATAATAACCGATAGCGGCCTCTCGCGGCCTGTCGCACGCGACAGAAGCACAGGCATGTGAGTATCCAGGTAACGTCGATTATGCAGCCCTGTGAGGCTGTCTGTGACCGCCATGGTGATTGTACGATGCATACTGTGGCGCAACAGATCATTATAGCACTTACGCCTGATCTGGGTGCGTAGCCGTGCATAAAGCTCAAGCTTCTCCAGTGGCCGCATGACATAATCATTCACCCCCAGCTCAAGGGCACGCACAACAAGGGAACCTTCGTCTTCATTAACGATCAGTATGATCGGGACCAGCCTCGTTCGCTCAATCGTACGTATCTGTGAACACAAACGAAGCGGATCGTAATAAGTAAAATCTGCTGAAACAATGATGCTGTCATAATCATTTTCAATCGCCTTGATGAGAGCATCATTGGCATTATGCGCGACATCAACGAAATAATCTTCGCCCAGAATCATCCGTAGTCTTACGCCGGCAATTTCATTTTCGTCGACAATGAGAAGACGCGCTGCGTCTTCTCCGCCGCCAAAACGACCTGAAAGTTTGGTAGCCAACAATGCTTCAACTTCCGTATCAGCAACCGTACCGGTTCGTTGAAACAACTCATCAGAAACCATTTTAAGGCGAGCAAGGCTTTTGACACGGGAAAGCAATTGAAGATCATTCACCGGCCTGGTCATGAAGTCGTCAGCCCCGGCTTCAAGCCCGCTGATTTTATTTGCCGCCCCACTAAGAGCTGTCAGAAACACAATTGGAATATTGGTCGTACGGGGATCATCTTTAAGCCGGCGACAAACCTCGTAGCCTTCCAGGTCCGGTAAAACTACATCGAGAATAACAATATCAATCTGGCCACCAAGGCAGATTTCAATTGCCTCAGCTCCATTGGAAGCTGTAACAACCTCGTAATACTCACGCAAAAGCAAAGCTTCGAGCAGTTTTGCGTTTGATTCCACCCCATCCACGACAAGAATTCGTGCCGTCATAATGTCCTGCCCCCTAAAACCTTATAACGTGCATTGCTTTTCGCTAGAAATAATCAGGCATCACCGAGATAAGATTTTATTGTCTCAATTAATCGCGGAACAGAAATGGGCTTCGATATATAAGCTTCGCAACCGCCCTGCCGGATGCGCTCTTCATCCCCCTTCATCGCGAATGCTGTGACTGCGATAACCGGAATATGCTTGAGTTCTTCATCATCCTTAAGCCATTTTGTGACTTCCAGACCGGAGACTTCAGGCAATTGAATATCCATTAAAATCAGATCAGGGCGATGTTCACGGGCAAGATCAAGTGCCTCAAGGCCATTTCTCGTCCTGATGGTTTCATATCCACTGGCTTCGATCAGATCGCGAAACAACTTCATGTTCAGTTCGTTGTCCTCGACGATCATTACAGTTTTGGTCATCGAATATTCCCTGGCCTTGATTTTTTGCCGCATGGAAGGCTTGTTTTGCCCATTATGCCCCTATGGATATTCGGCAATTTAAGCGCATTTGATTGACGAATAGCAAATATTCCTCAAAATCTCGCATTATAGTCATTTTACCCGAATACTGGAGTATTTCCGGATTAAGTTGAATCACCAGAAATGCTCTATCTATTTGTATTGAAGCACTTCTTGTTCCGAAATTGGCTTCCCACTTTTCGGGATGCGGTCTAAATTCGCATAAAATTCGGCCTATACTGCAAGCCTGCATGAATCGAGTATTCAAGCATGCACAGAGCTTAAACTGGAGAAAAATACATGAAAATGGTCATGAATGCGGCAGAAGCAGAAACTCTCGCAGTGGAGGCACTCGTGTGGCTGGCGCAGGACAAAGATCTTTTACAACGTTTTCTCGCTTTAACAGGCATTGAAATATCTTCAATCCGTTCTGCTGCACAAGAACCAGGCTTTCTCACAGGCGTACTTCAGTTCTATTTGAGCCACGAACCAACCTTATTGCGCTTTTGTGAGGACACAGATCACAATCCCGCAATGATTGAAAAAGCGGCTTCACTTTTGCCGGGCGGGATGAATACGGAATTTTAAAGGCTGCATTTATGAAAAATGAGCATTTCCTGACTGCAACCAAATGTTCTGAATTATTCTACCGCATCATTTTCGTCAAAAAAACCGTCGGCATGACGAATGTCGACGGTTACTTCAATAAGGGCTAATAATCCAGCCAGAGCATTTCCAGATTAAATTAAATCAGTAGAAATGCTCTATCTATTTGCAGTTTCGCACATCTGGTTCCTAAATTGGCTTCCCACTTTTCGGGATGTGCTCTAGCTTCAAGCCGCGAGAATGACTTTCATAGCCTTTTCACGCGCAGCATTACCGAACACTTCATATGCATCAAGGATGTTATCAAGTGCGAACCGATGGGTTATCAGCTTGCTAGGGTCAAACTTGCCAGACTCCACTGTCTTCAAGAGCATTGGCGTCGTGTTGGTGTTAACCAGCCCCATCGATATATTGATGTTCTTGATCCAGAGATTTTCTATGCTCAGTTCAACCGGCTTACCATGCACGCCGACATTCGCAATCTTGCCGCCTGCCGAAACAATGTTCTGGCAAACATCAAAGGTTGCAGGTACGCCCACAGCTTCAATTGCCACATCGACACCACGTCCACCTGTCAGCGCCATGGTTTGTGCGACGGCATCTTCCGCGCCAACCTGAATAGTATCAGTCGCGCCGAACTGGCGTGCGAGTGCCAGACGCGCAGGATCCATGTCGATCATGACAATCCTGCCCGGCGAATAAAACTGCGCCGTCAAAAGCGCAGACATGCCCACTGGCCCTGCACCAACAATGGCTATAAAATCACCTGGTTTTACGCCACCAGCCTGCACGCCGATTTCCAATCCGGTAGGCAGAATGTCGGAGAGCATAACCAATGCTTCTTCATCAGCACCAGCCGGGACCGAATAAAGCGAATTGTCACCATGACGAATGCGAACAAATTCGGCCTGTGTGCCATCAATCGTATGACCAAGCTGCCAGCCGCCATCATCACAGTGGGAATAGAGCTGCCGTTTACAATTAGGGCAGGAACCACAGGACGTGATGCAAGAAATCAGGACGGAATCGCCCTTTTTGAAGTTGCGTATAGCACTGCCGACTTCTTCTACAACGCCTACACCTTCATGGCCCAGCGTACGCCCTTCAACAACAGTCGGTACATGGCCCTTGAGAATGTGCAGGTCACTGCCGCAGATAGTTGTCTTCGTGATTTTTACGATAACGTCGGTCGGCTCTTGAACAACCGGTTTGGGTTTTTCAACCCAGTCTTTTTTGCCGGGTCCATTATAGACAAGCGCTTTCATCAGATCCTCCCCTGAGGGTAGTCCCCTCAGCATGATGTTACAAAGATTACACAAACCGGCCTTCTATCTGGATGGTTGAGTGTGAAACGACACGTACAGCACCATAGATAATGAAACTGAACTATGCTGATCCGATTTTACTCAATTACGGAAGCTGATAGTTGAAAACAGAAGCATTAGCGACACAAGGTCCGTCTGCTGTAAATAGGTCGCCGAAATGGAACATCAAAGGATGCTGCAAGTCAGAATCACAGCCCTTTGGCCGAACGGTTTCTAAGCGTTTGGTAAGGGCTTTCACCAAAGCGCTTACGGTAGCTGGCAGCCATAGCCGTGTGATTCACATAGCCACGCGCAAGCCCGATTGAAGAAACCGTTTCGCCGGGAGGCGCTTCTTGCAACGCCTTTCGCAATCCATCAAGACGGCGTGCAGTCAGGTAATCATGCGGAGTAATACCACGGAAACGTTTAAACCCGTCAGAAAGACTGCGCGCAGAAATCCCAACCTCTGCCGCAATTTCAATAACCGTCAGCCCCTCCTCCGCCCGTTCCTCCATCAGCCGTTCAGCTTCGCGTACATATTTTGGAGCGGCACCCCGGGCACCCGTTTCGAGATTGAGACCAGAATACTCCGCCCAGCTACGCAACAACTCCAGACACAATGTTTCCTCAATGCGTTTTTCCATCAGCGGACTGGCAATACGGTCGTTGCGAGCATCAACAGATCGGGCTGCATAATCCACCAGTGACAACCAGGCAGAATGCCCCCGGCCAAACAGAAGGCGTTTCTTCCACAAATCATCTTCAGGAACAAAGCCGTACCATCGCTGGGCGGTCTCCTCCATCAAACGGTGAGGGATCGTCAGATTAAATTGCAAGTCATTGCCATCGGCGACGTTCCAATAATCTGTTCGACTGCAATCAACCACATAACTGTCACCGGGCTGCGTATCGATACTTTTACCATCAACAACTGGATGACGGACACTTCCGCGCATAGTATTTACAACAATTATATTGCCAGAGGATGGATCAAATTCATCGGCTTTTGTAGGCACACCGAAGCAAAAACGGCTGAGAATAATTCGGCCAATCGAAAGTGTACGCAATGTAGCGTTTGGATCCGCTCCATTGATGAGCGGGCGCGCTATAAGCGGCATATATACTCTGTTGCAAAACGCATTAACCTCGGCCCAATCCCGGGATGCGTTCAGCTTTCCGTTGAGGAGCGGCTGTCCTTGCGCATCAAACACCAAAGCATTTTCCAGCATGAAACTCTCCCCTCCCGATATTTTCAACGAAAGTGCAAAAAATGCAATCACCAATGTTATTTTCTTGGTTTTGCTGCGAATTATTATCGCAGTTTGGCTATTTTATTTAACCTGAATGTTCTGTTCAAATACGGAAGCGGAAAGAAAAAGCAAAAAAATATGATTCATTTTCAAGTCTTTCCGACAATGCAGGCCCGTCAGAGACCGCAGTCTGGGAACATCGAAATGACTTGATGATCTGCAAACTTACAAAACGTAAGAGTGCCGCAATGGGGGAGAAAATATCCGTAACTTTCGTCTGGCAGAAGCTGAATATTATATCCAGCCTCGACCTCTTCCCTTATCAAGCTTAATTCAAAGATGCGGTTTTCAGAATTTCATCCACTTCTGCAGCCGTTGGAGCAGCTGAACCCGCACCCACACGTGTCACAGCAATTGCCCCCGCAGCCGATGCGAAACGCACACAATCATGCAAAGACTGACCCTGTGAGTAAGCAACGGCAAACCCACCATTAAAACTGTCACCGGCAGCAACTGTATCAACCACTTTCACCTTGAACGGTTCAAAATGCTTAACCTCATCGGCAGTTACCAGCAGTGAACCGCGTCCGCCAAGCTTCACGATGACAATCTTCGGGCCACGTTCGAGCAGCTTACGTGCTGCGGCTTCTGCCGATGCAAGATCGGTCGGTTCAATGCCGGTGATCTCAGCCGCTTCTGTTTCGTTTGGCGAAATGATTTCGCTCAATGAAATCAGATCGGCCATAAGGCTTGCATTCCCTACAGGTGCCGGATCAAGCAGAACAGTGCCGCCAGCCGCTTTAACAGCTTTAGCAACAGCAAGATTGGCTTCGTGCGGAACTTCGCGCTGCAACAGCGTGATTTTGGCCTTTGCAATATCAAATGCATAAGTGTCGATATCGGAAGCAGACCAGCTTGCATTGGCACCGGCACACACAACAATTGTGTTCTGCCCGGCTTCTTCTACCTGAATGATCGCCATGCCGGTATCGGCACCCTCGATCACCTTAACGCTACCCGCATTCAAACCAAACCGCTGCATTTCCCTTACAGCCATTTCGCCAAATGGATCATTGCCGACGGCTCCGACAAAACGAACATCGCCACCAAGTTTCGATACGGCTACGGCCTGATTGGCACCTTTGCCACCAAGACCGATGCCATAGCCTTGGGCATTGATTGTCTGTCCGGGGCGCGGCAATGTCGCCATTCTCGCACTCACATCGACATTTACACTGCCAAAAATAAAAATCTTCAATGCAATTCTCCATAATTGCCTGAGCATTTATCATAGCGCCGCCGAAGGCGAAATCCCATTCATTGGCAAATGCTTGTATATAAATAGCAATTGCACTGATCCATATAAAAGAGTAGGTTTCAAAAATATAATTTTATTGCAAATAAATAATCAGAAACGTATTTAAAGGCAGCAAAAATTCGCCTTCAATTTTCATCAATTCATTTGGGCAAAGAGATGAAGAGGGTAAATATTGTTAAATACGATTAATCTATCCACTGACCTGATCGAAGATCGTCATAAAAATGACTATTGGCGTGGAGTAACTCGTCCTGCGTTTGAAACAATTATAGAACCCGGTAAAAGTTCAGAACCTCTTTTTGGGGAAATTTCCGCCAAACAGCTCGGCGACATAGTACTGGGAACTACAAAATTCAACGCACAAAAATATGTGCGCGATCAACGTTCCATTTCAAGTTTTGGTCTGGACAATTACATAATCCAGATTGTTACAAGTGGAACCTTGCGCGGTGACTTCAATGGGCTTAACTCTCAGGCCTGCATCGGTGACATTTCAATTACGGATATGGCCTACACGTTTCAAAGTGAAGTCTCTGCCGGATCCCGTATCTCCCTTGTTCTTCCTCGATCTCATATGCAAAGGAGCCGCCTGAACGGTAATATTCATGGGCGCATTCTCAAATCAGACGATCCTCTGACAGCTTTTCTTATAAATTGCACGCAAGGGTTTCTGAAGGTTTCTCCTCATCTGAACAATATGCAGATTGAAGGTATCCAGAATTCAATCATTGATATGTTTGCCTTGGGGTTAAATGGCAAAGAAATTAATCCGTCTGAATCATCGACGATGAATATTATTACCAAGCAAAGAATACTGGATTATATCGACAGCAATATTGAAAACCCGGCTTTATCTACAGAAAGTATTCAAAAACGCTTCAGGATATCACGCTCCCATTTATACCGCATCTTTGCAGAAGATGAAGGCGTTGCCACAGTTATCCGAACCAAACGTCTGGCACTTGCTTTCAAACGCCTTACGACTTTATCATCGAGCAAGCGTGTGCATCTGGCAGAATTGGCTTATCAAGCAGGTTTCAGTGACTACGGCTCATTTTCAAAACTTTTTCAGGAAAAATACGGTGAAAAACCAACTGACATACGAAATAAAGCCCAACAAAAAAAATATAATAATATCGCTTATGACGGGAAAATAATAACATATTTCAAGAACATTCAAAATTATTCCTATGGCGATAATATTTGAACCTATGAAACCGGGCACTATGGAAAAGTAAATCAGCCATAATTTTGCAAACATAATTAACCATTAAGGGTTATTATTTACTTGTTGTATTATAATGCACCGCAATTGATTTATCCTGTTAAACCTATGCCTGATGCGACTAAGGTGTTTTAAGATTGGAATTCTCTACATAATAACTTTGGAATATATAAAGAATGGCTCAATATGGGCATTGGCATCCCATTTAATGACAATTATGAGCTGATGCACATCATTTCCAGAGTTAAGATTTACTGATAATTAGAATGAAACACGAGGGCAGCATGATCTGCGGCGCCATTGATCTGGGCGGGACAAAAATTGAGAGCCGCTTATTTGATGCAAATATGAATACTGTGCTGACCCAGCGCGCTCCTACTGCGATCAGCAACTTTGCGGCCTTTATCGATGGGCTTTCAATTCAGATAAGATGGTTGCTGGAGACTGCCGGCAATCCAGATTTACCAGTCGGCATTAGTTTGCCCGGCTGGATTGACCCTGCGACCAACCATAGTTTTGCCTCCAATATTCCAATCACCGGGCGCGATGTGAATGCAGCACTTGTCAAACATTTCGGACGCCACTTTCCGCTGATGAACGACTGTATGGCCTTCGCCTATTCGGAAGCGCATGGCGGTGCTGCGCAAGGCAGCGATGTGATGATTGGCCTGATTATCGGCACCGGCATGGGTGCAGGCATCGTGATCAATGGCGAAATTCCGCCACGCTATAATGGTCTTGCGCTGGAAATCGGCCATACGGGTATGCCGGCACGCATTTTATGCGAACAGAACCTGCCATTGATCCCCTGCGGCTGCGGCAAGACGGGTTGCATGGAACGCTATGTTTCCGGCACTGGTCTTGCTGATATTTCAAAGATCAAACTCAATGAAACCATCTCCAATCAGGAGTTGGCATTTCGCGCATCCAATGGTGATGCAAGTGCAAAACAGGTTCTCGATGACTGGGCTGATCTGATGGCGGAATCGCTTCTGACCATGCAGCTCATTCTCGACCCGGATTGTTTCGTTCTTGGCGGGGGGCTTTCCAATATGAATGGCATTGCCGAACTTATCACAAATGCATTTGAAAAGCGCAAACTCGGCCCCACACGCATTCCCGCCATCAGGACTGCACAGTTCGGTGACAGCTCCGGCGCACGCGGCGCTGCACTCTATGCATTGAATAAATCAGGAGAAAACCAATGAGCCGTCTTGCCGCTCCCGATTATGTATTTCTGAACGGGCGACTTCAGACCGGCATAGTGGCTGAAATTAATAGCTCTGGCATCAATCGGCTGCGTCCGCGCAAATCGGACGAGACGCCGGATCTCACACCCTATGTTCTGATGCCAGCCTGTATAGATCTGCAAGTCAATGGTGCAGGTGGCGTCATGCTCAACTCGGACACCAGCGCGAATGGCATTGAGCACATAGTTTCAACATTGCGCAAGCTCGGCACTGGATGGGTGATGCCAACATTGATTACCTGTGAGCCAGAACGCATCATTAAGGCTGCAAATGCGGCAGTTGAATGCAAGGGCATGGATGGTTTTTTTGGCCTTCACATTGAAGGTCCGCATCTTAATCCTGCCCGTAAAGGCACACATCGCGCTGAATACATACGCCCGATGGATGAAACCACGCTTGAAGCCCTGACAATTCTGCGCAAGGCCAATGTGCCGGTAATGCTGACACTGGCGCCAGAAATGGTAACAGAGAACATTATCCGTAGAATCGCCGATATGGGTGTTATTGTTTCTGCCGGTCATACCAATGGCACAGCAAAACAAACTCAGGCAGGACTTCAAGCCGGCATCAGTTGCTTTACACATCTATACAATGCCATGCCGCCGATGACCTCGCGTGAGCCGGGCGTGGTGGGCACTGCAATTGGCAGCGATGCCTTCGCTGGCATCATTGTCGACGGCCATCATGTGACTTGGGAAATGGTCAGCATAGCATGGCGTGCAAGACCCAAACGCGATCGCATGTTCCTTGTTTCAGATGCAATGTCTACAATCGGTGGGCCGGATTATTTTGAACTTTATGGTGAGCGGATTGAGGTACGTGATGGTGCACTCGTTAACGCCGCAGGGTCACTTGCAGGTGCGCATATCAATATGGTCGGCTGCCTTGCCAATCTGGTTCAGCATGTCGGCGTGCCGCTCGAAGAAGCCATACGCGCAGCTTGTATCGTACCCGCCGATGTAATGGGAAAATCAGCCCCCAATCTTAATGCAAGAACGCCTCTGGCAGAGGTTCTCGCACTGGATCATAATCTGCGACCTATTGCATTGTGAGCCTTGCCTGTAATCAGCCTCAACGTGCTCTATCAGATTTTTTACGCTGTAATGCAGCAAGCACTGAGCGTTCGGAACTCAGCAGATAGGAATCAAGTTGTTGTTCCGCAGCCTTGATATCTCCTTGTTGAAGAGAACCCAGCAGCTCCGCATTCTGCACTATATAAGGCTCATGAAGATGAGCTGTATTGTCCAGCTGCGCAAAAACAAGCCGTAACTCGGCTAGAACCAGCTCAAAACATGAGCTTAGTCGCGGACTGTCGCAAAGCTCCACCATGGCGCGGTGAAACTCCATATTGATAGTACCAACCTGCCGCCAGTTGCCCGTTTCCTGCGCTGAAGCCGTCTGTGTCAGAAGTGCTTTCATTCGTGCCAATGCAGGATGCGTGGGAACAACCATCTGAACAGCCCCCTTCTGAATGACGCGCCGCACACGATAAATATCCACGACAGTTGCCTCATCCGGCGTAGCAACAAAAACGCCGCGATTAGGAATGTACGTCAGCAGACTTTGACTGGTCAGAAGACGAAAGGCCTCGCGCAGCGTGTTGCGCGATATGCCAAGCTGCATCGCAATCTGCTGCTCGGATAGTTTAGTGCCGGGCAATAAGGCACCGGTTATCAACATTTGCCGAATTTTGGCTGCTGTCTGGGTCGCCAGCATTTGGCCATCTGCAAGGGGCAAGATTTCGCTTATCATGAATATCCTTCTAAACCCTGCCAATTCAGGAAAGCTTTGCGGGCCAGACTCGCATCAGCCATTTCACATCATATTCTTGACGATATACGATTTCATATTGTTGAACAATCGATAATAGTTTATTCAACAATAATTCGTAATGCGTTTATTCCAACAGGGGTGAGACATGGCAACTATCGATCTCAACAGCGACCTTGGGGAAGGCTTCGGCCCATGGCCCATGGGAGACGACAAGGCAATGCTGGCAATCGTGACCAGCGCCAATATTGCCTGTGGCTTTCATGCAGGTGATCCAGCCGGAATTCTTAGCGTCCTGCATGAAGCAGCTCGACGCGGTGTATCCGTAGGTGCACATATCGGCTATCGCGATCTCGTCGGCTTTGGCCGCCGCAATATGGACCCTTCAAGTAATGAACTTGTCGCAGATACGATTTACCAGATCGGTGCATTACAGGGGCTTGCGCAGGCTGCCGGAACCAAAGTTGCTTATGTAAAACCCCATGGCGCACTTTATAACACCATTGCCCATGACGCCCGGCAGGCTGCCGATGTAATTACGGGCATCAAGGCAATAGACCCGTCCCTTGTGCTGATGGCACTGGCCGGATCCCCAATCGTCGAACAGGCCAGAAAAGCAGGGCTAAACGTCGTTTGTGAAGCCTTTGCAGACCGCGCTTATAACAGTGATGGCAGTCTTGTTAATCGCCGTCTTGAAGGTTCAGTTATCCATGATCCTGAAGAAATTGCAGAACGAATGCTGCGCATGGTCAATGAACAGCGCATAACCACAATTGATGGAACCGATATTGCGCTTGATGCGCAGTCAATCTGTGTTCACGGCGACAACCCGGCTGCCGTTGCAATCGCCGCCAAACTACGCGAACGACTGGAAGCAGGCGGCGTGGAACTCAAGCCCTTCGTCCCTTTCGTCAAAGCTGCATCATGAGTAAAGACTTGCGCTTTCTACCATCTGGCAGCGACAGCTTTCTGGTCGAGCTTGCCGACCTTCCCATAACCCTGACGCTGTTCGACGCCTTGCAAAGCGCAGAGCTTGAAGGCGTGCGTGAAATCATTCCCGGCGCACGCACAATCATGGTGCGCTTTGATCGCTGGCTGACGGATCACACCAAACTCGCAAACCAGATTGCTGCACTCGATCTTTCGGTCAGCAACACCCGCAGCGGCGAACAGTTTGAAATACCCGTTACCTATGATGGCGAAGATCTTGGTGATGTCGCAGCCTTCCTCAACTGTTCGGTGGAAGATGTCATTCGTCGTCACACACAAGCCACCTACACAGTTGCCTTCACCGGCTTCACTCCCGGCTTTGCCTATATGACCTGTGACGATCCCGGATTTGATGTGCCGCGTCGCAAAAGCCCGCGCGTCAAAATTCCGGCTGGATCAGTCGCGCTGGCAGGCAAATTCGGCGGAATTTATCCGTCTGACAGTCCTGGTGGCTGGCAACTGCTTGGCACCACGCCGCTAGCCATGTGGGACACGACGCGAGAACGCGCAGCTCTGCTTGCACCGGGTGATCGCGTATGTTTTCGCGACATGGCCAGTGGTGGAACAATTGCCGTATCGAAACCATCGGCCGCAGCCCCGATACATACACAAAAGGCCGAAGGCCTGCTTGTGACCCGCGCAGACCGTCCTGTATTGTTTCAGGATATGGGGCGTCCGGGCCTTGCCAGTCAGGGCGTGTCGGAATCCGGCGCTCTTGATCGCATCGCCATGCAGGAGGCAAATCACTGTGTTGGCAACCCCCACGACACCGCGGTTATAGAAATTTCCTTTGGCAGCTTTGCTTTCAAAACCGACCGCCCCGTTACCCTCGCCGTGACCGGCGCACCCTGCCCGCTGACCATTCATACGCCGGAAGGCCAAAGCGTCACAGCAAGTTTCGCACAGCCAATCGCATTGAATGCTGGTGATGAATTGTCGCTTGCTATCCCGTCAGAGGGCATGTTGAGCTATCTTGCGCTGCGTGGCGGCTTTGACGTCGAACCTGTTCTGGGATCTGCATCGCGCGACACGCTCGCCAAAATCGGCCCCTCACCCGTTGTTGAAGGCGATATTCTCGCGCCTGCCAACCGGCCTGCATTAGCGGTTTCATCCAAAGAAAACGCACAGCGCCGCCTGCCGCGTGCTGGAGAAACCGTCACGCTCGATATCGTGCTTGGGCCCCGCACCGACTGGTTTACCCGACAGGGGCTTGAAACCCTTACCTCACAGGATTGGGATGTAACCCCTCAATCAAGCCGTGTCGGTATGCGTCTTGCAGGCGCAAATGCAATCGAACGCGCCATCAATGATGAGCTGCCGTCAGAGGGCACAGCCCTTGGCGCCATTCAGGTGCCGCATACAGGACAACCCGTTCTGTTTCTTGCTGACCACCCGCTGACCGGCGGTTATCCGGTTATCGGTGTGGTAGCACATCATCATCTCGATCTTGCAGGCCAAATACCCATCGGTGCCCGCATCCGCTTCAACCCGATCACTGCCTTCGAACCTTTAGAAGTTATAGCCTGATGAAAAAGCTGCTTATTGCCAATCGTGGCGAAATCGCCATCCGCATCATCCGTGCAGCACGCGATTATGGTGTTGCATCTGTCGCAATCTATTCCGACGCTGATGCGAATTCACTGCACGCCGAATTTGCAGACGAAGCCTATGGCCTCGGTGCGGGTCGTCCGGCAGATACCTATCTTAACATTGCAAAGATACTCGATATTGCCAGGCGTGCGGGTGCAGATGCCGTCCACCCCGGCTATGGCTTTTTGTCAGAACGTGCCGAATTTGCCCAAGCCGTCATCGATGCCGGTCTGATCTGGGTCGGCCCATCGCCAGAAGTCATCACATCACTGGGCGACAAGGTTGAAGCACGCCGCATTGCCGAAAAAGTCGGTGCACCACTGGTCAAGGGTTCGGACGGTCCGCTGGCATCAGTTGCGGAAGCCGTTGCCTTTGCGCGTGAAGCTGGCCTGCCGCTTGCGATCAAAGCTGCATTTGGTGGTGGCGGCCGCGGCATGAAGGTGGCGCATCGTCTGGAAGAAGTCGGCGAATTGTTTGATTCCGCCGTTCGCGAGGCGGTAGAAGCCTTTGGCCGTGGCGAATGCTATGCCGAGCAGTTTCTTGAAAAGCCACGCCATATCGAGGCACAGGTTATCGCCGACACACACGGCAACACCGTTGTTCTCGGCACACGTGATTGCTCGCTGCAACGCCGCAACCAGAAGCTGGTTGAAGAAGCCCCCGCACCTTTTATCACGGAGGGGCAGCGCACCCGCATTCATGAATCTGCGCGCGCAATCTGCGCAGCTGCGGGCTATACCGGTGCAGGAACCGTCGAATTTCTGTTGTCGCAAAACGGCACGATCTCGTTTCTCGAGGTCAACACACGCCTTCAGGTCGAGCATCCCATCACCGAAGAAACAACCGGCATCGACATCGTCATCGAACAATTGCGCATTGCGGACGGCAAGCAACTCAGTATCACAGATACCCCGGCACCGCGTGGGCATGCTTTCGAGTTTCGCATCAACGCCGAAGACCCCGGCCGTGGCTTTCTGCCAACACCGGGCCTGATCACACGTTTCCGCGCTCCTTCGGGTCCGGGTGTGCGTCTTGATACCGGTGTGGAAAGTGGATCGGAAATTCCCGGCCTCTACGACTCCCTGATGGCAAAACTGATCGTGACTGGCG
The DNA here is from genome assembly GCF_006476605.1 of Brucella gallinifaecis. Classification (GTDB taxonomy): domain Bacteria; phylum Pseudomonadota; class Alphaproteobacteria; order Rhizobiales; family Rhizobiaceae; genus Brucella; species Brucella gallinifaecis. The sequence continues at coordinate 448,965 of NZ_ML636800.1, forward strand.
CCACACGTGAGGAAGCACTTATCCGCGCCCGCCGCGCATTGGCCGAATTCACAATCGAAGGCATAGCCTCCGTGCTTCCATTCCATCGCGCAGTGATGCAGGAAAAAGACTTTACCGGCGAGGATGGCTTCAAGGTTTTCACCAACTGGATCGAAACCGAATTCCGTGGTGTTGAACCATCAGCACGGATCGATCCGGTCGATGGTGGCGTCATCCGCAGCTTTATCGAGATTGACGGCAAACGCCATGAGCTTGGTTTACCGGCGGCCCTCCTCTCGGGACTCAACGCCCCACAGCAATCGGCTTCAATCACACAGCAGGCGGCAGAAGATGCTGTCACTGCACCCATTCCCGGCACCTTCCAGCAATGGCTGGTTGAAGATGGTGCAATGGTTAAAGAAGGCGAAGTCATTGCCATTATGGAAGCTATGAAGATGGAAACACGCGTGAGCGCTCACAAAGCTGGCAGGATCAGCCTGCATGCGGAGCCGGGCAAGAGCGTTGGGCTTGGCGCCGAGCTTGCAACCATCGAATAAAGAAAGGGCAGCAATGCCCCCTTTTAAATATCAAAAAGACCGGCGGATTATGATATCCGCCGGTCTTTTTATAATGATATAATCTAAAACAGATAACAGCTTAACTTTGCAGCATAAACTTCTGGATACGACTGTCAGCCGGAGCCTGTTTCAGTTCATCTGCTGTCATATTCACTGCAACATGGCCATTTTCCATCATCACGACACGATCGCTGACACGGCTGACAAAACGCATTTCATGGGTCACGATAATCATCGTCATGCCATCACGTGCGAGGCTTTCAATAACCTGCAATACTTCGCCCACCAGTTCTGGATCGAGCGCCGAAGTCGGCTCATCGAACAGCATGATTTCCGGGTCCATAGCCAGCGCACGTGCAATTGCCACGCGCTGCTTCTGTCCACCCGAAAGCTGATGCGGATATTTGTTGGCATGGGCCGCCATTCCAACGCGAGCCAGATGGCTCTGAGCTGCAGAACGCAAGGCTTCCTTATTGCTATTGCCGTGATAACGCGGGCCAAAAGTCACGTTCTGTAAAACAGTCATATGCGGAAACAGGTTGAATGACTGGAACACCATGCCAAGCCGCGTAACACGATCATGGAAATCGGAGACAACCCGATAGCCCTTCTCGTCAGCCGTAATCCACTCGCCACCATCGAGCAGGATACGACCCTTATCGATGTCCTGAAGCGCATTGATCGTGCGGATCAAGGTCGTCTTACCGGAGCCGGATGGTCCGATGATGCTGACAACCTCACCCTTGCTGACCTTCAGCGACACATCGGCAAGCGCGTGTTTGTCTCCAAAATCTTTGCAGACATGCTCAAGAGCCACCACCACTTCTTTGCCGATACGGCGTTGATTAGTGGTCTGAGCTGCTGATTGCATTGCGGCAGGCTCTGCAATTTCAGCACCCGTCATGCGCGTGATATCAAGGCGACCTTCAAGCCGGGACAGGAAAAAACTGAAAACAGAAACTACCAGAACATAGTAGAATGACACGGCTACCAGCGTTTCAATGACCAGAAAATTGCGCGTGTATAACCGCTGGCCAACCAGCAATATCTCTGCAAGTGAAATCACCGATAGAAGTGAAGTCAACTTGACAATGGTGATGAATTCATTGCCCAGCGACGGCAATGCAACACGAACGGCTTGCGGCAAAATGATATGGCGATATTTGCCCACTGGACGAATGCCAAGCGCATGTGCGGCCTCGTGTTGCCCCTGATCCACTGAAATAAGACCAGCACGATGAATTTCTGCCAAATAGGCCGTTTCTGAAATGACCAACGCAATCAGACCGGCCCAGAACGGCACCGACAGAACAGGCCCAAGCGCCGGTATGAACTGCGGCATGTTATAAACGAAAATCAGCAATACCAGCAAAGGCAGACTGCGGAACAGCCATATATAGGTTTTCGCGGACCAGCGCACGGCGCGTAGATTCGATTGCCGCGCAAGCGCCAGCAAAAAACCAAGCACTGTGCCGACAACCCAGGTTAGCACACCCAGCCATGCAACAAGTGCCGTAGCACGCCAGAAATCTGGATATAGCACCAGGCTGAAGAGGTAGTTCCAGTCAAAATTCATGGGCCGGATTTCCCAAAACTATAGCGTCCAATTGAACGCACGGCATTCTAATTCATTGTTTTAAAGCGCATTTTACCCGAAAATCGTTTTGTACTTTTCAGGATGTGCGCTACAGCGCCGCAAATTCCAGTCTCAAGTGATCAGGTAGGTGTGTGGTGTCCACCTACCTGTCACATTCATTCAGCAATAGCTGCCTTGAATTCGGCTTCCGTCGATTTCGCAACGCCATATTTGCTGAACAAGGTTTCATAATCGGCATCGCCATCAAGCTTGGTCAGTGCATCGCGCAAAAACTTCGCCAGTTCTTCATTGCCCTTTTTGACACCAAAACCAACAATCACAGGATAAAGCTGCTCGGTTGAAGTGACTTTCAGACGGCCACGAAGCTTTGCGCTCGCATCGGCCAGCACAGCCGAGTTTTCAAGCTGCGCATCAACGCCGCCGGACATGACAGCCTGTGTGGCTTCTGGCGAAGTCGGGAATTCGCGCGAGTCAATCGGGTTGGCGGCACAAACCGATTTGTTGAGCTTTTCAAGTTCAGGAATCCAGGCAGCTCCCTTGATTGAGCCAACGCGTTTACCGCACAACTCTTCCGGCTTGGTGAAATTTGCACCACTGCTTGTTGAAACAGCGATGGAAACACCGGTTTTCATATAGGGAATGTAGTCGATCTGCTTTGCACGCGCAGGCGTCACATAAAGTGTCGAGGCAATGACATTGAACTGATCACTGGATACGCCGAGAATAAGATTCTCAAAGCGGGTATCCTGAAAGGTGACTTCGCTGCCCGTCTTGTCAGCAATCAGTTTCACCAATTCCACGTCAAAGCCTGCCGGCTGATTGGCTTCATCGAAATAATTATAGGGCGGATAGGTCAGATCAACACCGATCTTAAGTGCCTCTGCATGTGCACCTGTGAGTGACGCCATCAGGACGAAGGTACTGGCCAGAAATTTTTTCATAGGATGTTCCTCTCATTCGTTTTCTTATCTTTGTTGAACAATTATGAGAATGCAATCCCTGCACCTGCACAAAATTTCACCATCAAGCCTTACTTACGATAAAAACTGAACAAAAATACCTCCCACAACCGGTAAGACGTGACCTAACCCATTCATTTTTCGCTCTTTTCTTTTTTGTTGAACATTTATGATAAATAATTCTAAATTTAGGTCGCAAGACATAAATCATGCTGCATCACCCAAATTAAGCCACTATACCACCTAAGCAGGATCAGAATATTTAAAAACCATGATGGCCGGAGGTTTACAGGCAAAATATCAGCGCCGAAAAATCTGCTACAGATTCCTTTATAGAAACAAAAGGAATGTGCATTTCCCCTTGACATAAAATGTTGTTCAACAAATTATACTGCCAAGGAGACAATTGTGGCCAACCAAGATCACCCCTCAGATCGGACACCGGTGCTGACCCAGACTGCGGCTGGACTGTTGCGCGATAAAATTTTGCGTGGCGAGCTTGCGCCGGGTACACCTTTGCGTGAAGTCGTATGGGCTGAATCGCTCAATGTATCGCGCAATACATTGCGTGAAGCATTGCGCGATCTTGTTGCCGAGGGGCTGATTGAACACCGCGCCCATCACGGTGCCACAGTGCGTGCACTGAATGCTGCCGAAATCAGTGAAATTTACGCTATCCGCATGACACTGGAATTACGTGGCATTACTTGCAGTGCCTACGCCTCTCAGGAAGCAATGTCAGAGCTCGTTGAAAAGGTCGAATCGGTGCAACGCGCCGCACTCATCAAGGACTGGCAACAATGCGGCACTGCTTCGCTGGAATTTCATCAACATATCGTCAATTTCATTGGAAGCCCGCGTTTGAACGAAGTATTCGCGACCGTGGCAGCCCAGGCGCGACTGGCTTTTTCGATGGCTCCGGATGCGCGCCGCTTTCAAGAACCCTGGGTAGCCCGTGATGTCGAAATTTGCGGCTTGCTCTGTGACGGTGACCGCGCCGCAGCCAGCAATGCTCTTGAACTTTATTTACAGGAATCTGAACGCGTGGTTTTGGAAGCTGCCCGCGCTCAGACCCTGCCTCGCCCAAACAGGACACTAGCTGCACAGGCCCATCAGGGTCAGACCCAGTAATTTGACGGGAATGGCGTGACACGCCTACATTAAGGAGAAAAACAGGGATGAAACCCGAACCTATTACCCTTGCGCCGGAAGATGCATCTGCCCGCAAGGCGATTAAACCTGTGATCTGTTATCCTGTCGATACATTGCCACGCCCGGATCTTGCAGCCTATCGTGCATTGCGCGATGAATTGGAATTTGTCGAACGCGTCGTTGTTCCTGCACGGGATGCAGCCTGCTGGCAGGTACCTGCCGGGCATTTCTGCCGCATTGTATGCAGTGAAGGCTCACAGGTTGGCGATCTCAATCTGTTTAACGCCAAGAACCTCAATGAGCGGCTCTATACCGGCAAAACACGCGCCCTCAACGGAACCCATGTTGGACTGGGCGATCAGCTTTTTTCGAACATGCCCTATCTGAGGCCAATTGCAACAATTACGCATGACACACTCGATTGGTATGGCTTCGATGAATTCGGTGGATCGGTACACGACGTTATCGGAACCCGCTGTGATCCATATACTCACAATCTGCTGAGCAATGGTGGCCAGTATCATCATTGCTGCCACTCCAATCTGACACGTGCTTTTGCAAAACAGACCGGAAAATCGCTGGAGGAAGCTGGAAATTTTGTTCATGACGTACTCAACGTGTTCATGTGCACAGGCTTTACACGTGATACTGGCCAATATTTCATGAAGGCAAGTCCGGTTCGCCCCGGCGACTATCTTGAATTCTTTGCCGAGATTGACCTCTTGGGCTGCATGTCGGCCTGCCCCGGTGGCGATTGCTCTTCTGAGCATTCATCCGATACCGCCAACTGCTATCCACTTGTCGTTGAAATATATAAGCCTGCAAGAACACCTGAAGGCTGGGCTATGCCCAAAATCAACTCTTATGATGGCACTCACGGTCTTTGATAAAACCCAATAGCGCACATAAAATTCCCCCAGAACTATCTGGGGGAGTTTTAAAGTCGTTACACATTTTGCCGAGATAGCCTCTGCTCGTATCCAATATAAAAATTCACCATTAACACTCAAATCAGGCTCCGGGCTATTACGAAACTCCCTTCCTGTAGACAAAGCTGAAGTCACGCTTTAAATCGATTACAGCCGTTTACTTTTTAGAAGAAGAGCAAGCCTATGCCGCAGAAAACCGATCTTCTCGTTCCCGTCCTGCAAGGCCAGCCAGTTATTCCCGTCTTGCTGATTAATAAGCTTGAGCATGCGGTTCCGCTGGCACGCGCCCTTGCCAAGGGTGGATTACCTGCAATCGAAATTACTTTGCGCACAGCAGTAGCGCTTGATGCTATCCGTGCCGTTGCACAGGAAGTACCAGAGGCCATCGTTGGCGCTGGCACTATTCTTAATGCAAAACAATATGAAGATGCAGCCAAAGCCGGCTCACGCTTTATCGTAAGCCCGGGTGCTACAAAATATATTCTTTCTGCGGCCAATGACAGCGAGGTGCCATTGCTGCCAGCGGCAATTACGCCCAGTGAAATGCTTGCTCTACGCGAAGAAGGCTACACACATCTCAAGTTTTTTCCCGCAGAACAGGCAGGTGGTGCAGCCTTTTTGAAGGCTCTTTCCTCTCCACTGGCTGATACTGTCTTTTGTCCGACAGGAGGCATCAGCCTCACCAATGCAAAATCCTATCTTTCACTGCCAAATGTGATCTGTGTTGGTGGCTCCTGGGTTACTCCAAAAGAGCTTCTCGAAGCAGGTGATTGGGATGGCATTACCAGACTTGCTGCTGAAGCAGCGCAGCTTAACCACTGAAACTGATTTAAAAAAATCAAATTAAAAGGGGCCTTTATGGCCCCTTTTAATTTTGTCCCGCAAAAAAACTCAGTTCGTTGCAGTAAATTTTGCGACTGTCAGAAACGTTACAGCATTACCGCTGAACTGATTTGCATGTTCACTCGGCAAATCTCCACGCTGAAAACCAGCCGTGTAGACCATAGCAGGAGCAGATCTCAATGCATCGTTACGCAGAACCGCATTGGTTGCCGGTGCCGTCTGCGCAACAGGTTCTGCCGATATAGCAACCGCAGAAGCCGGCATTACAGCAGGTTGAACCATCGGTGCCGGACGCGAAGGCACCGCAGCAACACGACGATCACTCTTGCCAGTCGAACGACCACCCGTCCGTGCTACTTGTCCAACAGAAGCAATACGCGAACGTGAAGCAGCAGGCTTAGCAACGGAGGCCGTCTTAACTGGAGCAACCCTCACAGGTTCCGGTTTTGCAACTGCGACCGGTTTTGTATCAAAATCATCTTCCGGTGGAGCAATCAACTCAGCAATCTCATCCTTCTTGGAAAGCATTGCCAATTGAGTATTCGCACGGGGCGCTTCCTGCGGCACCGGATAAGATGTTGCCGTATCCTGAGCAACAGCATGTCCCGCTGCAGAATCACCATTAACAAGCTGCGCAATAGCATCCTGCGGATCATGTTGAGGGCGTATCCCCGGAACGACAGCGGCGGCCAGTTGTGGCGCGGCTTCCTGCTGCGGACGCATTGACGGTACAGGAACAAAACCGGTTATCATCGTATTGGCACTTGCATCAGCAATTTGCTGGGCAACATCATCAACAGGGCTGGCCGCTGCGGCCAGAGCAATAGCATCCTGAGCGGCGCTAACAGGCCTGCTGGACGGAATCGGGACATTAAACGCAACCGCTGGTGCTTCTTCTACCGGCTGAGGCACTTCAACAATCGCTTCAGGACGCGGAGCCTGTATAGGAACAGGTGCGTTACGAACCGGCAGCGCAGCAATCACGGTTTCAGGCTGTGGTGTGCGTACCGGTGCTGCAGGCGCAGGAGCCTGACGAACAGCAACGGCCCGAGCCGGGCGGGCAGCCGCAGGCGCCACATCACCATTATCCTCTTCTTCGTCAGCACCGCCGCCAAACAATGCGCCAAACAAAGTCTTGCTTTTACGCGGAGCCGAATTGCTCGCCATCATAACATTGCCGCCACCGGCTTTGCGCTTTTCGATCATGGCAAGCGCCTGCTGATAACCCGGCAATGGCTTACCATCGGCTGGAAGATGTGCTGTTTTGCCATCGGGGAACAAGGCAAGCAATTCACGACGGCTCATACGGGGCCACGAGCGCACATTGCCAACATCCATATGCACGAAAGGCGAGCCGGAGCGCGGATAATAACCAACGCCACCAATCTGATAGCGCATGCCAATGCTACGCAATTTCGCGAGAGGAACGCCCGGGATAAAAAAGTCCATCGCTCGCCCAAGCGTATGCTGGCTCTTTTTAGCCACGCCTTTCGTTCTCGACCGGAGCATATTATTGGTCGCCGGCGATCGGTATGCGGAAACAACGGTGATATATTGGCTTGAACCCGTTGAGCGATAAACCTGCCAAACCAGATCGAACAGGCGAGGATCCATCTTGGTCGGCTCGTTACGGCGCCAGTCACGCAGGAAGACGTTCAGTCTCTTCAAGCCATCAGGAAGAAAACGACCGTTTTTCTTGAAAACAATCTCGGCTTTTTCACCCGTATGGACGTAATAAAGCTTCAATGAGCGGGTTTCTGCCGATGCCTGAGAAGGCGCCAATGTCACAACAACAGCACTGACAGCCAAAGCCGCCGCCGCAGACGCTCGGACATGTGTCAGGGAATCAAACAATCCAGTCCAGACTTTCGCCAGCCGTGCTTTGATGGTCGATATGCTGCTCATCGAATTATATCGCCTTACCGTGTTGTCCGCCCTAAGGGCCGTATCAGAGTTCCAGAAACGAATATGAGTGAGCCCTGATTGTCGGATTTAATGGTTAATGGACGCTTAGTGAACAACAAATGAGGAAACACCATGGCAAAAAAGACACAGCTACGCATCTATTTTCATTATGGTGAAAAAATTATTAACAATATTTCTTAATGCTCACATTCTGGCAACACTAGCAGGGCAATTACATTAACTTATATATTTCAATGAATTAATATAATTTATGTATTCAAAATCCTCGATCGAATACGCTCTTTGAAGGGCACAATTTCACTTTCGCTCTGTGAAGAAGCTGAAGCCACATCAATGCCATATTCCTTCAACTTTCGATAAAGCGTGGTCCGGCCAATCCCCAATCGACGTGCAACCTCACTGATTTGACCATCATAATAGGAAATTGCGAAACGGATCATCTCTTCTTCCGCTGCGGCAAGCGTGCGCACTTCACCCTCTGGGGTAACTCCATTGATCATTCCTGAACCGGAATTTTCACCCTTATGAACCATCACTGTATCAGACAGAGGTTCTTTATTGCCGAATATCGTCATGCCACGGAAATCACCGATTGAGAGCGTGTGATTTTCGCAAAGAAGAACAGCCTGATATATTGCATTCTTAAGTTCACGCACATTACCGGGCCATGCATGTGCCTTAAGACTTTCCATCGCATTTGGTGCGATTCCGACAAGGTGCCCCAGCCTTTCTTCACTGGCAAATTGCATCAAAAACTGGTGTGCCAGAATTGGAATATCTTCAATCCGGTCTCTCAGTGGCGGCATGGTGATATGAAATGAAGAAATCAGCTGATAAAGGCCGGGGTGAAACCGCCCCATATGAACAAGCTCAACGAGCGCTTGAGTGTTGGATGCGATGATCCGCGTCTTCGACACAAACGCGCCATTCGCATTTTCAGCGGTATCCTGCGCAGCCTGCATTGTTTCAAAAAGCCGAATTTGAGTCTGATAAGGCAAGGCACTAATTTGATCAAAGAATAATGTGCCACCATTCGCCTCAGCCAGCTTGCCGACAATATGGCTCGACGGCCCGTTAAAATTCAGCCCCTCATTGTCATCCAGGCCTGCTGACTGCCCGAATAAAATTTCATTCGCATTTTTATTTACAAATCCGCGGCAATCCACAGCAACGAAAGGACCTTGCCAGAGTGCCCCACTGCCAATAATCGCACGCGCCAGCGTTTCCTTGCCCGTTCCCTGCTCACCTTCAATGAGTAATGGCGTGTCCAGATGCATGACGCGCTTGGCGAGCGTAGCGACCTTTTCCATTTCCGGGCTTTTTATGACGAGGTCAGAAAGCAGAATATGCGACTGTTGCGATGTACGTAAGCGTTTTAATTCATGCGACAGCGAATCAAGCTTAAAAACATTCGCGATAGAAACCTGCATACGTTCAAACGCTACAGGCTTGGTCATAAAATCCAATGCGCCCAGCTTGATCGCCTGCATCGCCTTATTCATGTCGTCCTGCTGGACCAGCGCAATAACAGGAATATTGATGCCGGCCTCGCGCATTCTTAGCAGCACAGCACAACCATCCATATCCGGCATGGTCAGATCCAGCAGGATGAGCGCTATGTCTTTTCGGTTCGCGATGAACCCGAGAGCGCTGATACCACCATCTGCAAGAATCGTACGATAACCCATGCGCAGAACCGCCATTTCAAGGCTGCGACGCTGGATCGGATCATCATCCACTATAAGAATACGCGTACTCATTAACTGCTTCATCTATCAGGGGGGACTTGACCAGAACACCCCAATAACTTGTATGTATCATTTTTCAGGCGATTTATTTGACCTTAGCTTTCAGTGAAAGCAAGCGGAGCGCATGGAAAATATATCTAACATCCTCAAAATAGTGATGCTTCGAAAAGCGTAAACATCCCCCTCTTGGCGTCAACAAAAAGACATGCGAGAAGGATGGCGACAGGAGAAGACCAATGACCGATGCGACAAAACTTGGAAAACTGCCGGAATGGAATCTGGCCGATCTTTACCCTTCAGCCGAAAGTGCTGAACTAAAAGCCGATCTCGCAAAGGCGGCCAGAGATGCAGCCAGTTTTGAAACACGCTGGAAAGGCAAGCTCGCAGAAGAAGCGGCAAAAGCCGATGGTGGTCATTTCGCGCAAGCTATCAAGGAATATGAAGCGCTTAGCGAACTTATGGGCCGTATCGCGTCTTTTGCCGGCCTCTATTATTATGGCAACACAACCGATCCCGAGCGTATGAAGCTTTATGGCGATGTGCAGCAGAAATTGACCGATGCCAATACGCCACTTATTTTTTTCAGTCTCGAAATCAACCGGATTGACGATAGCGTCCTTGAAAAGGCAATGGCCTCCAATCCGGCAATCGGTCACTACCGCCCTTGGCTGGAAGATCTGCGCCTGGACAAGCCCTATGAGCTTGATGACAAGCTGGAACAGCTTTTTCATGAGAAGTCGATCACCGGCTACAGCGCATGGAACCGCCTGTTTGATGAAACAATGTCGAGCCTGCGGTTTGAGATTGATGGTAAAGAACTCGCAATCGAGCAGACACTCACCCTGTTACAGGATGCAAACAGCGCAGTGCGCAAAAAGGCGACTGAAGCCCTTGCCAAAACTTTTAGCGCAAATCTGCGAACTTTCACGCTGATCACCAACACGCTTGCCAAGGACAAGGAAATTTCTGATCGCTGGCGTGGTTTTCAGGACATTGCCGACAGCCGACACCTTGCCAATCGTGTTGAACGTGAAGTGGTCGATGCTCTTGCGAGCGCAGTGGAAAAAGCCTATCCGCGCATTTCACACCGTTATTATGCATTGAAAGCCAAATGGCTTGGCCTTGAAAAACTCGAAAACTGGGACCGCAATGCACCCTTGCCAGAAAAACCACAAGCGCTGATCTCATGGGATGAAGCGCGTGAAACCGTACTTTCGGCCTATGGCAGTTTTGCGCCTGAAATGGCCGAAATCGCCAAAAATTTCTTTGAGAGGAACTGGATCGATGCGCCGGTGCGTCCGGGCAAAGCACCGGGGGCTTTTGCCCACCCAACCGTGCCTTCAGCCCATCCTTATGTGCTGCTCAACTATATGGGCAAACCGCGCGACGTGATGACACTTGCGCACGAACTGGGCCATGGCGTGCATCAGGTGCTTGCAGGATCACAGGGCGCACTTATGGCTTCAACGCCGCTGACGCTTGCAGAAACCGCTTCGGTTTTTGGCGAAATGCTGACCTTCCGCTCACTGCTTGAACGTACAACCAACAAACGCGAACGCAAGGCCATGCTGGCGCAAAAGGCCGAAGACATGATCAATACTGTCGTGCGCCAGATCGCCTTCTATCAGTTCGAGCGCCGTGTTCATACCGAACGTCGTGAAGGTGAACTCACATCCGATCGCATCGGCGAAATCTGGATGGATGTGCAGCGCGAAAGCCTTGGCGATGCAGTCAATCTCAATCCGGGTTATGAGGTGTTCTGGACTTATATTCCGCATTTCATCCATTCACCATTCTATGTCTATGCCTATGCTTTCGGCGACTGTCTGGTAAACTCGCTCTATGCGGTCTACCAGAATTCGGAAAAAGGCTTCCAGCAAAAATATTTTGACATGCTCAAAGCCGGAGGCACCAAACATCACAAGGAACTGCTGGCGCCATTTGGTCTTGATGCAACCGATCCGGATTTCTGGAACAAGGGCCTGTCAGTGATCGAAGGCATTATCGACGAACTTGAAGCCATGGAAGACTGAGTAAATCCGTGCCTCAACCCGATTATGATAAGCCGCTTATCCTGTTTCGGGATGACAAGGCGGGACGCGAAGTTCTCTTTGCGTCCCCATCTGCGATTATCCGTGCCGATGAACCACATGCATTTGAGGCTGCATGGAACGCGATGCAGCGTGCACATGAAGATGGCAAGTGGCTCGCAGGCTATCTCTCTTATGAAGCAGGCTATCTACTCGAACCCAAACTGAAGGAGCTGCTGCCCGAAGATCGCAAAGCGCCATTGCTCTGCTTCGGTGTCTTTGATGCACCCTGCGATGAGGAGCTGCACAACCACAGCGATGGCAAGAACAGTTTTTTGCGTAATCCGGTCGCTCAATGGTCGTTTAAGGAATACCAAAAAAAATTTGATCGCCTCCACCAGCATCTGCGGGAAGGTGATTGTTATCAGGGCAATCTGACTTTTCCCATCCATGCCAAATGGGATGGTGATCCGCTTGTTCTGTTCAACGCGCTCGCCAGGCGGCAGCCGGTTCGCTACGCAACCTATTGTAATCTGGGTGGTCCGATCATCCTGTCCCGTTCGCCGGAACTTTTCTTTGAAATTGATGATGAGGGATATATCGAAACACACCCTATGAAGGGCACCATGCCGCGCGGTGCAACGCCTATTGAGGATGAAGCGAACCGCCAGTTTCTGATGAACGATCCCAAAAATCAGGCCGAAAACCGCATGATTGTCGATTTGCTGCGCAATGACATATCATTGATCAGCGAAGTCGGCTCGCTTGACGTACCAGAAATTTTTCAGGTGGAAACCTATCCAACCGTGCATCAAATGATCAGTCGCGTGCGTGCAAGACTTAAAAATGATCTGCCGCTTCGCGCAATTTTTTCGGCGCTTTTTCCCTGCGGTTCAATAACCGGCGCACCCAAAATCAGCGCTATGAAAATTCTTCGCTGCCTCGAAAAACAACCTCGTGATATTTATTGCGGTTCACTCGGCTGGATAGAACCGGGAGGGCGGATGCGCTTCAATGTCGCCATTCGAACGCTCTCGCTTCTTGAACAAAATCGTGCAATTTTCAACGTTGGAGGCGGCGTGGTTTTCGATTCCACAGCGCAAGCGGAGTATGAAGAATGCCTTCTGAAAGCACAATTCGCGACGGGTCAGAGGCCCGCAACCTTGCAGAGCCAGACTACCAACTGATTGAAACAATGCGCTGGGAGCCTCTTTCAGGCATATTGCGTTTTGATCTGCATATGGCTCGGCTTGAAAATTCAGCACAGACACTCGGTTTTCATTACGATATGGAAACAGTGCATCAGAAAATCGCTGAAACTGCCACTGGCGAAAGCCCGCTCAGACTGCGGCTGACATTGGCCCCTGATGGATCCGTTACGCTTGCAGCACAGCCCTATGAACCCCTGCCAGACAATACTCTGTGGCGTATAGCAGTCGCAAAAACACGCTTGAACCAAAATGATCCGCTGCTGCGCCACAAGACAACACGGCGCCAGACCTATATTGCAGCCAGAGAAGAATATTCATCAGCAGAAGTGGATGAAGTCATCTTGCTCAATGAGCATGACGAGATTTGTGAAGGCACGATCACCTCTGTTTTCCTTGATATGGGTGGAACAAGCTGTGTCACCCCTGCCCTTTCCTGCGGGTTACTTGACGGTGTTTTAAGACGCGAACTTTTAAACAATAATGTGGCGCAGGAAGGAGTTGTGAGCATGGATGATCTCAGCCATGCACGCAATATTCTCGTCGGTAATTCATTGCGCGGCATGATACGCGCTCAGCTGGTTACGATATAAATTCGTTAAACACGTTTGCTGTCATAGGCTTGTGACGTTTCTTTCTTTCTATGAACCTGTGCTATCGTAGCAAAATGAGTATTCCGCATCCCGGAAATACCTAGCGCTGCATCCTTGCGGCAGGAGAGAAAAAATGGCGAAAACGAAATGGCCAGTCTATGGCGAAATTACCGGTCCTCTTATCATGATCGGCTTCGGCTCGATCGGGCGCGGTACCCTGCCACTGATCGAACGCCATTTCAAATTCGACAAATCCCGGATGGTCGTCCTTGATCCAAGCGAGAAAAATCGTAAAATTCTGGATGACAAGGGAATCCGTTTCATTCAGGAAGCAATCACCAGAGATAATTACAAAAAAATTCTTGGCCCTTTGCTCAAGGACGGCGAAGGACAGGCTTTCATTGTCAACCTGTCTGTCGATACAGGCTCTCTCGACCTGATGTGTTACAGCCGTGAAAATGGGGCCCTTTATATCGACACTGTTGTTGAACCATGGCTCGGCTTCTACTTTGATGAAAAAGCCGATAATGCCTCGCGCACCAATTATGCATTGCGCGAAACCGTACGCGCTGAAAAACGCAAAAACCCAGGCGGTCCGACGGCAGTTTCATGCTGCGGCGCCAATCCGGGCATGGTGTCATGGTTTGTAAAAAAAGCGCTGATCGATCTCGCAACCGAACTCAAACTTCAATTTGAAGAGCCTGCCACCGATGATCGCAAGGGCTGGGCAAAGCTCATGAAAAAGCTTGGCGTAAAAGGAATTCATATCGCAGAGCGGGACACTCAGCGTGCAAAAGCACCAAAGCCATACGACACATTCTGGAACACCTGGTCTGTAGAAGGCTTTATTGCCGAAGGTCTGCAACCTGCAGAACTCGGCTGGGGCAGCCATGAAAAATGGAAGCCTAAAAATGCCCGCAAACAAAAAAAGGGCAACAAGGCAGCCATCTATCTTGATCAGCCGGGTGGCAGCACCCGCATTCGCACCTGGTGTCCGACACATGGAGCACAATTCGGACTGCTGGTGACGCATAATGAAGCAATTTCAATTGCGGATTTTTTCACCTTGCGCAGCAAAAAAGGCAAGCTCGACTATCGTCCAACCTGTAATTATGCCTATCACCCATGCAATGACGCGATCCTGTCACTCAATGAAATGTTTGGTGCAAATGGCAAAGCACAATCCGCACAGCATGTACTTGAAGAAAATGAAATTCTTGACGGTTCTGACGAGCTTGGAGTTCTGCTCTATGGCCATGACAGGAACGCTTATTGGTATGGCTCGCAGCTAACTATTGAAGAAGCACGCAAACTCGCCCCCTATCAGAATGCAACAGGGCTACAGGTCTCCTCTTCGGTTCTGGCTGGTATGGTCTGGGCATTGGAAAATCCACAAAGCGGTATCGTCGAAACCGATGAGATGGACTATCGCCGCTGTCTTGAAGTGCAACTGCCATATCTCGGCCCTGTCAAAGGCTATTATACGGACTGGACCCCGCTCGATGGTCGTGGCGTGTTGTTTGAAGAAGAGCTGGACACCACAGATCCCTGGCAGTTCCGCAACATTCTAGTGGTTTGATTCCAACATTTGCATCCCGTCACTCCACCCAAGCGGGCAAATATTGGAATCCAAAAACCACTAGCCAAGTATATGTTTCTAGTGGATTTTACGAATTTGACATTTGAACTGGCACTGAGAGTAACCGGGATTCAAATGTCAAATTCAATCCACGAGTGCGGTAAATCTGACAAATTGCCTGACCCCGACCATTGCGGCAGTTGCGCAACAGTCTCACAATCCTCTTCAAAAGGGCTTGTAATCGTGTAAATTTCCATACATCACACGGGAAACACCCTTACGGAGACTATGGACATGAAACGCTTCCGCATCATTGGCTCTATGGCAATTGTATCTCTTGCCCTTGCAGGCTGTATAGCAACTGGCCCCGGCGGTGGCGGCAATGTCCCTGTTATCAATCGCGCACCAGCAGGCATTGATGGAGCATGGGTCGATCCAAACGGCATCGTCTCATCATTCAATGGCGGTATTTTCGAAACCCGTTCCACCGACACCAATGAAAAGCTTGCAGAAGGCAATTATCGCTATCAGTCGCCTCAGCTCGTTGAAATCGACATGCGTTCTATAGTTCGTGGAACCACATCACGTGTAAACTGCGCACTCGTTTCCCAGAACCAGCTCAACTGCACATCATCAGCGGGTTCGCGCTTCTCATTGACCCGTCGCGGTTAACAACTATATGAATAATAATTGAAACGGCATATGCTCTCTGCATATGCCGTTTTTTATGTATGCTTACAGCTCAAAACTGATAATTCATTGGCCGTGGATATTGTCAGGATTGTAATTTGCCTTTTTTTCTCTAGTTTTCCTGCTAAGCAGGAGTCGGAAAATGAGTGAGGCAGATAAATTGATCGACAACACAATCAACCATGCTGTCAAACAGCCCAAAATCGGTGTGCTGCTGGTCAATCTCGGAACGCCCGATGGCACCAGCTATGCCCCGATGCGTCGCTACCTTGCCGAATTTTTATCCGACCGCCGTGTTATCGAATGGCCGCGCCTTATCTGGTATCCGATCTTCTATGGCATAGTGCTCAATACACGTCCGAAGCGTTCCGGCGCACTCTATGACCGCATCTGGAACCGCGAAAAAAACGAATCCCCACTGCGCACTTTCACGCGTTCGCAAGGAGAAAAGCTTGCCATAGCGCTGAAAGATCAGCCGAATGTCATCGTGGACTGGGCCATGCGCTATGGACAACCCTCAATTGAAGACGTGACAGACCGCCTGCTCAAACAAGGCTGCGAACGCATCGTCATGTTCCCGCTCTATCCGCAATATTCGGCGACAACCACAGCCACCGTAAATGATAAATTCTTTGAAGTGCTCATGAAAAAGCGCTTCATGCCAGCAATACGGACAATCCCTTCCTATGAGGTGGAGCCGGTCTATATCGAGGCACTTGCACAATCGATTGAGAAGCATCTGGCAACGCTTGATTTCAAACCGGAAGTGATCCTTGCTTCCTATCATGGCATTCCAAAAAGCTATTCCGACAAGGGCGATCCATATCGTTCGCAATGCCTTGAAACATCAAGACTTTTACGTGCACGTCTTGGCATGGATGACAAACAGTTTCGTTCAACCTTCCAGTCCCGTTTCGGTCCGGAGGAATGGTTAACACCCTATACAGACGAAACTGTAGTGGAACTCGCCAAACAGGGCGTAAAATCTGTTGCGGTTCTCAATCCCGGTTTTGTTGTAGACTGTCTGGAGACAGTGGATGAAATCGGCCATGAAGCAGCAGAAGCTTTTCATGAAGCGGGTGGTGAAAACTTCAGCCACATACCATGCCTCAACGACAGTGCAGAAGGTATGAAGGTCATCGAAACTCTTGTCCGTCGCGAGTTACAGGGCTGGATTTGATTTAAAGGAATTACATAATGAGCGGTTTTGACATCACGCTACTGATTTTAGCTGCACTTGTTCTCGTAACGCTTTTTGCTGGCATCAAAACAGTGCCACAGGGTTATAATTATACAGTTGAGCGTTTTGGTCGCTATACCCGCACCCTGATGCCGGGCCTTAATCTTATCATACCTTTCTTTGACCGTATCGGTGCACGCCTTAACATGATGGAACAGGTACTCGATGTGCCGACGCAGGAAGTTATTACCCGCGATAACGCCATAGTCGGGGTGGATGGCGTGGCCTTTTATCAGGTGCTCAACGCCGCACAGGCTGCCTATCAGGTTTCCAATCTGCAATATGCGATCCTGAACCTTACCATGACCAATATCCGCTCGGTCATGGGCTCGATGGATCTTGATGAACTGCTTTCCAACCGCGATGCGATCAATGATCGTCTGTTACGAATTGTTGATGAAGCAGCCCATCCATGGGGTCTTAAAATGACCCGTGTAGAAATCAAGGACATTAATCCGCCGGAAGACATTGTCACTTCAATGGCTCGTCAGATGAAGGCCGAACGCGACAAACGTGCGCAAGTGCTGGAAGCGGAAGGCGATCGCAACGCCCAGATTCTGCGTGCTGAAGGCCAGAAACAGTCGCAAATTCTTGAAGCAGAAGGCAAACTGGAAGCCGCAAAGCGCGAAGCTGAAGCCCGCGAACGCCTTGCCGAAGCGGAAGCAAAAGCAACAACACTGGTTTCCGACGCCGTTTCAAGCGGAAATGTGCAGGCACTCAACTATTTCGTTGCACAAAAATACACCGAAGCACTTGGCAATATCGCAAGCGCCAAAAACCAGAAAGTGGTTCTCATGCCACTTGAAGCAAGCGCATTGATCGGCTCACTTGGCGGCATCGGCGCGATTGCCAAGGAAGTGTTTGGCCATGGTAATCATCCGGTTGATCCAACACCACCGACCGCGCCTGCAACACGCTCACGCAGCATCCCAACCACTCGCAGCTAACAAAAAGCAGGGCGTCATGATCATAGATTTCCTGTCACAACTGGGGCTTTGGAACTGGTTCGTTCTGGGGCTCGCTTTGTTGATTCTTGAAATTCTGGCACCCGGTATCTTCTTGATCTGGTTTGGAGTTGCTGCACTTGTGACAGGCATGCTGGCTTTCCTGCTTGGCTCATTGGCAGCTTTTGGCTGGCAATTACAAATCGCCCTATTTCTGCTGCTTGCGGTCGTTTTTGTGCTGGCAGGTCGCCGCTTCTTTGGCTCTAGTGGTCGCCAGGATGAGCCGTTGCTCAACCGACGTGGAGATCAACTCGTCGGCCAGCGTGCAACACTGGCAGAACCAATTATCAATGGTCGGGGACGTATCCGCATCAATGATACGACATGGCGCATCAAGGGCCCGGACCTGCCCGCTGGCACCGAAGTGCGCATTATCTCGTTTGATCAAATTACACTTGAGATGGAAGTGGCTGTTTAAACAGCCACTTTCTTAGGGGCAGGACCCCAAACTCACGCAACGCCAATTCGCAGCAGGTCGTGGAAATGGACAAGGCCAATGGGCCGATTGTCTTCAACAACGATCAACGCACCTATATGCTTTTCATTGATAAGACTGAGCGCAGCACTCGCCAACATATTCTGGCTGACCGTTTTAGGTGCGCGCGTCATGATATCGTCTACAGCAAGCTCCGAAAGATTGCGGCTGAGATTGCGTGAAATATCTCCATCAGTGATTATTCCGGCCAGCTGGCCGTCCTGATCGACAACAATCACGCATCCAAAGCTCTTTTGCGCCTGTATCTTCATGGCATCCGGCATCAATGTACCGATTGTCACCAGTGGCAAACGATCGCCCTTATGCATAATCTCTCGAACATGGACAAGACTTGCACCCAGAGAGCCACCCGGATGAAAGGTTTTGAAATCAGTCGGGCTGAAACCACGCGCCTCAAGGAGTGCAATGGCAAGCGCATCGCCAATCGCCAATTGCATCATCGTTGATGTTGTTGGTGCAAGACCATGCGGACAGGCTTCCTGCGCCTTTGGCAAGAGCAGAACGACATTCGCCGCGCGTCCAAGCGCCGACTCCTCACCCGCAGTAATTGCAATCAGTGGAATGCGGAAGCGCTGCGAATAATTGACAATGCCCTTGAGCTCAGCCGTTTCGCCAGACCATGAAATTGCAAGAATGACATCATCGGTGCCAATCATGCCAAGATCACCATGATTGGCTTCTGCTGAATGAACGAAGAATGCCGAGGTTCCGGTTGATGCAAAAGTTGCGGCAAGCTTGCTGCCAATATGGCCACTCTTGCCCACTCCTGTCACAACTAATCGCCCCTTTGAGGAAACGATCGTCCTGACGGCCTCGGCAAAGGGCGCAGAAAGGCCATTATTCAGTGCTTCTTCAAGCGCCACAAGACCGGCATTTTCAGTCCGGATCGTGCGCAGAGCCGAAGCAATCAAATCTTGCGCAAGTGCGCCTTCATGTGTCGTATCAAGCTTTGTCATGACATAGACGGTTAGCGCCTTCCAGCCTGCTTGTCCAAGTATTTGTTGACGCATAATACGAAGCTCAAAGGGCAATATTCAATAAAGAATTAACCATGTCCGTTTACCGTTCATCTACCACGTTGCAACGGTTTCAAGACAATATGCTTTTTGCCAAATTCACACCCGGCGGATTCTCGCCCCTTGCCAGCAGGCTGAGATGTCTGTTGCTGGCAGGTTGTGCTTTGGCAGTTAGCGTCCCGACAGCATTTTCCCAGAATGCCCAGCTTCGGAGCAGCATTGATGATGATAGCACCGCCATCTTCTCGTCTGATCCAACAGCGGATTTCGAAAATGACGCAGCGGATACCAATGCAGAACGAACAAATGAATTTGCAGATGATTTTTACACGCCACCCGCTGCCCCACAAACCAAAGAAACTGTACACACACCGCCGCCAGTGAGTGAAGAATATCCCCTACGCCTCCTGAGCACCGATAATATGCCTGTGAGTGCAATTACAACCGAAGAGCAAAGTGAAACTGGCCGTTCTCAGCGTGAAAACCTGCCAGCACTGCCCGAACAGGGCCGCCATTTAACCTCGCAGACCGATCCATTCGCTCCTGTGGGCATTCGTGCAGGCAATTTCATATTGCGTCCGTCACTCGAACAGGGCATTCGCGCGACGAGCAATGGCGATAACAGCTCGACCGGCTCTGGCGCCGTACTTTCAGAAACAACGCTGCGCGTGAATGCAGAATCGGATTGGGGACGCCATCAGGCTAAAATCGATGCCGCCGGGACATTAAGCAAATCAATCTCCGGGCAGGACGTATCAGAACCACGCGTGGATATTCAAGGCAATCTGCGTTTTGACCTAAGCAATGAGACCACGCTCAATGCTGGCGCTGGCTATAAGCTGCGCCGTGAAAGTGCATCAAGCCCGAACGGCGTCACTGATGCCCTGAAACGACCGCTCCTTCACACAATCCACGGCAGCTTAGGCATTGAGCGCGACACCGGATTGCTTTTCGGTCGTGCAACAGGGCGAGTGGAGCGTGAAACCTATGGCGATGCTGAACTCTCTTCCGGCGGAACTGTCAGCCAGAAAGATCGCGATAATACCTATGCTAGCATCACATTACGCGGCGGCTTTGCAATTTCACCGGCCCTTAAACCATTCGCCGAAATAGAGCTGGGCAAACGTCATTTCGATGAACGCATAGATAGCAATGGCTATGATCGCAGTGGCTCGCAATATGCATTACGCGGTGGATTGATGTTGGATCGCGGCGAAAAATTCAATGGTGAATTCTCCATCGGTTACATAGGCGCAACAAATGACGACCCCCGCCTCTCCAATATTAGTGGACCATCATTGGCCGCAAGCATCAACTGGTCGCCATTACGCGGTACTGATATCCAATTTTATGCACAAACAATCGTAGATACATCGACAACACCCGGTGTTTCAGGAGCGCTTTTACATCTTGCAAGCCTTGAGTTAACACGGCGGGTAAGATCAGATCTGAGCCTGAATGGTAAGCTCGATCTCAATGTCCGAAATAACAAAGACGGCACCGGGACTGACTATACTATCGGGGCGCAAATCGGCACGACTTATTGGATCAACCGCTTTATCGGAATTGATGCACGCTTACGCCATGAGTTTCAGACCAGTGAGGTTTCTTATCGAAATTACCACGCCAACAGCCTCTATGTTGGCATGAAACTTCAGCGTTAAAAAAGCTGGCCGGTTTTGATTAGCTTAAAGAAATTATCTCGAACGCATCGGGCCAGCCATGCATGAAAGAATATTATCTTTAAGAACCAGACGATGAAACAAAACAGCCAATATATGCAAGATAATCAGAACACACAGACCCCATGAAAGCGGACTGTGCAATGCATTTGCAGGTGCCATCATCCACTCCACCTTTTCGCCTGTTGCAGGCACAATATTGATACCCCATTGCTCACGTCCCTTGCCGCTGCCATAGGCTCGAAACAGTGCCAAAGCCGGAATAGTAAACAGCAGCACATAGAAAGTAAGGTGAGCGATGCGTGCCAATTTGCCCATAAGTCCAGCCTCCTGTGGCGGACGCTGATTACGGTTGATGAATGCCCAGATAGCACGCACCACAACCAGTACAATCGTCAGAAACCCGACTGTTCCATGGCCCGGGCCAAAAGCTCCAATAGTTTCAAGCACCGGTGATGGGCCAACCATTTTCCAGGACAGGATCATCGCAAACTGCCAGAGCAAAATATAAGCCATAGCCCAATGCAGAATACGGCTCACGAGCCCATATCGCTTTGGTGAATCTCTCCAGATTGGTGTATTCATATCCATCAGAATATTCCTTTTAGCGACAGAGCGCGTGCATTTAATAAATGCAGACACCTTTCGAACAGTCATGATTTTCTAGCTGATGAGAGTGCCCAAGCAAGATAAGGTGCACCAACCAATGCTGCGAAGAGACCCAGCGGCAAGTCATAAGGGAAGGTCGCATTACGCGAACCTAGATCAGCAATCACCATCAAAAGTGCACCAAGCACAGCTGATGCAATAATATGCGATTGAGCCTGATCAAAACCCATACGACGTGTCATATGCGGTGCCATCAATCCCACGAAACTTAAAGGTCCAACCAGCAGCGATGCGCCAGCACTTGCAATGGCAGCAAGGACGATCAGAAATATCCGCGCAGCCCTCACAGGCAGACCAAGCGAGATCGGAATAGTCTGTCCCAAAGGCAGAATTGTCAGCCAGCGCGACGAAAACAATGCCAATCCGATTACACCCAATGTCATCACGATCAGGACGATCGAACTTTCAGGCGTTGCCGTTGACGATGCCCCGCTGAGCCAGGCAAGAATCTGCCATGAGCGCTGATCGCCGATAGAAAGAAAGATACTCAATATGGCAGATGCAAGTGATCCTATAGAAATTCCAGCCAGTAACAAACGTGCGGATGACAACCTTCTGCGGCTTGCAAAACTCAGAACAACCAACATTGAAATCAACGCGCCGAGAGATGCACAGAGCAACAATTGCGTATTATTTGGCGCGGCGAAAATTGTAAGTGCAATAGCGAAGCCTATGCCCGCTCCACCACTCACGCCGATCACTTCCGGGCTTGCAAGAGGATTGCCAGTCAACCGCTGAAGGATAGCGCCTGCCATTGCAAGCAGACTACCCGCAGCAGCAGCAGCCAAAAGGCGCGGCCAACGCAAAGGCAGGATATCGTGAAAATTTTCTCCCGTCAGGAGCAAAAAGCCCTCAGGCATCCGCCCGAGTGCAAGAGCGAAAAACACAGCAACCAGCAGGGCAACAATCAGCGCAGCAAGCTTGATGTTAGAAGCGCGGCTAAAAAAATGAGAGGGCGAAGACTGCTGCGAAGTCGCTGTGCGAACGCGCGGAATAAGCCAAAGCAATAATGGCCCACCGATGAGAGCTGTCACTGCACCTGTTGGAAAGGTTTCGCCAAGACTGGCTCCGAAAACCTGCACCGCTCCATCGCATATCCAGAGCAGACATGCCCCGGCAAAAGGTGATGCTAACAGGATTGAACCGGGTTTTCTGACACCAAATCCCCGCACGATTGCAGGTGCGGCAAGTCCGATAAAACTAACCAGACCGACATTGGCTGCAACGCCTGCACTAAGTACCACTGAAACCACCACGACCGCCACACGCAACCAGGTCAGTGAGACACCCAGCGAACGCGCACTGCTATCACCAAGGCCTGCAAGCGTTAGCGGACGGATCAGAATAATTGCCGCGGTCAGACAGATAAAAAAGGGCCAGGCAAGGGCTATGGTCGATGACCAGTCCTGTTGACTTAAAGACCCACCATTCCATACGACCAGTGACATGAGGTACTGGCCCTGCGATAATGTCATGGCAGCAGAAATCGCGCTGCATGTAATACCAATCAGAAGACCGGAAATGACCATAGTGACCGGTTCAAGCCGGTTGCGCCAGCCGAGTAGAAATACGATTATAGTTGCAATACCAGCACCTATAAGCGCGACCATCCAGCGAAACTGATCAAGCACCGTCGGGAAAAACAATGTTGCAGTAACAATTGCCAGCTGCGCCCCTGAAGACACCCCAAGCGTTGATGGATCAGCAATTGGATTGTTTAACAACCGCTGCAACAAGGCGCCCGCCAACCCAAGTGATGCACCTGCAAAAATCGCAACCGAAGCGCGTGGAAACAATGCATAGGCCAAAATGACCTGTTCAGTGCTCATATCTTGTGGATCAAACGGCAATGAAGGCCATTGGGCAAAAGGTAGAAACGCATTAGCGTTCCAGAAAAACAGCCCAAGGGCAATGAGAACGCCAATCATAGCGATCGAAACCAGTTTGCCGTTTGTCACACTATCCTTTGTCACAAGGAGGCCTCGCCGCTTCTTTGTAGAGCATCGCGAAGGAGCCGTGCAAATCGTAATCCCGCCGTTAATCCACCATAAGGGCTAATATTATCAAGCATATAAACACGGCCATCGCGCACGGGCTTAAGCGATTGCCAGATTACGCTGTTACGCAGGCTGTTTCGTGCTTCTACCGGAATATCCGAAATTATCACGATACGCGCATCGGGAATTGCAGCCAGATTTTCAAGTGGAACAGGTGCTGCAAATGTAAAGCGTGAACGATCTGTCCAGGCATTTATAAGACCAAGCCTGCCCAGCACATCACCAAACATGCTATCACTGCCAAAAGCTCGAAAATGTCGCGCATCACCAATATTGATAAGATAGGTAGGACGCGATGCAAAAGGCACTAATGCCTCTTTGGTCCTACTAATAAATTCTTCCTGCTCATTAATGACACTTGTTGCTTTTGCACTGAGTTCAAGCTTGTCACCGAGTGTACTCACCGCTTCCAGCGCTTTTTCATAAGGCGCTTCACCGTGCACATAAAACGGCAATGATAAAATCGGCGCTATCGACTTCATCGCTTCTTCATGCTGGATATAGAAGGGAGAGCTAAGGATCAAATCAGGTTTGAGCAGATAAAGCAGCTCAAAATTTGGCGAACCGCGTAAACCAAGATCGACAACCGAAGAAGGCAGTTTAGGTTCAACCGCATCTTCACGAAATCGGATAAGTTCAGTTGCGGCAATGGGTGTAATACCCAATGCGCTCACAGTTTCAAGCATCGCCCAATCAATAGCTGCAATACGAGGAAATGGATTGGCGCGCACCAGATTCGGCAAAGCCAAAGCTGCCATAAAAGCGAGTGCTTTCCGGCGGCTGATTTTAGGCGCAGTGAATATTGATCCGTGCTGCGGGTCTGTTACCATTGAAATGTCAGCTTGCTGATGTAAATTTTGTTGCCACAATAGTTACATCTGAAAGAACTGCAACTTGGCGCTTGCTTCTTAACTGCTATATTTTTTAATATTTAGCGATACCTTGATGTAATTTTTCTGATAGCAACCTCGGCAAAAGCCTTCCATCAATATCATGCACATTCCCTGCGCTACTAAAGTCCGCATGCGTTAATCATAATATTCGTATGCTCAAAAAAGCCCCGCTTTCATCTTTGAAAGCGGGGTTTATCATAATCAATGCAGCTTGTTTCAGTTCATTCCGGCTTAATCGTTTTCAGCAGGTCTGTAATTGAAATTTCAACCGTTGGGCGAATATCTTTACGCCACAATGCAAAAGCCACATTCGCTTCGATAAAACCCGACTTCGAACCACAATCAAAGGTCCGGCCGCGATAATTAAATCCATAGAATTTCTGTGCATCAGCGAGCTTGAGCATCGCATCAGTCAACTGGATTTCATTACCAGCACCCTTTTCCTGCTTGGCTAACAATTCAAAGATTTCTGGCTGAAGAATATAGCGACCATTAATATAGAGATTGGATGGTGCGGTGCCCTTGGCAGGCTTTTCAACCATCTGGTTGATCTCAAAACCATTACCAATCACATTGCCCTTACCGACAATACCATATTTATGCGCTTCTTCAGGGTCGCATTCCTGCACAGCAATCACATTGCCGCCGGTCTGCTCATAAAGCTCAACCATTTCCTTCAGGCAACCCTTTTTCGACTGCATAACCATATCCGGTAAAAGCAATGCGAAAGGCTCATTGCCCACCAGTTCACGTGCACACCAGACTGCATGACCAAGTCCCAGAGGCACTTGTTGACGGGTGAAGCTGGTCGTGCCAGGCTGCGGCTGCAATTCCTGCAAATGCTCAAGTTCCGCCTGTTTGCCGCGTTCAGCAAGTGTGGAGTAAAGCTCAACCTGTGCATCGAAATAGTCTTCGATAACAGCCTTGTTGCGACCGGTGACGAAAATCAGGTGTTCGATACCCGCTTCGCGAGCCTCATCCACAACATACTGGATAACAGGCTTATCAACGACGGTGAGCATTTCCTTTGGAACCGATTTAGTTGCTGGAAGAAAACGGGTTCCAAGTCCTGCGACCGGGAAAACTGCCTTACGAATTTTACGGATCGAACTCATTCATCTCCTCGATTTTTCTCAATAATACGATGACGCTATCAAAGCATTTAAACCATTGCATTTCAAATAGGGCGTTTTCGTTAAGGAAAGAGAAAATTCTGCCACTATGGTATCACATTCGATAACCTGGCCTTAATCTTACTTGATTCAAAAACTCTGGAAATTCTATGCATTTTTACAGTGCCCTCACCATGGTAAACTAAATGCTAACCTGAAGCCTGTAATATTAGCTCATGATAGAGTCGGCCCCAAATTCAACACTGGAAAGCATTAAAGACTTGATGCAACCTGACTGAAACAGGCTCGACATGAAAGGCAACACGCCGTGCGACACGGCAAAATATGGTACGGAAGGGAACCACAGAATGCTGCGATTTCCATTCACTCTGGCACGAGGAATACATGCCAGAATTACAGCAACCATTGCGGTAGCAATACTTGCATCCGGTTTAGTGACAGGGACCGCTTTCGCTGATGCTAATTTTAAAAAATGGGTTTCCAGTTTTCGAACCACAGCTATCAAGAATGGCGTCTCGCCGTCCACCTTCGACAGGGCCTTCAAGGGTGTCAACTCGCCTGACCCAGAAGTTTTGCGCAAAGCACGCTTCCAGCCAGAGTTCAACGAACCGATCTGGAGCTATATTGACAACCGCGTGAATGAGCATTCTGTCGCTGTTGGCCAAAGCATGGCACGCAAATGGGAGCCATGGCTGCAACGTATCGAACAGCGCTTTTCTGTTGATCGCAATATCCTGCTCGCTATCTGGTCGATGGAAAGCAATTATGGCGAAATCCTCAAGCGTGATGATGTCATGATGGATACTATTCGCTCGCTTGCAACTCTTGCCTATGCTGATCAGCGCCGCGCCAAATTTGGCCGCACACAATTAATCGCTGCGATGAAAATTCTCCAGACTGGCGATATTGATCGCGGCCACCTCACCGGTTCATGGGCCGGTGCGATGGGACATACGCAGTTCATTCCGACGAGTTATCAGGCCTATGCCGTTGATATGGATCGTAATGGCAAGCGCGACATCTGGAACTCTGTTCCCGATGCTCTCGGCACAGCCGCTAATCTTCTGCACCGTAATGGCTGGCAACCGGGTCGTACATGGGGGTATGAAGTTGTTCTCCCAGCAGGCCGCAAGTTTCCTTCCGGTTCGCTTTCTGTTGCGCAATGGCAGAAGCTTGGCGTGGTCCGGGCTAATGGCCGGCCATTTCCGGATCCTAATGAAAAGGTCACTCTAAAGGTTCTCGACGGACGTCAGGGACCAGCCTTCCTGATGGGCAAGAACTTCTTTGTCATAAAACGCTACAATAATGCCGATAAATATGCTCTCGCTGTTGGCTTGCTTGCAGATCGCATCGGTGGTTATCAAGGTCTTCGCCAAGACTGGAACCGCCCTTTTACCCCGATCACTATGAACGAGCGAGAAGAGTTGCAGACACATCTTAAAGCGCTAGGCTATTATGATGGCAAGATCGACGGTAAAATCGGTTCAACATCGCGCAAGGCGATTGAAGCTTTCCAGCAACGCAATGGCTTGCAACCGGATGGGCACCCAAGCGCAGAAGTGCTGTCGGTTCTGCGTCGCCGGTAAACAATACTGAATTTCAGGGAGTGTGCCATAGTGTGCACTCCTTTTCTTTTCCGCACTAAACACTAATGTAAGCGTAGGAAAGGACGAAACAAATGCAGTTTATGCACAAAGCATCTATTCTTGCATCGACTATGTTTGTCAGTCTCATACTCACGCTGGTATCACTTTCTCCCGCATTCTCACAGGAGCGTCCGCGTACAATCTTTGATTTGCTGTTTGGTCAGAAACAGGCGCAACCGCAGCGCAAGTATGAACAACCCAAACCTCAACGGATTCGTCCCGCCAAGCCAAAACGCACACCAAAAGCCACAGCACCGATCATACGATCTTCACCTGCGGCTTCACCGCGGCCTGAGATCAATTTTGTTGAGAAAAAACCTGATGCCAAAAAGATTCTGGTCGTTGGTGACTTTATTGCAAACGGGCTTGCGGAAGGACTTAATGTCGCCTTTGCAACCAATCCAGATATGCGCATTGTTAGTCGTATCAATGGCTCGTCCGGCTTTGTGCGGGACGACCATTTTGATTGGCCCGCTAATATTGGCACAATTCTTGATGAAGAAAAGCCTGATGCTGTTATCGTGATGCTTGGCTCCAATGACCGGCAGACCATCAGTGCCAAAGGGCAGAGTTTCAGCATTCGTTCACCCGAATGGATCGTGGAATATCAAAACCGTGTGACAAAATTCCTGGCTGAAATTACCGATCAGAACTATCCATTAATATGGGTTGGTCAGCCCCCATTCCGCCCACGCGGTATGTCACAGGATATGCTTGCGCTTAATGAGATTTACCGCACCAGCGTTGAAAAAGCTGGCGGCAAATTTATCGATATATGGGACGGTTTTGTTGATCAGGACGATAATTTCAGCGAAACAGGTTTTGATATCAATGGCCAGACTGCACGTCTGCGAGCCAATGATGGCATAAACACCACATCAGCCGGCAGGCGCAAACTCGCTTTCTATGCTGAGAAACCGTTAAATGGATTATTTGAAGATAATCGGACGAGCAAACAGCTCTTGCCTACAGCCGCTATTCAGGATCCTTCAAAACCGGTCAATCGTATAGCACCAGTCAACCTGCAAGATATTCATCGTGACAATAACAATATTCTGCTCGGAGACGAACTTGGCTTAAACAAGCAAGATGCTAAAAAGGCAGCCATTGCACAAAAAGCATCACCTGGTCGCGCAGATGATTTTTCATGGCCATCCGGAAACATAAATCCCTGAATAATCTACTGATTAACCGTTAAGCGATCTAGCTTGGTGCAAAAAATCAGTGAATTTATCGGTGTTTCTCAGCCTAAATGTTATATTTCGCATAGTTCCCATTTCAGATTTCCTCAGCTATCAGGAGTTCACGTAGTCCAGTAGAAGCATCTGGTCACACGACAGCAATGCATAAGAGGCATCTGAATGAATATTGCATCGAAGCCTTCCGTTGAAAACAACCGGGAGGGAGAACCCCATCTTGCACGTAATCTGTCCAATCGCCATCTCCAACTGATCGCCATTGGCGGGGCAATTGGCACGGGCCTTTTCATGGGCTCCGGTAAGACTATATCGCTTGCTGGCCCCTCTATTCTGCTCGTCTATGCGATCATCGGCTTTATGCTGTTTTTTGTGATGCGTGCACTGGGTGAAATCCTTCTGTCCAATCTTGAATATCGCTCATTCGCTGATTTCGCAGGCGATTATCTCGGTCCATGGGCACAGTTTTTCACTGGCTGGACTTACTGGCTTTGCTGGATTGTCACGGGTATCGCCGATGTTGTAGCCGTTTCGGGCTATATCTCGTTCTGGTATCCTGAACTTGCGCTCTGGATTCCGGCGCTTGGTCTGATTGGTGTGTTACTATTGCTGAACCTGCCAAATGTACGCAACTTTGGTGAGATAGAATTCTGGTTTGCATTGATCAAAATCGTTGCAATCGTCGCACTTATACTGGCTGGCGCCTATATGCTGATTACCGGTTTTGCGCTTCCTAACGGCACACAGGCATCGGTTACGCATCTGTGGGCCAATGGCGGATTTTTCCCGAATGGGTTCTTCGGCTTTGTGGCTGGATTCCAGATTGCGGTTTTTGCATTTGTCGGTATTGAACTGGTTGGTACGGCTGCGGCTGAAACTGAAAATCCTTTGAGAAATCTGCCAAAAGCCATCAACTCGATCCCTATCCGCGTTGTGCTTTTCTATGTCGGCGCATTATTCGTGATCATCACGGTTATTCCATGGAATCAGGTCGATCCGGGTTCAAGTCCGTTCGTTGCAATGTTCTCGCTGGCCGGTCTTGGCATTGCTGCGCATGTGGTCAACTTCGTCGTGCTGACCTCGGCAACATCAAGCGCCAATTCCGGCATCTACTCGACCTCGCGCATGATCTATGGTCTGGCAACATCACGCCTCGCGCCGCAAATACTGGGCAAACTGAACAGCCGTAAAGTGCCAGTCAATGCGCTGTTTTTCTCCTGCATTTTTCTGCTTGCAGGTGTTGTGCTCCTTTATGCAGGCGATAGCATTATTGAAGTGTTCACCATCGTTACAACCATTTCTGCGCTTCTTTTCATCTTTATCTGGTCGATCATTCTTGCATCTTATCTTCAGTATCGTCGCAAGCGTCCTGATTTGCATGAAAAGTCCACTTTCAAGCTGCCTGGTGGCCGCGCTGCTGTCGCTATGGTATTTGCCTTCTTCGCCTTCATCCTTTGGGCGCTCGCACAGGAACAGGATACAGCTATTGCTTTGAAAATTACTCCTGTCTGGTTCATATTCTTAGGCATTGTCTATCTGGTAATTCGCAAGAACTACCGGCAGAACTAAAAAGCAAAAAAACCGGCACATTGCCGGGTTTTTTTGGAGTGCCGTAAAAAATTAACGCGGCAACACGGACGATTCCATCAGATCCGTGTCAATTGCATGAGCTGCCTGACGGCCTTCACGAATTGCCCAGACAACCAGTGATTGACCGCGACGTACATCGCCAGCTGCATAAAGCTTCTCGACACTGGTGCGGTAGTCGCGTTCATTAGCCTTTACTGACGTTCCACCACGACGGTCCGTTGCGATTTCGAGCTTGTCGCCCAATTCTTTAAGTACCGAGTTTTCCGCCGGACCAAAAAAACCAATCGCGATGAAAGCAAGATCAGCCTTGATGAAAAACTCGGAGCCTGCAATCGGCTTGCGCTTTTCATCAACATGGCAGCACTTTACATGGGTAAGCTTGCCATCTTCGCCGATAAACTCAAGTGTTGCCACCTGAAACTCGCGATTAGCACCTTCAGCCTGACTAGATGATGTTCGCATCTTTGTCGCCCAATAAGGCCAAACGCTGAGCTTATCTTCCCTTTCAGGCGGCTGCGGTCGAATATCAAGCTGCGTCACATTAACTGCTCCCTGACGGAAAGCCGTACCAACGCAGTCCGATGCTGTATCGCCACCGCCAACAACCACAATATGCTTGCCACCAGCCAGAATGGGTGCTTCGTGCCATGCGACCGATTCAATGTTTTCGCGACCAACGCGGCGGTTCTGCTGCACAAGATACGGCATTGCATCATGAACGCCTTCAAGGTCAGCACCCGGAATACCGGCTGGGCGAGGCTTTTCTGAACCACCAGAGTAAAGCACCGCATCATAAGTATCGAGCAAACCACGCAGCGGCTTGTCTACACCAATATTCACGCCGCAAAGAAAGCGCACGCCCTCACCTTCCATCTGCGCTACACGACGGTCAATGAGGTGCTTTTCCATCTTGAAATCAGGTATGCCATAACGCAACAAACCTCCGGGACGGCTTTCACGTTCATAGACATCGACCATGTGACCCGCGCGTGCAAGCTGTTGCGCGGCAGCAAGGCCTGCCGGGCCAGAGCCTATGATCGCCACTGATTTGCCAGTTTTTTGCACAGAAGGCTGCGGAACGATGTAACCTAACTCATAAGCCTTGTCGCCCAGTGCCTGTTCGACAGTCTTGATTGCAACGGGGGCATCTTCAAGGTTCAGCGTGCAGGCTTCTTCGCAAGGGGCCGGACAGACACGACCGGTAAACTCCGGAAAATTGTTGGTCAGATGCAGGTTGCGGATCGCCTGATCCCAGTTGTTATTATAGACGAGATCGTTCCAGTCCGGGATCTGGTTATGCACGGGGCAACCCGTCGGACCATGACAAAACGGAATGCCACAATCCATACAACGTGCAGCCTGTTTCTGCACTTCACCATCGCTCATCGGGAGTACAAACTCGCGAAAATGACGAATACGATCCGATGCAGGCTGATACTTTGCGACCTGCCGGTCGATCTCAAGAAAACCAGTAACTTTACCCATTATTCCATGCTCCTCTCACCCTGTGAGATTCGGGCTCTACTCGCCATTTCAGGCGCACGAAAACCACGTTTGATATTCTCTTACTCAGCTGCAACACCGACCTGCATACGCTCCATCTCTTCAAGAGCGCGACGATACTCGACCGGCATAACCTTCACGAATTTCGGGCGATAGCTTTCCCAGTTATCGAGAATATCCCTGGCGCGGGTAGAGCCGGTGTAATGCAGATGATTGGCAATCAGCTGCACCAGACGTTCTTCATCATGGCGCGTCATATTTGCCGATACATCCACACGGCCCTTGTGCATCAGGTCACCACCATGATGATGCAGCTTTTCAAGGATATCATCCTCCTCCGGCACCGGCTCCAGTTCGACCATTGCCATATTGCAGCGCTGTGCAAAATCACCTTCTTCGTCAAGCACATAGGCAACTCCGCCCGACATGCCAGCTGCAAAGTTACGGCCAGTCTGACCAATAACCACAACCACACCGCCCGTCATATATTCGCAGCCGTGATCGCCCACGCCTTCGACAACCGTTACAGCGCCTGAGTTACGCACGGCAAAACGTTCGCCTGCCACGCCGCGGAAATAGCATTCGCCCTCAAGCGCACCATAAAGCACGGTATTGCCTGCGATTATCGAATCTTCAGCCACAATACGTGTATCTTCCGGCGGACGTATGACAATGCGGCCTCCCGAAAGACCTTTGCCGATATAGTCATTGCCATCGCCGATCAGCTCGAACGTAATGCCGCGTGCCAGGAAGGCGCCGAAAGACTGACCAGCCGTTCCGCGCAGGGTAACGGCAATAGTATCATCCGGCAGCCCCTTATGACGGAACCGTTTAGCCACTTCGCCCGAAAGCATGGCGCCTGCCGAACGGTCGACGTTCTTGATATCAATATCAATCTTGACCGGCGTCTTGTTTTCCAGTGCAGGCATGGCTTCAGCAATCAATTTGCGATCCAGAATATCTTCAATCGGGTGATGCTGGCGTTCGGTCCAGAAGATTTCATGCTTCTCTGCTTCCGGCTTATAGAAGATGCGGCTGAAATCGAGCCCCTTGGCCTTCCAGTGATCAATCATGGTCTGCTTTTCGAGCAGTTCCGTTTCACCAATGATTTGCTCAAGCTTCGTGAAGCCCATTGCTGCAAGAAGTGCGCGTACTTCTTCTGCCAGATAGAAGAAGAAATTGATGACATGCTCAGGCGTGCCCTTGAAGCGCTTGCGCAAAACAGGATCCTGCGTGGCAACACCCACCGGGCAGGTATTGAGATGACATTTGCGCATCATGATACAGCCAGCAGCAATCAGCGGAGCGGTCGAAAAACCGAACTCATCAGCACCGAGCAACGCACCAATGATCACGTCACGACCGGTCCGAAGGCCGCCATCGACCTGCAAAGCAACGCGTGAACGAAGACCATTCAACACCAGCGTCTGATGGGTTTCGGCAAGGCCGATTTCCCAAGGACTTCCGGCGTGCTTTAATGAAGTGAGCGGAGAGGCTCCCGTGCCGCCATCATAGCCGGATACAGTGATATGATCCGCACGCGCTTTTGCAACACCTGCAGCAACAGTGCCGACTCCCACTTCCGACACCAGCTTCACCGATATATCGGCTACCGGATTGACGTTTTTCAAATCGTAAATCAACTGTGCCAGATCTTCGATCGAATAAATGTCATGGTGTGGCGGAGGCGAAATGAGACCAACGCCCGGCGTCGAATGGCGCGTCTTGGCAATTGTTGCATCAACCTTGTGACCCGGAAGCTGGCCGCCTTCACCTGGCTTTGCGCCTTGAGCCACCTTGATCTGGATGAGATCGGCATTGACCAGATATTCTGTTGTCACCCCGAAGCGGCCTGATGCAACCTGCTTGATCGCAGAGCGTTCAGGATTTGGCTTTCCATCGGGCAGCGGATAGAAACGATCCGGCTCCTCTCCGCCTTCACCCGTGTTTGACTTGCCACCTATCGCGTTCATCGCCCGCGCAAGAGTGGTATGTGCTTCGCGCGAAATCGAGCCAAACGACATAGCGCCTGTCGAAAAACGCTTGACGATATCGACTGCCGGTTCAACATCCTCGATTGCCACCGGCTTGCGGCCACTCGCTTCTGCAAGGCGTATATCAAACAGGCCGCGAATGGTTTTTGCCTGCGCTGCCTTGGAATCAAGCATCGATGTATATTCGGTGAATATAGCCGGGTTTGACGTACGCACTGCATGCTGCAATTTTGCAACTGCATCCGGCGACCAGAGATGTGCTTCACCACGCATACGATAGGCATATTCGCCACCAACTTCGAGTGATGTCAGCAGCACAGGATCGTTGCCAAAGGCAGATGTATGGCGACGAACCGTTTCTTCCGCAATTTCGTCAAGGCCCACACCTTCAATCGTCGTGGCGGTGCCAAAGAAGAACTGATCGACAAAATCAGACTTCAAGCCAACGGCATCAAAAATCTGCGCACCGCAATAGGACTGATAAGTCGAAATGCCCATCTTGGACATGACCTTGAGAATGCCTTTGCCAATCGACTTGATATAGCGCTTGACCACTTCATATTCATCGACTTCCGGCGGGAACTCACGGCGACGATGCATGTCGAGCAGCGTGTCAAATGCGAGATAGGGATTGATTGCTTCTGCACCATAGCCTGCAAGACAGGCAAAATGATGCACTTCACGCGGCTCGCCCGATTCAACGACCAGACCAACCGATGTACGCTGGCCCTTGCGGATCAGATGATGATGAACAGCAGCCGTGGCCAACAATGCCGGAATTGCAATACGATCTGGACCAACCTGACGATCCGACAGGATGACAATGTTATAACCACCATGCACGGCAGCTTCTGCACGGTCGCACAAACGCTCGAGTGCACCCTGCATCCCGCTCGCGCCTTCGCCGACATTATAGGTGATGTCGAGCGTTTTTGTATCAAAGCGATCTTCCGTATGTCCGATAGAACGGATTTTCTCAAGATCGCCATTGGTCAGGATCGGTTGACGCACTTCCAGACGCTTGCGGCGCGATGTACCAACCAGATCAAAAATATTCGGACGCGGACCAATGAAGGAGACGAGGCTCATCACCAGCTCTTCACGGATCGGATCAATCGGCGGATTCGTGACCTGCGCGAAATTCTGCTTGAAATAAGTATACAAAAGTTTCGATTTGTCGGACATGGCCGAAATCGGCGTATCCGTCCCCATCGAACCAATAGCTTCCTGACCGGTGGTCGCCATCGGCGACATAAGCAGCTTTGTGTCTTCCTGTGTGTAACCAAATGACTGCTGACGATCAAGCAGGCTCACATCCTTACGCAATGCGCGTGGCTCCACAGGCGCCAGATCTTCCAGAATAAGCTGGGTATTGGAAAGCCACTTTTTATAGGGATGCTTTTGCGCAATCTGCGACTTGATTTCTTCATCCGAAACGATACGGCCTTCTTCCATATCAATGAGCAGCATACGGCCCGGCTGAAGACGCCATTTTTTGACAATCCGCTTTTCTTCGACAGGCAGCACGCCAGCTTCAGACGCCAGAATGACGAAATCATCCTCAGTCACGATATAACGGGCCGGACGCAGGCCATTACGATCAAGCGTTGCACCAATCTGCCGACCGTCAGTGAAAGCCACAGCAGCAGGACCATCCCATGGCTCCATCAAAGCGGCGTGGTATTCATAAAACGCACGGCGTTCATCCGACATCAGCTTGTTGCCTGACCATGCTTCCGGGATCAGCATCATCATTGCGTGCGCCAGAGAGTAGCCACCCTGATGTAGAAATTCGAGCGCATTATCAAAACAGGCAGTGTCTGACTGACCTTCATAGGAGATTGGCCATAGCTTGGAAATATCGTTGCCAAACAGCTCCGAATCCACAGATGCCTGCCGTGCGGCCATCCAGTTTACGTTGCCGCGCAACGTATTGATCTCACCATTATGTGCAACCATACGATATGGATGCGCCAGACGCCATGAAGGGAAAGTGTTGGTTGAAAAACGCTGATGAACAAGCGCCACCGCACTTTCAAAGCGCGGATCTTTCAGATCATTGTAATAGGCGCCCACCTGATAGGCCAGAAACATACCCTTATAGACAATCGTACGCGCTGACATGGAGACAATATAGAAGCCCTTATCGTCACCGTCATTTTCCTGATAGATGCGATTGGAAATAACCTTGCGCAGCACAAACAGGCGGCGCTCAAAATCATCATCCGTTTCAATAGTCGTGCTACGGCCAATGAAAACCTGCACATGGAAAGGCTCGGTTGCTGCAATTTCCGGCGCTTTTGACAGCGATGCATTATCCACCGGCACCTTGCGGAAGCCGATAAAAACCTGCCCTTCCGAGCCAATCACTTCCTTGATAATTTCTTCAATATGCGTGCGCAGTGCCTCATCACGCGGCATGAAGAGATAGCCGACCGCATAATGGCCAGACTGCGGCAGATCGATGCCCTGCCGCGCCATTTCCTCACGAAAAAAGCGATCGGGTATCTGTACCAGAATGCCCGCACCATCACCCATCAACGGATCAGCGCCAACCGCCCCGCGATGAGTAAGGTTTTCAAGCATCTTGAGACCATTTTCGACAACCTGATGCGACTTCTGACCTTTCATATGCGCTATGAAGCCAACGCCACAGGCGTCACGTTCATTGCGCGGGTCATAAAGGCCTTGGGCAGGCGGCGTTCCTGCCGATGTTCGCATTTTTCGGGTCATGCTCACGGAAGTTGTCGTGGCAGCTTTGACTGTTCCGTTCTGACCGTTGTGCAAATCCACATGCGATACAGATGGCGTCAAATGCGGCATCGTCATTCCCTCCAATGAGTGCGCAACCCTGTGCGCGATACGATAATGAACCGAAACGGCTATTCGTTCCGTACTGGTTTAGTCACGCATATAATCCCAAAGCTGCTTTGCACTTTTCGGGATGCGCTTTATTCCGATGTATTGAGAGCCTTATCAAAAAGGCGTTGGACGACGTTCCATGGCCGAAGACTGAGCCTTCGTGAGGAATATTGCTTTCGCGCCTTAGTCTTTCAGGCTCGGCAAGCGATCTCGGCGCGCATATAGCGCACCAAACTCCCTTGTCTCTTTTAAATGCCGTATTCTGCCGGATCAGACCGGTCTGCACGACACTTTCTTTTTGCAACCGTAGGACACTTTGATAAGAAATTCCGACAATTACAGTGGGAAATTGGACAGCACCGGTGAACTAGTCAGTATTGCTGTCCTAATTACGTATGACAGAATTCAAATCCTCTCACAAGATGGAAACATAATTTTTTTGATCCCCTTGCGAAACAAAGTGTCGCATGTGCACACAAAAGCATCATTAAATTACATAAAGCAGGCATTGCATCCGCCTAGTCCCGATAGAACCGGATAACTGAAGCTTCTAAAAGTAGAGAAAACTGTCTGATTTTTAGCCTTACGCACGCTATCAAGTCCGGTTATAGACCTTGACTATAAAGTCCTACCGCCAGTGGAGAACATCGTGCATTTTGCTTCAGACAACTGGGCAGGCGCCCATCCAAAAATCGCCGAGAGTCTTTCCCTTCATGCCAATGGCTTTGCCGCAGCCTATGGCGCCAGCGAAATAGACAAACGCGTAGAACAACGCTTCAATGAATTATTTGAACGTGAAGTTGCGGTCTTCTTTGTCGGTACAGGCACAGCAGCCAACGCCCTTGCTCTCGCCAGCGTCAATCGTCCAGGCGGTGTCTCGCTTGTACATCGCGAAGCCCATGTAATCGAGGATGAATGCGGCGCACCTGAATATTTCACCGGTGGGGCGCGTCTGCATCCAATCGATGGTGCAATGGGACGTATCGACCCTGAATTACTCAAGCGCGAGCTCAAACGTTTCAACCCGGCCTTTGTTCATGCCGGTCAACCGATGGCGGTCAGCATCACGCAGGCCACGGAAGTTGGCACGCTGTATCAGCCTGAACATATCGCGACGATCTCGCAGATCTGCCGCGATGCGGGCCTGCCGCTGCATATGGATGGGGCACGCTTTGCCAATGCATTGGTGTCACTTGATATGACTCCCGCCGAAATGACCTGGAAACAAGGTGTCGATATCCTCTCCTTTGGCGGCACAAAGAATGGATGCTGGTGTGCGGAGGCCCTTGTCTTTATGGATCCAGCCCATGCCAAGGATCTGCCTTTTATCCGTAAACGTGCGGCACAGCTTTTTTCAAAAACGCGGTTTATTGCAGCACAGTTCGACGCCTATCTTGCAGATGGTCTGTGGATTCAACTGGCGAAACATTCAAATGCCCTCGCCGCACGCCTCGCTCATCATATTCATGTATCAAGCCAGATGCGCCTTGCATGGAAGCCCGAAGCCAATGAGGTTTTTGCGATCATGAAACAATCTGTTTATGACCGTCTGCGGGATGCTGGTGCAGTCTTCTATGACTGGAATCCACCACATTCGGAAGTCAACCGCATCAGCGAAGGTGAGATTTTTGCCCGCTTCGTAACAAGCTTTGCCAATACAGAAGAAGAAGTCGAGCAATTCGGAAAGCTAATAGCCTGAACGAAAAAAGCGGCGCATTAAGCGCCGCTTTCTCTTCGACATCGTTTAATATTAATGAGCGGTTTTAGCCTCAATCTGCTGAGCGGCATCAACCGGAGCTTGGCTGACTTCAATCTTGCGCGGCTTCAACTGCTCTGGAATTTCGCGCTTGAGATCAATGTGAAGCAAACCATTTTTAAGGCTGGCGCCAGCGACTTCAACAAAGTCTGCGAGCTGGAAGCGGCGTTCAAAAGCACGCGAGGCAATGCCACGATAGAGCACTTCACCGACTTGTGAAGCATCATCTTCTGCCTTCTGACCCTTCACGGTCAACTGATTACGATGTGCTTCAATCTCAAGTTCACTTTCCGAAAAGCCCGCAACGGCCATGGTAATACGATAGGTGTTCTCACCGGTCCGCTCAATATTATATGGCGGATAGGACTGCGACCCTTCTGGCGATGCAAGCGTATCAAGCATCGAGGAAAAAAGGCGATCAAAACCAACCGTGGAACGGTAGAGTGGAGAAAAATCAACGTGACGCATGTATAAGCCCTCCTTAAGAGCGACAAAAATGCATTGGTTTGGCGGCAGAACTCCCATTCTGGCGAATTCTTCATGCCGGCGATCCCGTTATCGGCGACCGCAAAACTTACTTGGGAATGCCCCTTTTTCATTTCAAGGCTGATTTCGGGGTATTTTGCATTATTTGCGGACAGATACATGTCAGCTTGCATGCTTTATATCACACTGCGACTAGCTGTTTATCGCAATAACAGTTCAACCCTTATGACATTCTTTGCAATGGCCACTTCACAAAACTGAAAATCGCCTGAAAGCTTCCTGTTACTTTTTATAATTCTTTATTCCGTTATAGTGTCATATAAATTTCAGCCGGGACAGCAAGCTGCATGCCAGATTTTCTTTTTGGAACCGAAGCAAACCCTATTCCCGCCGGGACTAAGGCGGGTCTGTTTAAAGCTAAAGATAATATCGATCTGCGCTATGCAATCCTTAAACCGCAGACAACACCTTCACTTGGCACAATTGTTCTGCTGCAAGGCCGAAACGAGTTTATTGAAAAATACTTTGAGACAATGTCAAATCTCAGTGGGCGTGGTTTTACCGTCGCCACAATGGATTGGCGTGGACAAGGCGGCTCGCAACGCCTCCTCAAGGATCATATGCGGGGCTATGTGCGGCGTTTCAGCGATTATACGGATGATCTCGATCAGTTTTTTACTGAAATCGTTCTCCCTGATTGTCCTCCACCTTATTATATTCTAGCACATTCAGCAGGCGCGCTGATCACTTATTCGTCCATGCATAAGCTGGTTTCACGTGTTAACCGCATTGTGCTTTGCGCACCGCTTATAGGATTGCGATCAGTACAATCAGAAAACGATAAAATGCGGCGCATGACAACAGTCTTGCGCTGGCTCGGTATGGGAAGAAAATATGCAACAGGTGGGCGTATCAATAAAGAGCGCCTATTTGAAAACAACCCGCTGACCAGCGATCCTGTGCGTTTCGCACGGAATATGGAAGTTGTGCGTAACAACCCTCGTCTGGCACTGGGTGGTCCAACCTTCAGTTGGATCGGCAATGCACTGAGTACCGCCGTACGCATTCATCAACCCGATTTTTATGAAGGACCGGCAATGCCCGTCCTCATTATTGCTGCTGGCGCGGATATGGTCGTTTCGACCGCTGCAACGGAACGATTTGCCGCACAGACACGCAATATTTCGCTTGTTGTCATCGACGGTGCCCGCCACGAACTGCTTCAGGAAGCAGATTATTATCGAGAGCAGGCTCTGGCTGCCTTTGATGCCTTCATTCCTGGTACATATGAAATGGAAGCTCTGCCAGACAGCCTGGAGCCTGAAAATCCCGATCAGCCGTAATTCACTCACTATTGAGCAGATCAAGCACTGCCTTGTGCAATTCCGGCGAAGCGGCAGCAACAATATCCCCGCCCTTTTCTGCCGGCCCACCATCGCGTTGCGTTACCACGCCGCCTGCCTGCTCAATGATCGGAATAAGCGCAACAATGTCATAAGGTTGAAGACCTGCTTCCACAACAATATCAACAAAGCCGCTGGCAAGCATCGCAAATGCATAACAATCGACACCATAACGCGATAGGCGAACGGCTTTTTCCAACCGGTCGAAGCCTTTTCGCAAATTGCCCTTGAACAGCGCTGGCGTGGTGGTAAACAATGTCGCATCTTCAAGCTTTGCCTGAGCACGTACGGCAAGGCGCCGTGGCTCAGCACCATCGCGAACCAGATACGAACCATTGCCGCCACTATAGAAAAGCTCTCCTGTAAATGGCTGGGACATCATACCCGCCTTGGCATCACCTTCCACCGTCAAGCCAACCAACGTTCCCCATACCGGCAGTCCCGAAATAAAAGCGCGCGTACCATCAACAGGATCGATCACCCAGACATGACTGCGATCAATATTTTCCGGCCCATATTCTTCACCAAGAATGCCATGATCTGGAAACTCACGACCAATCACCGCACGAATCACCCGCTCCGCAGCACGATCGGCTTCCGTCACCGGATCGAAACCAACGGTATATTTGTTGTCGACTTCATTAAACTGACGAAATCGCGGCAAGGTTTGATGCGCTGCAACCAAAGCGACCTCGAAAAAAAATGCCTTATCTATCAGCAATCCCGAACTCCCGTTTCCTTAAGATGATGCACCAATATGCAATCCTTACCAATCATGCCTATAAAATGAGCTTTTTATTTTAAGCTCAAAAAATACGCATAAATTCTTGACCTATAAGGGTCTTCCACGTAATTTAAAGACCAGACAGGTTATCCTGTCGATGCCTTTCGGGGCATTTCCTCCCTAGTCTTTGGCCGCGCTTCTTCATTGCAGCGCGGCTCTTTTTATGAAAGCGAAAATTTATTCTGCTGCAAGCGGCGAGACGACCAGAAGCTCATCTGGCAGAGAGGTAAGATCGCTCAGGAATTGATAGAGATCGCCACATAAAGCATCAAAACCAACCAGCTTTTGTAAAGTTTGCTCATTCATGTAGAGGCTGCGATTGATCTCAATCTGCAAAGCATAGCAAGCTGCTGCTGGCCTGCCATAATGCTCGGTAATAAAACCACCAGCATAAGGCTTGTTATGCGCAACCGTGTACCCAAGCCCCTGCAACAGCTCAATTGCTGCCTGTGTCAATTGTTCACTGCATGATCGCCCAAAGCGATCACCGACAATGAAATCTGGTCGACCACCGGCCTCCCCGGAACGGGCACCTCCCGGCATGGAATGGCAATCAATAAGAACAGAATATCCAAACCGTTCATAGGTCGCCTTCAACAAACCATCCAGTGTACGATGATAGGGCTTATAAAGCTGCTCAATACGATAGAATGCTTCTTCCACTGCTATGCGGCCAGGATAGATCCGCAACCCCTCACCAACGAGACGCGGCACCGTTCCCAAGCCTCCAGCAACACGTGCAGACTGGCTGTTCACGAAAGGCGGCAAAGCCTCGGTAAACATGCGCGGATCAAGCTCATAAGGCTCGCGGTTCACATCAAGAAAGGCACGGGGAAAATGCGCCTTGAGCAAGGGGGCGCCAAGACGCGGAACGGCAGCAAACAGCTCATCAACATAGCAATCTTCCGAATTGCGTATGGCGAGCGAATCGAGTTGCGATTCTTCCAGAAAGGACATCGGATAAACACGCCCACTATGGGGCGAATTAAAAACGAAGGGAATCCGCTGCTGCGCAGGCGCACAAATCTCAAAGGGAGGAATCTGATTGAAATCACGTTCCATACTCATAATTTCCATCCGTCCTGACTGCACCCGGCCAACAAGTTACAGAGCAATTGAGTTTATAAAGCAGTACCTTACATGAATGCCGGATCATTCACTATCCGGTATTTCAAGCCCAGCTCTCATCCCGCAGACCAGCATTTCCAACGACAAAAAGCTGTATCATAAAACAGTTTGTTGCCAAATACTGACCATAACAATTAACATTTGCGAGAGCATTCATTTCATATTTACCAAAAGAGCGTTTTCTATAAGAAATGCTGAGTCGTTGACCACGCACAAAGCTGTGCATGAGCGACATGAAATTCGGACGGACCAATGAAGAGAATTCTGCTAGCTGA
This sequence comes from Brucella gallinifaecis, assembly GCF_006476605.1. Lineage (GTDB taxonomy): Bacteria > Pseudomonadota > Alphaproteobacteria > Rhizobiales > Rhizobiaceae > Brucella > Brucella gallinifaecis. Next base: position 491,589 of record NZ_ML636800.1, read on the forward strand.
AGACGATAATGATATGCGTCGTTTCCTCGTGAAAGCACTGGAAAAAGCAGGCTATCACGTCACTCATTTCGATAATGGCTCCAGCGCCTACGAAAGACTGCGCGAGGAACCTTTCTCGTTGCTGCTGACTGACATTGTTATGCCGGAAATGGATGGGATCGAACTTGCACGACGCGCGACTGAAATCGATCCAGATCTCAAAATCATGTTTATCACCGGTTTTGCAGCAGTTGCGCTAAATCCCGATTCTGATGCGCCACGCGATGCAAAAGTACTTTCCAAACCTTTCCATCTACGTGATCTGGTAAACGAAATCGAAAAAATGCTGATTGCCGCATAGGCAATCAGTTTTCCATTTGAAATTTGGTAAGCTCTTCAACAAAAACAATAAAAAACTTCAAAAAAGCATTGACGAGCTTAACGCGATATGGTGTATGCGCCACATCGAATGGGCGTATAGCTCAGCGGGAGAGCACTACATTGACATTGTAGGGGTCACAGGTTCAATCCCTGTTACGCCCACCATTCGAACTCCAGAGATAACAATGGCTGAGGCCAATCTCGACAATCTCAAAATCTAGTCGTTGCCTGTCAGTGTCACCGTTGTGTCACCATGGCGGAAAACGTGTGACACTTGCCGCGCACGTCTTAATCCGTATAAATGCGTCTTATTAAGGCACTGAGTCGTCGAGTAGCAGCCGGGACGCAAACAAAGCCCTGATGCAAAATGGCAATCAGACTGACCGGAGCATACCCAATGAATGTGGTGCCCATGAATCAACAAGCAGACGTGGAAGAGTTTACCGACGATCCGTTTGATGTCCACTTTTCCTATGAACAACTGAGCCGTGAAGATGAAGTGCCCGCCAAAGAAGACGCGGCAGTCATCAAGGCACATATGAAGTCCGCAGCCGAAAGCATTATCACAGTCGGCACCGCTCTCAAGCGCCAGCAAGTCAGGCTGGAAGAAGTCGGGTATGGTCTTTTCAAGCAATGGATTGAGCATGAGTTTGGGATGAGCGGGAGTAATGCACTAACAGTAAACCCGGATCACCCGATGGGGGCAGACCATGCGTCTCTGCCAGTTTTCAACATCTCAGTAAAAGGCGCAGAAATAAAAATAGAAATGCCAGTGAGGTTTCTAAGTAGAACTCAAGAGATTATGAGGGAATTGAACTTTCGCTTTATTGATTGTATAGACCCGGATAGTGGTCCAGGACAGGTAATGATTTCCAAGAAATCTGTATAATGAAAAGGCCATCTAATTTGATTAGATGACCTTAACTTTAAATATATTCTATCAATTTTTTATAGTGCCAAAAAATTCCCCTAAAGCCACTGAGTAACAAAACTCTATAGATTTTAAGACTTTTCGATGCTTTGTATGCCATCCAGGAGTTTTTAAGGACATACCTCAATGCAATCAATTTATCAGTGCGCCGTCCTACAGCTGATTCAAATGCTGCAACATTTCTTATGTCGCATTTATATTTCCACAAATTTTGATGCGTGATTTGGCTGTAGTCTGGCAGATTATTATTGGGAGTGTCATGCACAACAACACTATTATCTAAATAATAGCATTCAAAATTATAAGAAAGTCGCCTTGTGTACTCTGTGTCGTCATACCAAATAAAAAACTCTTTGACCGGCAATCCAACACGCTCCACACCTTCGCGAGTAATAAAACACGAAACAAAAGAGTTGGATAAGCAAGGCAGAGCTGATGGTGCCTCATGAAAAGCGCCATTAGGCGGCCATTTTGAGACTGGTATATTCATCAAACATACACTGCCATCAGTCCATTCAACTCGACTAGATAAAAACCCAATATTTTTTATTCCTTTAGTGTGCTGAACAAAAAATGGGCTATTTACTACGGCCTTTAAACAGTCGGATTTGGGATATACATCATCATCCATGACCCAAATCCAGTCTGCCCCTACATTGCACGCAGCTCGTATTCCAGCATTGAACCCACCAGCACCACCGCCATTATGATTTAATAAATGCGGAGTTATATTTAATGTTTTGGCATTTTCCAGCAACCACTCACGCGTTCCGTCTGTGGAATTATTATCAACAACATGAATCGTTCGCACAGTAATTGATTGTGCATTGATAGCACTAATACAAGATTTTAATTTCTCAAGCCGATTAAAGGTTACTACAACGGCATCAATATATGGATTTTCACGGCTCATATTCTCGCCACCTTACGCATTAGGCGCAGAAAAAAATTGCCATTCAGCTTTCTAAGAACTCTGTCTTTTAACTCAAATGCTTCTCGACCTTTTTGTTCAATACCATAAAGTTTGGTTTCCGTATCCCACATCTGAGCTCCCAAAGTGATCAATCCCGCATAACCAAAATCTCCTCTATTCAATTCTTCTCGAATAAGTCGATTTCGAATAAGCATATCATGATATTGATGATCAAACTGTTTCTTAACAGAATTTATTGCAGCCTCATCATCAGACAGCTCTCGTATATGATAATTAGCCAAGTAATCTACAACTTTATCTATATCAAATTTTCTTAAAAACCTAAGATAGAACTCCCAATCACCACACACCTTTAATGACTCATCATAAAGACCAATGTCATCATGAACGCTTCTTAAGTATAGAAATGAAATAGGAACAAATCTATTTATACAAACCATTCTTGATATTGACGGGACGCCAGTATCCCACTTAAGAGAACTTAATATCGTTATTTTATTACCTCTAACATCCTCGTGTATTTCGTTTATATTGCATGTCACTCCTTTACACTCAGACACCTCTAATCTTGAAATCATTTTTTCATAAAAAGTTCTCTCAATCGTATCATCATCATCATGTATATGAATATATTTTGATTGCGATTTCTTAATGCCTCTATTAGAAGCGGCCTCCATTCCTATGTTTTTTTCATTATGTATAACAATGACAGGCATACCAGCATCTTGATATCTGGCGGCTACTTTATCAACCGGCTCAGCCTCTCCACCATCATTAACAATCACCCATACAAAATTCCGATAGGATTGCCTTAACAATCCATCCGCCGCTCTATCAAGCATATAGACGCGATCTTTGGTTCGAGTGATTACAGCAATTTCATAAAAATCGATGCCGGTATTTAAGTCTGAGGTCGACATATAGGAACTTTCATATCATCCGAAGCAAATTTAAAAGATCATCAAAAGTTGCAAGAGGTATCTCGATGATTCATTTTTGTTATTACAGGGTAATAAATCTGTGATTATCAAACATAATATTGTCGACCACCATGAAACCCAACAATTCCTCTCGCAACATAAATTACCAGGTTCTCATCAGAGCTAGCAATCATAAATATCCCCTCCCACGTTACACGCAGGAATAACCACACCTGTCTGTACCATGCCCTACCCTTACCGTTAATTGTGCTCAACACGTATATTGAACAACGGTAATGGTCAAACGTTAACTAAAAGAGGTGGTTCGGTTTGTCTGAACAGTTTCGGGCGTTTCGTTAAGTGGATTTCCGCCGCGATTATGCCGCCACCATC
>NZ_ML636801.1 GCF_006476605.1 Brucella gallinifaecis
CGCGGGGTGGAGCAGCCCGGTAGCTCGTCAGGCTCATAACCTGAAGGCCGCAGGTTCAAATCCTGCCCCCGCAACCACTGATAACGACAAACCCGTAGCATCCGCTGCGGGTATTGTTGTTTTCACAGCCTTTCCAATGGCTTGCCGCTCCGTCCAGTTCAGGATCGTGCCCAGTTCTCCGTGAAGCGTTGCGTAAATCTCGCCGCGTTCCGGCCCCGGCGTCAGCGAAATCTTCTCGATCAGTCCGCGCAATGTCTCCGCCGCTTCCTGACGCTCCTCCTTGCGATTGAGCGCCTTGGTCAGGGCAGAAACCTTCTTTGCATAGATCGCCGAGGCGCTCGGCAGAATGTCCGGCGTGTCCTCTGGCGCATCAGCCAGCAGGGTGTTGAGTTCGGTCTTGCGTGCCTCCAGCGTGTCCATCTCTGCCTTCATGCTCTCATGAAACATGCCAGCCTTGATCGCCTCAATGATGCCGCGGATCTGCTTCTCGATCTTCACCAGTTCTGCTTTCCAGGCATGGCCGCTGGAGCGGCGTTCCCGGTTCAACCGGTTGGTCTCCTCCGCATAGGCGCGGATCGCCTCCTCAACGATCTCAGGCGCCATCATGCGGTCCTTCAGGCCGGAGAGCACGCGGGCTTCCAACTCCTCACGCGGGATTGTGCGGCTGTTTGAACAGGCGCCCTTGCTGATGTGGTTCGAGCAGGCAAACCGATCAGCGCCGCGAAGCGAGTAGGGGCCTCCGCAGCAGCCACAGAACACCAGGCCGGACAGAAGCGACTTCGGACGCCTTGTGCCGTTCAGGCGGTTCTTTTTGTGGTGCTTGCGCACGGCTTCGGTGACGTTGGCAAACTTCTCGGCGATCTCGCCCTGCCGGACACGAACGGACTGCCAGAGTTCGTCATCGACAATACGCAGCTCCGGCACATCCTTGATGATCCATTCGGATTCCGGGTTCAGGCGTGAAACGCGCTTTCCGGTCGATGGGTCTTTGATGTAGCGAAGCCGGTTCCAGATCAGACGGCCGATATAAAGTTCATTATTCACCAGCCCCGTGCCGCGCTTCACATGGCCGCGGATCGTCGTGTCGCTCCAGAGCTTACCACCCGGGCCGGGAACACCTTCCTCATTCAATTTGCGGGCGATAGTGCGCGGACCGACGCCGGCGGCGAACTCGCGGAAAATCCGTCGGACAACATTCGCCTCGGCTTCGTTGATCTCTCGATCACCACGAATGGGATCACCGCGGGCATCGAGCTGCTTGACGACATTGTAGCCAAAGCATAGACCGCCGCCTGACTTGCCGTCCTCGACGCGGCCACGGATGCCGCGATGGGTTTTGGCGGCAAGGTCTTTAAGAAATAGAGCGTTCATCGTGCCTTTCAGGCCGACATGAAGCTCGCTGATCTCGCCCTCGGACAGCGTGACAATTGGAACGCCAGCGAATTTGAGGTGCTTGTAGAAGGTGGCGACGTCAGCCTGGTCGCGACTGATGCGATCCAGTGCCTCGGCCAGCACGATATCGAACTGTCCAGCCTGCGCATCCTGAAGAAGCGCCTGAATGCCGGGGCGCAGGATCATACTTGCGCCGGAGATGCCAGCATCCTTGTAGGTTCCGACGATCTTCCACTTCTCGCGCTTCGCCTGCTCACGGCAGATGCGCAACTGGTCCTCAATCGACGCCTCGCGCTGATTGTCGGAAGAATATCGGGCATAAAGCGCAACGCGGGTCATATCGGCAGTCCTTTCAGGCTCCGTGTCGAGGAAGGTATCTTAATTCCGTTCAGGGTCGGAGGCGGCTTCGACGGCCTTGCCGCTGCGCTTCGCCGCTGCCAGCAACTCGTCATATTGGGCGGCCGACATCAGCACAAACTCGCGCCGGCCATGTCGCGTGATCTCCACCGGCTCACGGTGAGACTCGTTCAGATACTGTCCGAACTTGCGCTGGAATTCGAGGGAGGTTGTGGTTGGCATCGCAGACTCCAGGAGAATCGGTCTGCTTATAAAATACGTGTTACACGTATAAATGCAAGAGGATTTGCAAATCAACTACGAAGGTGGAGTTGAGCTTTGCGTTCCGCTGCCAGCTTCCGCTCGAACTGCTCGCGGGCGATCTGGCGACCGATCAGGCGAGCCAGCGACATCAAGGCAGCGTCTTTGCGCGCGGGATCATTCCGGTCCGTTTCCGGGCCGGTCGAGGCTGTAACCTCGATGCTGATCCTGTTTCGCTTGACCGCCATCGTCTCCAAAATCCCATCCCCGGAACGGGGCTGGGGCAATGGAACCGCGGAATGTCAGCGTAGGGAAGGTCTCGGGAAACGCTGTGCGGCGAATGGGATGCCTTGGCGTAGAAAAGGGACGGGTCGGTTGGTGGCGATGTACTCCACTATCGCTCTGTTAGTCGGTTCGGGGCATTATTTGTGCTAGTGCATCGGTGGGACTCGCCTTGTAAGCATCGCAAAGATGGAAAAGCTGCAGTCCGACCGACTTCCGCAGCGTCGCTAGCGCATCTCTAAACCGCAACCAACTGGGGTTTCCGCTGTCGCAACGTAGCGTCACCAAGTCGATTTCCTCGACTTGAACGAAGAACGTCAGGATCGTTTTCGTCAATGATTGGAGTACCTGATCCAGTTCGCCACCTTGGGGTAGTCCCCTTCGTAAATCAAGTAACCTGAACCGCAGACGGTCCAGCGATTGGCGAACCCGGTCGGGAAACTCTGCGTCAAACGACTCCCAGAGTGCGCGATGGTCCTCAAATTCTGAGACTATGTCCTTCGCAAGCTGGGGCGCCTGTTGCCGTGTCTGCAGAAGCACGAGGCTTTGCGCATAGCCTTTCGTGCGAACCTCCGCGATCAGCGCCTCATGGTCACGTTTCCACTGACGGAGAAGTTCGGGCTTGTGAGGCGAAGCATCCTTATCAACGATGTCACCGCATTCCCTACAAAGCCACAAGCCGTTTGAGATGTGCTTGCGCTGTTCAGGAGTTTGGTTCTTATCGTAGCGCGGCCCGTTGCTGGCGGCGGCCCTTATGTGAGCGGCATGACCGGTTCTCAGGCTCTTCTCCTGATCCGAATGTGGCCCCGCAGTCAACTTCAGGCAGTCAGGATTCGAACAGAAGTGCGCAGCTCGTTCTGCAAGTGTTTGTTTGGTTCTGGGTGAGAACTCATCTCGCGCGCCCATAGTCTTCTCCTTCGGCCGCTCCGTGGCAGCTAGTTTTCTTTAGGGCTCTCTCCACCGCTCTCCGCAGCGCATCAATGGTGTATCGGCCCAAGTTACCTTGGAGCCGAATATTAACGCTCGTTATTGTCGTCTTCGTAGTCGGACCAATCGTCAGCGGGAGCATAGTATTCTGCTGCATCGTAGGTCTGAGTCTTCTTGTATCGATCGCTGAGCCCCACTGCGGCGAGTTTGGAGAGGCCAGCAATCTTGAGGCCGCAGGCTACGCATTCAAAATGCGTCGGGAGATACTCCTGTGTCTCGATGATTTCGTCGTCGTCGAGCTTCTGCGTTGGGGCCGAAACCGGCTCTCCGAGCACAAGTGCGGTTGACGCACATGACGGACAGTCGACTCTATGACCGCTTTGACGGGTGGCCCACACTGACGCCTGCGTTTGCAGCGTCGCGCGCTCGTGTTCTGGCTTGGCGTTCCAGACCTTCTTGTGCGCCTCAACGTCCCCCCTCACGGCTTTCGCACCCTCATCTGCAGCTGCATCGATCAGCTTCCTAGCAACCTCCGCTTCGTCTTCGCCAAGAAACTCATCGAGTGGGATGCCCATTGACGTCAGAAGGATTTGGCAAGTCTGATAGAATCTTGGTTGCCAGGTCGATCCCCTAATTCCCTCGAATGCGAGTTCGCCAGTATGAAGCTCGGCATTGCGCCTACCGGTATGCACGACACCGAAGCTCTCATGCTCCTTGGTGAACTCCGGCAGTATCCCTGAGAGGCGCTTGAACACCTCGCTGATTGCGATGGATCTTGGCGAGAACCTCTCTTCGAACGGAGTGAAGCCAAGCGAAAAATAGAGATTCGACCCATTTTTATCGGCTTCTGCAAGCAGCGCGGGGCTTACATTTGCAAGAGCGGCGCGGGCAAGAAATTCTAGAGCGAGGCTCGACCAGAGGGCGTATTCCCATTTATCGCTGTCATATTCATCCATGTTCTGGATGTAGCGCACAGCCTTCGCGTAGAGTGCCTCCGGGTCGAAGGTTGCCGGCGTTGCGCCCGGCTTAATTGTAGTCTTCATTTTAGCCCTCCCAAATATACTCTCTCAATAGAACGATCCTCTCGTCCTAGCGGTATCGGCGAACGGGCATGCAGCATGCGCCAGTTGTCGATTATCAGGGTATCCCCCGGACGAAGGAGGGCAATCGACAAAGGGTCACGTTTCGCAAGCCAATCACGAATCTGGGCGTCGGCGGTGTCGCCAACTCTGCTCGCTGGCCGAAGAAATATTTCGTCCCATCGTAGGAGATCGGTGCCATCTGACGTACGTTCGAGGAGGCGAAGAAGCACAAGGGCTCCATGGCGGGGCCGGCGTGGCTTGAAGACTGCGCGTGCGAGAGTGTCTCGAGAAACGGTGTTTACGAGCGCGCGGCCATCGATCAGCAATGTGGGAACGTCATCATATCCAATCAGGCATCGTAGGAGTAAGTAGCGCGGTGGTGTCCGCCAATGGGCAAGATCGGTATGAAACGGAAAACGGCCCAGACCAAAGTTCCCACTATATGTATTCGGAGCCGATTCTTCGCGAGGAATTAAAGTTTGGACAAGACCGCCTTCCCAAGGCGTGAGTGGATCACCAAGTTCGTTAGCGACTTCGACGATGTCAGCATTAGGGCGATGCTGGGAGATCAGGGCGTAGCCGCTTTCGATAATTTTTTGTCTCAAATCGAACCCCATCATTTCTCAGTCATTCAAGTTGCCTTCTGGGCTATCGGCAGGGCGCCGACTCGATATCGAGCGACGGCATGATGTAGATTGCCCCGCGATCCATGCTGTCGAGGAAATGCGTCTTGCTTGAAATCGCGGGCCTCTCGTACGTTTGATCGTGTGAGACAACGGGCTCTGGTTTTGACGATGGTCTCCATGTGCTTCTTGAAGTGGAGTCAGAATTGCTCTCATGCTACGACCGGATCAGGAGGCAGAGCTACGAGATTGTTCTCACCAAACAGCTCTGTGAGCTTCGCCATCGCTGCGGGACTAACGAGTTGCGTGAACAGCAACGCCAGGCGGACCTGGGGTCGTGAACATGCAACATAGAACAAATTTCGATTGTTCTCGAAGAACTCCTGCTTATCAGCGGGAGGCGCTGCATCCATCCATTCTAGGGTTTGGACAAAGTTGTACTTGTTCCAGCCGCGTCCCACGATCACCAAAACATTCTCGAACTCCGCGCCCTTCACGCCGTGCTTTGTGGCAAAGGGCGTGTGCCCGTCGATGAAACGATCCAAAGCTATCAACTCCGTATAGCTGACCGCCCGCAGCCCTCGAAGCTGGGTGATCCGGCGCGACTCCCCTTCTGCGGGTTCATCTCCAGCCTCAGCGAGCTTCGCTTCGCGTTGTTCCACAGCGGCCGGCATCCGCATGTGCGGCTGGGCGGCGATGAAATCGATTACTTCACCAATCGTTCCGGTCTGCCGCAACGCGATGAGAGCGTTCATGCCATTGGTCCAGGCGATCTTGTCTTCATGACGTTGGATGCGTGGCATACTGGACCCGAATGCCTCGAACATTTCCCCATAACGGCTGGCCTCAAATGCCGCGCAAGCGGGTTCAAGCTGGTCCGCAAGAAACTTGATGTGAGGATCTTCCTTCTTCAACCAGGGATCGTTGAACTGGCCATAGATGCTCCGAATGTTTTCGTAGCCCTGTTCTCGAGCAAGAATACTATGACTGAGCATTAGGATTTTGGTTTTCTCTACAGACAGGTCCCAGCCTTCGGCAGCCAGCCGATCCTTCACGCACTGAAAGTAAGCACGAGCTGCCTCAGGACTGGTGTCATCTTTCCAGTGGCCTCCTCCTTGTCCGGTTCGCCGCTGCCCCGGCCAGTTGTTTGTATGAAATACACGGGCCTCACCCTGCGCAGCGGGATCGCTAACCATCTGCGGCAAGTCTGGGCGCATACGGTTCAGGACTTGCACAATCGGATCGACCGATCGGAAGTTCGCTTGCTTGTCGATAACCTCAAGTGTCTGGTGCTCCACCAGCCCGCATCCCTCGCCGTAAATCTTCTGCCAATGGTCGCCGAAAAGACCGATCAACGGGCCTTCACCTCTATCAAGAAACCATTCTTTCAACGCATCAACGAATCCGGCATCCGTGTCCTGATATTCGTCGATAAGCAAAATGGGATATCGCGAAGTCAGAACCCGTCGAAACTTGGGACGGCTTATCGCCTGGATCATCAGTGACAGTACATCTTCATGGCGAAGTGAAACCTGATCGTCCGTAACGCCAGGGTAGCCGAGTTCATAGTGGATACGACGCTGACCGATGCCGCCGGTGTCCGCAAGTCGCTCTTCCCATGTGGGCAACCCGGGAACCAGTTCACGAAGCGTAGGCTGGAAATCTTGGAGGACTGACCAGCAAAAACCGTGAACGGTTTCGGGTCTCACCGCAGGATGCGCGTTCGTTCTGGCAATGATTTCGTCTTTGGCGACGTTGGTGTAGGTGATGCAGCCAATTTGTTGGCGCTGCCGCAGCAACGCGGAGCCTTGCTTTTCAATCAGTCTGCGAAGTGCTTTCTCAAGAGAGTAGGTCTTTCCGGCGCCGGCACCCGCCTCTAGGCGAAAGCTGCGTCCTTCATCCAAGCAAGCGAACATGCGTTCCAGAGCAATGCGACCAGCGGCATCCGCCGGGCTTTCTTGTCCCTCAGCCATGTTCGTCTTCCTGGATCGCGTCGATCTCGAGCCCGGCAGCTTCGGCGAGGATTTCGACCGCTACTGCCTCTGGGGGAGCCACAGGAGCAGGATTACCCTGTGCCAACCACCTCAAACCTTCAGCGATGTATCGGGGAACACTCCATTCGGTGTTTGTGATCGCATACTGCAGAGCAAAGGCGGACTTTTTCTGTTCCGCAGCGAGTTCATACGCCGCCGCTGCAACATCTTCCTCCCCAAGCGCGAAAAGGCCAGGGTTCGCGATTATGAACGCATCTTCGAAGCTGCGCCCGCAGGCTCCACCATCCTGTTCGGGAATCTGGTATGCGATGCGCCTGCCATTGGTAATCTTCTCGTCTGGTGTTTTGATGAGCAAGGCAGCCGGGGATATATCGGCACCGTACAATGCCTTCAGACAGCCGTTGCTTGTGAATTGCCCTTGGGCGACAGGTACGGCCTCGCGCTTGTTGTTTGCATTCGTACGAACTGTATCTATGTCCGTAATAATCAATGTGCGGAGTTCGAGGAACGTCAGCAAATCGAAGAAGCGATGGGCATAGGCTCCGCCTACTTCCATGACTGTTAGGTATTGGCTCCCCAGTTGCGGTGCTCCAGGTGCCGCATTGTCCGTTTTTCGAATCATTGTCGGAAGGAGGAGGCGTTCCGACGTTCCCTCGATTAAGACGGCCTTATCTGCAAAGAACAGATCGCAACGTGTGAGGGTCAAATACTGATGTAGAAACTCCCGATCAGGCTCGGGCGCAGCTCCCATGCCCCGGCGCAGATCTTTGATGATGGTTCGCCGAACGCCATCTTCCTCCGCCTTCGACAGGAAATAACGCATGGATTCAAAGCGGGCCTCGTTAGCCATGTGCGGAGAATGCGTCGTAACGACAAACTGGACGGGCCAAGGGAGGTTATCATTCAATTGGGCGACGAAAGCATTCGTGATCTGATCGAGTTGCCGAATGAATACCTCCTGCATCTGGGGATGAAGGTGCGCTTCCGGCTCTTCTATAAAGATTAGATGCACGCCAGCCGCCGTCGGTGTCGCCTGATACTCACGAAAGAAGCGCAAGATTTGGAGTAGCATGAAGACGAGATTACGCACGCCGAGACCATTATAGGTTTCTGGAAGTGTTATCCCGTTTTTCCCGACATAGCGGACCTTGGTGTGATCGCTCAGCAATCTCTCGACGTCAAAGCTCGTCTCGGTGATGAGTCCTGGGTCAGCCAGTCCGGGGTAGCCGAACAGTTCAAAGGTGGGCAGCAGCGATGTGAGCTTTACATTGAAGTCGCTGTGCAGATCGCTTTGAATGTCTTCGACAGCGACTTTCAGCTGCTCGGCGGTAGTCCTTTTTTCAGGATCGATCGGATCGTTTAGCGCCGACTGAAAAAGTATTTCTACTACTTTTCCAAGAACATCTCGTTCGCGCTTCGTGTCATCGTCCAATCCACGTTGTGCATTGATGAAACCACCTTGTATTATAGTAGTGAGCATTCTCGTTTCGAGAGGCTTCCTATTCGTGGAGTCGTTAGGATCAATCGCCTCTAATACCGAGCTGTAGGCGACAGGAACCCGTGCTCCCAGAGCACGGAAAAGCGCACTTTTGGCATTCTCCCCATCTTCTTCTGGTGCAGGGAGATCGGCGAAGAGCAATGTAGTTGCGTTGGGTCGAGGGCCAAAAGTCAGGACAAGACGTGCATATGTACAATCTGGATTTAGGTCGATGATGCAATCGCCCAATGCTCCAAGGTCTGGCATGTCAACGTCGTACAAAACATCAATTATTATACGAATAACGGGAAGGGTATCCAGTACGTCGGATACCTCCCCTCCGGCACTGAACGCCTCAAATGCGTTCCAGAATTTCTCGTGACAGCCGAGAGAAAAATCTTCGAGACGGAAGGTGAGAGTCTTTTCTGAGAGGAGTCGGCGGAAAAGCTCTGCAATCGATGTTTTGCCGCTATTGTTTCGTCCCACGATCAGCGTGGTTCTATCTTCGAAGCCAATCTCGACGTCCTGCAGCAATCGGAAGTTTTCAATCTTCACATTGTGTAGCTTCAATTTTCACGCCCCCAAATATAATTCCATCGTCTAGTCGTTAGTTCTGTAATTAACATCGCGAGATGTCCGATTCGGATCGGCGCAACGAGTATTTTTGCATGGCTCTAAATGCTTATGAAGCCACGATTTTTCATTTCCTTTTTATTTCTCTCAAATATTGCTCTGTCCGCCTGCAGGATCAGCACTAAACTACTCTCGTCAGCAGGATATCTTCCCAAGGAGGAATGCCGTTTTCCTTATAATGGATCATGGCATAAGTGATGATCTCCCAATCCTTTCTTCGTTGGACTTGAGCCAAATCGACTTGCCAGATTTCCACTCTGCGATCTGTGGCGGTATAGTGCCATGTCGTTGGTGGCGTGTGCTTCCGTCCTGGATAAAGAAGTATGACGCGGCTGGCGTTGTAGACCGCCCCATAGGACGCCAGTTGGTAAAGATCGGCTTGGCTCACATTTGGCGTAGAGCCGGGCTGCTCGCCGAGATCCTTCCATTTCGTATCAATCACCAGTGGGCCATCAGGGGTGTCAATGACGATGTCGGGGATCAGAGGGTAGGCGCCATGTTGCAACAGGGTATGCTGTCGGCGCTGAACTGAAACCGATCCGGGCGGAAGAACCCGTTGCAACCAGCGGGCGACATACCGTTCAAACAGTAGGTTCATCGGAAAGAGCAACGAAATGCCCGTGCCGTGTCCGTAACTCGTGTTTTGCCACTCTGCTTCCAGCAGCATACGCGCAAGCATATGCGCCTGACGAAACCTCTCATTCATCCGGTTCCAGACGATCCGCTCCCTCAGGGGGGCGGGGCTGGTGGGGATGTCGGCGAAGCGGGCTGTCAGATTAGCGATCCGGCGACGCAGAGGCTCGGAGCGCACAAAGGGGATGATGCGCAACAGGCTGGCCTTGAACAGCCGGTTGAGCGGCGTGTTCTCGGAAAACTCGTCAAACCGGCAATGCAGGCGGGAAGGATCAACCGAACGGCGAACGATCTGCTGCCGCACATCGAGCGCTCCCCGCAGCTTAGGCAAAACATCCTCCTCTGGCACATAGTCGCGCGTCAGACCGGATTTCGCTTGCTCCGCGAGCCGTGTGACAAACAGGTTGATAAAGGCTTCGAGAAGGTCGCTCTCCTGGGCGGCCATCTGCGCGATCTGCCCTTCTGAAAGCGGGATGTCGAAGGCGACAGCAATCATCCGCACAAGGGTCGCCCGCAATGCACCGTCCTCGTCGGGGAGCTTGGGCAGGATTTCCAAACTTATCCCTGGAACGGAAATAATGCCGCAAACCTGCTTGGTTTCAAGCTTCCGAAAACCGCGCGCCAGTACGCCGTTCTCTGCCACGCCAAGCCTGCGGGCAGCCGTGATTGCGGCAAGATGCAGTTGCTCGGCTTGTCCATCGCTGATTCCGTCGGGTCCAATGGGCAGAGCGGACCATTCCGGCAGAGAGTAATGGCGTTTCTGTTTGGGCATTATTCGTGTCCCAGAAGAGCCATGTAAGCTGCTTCAGGGTATGCGCCTTCTTCCCGAAAAACATCGGAATAGCGATACCGATCCTCAGCAAATCCCTCAGCTCCCTTGGGAACCGGAATAGGGGATCGGTTCAGGAAGCCGTCGCCGCCACCCAGAACAATGCGAACCCGTTCAATGTCGTCATGGAAATACTCACGCAGCAGCGGGATGACCTTGAATGCCATGACGCGATCGAGTTCGGCTTTCGTCTTGACGCCCATAAACCAGGCGTGGCCGATCTGGGCATCCTCTCCCAGGAAATAGACAAGGCGCAGATTGAGGTTGTCCAGAACGGCTGCAAGATCGATCGCACTATCGTCGAGCTCGATGCCTGCGAGTTCTGCGGAATCGGGTGGCAGTTCCTCAAACACGAAACGCCGCCGCAGCGCTGTATCCAGCAGCGAGATGGATCTGTCGGCCGTGTTCATCGTGCCAAGGATGTACAGATTGGCCGGAAGAGAGAACGAGGTCTTGGAATAAGGAAGTGTGACGGTGATCGCCGCAGGCGCTCCCTGTCTCTTGTCCGCCTCCAGAAGCGTGATGAGTTCGCCCAGAACCTTCGAGATGTTGGCGCGATTGATCTCGTCAATGATGAGGACATGGTTGCTCGCTTGCTTCGACGCCCGCTCTGCCATCACTTTCAGCACACCTGCTTCCGGTTCGAGCGTGAAGCCTGCCCCCGATGCCATCGGCTTGGGTCGCAGTCCCTCGACGAAATCTTCGTAGGTATAGCTTTGGTGGAAGGTGACGAAGCCGATGCGCCCGTCCTTGACCAGTTGCTCATAGGATGCGCGTACTGCACCCGGATCGGACGCCATCTGGCCTAGACATATCTCGACGGCGCGTTGTGCGGTGCTGAACGTCTTGCCAGTACCCGGAGGGCCATAGAAGATCGTATTCAGTTCAAAACCGGATGGAGTTGGCACGATGGCCTCTTCATCCAGTTTATCTTTCGAGTGCGCCTTCTTTTCTTTCGGCTTCTGCCAGACGGGTCTGAAGTCACCTTCGTAGAAATCGACGTGTGAACCATGCTTGGCCTCAAGGCTCTTGCGCAAAGTCAGAAGTGCGTCATCGAGCTTGGCTATGCTCATAGCACCTACATCGGCTGCGGCTGTGGCCCCGAAGCCAGCCAGAATATCCCGTTTATGCTGGCCGGCGCTGATGCGCTCGAAGCTGTCAGGAAAAAGCAGGAAGGGCAGGATATGGCGCAACTGCCGATTTTCGCCGTTCACCTGTATCTCGAACCAACTGGCAAATGCGCCGCCGTCCCCAAGCAGGCGTCGACGTTCATCAACAGGCCTCGATTTGAGATCCTGCATGGCTGTAATCAACAGAACGAGCTCGCGCCATTTATTGTTGTTATATCCTTGGCCAGCCCGGCCGACACCGTAAAGAACCTGTTCGGTCAGGGCGGTCACATCTTGCGGCAAATCCTGGCTTGACCAGGACCAAACCTCGCGGACTTTCCGATCCTTGGTCGGAGGAGAGACATCGCCACGCTGGAAGGCATAAAGTAGCCAGATCAGCTCGGCCATCAGGCAGTGCGCTTCAGCGGTTGCGTCAGACAGCTGGACTTTGAGCTTTTCGAAGAACTTGCCTTCGCCCTCATCGAGGTTCTGCACGTAGGTACGCTGCAACTCCGCAAAGTGTTCAGCGGTCCAGAGTGAGCGTCCAGGTGAAAGCAGGGAACCATCGCCGATCAGGCAATCAGTGCGAAGACGATCCATCGTCTCGTAAAGGGGAGAAAGATCAGCATCTGGGTTATAACGGGCCACGAAAATTCCTCGGAAATACTTAGATAACCATTGCGGAATGCAATATTCGTCTTCCGACTGGCGCGAGTCGGTCCAGCTTGCATAAGAAACCAGCAAAGCTCTTTTTGTCCAGTATACAGAGGCATTTGGGGGAAAGCCTTCCCCCTGGTCGGCACTGGCGTTGCCGACGCCCCCCATCAGCGGGGAGACCCCGCAACGCCCCCTTCAGAGTGAGAGTGCGGACGGGTTTTCCGTGACGGGTTAGGGACTGGAAGAGAGGCTTCCGGCGCTCGTCGCGGAGATCATCCCGATGGCCAGACACGATCGCAGCCCCGCGGAAGGCGGCGCGCGCAGCAACCTCTACGACGACATCACCAACAAGATCATCGCCGAGCTGGAGCAAGGGCGTCTGCCCTGGGTCCAGCCCTGGGGCGCGTCGCCCGATACCGCGCCGCTGGGCCTGCCGAGAAATGCTTCAACCGGCCGGTCCTATTCCGGCATCAATGTTCTCATCCTCTGGGGCGCCGTCATCCAGCATGGTTTCCCCGGTCAGGCGTGGCTGACTTTCCGCCAGGCGCTTTCACTTGGCGGAAATGTCAGGAAGGGTGAGCGTGGCACAACCGTTGTATACGCCGACCGTTTCACCCCCGAGGACGAAAAACGCCGTGCCCGCGAGACGGGTGAGGATGCGCATGCCATACCGTTCCTGAAGCGGTTCATGGTCTTTAACGCCGCGCAATGCGATGGCCTACCCGATGACATCACGGCAGTCGCGCCGCCACCGCCGCCGGGCCTGATCGAACCTCGGGTCGAGGCGCTGATCCGGGCCACCGGCATCGATTTCCGTATCGGTGGCAATCGCGCCTTCTATATGCCGTCCCTCGACTATGTGCAGGTGCCGCCTCCGCAAGCCTATTTCGAGCCGATCAACTGGCACCGGACGGCCCTCCACGAGCTGGGTCACGCCAGCGGCCATCACAGCCGTCTCAATCGCGATCTGACCGGTTCGTTCGGCTCGAAAAAATACGCCTTCGAGGAACTGGTGGCCGAGATGAACGCGGCTTTCAGCTGCGCCGCGCTTGGGATCGTGCCGACTGTCCGCCATGCCGATTACATTGGGTCGTGGCTGGAATGCCTTCGCGAGGATTCCCGCGCCATTGTCCGCGCGGCCTCGCAGGCCAGCAAGGCGGCGGACTGGCTGCTGTCGCATCTGCCGGCCGGGGACACCGTGGAGCCGGATGCCAGCGTGACCGACCGGAGGGCTGCGGCATGATCCTCCTGACCGGCACACAGCGCGACCGCCTGCTGGCGAATGGTCGTCAGCGCGATCAGGATCACATCCCGGTCGTGAAGTTCTTCAACCCCCTCGGTGAAGGCGTCTGGCTCGCCACCGAACTGGATGAGGATGGCGACATCATGTTCGGTCTGGCCGCTCTCGGCTATCCCTGATTTCCGGGTTTCAGGTTCAGCGGCTGGCGTCGCTCTCTTCAGAGGAAGAGGGCGGCGCTTCGCTTCGTGACGGGCTGATAGCCGGAGAGAGAGGCTCACCGGCGTCCGTCATGGAGTAACTGACATGGCCACTGCCGTTCAGAAGATCATCCTGTCGTCCTCGCGCGACATTCCCTTCAATAAGCTGGTGCTCAGCCAGTCCAATGTCCGGCGCGTCAAGGCCGGGATCTCGGTCGAGGAGCTGGCCGGGTCCATCGCCCGTCGTGGCCTGATCCAGTCCCTGCATGTCCGCCCGGTTGTGGATGCTGGGGGGAAGGAAACCGGCATGTTCGAGGTGCCCGCCGGCGGTCGCCGCTTCCGGGCGCTGGAACTGCTGGTCAAGCAGAAGCGCCTGGCCAAGGTCGCGCCGGTTCCGTGTGTCGTGTCGGAGGCCAGCGCCGATGTGCTGATCGACGAGGTTTCGCTCGCCGAGAACATCGAGCGCGCACCGCTGCATCCGCTCGACCAGTTCCGCGCCTTCCAGGCCATGCGCGAGAAGGGCATGACGGAGGAAGCCATCGCCGCCGCCTTCTTCGTGGATACCAAGGTGGTGAAGCAGCGCCTGCGTCTGGTTTCGGTCTCACCGGCATTGCTCGACGTCTATGCCGAGGACGGCATGACGCTGGAGCAGCTCATGGCCTTCAGCGTCAGTTCTGACCATGCCCGGCATGAGCAGGTATGGGACGCGATCAAGGATGGCTGGCAGAAAGAACCCTACCACATTCGCCACCTTCTGACCGAAACCACGGTCCGCGCCGCCGACAAGCGTGCAGTGTTTGTCGGTATTGCCGCCTATGAAGAGGCTGGCGGTTGTGTCCTGCGCGATCTCTTCCAGCAGGACGATGGTGGGTGGCTGCAAGATCCGGTGCTGCTCAACCGGCTGGTGGGCGAAAAGCTGAAGACCGAGGCCGAAGCCATTGCCGCCGAGGGCTGGAAGTGGATCGAGGTCGCCATCACCTTTCCCTATGGTCACTACCATGGCCTTCGCCAGATTGTCGGTGCCACGGTCGATCTGAGTGACGAGGAACGTGCCACCCGAGAGGCATTGCGGGACGAATATGACCGGCTTGAAGCCGAATATGGCGAGGCTGACGAATTGCCTGACGAGATCGACGCCCGCCTCGGTGAGATCGAACAGGCGCTGGAAACCTTCGAGCGCCGCCCGATGACCTTCGAGCCGGACCAAATCAGCAAGGCAGGCGTCTTCGTCAGCATCGACTCCGATGGCGCATTGCTGATCGAACGCGGCTATGTTCGCGCCGAGGACGAAACGCCTGCGGAACCGGAGGCTGAGATCGTGGACCCGGAAACCGGCGAGGTGATCCAGCGCGCCGAACCGGAGGTGAGCCACATGCGTGCAGTCATCACGCTGGGCGGCCAGCCGGTCGAAACGGAGGAGGAAGATGAGGCCGACACCATCAAGCCGCTGCCCGATCGTCTGGTCGGCGAACTGACCGCGCATCGCACGCTGGCGCTACGGGATGCGGTCGCAGTGAACCCGCATGTCGCCATGACGGCACTGCTCCACCGGCTGGTCATGGATCGCTTCATGCTGCATTCCAGCAAGGGTTGCTTGGAAGCGCAGGTCCGAAAAGTGGATCTGCCCGCCCAGGCCGAGGATCTGCGCGATAGTGCCTCGGCCAAGGCCATCGCAGATCGGCATGAACGCTGGGGCGATCATGTCCCGGCAGACGATGCCGCCCTCTGGGATTGGCTGACCAATCTGGACGATGGTTCGCGCATGGAGTTGCTCGCCCATTGCGTCAGCTACGGTATCAACGCGCTCTATGAAAAGCCCAACCCCTATAGCGGCACGGGCGTCAGTCAGCACGGGCTGGACATCCGCCTGTCGCAGGCTGATCGGCTGGCCCGTTCGACTGGCCTCGACATGGTGGCCGTGGGCTGGCGGGCGACAGTTGGCAATTATCTCGGCCGCGTGACCAAGCCGCGTATCCTTGAGGCCGTGCGCGAAGGAGCTGGAGACCGGGCCGCCGATCTGATCGGGCACCTCAAGAAGGGCGACATGGCCAAGGAAGCCGAACGCCTGCTGGCCGAGACCGGCTGGCTGCCTGAGCCGCTGCGCATGGTGGACGAAGGTATCGAAGTCGATCCGACATCGGGCGCTGCGGCGGAAGCCGACGATCTGCCCGATTTCCTCTCAGGCGACGGCGAGGACGACCCGGCTGACGACGAGGAAGAACGGCATATGGTCGCTGCTGAATAGCACTCATGCGGGGCGGCTTTGGTCGCCCCGTCCTCTTTCCACTTCCACAGCAAGGCCCGGCACTCCGCCGGGCCATTTTTGTTCAAGGAGACAAAATCATGCTGCACAACGCCAAGGCTCCGAACGACCAGTGTAGCCCGAAGTCGGTTCATGTCGCCATCTACGATCATCCGCACGGCACGGATGTCCGTGTTTTTCTCGCCAGGAATCGGGCTTTGAGCTGGCGCACAGGCATTGCCAAGGAATGGTGGAGCAATGCCTATGACGACGATCCCCCGTCGGACGACGAGATCGGGGAGAAGTATTTCGACCGAATGCTGGATCGTGGCGAGGAGTTTTTCTCGATACAGCTCTGTGACGTCGAAGTCACGACCACGCTCCCACCGATCCGACCGTTCTCGCTCCGCGCAGTGCCAGCGGAGGTGCATCATGCTGACCGTCGATGAGATATTTACCCAAGATCGGGAAAACCATCCAACGGAGCGCACACTGCCCTGGGAGGAAACCCGCGACGGCATCACCGTCGTCGTGGAACCCAAACCCCATTGGGCCGAAGATATGCGCGTGTTCCGCCTCGATGCATGCGAGCATTGCCGCTACGCCGAATGGACCGCCCATGGCGGCCGTGTGCGCTCCTATGGTCATATCGACACCTCCGGCGACGATCTGATGATGAAAGCACGCGCCATGATCGCCCGCGAAATTTCCGATGGGCTTTGGAGCTGAAGACCTGATCGCAGGGTGTCTGGCCATGAGGATGGGGGGCTGCACCTGACGGGTCCAATCCGGCTTCACCATGCAATCAGCCATCCCCTTCAAGACAAGCGGCGTGGGTGCCGTCTCCGGCCTGAAGGGAACACGATTCTGATGCCAGCATGGTGGCAAGGCTGGCGCGGCAGAGCATCTGCGACGGGTATCCGGCATCCAGTCAGATGCGAAAAACCACCCCCGCTTCCATTCGCAAACCTTGGTCCGATCCGTCTCTTTGACATTCAACCCCAAAGGGGTCGGCTTACGCGAGCGTGCCGCCCTCGGGGATTCGGAAAAAGTCCGAACGCCCTCGGGTGATTGCAGATCCGGTCAGACACTTCGGGCGCCTGTCGCGCGGGGGGATGGTCCCCGCCTCCAAAGACAGGAGCCGGAACCCATGTCCTATGCAGATGCCACTGCCTTCGCCGCCAGCCTCGCCACCACGCTGATGGTTTCGATCGTTGTGTTCCAGGCCGGAGACGGCACCCACGCCGCTTGCCCCGCCGCCGAGTTCGACGGCGACGACGACATGGTGAAGCTGGAGCTGGACCCGTGGGAGTAAGGCGCGAAAGCGCCTCATCCCCGACGGCCCGAGCGCGACACTCGCGATCGGGCCTTCAGCCTTGCGATGCTTGCCCATCGCCGGCAGCGGAACCGGGAACAAGCCCGGTCAGAGAGGAAGAGTGCGGGCCTTTCGGCCGTGACGGGTTGAGGGCTGGAGAGAGAGGCTCGCCGGCGCCCGTCATGGAGTGATCCCGATGACCTTTGCCCGATCCGAAACCTTCCGTTCCATCGGCCAGATTCTGGCTGCCGATGTGCTGCCCGCGCTTTATCGGTCGCAAAAACTGCCGCTGCGCATCTCGTGCCTCGGCGTGGCCAGCTATGACGCCAGTGATGCGGCAAACAGCTTTGACCGTGTGATCCCGCTTGGGGAATGCCCATCACCGGAAGAGGCCATCCAAACCGCAGCCTTGCGCGTGGCGCGCGGTGATATTTGCACGGGGCCGGACAGCTTCCCGTATTTTCAGCCGCGCATCATGCTCATTCAGGACCAAGATCAGCGTCTGGTCCTCGCCGGCGAAATCCGCGCCGACATTATCCTCTGGGAACAGCCCGTCGCATCCGATGCCGAAGCACGCAGGATCGTGACCGAGGCCAGCAGCCTGCGCGGTATGGCATTCCGGACATCAGATCCCGCAGAGGCGAGACGGCTGCGTTACCGCGCCGCTGCGCTGGAGGCACGGCTGGTCGATCCCTTCTGGCGCGATGCCGCGGCTGATCTGCTCCGCCTGCCACAGGCCGCGTGACCGTTACCCATCCCCGTCATTTCGCCCGGTGCCATGCCGGGCTTTCTTGTTTCAGGAGGCTGATATGGCCGATTACCACACCCACTTTTCCTGCCTGCTCGACGTTGGGACACATGAGAATGCCGTCCGTGCCGTCGATCTCTATAAAGCCTTGCCGGACCGAAGCAGCGCCGACCATGAACCTGCCAACAGCTTCCTACTCTCGATCCAGCCTGAGCATGACGGTACGCAGCTCTGGATACGCGACGATGACACGGGCGATCCCGAGCATGTCATCCGGTTCGTCATGCACTGCGCGGCGACCTTCGGCCTGACCGGATTATGGGGACTGCAATGGGCAAACAGTTGCTCTCGACCCCGCCTGGATGGCTTCGGCGGCGGCGCCCATGTCCTCGATCTCGCAACCGGCGAGACGGTGGACTGGATCGACACCGATGGCTGGCTTTCCTCGGTTCTCGAAGGGAGAGATCCCTATGCCTGAGATCATCGAAACCACCGTTTACCGCTTAGGCGAGCTTTCCGATGCGGCGAAGGACAAGGCCCGCGCCTGGTATCGTGAGGTGGGCTTCGACTATGACTGGTACGATGCCGTCTATGAGGATTTCCAGCGCATCGCCGAAATCCACGGGCTGAACCTCAAGACCCGCACCATCCGGTTGATGGGCGGTGGCACACGGCAAGACCCCTGCATCTGGTTCCGCGGCTTCTCCTCGCAGGGCGACGGCGCCTGCTTTGAATCATGGTATTCCTACCGCAAACAGGCGCCGCGCCTGATCCGGGAATACGCCCCGCAGGACACCGAACTGCATCGCATTGCCGACGCCCTTCAGGCGATCCAGCGCCGCAACTTCTATCAACTTCGCGCCGATGTCAGCCATCGCGGCCATTATTATCACGAATACTGCATGTCGTTCTCGGTCGAGCGCGACAGCCCGACCTGGCAGGACATGACCGCCGATGCCGAGGAGACGATCATCGAGGCGCTGCGCGATCTGGCTCGATGGCTCTACCGCCAGCTTGAACGCGAATATGATTATCTGTCCTCGGACGAGGCGGTCGATGAAACCATCGCCGCCAATGAATACACTTTTACCGAAGCCGGTCGCCGCTTCGGATGATCCCGGGAAGACACTGACAAGCGCCCCGCCGTTCGGTCGGGGCGCTTTTTTTTATGCTGCGTTTTGAGAGTCAGAGGCGGGCCGGGAGGAGTCAGGTCCGGGTGGTCGAAAGAGAGCGCCGTTCGGGCTTGTCCTTCTCGCTCTCCTGAGGCTCCCGACATGAACATGGTTTTCCCCGTGGCCGATCCGGTCACGCCGCTCGCGGCTGCGCCCGCGATCCTGGCTGCGGCCAACCTTCTGCTTCCCCATCTCGAACGCGGTCAGCGCGTCGATGCCGCCACCTTGCGCGGCGCGATGGAAACGGCCTTCGGCGCGTCGGACGCTACCGGCGTCTGGGACTGGAAGCTGGCCTATGAGGCCTGCGAGGTCGCTACCGTCCTTTTCTTACGCAAATACGGAAAGGCGCTTTTCCGTAAAGCCGTGTCTCCGGCTGCACGGATTTCCGTGCTGGCAAAGATCGCGGGGCTGTTGCCCACGCAGACCCGACGCTCCGAGGAAAGCCACAACTTCCAGCAGTTTTCGACGCCGGTTCCGCTCGGCCTTGCAGCTCTGACGGCCGCTGCGATCACGCCTGATGACAGGGTGCTGGAACCATCGGCTGGCACCGGCCTTCTCGCGATCCTGGCGCAGACCATCGGCGGTTCGCTGATCCTCAACGAACTCGCCGATACCCGCGCCGATCTGCTGGCCCAGCTCTTTCCGGCCTTTGCCGTCACCCGGTTCGACGCCGCCCAGATCGACGATCATCTGACCCCGGATGCCGTCCCGTCCGTGGTGCTGATGAACCCGCCATTTTCGGTCATGGCCAATGTCAGCGGGTGTGTCGCAGATGCGGCCTACCGGCATGTTGCCTCGGCGCTGGCCCGCCTTGCTCCCGGCGGTCGGTTGGTGACGATCACCGGCGCTGGCTTTGGCCCCGAGGCTCCGGCATGGCGGGATGCCTTCATCCGCTTGCAGGACCGTGGCCGTGTGGTGTTCAGCGCCGCCGTCGATGGTGCGGTCTATGCAAAGCACGGCACCACGATCGACACGCGGCTGACCGTGATCGACAAACTGCCCGCCGTCGATCCGGCCAGTTTCCCGGCCTCACCAGGCATCGCTCCCGATGTTGCCACGCTGATCGGATGGATCGGGGCGCATGTCCCGCAGCGTTCGCCGGTATCATTGCCGAAGATCGTGGTGCCTGCTTCTACCGCCGCGCCGAAAACCGTGCGGGGCTATCTGGCCCGCGCGACAGCTGCTCGGCCTGCCGCTGCTCCCGCCAATGATCCCGAGGGCGTCGAACTCGCCTATGAGCCCGTGGACTGGGTGCCACCGGAGGGCGCTCGCCTGTCCGATGCCATCTATGAGGAATATGCACTGCAATCGCTACGCATTGCTGGCGCACAGCCGCACCCGACCAAGCTGGTGCAGTCCGCCGCCATGGCCTCGGTCGCACCGCCGAAGCCGTCTTACCGCCCCATGCTGCCCGCAGACATCTGCGCGCGTGTGTCGGACGCCCAGCTTGAAACGGTGATCTATGCCGGTGAAGCCCATGCCGATCATCTCGCGGGTGCCTGGACCGTGGACGAGCATTTCGACAATGTGAGCGCCGCGCCCGAAGATGCTGCCGGATCGATCCGTTTCCGCCGGGGGTTCATGCTCGGTGACGGAACCGGCGCTGGCAAGGGCCGCCAGTCCGCTGCCGTCATTCTCGACAACTGGCTTCGCGGTCGGCGCAAGGCGATCTGGATCTCCAAATCCGACAAGCTGATCGAGGACGCGCAGCGCGACTGGGCAGCACTCGGCATGGAACGCCTGCTGGTCACGCCTCTGTCACGCTTCCCTCAAGGCGCAAAGATCACGCTGTCGGAAGGCATCCTTTTCACCACCTATGCCACGCTACGCTCCGACGACCGGGGCGAGAAGGTTTCGCGCGTCAAGCAGATCGTCGAATGGTTGGGGGCTGATTTCGATGGAGCCATTATATTCGACGAAAGCCATTCCATGCAGAATGCCGGTGGCGGAAAAGGCGAACGCGGTGATGTCGCCGCTTCGCAGCAGGGACGTGCGGGCCTGCGGCTTCAGCACGCGCTGCCCGACGCCCGCGTGGTCTATGTCTCGGCGACCGGCGCCACCACAGTCCACAATCTCGCCTATGCGCAGCGCCTTGGCCTCTGGGGCGGGGAGGACTTTCCGTTTGCCACCCGCGCCGAGTTCGTTGAGGCGATTGAGGCCGGTGGCGTTGCGGCCATGGAAGTGCTGGCCCGCGATCTGCGATCCCTCGGCCTCTATACCGCCCGCTCGCTCTCTTACGATGGCGTCGAATATGAACTGATCGAGCATCAGCTCACCGACGAACAGCGGCACATCTACGATTCATATGCTGCCGCCTTCGCTGTGATTCATGGGAATCTGGACGCGGCCATGGAAGCCGCCAACATCACCGGCAGCGAAGGAACGCTGAACCGGCAGGCGAAATCGGCCGCCCGTTCGGCCTTTGAAAGCACCAAGCAGCGCTTCTTCGGCCATCTGCTGACCTCCATGAAAACCCCGACCCTGATCCGGTCCATGGATGCCGATCTGGAGGCGGGCCATGCCGCCGTCATCCAAATCGTCTCGACCGGCGAAGCCCTGATGGAACGGCGGCTGTCCGAGATCCCGACCGAGGAGTGGAATGATATTTCCGTCGATGTGACGCCCAGGGAGTATGTCGGCTCGTATTTGCAGCATTCCTTCCCAGTGCAGCTCTATGAACCTTTCACCGACGGCGAGGGAAACCTCTCGTCACGCCCCGTCTTCCGCGATGGTCAGCCGGTGCAATGCCGCGAGGCGGTAGCGCGGCGCGACGAGATGCTGGAGCAGCTGGGTTCGCTTCCACCAGTGCCGGGGGCGCTCGACCAGATCGTCCAGCGTTTCGGCACAGATATGGTGGCGGAGGTCACAGGCCGTTCGCGTCGGATCGTGCGCAAGGGCAACGGGGCATCGGCCCGCCTTGCTGTCGAGAACCGAGCGCCTTCCGCCAACCTTGCCGAGACTTCGGCCTTCATGGATGACCAGAAGCGCATTCTGGTTTTCTCTGATGCCGGTGGCACCGGACGCAGCTATCACGCCGAACTCTCGGCGAGAAACCAGCGGCAGCGCGTGCATTACCTGCTGGAGCCGGGCTGGAAGGCCGATGCCGCCATTCAGGGACTGGGCCGCACCAACCGGACCAATCAGGCGCAACCGCCACTGTTCCGGCCTATCGCCACGGACGTCAAAGCCGAGAAGCGCTTCCTCTCGACCATCGCCCGCCGCCTCGACACGCTGGGTGCGATCACGCGCGGCCAGCGCCAGACCGGCGGCCAGGGCCTGTTCCGTCCCGAGGATAATCTGGAATCCGCCTATGCCCGTGATGCGTTGCGCCAGCTCTATCTGCTGATCGTGCGCGGCAAGGTCGAGGGATGCTCTCTCGAACGGTTTGAATCCGCCACCGGGCTGAAGCTGATGGACAGCAACGGTGTGAAGGACGACCTGCCGCCGATCACCACCTTCCTCAACCGCCTGCTGGCGCTGACCATCGAGTTGCAGGGCATTCTGTTCTCCGCCTTCGAGCAGCTTCTGCAGGCCCGGCTCGACGGGGCGATTGCATCCGGCACCTATGACATGGGGCTGGAAACGTTGAAGGCCGAAAGCTTCATCGTCACGGACCGGCAGGTGATCCACACCCATCCGGGCACAGGAGCAGAAACCCGGCTCCTGACGCTCACCGAGCGCAGGCGCAATCAGCCGGTCACGCTCGATGCGGCCCTGGCGGAACTGAATGATCCCCGCGCAAGATTGCTCATCAACGAGCGATCCGGTCGTGCCGCCGTGCAGATCCCGACCACCAGCGTCATGCTGGATGATGGCGAGATCGAACGGCGCGTGCGGCTGATCCGGCCGATGGAGGCGATGAACATTCCGGTGCGGGCGATGGGCGAGACCCATTGGCTTGAGGCCGACCGTGCCGCCTTCACCGTGGCCTGGAAGGCGGAACTGGCCGAGGTGCCCGAGTTCACCGACAGCATCCTGCATATGGTGACGGGGTTGCTTCTGCCGATCTGGAAGCGTCTGCCGCAGGAATCCTCTCGCGTCTATCGCCTCCAGACCGACGAGGGCGAACGCATCATCGGTCGCCGGGTATCGCCGGCATGGGCCGCCAATGCCTCGACCAGTGGCGTCACCAGCAGCCTGACACCGGATGCCGCCTATGCCGCGCTGATCGAAGGTCGCACGATCCTTGATCTCGCCGAGGGGCTGCAACTGCGCCGCGTCCGGGTCATGGGTGCCAACCGGATCGAACTGACCGGCTTTACTGACACAATGCGCGACCGGCTGCGGGCCTATGGCCTCTTCAGCGAAATCATCTCGTGGAAGCTGCGCTTCTTCGTGCCCGTCGATGCAACGGGACCGGAGATCACTGGCAAACTGCTTGACCGCTTCCCGGTTGAACGCATCGGTGAGCGGGAGGCCGCATAATGGCGCGTCTCAACGCTTCCGAACTGGCGCAGCGTCTCGGCCGACAGGCCGAGGCGGTGTGCCGTCACTATCTCTCGAATGGTCGCAAACAGGGCAGTTACTGGCAGGTTGGCGATGTCCGAAACACGGCTGGCCGATCCATGTTCGTCCGGCTGCACGACAGCGTGAAAGGCATTGCCGGTAAATGGCAGGACTCGGCCACGGGTGAATATGGCGATCTGCTGGACGTGATCCGGGACTCGCTCGGTCTGATCGACTTCGCAGACGTTGCCGAAGAAGCCCGGCGCTTCCTCAGCCTGCCGCATCCTGAACCGCAGCCGCCATCCCGTCGGTCCCGAACGCCAGCACCATCGGGATCATCCGAGGCCGCACGTCGCCTCTGGCGTATGACGCAGCCGCTGATCGGCAGTACCGCAGAAGCGTATTTACGCGGACGCGGCATTACGGATTTACGCCAGACCGCAAATCTGCGCTTCCATCCCAACTGCTACTGGCGGCCCGAGGACGATGGCCCGACCGAAACATGGCCCGCGATGATCGCCGCCGTCACCGACCTCGATGGCAGGATCACCGGCGCACACCGCACATGGCTGGCCCCGGACGGTTCCGGCAAGGCACCCGTCGATCCGCCGAGGAAGGCAATGGGCGACCTGCTCGGACATGCAGTGCGTTTCGGTGATGTGCAGGATGTCATGGCGGCTGGGGAAGGTATCGAAACCATCCTGTCGCTGCGTCAGGCTTTGCCCATCATGCCGATGGTTTCCGCACTCTCGGCCGGACACCTCGCTGCCATCCTGTTCCCGCCGCAACTGCGCAGGCTCTATATCGTCCGCGACAACGATCCGGCAGGTGACAGCGCCCGTGATAGCCTGGTGGACCGGGCGCACGAGGTCGGGATCGAGGCTATCACGCTCTCGCCCATGATGGGGGACTTCAACGAAGATCTTGCAACTCACGGGCTGGATGCCGTTCGGGCAGAGATCCGGGTGCAAATCGCTCCCGAGGACGTCAGCCGTTTCATGGCTTCAATCGCATAGCCGGTACGGAGCCGTGATCGGGCCATTCCGATCTTGTCATGCGCATTGGCTGCATCCTGTCATCAGCAGAGGACCGCGCCTTGGCCTTCTGAGAGGGCGATCGGCCCACAAACGCCCCGGTCAGGCAATGGCGGCGCCCGACTGATTTCCGTCGGCGGGCAAGCCCGCCTTTACAGCGCGAAACAAATCAGCCGGGCTTTGCCATCAAGGCCCTCGCCAGAGGCTCGCGCTGCCAGACCGGAGCGCCCGTGAGCTTTCGTCGCCATGAAGGCCGCGACGGTCGCGGTCCAACTGACGGAAGCATCCCATGTACGCGCACGACGATTTCGAACCCGATCACAGCACGTCCCCGACCGGCCACGCCATCGAAGAACTCGAACTCTACGGCTACCGTCCCTCCGAAGACGAGGCCGATCCCCGGATCACACCCGAAGATCACGTCATCCAGGGCGCAGTCTCCGACATCTTCGACGCCCTGATTTCCACCATGGCTGACACCAGCCTCGATTTCGACCTCGACGAGATCATGTGGTCCACCGTCAACACCTTCCACCGCGCCGCCCTGCGGATCGAGACCAAACTCGACGATAACGAGCAGGCACAGAAGCGCCTTCAGCGCGAACAGGACGGCAGCGAGGTCAAGTCCGTCCAGCTCGAAACCCTGATCGGCGCGGGCCAAAGCCTGATCGAGCGCCGCGACAGTATGGAGACGTTCCGCGATGCCGCCGCCGACATCTATCTGCGCACCACCGGAACGCCCTGGTCGCAACGCTCCGGCTCTCGGGTCAACCATCGCCAGATGACCTCGGCCATGATCGACAGCCGCGACTTCCTCGCCGCAAAACGCCGGGCCGACAACGAGGTGCTGCTGCCCGCCGGACCGAAAATCGCCTTCTCGGGCGGTGACACCACCGATCACCGGACGATCTGGGCCAAGCTCGATCAGGTCCACGCCAAGCACCCGGACATGGTGCTGATGCACGGCGGATCGCCAAAGGGCGCGGAACGCATCGCGGCCACCTGGGCCAATAACCGCAAGGTCGCACAGGTTGCTTTCAAACCCGACTGGGCAAAACATGCCAAGGCAGCACCGTTCAAGCGCAACGACCACATGCTCGCCACGATGCCGATCGGGGTCATCATCTTCCCCGGCACGGGCATTCAGGACAACCTGGCCGACAAGGCCCGCAAAATGGGCATCCCGGTCTATCGCTTCGGGGCCGGCAGCGCGTGAGCGCTGCCTTCCCACCTCATCATGAGCATGACGATGGCACCCGCCGACCATTCCATGTCGCACAGACAGGCATATTCATGCTATATGTCGCAGTGCGCCGTGGTGGTGGTGGAAGGCGCAACCGTCCAACCTTTTGCACGGAGACACCACCATGATCGTTCTCGGAATCCTCGTTTCCATCGCAGCCATCGGCACCATGTGCTGGTTGCTGTTCAATCTAGCTGTCTTTGCCCTGCCGTTCTTTATCGGCCTCAACGCCGGTACCTGGGCCTATGGCACAGGGGCTGGCTGGCTCGGCGGCATCGTCGTCGGTCTTCTCGCCGCTGGTCTGACGCTGGCAGTCGGTCAGGGCCTGCTCATGCTGATCCGCCCGATCTGGGCGCGGCTGTTGATCGCTCTGGCCTTCGTCGCTCCGGCGGGGATGGCCGGGTTCTATGCTACCCTCGGTATCGTCAAGCACATGATGCCGTCTGAGACATGGCAGCTCATCTTCTCGGTGATCGGGGCGATTGCGGTGGGCGTGACGGCTTTCCTGCGCGTTGCAGGCATGGCGGCAGCCGGTCCAGCGGACGGGAACCTTGCACGCACCTGAACCGCAACGATCCGTTGATGGCGACCAGAAGCGGGTGCGGATCATCTTCCATCTTCGTCAGGAAAATGGTGGCAGACAGCGACCAGGCATCGGATCAACTTGAGGCACAGACCCGGCCCATAGGAGCGCAGAACGGTCAGCGCCAGCGTTGTGGGCTGACCAGAACCCGATTGGGGGCAATGCCGGTAGAACAGGTCGGGCAGAGAGATGCGCATAGCCTGAGACGCAGGGCGACAAGCAAGGCCGGTGTTACTCGTCTGGTCATCATGATGGGCCTCAAGATTGCCAGGTCTCCGTTCAGCCCCCGTGTCTCAACCGCTCCAAACGGCCTCTTCAATGGCCTGATCTGGCCGAAGAACAGTGCGATGCGCTTCGACCGCTTTAGCGCAACAGCGTCGTCACAACTTTCTTCCCCTGACGGCAGAGCCGCCATTCCGCGCGGAACAAGAAAGTTTCTCCTGTGCTGTCCAGCCCCCAAAGGGGGTGCGCCAGCGTTCGTCTCCGGCCGGTCGATCGCCATAGAGGCCGCAATGGTGCGGGCTCGGAAACGGAAAACGGAGACTTAAAATGGCAACCATCGGCACCTTCAAGAAGACCGGCTCGAACGACTTCACCGGCGAAATCGTCACCCTGAGCGTCAAGGCCAAAGCCGTGCGCATCGTTCCCGACCTGCGCGCCACCGGCGAGAACGCCCCCAGCCACCGGGTTCTGGTCGGCCGCGCCGAAATCGGCGCCGCCTGGTCCAAGCGCTCCAACGAGGGCCGCGACTATCTGGGCCTCAAGCTGGACGATCCGAGCTTCAACGCCCCGATCTACGCCAACCTCTTCGATGACGAAGAAGGCGACACCTTCTCCCTCATCTGGTCCCGCCCCAACGGTCGCCGCGGCGACTGAGGCGCGGCACAAAGGCCCCGACAGCAAGGTCGGGGCCTTTCTCATACCCGCAGGAAAGCCGTCACTCCCACCACGATCAGCCCGTCGCTGCGGGCATGTGCGCCGAGCTACCCATAGTGGGCGGCCGCCCTGTCGCCCAGCGGGCCGCGCTCTCGGCTGCGCCGGAACCACGCAGTCGCGCGTTTCCGCCATTCGGCTGCGATCACTGACACGGGAATGTCGCTAGGGCGTCTCCCATGTGATGCGCAACAGTGCTAACGAGAGATTCTTTAATGGATTGATCGGGTTAGGCGATCCACTTATCGCGTTAGATGCGCTACCGCAAAACCATTCAATACCGCAGCCTTTTCAAGTCGGACGTAGCCTTGTGCCGTCCGGCTTTGGGAGGACGCGCCATGCAGAGCATAGATTGGCGTACTCCGGCGGCCTATAAACGCATTAAAGACCTTCCGCCCGCCGGTTTCGCTTGGGAATATCTTCGTCGCAACGAAGACTATCGCCGTGACGTCGAGAGACTCACGCAGAGGAGAGAACCCGCGGGAGAAGAGGTTAACGCCTTTGCTTCCCGCTGGGGGGTGCGATTTCGCACACGACCCCGACGCGCAGCCTGACGGCGCACCGCCTTTCTGGTCGCCGCATTTCAATCCGCAGGCCATTATTCTGTCTCCGGTCGAGCAGAACGATCCGGATGACGGGCGGCTTGTCGCTCTCGCACATCTCGATGGCCTGATCCTGCGCCGCGCGCCGGATGGCTGGCACGCAATCTGGCGTGTCGGTGGGATGGAGCATCAATTCTGGCTGCAACAGGGCGCGATAGATGCGGCAGCTTTCTATGCTGCTATCCTGCCCATGGACGAGTTCATGGAATTACGCGCCCATGCGGCCCGCCGACTCTGGCGGTGCCTGACAGGCCGTTCTCCGGGACCGGATATTCGCGCCATGCCAGCGCAGCTTCGGCAATGGCACCTTCTGTCGCTACGGGCGCTGGACGCACGGCTGCACGGCGAAAGCTATCGCGCCGTTGCCGAAGTTCTACTCGGCTTCTGTGGCAACAAGGAAGATTTCGAGACTGATCCGCGCAAGAATAAGGCTCGTCGTCTGGTTGCCCACGGTATCAGGATGATGCGCGGGGGCTATCGGCTGCTTTTGCACTATCCGGTCAAGCCGATTCCACGATCAAAAGGCAAATGAGGCAATCTCACCGATTCCTGTTTGCCGCAGTCTGTTCCAGCATTTGCCTGTAACCTTCCCGTGACAGCCATTGAGCGCGTTCCAGATGGCTCTGCCAGCATCGCCGGGTTCGCATCTCATCTGATGCCGGATCGCGGTGCAGAACAATTCGCGCCACTTCCTTCCAGTCGGCTTCCTCGGACTTGGCGTCCAGAATACGCAAATAGGTTACAAAGTGCTGCTCGTCATAGGCGGTGATGACATCACCGGACGGCGCCAGATCATCCACATCGGGATCAAGTTCAACGGGTGCTTTCACGGTTATTCCCCTTCTTTCAGAAGAGTTTCTGCGGTTCGCCCCCGCAATAAAACTCTCTGACTCCTGGTGATCGGGGAGTTAGTAACCGTGACTAGACGGCCCCATGGCCTTTAGCTGGAAAGCCTGTTGCATACGCCACAGGCTCCCCGACCATAGGGTCAAGGAGTATGGTGCCGTCACGGCCGACACCAACCGCTAGTCAGGGGTTACTACGCCCCCGGAGCAGTGCGTCTGCCCCATCTGTATTCATAGCCGAACTGCGGGCGGATGTCTTGGGCGAATCCGCATCGGTCTCCTTGAGTCGCTGAAATCTCACGTCTTTTCGCACTGACACAGCCCCCTTCAGGGGTGCCGTCTGCGTATAGGCGCAAATGCGGCACGCTACACGTCGCCGATCACTTCCCATGGTTCGCCATAGCGCGCCGCCGTCTCCGGCAGCCGCATCAACCTGACGAACCGGAGGTGATCTCATGATCGAGCGCCGCAACACGGAAATGCCACCGCGCATGCTGCGCACTCAGGAAGCGGCGCGTTTCCTTGGTATTTCTCTTCGCACACTGGAAAAACACCGGACCTACGGGACCGGCCCGACCTATCGCAAAATCGGTGGGCGCGTCCTCTATACCGTCGATGATCTCCAGTCCTGGGCCGACATCGGCGCGCGAAAGTCCACCAGTGACAAGGACGCTGGCACGGTTTTCCCGGCGCGTCCCCTGACGCCTGAAGAGCGGAGCAAGCTCTGAATGCGGCGCGTCGATCACCATGACGCCCTGCGGCGAGAAGGGGGCAGCGAGCGCAGCCACCTCGATCCATTCGTGGTTGCAACCGGCGATGCCAGTCCGCGCGACCAGCGCGATCTGATGGAGCGGCCATTCTTCTCGCTGGCGAAGACGACGCGCACGAAACCGATCCTCTACAAGAGCGCCGATGTCGAGGTGCAGGTATTCGGAATGCCTGAACACGGCATGGCGACGATCTGGGATGCTGATGTGCTGATCTGGGCTGCGAGCCAGATCGTTGCCGCCGAAAACAACGGCATCAAGACATCCCGTTTCTTCCGTTTTACGCCCTATCATCTGCTGCGCGCCATCGGACGCGACACCGGAAACAGGCAATATCTGCTGCTGAAGGCAGCGCTTGCCCGCCTGCAATCCACGGTCGTCGCCACGACGATCCGCAACGGCAAGCATTGGCGCCGCCGCCAGTTCTCCTGGATCAACGAATGGGAAGAGATGACCACCCGCGACGGTCGCGTCGAGGGCATGGAGTTTGTCCTGCCTGAATGGTTTTACAACAGCGTTCTCGACCGGTCGCTGGTCCTCACCATCGACCCGGACTATTTTCGGCTGACCGGCGGTATCGAGCGCTGGCTCTACCGTGTCGCCCGTAAACACGCCGGACATCAGCCGCATGGCTGGCTGTTCGAGGTTGCGCACCTTTACCAGAAATCCGGCAGCATGGCCCGGCCATCGGACTTTGCACTGGACCTGCGCCGCATCGCGGCCCGCCAGCCGCTGCCCGGCTACCAGCTCAAGATCCTGCGCGAAGATCGCCGCGAACTGCTGCGAATCCGCCCTGAAAATCTATCCACAGTGCCTGTGGATAACATTGTGGATGCCGTCGGTACATCAGGCGCACGGGGTATCGGTACATCAGGCGCAGGACTATCGGCACATCAGGCGCACGAACCCCAGTTAAGTCTCTGGAACGAAAAGCAGAATGCGACTGCTAACTTAGAATCTAACATAGATTCTAAGTTTTCTTCTTTGACGCGCGCGCATGGGAGGCGCGGTGCCAGTGCCACTTCCCGCCGACCTGGGCGGGGTACGCCATGATCGTCGCGTTCCTCAATCAGAAGGGCGGCGTGGGCAAGACCACGCTGGCGCTGCATCTCGCCGGAGCCTGGGCTGCGCAAGGACAGCGGGTCATCCTGATCGATGCCGACCCGCAAGGCTCCGCGCTCGACTGGTCGGAGCGGCGCGGCCATGAAGGGCTGCCAAGGCTGTTCAGTGTCATCGGTCTGGCCCGCGATACGCTGCACAGGGAAGCGCCGGAACTGGCACGTGACGCCGATCATGTCGTCATTGATGGTCCGCCCCGTGTCGCGGGCCTCATGCGCTCAGCGCTGCTTGCAGCCGATCTGGTGCTGATCCCTGTGCAGCCATCCCCCTTTGACGGTTGGGCCTCAGACGAGATGCTGGCGCTTCTGAACGAAGCCCGCATCTTTCGCCCGGAGCTTGCTGCCCGCTTTCTGCTGAACCGATGCGGTGCGCGCACCGTCATCGCCCGCGAAACGGTCGAGGCACTGGCAGACCATGATCCGCCATTGCTGGCCACAACGGTCGGCCAGCGTGTCGTCTTCGCCGAAGCCGCACAGACCGGACGGCTGGTCTCCGAGACCGATGGCGGAGAACGCGCCGCACGGGAAGTCACAGCGCTGGTGGCTGAGATCGGTGGCCTCGTTATCGGGAGGATCGTGCCATGACACGTCCGCACGTCAAATCCGGCTTCGCGTCGCGTCCAGGCAATCCCGATAGCTGGGTCAGTGGCGCCGAAGCGCCGGCAACCGGCAAGACGGCGACGGAGGCGTTCACCGCCCGTCTGACCATCGACATCACGCCCGAACTGCGCGGGCGCATCAAGGTTGCCGCTTTCCGGCGCGGCGTCACCGTCGCCGTGATGCTGCGCGAGCTGCTGGTCCGCGAGTTTCCACCCACCGAAGGAGATCAGCTATGACCGGCAAAACCGTGCGCGCTGCGCATGAACATCCGCAGCCGAACGGGCCAGCACCGTTCACCACAATGGTCGAACTGACCTTCCAGAAGAAGAAGGTCGAGCGCTGGATACGCTTCGGCCGCAAGAGCTTTGAGCAGATCATCGACCGCCGCCGCAGTCTGATCGGTTTTGCGCCCGAAAGCATCTTCGCCTTCGTCCGCTGGGCCTCCAACGATTATGGCACCATCGTTTCGCGGCTCGACATCCTGCGCGCTACCGGGCGTGGCGAACCGTACCAGACCGTGCCCTTCGTTCGTCCTGGCGGCGAGATCCTGCTGCGCATCGACGGCTGGCGACAAGTCCAGCGGGTGTTGGCCCTGATTGATGCCGTGGACGCGCTTGGCGTCGATCCGGCGGATGTTGCGCCGGATCATTGGCGGCACGTCCACAACCGTTTGAGCGCCGGTCAGGAACCCAATCCCTACACCCCGGAGCGCCATGCCGCATGGGTCAGCCGCCGGAGGATCGCACTATGAGCCGCCGTCACATCCTTGCCGTGTCGATGCTGGCCGTCGGCACGCTTGTCGTCACGGCGGTTGCCGATCTGCCAACCCGGCTGATCTGGAATGCGACTGCCAGCGCGCCCATCGGCTTCTACACAGTTGCTCCCGCTGATGCGCTCGAAGTGCCCGAACTGGTCGCCATCATGCCGTCCGAACCGCTGGAACGGTTCATGGTCGAGCGCGGCTATATCGGACGCGGCGTGCCGCTGCTGAAGCGCGTCCTCGGCCTGCCGGGCCAGCGCGTCTGCCGCAACGGTGCGACCATTACAGTCGATCATGTCGAGATGGGGGATGCGCTGGAGCGCGACCGCATGGGCCGCGATCTGCCGGTCTGGCAGGGCTGCCGTATCATCGGTGACGGTGAACTCTTCCTCATGAATTGGGAAGTCCGGGACAGCCTCGACGGCCGTTACTTCGGACCTGTTCCCGTCAGTTCCGTCATCGGCCGGGCGCTTCCGCTCTGGACCGATGGGGAAGGTGATGGCCGCTACGAATGGCGGGCGGCCACGCATTGAACCCACGCCGAAACCTCAACGACAGGAGATTTTTCATGCCACAGATCGGATCGTTCACGCGCGATGAAACGGGCTTTTCCGGGCGCGTTCACACGCTCACGCTTTACCGTGAGCTTACCATCATGCCAGCCGAGCATTCGGACGCCGAAAACGCGCCGGACTACCGTGTCCATCACGGAGCTGATGACGGCCCCGAGGTCGGCGCTGCATGGAAACGTACCGGCGAAAAGGCTGGCGAATATCTCTCGGTACTGCTCGACGATCCCGCTTTGCCGCAGCCGATCCGCGCCAATCTGTTTCGCGACGACGATGCAGGCTCGTCATGGTCGCTGCACTGGAGCCGCCCGCGGCCCCGCGAAGATCGGGACTAAGATCATGCGATCCCGCGCCCTTCTTCTCTTCACGGCCATGCTGTCGGCCGGCAGCGGATTGACGCCAGCGATTGCGCAGGTCACGCCGCAACCCGCGCCTGTCACTGCGCATCCCCATGCTGCTTTCATTGCCGAGGCGTCACAGCGTTTCGGCATTCCAGAGCACTGGATTCGGGCCGTGCTGCGTGTGGAAAGCGCGGGCGATGTGCGCGCCATCTCATCGGCGGGTGCAATGGGACTGATGCAGGTTATGCCCGATACCTGGGCGGGCCTGCGCAGCCGCCATGGCCTCGGGCGCGATCCTTACCATCCGCGCGACAGCATCCTCGCAGGTACAGCGTATCTGCGCGAGATGTGGGACCGCTATGGCAATGTCGCGGCCATGCTTGCCGCCTACAATGCCGGTCCCGGCCGCTATGACGAGCATCTGGCGACTGGCCGCACTTTGCCCGCAGAAACACGCGCCTATGTCGCCACGCTCGCACCTGTTCTTGGGCTTGCGACTGCGCCTGATGTGCCGACGATCGTGCCGCCGCCACCGCCGGATTGGCGCGAAGCTCCACTCTTCGTTGCGCAATCCGGCGGCAATTTGGCGGCGGCCAATCAGCCGTCGAGCGATGTCCGTGCAACCGTTCCTCTGCGCGTTTCCGTCGATCAGGAGCCGCAGGACGGCGGCATATTCGTGGCCCGTGCAAGCGATGGAGATGGGTCATGAGCATGGCGTCCCCACGCTCCTTCGGTCCGCTTCCGGTGTGCAGCGAGGCTTGGGGGCGCCTAGCTGTATTACCGGCAGGAAGGGCAAAAAGGGCAGGGAAGGCGGAGGGCAAGATAAAGGAAACCGGCACCCTGTCGGGCCTGTTTCTGGGCAAGCCCTTGTCTGCACACTGTTTTGGGGCGCGGCGCACGGCACCCTGCTTTTGGGTCTCGCGTGCCGCGATATGGCGCAAAGCCTTGGCTTTGCTGGGTTTTGACCGGCACTATAGCCGAATATCTGCCGTTTGCGTGCCTAAACGGCATGGGATGCGCCCATGAGCGCCGACGACGAGAACCGCTTTCGTCCCAGGCCAGGTCGGATCAAATCCGACGTGCCGAAGGCGAGCAAGGCGAAGAGCTTTCTGACGCAGGTGAAGAAGCTGGCGCGACAGCACAGCAACAGCACCGGCAGATCATCATCATTCGCATCCCGGACGTCCTCGTCGCCTGCATCTGGTTCGGCCGGAAATAGCGGGAATGCGTCGCGGGCTGGCAAAGGTCCGGGCGTCAAGCGGGGCCGTGGCGCGGCCTTTGTCCGCGCCCGAACCCTGTCGGGCGGGTGGCGTCACAGTGCGACTGGCGTGCGCCGCGTCGTCGTCAAAACCCGGTACGTCCAGGGCGCGGGGAAGAACGGCAAAGGGGCTGCCCATCTGCGCTACATCCAGCGCGACGGCACCTCGCGTGATGGCGAACGTGGCCAGCTCTATTCGGCGACCGACGATCGCGCTGATGGAGATGCCTTTCTTGATCGCGGCAAGGATGATCGCCACCAGTTCCGCTTCATCGTTTCCCCCGAAGATGCCGCCGATCTTTCCGATCTCACCGAACACACCCGCGATCTGATGAGCCGCATCGAGGCCGACCTTGGCACGAAACTCGATTGGGTGGCCGTCAATCACCACAATACCGGCCATCCTCATGTCCATATCATCATTCGGGGGAAGGACGATCTGGGCGAGAACCTGGTCATCAATGGCGACTATCTCGCCAATGGTATTCGTGAGCGGGCAAGCGAACTGACCACGCTGGAACTCGGCCCCGTGACCGAGATCGAGCAGAGCCGCAAGCTGTCTGTCGAAATCGATCAGGATCGCTTCACGCGCATCGACCGCGCCATGACCGAGGAGGCCGACGAACGGTTCCTCGATCTGCGCCATGAACAGTCAGATGCACACCGCCAGTTCAACCGCACACTTCGCCTGCGCCGTCTCGCCAAGCTGGAAAAGATGGGGCTGGCCTCGGAACATGCACCCGGCGTCTGGGAGCTTGGCGCGAAGATGGAACCGGCGCTGCGTGAACTCGGTGAACACGGCGACATCATCCGCAACATGCACAAGGCGCTGAAGGCCGATGGGCAGGAACGTGATCCAATGACCTTCCAGCTTCACGATGCAGCACCCGCAGCACCCATCACCGGCCGCGTCGTGGACAAATATCTCACCGACGAGATGGGCGAGAACCTGACGCTTGTGGTGGACGGCATTGACGGGCGAACACACCATCTTCCTGGCATTGATCCGGCCCACGTCGAAGATGCCCGGATCGGCAGTATCGTGGAAGTCGGCCCCGCTGACACAGCACAACGTCCCTCTGATCGCACCATCGCTGCGATCTCGGAGAGCGGCATCTACCAGCCCAGCCGCCATCTCAAACAGGCGAAGTTCGAGGGACGTGTGCCGGGTGGTGATTACGAGGGCTATGTCGATGCCCATGTCCGGCGACTGGAGGCGCTGCGCCGCGCTGGCATTGCTGAACGGATCGACGCTGACCAGTGGCGCATTCCCGATGACTTCGAGAGCCGCGCCACCGCCTATGATGCCGGTCGCAACCGGCAAGCCAGCATCCGCGTTGTCTCGACCTTCGATCTGGAAAAGCAGATCGGCGCCGATGGTGCGACCTGGCTGGATCGGCGACTGGTTACGCCGGGCGCTTCGGACATTACCTCGGCAGGGTTCGGTCAGCAGGTGCGCGAGGCGATGGATCAGCGCCGCGAGCATCATGTCGCACAGGGCGATGCCACGCGGCAGCAGAATGGACGCATCCTCTATAGGCGTAATCTGCTCGCCAATCTGCGGGAACGGGAAGTGGCCCGCGTCGGTGCAGAAATGGCCGGGAGCAAAGGATTGCCATTCCGGGCGGCTGCCGATGGCGAAAATGTCAGCGGCAAGTTCACCGGGACCGCACACCTATCGAGCGGCAAGTTCGCCATTGTCGAAGAGAGCCATGAGTTCACCCTTGTCCCATGGCGACCTGTCATCGACCGCCAACTTGGCCGAGAGGTTGCCGGAATTGTGCAGGGCGGATCAGTGTCGTGGCAGCTTGGGCGGCACCGGGGCTTGGGATTGTAGGAGCTTCTGTTCAATCGCTTGCAAAACGTTTGCGCCACTTTTTCTTGTGCCGCACCAGCCGGTGCCAGGCGCATGACTTAAGCAGATTTAGCAGTCGGTGGATTTCGGATCGCAAAATACTGCGCCGGCGTGCTGCCGAGAGCCTTCTTGAACATCGTGATAAACGAATTCACGGAATCGTATCCCAGTGTCGCCGCAACATTCTGAACACTCTCACCACTTGCGAGCTCACGAAGTGCGACAACCAGATGGAGTTGCTGTCTCCAACGTCCAAACGTCAGTCCTGTCTCCCGTATCAGCAGCCTAGCTAATGATCTGTCGCTCATCGCGACCCGGTTCCCCCAATCGCTCAGCGTGCTGCGATCGGAAGGCTCGGTTGTTAGAGCGTCTGCCATCGCTCGGATTTTCGGATGGCTGGAAATTGGCAGATTGAACCGCTCATGCGGCATCTGCACGAGTTCGTCGAGGATCACCCGCGCGATGCGGGCGGCATGGCTGTCGGCGTGATAGTCCGCACGCTCGCGAGCAAGCCGATCGACCATTTCGCGGATCATTGGGGAAACTGCCAGCGTGCAGCTGTTTTCAGGCAGTTTGGCAGACCCCGGTTCGACGAACAGATAGTTGAGCCGGGCATTGGCGGTTGCGCGTGCACTATGGGGCACGCCGCCCGGAATCCACACACCGCAATTGGGCGGCACGATCCAGATTTCGTTGCCCGCAGTGCAGGTAACAGCTCCGTGCAGAGCGAGGATCAGCTGCCCCTTGCGATGCACGTGCAGAGGCACTTCCGCCTCATGATCCGCGAAGTCGAGCTTGTGGGCGACCGCAGGAAGTAGCGTCAGGTCGGGATCGAAAACGGAAACAGCAGATCGCGATAGCGACATGAGAATGGCCATTTTTAGGTATTTTATGTCACAATATCGAATTTATTTGCTTTTGCAAATCGATCACAACTAGCGGCATGAACACCGCTAAGCTCATACCCCCCTTAAACACGACCCTTGCAGCCATGGTTAAAGCTGGGATGAGCTTCCTGCGCACGCCCACCTTGAAGGCGGATGCGGATGCGATTCTGTTTTCGGCGAAGAGTTTCGCTGCAGCGATGCTGGCCTACTACATTTCGCTGCGGATCGGGCTTCCCAAGCCGTTCTGGGCCATCGTAACTGTCTACATCGTCTCACAGACGTCTGCCGGGGCGTCCTTTAGCCGTGGTGTCTATCGCTTCGCCGGGACGCTGGTCGGCGCCATAGCAACGGTCGCGATCGTTCCGAACTTCGTGAACGATCCGATGGTGTGCAGCGTCGTGCTTGCGGCCTGGATCGGACTGTGCCTGTTTTTCTCGCTGCTTGATCGCACACCGCGCGCTTATGCCTTTGTTCTTGCCGGCTATACCGCAAGCCTGATCGGGTTCCCGAGTGTGCTTGATCCAGGCGCGATTTTCGAGACAGCGTCGGTGCGCGTTCAAGAAATCTCAATCGGGATTCTGTGCGCAGTCCTGATCCATCGCTACATCGTGCCGAAACGCATGACCGGCCAGTTCACCGGCAAGCTATCGGCCACGCTGCGGGACGCTCGTCGGCTGACAGGCGATGCACTGAGTGGAACGCCCGGAGAAAACCGCCGAGACCGCCACCAACTCGCAGCGGACCTGTTAGCAATTCAGGGACTTGCCACGCATCTACCCTATGATCCGGCGCCGACACCTCCACGTCAGATACTGCAACTTATCCATGATCGGCTTGCCCGCTTGCTGTGGCTCGCAGGCGAGATCGAAGACCGGATTGAGGCACTTCGATTAGGCGACAGCGATGCGCCCGGTGAGCTGATCGCCTTGGTCGGTGACGTCGGTGCCTGGGCCGCAAACGCCGAAACGGAAGAGCGGGAGGCTGCCACAGCCCAACTCATCGCGCACGCACGATCAGTCCAGAAGCGTTATGGCGCCGATGCTACGATGCCCGACGACAGGCTTGCAGCTAACCTGGCAGGTCATCTCGCCGAAATGGTCGGTCTGCTACAGGACTGCGACAGGCTGGAGCGGAACGTCGCAGCGACCGGGCGGTTGCGCGATGCCACGTCGCTTCATGGACCGAAGCGAGCGAAGGGCTATGTCTATCACCGCGATCCATGGATGGCGGGGCGCACTGCGCTCGGCGCGATCATCGGCATTCTCATTGGCTGCGCGTTCTGGATCTGGACGGCCTGGCCGGAGGGCGGAATGGCCGTATCCATTCTTGGCGTCTGCTGCACCCTGTTCGGCAATTTCGATGCGCCTGTGCCGTTTGTTGTCAAATATATCGTCGGCTCAATCTACGGGGTCTTAATCAGCCTCATCTACAGTTTCGTCATCCTGCCCCAGGTCACGGACTTCCGAGTTCTTGTCGCGGTGCTTGCGCCGGCGTTCCTGTTCGCCGGCTCTTTGCAGGCACGCCTGCCGACAACCTTCATGGCGCTCGGCATCACGCTGACTATTCCAATCCTTTCGGCTCTCGGTCCCTATTACACAGGCGACTTCGCCACCTCACTCAACAGTACGATCGCGCTGTTTGCTGCGGTCGGCTTCGGCGCCGTGAGCATGTCCTTGTTCCAGACCGTGCCGGTCGACGGGGCGATCAACCGCTTGCTTCGCTTAAGCCGTCGGGACGTTGGCCGACGCGCGCTTGGCTCTGCGCCTAACGAAGCGCGCTGGGCAAGCCTGATGATTGATCGGACAGCCTTGCTGCTGCCAAGGTTGCGGCTGACCGGCAAAGCCTATCCAGATGTGCTCGACGATACGCTGA
This sequence comes from Brucella gallinifaecis, assembly GCF_006476605.1. Classification (GTDB taxonomy): domain Bacteria; phylum Pseudomonadota; class Alphaproteobacteria; order Rhizobiales; family Rhizobiaceae; genus Brucella; species Brucella gallinifaecis. The sequence continues at coordinate 38,863 of NZ_ML636801.1, forward strand.
ACCATCTTCGCATCGGGCATGTCGCCGGACAGCTTCGCAAGACAATTCCGCAGATCAAGGGCGAGGCCGGCGTTGAACTGAACGAGCTTCTATTCGTCATCGCGGCACGCTTCAGTGGCCGGAGGCCGCCAACGCCTGCCGACCTCCGAGACCTCGATAAGCGGATAGAGACCCTGATCGAGAAGACGGCCGGCGGCGTGTTCAAGAACCGCCTGCAGATTGTCGATCTGCTCATCGACATGCGGTTCGCGCTTGGCTCTCAGGCAGATAGGAGGATCACGACCGATGATCGTTGATCTCAATATCGGAGGCGTCCTGATCCCCGGCCTTGTGGTTATCGCGTTCATCGCGCTGGTCATCACCATGGCAACGCTCCGCCTGTTTTCCGCAGCTGGCCTGCATCGGCGGTTCGCTTATTGGCCGCTCGTGGAGCTCGCCATCTTTGTCATCATCTACGGTCTGCTCGTGCAGTACCTGCCATCGATCGGAAACCTGCCTTGACGTCTGTTCTATCCTTGCTGGGCCGCTATGCCCTGACCCTTTGCCTCGTCGCCGTCTCCGCCTTTATCGCGCTGAAGGCATGGAACCATTACGAGCGGACGCCCTGGACCCGCGACGGGCGGGTTGGCGTCGATGTCGTGCAGATCGCGCCGGAAGTCTCCGGCACGGTCAACGCGGTTTCCGTGGTTGATAACCAATATGTCCGTCGGGGTGACATCCTTTACGAGATCGACCCCGAGCGGCTCAGATTGGCAGTGGCGCTGGCTGAGGCTGAGGTTGAAGCCAAGCGCCAGGATGTGATCGTTCGTCAGGCAACGGCGCGGCGGCACAGCCAACTCAAGGACGTCGTTTCTCAGGAGGCGGCTCAGCAATCGAGCGGTGCTGCTGCGGTCGCCGGCGCCGCCTATCAGTCAGCGGTGGCGGCGCTCGATCTGGCCAAGCTTAACCTTGCCCGCTCGACGGTCCGTGCGCCGGTCGACGGTTATGTTACCAATTTGAGGCTTCGGCCAGGCGACTATGCGACGGCGGGTGTGACGAAGGTCGCCGTCCTCGACGCCGCCAGCTTCTGGATCACCGGTTATTTCGAGGAGACGAAGATCCGCCAGATCCGCGTTGGCGACCAGGCTCACATCATGCTGATGGGTTTTGACCAGCCGGTCACTGGTCATGTCGAAAGCCTCGGTCGGGGAATCGAGAACAGCAACGATGCGCCCGGCCATCTCGGCCTGCCCAATGTGGCTGCAACCTTTTCCTGGGTGCGGCTTGCCCAGCGCATCCCGGTACGCATCAAGATTGATCGGGCGCCGTCCGGTGTGGAACTAGCGGCGGGTATGACGGCAACGGTTGAGATATTAGCCTCAGATGCTGAGGCAGGAACGATAGAGCGGCCATGATGGCCATATCACTCGGCCGTTCCCTGTATATTGTCGAACTTCATGGGAGCGATAAACGACGTTCACGCGATATGCCGATACGGCGTTTCACAGGTACGACTCGCCCCAGCCGAACGTTCCAGAAGTTAGCATTATTTCCAGCTTCGGAGAACTAGGGGCAAGAACACCTCGTCTATGATTTCTTCAATGCTTTTGTCAGAGAGAGGTTTGAGAGTCATTAGCATGTCATGACGCGCTAGCTCGATTGGTAACGAGGCAATTCGTGGGGTAATGCGTGCGAGGTCAATTTCACCACGATTTGCTCCACGCTCCAGGATCTCGGCAACCAGTCCATGTTCACCGATCCTGCTGGGAACATCGACAAAACTCAGGTTGTCCTTCAACAGGTCCTCACGCATATCAACGAGAATCCGCATCAAATGAGGTTGAGCTCGGTCTGAAAGCCGCTTCAGTAGCAGTACCATCTCGCTGCGGACGCTGCCCTGATCCGTAATCGAAATTGGGTTGAGGGCTACGTAGCGAGCTAAGGCCGCCATTACCAAGTCATTTAAGCTTTTCCACCGACGATGGATCACTGGTCTGCTAGTGCCGGCTCGGCTCGCAACCGAATCCAACGTCAATCCACCATAGCCTTTCGCCGATAGCTCATCCCAGACAGCCTGAAGAATGGCTTCGTCCAACTCAGGGCCACGTCGTCTTTGCGCCTTCGTATCCATTACAACCTCAAAATAAGATGCGAGCCGCATCTTGACTCTTGCGAGATAGGATGCGACGTGTATCTTATATGCAGGAGCATGAGATATGTCAAAAGCTGATAGTTTTGCCGGCAACCGGCCCAAAGTTCTGATCGTCGGCGCCAGTATCGCTGGACCGACAGCCGCCTTCTGGCTTGTCCGCGCCGGCTTCGATGTGACCATCGTGGAGCAGGCGCCAGAGTTGCGCCGCGGCGGAAACGGCGTGGATATAAGGTCCGAAGCGCTCGCCGTTGTCGAGAGAATGGGCCTCACATCTGCCGTTCGCGCCAAGGTGCTGAGAATCGAGGGCATGCGCTTCGTCGATCACCGCGATCGAGAACGCGCGAGAATGCCACTTGAGGCGATGGAACGGATGGTGGGTTCCGAGGATCTGGAGATCAAGCGGGGCGATCTTGCGGAACTGCTCTTCGATGCGACCAAGAATGACGTGAATTACATATTTGGCGAAACGATCAAAACCATCGAGCAAGATGAAGGCGGGGTGGATGTCACCTTCGCAAAAGGGCGTCCTAGACGATTTGATCTCGTTATCGGCGCGGATGGGCTGCATTCTAGCGTTCGTCGCTCCGTGTTCGGAGCAGAAGAAGAGTTTTTAAAATTCAAGCAGCACTACTTTGCTTTTCTGAACGTCGATCTTCCGATGGGTGAACACGGCTGGGTGACGTTTTACAACGAGCCTGGAAAATCCGCCGCAATCTTCCGTGCCGAGCCTGGACTTGGACAGATCAACTTTATGTTCCGCAGCGACACTCCGCTCAGCTACGATTACCGCGATGTCGATAAACAGCGCGATTTGCTTCGCCAAGCATTTACGGGTCTCGGCTGGCATGTACCTGCATTGCTTGAGAAGACCGACAGCGCTCCCAATTTCTACTTTGATGCGCTCGCTCAAGTGCAGATGCCATCATGGTCGTCGGGGCGGGTGGTGCTCGTCGGCGATGCCGCATATTGCGCTTCACCTGCGTCAGGTGCAGGTGCGCTTCTTGGATTAACCGGCGCTTACCGGCTCGCAGGAGAACTGGCCACTCATGGTATTTCTTCCGCAGCCTTGACAGGCTACGAAGCTGCCCAGCGCCCGTTGGTGGCGCAAAAGCAAAAGCAGTTGTTTACGGGGCTATCTACGCCTCGCACCCGATTGGGTATTATCACTCGTAACTGGCTACTGTCGCCGCCGCTTAATGCGCTGATCTCAAGGATGCAGGGCAAGGAAACGCCTGCCGATATCCACGAATACCGGTTTCCAACCGCCGTCTCGCTGCAATCGGAGGGTGCGACTAGACTTGCAACAGAGAGGCTGCCTTTTAGCCCGATTGAGCCCGCGGGCCGGGGTGCCGAACGTTGATGGGACTTTATACTGCGAGACGCGAAACCGCGCAAACAATTGCGATAAGGTCCGGATCGGACAGGCAGCGTTTCACCAAGGATCACGCGACGCGTCTTGGTAGAGCATTGGTATCGCCGTGCCGTACTCGGCTTTTTTTTCTCTTGGCTATGCCGTTGCTTGCAGCATGTACGTCCGTGCCTCTGAAAGAGGGCGGCACGCTAAGCTCGTACAGTCGTCTCAGTCCTGAGAAAGGCACCCTATCGAAGCGGCGCACATATGTTGACAGCGTAGCTCTGTCACGATTGAGGACAGCTACGATCATTCCTGCGAGCTTCACCCATGATGCCGCCTCGCAGGTAGGATCCCTAGATGATCGCCGAATGGTTGCGAACATCCTCGATCGCGCTCTCTGTATATCACTCAGCGATAGGTTTGAGATGGTGCCCTACGGGCAGGTCGCCGACATGACCGTTCGTGCTGTCGTCACAGGTCTCGTGCCAACGGACAAGGTCGCAGCGGGAGCTTCAGCGGCACTAACACTCGGGACCGGATTTGCACTTCCGATAGCAGCTCCACGCCTGCCAATCGGGCTCGGCGGCATTGCCGTTGAAGCAGAAGCGATTGACCACTCAGGCAATCAGCTTGCAGCGACAGTCTGGGCACGCGGAGCCAACTCGATTTCAAACACGCCGCGAGTATCCCAGGTCGGGGATGCTTACACGTTAGCAGCCACCTTTGGGAACGAGTTCTCGAAACTCATAGTCGACGGTCAGGATCGAAATGGCTCCGGTCTCTCGCTGCCTTCAGCACATCGCGTCCAATCCTGGTTCGGCGGCACACCCAAGCACGCCGCGTGCGAGACCTTTGGGCGTTCTCCAGGTCTGGTTGGCTTGATCGCCAGTCGGTTTGGAGCGCCACCAAAATGGACGGACAACCAAGCCCAACTAAGTGCATCAAAGTAATGGCGGTGCTGAAGGAGTTTAATGAATACGCCATGCCGCCGTCACGAAACAACAGAGATCGAGCACATGTTGACGCATAACACTTTAAAGTGGCGATTAGACTGCGGATACACCTCAATGCATCGCCTTCTCATTCGATTCGTAGTGAGCGGTTTGGTGGGCATGTGCTCGCAAGTAGCGCTGGCAAACTCGCCGTCACCTGCCGTCAAAGAGGCGTGCGGCGCGGAGATACGCTCGCTTTGCGTTCGACCATGGCGGCTATCGCCTGACAGCATCAACCAATGTGCCCGTCAAAATCGAGAGAAACTTTCTCCAGCATGCCAGATTTTTTGGGATACGGCCCAGATGTGCCAGGCGGAGATGAAGAATATCTGTGGCGGGCTAAATCCGCTCACAATCAAAAGCTGCCTACGGGATTCCATCCAGAAGTTCTCCAAAACATGTCAGGACACGTTGGATTTGTGAGGTCCGAACAGCGGCATATTCCCAAATTTGTTTACCTTGAATTCTTCATCTAATCAAAGAGAGGACACTAGATATGTCGGAACACAAAAGCTTCCTAGACTCCAGTCATTGCAGTTCATTTGAACAATACAAATCGTCGTACGAGAAGTTTATCGCTCTAACCAGGGAGAATGGCGTCATTGAGTGCCGGTTTCATCACGAGGGAGGACCCGCGGTTCATAGCTGGGAAGCTCATCATGCTTGGCGCGAAGCCTGGATCGATATCGGTCGAGATCGCAACAACGAAGTTCTTATCGTAACGGGGACCGGGGATCGCTGGCAAATCGGTAATCCCGAGGTGTGGACGACGCCATTTCGCGAATGGGATCGCGAAGAGCAACTGGCACTATTTCACGACTCAAGGCGTCTGATCGAAAACATGGTATTCAACATCGATATACCTACGATCGGTATAATCAACGGTCCTGGCACCCATTGCGAACTCGCGACGCTTTGCGACATTACGCTTTGTGCAGAAGACGCTGACTTCTTTGATCCACATTTCCTTGGCGGCACGCCTCCGGGTGATGGAATGGCGCTGATCCTTCAGCGGACTATAGGCGTTAAGCGAGCGGCCTACTACGCCTACACTGGCCAGTGCATTGACGGGCGCACCGCTGTGGAACTTGGGTTGGCAAATGAGTGCTTGCCACGTGAAGAGTTGCTGCCCCGGGCTCGGGAGATCGCCGGAATGATGATGGAACGGTCTAAGATGACCCGTCATCTAACGCACGCAATCCTGTCCAGGCCCTGGAAGCAAGCAGTGGTACAGGACATGGGCTTTCACCTGATGCATCAGTCGTATGAGATGACGACCGATCGTGAAGGCGCATTCGCACGCCTCATGAAGAACGCCCATCGTTTCCGAGATCGTTGATCGTTCGAGATCGCTCATATTGAGGCCGAAAGCTGTCATCGATCTCGTTCAGTGGGTAGATCCTCGTGTAAAAAGCGCCTGCTGGTTGCTGCGAATCTTATCGAAGAGGTAGTTTTGCGTCGTAGTAAAGGTCGGGCTGCAAGAGCGTCACGGGTTTACGCACTTATAGACGGGCGGGTTTCACTGAAATCGCTCGTCCAAACGCTTGCGGTTGCCGAGTATTTGAGTTTCCAACGGGCCGCTGCGGCGCTGGGCACCAGTCAATCAAGTGTCAGCGCCCGGATCAAGCAGCTGGAGGAGGACCTAGGCGTCATCCTCTTCCAGCGCAACACGCGCGGCGTTCGACTCACCGATGCTGGACGCGAGTTCGTCGATCAGGTTCAGGAAGCTATCAGCACTCTTGATGCTGCGATCAACACCGCAGGAATCAACGCGCGCGGGGGTAAGGGCGAACTGCGGATTGGCGTTTATGCTCTTACAGCAGGCTGGTTCCTCGACCAATTACTAAATCAATTCCACGACACGTACCCAGATGTTCAATTGCAAATCACAGAAGCAACGGCACGTGACGCTGAGATCATGCTTCGTGAAAGCAAAATTGATATCGCTTTCATGGCTCAGAATCATGAAATTTCTGACCTCAATTCGCGCGTCATATGGCGCGATCGTCTGGTGGTCGCGTTACCATTTGGGCATCCCTTGGCCCTGCAGACAAACATCGAGTGGCGTCAACTCGCCGGGGAAACATTTCTCGTTCGGCATGGCGGAAGCGGCCCACAGATTCATGACCTGATCGTCACGCGGGCGACTGGAAACTGGTTGACGCCGACAATTCACCGTTGCGATGTTGGACGCAGCACGTTGCTGTCGATGATTGCGGCCGGACACGGTATTTCTCTTTTCGTGGAGGAAGTGGTCCAGGCCAATACTGCGAACGTTTGCTTTCTGCCGATCAGCGACGAACCGGAAACGATCGCCTTTTCTGCTGTCTGGTCGCCCCAAAACTGCGATCCTGCGCTTTTAAAACTCCTCAGCGTTACGAAGAAAGTGGACTGCCAACACCTTTCTTCTGATACACGTTAACGCACCCTGATGGTGCCGCTGCAGCCCATCCGATTCGCCGCCGATAGTATTCGGCAGCCCTACGGCCACACCTTTGCTGTTGCAACGCTCAAAATAGCACATTCTCTGATCGCCTCCGTCTCTTTTGCCGATTGGGGTCTGTATGCGTGGAGGGCGAATACTCTGGGGCCAGATCATTGTGGTGCTCACCATCGTCGTGGTGATGGTCTGGACTGCAACGCAATGGGTGGCTTTCCGGCTCGGCTTCCAGCCCCAGCTCGGCGCCCCCTGGTTCGATATTTCCGGATGGCCATTTTATTATCCACCTGCCTTCTTCTGGTGGTGGTTTTCTTATGACGCCTATGCGCCCGGCATCTTTACCGAAGGTGCGTTCATCGCCACGTCCGGGGCGGTTCTTGCAATAGCCGCCGCCCTCTTCATGTCGATCATCCGGGCACGGGAAGCCCGCAATGTCGCCACCTACGGTTCGGCGCGATGGGCCGAGGATAAGGAAATCCATGCGGCCGGATTGCTTGGTCCTGATGGCGTCGTGTTGGGACGGCACAGCAAGGACTATCTGCGTCATGACGGCCCAGAACATGTACTGTGCTTTGCACCAACCCGATCCGGCAAGGGCGTGGGCCTCGTCGTACCGACGCTGCTGACCTGGCCGGGGAGCTGCATTGTCCATGACATCAAAGGGGAGAATTGGAACCTGACCGCAGACTTCCGCTCCCGTCATGGCCGCGTCCTGCTGTTCGATCCGACCAATGTGCATTCCGCAGCCTATAATCCGCTTCTGGAAGTGCGGCAGGGTGAATGGGAAGTCCGTGACGTCCAGAACATCGCGGACATCCTAGTTGATCCCGAAGGTTCTCTCGACAAGCGCAATCATTGGGAAAAGACCTCGCACAGCCTGCTGGTCGGCGCGATCCTGCATGTTCTCTATGCCGAGAAGGAAAAGACACTGGCTGGTGTCGCAAATTTTCTGTCCGATCCGCGCCGTCCGGTCGAAGCGACATTACGTGCGATGATGGACACGCCGCATCTGGGCGAAGCCGGGGTGCATCCCGTCATTGCTTCTTCTGCGCGGGAATTGCTGAACAAATCCGAGAACGAGCGCTCCGGCGTGCTTTCGACCGCCATGTCTTTTCTCGGCCTTTACCGAGATCCAGTTGTGGCCCGCGTGACGGCGCGGTGCGATTGGCGCATCGCCGATCTGGTCGGTGCGAAAGAACCGGTCAGCCTCTATCTCGTAGTGCCACCCTCTGACATCAACCGCACCAAGCCGCTGATCCGCCTCATCCTCAATCAGGTCGGGCGCCGGCTGACCGAGGAACTGGAAACCTCCGGCAAGCGGCATCGGCTGCTATTGATGCTCGATGAGTTTCCGGCATTGGGCAGGCTCGACTTCTTTGAATCGGCGCTGGCCTTTATGGCCGGCTACGGGCTGAAAGCGTTCCTGATCGCCCAATCGCTCAATCAGATCGAGCGCGCCTATGGTCAGAACAATGCCATTCTCGACAACTGCCATGTACGCGTTGCCTTCGCGGCCAATGATGAGCGTACTGCCAAGCGGATCAGCGATGCGCTCGGCACGGCAACCGAAATGCGCGATTCCACTAACTATGCCGGCCATCGCCTCGCGCCATGGCTGGGGCATCTCATGGTGTCGCGGCAGGAAACGGCGCGGCCGCTGCTGACACCCGGGGAGATCATGCAGCTTCCGCCCACCGACGAGATCGTCATGGTGGCGGGGGTGCTGCCGATCCGCGCAGCCAAGGCACGCTACTATGCTGATGCGCGGTTTCAGGAGCGGGTGATGTCACCGCCCGATCTGCACAAACAGCCGGTGAAAATCGCCACATCGGCACAGGACGACTGGACGAGCCGCATTGTTGCGGCTGCGACCGGCAATGTCTCCGCCTCAGATACATCCGATGACGATCCGGCCAATGCTGGTATTCGGCGTGAACCGGAACTGCCTGAGCATGAGGAAATCATCCCGCCACCTCCGCCACCATCGCAGGAGTTCGATTTCCTCGATGATGAGCCGGACGTCGATGCCGCCAAAGCCCGAGCCATGCGCCAGCGTATGCGCATGGTGGCGCGGCAGGCGTCACTTGACCCAAATGACGGCATCGAGCTTTGAGAGCGGAGACAGGCATGACGACGCGCACCCGCATGAATGTCTACTTCGATCCCGCTCTGCTGAAACAGGTGGAAGCGCTGGCATTGCGCCGAAATGTCTCGAAATCCGCAGTGATCGAGGCCGCGGTCGCATCCTTCATGTCAGGCGATACGACTGAGCGACTGGAAGCCGCCATGTCGCGCCGCCTGGACAAGCTTGGCCGTCAGTTCGACATACTGGACGAGGATATCGCCGTGCTGGGCGAAACCCTTTCGCTATTCGTACAATTCTGGCTGACCCTCACGCCGCCGCTGCCCGACAGCGCAAAACAATCTGCGCGAATCAAGGGAAACGAGCGTTTCGAGGGATTCATGCAGGCGCTTGGTAAGCGCCTCGCCACCGGTGACAGGTTCCTCAAAGAAATATCGCACGACATGGCTGCGCTACACGACACCCCGCCGGAGGGTGTGTCCGAAGGCGATGGGGATTAGCCTCAGGATTTGAACTCGTCCTATTCACCGCCAGGCCTCGCCGATGGCCGCACGCGCGTAAACATCTGTTGAAATAGCCCAAAATCAGGTTCTTTTAATCGACCCCGATCCGGGGTCCGTCTTTTGCGCGCCCCGTCATGAACGGGGCCGCCATGACTGCATCACATCAAAAACCGGAAACGATTGCCCGTGGCGCGCGGATGCTGCGCACCGCGCTTGGGGCATCCATCGGTCGACTTCTGGAAGACCCCGGTGTGGTCGAGGTGATGCTGAACCCGGACGGCCGTATCTGGGTGGATCGGCTGTCCGAAGGGCTGGTCGATACGGGGGAGAGGCTGTCCGCCGCCGATGGCGAACGGATCGTGCGTCTCGTCGCCCATCATGTCGGGGCAGAGGTTCATGCCCGCGCTCCCCGCGTTTCAGCAGAGCTTCCCGAAACCGGCGAGCGGTTCGAGGGCCTTTTGCCGCCCGTTGTCGCGTCACCCGCCTTCGCCATCCGCAAGCCCGCCGTCGCGGTGTTCACGCTCGACGACTATGTGAACGCCGGGATCATGACCAGCCTTCAGGCGGAGGTGCTGCGCCTGAACGTCGCCACACGCGCCAACATCCTTGTCGCAGGCGGCACCTCCACCGGCAAAACCACACTGACCAACGCTTTGCTGGCCCAGGTGGCGAAGACCTCGGATCGCGTGGTCATCATCGAAGACACGCGCGAACTGCAATGCGCCGCGCCCAATCTCGTGGCAATGCGCACGAAGGATGGCGTTGCCACGCTTTCCGATCTGGTGCGCTCTTCGCTGCGCCTACGCCCTGATCGCATCCCGGTCGGGGAGGTCCGCGGGTCCGAAGCTCTCGATCTGCTCAAAGCTTGGGGGACGGGACATCCGGGCGGCATCGGCACTATCCACGCCGGTTCCGGCATCGGTGCGCTGCGCCGCCTCGAACAGCTCATCCAGGAAGCCGTGATCACGGTTCCACGCGCCCTGATCGCCGAGACGATCGACCTTGTTGCTGTCCTTGCCGGGCGTGGATCGTCGCGTCGGCTGGTCGAACTGGCCCGCGTCGACGGGCTGGGGCCGGACGGCGACTACGCCATTACCCCCGCAACCACCTCAAAAGGAGATCCTTCATGATCCGCACGATTTCGCGCGGCTGCCACGTCATGGCAACCGCCGCCGCCACCGTTTCCGTCAGCCTGATGCTGGCGCCTGCAGCACACGCCTCCGGTTCCTCCATGCCGTGGGAGGCGCCGCTTCAGAGTATCCTCCAGTCGATCGAAGGGCCGGTCGCCAAGATCATCGCAGTGATCGTCATTATCTCCACCGGCCTTGCGCTGGCCTTCGGTGATACGGGTGGTGGCTTCCGCAAGCTGATTCAGATCGTGTTCGGTCTGTCTATCGCGTTCGCGGCCAGTTCGTTCTTCCTGTCGTTCTTCTCGTTTGGCGGCGGGGCGCTCATCTGATGGCGGGCGGCCTCGAACAGCTCGATGCGGTGCCGGGGTTTTCGATCCCGGTCCATCGGGCGCTGACCGAGCATATCCTGCTCGGAGGCGCGCCACGCTCCATCGCTATTGTGAACGGCACGCTGGCCGGGGCCGTCGGCCTCGGCCTCCGTCTCTGGCTGGTTGGTATCGCCATCTGGGCCATCGGACACTTCCTCGCGGTATGGGCAGCCAAACGCGATCCGCTCTTTGTCGAGGTCGGGCGCAGGCATCTGCGCATCCCCGGTCATCTGTCGGTGTGAGGGCGCGAGCATGATGAACCTCATCGAATATCGCCGCACCTCCGCTCGGCTTTCCGACTATCTGCCATGGGCAGCCCTGGTCGGTCCCGGCATTGTGCTGAACAAGGATGGCAGCTTCCAGAGGACGGCGAAGTTTCGCGGGCCGGATCTTGATTCTGCTGTCGCCGTCGAACTGGTCGCTGTCGCCGGTCGTATCAACAACGCCGTGCGGCGTCTTGGTTCCGGCTGGTCGATCTTCGTCGAGGCGCAGCGTTCCGAGGCCGCGACCTATCCCGACAGCCGTTTTCCAGATGCCGCCTCCGCACTGGTCGATGCCGAGCGCAAGGCCGGGTTCGAGGAAGTGGGCACGCATTTCGTGTCCGGCTATTTCCTGACCCTCCTTTGGCTTCCGCCTGCCGAAGACGCCGCGCGCGCCGAGACCTGGCTTTATGAAGGCCGTGAGCAATCCGGCGTCAATCCTCATGAACTGCTGCGCGGCTTCAGCGACCGCACCGACCGCGTGCTGGCGCTGCTCGACGGCTTTATGCCGGAATGCCGCTGGCTCGATGACGCTGGCACGCTGACATACCTCCATTCGGCGATTTCCACGAACCGTCATCGCGTCCGCGTGCCCGAAGTGCCGATGCACCTCGATGCGCTGCTGGCCGATCAGCCACTGACCGGCGGACTGGAGCCGTGCCTTGGTGATGCGCATCTGCGCATCCTGACCTTCATAGGCTTTCCGACCGCGACCACGCCTGGCCTGCTCGACGAAATGAACCGGCTCGCGTTCCCATATCGCTGGTCCACCCGCGCCATCCTGATGGACAAGACGGATGCAACGAAGCTGCTGACCAAAATCCGCCGCCAGTGGTTTGCCAAGCGTAAGAGCATCGCCGCGATCCTCAAGGAGGTGATGACCAACGAACAATCGGCGCTGGTGGACACCGATGCGTCTAACAAGGCGCTCGATGCCGACATGGCCTTGCAGGAGCTGGGCGCTGACGTCGCTGGCATGGCCTATGTCACAGCAACCGTCACCGTCTGGGACATTGATCCGCGGATCGCCGACGAGAAGCTGCGTCTGGTCGAGAAGATCATTCAAGGCCGTGACTTCACGGCCATGCCCGAAACCGTCAATTCCGTCGATGCCTGGCTCGGCTCGCTCCCCGGACATGCCTACGCCAATGTCCGGCAGCCGCCAATCTCGACCCTAAACCTTGCCCACATGATCCCGCTATCGGCCGTGTGGGCGGGGCCGGAACGGAACGAACACCTCGGAGCGCCCCCCTTGCTGTATGGCAAGACCGAAGGTTCGACGCCGTTCCGGCTTTCCCTTCATGTCGGCGACGTGGGCCATACCCTCGTCGTCGGCCCGACCGGCGCAGGCAAATCCGTGCTGCTGGCACTGATGGCGCTGCAATTCCGCCGCTATGAACGCAGTCAGATATTCGCCTTCGACTTCGGGGGATCGATCCGGGCATCCGCGCTCGCCATGGGTGGCGACTGGCATGACCTCGGCGGCGGGTTGACCGAGGGATCGGAGGTTTCCGTTTCCCTGCAACCGCTCGCGCAAATTGATGACGCTTATGAGCGATCATGGGCCGCTGACTGGATTGCCGCAATTCTGATGCGTGAAGGCGTGACCATCACGCCTGAGGTGAAGGAGCATATCTGGACGGCGCTGACCTCGCTGGCATCTGCACCCGTCAGCGAGCGCACCATCACCGGTCTCGCGGTGCTCTTGCAATCCAATGATCTCAAGCAGGCGCTGCGACCCTATTGCATCGGTGGTGCCTATGGCCGGTTGCTCGATGCGGAGACCGAACAACTCGGCTCAGCGGATGTGCAGGCGTTCGAGATCGAGGGACTGGTCGGAACTGGCGCGGCCCCGGCCGTGCTCGCCTACCTGTTCCATCGCATCGGCGACCGGCTCGACGGGCGGCCGACTTTGCTCATCATCGACGAAGGTTGGCTGGCGCTGGATGACGAAGGGTTCGCCAACCAGCTGCGCGAATGGCTGAAGACGCTCCGCAAGAAAAACGCCAGCGTCATCTTCGCCACGCAGTCGCTCTCGGACATCGACGGCAGCAACATCGCGCCTGCCATCATCGAAAGCTGCCCGACACGGCTGCTGCTGCCGAATGAACGCGCGATCGAGCCGCAGATCACTGCGATCTATCGGCGGTTCGGCCTCAATGACCGGCAGATCGAGATCCTCGCACGGGCAACGCCCAAGCGCGACTATTACTGCCAGTCGCGCCGCGGCAATCGCCTGTTCGAGCTGGGCCTGTCCGAAGTCGGCCTCGCGCTCTGCGCCGCATCATCCAAAACCGATCAGACCCGCATTGCCGCTCTCGTCGCCGAGCATGGGCAGGAAGGCTTCCTCGCCGCCTGGCTGCGCGAGCGCGGCGTCGAATGGGCGGCCGAGCTGATCCCCGATCTCACCAATCTTGCCGAACGGCCCGAGCCCGCTCAGCCGGTCAGGCCAGATCCAATCCAACCCGATGACATCCAAGAAGAGGAGACCTTGCCATGATCCGTATACCTATTTCGCGTTTTGCCAGTGCATCCATGCTGGCGTTGACCCTCGCTATGCCGGTCGCACTATCACCAATCCTGACAAGTCCGGCTCACGCCTTTGGCTTTGGCCGCATCGTCTATGATCCGACCAACTATGCGCAGAACCTTCTCACCGCCGCGCGCACGCTGGAGCAGATCAACCACCAGATCACTTCGCTTCAGAACGAAGCGCAGATGCTCATCAATCAGGCGAAGAACCTCGCCAGCCTGCCATATTCCTCGCTCCAGACCTTGCAGCAAAATGTGCAGCGCACACAGCAGCTCCTGAGCCAGGCCCAAAACATCGCCTTCGACGTCCAGAACGTCGATCAGATGTTCCAGCAGAAATACGGCAATGTCTCGCTGTCGGCCACCGACACCCAGCTTGTCGAAGATGCCCGTTCGCGCTGGCAGAACACAGTTGGCGGTTTGCAGGACGCCATGCGCGTGCAGGCCGGTGTGGTCGGCAATATCGATACCAACCGCGCCGAGATGTCGGCATTGGTCGGCCAGAGCCAGAACGCCACCGGCGCCTTGCAGGCTACGCAGGCGAGCAATCAGCTTCTCGCCCTCCAGTCGCAGCAGCTTTCCGACCTGATCGCGCTGATGTCGGCCAATGGCCGGTCCGAGGCGCTGATCGAGGCCGAGCGGGCCACCGCCGCCGAACAGGGCCGCGTCCAGCGTGAACGCTTCCTGACGCCGGGATCGGGCTACCAGCCCGGCAATGCCCGGATGTTCGGCAAAGGCAACAACTGACCGGACAGGAGGGGCGCGACATGGACGGCAAGATGCTGGCACGGCTGGGCGCGATCATATTCGTGGCTATCGCCATCACCGCCACGGTGATCGAAATGACCCGTGAGGATGAACCTGCGCAGAACCGTCCGGCTCCTTCGCTTCAGCCCTCTGCCGATCCGCTGCGCCAGAGCCTGCGCGATTGTCAGCGTCTTGGCGAGGCCGCCGCGAGCGATCCCGATTGCCTCGCCACCTGGGCGGAGAACCGCGACCGCTTTCTCGGCCGGACGCCGGTGCCCACCGCCCCGCATCAGAACGGGGGAGAGTGAACCATGGGTGGCACCGGCGTCATCGACTCGTTTCTAGGCGTATTCACCAGCTATATCGACAGTGGCTTTGGTCTGCTTGGCGGGGAAGTCGCCTTCATCGCCACCACGCTGATCGTCATCGACGTGACGCTGGCGGCACTGTTCTGGTCTTGGGGTGCCGACGACGACATCATCGCGCGATTGGTTAAGAAGACGCTCTTCGTGGGCGTCTTCGCCTATCTGATCGGCAACTGGAACAATCTCGCACAGATCATCTTCGACAGCTTTGCGGGCTTGGGCCTCAAGGGATCGGGCACCGGCTTTTCCGCCGCCGATCTGCTGCGTCCCGGCAAGGTGGCGCAGACCGGCCTTGATGCTGGTCGCCCGCTGCTCGAATCCATCTCCGATATGATGGGCTACTGGTCCTTCTTTGAGAACTTCATCCAGATCGCCTGCCTGATGTTCGCCTGGGCGCTGGTGCTCCTGGCCTTCTTCATTCTCGCCGTTCAGCTCTTCGTCACGCTGATCGAGTTCAAGCTGACCACGTTGGCCGGTTTTGTGCTGATCCCCTTCGGCCTCTTCGGCAAGACCGCCTTCATGGCTGAGCGGGTGCTGGGCAATGTCGTTTCCTCTGGAATCAAGGTTCTGGTGCTGGCCGTTATCATCGGCATCGGATCGACCCTGTTCTCGCAGTTCACGGCAGGCTTCGGTAGCGTGACGCCGACCATCGATGATGCCATGGCGATCGTGCTGGCGGCCCTTTCCCTTCTCGGCCTCGGCATATTCGGTCCCGGCATCGCTTCCGGTCTGGTTTCCGGCGGCCCGCAGCTTGGCGCAGGTGCTGCCGTTGGAACCGGCCTTGCTGCAGGCGGCATGGTGCTTGCCGGGGGTGCCGCCGCTGGCATGGCCGCGAAGGGAGGAGCCGCAGCGCTCTCTGGTGGAGCGGCTGCCGTGCGGGGTGGTGCTGCCGCCGCAGGTGCGGCGAGCGCCGCCTACAGTGTCGGTTCGCTTGGCCAGTCTGGTGCTGCCGGTGTCGCCTCCGGTCTGGGCGGTGTTGCCCGTGCCGCAGGCTCCGCCGCCGCATCGCCCCTGAAGCGCGCCGCTTCCAAAACCTCCGAAAGCATCAAGTCCAGCTTTTCCGATGGTGCGCGTGCCGGCTTCGGCGTCACCGGCGGCTCCTCCACGGCTGGAACAGTCGGAGGCGCAAGCGAGGCCGCAAGCGCTGCCCCATCGCCCGCCGCGCAGGCTGGCGGCTCTCCTGCATGGGCAAAGCAAATGCAGCGCAAACAGACACTCAGCCAGGGCACGTCGATGGCCGCCCATGCCGTGCGCTCCGGCGACAGCCATGGCGGCGGCTCCTCCATCAATCTTTCTGAAAGTGACCGCTCATGAACATCTTCAAACGTCCATCTGCCCATTACGGCAAATCGCCCGAACCCGAGACGCCCTATCAGAAAGCTGCCCAGGCATGGGACGAGCGTATCGGTTCGGCTCGCGTGCAGGCGAAGAACTGGCGTATCATGGCCTTCGGCTCGCTGATCCTCTCGGCCGGATTCGCCACCGCCCTCGTCTGGCAATCGGCGCGCGGGACGGTCGTGCCCTGGGTGGTGCAGGTCGATAATCTCGGCCAGTCGCAGGCCGTTGCGCCCGCCGTGGCTGACTATCGCCCGACCGATCCCCAGATCGCATTCCATCTCGGCCGCTTCATCGAGCAGACGCGCTCGATCCCGTCCGACGCCATCATCGTGCGGCAGAACTGGCTGCGCGCCTATGAGTTCACCACGGATCGGGGTGCGGCAACTCTCAATGATTACGCTCGCGCCAATGACCCGTTCTCCAAGGTCGGGCGTCAGCAGATCGCGGTCGAGGTGTCGTCGGTGATCCGCGCCTCGAATGACAGCTTCCGTGTCGCCTGGACGGAGCGCCATTACGAAAACGGCCAGCTCTCCACGACCGAACGCTGGACGGCAATCTTGACCATCGTGATCCAGACGCCGCGCGATGCTGAACGCCTGCGCGTCAATCCGCTCGGCATCTACGTCAATGCAATTTCATGGTCGCGGGAGATGAGCCAATGACCCGCACAATGGTTCTTATTTCCGGCTTGCCGGTTTTCCGTAAACCCGCTTTGGCGGCTTTGTTGCTGTCCGCCACCATGCTGGCCGGTTGCGCCACCAACCGCACCCCGCAGTTCAGCTATGATGACGATGTGCCGTCGCTTCCTGTCGTACCGGCAGCCGTTACCGACGACCGGCCCCGGCCTTTGCACACGCCGCCGGCATGGACTGTCGCGCGCGGCGGAACCGCTGCCGGAACACCGACGGGCCGCGTCGAGAACGCCAATGCCGCCGCCCGTGTCGAACCGCGCCGGGAAGGCTACTATAACGCCATCCAGATCTACCCGTGGTCGGAAGGGGCGCTGTTTCAGGTCTATGCCGCTCCGGGGCAGATCACGACAATCGCGCTTGAACCCGGCGAAAGCCTGACTGGCGCGGGGCCGATTGCAGCAGGCGATACCGCCCGATGGATCATTGGCGATACCGAAAGCGGATCGGGTACAAGCCGCCGCGTCCATATCCTCGTCAAACCGACTCGTGAGGATATTTCCACCAATCTTGTCATCAGCACGGATCGTCGCGTTTACCTCATTGAGCTTCGCGCCCGCGCGGCGCTCTATATGCCCGCTGTGGCCTGGGCCTATCCCGCGCTACCTGCCGGTCAGCGCGTGACCGTTCCGGCAGCCCCCATCATCCCTGTCGAGACGGCCCGAAACTATCGCTATGGACTGACTGGCGATAGTCCGCCGTGGCGACCCATTTCTGTCTTTGACGATGGCCGCCGCGTCTATGTCGTCTTCCCGCGCGGCATCGTGCAGGGCGAGATGCCACCGATCTTCGTCATCGGCTCCGAGGGCGAGACCCAGATCGTCAACAGCCGCATTCACCAGAACATCCTGATCGTGGATCGCCTGTTCGGGGCTGCCGAGCTGCGCCTTGGCAGCGGCGATCGCCAGCAGACCGTCAGGATCGTCCGCGTCGAACAAAGGCCGGCGGCCCAGCCCGCAAAGACCGGGGAGACTCCGTCATGAGCGAAGAGGCGACCACCAACTCAGCCCCGATGCGTCTGCGCGCCGAGCCGCCGCGCGTCACCCGCCTGTCACGCAAGATGCTGGCCGGTGTGGGCGCCGTCGCGCTCCTCGGCATTGGTGGCGCATTGATCTATGCGCTCCAAACCCGCGACATGAATGGCAGCGGCGAAGAACTCTATTCAACCGAGAACCGCGCAACAGCGGACGGGCTGGCTGGTCTGCCGCGCGATTATACCGGCCCCGTCCTGGGGCCAGCTTTGCCGGGCGACCTCGGCGGCCCGATCCTCGACGCTCAGAACAGGGGGCAGCCTGTTACGCCGCCCCTAATAGTAACACCAACTCGCGATCCTGCCGAGGAGCGACGTCTTGCCGAAGAAGAAGCCGCGCGTCTGAGCGCGGTGTTCTTCCAGTCGGGGCAGCGATCAGCGACGACACCCGGCTCCAATATGCCGGGCTTCGCTGGCCTTGACCTTGGCGGTCAGCCCACAACGCAGGACCGGCACACGGCATTTCTGAATGGTCCGGTGGATCGCCAGACCGTCGCCACCGATCGGATCATGGCACCAGCCTCGCCCTATATCCTTTATGCAGGAGCCGTGATCCCGGCGGCGATGATTACCGGCATCCGTTCCGATCTCCCCGGCCAGATTACCGCGCAGGTGACAGAAAATGTCTATGACAGCCCGACGGGCAGCCTGCTCCTGATCCCGCAGGGAACGCGCATCATCGGCCAGTACGACGCCGGTGTGCAGTTCGGGCAGCGCCGCGTGCTGCTGGTATGGAACCGCCTGATCCTGCCCAATGGCCGCTCCATCGTGCTGGAGCGCCAGCCGGGTGCTGACGCTTCCGGCTATGCCGGTCTTGAGGATGGCGTCGATTACCACTGGTGGGATCTGATGAGGGCGGCGGGCCTGTCCACTCTACTCGGCATCGGCACGGAACTGGCGACCGACGACGAGGATCGCCTGATCCGCGCCATCCGCGACGGGGCGCAGGACACCATCAATCAGGCCGGACAGCAGATCGTCCAGCGACAGTTGCAGGTCGCGCCGACGCTGACCATCCGGCCTGGCTATCCCGTCAGGGTCATCGTCACCCGCGACCTGATACTCGAACCTTACAGGAGCTGACCATGACGAAGCTGAAACTTGGGCCACTCGTTGAAGACAAACCCGTCAAAGTGACGGTGGAACTGCCCGGAGCGCTCCACCGCGATCTGATCGCCTATGCCGAGGTGCTGGCCCGCGAAAGCGGCCAGCCCACTGCTGACCCTGTCAGACTCATCGTGCCGATGCTGGAGCGTTTCATCGCCACAGATCGCGGGTTCTTAAGGATGCGGCGAGCCGAAAAGAGGGGGCTGACAGTTTGATCGGCCGCATTGATGCCGATAACCCCTCAAATGGGGTCCGTATTCCATGGTGAATGACATACGGTGAATTCCATCGAAGTTGCCACGCTCCATGGTTGGAATTGCGGATAACTTCGCCTTTATGCGCCTAGCCATCTTGGCCTGATGTGTATCCAAGGGCTACACTCCGACTCATGAAGGAAAAAGATGCCGGAATGCGAATCCGTGTCGAGCGGGTGCTTCGCGATGAATTCCTGAAGATGTGCCGCGAGCAGGATCGCCCTGCCGCGCAGGTCATCCGGGAATTCATGCGGGAATACATTGCGGCAAGAAGAATGCAGCGCGCTGGCCAGGTCGAGACCATCGGCGAAATGGATGTCGCGCCAAGGGGTGAAGAATGAACGCCGTAGAGATCGAAGAAGCCATATCGGCTCTCGCCGAGCAGCCGTTTGACGCAGACGAATTTCCGTTCGCGTTCCTTCAGGCGTTCGGGGCGAAGGAGACCACGCTTCGACGGCTGCGTAGTGGCGAGACCAACAAGTCCGATCTGGGCGGCGTTCTTCAGACCAACAACATTCACATCGCGGTTGCGCCCGAAGGTGCGGTGACCGAGACGCTCGGCAAGCTCAAAGCCAGCCCGGCGACAACACGCGCGAAGGCGAAATTCGCACTCGCCACGGACGGCAGGGAATTCCAGGCGGAAGACCTGAACACGGGCGAAGTCGTCGTTTGCGACTTCCCGGATTTCCCGGATCATTTCGGTGTATTCCTGCCGCTTGCGGGCATTTCCACTGTCAAACAAATCCGTGAAAGCGCCTTCGACATCAAGGCGACGGGGCGACTGAACCGGCTCTATATCGAACTGCTGAAAGACAATCCGGAATGGAGTTCTGCCGCCCGCCGCCATGACATGAACCATTTCATGGCCCGCCTGATCTTCAGCTTCTTTGCCGAAGATACCGATATCTTCCTGAAGGATGATTTGTTCACCTCGACCATCGAGAAGATGAGCGACAAGGACAGCTCGAACACCCATGAGGTGATCAGCGAGATTTTTCGTGCGATGAACACCAAACGGGAAGATCGGGCCAGCGCTGGCATCGCCCGTTGGGCAAATGACTTCCCCTATGTGAACGGCGGCCTATTCTCCGGCAGCACCGAGGTTCCGCGCTTTTCCAAGATCGCCCGCTCCTATCTGCTGCATGTCGGCAAGCTCGATTGGAAAAAGATCAACCCTGACATTTTCGGGTCGATGATCCAGGCTGTCGCCGATGACGAGGAGCGCGGCGCGCTCGGTATGCACTACACCAGCGTGCCGAACATCTTGAAGGTCCTCAATCCGCTATTTCTGGACGATCTGCGCGAACAGCTTGAAGAAGCGGGAGACAATGCTCGCAAGCTTTTGAACCTTCGCAACCGCATGGCGCGCATTCGTGTGTTTGATCCGGCCTGCGGCTCCGGCAATTTCCTTGTTATCGCCTATAAGGAAATGCGCTCTATAGAGGCTGAGATTAACAAGCGGCGCGGTGAATCTGATCTCCGCACGGAAATCCCTCTGACCAACTTTCGTGGGATCGAGCTTCGAGATTTCCCTGCGGAGATTGCGCGCCTTGCATTGATCATAGCTGAATATCAGTGCGACGTGCTTTATCGTGGTCAGAAGGAGGCATTGGCTGATTTTCTGCCGCTTGACGCCAATAATTGGATCACTTGTGGCAATGCCTTGCGGCTTGACTGGCTTGGCTTGATGGATGTCGAAAACGTCGGTGTGAAACATCATGCCACTGATCTATTTCACGTGCCAGTCGACCAGCCGAAGATTGACTTCCAAAACAAGCATGGGGAAATTTATATCTGCGGAAATCCCCCTTTCAAGGGCGCTCGAAAGCAGTCGAGCGAGCAAAAGTCCGATCTTTGTGAGATATTTGGAGGTGGAAATGACTACAAGGACTGCGACTATGTCACTGGATGGTATTTAAAGGGGGCAGACTTTCTCGCCCGCGAACCTGGCGCTTTAGCGTTTGTCTCAACAAGTTCGGTTTGTGAAGGTGAGCAGGTTCAACATATTTGGAAGAGAATTTTCGACAAGGGGTTAAGTATATTCTTTGCGCACAGACCGTTTCCTTGGAGAAATAATGCAAGCAATATCGCAGTTGTAACATGCATTATTGTCGGGTTGCGTAGTTCCTCGGAAAAAACGTTGGGTATCTATGAAGGCGATAGTTTCCTGAGATGCCAAGGTATATCTCCATACCTGGTGCCAGGTAGCCCTGTGTTTGTGCAGGCAGAAAATTCGCCTATATCAGAGAATTTTCATGTGATGTCGTCGGGCAGTATGCCCAGAGATGGCGGCTATTTGCTTTTAGACAACGACGAAAAGTCAGACCTTGAAAAAGATTGGCCTCTCGCGACGAAATTCTTGAAACGGTACTCGGGCACCAGTGAACTTACCAACGGAAGTATACGGTGGTGCATTTGGATTGATGATGAAACGCTGCACGAGGCTGTCCATATCCCGCCAATTGCAGAGAGGGTTCGGCTGGTTGAGAAGTTTCGCCTAGATTCCACGGCCAAAACGACCGTGGGCTATGCTCGAATTCCGCATAAGTTCGCGCAACGATCACATCGTCAAGGAAATGCCGTATTAGTGTCTGCGACAAGCTCTCAAAATAGAGAATATATACCTGCTGACTGGATAAACGATAGAATAGTAGTATCAAATGCTGCGTATGTTGTTTATTGCGCAGACTTATTTGAAATTTCGATTGTTATGTCTCGAATGCATCTGGTTTGGATTGCGACCGTTTGCGGGAGGATGAAAACCGATTACAGGTATTCAAAAACCCTGGGTTGGAATGCCTATCCCGTCCCTAAGTTGACCGAGAAGAACAAAGTTGATCTGGCCCGCTGTGCCGAGGACATCCTTTTAGCACGCGAGGCGCATTTCCCCGCGACCATCGCCGATCTGTATGATCCTGAACAAATGCCAGCTGACTTGCGTGCTGCGCATGATCGCAATGATGAGGTGTTAGAGCGCATCTATATCGGTCGCCGCTTCCGCAGTGATACGGAACGCCTCGAAAAGCTTTTCGAGCTTTATACCAAGATGACGACCTTGAAGGATTCCAAAACTAGCAATTTGAAGATGAAAGCCTAATGCAATGACCAGCGAAAAACACGTCCCTTCCGTTTCCGTCACCTACGCGCAGAATGGCAATTCAACCAAGCCGAACGAGCTTGGCATGCGGCCTATGCAGGAGGCGGTGTACGAGAAGCGGGGCGAGCAGTATTTGCTGATCAAATCGCCTCCCGCATCGGGCAAGAGCCGAGCGCTGATGTTCGTCGCGCTGGACAAGCTCAACAATCAGGGCTGCAAACAGGCGATTGTCGTTGTGCCGGAGAAATCCATCGGGTCCAGCTTCGCCGACGAGGCGCTGTCGAAGCACGGTTTCTATTGGGATTGGCATGTCTCTCCGAAATGGAACCTTTGCAATGCGCCCGGCGCAGACGGCGGCAAGGTCAATTCCGTGGAGGCGTTTCTGGATGGCGACGACAAGGTTCTCGTCTGCACCCACGCCACTTTCCGCTTCGCCGTCGATAAATTCGGCATTGAGGTTTTCGATGACCGGCTGATCGCGGTGGATGAGTTTCACCACGTTTCCGCGAATCCTGACAACAAGCTTGGTTCGCATCTTGGTCAGCTCATCGGGCGCGGCAAGACGCATATCGTTGCCATGACCGGCTCTTATTTCCGGGGCGACGCCGAGCCCGTGCTGATGCCCGAGGACGAGACCAAGTTCGAGCCTGTTACCTACACCTACTATCAGCAGCTCAACGGCTATAAATATCTGAAGTCACTGGATATCGGCTACTTCTTCTACGCCGGAGCCTATTCAGACGACATCCTGAAGGTGCTCAATCCGGATGAAAAAACCATCATCCATATCCCGTCTGTCAATTCACGCGAGAGCACCAAGGACAAGATCAGGGAAGTCGAGCATATCATTGAAGAGCTGGGCACCTGGCAGGGCTCCGATCCGGCAACCGGCTTCCAACTGGTGAAACGTCCCGATGGACGTATCCTGAAAATCGCCGATCTGGTCGATCCCGATCATCAGGCGACAATCCAGGCCAGTCTCCGTTCGCCCGAAATGAAAACCAACCGCGATTATGTGGACATCATCATCGCCCTTGGCATGGCCAAAGAAGGCTTTGACTGGATTTGGTGCGAGCACGCCCTCACCGTTGGCTACCGCTCCAGCCTGACCGAGGTCGTTCAGATCATTGGCCGCGCGACACGTGATGCCCCTGGCAAAGCCCGCGCGCGTTTCACCAATCTGATTGCCGAGCCGGATGCGTCCGAGGAGGCCGTAACGGAAGCGATCAACGATACGCTGAAAGCCATTGCGGCGAGCTTGCTCATGGAACAGGTGCTCGCGCCCCGTTTCAATTTTACGCCGAAGCGCCCGGAAAACGAGCCGACGCCCGGCTTCGACTATGGCGATGGCGGTTATGATCCGAACAAATGCAATGTCGGTTTCAACGAAGAGAGCGGTGAGTTCCAGATCGAGATCAAGGGTCTTGCCGAGCCGAAGAGCAAGGAAGCGCAGCGCATTTGCCAGGAAGACCTGAACGAGGTCATTACAGCTTTCGTTCAGGACAAGAGGTCAATTGAACGGGGCCTGTTCGATGAAGAATTGGTGCCGGAAGAGCTGACCCAGGTCCGCCTTGGCAAGATCATCAAGGATAAATATCCGGAATTGGACGACGAGGATCAGGAGGCCGTGCGCCAGCATGCTATTGCAGCGCTGAACCTGACCCAGCAGGCCAAAGCCGCGCTGAACCCCGATGGTGAAGCTCCGAAGTCCGGCAATACAGCCTTGCTTGACGGCATACGGAAGATCGCCATGGATGTGCGAGAGCTCGACATTGACCTGATCGACCGCATCAATCCGTTCGGCGAAGCATATGCCATCCTTGCCAAGACGATGAACGAGGAGAGCCTGAAGCAGGTCGCGGCCGTCATTTCCGGGAAGAATGTCAAGTTGACACCCGAAGAGGCTCGCGATCTTGCGCGCCGGGCCGTCAAATTCAAGCAGGAGCGCGGGCGTTTGCCGTCCATCACCGCCGCCGATGCGTGGGAACGGAAGCTAGCGGAAGGTGTGGCTTTCCTCGCGCGCATGAAAGCGGAGGCCGCAAATGGCTGATTTCACCGACGAAGATGATGCTCTGCTTGCTGAGCTAGGGGTTGAGGTCGAAACCAAGAAGGCTGGCAGCCGCACGCCGCGCGAAGAGCGCATTATCGCAGGCTTTGAAGAAATTCAGCGCTTTGTCGAAGAACATGGCCGTGCGCCACGCCACGGCGAAGATCGCGACATTTTCGAGCGGCTTTATGCCGTTCGGCTGGATCGTATCCGTTCGCTGGAAGAGTGCCGCGCGCTGGTCGAACCGCTCGATCATCAAGGCTTACTTGGCGATGAGATTGCAACCGCTCAGCCCGATATTGACGAAATGGACGATGATGCGCTTCTGGCCGAACTCGGAATCGAGGCGGAAGCGCCAGAGATTACGACTCTGAGGCATGTTCGTTCAACGGCAGAAAAACGGGCAGCGGAGGAGATTGCCAACCGTGAGCGCTGCGAGGATTTCGAGAAATTCAAGCCACTGTTCGACCAGGTCCAGGCCGATCTGAAAAGCGGCGTCCGGACGACACGGAAATTCGTGAAGGACGCGGGGTTCTTGAAAGCCGAAATCACGGTGGGCCAGTTTTTCATTCTGGGCGGACAGACTGCCTATGTCGCGGACGTTGGCGAAACGATCAAGGCTCCGAATGGTGAGACAGACGCCCGTTTGCGTGTGATCTATTCCAATGGCACGGAAAGCAATCTGCTGCTGCGGTCACTTCAGCGCGCCCTTTATAAGGATGAGGCAGGTCGCCGTATTACCGAGCCGAGCGCCGGTCCGCTTTTTGCTGAGGAGACCGATGAGGATGATACCGCCAGCGGAACCATCTATGTTCTGCGCAGCAAATCGAACCATCCTCTCGTGGCCGAGAACCGCGACATCGTGCACAAAATCGGAGTGACCAGCGGCAGCGTCGAAAAGCGCATTGCCAATGCCAAGCTCGATGCCACCTTCTTGCTGGCAGATGTGGAAATTGTCGCGACCTACGAACTTTACAACATCAACCGGGCGAAGCTTGAAAACCTGATCCACCGGGTGTTCGAACCGGCAAAGCTCGAAATCAAAATCAAAGATCGCTTCGGGAACCCCGTTGTGCCGAGAGAGTGGTTCTTGGTGCCGCTGTTCGTGGTCGATGAGGCGGTGCAAAAAATCAAGGACGGGACGATTGCAAACTATATCTATGAACCAGCGACTGCTGGCTTGAGAGAGATGTAGATATAGATGTCACGTGAGATGGCCATATTTGATCATTCATCATTCCCTTCAGCTGCTATCAGAAGCCAGCGGAGTGAAGGCCGAGAAATGTGGTATGGTTGATGCATCTTCTTCATCCTGATCTGCTGGACGACTACAATTCACTTGCGAGTAAAGGAATATTTGCGGCCACGCTAAAAGGCCACGGGCTCTATAGTACATTTCAGTTTGTTCTACGCCTCTCGCCAGCCGTACACCGAAAGCTTTCGTCTATGCCTAACGGCATCGTCAATTCCGTGATGGTTGACGTCGCGGGAATCCAGGCCTTCTCGACATTCTTACATGAGACAATTCATTGGTGGCAGCATGTAGGATCGACCTATGGCCTGATGCTGAGTATGACATACCCGGCGCAGGCGCACGCCAATTACAAGCATCTTAAAAACCTAATCAGTAGCGTCGGGTTCAAAAAATCAGTTCGCCAGCTTGCCGATGTGCTGCCGGGCGGCGGTTATGGAACTCCGGCTGGTTTGGTCAATATTATTATCAATAACCACTTCGATATGGAGGCGTTCCGGGGGCTGACCGTGAGTCCGCATTCAGCAAGTCCGATCGTGCAGAATCCGCAGTTTGAGAATTTGGGCCATGCCTACCACATTGCGTACGGCAATATTATCAGCCTTCTCTCCGCAGTCTCAGACCATAAGTTCGATGTCATTCCCCACCCCAAGGAATGGAGCGAGCCGTTTTTTAAGCTCCAAGAGGCGAGAGAGGAAGGGTATTACTACGGATCACCAGTCTCGCTTTATCCTTTGGGAGCATACGAAATATTTGAAGGTCAAGCTCGGATGGCCCAGCTGCAGTATCTTCATTTTGCCACCGATGGGTTTCTCGGTATGGAATATGCTGAAAAGTCAGGGATGTTCAATGGGGTGTATGGAAAAGCGTTTTCTGATTTTCTCCATCTAACGGAACTTGAGCGACCGAATTCTATCGATCACCCAACCGTCGGATTGTTTCTGCTTATCTGCGATATCGCCCTCAATCCGGGATCAGGCTTCCCATTCCCGGTTGTCCACTATTCAACGTTTATACGAGATATTGAGCCGGGAGCGCGCTTTGTTTGGCTATGCAGAATAGCCCGCCTGAAGCACCCTGAAATCATGGATGTCGTTCGAGATTACTCCCGCGAAGAATATGCTGCCATCAGCAGCAAGCTATGTGCTGCAATCTTTGAACACCCTCCGCTTGAGATTGCTCAAGAATTTTGCCGTTGGGCTGCTCTGCCAGAGTTTTCGCCGTTAATGGCGGAACACCAATCATTTTCCTTCGAAAAGGGAAATGTTGCGGTCAGGATGATTTTTGCTCATTTTCTTGCGTTCATGCGAGATAAATTCGCGCATCCTGAATTTTTTTGTTGGCCGGGGGCGTGGATGGCCGGGCGGCGTATATCGCCGAATGCACAGACTCTTTTTGACCGGCACGGAGCATTGTTCATAGATAAAGAAGATGATGACGGCGTGTTTCCGAGACTACTGCCTGGGCGGAGTGAAAGCGATGTACAGAAGGCATTTGAGGACTTCTATGCGCATAACGTCGTTTTCGATCTAACGCGCCAGTGGATCACGGAGCCAGGTTCTTTTCGCTATGAATACCGATGGCTTTCTCAAACAGGCAGCAATTCGGAGATCCAAGGCTTCGCTGAGCGAACTTTTGAATCCGTATATGGCGTGAAGCCAAGTTCTGCCGAAATACTATAATGTAGCTGCGCTGGCTGATAGGTCCCGGTGCTTAGCAGGTCACGCCCTGCGCAATTTCCGCTTACTGTTTTGGGGCTTGCAGCCCCGTCCTCCGTCCAGACCAAGCCCTTCGGGCAAAAGCATCCGGGCCTTGGCTCGGCGTTCGCATGCGCCCGCACCGCCCCGCACGCTTTTGGTATGGACGGTTCCCCCTGATCTTATTCACGCAATCGATTTTGGCGTGCCTGCCGAGCTGGGCTGGCCGGCTTGGGTGCGGCTGCCGCATTGCACTGGTGGGTTGTTTTAGAAAAGACGAGGATAACGCGCGCTCGGAACCCCAAATGTTCTTGAGTTGTTCTTGTAAATTGTTACGCTGGTTGTATGAGCCACAAAACTAGCGTTTCGATTCTTGCCTCGCTATTGAGGCCCGACAACGACGCTCGCCCCACATTTTTGTTGGGGGCGGGGGCCTCATTTTCCTCCGGTGTTCCTCTCGCTGCTGAAAGCGTCCGTCGGCTTGCAAAGCAAGTCTATGCCGAGCGTGAGCTTGGAGGCAGGACACTTCCCGAGCGCATAAAACCCTCGGAATGGACCAGTTGGCTGCATCAGCAGGAGTGGTTTATTCATGGAGATGATCATCTCGCCGAGAATTTTCCGCTCGTCGTCGAGAATTTGCTAAAGCCGGAAGCGTATAGACGGCGGTTGTTGTTGGAGCTCGTCAGCCTGAAGGGCGGGCTCGGTTCAGGTTACCGCGCCCTTGCTGATCTCGTCCTGCGCGGGCTTGCCGGAACGGTGATGACCACCAATTTCGATTTGTGCCTGCCGATGGCGCTCGGGGAGAAGCACCCTCATATAAGGCATGTTGCGGAAATCAATCGCAGGCCCGACGACTTCAACGAATTTAACCCCTTCGCAAGGGCTCAGATTGTCTGGCTTCACGGCAAAGCAGAACAGTATACCGACCGAAACCTTGTTCATGAGACGCAAACTCTCGATAGCGCTCTCCTCGAAAAGCTGCATCCGCTCCTTGAGTTCTCGCCCTTGATCGTCATGGGGTATCGAGGGTACGAGCCGTCGATCATGTCATCGCTCCTCGGAGCCGCAGACCAGAAATTCCGGCACGGTATATTTTGGTGCGTGAGAGCAGGTGAGCAGCTTCACCCCAATGTTCAGGCGTTGTCGGACCGCTTGGGGAGTAATTTTCAAAAACTGGAGATCAAAGGCTTTGATGAAATTCTGTCCGACTTGAATGTGGAGCTTGCCGGTGTCCAGAGGTTCGTAGCTCTTCCAGTGGCCGAAGCCGGAGAGAGCTTTGATGACCGGATATGTGACGGGGCTGTTTGGGCTGATGTCGATGCGGACCTGGCGCTGGTAACCCTCCGGCAATATTGCGAGAAACTTGAGCGCGGTAGTCTCACATCGGATCAGCTCAAGCCACTGATGCGCGAAATCGGCCTATTGGCCCAGAAAAAGGATGCTCCCGAACAGCCGACGAATGCCTGCATCCTGCTGTTCGGTCGAAATCCTGAACGCTTCTTTCCGCACTCTGTGATTTCCGCGACTATTTCCGGAAAGAGGCGCATCGTTTTCGAAGGCAATCTCATCTCTCAATATCGTGCATTGCTTGAGTGGCTGGAAAGCAAAGACGTCAATCCCATCATCAAGGTTAAAGGCAAGCAAAAGCATTATACGCGCGCCGCATACCCTGAACGGGCCTTGATTGAAATGCTGGTCAACATGATCGTTCACCGGGATTATGAGATGGTTGCGCCGAGTCAAATCGACGTGGACGGAAATTCTGCCGTGTGCTTTTCCAACCCTGGTGGAATGTCTGCGCAGTCGAAAAATCGACTTGAGACAAATGATGAAGGTGCGTTCTCTCCCGTGCCGGAGTTCAGCGATCTCCGCAACGGAACCCTATGCGATGTATTCTTTGGGATCAGCGCCATGGAACGCGCGGGTACTGGGTTATCCGACACCCTCGATCTTTGTTTCGAAGCTGGGGGCTCTGCGTCATTCGCTTTCCCGCCGGGGGAGGATGGATTCCTTGCCAAGCTTTTCAGGCCGGGCGCTTCTGCGGGATCAGCCTCCGTGTCGATCGACACCCGCCCTGTGGGTACTTACACGATAAACTCGCTGATGTTCTCCGCTTTGCCGGAGACGATTACGCGCCTCAAGATCAGAGAGGGCGTCGATCTGGGGCGGGACGTTCCGCTGCATGAAGCCGGTACCTTTGTCTATGAGCGCCGCAGCGGCGATTTGTGGACGTTCTTGCCTGCCCCTATCGCCAACCTTTTATTCGCGAATGCCCTTTTGGAAGAGGCGACAGTCATCTCACTGACAGAGGCGGATTCAGACATTGTGCTGCACCGGAAAATTGCTTGGCTGATACGCAAGCATTTTGAGCAGCATATTCGGTCCTTTGAGAAGGACGGCCTTGTCGTTGAAAAGACGAAGAAAGGCCATCCGGCGAAACGTGCCTATTTCCAGAGCAGGAATAAAGACAACAGAACCATTGTTTATGACACGCCACGGCGGAAGGGCATCAGACGCGATGTTGTCAAAAAGCGCGGTGATGACGGAAAGCCTTGGTTCGAATGTGAAGGCTTCGGCTACGAGATCGTGCGCTTGGGCAATGGGTGGGGTGTCCGGATCAAGCCGTTCTATATGTTCACGAAGCAGGACGGCATCACGCCGCTGCCGGGATACATGCGGACAAGCCGCGCTACGCGTCGCATTCGCTTCGATAGAAATACCAATGTCGAGAGCGATCTCGTGTTCTGGGGGCGATTCCTATCCCAAGGAGGACAAACGATAAATATCGGTGATGAAAACGTGCCTGATTTGGTGCTGGAAGGCAGTTTTTACACCCAGGATGTAACAGAAGAAGGGCTGGTGGATCATGACGATTCAAATGAAAATCGACGTACTGCGTGAGCCCAGAATCGAGTTTTCTAATGCGAAAACCGACATCGATCCACGCCGGGGACTGCCAAAGAATGGACCGTCTGATAACACGGGTCTGCGGCAGATCAAGCTGGGCTTTGTAGGCCTATCGGAGGATATCGATGCTGCCGTTGCATGGCTGTCGCGATTTGAGACTTTCATTCCGGCGAAGGAGAACAACTCCGCGCGATTTCGGAATTGGCCGGGACTAGAAAAGGCCTTGAATGCAAAATTCATCATGGAGAAACGGCACAGGCGGATCGTTGCTTCCTCGAAATATGATCAGCTTTTTCGTGAGGCACAAAAGGGCCAAAAATTCGGCGAACTGGTCGAGCTCTTCGAATACGAGATCAGCAGTCTGTACGGGGACGAGGCCCCGGACTGCATAATCCTGTGCATCAAGCCTGAACTCGGTGATTTGCGCGTCATGAACCCCGGCTTGTCACCAGAAGAACGCCGGGCGCTGGAATTTTTGCGCGCCGAGGAGGAAAGCGACCAGCTTGCGCTCTTTCAGCCCTCGCCAGACGAGCTTGAAGCGGCGAGTGCCCTCTATACGATGGCAGACGATTTGCTGTTCCGAACGTTCTACCGTGCCCTTAAAGCCAAGATCATGTCTGATAGCCAGGCTGTTCCGATCCAGGTCGTTAGACGGGACACAATCGAACGGCCAGACGATAAGGGGCAAAGTCAGGCTACTCGTGTCTGGAACGCTGCCGTTTCCATCTATTATAAATCCAAGGGCATCCCGTGGCGGCCTGCTGACCTGCCGAAGAATGTCTGCTTTGTCGGGATTTCCTTTCACCACATGAAAAAGCGTGGCGGGCATCTGGTCTATGCCAGTGTGGCGCAGGCCTATTCGACAGATATCGAACCTTACGCGATCAAAGGGGCGAGCATCGATCATGACCAGAAGCGTGATCGCCAACCCTATCTGAACGAAGCGCAAGCGCGTCAATTGCTTGAGCAAATACTCGAAGAGTACGAGCGGCGAGCCGGAGTGACACCCGACCGTGTCGTGATCCATAAGACGACAAACTATCAGCCAGAAGAAGAGCGGGGCTTTCGGACGGCTGCCAAAGATCGGGTCGCCAACTGTGATCTGATCTGGCTGCGCAATACCTCGTTTCGAGTCGTTCGCAAAGGAACAGAAGAACCATGGCGCGGCACGTTGTGTTCGCTGGATGGTCATTCCTATCTTTTCACGAGCGGATATATCCCGTGGTGGAACGAGTTCCCTGGGATGCACATTCCGGCACCACTGGAAATCGGCTCTTGCGGTGAAACCGACATTCGGGCACGCGCGGAGGAAATCCTGGCATTGACCAAAATGAACTGGAATTCCAGCGATGGGATTACCCGTTTCCCGATCACGCTGCTCTTTGCACGGCGTGTAGGGGAACTGATGTGCGAGTTGTCGGATAACGCGACACCCAATCCCTCTTATCGCTTCTATATATAAAACTGGTTTTCTGACTCTGTGGATCAGGTGTTTCACCAAATGCCGCATCCTGTGACGGACAGGACCGGGCTGTTGTGAACCGAGCCAGTGGTCTCGGCCATTCGGATTCTATCCCTTGCGCTTGACGGGCCGCATTTCGCGGCCCTTTTGCTGAGCAGGGCTCTTTTACGCGCCCTGCGATATTACCGCTTTCTGTTTGGGGGCTTGCAGCCCATCCTCCGTCAAGACCAAGCCCTTTGGGCAAAAACATCCGGGCCGTGGCTCGGCGTTCGCCTGCACCCGCACCACCCCGAACGTTTTGGTCTGGAAGGTTTCCCTCTCCCTTCGCCAGAGGGGCAGATCGGTTGCATGCGCAACCCGATCAAATGAAGAAGGAAATGAAAACAGTGAAAACAGATGTCTACAAACAAGTAACCGATAAGATTATTGCCGATCTGGAAAGAAGCGAGCTGACCTGGCCGAAATCCGCAGCGAATTTTCAGTGTACTCTGTCTGACCTTAATTTTAATATTGCTAGATCGCTATTTCAAGCGAATGTCGGTATCGGTAGTTGCGAGCCCCCGCAACCAAGAAACAAAGCTATATCAGCTACTTATGCAAAAGCCCCGATCAGAAATGACGGGGCTTTTGGTGTTCAAGGGACGCCTATTATCAACACCAAGCAATACGTCTCAATAATAAAATTGATGTGGGAATGGGCGCAACTGAGGTTAATTCAATCATATTGGTGGTTTGGTTGTTGGCAATTATGCCTATGAATTCCCTGCAGTATAGACGAGAGCTGGTATCCAGATAGGTTTCGCTAACGGCCCGGATTCATGGGCACAAATTTTTACATAGTCAGAAAACTAAGGTTTTTATTTCTTCCAATAGTGTCGGGTGAGGGCAATATTAGGACGACTCCAGGAAGGAATACCCAATGACAGCCTTAAAACTTGTTGGTCTGGCCGGCAGTTTCAATCGACCTTCAAAAACGCTGTCGCTCGTGCAGCATATCGCTGAACGCGCCAGTGTCGATTACGGTTTTGATACCAGAAGCTATGATCTCCACGATGTCGGTCCCTCCCTCGGACGGGCCTTGTGGCGCAAGGATCTTGATGATCAGGCCCAAGCTGTTCTTGACGAAATTATTGCTGCGGATGTGCTGGTGATCGGTTCTCCGACCTTCAAGGGATCTTATCCCGGGCTATTCAAGCACTTGATCGATCTCATTGACCCGCAGGACCTGCGCGGCAAACCTGTTCTGATTGCCGCGACAGGTGGTGGCGACAAGCATGCGCTGATTGTGGAGCACCAGTTACGGCCCTTGTTCGGTTTTTTTTCGGCACATAGTCTTCCGACTGCGGTCTATGCATCCGAGCGCGATTTTACCGATTACCGCCTGTCATCCGAGCCGCTGTTAAGCAGGATCAATGATGCGGTCGCAGAACTGCAAACCTTCTTTCCAAATAGGAGTGCGGCTCTCGTCGCAGCCGAATAAATAGCTTTCTCTGAGGAATAGCAGGGGAAAATTGAAGCGACCATCAGGCCAAGTCATGATGGTCGTTCAGTCTTCAGGCTGAAGTGTTCTCGGTTGCGATGCTGTAGCATCGATTTTACTGGTCGCCGAGTACTTCTCGCGCAGAGTCAATCTGTGCTAGATGATCTCTATGAATGTAGCAGAGTCTGAACTTCCGATTTATCATCCGCCATTGGAGCCGTATGTTGCGATCATACATCTTGATGCGGATATTTTGGTACTGGATAAACCAAGCGGACTTTTATCTGTCCCTGGAAGGCATCCTGTGCTGTCTGACAGCCTCGCTACCCGTGTTCAAAAGAAATTTCCCAATGCATTGATGATTAATCGTCTGGATAAGGACACATCAGGTCTTGTTCTGATGTCACTCAATCGCAAAGCCCATGCAGCAATTGCTGCGCAGTTTGAAGCGCGGACGACAAAAAAACAATATATTGCCGAGGTTTGGGGACAAGTCGATAAGGATGAAGGTTTTATCGACCTTCCTCTCGCCATTGATCTTCATAATAAACCTCGCCATCATGTGGATTATGAAAATGGCAAGTCAGCGCAGACGCGCTGGCAAGTTCTTCATCGGCATGAAAAAACAACCCGGCTGCAACTCTTTCCATTAACCGGCAGAACGCATCAGTTGCGCGTGCATATGAAAGCGCTCGGACATGCGATACTTGGTGATGAATTTTATGCTGAGGCTGATGCACTTGCCGCAGCCGATCGTTTGATGCTGCATGCTCAGGAACTGACTTTCAGACATCCTGATGGAAATGATATTACTTTTTCTGCTCCTTGTCCGTTTTAAGAATAGCCATGCATCAAGAAACAGAAGCATCCGGGCTTGTTGTTGATTTTGTCGGCGGTGCTGTTGGCCACAGGTTTCGGTCGGGCGAAGGTCGAGGGCAGGCTCTTGCCAAAGCCGCGGGCCTCGCAAAAGGTCTCGCGCCCGATATTGTGGATGCAACAGCAGGGCTTGGCCGCGATGCATTTCTGCTGGCGTCACTGGGTGCAAAGGTTACGCTGATTGAGCGTTCGGAAAAAATGCATGCTCTTCTTGCAGAAGGGCTGGCACGGGCGGCTGCCGAAGGCGGTAAATATGCTGAGACAGTGGCTCGAATGACTTTGCTCTACGGAGATTCAAGTCTTTTGTTGCCAGAGCTGAGGCCGCAAGTCGTGTTGGTCGATCCAATGCATCCGCCACGTGGAAATTCAGCGCTTGTTAAAAAGGAAATGCGGCAGATACGCGAGATTGTCGGAACGGACCCGGATTCGGAAAGGCTGATGCAGGTTGCATTGGAATATGCGCAAAACCGTGTTGTGCTGAAATGGCCTTTGCGGGCGGAGCCAATGGCAGGAATCAGAAAGCCATCGCATCAGATATTGGGCAAAAGCACCCGCTATGATGTGTTTGTCAAAGCAAAGCTTCAGGTAAGATAGGGTCCTGACCCTAATCTTCATCCACTATACGCAGGCGCATCTGGGGAGTCGTATTTTCTGGCTGGCGCGTTGATTGATGCGGTTCCTCACCGGGGGGCGGACCGAATTCGAGTGCTTCGATTTTTGCACCGCGCTTCGTCACCTTGTTTGAAGATACGAGAATATCGTCGATATCCTTGTTTGCCTGTATAAAATGGGTTTGCAGCTTGCGCACGCGCTCATCAAGGCGGCCGACATCTTCCATCAACCGTATCACTTCACCCTGAATGACATGTGCCTGTTCGCGCATACGCGCATCCTTGAGGATTGCCTGAATAACCTGAATGGACAGCATCAGCAGCGATGGCGAGACAATCACGATCCGCGCCCGATGTGCACGCTGGATCAGCGCTTCAAAATGCTCGTGAATATCCGCAAAAATAGATTCTGACGGCACAAACAGGAAAGCTGTATCCTGAGTTTCACCGGTGATCAGATATTTGTCGGAGACATCCTTGATATGGACTTCCATATCGCGGCGGAATTGCGCAACGGCTGTCTTACGCGCTTCCGGCTGTTCCGTTTCGCGCATGGAGTTCCAGGCTTCAAGCGGAAATTTTGCATCAATGACCAGTGAAGGCGCATTGTTTGGCATGCGCACAAGACAGTCCGGGCGGGTGCCATTGGAAAGTGTGGCCTGAAATTCGTAAGCGCCTTGCGGCAGGCCATCAGCGATGATTGCTTCCATGCGCGATTGGCCGAAAGCGCCGCGCGTTTGCTTGTTGGCAAGAATGGCCTGCAATTGCACGACCTGTCCGGCGAGCGACTGAATATTATTCTGCGCCGTGTCGATGACCGCAAGGCGCTCCTGAAGCTTTGCAAGATTTTCGTGGGTCGAGCGGGTCTGTTCGGTCATGGTCTGGCCGATGCGGTGCGTCATGCCATCAAGCCGTTCGCGGATCGACTGGTTCAGCTCTGCCTGTCGTGAGCCGAAGACTTCGGCCATGGTCTGCATCCGGCCCTGCATTTCGGATTGGGCTTTGAGAATCTCCGCCATGCGGTATTCAGCATCACGGGCGCGATCTTCAGCCTGCGCTTCCGCAACCGCACGAAGACGCGCTGAACGCGCTGCCGCAATCAGAAAAATTGCCAGGCAAGCTACCAGCACAATAATGCCTGCAAGCAGGATATCGCCCAGCGTGAAAGAGGTTGCGCCAAGCTTCAGAAGCGGTTCGTTCAAGAGATTCTGGTTTTCCATTGCGCAAGCTTAGCTGATTCGTGACGAGTTGATGAGATCAAAACGAGAACATTTTTCAATCTGCAATTGACGATTCTCACGCAAGCGATTACGTGAAGCAAATGTCTATAAAACCGCTCATTATCCTTCCCGATCCCGTATTGCGCCAGCTGTCCAAGCCTGTTGAGCGCTTTGATGATCAGTTGCGCAAATTTGCCGACGACATGCTCGACACCATGTATGACGCGCCGGGCATTGGGCTGGCCGCCATTCAGGTTGGCGAGCCTCTTCAGATGCTGGTTATTGATCTGGCCAAGGAGGATGAGCCAAAGACTCCTCAGGTCTTTATCAATCCGACGATTGTATCCTCATCCGACGAACGCAGCGTTTATGAAGAGGGCTGTCTGTCTATCCCGGATTATTATGCGGAAGTTGAGCGTCCTGCGAGCATCAAGGTCAATTATTTTGATGTGGATGGCAAAGCGCAGTCTATTGATGCGGATGGGCTGATGGCGACCTGCCTGCAGCATGAGATCGACCATCTCAATGGCGTGTTGTTTATCGATCATATTTCCAAGCTCAAGCGTGATATGGTCATCAAGAAGTTTAAAAAGCTCGCAAGCCAGCGTGCATCGAACAAGGTTTTGTGATGCGGATCGTGTTTATGGGAACACCGGATTTTTCGGTGCCAATTCTCACAGCCATCATCGGACAGGGCTATGACGTGGTTGCCGTTTACTCGCAGCCACCGCGTCCGGCTGGCCGCCGTGGGCTGGAATTGACCAAATCACCCGTCCATGAAAAGGCTGAGGAATTCGGCATTCCGGTTTTCACGCCGAAAAGTCTGAAAGGCACGGAAGAGCAGGACGTATTTGCAAGTCTTGAAGCAGATGTTGCAATCGTGGTCGCCTATGGTCTGCTGCTGCCACAGGCAATTCTCGATGCGCCGCGTCTTGGATGTTACAATGGTCATGCCTCGCTTCTCCCGCGCTGGCGTGGGGCGGCACCTATTCAACGTGCGATCATGTCGGGCGATACAGAAACCGGCATGATGATCATGAAGATGGATGCGGGGCTGGATACGGGGCCGGTCGCCATGGCCGAAAAGGTTGCAATCACCCCGGATATGAGCGCAGGCGAGCTGCATGATCGTTTGAGCATGATTGGTGCTGATCTGATGGTTCGTGCGCTGGGTGCGCTTGAGCGTGACAGTCTCACACTTCAGGCGCAGCCGGAAGAGGGTGTGACCTATGCCGCCAAGATCGACAAGGCGGAAGCACGTATCGACTGGTCAAAGCCTGCAAAGGATGTTCACAATACGATCCGCGGCATTTCACCATTTCCGGGCGCCTGGTGCGAGATGGAAATCAATGGTGTGGTTGAACGTGTGAAACTCCAGCGTTCCACATTAGGTGAGGCCATTGGGGTCGACGGCAGTGGCGTTCCGGGAACGATCCTCGATGATCGTCTGACGATTGCTTGCGGGGATGGTGCGGTGCGGCTTGTGACGCTGCAACGTTCGGGCGGCAAGCCTCTGGTCGCGCAGGATTTTCTGCGTGGTGCGCAAGTGACGAAGGTTCTTTGAGCGTTGCCTCGTTACAAGATCACGGTCGAATATGACGGTATGCCCTATGTCGGCTGGCAGCGGCAGGAAAACGGCCATGCCGTGCAGAATGCAATTGAGCAGGCATTCAAGAGGTTCTGCGGCGAGGATCTGACATTGAGTGCGGCTGGCCGGACTGACGCAGGCGTTCATGCGATTGCGCAGGTTATTCATGTCGATCTGACCAAGGATTGGGGTGCTGCGAAAGTGCGTGATGCCCTGAATGCACATCTGGTTATGGCGGATGAGCGTATCAGCATTCTCAATGTCGAGAAGACGACAGATGCTTTTGATGCGCGCTTTTCGGCGCGTGCCCGGCACTATCTTTATCGCATTCACAATCGTCGCTCACCGCTGGCAATTGATTATCAGCGGGTATGGTGGGTGCAGAAGCGCCTTGATCACGAAATGATGCATGAGGCGGCAAAGCGGTTGCTTGGTGAGCATGATTTTACGACATTTCGTGCAACACAATGTCAGGCAAAAAGCCCGGTCAAGACGCTCGACAGGCTCGATGTCACACGCAATGGTGACTATGTCGAAATGCGCGTTTCTGCGCGTTCGTTTCTGCATAATCAGGTGCGCTCCTTTGCGGGGAGCCTGATGGAAGTTGGCATTGGCCGCTGGACGGCGGATGATTTGCAGGCAGCTTTAGAGGCAAAAGACCGCAAGGCTTGTGGTCAGGTTGCGCCGCCTTATGGTCTCTACCTTATTGGTGTTGATTACCCATTTCCGTTTTAGAATGTTTGTGCGCTGATTCCGATGCCAAAAAGCTGTTGCAGGAACACTGTGATAAACAGTGAGCCGAAAAACATGCAGGCAAAGAATGGCGCCACATAGCTGTGGGGGCGCTGGAGAGCGATGAATGTCAGCCGGTAGCTCAGGATGATTGATATTCCGAAGAGCACGAATGCGAACAATGTTGCGACATCGAGAAATCCCGGAAAAAACAGTTGTAAAAGCGTGATTGGTGCAAAAAGCCATGCCAGAAGTGCACTGCCCCAATTGGTCGCAATCACATAGGTGGCATAGCGGTTTGCAATGTCGATACGTTTGGCAATCAGGCCAACTAGAATGATCGGTATCACCCAGGCAGCCATATCAACACATGCAGCTCGAAAGACTATGGCCAGCCGAAGACCTGCCTCGTCGCGCCCCGCGGTGAGATCGGCTGCATAGGCCACCCATGTTGCAAGAAGTGGCGGCAGGGCAATTATGATCGCATAAAATGATGCCCAGAAATCTTCTGCCGATATGTCCAGATAGGCAAGGCCGTCCTTGCGGCCAAGCATCATTTTCCAGACGCCTGTGAAATATCTGAGAATATTATCCAGACTCGGCATTGTTGATCCTATCCGAAAAAGTCGGCTATGAAGCGTTCGTAAACTTGCGTCAATCCTTCAAGATCAGCAAGAGCTACGCGCTCATCGACCATATGCATGGTTTGACCGACAAGACCAAATTCGACGACCGGGCAATAATCCTTGATGAAACGCGCATCCGATGTGCCGCCTGAGGTGGAGAGTTGCGGGCGTTTGCCGGTTACAGCTTCCACAGAAGCGGTCAGCGTTCCGATCAGCTTTTCATCGCGGGTGAGAAAGACATGGCTTGGGTGTTCGCGCCAGCTCAGTTCATAGTTGATTGGCGTTTTACGGCCCGGACGAAAACGCTCATTGCGCGAAGCCTTTTCAAGACGTGAAATGATTTCAGCCTTCAGACTGTCTGCGGTCCATGTGTTGTTAAAACGGATACTGAAGGAAGCGCTCGCCTTGTTTGCAATGACATTGGTGGCCTTGTTGCCAACGTCAATGGTCGTGACTTCCATATTGCTGGCCTGAAAGTCATCCGTGCCTTCATCAAAGGCTGGATAAAGCA
Source organism: Brucella gallinifaecis (assembly GCF_006476605.1). GTDB lineage: Bacteria > Pseudomonadota > Alphaproteobacteria > Rhizobiales > Rhizobiaceae > Brucella > Brucella gallinifaecis. The sequence goes on from NZ_ML636801.1 coordinate 78,292, forward strand.
GGCTATCGATCAGGGTGGTAATGCCGCGCACCGGATTTTCTGCAAGATGCGGATAGGCAACGTGGCCTTGTGTGCCATGCACTGTGATCGTGCCGGATATTGAGCCACGGCGCCCGATCTTGATCATGTCGCCGAGTGTGTCAGGATTGGTTGGTTCGCCCACAAGCGACGCATCCCATGTTTCGCCGCGCTCTTTGGCCCATTGCAGCAGTTTTTCAGTTCCGTTGATGGCCGGTCCTTCTTCATCGCCGGTGATGAGGAAGGAGATACTGCCCTTGAGATTGCCATGTTTTTCAATGTGACGCGCGACAGCGGCCACAAAGCAGGCGATGCCGCCTTTCATATCCACAGCGCCGCGGCCATACATGATGCCGTCTTCTATAGCGGCAGAGAATGGCGGATGCTTCCAGTCGCTCTCATTGCCCGGTGGTACGACATCGGTGTGTCCGGCAAACATCAGATGCGCACCATTGCCGGATTTGCGGGCATAGAGATTTTCAATATCCGGCGTGCCCTCTTCAGTGAAGACAGGACGCTGAATGGAAAAGCCCATTGGCTCGAGCATAGCTTGCAGAACTGTCAGCGCACCGCCTTCGGCGGGTGTCACGGACGGGCAGCGAATGAGAGCAGCAAGGTTTTCGGCGGGATTTGCAGGAAGGCTCATAATGTCAAAGCTTTGTTCTGAGAATCGTATGGGCTGAGATTAGATCGTGAAGCTTCCAGATGAAATAGCAATCGCCTCTTTAGGGTCCTGAGCCTAGATAAACAAGTTCGAGGACGCACCAAAATCGCAGCTTTTCCCAGATCGCTGCAATTGCAGAATGAATTTTCCTTGACCAGAGGGGCTTTGTCATCGTTAGTTAAAAAAAGGTTGATAACGAGATCCGGGAAACGGACCGGTCAACGGGGAATAATTTCAGAAAATGCTCTTCGGAGTGTTTTTAAAAATGGGAATCCGCCATGCGTTTACTGGTTTCTGCCGTTGCAGGTTTAACAATTGGACTATTATCTGTTCCTGCTCAGGCGGGGCAATGGAGTGAAGCGGGCGGCTTCACCAGCATTCCTTATGGTCATCTTGATTATTGCAAGCGTAGTCCGCGTGATTGTGGCGCACACCGTGCTTTGCGACCGATGAAGCTGACACCGGAACGTATGAAGGTGCTGCAAAGCGTCAATGCTTCCGTGAATGCGGCTATCAAGCCGGTTTCCGATCAGCAGAATTATGGCAAGCGTGATTACTGGACCATTCCGAAGAATGGCAAAGGTGACTGCGAGGACTATGTTCTGTTGAAACGTGCCAGACTGATTGCGCGTGGCATGCATCCGTCACAGCTTCTGATTACCATGGTGCAGGGGAGTGAAGCGCATATTGTGCTGAGCGTTCGCACCGACCAGGGTGATTATATACTCGATAATATGCGCAAGGAGGTCTTGCCGGTTGAGAAGACCTCTTATCGCTATATCAAGATGCAGTCGCCCGCCCATGCCGGTCAATGGGTTTCTATTACTGGACGCTCTGTGGCTGTAGCGAGTAACTAGACCGGTTTTAAGAAACACCCTGCCGTGAAGGAGCCGATTGATCGGTCCCTTTTTTGATTCCAGTGCTGTTTCTTTTGGGAGTGAAATCTATAAGCCAAGCGATCATGATCAAAACCGCTTTATTGTTCGCTATTCTTTTACAATAAATGATGACGCACTGTTCACAAAAATCGAACAAAATTGACACAATAACAAATGTGTGAATGCTGATATATGATTTAAATACATGATAATAAATAATAATTTTTATTATATTTATGCACGGATGTCGGTTTTTGTGCACAATTATGTGATTATGAAAACATTTTCGTGACTGGAAATTTTTATCACTGTCACCCATCTGAGGTGCATGAGGACGACGCATAGAACGTTGTTCTAATGACTAAGGAGATAGAAAATGAATAAGTTTGTTCTTGCTGCTGCTGCTCTTGCTCTTAGTGCCGGCGCTGCTTTCGCTGAAAATCCACATGTTGGCGAGCCTGCAAATCTTTATGCGAGTGATCGTACTCCGGTTGCAACACGCGGTGTTGATTATACTGCTCCTGCATCGATCCAGACACAGACGAACACAGATGGTTCTGCACATCGTTTTGGTGATGCATCGCCTTCAAGCTACCAGAAATAAGTTTTCTGTTTGCTGATACAAAAAAGGCGAAGCTTACGAGCTTCGCCTTTTTCTTTGATAATATTGACAAATTAGTCGCGCAGCAATTCGTTAATCGAGGTTTTTGAACGGGTTTTTTCATCGACGCGCTTTACAATCACAGCGCAATAGAGGCCCGGACCAGCTTCGCCATTCGGGAATGGCTTACCCGGCAGGGTGCCGGCAACCACAACCGAATAGGGCGGCACTTCACCGTAAAAGATTTCGCCGGTTGCGCGGTCGACAATCCTGGTTGATTTGCCAATGAACACACCCATGCCAAGCACGGCGCCTTCGCGGACAATACAGCCTTCGACAACTTCCGAACGCGCACCGATGAAGCAATTGTCTTCAATGATGGTTGGACCAGCCTGCATGGGTTCCAGAACGCCGCCGATACCAACGCCGCCTGAAAGATGCACATTCTTGCCGATCTGGGCACAGGAGCCGACGGTTGCCCATGCGTCGACCATCGTGCCTTCATCGACATAGGCGCCGAGATTGACAAAAGACGGCATCAGGATCGCATTGGGTGCGATATAGGCTGAATAGCGCACAACTGAGTTTGGAACAGCACGAATACCTGCCTGTTCGAACTCATTGGCTGTCCAGCCGTCAAACTTGGAAGGAACCTTGTCCCACCACGAAGCATTGCCGGGGCCGCCTTTGATGATCTGCATCGGGTTGAGGCGGAAAGAAAGAAGCACTGCTTTCTTGAGCCATTGATTAACCTGCCAGTTGCCGTCAGCCTGTTTTTCTGCCACACGCGCTTCACCGCGATCGAGTAAGAAAAGCGATTGCTCCACAGCATCGCGGATTTCGCCGCGCGTTGTGGTGTTGACGCCATCGCGTTCGTCAAAAGCCTTTTCAATGACCTTTTCAAGGGAGGCGAGATCTGGCTTGGTCATAGGGCGGTCTCCATAAAATGGCAGGATAAGCGGCTGCCGTCTTTTTGGCCGGCAGTTGTCAGCCAAGTGATTAAGCGAAGGCAGGATAGGGGTCAATCGCGTTATTGTGTGAAATATCTGAACGCAATTGCGCCAGGTTAAGAATTTAACACTGAAAATGATGCTAAGTCATCAATATGCATTGAAATTGAAGGAGCAGGCAAGCATGAACCCAATGGAGAAGACTGGCTGGACGCCTTTCCCGAATTCTGAGGAGGCCGTTAAGCAGGCGCGTACCGTGCCCAAAACGCCTCAGACCGAGGCTGAAGCCTATCGCCTTGCTTTCATGGATGATGATTTTATGACGCGGCGCGATATGCGCCCCATCCGGCTTCAGCTTGAGCTTCTTAAGCCTGAACTCATTCTTGCTGATCGTGGCATCAAGTCGACGGTTGTGATGTTTGGTGGCGCACGTATTCCTGAGCCGGGCGGTGAGGCATGGGCGGCAAAAAACGAATTGCAGAAGAAGAATCTTGAAGCAAATTCGCGTTATTATGAAGAAGCACGCAAATTTGCCCGTATCTGTTCAGAATATTCGGCCAGCACCTATTATCGTGAGTTCATCGTGGTGACGGGTGGTGGCCCGGGCGTGATGGAAGCAGGAAATCGCGGTGCCGCTGATGTTGGAGCACCGACCATTGGTCTTAATATTGTGTTGCCGCATGAGCAGGCACCCAATAGCTATGTGACGCCGGAATTGTGCTTCAACTTCCATTATTTTGCATTGCGTAAAATGCATTTTCTGATGCGTGCGAAGGCTATTTGCGTCTTCCCCGGTGGCTTTGGCACCATGGATGAATTGTTTGAAGCGATGACGCTTATCCAGACCGATCGCATGGAACGTATGCCGCTGATCCTGTTTGGCAAAGAGTTCTGGAGCAAGGCAATCAATATCGAATTTCTGGCAGAGCAGGGCACAATTTCGCCCGCCGATATTGAGTTGCTGACCTTTGTCGATACTGCCGACGAGGCCTGGGACGAGATCAAGAGTTTCTATAAGCTCTGATTGAGAATGGAAAAGCCCGGTTGATCACAACCGGGCTTTTTTATCAGTTTGCAATGATAGTTTGCAGAAATTGCGTCAGATTGTCGGTCACATAATCGACCTGATCGGTAAATTCAGGATCACTTTCCCAAATTTCGGAGAAGGTTGGTTCAAAATTATTCGGCACAATCAGCACGGTCTTCATGCCGAGGGTTTTTGGCACAACGAGATTACGCGCCAGATCCTCGAACATCACTGCTTTTTGTGGGTCAATGCCAAAGGTGCCAAGAAAACGGTCATAAGTGGCGCGTTCCGGTTTGGGTATCAGGTCGGCTGCAACAATGTCGAAAATATCGTCGAAATCATCGAGAATACCAAGTTGACGGGCAGCGCGTTCTGCATGGCCACGATCACCATTGGTGAAGATGAAACGGCGACCGGGCAGGGCACGGATTGCCTTGCCTAAGGCTGGATCAAGTTTCAGCCATGAATAGTCAATATCATGGACATGTTTGAGAAAATCGTCCGGATCAATCTGATGACATTCCATCAGACCTTTGAGCGTTGTGCCATATTCCAGATAAAACTGTTTCTGAATCTTGCGGGCTTCGTCACGGGGCAGATTAAGCAGCTTTTCGACATAGTTTGTCATCCGCACGTCGATCTGTGAGAACAGATCGGCAGCATGCGGATAGAGTGTATTGTCGAGGTCAAACACCCAGTCGGTGACGTGAGCAAAGGCAAGAGCGTCAGGTTGGTTAGCCATGGTTTATCACGGCACGATTAACGTGCTGTCTCCATTACGGCACGATTAACGTGCCGGCACCATGTTCGGTGAACAATTCAAGCAGCACTGAATGGGGTGTCTTGCCATTGAGAATGACAACGCCTTCAACGCCACGGCGGATTGCATCAATACAGGTTTCGACCTTGGGGATCATACCGCCGGAAATTGTTCCGTCCCTGATCAGTGCCTGCGCATCGGCAACCGAGAGTTCCTTGATAAGTTTCTTGTCCTTGTCGAGAACGCCCGGAACATCTGTCAGGAATAAAAGACGTGTTGCAGCCAATGCACCGGCAATCGCCCCTGCAAAAGTGTCTGCATTGATATTGTAAGTGTGACCATCACGGCCCGGCGCAACAGGGGCAATAACCGGAATCATTTCCGAGCGTGCGAGCAGATCAAGCAATGTACGATCAACTTCAGCCGGCTCGCCGACAAAGCCAAGATCAAGCACTTTTTCAATGTTGGAATCGGGGTCAATAATGGTCTTATGCGCTTTGCGTGCAAAAACCATGTTGCCGTCCTTGCCGCAAAGCCCGATGGCCCATTCGCCTTCTGCATTGATGAGGGCGACGATTTCCTTGTTGATGGAACCGGCCAGCACCATTTCCACCACTTCAACCGTTTTTTCGTCGGTGACGCGCAAACCGCCTTCAAAACGCGATTCAATGCCGAGCTTGGTCAGCATGGCCTGAATCTGCGGACCGCCGCCATGCACGACAATCGGATTGATGCCGGATTGCTTTAAAAGTGCGATGTCGCGTGCAAATGCCTTGCCCAGTTCCGGGTTGCCCATGGCGTGGCCACCATATTTCACCACGACATTCTTGTTCTCATAACGCTGCATATAGGGCAGGGCTGCGGAAAGGAGCCGTGCTTGCATTTCAGGATTTTCAAAGGTCGTCATCGTCGTTTCCATTGCGGGCAACAGGGCAAATCGGGAGCGTTCTAAAGCAGTCTCAGATATATGGAAACTGCTTTATGGTTTCGGATTATTCTTTGGCCACAAGCGCGATTGCAGCGCGTAATTCATCAAGTCCCAGACCTTTTTCCGACGATGTCGTGATGATGCCGGGAAAACAGGCTGCCCGTTTTTTCGTAAGCGCATGGGTCTCTTCGAGCAAACGTGGAATGCCGGCAGCTTTGATCTTGTCAATCTTGGTCAGCACAATCTGATAGGATACGGCGGCCTTGTCGAGCAGGTCGAGCACTTCGGCATCGTTTTTCTTGATGCCATGGCGTGAATCGATGAGCAAATAAACGCGCTTCAATGTCGTACGGCCACGAAGATAGTCGAATACAAGCCGCGTCCATGCATCGACATGGGACTTTGGAGCTTCTGCAAAGCCATAGCCCGGCATATCCACGAGTGCGAGCGGCGGCAGATCGCCATTCTCGCCGGAATAGCCATCGGGAACGAAGTAATTAAGTTCCTGCGTGCGGCCCGGCGTGTTGGATGTACGCGCTAAAGCTTTCTTGCCGACAATCGCATTGATGAGCGATGATTTTCCGACATTTGAACGTCCGGCAAATGCAATTTCAACGGGACCTTCCAGCGGCAGAAACTTCATGGAAGGCACACCGCGGATGAATATCCATGACTTTTTGAACAGCAGACGTCCTTCTTCGACCAGAGCTGCATGTGCTGCACGGGTCGCATCGGCTGCTAACTGGGCTGCTGCCTGCTTTTTGTCCTGATCACTCAATGGGGTCTTCCTGATATGTCTTTGTGTAGACTACACGCATCAAGGTTACGCACAGCATTGTCAACCGCTGTGCATGAAGGAGCACAAAAAAAGCCCGGCTCAGAGCCGGGCTTTTATGTTTACTTCTCTATTTCTTTCGGCTTTCGCTTGAAGAGGTCTTTCAGATTGTCAAACAATTCAATCTTGACGCCCTGACGCTTCATGATGAAACCCTGCTGGAGGATCGAAAGCGTGTTGTTCCATGCCCAGTAGATCACGAGACCAGCCGGGAACGATGCCAGCATGAATGTGAAGATAACCGGCATCCAGGTGAAGATCATCGCCTGTGTTGGATCTGGCGGCGTCGGGTTCATGCGCATTTGCAGGAACATGGTGATGCCCATGATAATTGGCCATGCGCCGATCATCAGGAATGCGGGAACTGCATAAGGCAGAAGACCAAACAGGTTGAAGATCGATGTTGGATCCGGCGCTGCAAGGTCATGAATCCAGCCAAAGAACGGCGCATGGCGCATTTCGATGGTGACATAGAGGACCTTATAAAGCGCGAAGAACACTGGAATCTGGACCAGTACCGGCCAGCAACCTGCAAGCGGATTGATCTTCTCTTCCTTGTAGAGACGCATCATTTCCTGCTGTTGCTTCATTTTGTCATCCGCATATTTCTCGCGGATTTCTGTCATTTTGGGCTGCACAAGCTTCATACGCGCCATTGACTTGTACGACTTGTTGGCAAGCGGGAAGAACACACCCTTGAGCAGAACGGTAACAACCAGAATAGCCACACCGAAATTGCCGGAGAATTTGTAGATCCAGTCGATGAGATAGAACATCGGCTTGGTGATGAAGTAGAACCAACCCCAGTCGATCAGAAGATCAAACTGTTTGATGCCGAGATTGTCCTGATAGTTCTGGATGTCCTGCACGACTTTTGCACCGGCAAAGACATGGTTCTTGATTGCCTGCGACTGACCGGCATCAATGGTAACCGGAGCACTCAGAATGTCAGACTGGTAGCGCGGGCGACCATCTGTGAAGTGTGAGAAACGGGCGGTAAATTTTTCATTCTGCGCAGGAACCAGCGTTGCAGCCCAGTATTTGTCGGTAATACCGGCCCAGCCGCCTGTTACATCCTTGAATGAAATGTCCTTGTCGTCTTCGACCTTGGAATATTTGATTTCCTGAAGCCCGTCCTGCCCCATGACGCCGATAAGTCCTTCATGAAGAACATAGGTGGCGCTTGCATGTTCGGGCTGGTTGAAGCGGGTTACGCGGCCATAAGAGGCAAGAGAAATTGGTGTGGCTGCATTGTTGGTGATCGTGTCATCAATGGTGAACATATAGGCATCATCAACCGAGATGACACGCTGGAAGGTGATGTTCTTGTCATTGGTATAGGTCAGCGTAACCGGTGTTGACGGGGTTAGCTTGTTGTTACCCTCGACCGCCCAGACAGTATTGGGTCCGGGAACCTGTCCGGTTGTTTCATTGCCGGTAAAGCCAAGCTCTACAAAATATCCCTGTTTGAGATTTGATGGGGCCAGCAGTTCGATTTCAGGTGAATTCGGGTTGACCGTTTCACGATATTTCTTGAGATAAAGATCATCAAGGCGTGCGCCGGTCAGATTGATTGAGCCGCGCAATGATGCTGTATCAATGTCCACACGCTGGGACTGGGCTGCGGCTGCTTCGCGGGTGAGTGTGCCGCCTGCGACTGCACCATCGTTTAAGCCAGGAATTGCGCCGGAGGTTCCGGGCATTTGTGGCGTCTCGCTCTGGGTGGTCTGCTGGGCCTGGCTCTGCTGCTCCTCAATGCGTGTCTGTTCCCGCTGAGCTTCCGTTTTAGGACCCAGATAGAATACTTGCCACAGCGTTAATACGAGGATGGACAGGGCAATGGTTATGAAGAAATTACGATTATTTTCCATCGACGGGTCCTGATTCCGGTCTTTCCGTTCGGCGTTTCTTTTCGCTCCGCTGATTGTCCTTCGCTTTAATGCGCTTGGAGAGTTCTGCGGTGAGTTGCGAAAAGGGCGCAGTAAGTGCTTGCTCGCGTGCTACGATGACATAGTCTGTCGAGAGCGCCATGTCACTCCCTACGTAACAACGAACTGCTTCTCGTAACCTGCGACGGATACGATTGCGTATCACTGCATTGCCGTTTTTCTTGGTGACGGTGAAGCCTATGCGGGGTTTTTCGCCAATTTTGGCAGCTTTTGATTCTTCTTCAGACCGTTCACGGACCTCCAGAAGAAACAGTGGACCACGCCGTTTTTCACCATTCCTGACAGACAAAAACTCCGCTCTCTTGCGAAGGCGGAGTATTTGTTTCTGCTTTTTCATATCTTTATTCACCGCGCTGGCCGCGCGGGGAAAGATTAAGCGGAAAGCCGCTTGCGACCGCGTGCGCGGCGAGCGGCGAGAACCTTGCGACCGCCGGCAGTTGCCATGCGTGCACGGAAGCCGTGACGGCGCTTGCGGACGAGATTGGATGGCTGGAATGTGCGCTTCATTTATTTAATACCGCGGTGTGCGGCCCTTCTTGGTTCTGTCTTTTCGACGGACATGATCTTGTCTGAAATCCAAAGTTACGTTTCAGGATCACGCCCTATTGAACAGGAGCGCGTTCTTTTCCCATAAGAAGGATAGCAAAAGCCATCCATTAACCCTTATGGGCGAACGTGGAGCGGCTTATAGGGAAAGGGGGGCAAAGAGTCAATCGGGCGTCAATAATTCTCGGCACTATATATGTATCAGCCATTGCCAAAACATGCAGGGACTTTCATAAGGGAACGCCTTTCGATCTGATCGGATCAGATTGGCGCTCTGAATAGTTGTTTTGACGCGCATCTTTACCCGAAAACCTTTTCTCATTTTTCGGGATGCGCTCTGTTTTTACAAGCGGGATATCCGCAGCATTCATAAGAGGAGTTCACCATGAGCATCCGTCGTATCGAAGTCGGACCACGTATGAGCCAGGCCGTTGTTCACGGCAATACTGTTTATCTCGCCGGTCAGGTTGGAGAGCCGGGCGCAAGCGTCACGGATCAGACAAAGGCCATTCTGGTTGAAGTTGATCGCCTGCTGGCAGCTGCCGGTTCTGACAAGTCAAAAATTCTTCAGGCAATCATCTGGCTTGCAGATATGAAGGATTTTGCAGAAATGAATGCAGTCTGGGATAGCTGGGTTGATAAGGCCAATACGCCAGCACGCGCGACCGGTGAAGCAGCGCTTGCAACGCCTGATTACAAGGTCGAAATCATCATTACCGCTGCAATCTGATAATTATAGCTGATTGACTGGAAACCCCGCTCAAGCACCTGAGCGGGGTTTTTTATTGGCGTATGCGCTGTGAATAGTCTTCACGACCACCGGCTTTGGCTTTTTCGTCAATGGAGGCGCGCTGGCGGGCTTCCTCCGTGGTGCTGCCATTATTCTTGATCCATCCATGATCATGAAGATAAGCGGGCAGATAGCCGGACAGAAGGACGCGATAATCAAAGGGGATGCCCGGATCAAGCAGGCGTGCCATCTTGAAAATAATGGTCGTACAATTGGTCGTCACTGTGTTGTAGAATTTGGCTTTTTGGGCAAGCTGGTTGCCTTGTTCTACATAAGACAGAAACAGTTCTTTGGCGGCTATAGGTGAAAGGTCTATTTCATAGCGATAGACATCTTCCTGGCGGACATTGGTGCGCAGGAAAATAATATCGCGCTCTTCGGCTGCAATCATCGCCAGTTCAAATTCGCGGAAAAAACCACCAATTGACGAATAGGTTTCGTGGTGTTCCTTGCGGATTTCACCTGAAAAGACGACATGGCGCCCATCTTCAAAGCCGAATGATAGCAATGTATGTGCAATTGCTGGGCCAGCCCAATAGGACAGATAGAGATCGACGGATGTGATTTTGTCGAGATTGTAGGTTTCATCCTTCCAGACAGGTGTGAAGTCATCCACGGTGCGCCAGTCGAAATCACGTATATTATAGAGTGTGACCAGATTGCCATCTACCTTGCCGGTGATGGTACGGGCCACTTCAGGTGCCCAGATGCGGTCAAGTGACGGGCGGATGGTGGACCACCAGCCAAGAATGATGAGAGCCAACAGGCAGAAAAATAATCTTTTACGCCGGCAATGGAGCTTTCGCTCACCTGCAATTGTCCAAAGGGCGATTGCCAGCCAGGCAACGATGATCGAGCCACGCACAGCATTGCCGAAGGGGAGCTGAAACCACATTGCAAAGCTGGACCAGACAGCAAAGATTATAACGAACAGAACGAATAGAAATTTTCCCGTGAAGCGGACAGGTCTGGATTTCAAGATAGATAACATGGACATCCCGTATTCGCTGGCCGCTTTTTATCAAAGAAGTGGCGATACTGGCATGATTTGCAGTTCAATGTCATCGCCTATCCTGTGGGAAAGCCGATTTATCTGTTAGATTAGAATCTATTGAAAAATATCTGTTATCTTATTTCTTTATGATTACGGTGGCTTTGCGTGGATATTTGATTTGTTTGCTTCGTTTTATGAATGGCCTTGCTATGCGCCATATCAGAAGCATCGCAACAATTGCCGCATAAATTACGGGTTCCGCGGGCCAGCTTTTTACGGACATCAGAAAATGAACAGCACCGCCCGCTATCGCCAGATAGACCAGCTTGTGAAGCTTGATCCAGCCTTTTCCAAGCTTACGGATTGACCACTTGTTTGAGGTGAGTGCCAAGGGAAGCAGAACAGCAAAACTTATCATGCCAATGGTGATGAATGGTCGTTTGACGATATCGGCGATTACAGCCGGGATGTTCATCTCCTGATCCAGCACCATATAGGCTGCAAAATGCATCAAAACATAATAGAAGGCGAGTAGGCCAAGTGCCCGGCGATAACGCAGCAGGCTGATGCCAGTTATGTCGCGCATAGGCGTGACGCATAAGGTGAGAATGAGAAAACGCAGTCCCCATAGGCCGAGTATATGCTCAAAGCTTTTGACGGGATCTGCACCCAGTTGATCGGTGGCTGCGAGATAAAAGGTCCAAAATGCGGGAATAAAGCCCAGAACATACAGACCCCAGACTTTCAACGCATTGATACGTATCGATGGGGTTTGGGTGGCCATATCAGTAGTTTTTCCGCAAATCCATGCCTGCATAGAGTGAGGCAACCTCCTCGCCATAGCCATTGAATGGCAAGGTTGGACGGCGGCTTGGGCTAAAAAAGCTGCCTTCACCAATCCTGCGTTCGGTCGCCTGGGACCAGCGCGGATGATCAACATCCGGGTTCACATTGGCATAGAAGCCATATTCATCTGCGACCTGTTGCTGCCAGGATGTTGGCGGCTGCTTTTCAACAAAGCTTATTTTTGTGATCGATTTGATGCCTTTGAAACCATATTTCCATGGCACAACAAGGCGAACAGGCGCGCCATTGGCATTGGGAAGGGTCTCGCCATAAAGCCCGACCGAAAGGATCGTCAGCGGATGCATGGCTTCGTCAAGCCGCAGGCCTTCCACATAAGGCCAATCGAGCGCCTGAAACAGCCCTGTCTGGCCCGGCATTTCCTCGGGACGAACAACACCGGTGAACGCAATATATTTGGCAGAACCAAGGGGCTCGACCTGAGAAAGCAGGCTTGCAAGCGGAAAACCAATCCATGGGATGACCATTGACCAGGCTTCAACACAACGCATTCGATAGATACGTTCCTCAAGCGGCATTCTGGCAATCAGTTCCTGCATGTCGAATTCTTTTGGCTGTTTGACCAGCCCATCGATTTTCAGCCGCCATGGTAATGGTTTGAAGTTTCCTGAATTGGCAGAAGGGTCACTCTTGTCGGTGCCAAATTCATAGAAATTATTATAGCCCGTGACAGCGTCTTTGGGCGTCAGTTTTTCATCGATCTTATAGGCCGAAGCCGCAGCTTTCAAAGGATCAGCGAGTGCAGGCGATGCAAAACCGGTTATAGCGATCGCACCGGCGCCCACAAGAAATTCGCGGCGGCGTAAATAAAGGTTCTTCGGCGTTATATCGCTCGAATTGAGGCGGGCAGGAGAATAACGGCCCGGCTTGAAGCTGCTCATGGTGAAGTCCTCTCTGCCAGAAATCCTTTATCATGGGGCGGATTATTGCACTAAAGACGTCAAAAAAATGATTTTTTTGCTGTCCCATTATGGTTCACGCCTTGTTGATACGCAAAACAAGTGTAACATGAATGTAACAGATTGTAATTTTCCGTGTTTCCGTCACATTCTTGCTCAAACTTGGCTGTTAGGGTCCTGACCCTAAGAGCACTGATCAGATCAAACTTGAGACCTCTCTTAAAAGCTTCGTTAATATATAAGTGGCAAGTTGAGCTTATGGTAAAGAAGACGTTTATAGCCGCCATATTGATGGCGTTTGCAGCAACAGCGAGCACTGCATTTGCAGGCAATGAGATCATGAATGAGATCAGGCCTGTGAAGGTCGTGAGCAAATCGCAGGGCATGGTGCTAAACGGTATTTCTGCTTTGATGAAAGATGAAACAGGCACTCCGCGGCTCGGGGAGGGCGTAACAATGCGTGACAGAAATATGGAAGTTGAAACGACGACGGAACAGAATTTTTCACGCAGCAAGCGGTTTATCTATCGTTTCTATAAGCCGGAAAATGCATCGAATGAATTGATTGTTCTGCTGCATGGTTCGGGCGGCAATGAAACGAGCCTTGTGCCGATGGCTTCAAAAATCTGGCCGCGTGCAACATTGCTGGGTGTCCGCGGTCGCATCATGCAGGATGGTGGCACGCGCTGGTACAAGCGCATCACGCCCGTCAAATTTGACCAGAAAGACGTGAAGCTTGAAGCCAATGCATTTGTGACATTTCTCACGCGTCTTGCAGACGAGAAGGACCTTGATTTGCCCCATGCAACCTTTGTCGGTTACTCCAATGGTGCAAATCTGCTGGCTGCAACCATGATGCTGCACCCGGATCTGGTCAAGCGTGCGGTGCTGATGCGCTCTATGCCTGTGCTGGATAATGTATCGGTTGCAAATCTTGGCAAGACGCGCGTGCTGACGATCACGGGTGAGGCAGACAAGCTTTATTCGCCTTTTGCCCCGGCTCTTTCAGCCTTGCTGCGCTCTGGCGGGGCAAAGGTTGATGCGCGTATTATTGAAGCAGATCATATGCTTGGTGAAAAAGATGCGTCAGCCATCAGCCAGTGGGTGGCCTCACTTGGCCCAGACGGTGGCCCAACGGTCACTATGAAATCCAAATAATAAAAGGCCTCGTTTGAGGCCTTTTATTCAATCTATCAGGTGGTTGTCATGTCCACGACACCACAGTCGCCCGTTTCAGAGCCGAATGCGAGACGTGTGCCCTGATCATCCCAGCCCATGCTGGTGATCGCACCTTTACCGGGACGGCGAAGCAACACTTCCTTCTGGTCTGAAAAACGTACCAGCAAAATCATGCCGTCATTATAGCCAATCGCTGCAATCTCTTCGAGCGGATGGCAGGCAACGGCTGTCACCATGCTGTCACCGCGCAGACCCAGCTCAAGCGGTGCTTTGCCCATCGGGCCGTCTTTGCCGGCAAAAGGCCAGATGATTGCTGCCGGTGCACCGGACGTTGCAAGCCATTTGGCCTTCACGCTCCATGACCAGTCTTTGACTTTGGCCGGATAGCCGGTCATGCGCATGTGTTTGCTATCTTCCAGACGCCAGCCATGCAGCGCATTTTCCTGCATGGAGGTGATCAAAAAACGATTATCTGGCGAGAAGAGTGCGCCAATATGTGCGCCTTTCCATTCAAGCTCGACAGGCTTTGCTTCTGTCCCCGGCCAGATCAATGTTGCACCATTATAACGTGCGATTGCCAGACGCTGACCTTTGGGTGCAAAGGCAATGCCTTCAACGCTGCGTTCCTGCTTGTATTCCTGTATTTTCCCGTTGGATGAACGCACCCAGGCCGAGCGACCGGAGGCGAAAGCGACGCTGCCGGCAGGGCCGCTTGCAACAGCCGTTATCCATTTGCGGGCAACCTTGGCAAGCTCTGTGAGAGTACCATCTGCGGCCATTTCACAAACGCGGCCGTCTTCGCCGCCAGTCAGAAGTGCTTTGCCGTCGAAAGTCAGTGTTGCGCTGAGAAGGCCGTCATGGGCTATGCTGGTCTGATGACCATTGTCCAGCCGGTGGATGGTTCCATCGGCCAGAGCAAAAAAAGGAATCCCACTGATAAAGCAGGCATAAAGACAATGACCATCAAGGTCGAGTGGGGCAACTGTAGGCATCAGTTTCCAATATTATTTTGGTTGGCAGTTTTCAAAACCGGCTTTGAGTTCTTTGGCGTCAAGCTCGCGTCCGATGAATACAAGGCGGCTTTCACGCTTCTCTTCCGGCTTCCATGCGCGTTGATGATCACCTTCGATGATCATATGCACGCCCTGCACCACATAGCGGTCCGGATCATCCTTGAAGGCAATAATGCCCTTGAGCCGCAGAATGTTTGGTCCCTGTGTCTGGGTAATGTTCTGGATCCAGGTGAAGAATCTGGCCGGATCAATTTCACCCGCACGCAACGATACGGATGTCACCGTTATATCATGGATGGCCGATGCATGATGATGGTGGTCATGCCCACAGTCTGGACCACATGTGTGGTCGTGATCATGGTGTTCATGATCGTGCCCATGGTGGTGATGGTGCCCATCGTGCTCATGATGGTCATGATCGTGATCGCAATCCGGGCCGCAGACGTGATCCGGGTGATCATGGTCGAGGAAATGCGGATCGTTTTCGAGCGCCCGTTTGAGGTCAAAGGCGCCGCGATCAAGAACACGATCAAGCGGAATTGCAGAACGTTCGGTCCGGTGGATGATTGCATGCGGATTGATGGCGCGGACAGTGGCTTCAACCGTAGCCAGTTCTTCCGGTGTCACCAGATCGGTCTTGTTGATCAGCACCACATCGGCAAATGCAATCTGGTCTTCGGCTTCGCGGCTGTCTTTCAGGCGCAATGGAAGATGCTTGGCATCTACGAGGGCTACAACAGCATCAAGAACCGTCTTGGCGCGTACATCGTCATCCATGAAAAAGGTCTGCGCGACAGGAACCGGATCGGCAAGTCCAGTGGTTTCAACGATAATCGCATCAAAACGACCCGGACGGCGCATCAGGCCTTGCACTACACGGATCAAATCTCCGCGCACGGTGCAGCAAATGCAGCCATTGTTCATTTCGTAGATTTCTTCGTCCGATTCGACGATCAGATCATTGTCGATGCCGATCTCGCCGAATTCGTTGACAATAACTGCATAACGCTTGCCATGATTTTCAGTGAGGATGCGATTGAGGAGCGTTGTTTTACCCGAGCCCAGATATCCGGTCAAAACGGTAACGGGAATGCGGACAGCTTCTGTGCCAGCGTCGGGGGTCGACTTGTCCTCGGTTTGGGCTTCTGTCTGGCTCATTGTTTGTGCCTCTTGAGTTGCTGCCTTTTGATGGTGGCGCAGATGCGTCCCGATAAGGCTTCATACAGGGTATTTCATATAAGGGAAGGTGCCTGTGAATGCTATATGCAATGCTATATTATTACATCAGCTTTAGAGCGGATTTCGATCTGATTGAATCAGATCGACGCTCTAACTCCTTTTATTTGAAGCATAATCTTATCGATCCTCGTTTCACTCCGGTCGGATTATGCTTTAATCACGTTCTTGACAGTTCTTCCTTTGTAAAGCGTGCAAGGTCAAACTGATCGACATCCTGCAGAAGCTCAATGAAACCCGCGACAGCATGGGCAAGGATTTTTTCGCCGGCTTCGGCTGTGGCAGCACTTGCATTGCCGGCAACGCCTTCTTCATTCAGATCATGCATTTTCCAGCCGAAAGCATGAGGGCCATAGGCCCGCAAATGCTTGAACTCTTTTGCAAAGTCGGATTGCTTGTTGGTGAAATTTGCAGTTTTTGACATGTCCACCAGATCGGGACGCAGGGCCAGCATGACCGATGTTTCAATAAACCCGCCATGAATATCGAGTGATTTGTCTTGCGGGGTGATCAGTCCTTCCGGCAGGCCAAAGCGGGTCCAGCTTGTGGCCACGGCCAGCATGTCGAGGCGGGTGCGTAACTCTGTTGCGACAATGGTCATCAGCGGTGAATTGCCGCCATGGGCATTGAGCATGACCAATTTGCGAATGCCGCCTGCATGAAGGTTTTCGCCAATGCCGACCCATTGATTGACAGCTTCTGAAAAAGCGAGGCTTTGTGTGCCTTCGACATCCATATGCTCGATGGAATAGCCTACTGGCTGGACGGGCAGAAAATTGACATTCAAATCGACCGGCAGTGCTTCGTTCACACGTGCAACGATGCCTTCAGCAATGATCGTATCGGTTTCAAAGGGCAGGTGCGGGCCATGTTGCTCGTGGGCGCCAAGGGGCAGGACGACGATCATGTCGCTGTTCTGGTCGCGCAGACTGGTCATGTTTTTCTCCGTGTTGAAAGGGTTCTGACCTTAATGTTGATCGATTATAACAGCAATCATTGGTCTGATTCCGACATTAAAGGTGTTTCGATCAGATTGAATCAGATCGGGGCTCTGAATAGTTGTATTAACGCGCATCTTTGACCGAAAACCGTTTCACAGTTTTCGAAATGCGCTCTTGCGTTTGCATTTGCCAAAGATATGCAATCTTCGCTGTGAAATTTTATTTGCTGCGGCAATTTTACTTTATAGCTCCAAAGTTTACCTTAACTTGTTGTTGGCGCTTGTGGCTTCATATCCCAGACAATATCTTGCTGTATATTGCACTTTATTAGTCGGATGACCAAAGGGTGGGTGAGGATGAGTAAAGACAACAAGACAGTAATGCTGTACCGGCTGCAATCGGTCGCGCGTCTGACAAGAACTGTGCTGGCCACACGCCTGCTTGATCTGGGTCTTTATGCCGGTCAGGATGCTGTGATGTTGCAGCTTGCATCAGAAGACGGCTTGCCGCCGGGTGTCCTTGCCCAGCGCCTTGGTGTCCGTCCTCCGACCATTACAAAAACGATCACGCGACTGCAAGGTCAGGGCTTTGTCGTGAAAAGAGCGTCAGAGACGGATCAGCGCCAATCGCATGTTTATCTCACCCCTCAGGGTGTCGAGGCGATCAGGAATATCGAAAAATCCATTCGAAAGACGGAAAAGGATATGTTGAAAGGCCTTGATAAGAAGGAGCGCAAGGCGTTTCTCAAGATGCTTGGTCGTATGGAAAATAATCTTGCAACACGTGGCAGCGTGCGTCTGTCCGATGATTTGGACAGCCAGGTTGCTGATGATGACGATGCGGAATGAGTGCAAGGCTATAAAGCCGCGCCGAAAAAACTTTCAATTCAATGTTTGCAATGGCATAACCCTTTTTAAATGGGATGGCGATTTCTGTTTTTGAACTGATTTGAAGCTATTCCTGTTGTGATTGATGCATGATCATATCGGGGAGGCGACTTGGCTCAGAAAATCAAGCTTTCGACCATCGCAGACGCGCTTGGTGTTTCTACGGCTACCGTTTCGCTGGCCTTGCGTGACAGTCCGCTTGTCGCTGATCAGACACGCGAAAAAATCAAGGAACATGCCCGTGCGATCGGTTATATATATAACCGCAGAGCGGCCAGTCTTCGCACATCGCGCTCCGGTATTGTGGGTGTTGTTGTGCACGACATCATGAACCCGTTTTTCGCAGAAATTTTGCGCTCCATTGAAACGGAACTGGATCGCTCGCGGCAGACTTTCATTTTGTCCAACCATTATGACCAGCTGGAAAAGCAGCGCACCTTTATGGATACGCTTCTTCAGCTTGGTGCAGATGGCGTGATCATGTCACCGGCTATTGGCACTCCGCCGGAAGATATTCAGCTTGCGGAAGATAATGGCCTTCCGGTCGTGCTGATTGCACGTGATGTTGAAGGTGTTCATGCGCCGGTTTTCAGAGGCGATGATGCTTATGGTATTGGTCTGGCTACCAATCACCTGATCTCGCTTGGTCATACACGCATTGCGATGATTGGCGGAACGGATCAGACGTCGACGGGCCGTGATCGTTATCAGGGCTATTTGCAGGCCATGCAGAAAGCTGGACTGGAAGTGAAACCGGAATGGCGCATTGCTGGCCCGCGTACCAAGCAGGCCGGTTTTGAAGTTGCACCACAGTTTTTGGCGCTTAAAGACAAGCCGACAGCCGCAGTTTGCTGGAATGATCTTTCCGCTATTGGTTTGATGAATGGTATTGCGCGTGCTGGTCTTGTGCCGGGTGAAGATATTTCTGTTACCGGCTATGATGATCTTGAAGAAGCTGCCATTGCAACACCAGCATTGACGACTGTCTGGAATGGTCAGCGTGAGGTTGGCCGCCGTGCGGCACGTGCGCTTCTTGATCAATTGAACGGGGTTGAGGTTTCGCATGATCAGGAGCTGATCAAGCCGGAATTGCATATAAGGCAATCCACATCCAAACCGAAAAATATCTGACCAGTTTCATAATCAGCGAGCCAATTGCATTGGTTTGCTGAAACGTGCTCGAGCATAAGGAAGTGATCATGACCCAACGCGAAGCGACAATTCTGGTACTCGGCAATTTTAATGAATATGCCGTTGCCAGGCTTTCTGAGGAGTTCAGGATCAAACGTATTCCCAAGGGCGATGCGGCACTGGTTGAAGCTGGATGGGCTGGAGATATCAAGGGTATAGCCAGCATGTCGAGCGTGGATGCCGGCTTGATTGATGCGCTGTCAAATCTTGAAATCATCGGTAATTTTGGTGTTGGTTATGATGCAGTTGATGCAAAGCACGCAGCAACCAGAAGCGTCATGGTTACAAATACACCTGATGTCCTGACCGATGAGGTAGCCGATACCGCAATTGGTCTGCTGATCGATACTGTTCGGGAATTGTCAAAGTCGCAGGAATTTTTACGTTCCGGCGAGTGGATCAAACAGGGCCGTTATCCGCTGTCAAAGCTGTCTTTACGGGGTCGTAAAGTTGGTATTTTCGGTCTTGGACGCATTGGTAAAGCTGTTGCGCATCGTGTTGAGGCATTTGGCTTGCCGGTCGCCTATCATAATCGTCGCAAAGCTGATGATGTGAATTATGATTATTATCCAACCCTGCTGGAACTGGCCAAGGCTGTCGATACGCTTATTCTGGTCGCTCCGGGTGGTGCTGAAACTGAAAAAGCGGTCAATCGGCAAGTGCTGGGCGCACTTGGGTCAGAAGGCGTTCTGATCAATATTGGCCGCGGTTCAGTTGTGGATGAGGATGCGCTGGCACAAGCCTTGCAGGATGGCACGATTGCTGCCGCAGGCCTTGATGTATTTGCTGATGAACCGAATGTGCCGCAGGCGCTTCTTGACGCGCCGAACACGGTTTTACTGCCGCATATCGGTTCGGCTTCGGAAAAGACCCGTCAGGATATGGCTAATCTTGTGATCGATAATCTGATTTCATGGTTCGACAAGGGGGAGGCGCTGACGCCGGTGCCGGAAACCGCAAATATCAAGAGAGCATGATATTTCAGACAGTGCGCTCAGCGTGATAGATGCGCACTGCCTCACCAAAAGCCTCGAAAATCTTGCGTGATGGCATATCGGACTGCGCCCAGTATTCCGGATGCCATTGCACGCCGACGACAAAGCCCTTTGTATTTTTGCCCGCTGCATTTTTGACCGAGACGGCTTCAATCGTCCCGTCATCAGCCACAGCTTCAATTTCGAGTTGGGGGGCAAGCTTGTCAATCGCCTGACGATGGACCGAGTTCACCTTTACGCTTTCGGATTTGAGAATTCCTGCGAGACAGGAATCGGGTGCGATTTTGACTGAATGCTGAAGTGCGAAGCGTTCTTCCTGACTGGCGGTTTCTGGCGCCCGGTGATCTATCCGGCCTTCGAGTTCCTGAATTTCAGTTGCCAGTGTGCCACCCAAAGCAACATTGAGTTCCTGCAAGCCACGACAGATGGCCAGAACGGGGACGCCCTTTTCGATAGCGGCACGGATTAATGGCAGCGATGTTGCATCACGTGCATTGTCATAGGGTTCAAAATTTTCATTGGGTTCCACGCCATAAAGCTCTGGATTGACGTTGGATTTTGAGCCGGTGACGAGCAGACCATTTACACCAGCCAGAATAGTCTCAATATCCATTTTACTTCCAAAGCTTGGCACAAGAAGCGGTGTAACCCCGGCCACATCTATTGCGGCTGATAGATATTGCTCAGGGGCCGCATGCCATATGTAGTTCTCAAATGGCTTTAAATCGGTGGGAACGGCGATGAGAGGACGCGGCTTTTGGGGCATGGCTGGTTGGAATCCGGTGAGAGCCTTTTATAGTTCATTCTTTAAAGCACGCGGGGACAGTGCGCAATCTGGATGGATGCGCTTGTGAAACCTATTTGTTCACCTTTGCAGATGGTCATTCCAGATGCCATGCTCATCGAACTAAAATGCCCTGACCCTAGCAAGTTATAAATTGTGTCTTATGCCTGTGGCGGCTCCACAACGGCTATGGTCAGCCATGTGGCCGTCAGCGCCGGCTTAACGGTATTTTCGACTTCCAGCGTCACTTCATAATGATTGACCACCCGTCCTGAAGGTCGAATATCGGCATTCGCCAGTTTGAAACGGGCACGCACACGTGCACCGGTTTTGACCGGCGCCATGAAGCGCACCTTATCAAATCCATAATTGATGCCCATTGTGGCACCTTCAAGCATCGGCAGTGCTTCAAATGCCAGCGTAGAAAGCAGCGACAAAGTCAGAAAGCCATGCGCAATCGTGCCACCAAACGGCGTTTCCCTGACTGCGCGCTCTGGATCGACATGAATGAACTGATGATCATCGGTTGCATCAGCAAACTGATTGATCATTTCCTGTGTAACTTCGCGCCACTTAGAACATCCGATTTCCGTACCAATCGCCTCGCGCAACTGGTCGAGCGTAATTGCGTCCTTCATTCCCTCACACTTTCTGCTGAACTGATAGAGCCTTCTTTAACCTATAAAAAAAATCCGGCAATCCTAACCTCAAGCAGCAAGCAGGATTTCACGCGCAATATCGTCCCAATGGGCAAAAACACGACTTGCGCCCTTATCAGCCAAACGTTCGGCATGGCCTTCGTAACTATGTCCGCCGCCTGTATAGCCAAAAGCCGTCATGCCAGCCGCAATCGCGCCTTCGACACCAAAGGGCGAATCTTCGATCACCACGCAACGCGCCGGATCAACACCCATTTTGTCGGCAGCAAACAGAAAAAGATCAGGCGCGGGCTTTCCGCGTTTGACCATGCTGGATGAATATACCGCATCACCAAAATATTGATTGATCCCGGTCTTCTCAAGACTGAATGCTATACGCTCCGGATGCGACGAAGATGCAACACAACGCTTATGGGGCAAAACTTTCAGAAAATCGGCAATGCCGGCTGCTGGTTGCAAATGTTTGGCAAACAGATCGCGCGTGATAGGCCAAAAATCATCCACAGCGCCATCAGGCAATCGATTCCCCGTCATATCCTCGATCATATTTACAATATCGGCTACTTTCATACCAATGCCTTTGGCAACGCTCCCTTCCGGCAACATCATGCCATGATTGGCATAAACCTGCTCAAATGCGCGGCAGGAAAGCGGCTCGCTATCAACGAGAACCCCGTCACAATCAAAGATAACGAGATCAAAGGGAGAGGTGTGGCTCATAAAGACTCCGGTAGAATGCGTATTTTGTCGCGCTGATTTGGGATGCACAGGTTTCACAGTTGATATAGAGACTGTTCAACGATTACGCATCTATAACAAGTGAAGCGTGACAAAATTATCGCGGAGACTCTCATGACAACGAATGTGGCACTGGTTGGACTGGCGCGGGACTTACAAATCCGCGCTGAAACAGGAAAACCAATCCGCATCGGCCTTATTGGCGCAGGTGAAATGGGAACCGACATTGTCACACAGGTCGCCCGTATGCCCGGCATCGAAATCGGCGCACTCTCCGCCCGGCGTCTGCCAAACACCTTCAAAGCTATTCATACT
Source organism: Brucella gallinifaecis (assembly GCF_006476605.1). Lineage (GTDB taxonomy): Bacteria > Pseudomonadota > Alphaproteobacteria > Rhizobiales > Rhizobiaceae > Brucella > Brucella gallinifaecis. The sequence goes on from NZ_ML636801.1 coordinate 100,933, forward strand.
GCCTATGGCAATGATGATAATGCTCACGAAGCTAATAGCGAAAGCGCCATGACAAGCGCTATTGAGAGCGGCAAGATCGCAGTCACCGGCGATAATGACCTGATCCTCTCCAATCCATTGATCGACGTTATCATTGACGCGACCGGCATCCCGGAAGTGGGTGCGCAAACCGGGATCAAGGCTATTGAGAACGGCAAGCATCTCGTCATGATGAATGTCGAAGCCGACGTCACCATCGGACCCTATCTCAAGGCGCAGGCTGACAAACAGGGCGTTATCTATTCGCTCGGTGCAGGCGACGAACCGTCATCCTGTATGGAGCTGATCGAGTTCGTTTCAGCTCTTGGTTATGAAGTGGTGTCGGCTGGCAAGGGCAAAAATAATCCGCTTAATTTTGATGCGATCCCGGATGATTATCAGGAAGAAGCCGATCGCCGGAACATGAATGTCCGCTTGCTGGTCGAATTTGTCGATGGTTCAAAAACCATGGTCGAAATGGCGGCGATTGCCAATGCAACCGGCCTTGTGCCTGATATTGCCGGTATGCATGGCCCCCGCGCAAGCGTTGATCAGTTAAGCCAAACACTCATCCCGCAGGCAGATGGCGGCGTTCTCAGCAAAAGCGGTGTCGTCGATTATTCTATCGGCAAGGGCGTTTCGCCCGGCGTATTTGTGGTTGCCAAGATGGACCACCCCCGCCTCAACGAGCGTCTGGAAGATCTGAAAATCGGCAAAGGCCCTTATTTCACTTTCCACCGTCCTTACCACCTCACTTCGCTTGAAGTGCCGCTGACGGTCGCACGCGTCGTTCTGCACGGAAAATCCGATATGGTGCCGCTGCCAAAACCGGTCGCAGAAGTCTGTGCCGTTGCAAAAAAAGATATGCAGCCGGGCGAAAAGCTCGACGCGATTGGCCAATATTGCTACCGCTCGTGGATTATGACAACGCCGGAAGCTCGTAGCGCAAAAGCCATTCCCTGCGGCCTGTTGCAAAACGGCACTGTCACCGCCTTGATCAAGAAAGGCGAACTGATCACCTATTCCAATGCAGCACCACAGCCCGGCTCAAAGATTGCTGAACTGCGTGCGCTTCAGGACAAAATGATCTATAGCTAAGCCAGCATAATCAGTCAGAAAAAAAGGGCGGCTTTGAGCCGCCCTTTTTGTTTTAGTGGTCCAATGCCTTCACAATGTTTTCGACCATCTTCTTTGCATCGGCAAAAAGCATCATGGTGTTGTCACGGAAGAACAATTCGTTTTCCACACCCGCATAGCCTGAACCCATGCCGCGTTTGATGAACAGAACCGTACCGGCCTTGTCGACATCGAGGATCGGCATACCAAAAATCGGCGATTGCGGATCGGTCTTTGCTGCCGGATTGGTCACGTCATTCGCGCCAATCACAAAGGCAACATCAGCCGTCGCAAATTCCGAATTGATATCTTCAAGCTCGAACACTTCATCATAAGGCACATTGGCTTCAGCCAGCAGCACATTCATATGACCCGGCATACGACCGGCGACAGGGTGGATTGCATATTTCACTTCCACGCCTTCGGCTTTCAGCTTATCAGCCATTTCACGCAGCGCATGCTGTGCCTGTGCCACCGCCATACCATAGCCCGGCACGATGATCACCTTGGATGCATTCTTCATGATAAAGGCTGCATCGTCAGCCGAACCCTGCTTGACCGGGCGCTGCTCGACTTCGCCACTGCTGGCAGCCGTCGTATCACCACCGAAACCACCAAGAATCACGGAAATGAACGAACGGTTCATGCCCTTACACATGATATAGGACAGGATCGCACCGGATGAGCCAACCAGCGCACCGGTAATGATCAGCGCCAGATTGCCAAGCGTGAAACCAATGCCTGCCGCAGCCCAGCCCGAATAGGAATTGAGCATGGAAACGACAACCGGCATATCCGCACCACCAATCGGGATGATGATCAGCACGCCAAAAACCAGTGCCAGAATGACGATCAGCCAGAATACGGAATGGCTTTCAGTATTGGTCAGCACAGCAATCAGGATCACGATTGCAGCAGCAAGGGCCGCATTGATCACATGGCGTCCCGGCAACATGATCGGCTTGCCTGACATGCGTCCATCAAGTTTCAGGAATGCAATGATCGAACCGGTAAAGGTGATTGCACCAATCGCAACACCCAGCGACATTTCAATCAGCGCCTGACCATGGATCTGGCCCACTTCGCCAATGCCAAAGGAATGCGGTGAGTAAAGGGCAGCCGCCGCAACGAGAACGGCGGCAAGACCGATCAGCGAGTGAAAGGCTGCCACAAGCTGCGGCATCGCAGTCATGGCAATACGGCGTGCAATCACTGCACCAATGCCACCGCCAATACCGACACCAAGAATAATCAGCACCAGACCGCCAAAGCTTGGACGGGCCAGCAGAAGGGTCGTGACAATGGCGATACCCATGCCGACCATGCCAAACATATTGCCCTGACGACTGGTTGTCGGATGCGACAGGCCCCGCAGCGCCAGAATGAACAATACGCCGGAAACGAGATAGAGAAAGGCTGCAAGATTAATGCTCATAATGGTTCAGCCTCACTTTTCTTTTTTCTTGTACATGGCAAGCATGCGCTGGGTGACGAGGAAGCCACCAAAAATATTAACACTTGCAAGAATGAGCGCGAAGAAGCCAAAGCCCGTCGCCCAGCCTGAAAGTGACAGCCCAACCGCCAGAAGCGCACCGACCACAATCACCGAAGAAATCGCATTGGTCACAGCCATCAAGGGTGTATGCAGCGCAGGCGTTACCGACCAGACCACATAATAACCCACGAAAATCGACAAAACGAAAATCGCAAGGCGAAACACAAACGGATCAACCACGCCACCACTTGCAGCATGAGCGGCAGCGGCGGCTGCATCACCCAGACCACCTGCATTTTCTGTTGCCTGTCTTACGGCATCCGCCGCCTGATTGAGGCTCTCAAGAGCTTTTTCGAGTGCTGTATTGGACATTATGCCTCTCCTCCATCAGCGGAAGTTTTCGCAGGCTTGGCAGGCGCTTTGCGGGTCGTCTTGCGGGCTGGTTTTTCGCCCACCGCCTCAACAGCAGCAGCTTCAGGCTTTGTTTCGGCTTCAACCTTGGCAAAAGCCGGATGCACGACTTTGCCTTCATGGGTCAACAATGTTGCCTTCACCAGCTCTTCTTCAGGATCAAGCTTGAAAAGCTTTGTTTCCTTATCGACCAGCGTTTCGAGAAACGCATAAAGATTGCGTGCATAAAGCTGTGAAGCAGTGGCAGCAATCCGTCCCGGCACATTGAGATATCCAACAATCTTCACGCCATCGACATCGGCAACCTGACCGGCAACAGCGCCTTCAACATTGCCGCCGCGTTCTACAGCAAGGTCAACCAGCACCGAACCCGGGCGCATGGCGGCAACCATCTGCTTCGTCACAAGACGCGGAGCCGGCCTGCCGGGAATAAGTGCTGTCGTGATAACAATATCCTGTTTGGCAATATGCTCAGCAACAAGTGCTGCCTGCTTCGCCTGATATTCCTTCGACATTTCCTTGGCATAGCCGCCGGAAGTTTCAGCAGCCTTGAACTCTTCATCCTCAACCGCAATGAATTTTGCGCCAAGCGAAGCCACCTGTTCTTTTGCAGCCGGACGAACATCCGTTGCAGTAACGACGGCGCCAAGGCGGCGTGCGGTCGCAATCGCCTGAAGACCTGCAACGCCCGCCCCCATGACAAACACACGGGCTGCCGGAACCGTTCCAGCCGCCGTCATCATCATCGGCATGGCGCGGTCATAGACGTCGGCTGCATCAATAACGGCCTGATAACCTGCCAGATTGGCCTGTGACGAGAGAACATCCATCACCTGCGCGCGCGTGATACGCGGCATGAATTCCATCGTAAAAGCGGATATCCCGGCCTTTGCCAAAGCTGCAACTGCTGCTTCATGGCCATATGGATCAAGCATCGCAAAAAGTGCGGCACCCGCTTTATACGTTTTGAGTTCCGCATCATTCGGACGGCGCACTTTCAAAATAACATCTGCCGTTTTGGCCTGTGCCGCAGTGCCGATCTTTGCGCCCGCAGTGACAAAATCGCTGTCAATAATACGCGATTTTTCTCCTGCGCCTTTTTCCACCACAACATCAAAACCAAGCGCGATGAATTTCTTCACCGTCTCGGCAGATGCCGCAACGCGGGGCTCAACGGGATCACTCTCTTTCGGAATGAATATAGTCTGGGCCAACTGGTTTCCCTTTCGTGGCTTAATCCGGCCTTACAGCCGGGCACAATCCGGGCTTCCGGGAAGAAGCCCCTTAAAATACTGAAACACGACATGCATAAAGCCCCGGCAAAGCGCATATTGCACTCACGCCAAGGCATTTTGATCAAATCCTGCAGATAATACCGGTAAACTCTTTAAAGGAGGAACCAGGCAGCGGCGCAGATCAGAACAAACAAAACGGTCGCGGAAAAGAAACCACCCGCAAAAAAACCGAATGCCATGGCAACAAAAAGTGCAACAACCGCCACGGTTGCCCACTTAAAAATGCCTACAAAACCGGCATAGGTTTTTTCGTGTTCGGAATAATCCATTGGCGCGCCAAGCTCAGCCGGGGCCGTATTCTGATGTTCTGCCATTTTCAGTTCCACCCATTGAGATATTCTGCCGAAGTTTAGACACAATATCCGCAATCTTCAATGCACACACAACACAGTTATAAGCTGTTCAGAAAAACAGCTGCTTTTATTATTATCCTCATCCGACGCCCCGCTCAGGGCGCTCCTGCGTCCCAATAGCTCTTTTTTTTGAAAATTACCAGATTTAATTGTTTAAAGAAACCTTCACGATAAATCCAATGACAAAAAGAAATTATCGTAAAGAGCCATTCTATAAAGCCCGATCAGACACCCAGGCCAGTATATTTCGCAGTAGGCAGAATAGTCAGCGGTCCAACATCATTCGCAAAACTCCCGAACATGGCGCGTCGCTCATGCGGTTGCGATTTGAAAAACGGGAAACGAACCGCAACGGCATCGCGAATATTGCGTATTGGGGCAGCTCCCAATCCTACCTTGATTCCATAACCTTCATGCTCCCGTGCTTCCGCCATGACACTTGTCCCGAAAATACGCTTGTAAAACGCCATATGTTCAGGCTTGACCGATGCAAGACATTGATCGGCTTGAAAATATTCAGAAGCCATTGCAGCAATGCGCAGGGTGACATAGGGAATAGCCGGATATTCACTGAGCAGTTCCGGGTCTGCGGCAAACCTTGTTGGATCAACAAAGCTCATGCCGCTATTCAATAACGGATCAAGGATATCAGGGAAAAGTGCATAACTGGTCCCGCGACGATGATCAGGCGTTATGTAATGAATACGAAGCGTACTCACCAGTTGCCCGTCAATATGGATACCATAGACAAATGCCTGGCTATCACGATCAATATCATCAACAATTGATGCGGCCTCGGATTCATGCATCACATTGGCGCTTCGGTAAGAGCGATAGCGCAAACGTCCAATCTCTTCGAGATCTTCCGAATGCACGACACGTCGATATTCTACTCGATCCAGAAATTGCAATAGCTGCCGCGCAAAATTGGATAGTGGCGGTTTCCCGCCAGAGACAGCTCCATTCATCATACAAATAGCATCCGCACCCCATCAAATCACCGCGCAGAATAAGGTGCTTTATAAGCGTGTAAAGCTATAAGTTTGAGTTTTTCTCACAGGAATGAACCATGCAGTGGGTATCTGATATAAAAAACGTCACTTTTCACATGCCCGGCGCATCCAGCGCTAATCAATAGACCTGCGCGACCGCTATTCAGAGCAGATTTAGCCAATTATCATAGCGCATTGGCCAGCGACTGAAACATGTGAATAGTTTCATCTTTCATGGCCTGACCATCAATATTGAAGTTTGCATAAGCGGATGTCTTGACGATCACCACGTTTTTTACAGGGTTCACATAGATAAACTGACCATAGATTCCCACGCCGACAAAGTCCCCCTGCGGGTCTGATGGAATCCACCATTGATAGCCATAACCATAAGCCACTTTACCATCAGGCATGTTTCGGCCAGGCATCAGATAAGGGGCATCCGGGGTTACAGAATCATGCACCCATTGTTCCGGCACAATCTGTTCACCGCGATAATTGCGTCCACCATTCATATAAAGCAGTCCAAAACGTGCAAAGTCGCGAAGAACAGCATTTAACCCGCCTGCGGCAACGACTTCGCCCTTGGGATCGATAAGCCAGTAAGCATCAGCCTCAGCTCCCAGCTTTGACCAAAGACGGTCCTGAAAATAACTCTGTATCGGCACACCTGTTGCGCCTTCCAGCACCAATGCAAGCACTTGTGTGTCAGCAGACACATATTGATTAAGGGTTCCCTGCTCACGTTCATTCTTCAAATGTGCTGTAAAATCCGCAACCGACCCGGTCAGCATCTGAATGATATAGCGGACAATATCCGAATTCAGATCGCCATAATCTTCATTAAAGCCAATGCCGGAGGACATTTGCAGGACATTTTTGACCTTGACGCCCTTATATCCCCCCTCTTTGAGAGCAGGCGCATAATGATCAACCGTTTCATCAAGGCTAATCTTTCCATCAGCAACCGCATTACCAATCAGAAAAGATACGAATGACTTTGAAAGAGACATTGCAATGGATTGTGACGCTTCGGAATTGCCACGATCATAGCTTTCATGGACAATCTCCCCGTCCTTGAGCACAATGAAACCCGTCGTATCCGTACGCTTTAAAAAATCCGAAATTTTCCGTGTTTCCCCTTTATAATTATAAGTCTCCGGCAATGAGCGTTCCGCCACCGGTAATATACTGACATCTGCCGTATGGGGCACACGGACAGATGGATAAACCTTGTAGAGACTGCGAAAATTCTTATCGATTACATCAGGCTTAAATATTTGAGCATACTGATATACAGCCCAATATTCGTTTATTTTGTTCCAGAACAATGCCGTTCCGGCTGCAAGAAAAACCAGAACAAAAAACAGAGCATACAAAAAGAAGCGAAAATTAAATTTCATTTTTCTCTAACATCTTTGCAAAATTAAAAACAAAACAACGATAAAATTTTTCGCCAAAAATACTGATGATGATGCAATATCATCATATTAATATCTTACTGAAAACCACTATAAATTGTTAATCGCAACCATACTACCCCTGATGCCCTCTCGATAACGGCAATCAGGAATCGGGGCATATTCGCTTAAACGAGCGTATGTCCCGAATCATACTGCACAACAGGCTTCGCTCTGGATGCCCGGATATCTTCTGCCGTCATTGGCTTGCCCATGAGATAGCCCTGTACCAGATCAGCACCGGCAGCAGCACGAATAAGGGCAAGCTGCTCTTCTGTTTCCACACCTTCAACCGTAACCGCCAGCCCAAGCTCGTGAGAAAGCTGCGTAACGCCGCGCAGCAGCATAAGCGAGCGTCGGTCGGTTGTAATATCCTGCACAAAAGAACGGTCCACCTTAACTTTGGTCAAAGGCAAACTGTTGAGATAACTGAGACTGGAATAACCTGTTCCGAAATCATCCAGTGCAATATTGATACCGGCATTTTTAAGCCGCTGCAAAACCAGCGATGTCTGGTTGCGGTCCGCGATAATCGCGCTTTCAGTCACTTCCACCTCAAGCTGGCGGGCCGGCAATCCCGATTTCTGCAAAGCATAGGCAATATCACGTGTTATATCGCTGTTTTTCAGATCAATTGCTGAAAGATTGACAGAAACGCCAATACGGTCATCCCACGCCATACAGTCCTGACAGGCCTGCTCCAGCATGAAGCGTGTAATCTTGGAAATGATCCCGATTTCTTCAGCCAGTGGAATAAATTCCGCAGGAGGAATCGGTCCAAGATCTGCATGTTGCCAGCGAGCAAGTGCCTCATAAGCCACCACACGCAAAGACTGGGCGCTGACAATCGGCTGGTAAACCACCTTGATTTCACGGTTTTCAATTGCAAGACGCAAATCTACCTTGAGTTTCTGGCGGCTGCGATATTTCGTATCCATGGCACTCACAAACAGTGCCCATTGCTTTCCTTCGTCACCTTTTGCTTCATATAAAGCCAGATCGGCGCGCATATGCATGCTGCCTATATCAAACTCATCAATATCTCCGGTTGCAACACCGGCGCTGATATTAATGTCAACCTCATCGCCATTCAGATCATAAATACCGCTTACAACTGAAATTATGTGATCCATTACCGGGTTGAGTTCACCTTCACTATGAAGGTTAAAGACAAAAACGACAAATTCATCACCTCCGAAACGGGAGGTAACATAGCGCTGTGGATCAAGAGAATTAAGCCGCTCGGCAAAAAGCCTGAGCAGCATATCCCCCACATGGTGCCCCAGCGTATCATTGACATGTTTGAAATGATTAATGTCAATCACAATCAAGGCTGCAATCGTGCCCTTGTCCTGATGCTCACGCAAGGACCGGACCATGGTTTCAAAATAATTGCGGTTCGGGAGCCCAGTCAAACCGTCAAAACGCGCCATATGCTGAATACGCGCTTCCGATTCAACCCGCTGCGTGACATCCTCGAACATTAAAACAACACCAGCATTTGAAGTCTGGTTTGCCATGCATTCTATATAACGATTATCAGCAAGCTGAAAAATATCCCGCGATGTCTGCCCGTTCAGAAGAGCACGCATGCGGGCACTGATATTGGCAAGATCATTATGCGGAAACAAACCTTGCCGGATACAATAGCGCAGCAGAACTTCCAGCCTGCGACCACGCAATTTTGTGTGCCCTGCAATTTTCAGCAAAGCTTTTGTTTTATGATTGATAACAGCAATGCGTTGCTGCGCATCCAGCATAAGCAGGCCTTGCGGCATGTTGTTAAGTGCGGCATCAAAACGGCTGGCAACAACCGACAAGCGACGTTTGCCCATCACAGCAGCAAAAAGAAACTCGCGCAAACCGTTGGCCATCTGAATATTGGACAGGAAATACGGTATCAGCAACAGGCCAATAACCACATGGAATGGTGTTCCAGCAAGAATAAGGCCGGCCAGCACTGGAATAAGTGTGCAGGCAGACATGAGCACAACGGCTTTGGCAGAGGCATAATTGCGGCCAACAATCGACACCACGGATGCAAGCAGAATTGTCAGGCTTGCAAGTTCTGCAAAGGAATCACGCAAAACATAGCTTGAAAAAAAACAGAGCATGCCAAGCGTGGTGCAAACCAGCGATGCCCCGACGAGATAGCGTGTCTCCCATTTATCAAGATCAGCATGGGTCAGGTTCCCACGCTTGGCCTGATCGAATTTATGCATATCATAGAGACGACCCAAGGCTACAATTGTAAAAAATCCGGCAAAGCCCAGAAAGCGCCAATCTGCCGTTTTTACATATATGACGACGCACGCTACGACATGAGCGAGCAAGCCGAACCATAATGTTGTGCGATTGCCATAAAGCGAACGCAAAAATGAGAGCCGCACATCGGCAGGTATCTCAGGCTGCAGGTTACGCCACATCTTTTTACTTGCACCCCTTTCAGAGGGGGATATACCAACAATCCTTTAAAAATATCTTTCACGCAAACAAACGAAAGCTGTTAAATATAACAATCAAAAGATGTATTCTTGTTTTACACAATTTAATAAATTACAGAGATACTATACAAGAATACAACTATAACGTTTTATCTCATTTTTTAGATATGGATAAACAAGATTGCATTAATCAATAAATATATGTGCAATCGGCGAGATCGCAGGATGATATCCTGGGTTGGGGACTCATTTAACGCCTGCGATCACTGCTGATACGAGGGCAATAGCTGAGAGGTAATTTATTGCCAGTCTGTAGTAACGCGTTGCCATATGCCGCTGGTTCTTGAGTCGGCAGAAAAGGCGTTCGATCACGTTACTGCATCGATAGGCTTTGTTAGGTAGCAGTCGCTTTGTGTGGGGGGGACATGACTTCCGGTAGCGGGATGGCTATTTTGATGTCTGCGATATTGCCGGGTGCCAATCACTTGCGCCCACGCCCCCTTTTGAGCCTTGGGCAGAGCGATGTGCCTTGATATGTGTGGAAAGTTCTTCTGGCACGGGGCCCGTTGCAGTCATTTTTTCGAAAATACGTTGTCAGATACGCCTTTTGCGACCAACGATGGTAACGATTATAGATTGTCTTTGCCGGACCATATTCGGCTAGAACTTCACTTCAGCGACAACCACCTTCAACACATGAAGAATGCCGAAGATCACTCGTCTATCATCAACACGCCGCGCATCGGGCTGGTTTTAGCAGGTGCGGCTCAAGAGCCGACCATGCAGCTGCAGAAAGCTCAGCGCACATAATCTTCTCCTTGTGTAAAACTTAATAACACAAAGAATTACTCAATTATGACAACAACTTGATCAAGTCCTCATTCTAAGCCTTCCCTCTTCATCAAGAGGGGCGGCTTTGTTTTTGTATGTTGTCATCAGGTCGCGAAAGAAGAACGGACCATGCAGGAACATGCCAAAGTCGTAAAAGTTTTTCTTTTCCGCACCGCGCATATAGAGCAGGTGCATGAGGAAAAAATTGCCCTTTGAGCGTTTGTAGCGGTTTTCACTATGTATGTTCTTGAAGCGGATGTGATGGATGAGTGGTGGCGTCTTCGTCTGGATTTTCAGCGCCTTCGCCGGATCAGAGCCATAGAAGTGGATAATGTCGGTCAGAACCTGAAATTCTGACCACAGGACAGGGCTGTTATTGAGCACCACACGCACATCCTCGCGCAAGCCGCGAGCCTTGGGGTGAAGTGCTATCATCAGCAGGCAAGAGCCGATGGCAAGCAGAGAGACCGGCTGTTTTGCAAGCAAATCAGGGCGCTCACGCTGAACGTCAGCAAGCGCTTGAATAGCGGGGACGGTCCCGAGACTATGGCCAATGATAATCACCTCATCGGCATTGCTTTCCTCGATTTTCTTTTTCAGCGCTTCTGCAAATGCTTTGCGACGTGATTTGAGCTTGTCATTGCGATCATAGATGCGGTCATAGGCTGCCGACCAGTCATCGAGCAGATAAGACATGAAGAATCGGTCGCCGGGCCAGCGCACAAGCAATGTTGCAATAATGGCCGCCAGGGGCAGTGACCAGACAAGATTCCAGACGGGCAAGCCTGCCAGCATTGGTGCAGCCATGATCAGGGCTGCAATTGCGATAATTACAATCGACAACAGAAATGGCCACATGAAAAATATTACAAAGCGCCAGCTTGTCAGCAAATAGCGAAACAGGGTGCCTGTGAAGACAATATTCATGAAGGCGCGAAAACCTGTCAGCATACGCATGGGGGTCGGGCGTGCTGCATAGTCGTCAAAGATGTCGGCAGTGCCAAATTGGCAGAATTCGGTTTGCGATTGCCAGCCATTGCCCTGAGTCGTGGCGATCAGCGTGCCGCAATCATTCTGCTCGTCTTTCATCGGCGGCAATCTGGTCTTTGCGTGCCATAAACGGTCAAAGTCCTTTATTGCCTGCGCATGGCGCACGCGGACGGCTTTAGGGTGCAGGCCTTCATAGCCTGTGAACTGAATAACGAGTCGTTTGCGGAAAGACATAAATCTCGACAGAAGGAATCAATGGAATTGGGCGGGGCGATCAATTAGCCGGTTTGCTGCTATGATGGAGCAATAAGGCTGAATTGTGCGGAAAGTGCAGGCTCTCTAGCGCATAGGGCGCAATTTAGTCACTATAAATTGTCGTGAAGTCATTATTTATGCTCAACGCACGCCAAAGTCTTATCTTGAGGTGGACAAAAGGCAGTCTATCTGGTAATGCCACCCCCAATTTGCAACGTTTATGTTGCGAAGCTTGGGAGCCTTTGGGCGTATAGACAGTTGACTCTATCGACTGAACATCGTTAAGAGACGCCCTTAATGCCTCAGGCTCAATCGAAATTCTAACCGATACGGGATTACACGTGCAGGTACTCGTCCGCGATAACAATGTTGATCAGGCTCTCCGCGCTCTTAAGAAAAAGATGCAGCGCGAAGGTATCTTCCGCGAAATGAAGATGCGTGGCCATTATGAAAAGCCTTCCGAAAAGCGTGCCCGTGAAAAGGCAGAAGCTGTTCGCCGTGCACGCAAGCTCGCTCGCAAGCGCGCACAGCGTGAAGGTCTTATCGGCGGCGGTCGTACAGCTGCTCGTTGATTGACTGGAAACAGGCGCTGCATGTGCGGCGCCTTTTTGCTTTCCGGCGCGGCTTATGGCTTGCGCCGGTTTTTGTATGTCTGAATATTTAAGCTTAATATCAGCTTGTTTCATGTCATAAGATATGATGACTTGCATTGTCAGAAGCCTGCCACATACTGACCTTTATTGTGGTGTTGTTCTGACTGCTTGTTAGCCGGGGACAAAGTTGACGGAAGTTGATGAAAATATCCTGTGCTCCGTTCACGCAGAAAGGAACGCTGTCGTTGCCAATGTACTTCAAGGTGATGCATTCGTCCGGGAATTTTGTTGTCCGTAACGCATTGATGGCTGCAACCGCAGTTCTGGTTCTGGGCCTTGCCGGTTGTCAGAGTTCTTCTACGCATACTGCCTTGAGCACGGTTGATCGTGCGCAAGGATCGAGCGAAAATATCAGCTCGCTTACCAGCGTCATTCAGAGCAATCCACGCGATCCTGAAGCATATAATGTTCGTGGCTCCGCCTATGGCAAGGCCCGGCGTTACAAGGAGGGATTGCGTGATTTTGATCAGGCGATTGCGCTTAATCCCAATTTCTACCAGGCCTATGCAAATCGTGCGCTGATTTATCGATATATGAATGATAATGGCAAGGCTGTGCAGGATTATACGAGGGCAATCCAGATCAATCCGCAATATGATGCAGCCTATGTTGGACGCGGTAATGTATATCGTCAGGCTGGACGTCTTGATCAGGCATTGAGCGATTACAATCAGGCTATTGCGTTGCAGACGACGGATGGTCGCGCTTATCACAATCGTGGTCTGATTTATCAGGCCAAGGGCCAGCACAAGCAGGCGATAGAGGATTTTTCAAAGGCGATCTCGCTCAATTCGACAGCACCAGAACCTTATAATGGCCGCGGTATTTCTTATGTCGCACTGGGCGATTACGATAACGCATTTGATGATTTCAACACGGCAATCACGCTTGATGGCAACATTGCTGAAAGCTGGGCCAATCAGGCACTGGTATACGAACAGCGCGGTGACAAGGCCAAAGCTGCAAATTCCTACACACGTGCGATACAGCTTGATCCGGGCTATCAGCCAGCAAAATCAGGCCTTGCCCGTACGCGCAGCTGAGAATCGTGGGTGATATGTAACAAAGTGGCGCTCGCTTGAGTTGTAGTCGCCACTTTCCTTTCCATTCAGCTGGCATATAATAGTTTGTATGTCGCTTTTCGATCATATCGGCTTTGCAAGCAAAGATATTCGCCGCAGCCTTTCTTTTTATGAAAGCTGCATGCCCAGGCTTGGTCTTTCCGTTGTTGCCCATTCGGACAGTGGTTTCTTTGTGAGTGGTGGCGAAAGGGCGCCGGTGCCTTTTCTATGGATTCATAAGGGGCAGAATAAGGGTGCTGATGCGCCTGATAGCAAGCCGGGTAATCATCTACATCTGATGTTCAATACGAGCAGCCGTGAGGCTGTTGATGCTTTTTTTCATGCGGCGGTTCAAAGTGGTGGAGCTGAGAGCAGCCCACCTGCCCATCAGGGACCGGAAGAGATGGGTTATTATGCGGCCATTGTCTATGACCCTGATGGAAATACGCTGGAAGCGGGTTTTCGTGAGAGGAAGCGTTAGTACTGAGGTCAATTTTTGACAGTTAAAGTCTTGCCCCTAAGTGATACGAATATCAGATCTACTACATTAGCGTGTGACGCTAGCCCAGATAGCCTTGAGGTGGTGCATCTAAAGTATATTATGCTTTATCATATTCAGATGACACGCTAGCTCCCTTTATTTGAAGCATAATCTTATCGATCCTCGTTTTGCTCCGATAGGACTTATGCTCTAATCTTTTGTTTTCATGCATGTTTTTGTCTCAAGCCGGTTCCTGCTTTCAGGAGATGTTTTAGGGGGCGGAACTGCGTTGGCGGTTGTGTCCCTTCCGGGGGCTGTGTCTTGACTTACCTGTTGCTGACACTTATCAAGCTTTAATTATCCTCACTAATGACGAACGGATTTTCTGATGCGGCCTTTGCGCAAGGTTGGGTATTATATATCAAATTTCGCCGTGGATAATTTCTCTACATATATATACAGTGAACGTTTCTATTCTCTTATAGATTCATATCCCATTGATGAAATTATCAGATCTTTTGACAGACTAAATTATTATAATAAGTTAAGTCATGAATTTTCATTAAGTAATTGTAGGGAGATTGGTAATATAGAAAAAAATAGTAGTATGTATTACTACGATTTGAAAGAGTATGCGCGGTTCTTTCCAAAGAAGTCCAAAATCTCCTATGTTTTTGGTGATATTACAGAAATTCCAGCTACGCCATCTATTGTGAAGAGCAGGCCGATCAACGGTGACAACTCAAACTCCGTTATCCTGAATCTCGATAAATTCCGGCATTATTATACTGTGAAGGACAGGCGCGATTTTCGTACCAAGCTTCCTAAAGCCGTATGGCGGGGCAGAAATAACAACAGCAAGAGGCTGAAGCTCGTCGAAAGCTTCCATGATCATCCATTGTGTGATGTCGGTCTCGTACATGAAAATCTTCTAAAAGAATACACTAAACCTTGGTTATCGCTAAAACAGCAGCTTCAGTATCGATATATTATATCAGTGGAAGGAAGAGATGTTGCGACAAATCTGAAATGGATTATGTCCAGCAAATCCTTGTGCATGATGCCAAAATGTATCTACGAGACGTGGTTTATGGAAGGCCGATTGATACCCGGATTTCATTTCGTTCTGCTGAATGATGATTTTTCAGATTTGCCAGAAAAAATTGAATATTATAATAAGTATCCGTTGGCGGCGGAAGAAATAATCAATAATGCGAATGATTATTGCACTGATTTTTTTGATAAGGATAAAGAGAAGCTAGTATCTCTTCTCGTATTGATGAAGTATTTCTACCTCAGTGGACAAATTGATTTGCCAGATCGTTTGAAAGATTTACGCTGGTGTTAGAGCACTGATCTGATTGAATTAGATCAGTGCTATAAGTCTTTTTGTTTGTTTTTACGTATGTCTTTATCCCGAAACCGGTTCCTGCTTTCGGGAGATATGCTTTAACGTTCATAGGTGTTCATGCCGAGAAACTGTTCCTCGATATGGGTGTAATGAATGCCGGTCTCAGACTCTCAGATTGCGCTTGTCAAGGCGGTTGACCAAACGATCACCGATCCATTGGATTCCGCACACCATGATGATCAGAATGATCACCACAGCAATCATGATCTGTGTTTCAAAACGTTGATAGCCATATCGAATGGCCAGATCGCCCAAGCCGCCAGCGCCAATGGCGCCAGCCATTGCTGATGCGCCAATAAGCGTGATTATGGTTACGGTAAAGCCTGCGATAATGCCGGGGAGGGCTTCTGGCACCAGCACTTCACGCACGATTGTCCAGCGGTTTGCGCCCATCGAGCGGGCCGCTTCAACAAGGCCGTTATCCACTTCACGCAGCGAGACTTCAGCAATACGCGCATAATAGGGAATTGCAGCAATCGACAATGGCACGATGGATGCCCATGTGCCAATTGATGTGCCGACGATAAAGCGGGTCACTGGAATGAGTGCGACCAGCAAAATGATGAAAGGAACCGAACGGAACCCGTTGATGATAGCACCGAGGATGGTGTTAACGGTCAAATTCTGTGCGAGGCCACCGCGCTCGGTCAGAATCATGATGAGTGCCAGCGGCAGACCGACGACGAGCGAAATCAGGCTCGAAAAGCCGGTCATGATGATTGTTTCCCAGAAGGAGCGCCAGAGAAGATCAAGCATTGCTTGAGACATAGCCGAGAACCTCCGTAGCGTCTGCATGGGTGTTGAAATAGGCGATAGCGGCGTCCAGTTTTGCCTTGTCCCGGGTGGGCAAGCCAATGAACATGGTTCCAACCGGTTCACCCTGAATAGTATCCATGCCGCCATGGATCAGTTGCAGCGCAATATCTGTTGCCAGTGTTGCTTCGCTGAAAAATGCACCCTTGGCAGCGAGGCCCGAGAGCTTGACCCTGGTAATGGCAAGATCGCCGGTTGTGCCAAGGCGCTCGCGCCACACGGCAGGCAGTTCCGGCTCCAGAACTTGCAACATGCTTTGCGTGATGGGCGATTGCGGATTGGCAAACACTTTCCAGACCGGGCCTTGTTCGGCGATTATGCCGTGATCCAGCACGATCACCCGGTCAGCAATACGGCGGATAACGTCCATTTCATGGGTGATGAGCAGGATGGTCAGGCCAAGCTTGGTGTTGATATCTTTTAGCAGCGCCAGAATCGACTGGGTTGTTTCTGGATCGAGCGCCGAGGTTGCTTCATCAGAAAGCAAAACAGCGGGTTCGGCAGCAAGGGCGCGTGCAATGCCGACGCGCTGCTTCTGGCCGCCGGAAAGCTGGGCCGGATATTGCGTGGCCTTGTCGGAAAGACCGACCAGTTCAAGCAATTCCGCTACACGCTTGATGCGTTGCTTTTTTGCTATGCCTGCGATTTTGAGCGGCAATGCAACGTTTTGCGCAACGGTTTTGGCAGATAGAAGATTGAAATGCTGGAATACCATGCCGATGCGGCGGCGTACGGGACGTAGCGCATCTTCACCAAGGCCGGTGATTTCACGGCCTTCAATTTTAATTGAGCCGCTATCGGTTTTTTCAAGACCATTGACGCAACGGATCAGCGTGGATTTACCCGCGCCGCTGCGACCAATGATGCCGAGAATTTCGCCCCGTGCGACAGAAAGAGAGACGCCATTGATCGCCGGAGTTTCGCCGAACATTCGGCGCACGTCTTTCATTGCGACGATGGGCGCTAATGCGGCGGGAGGCTGTTCAATGGTCACGGTCGTTTCTTCTGTTTTTTATGTCGCGGTAAAAAACCACGGCTTGCTAAATCGACAAGGCTTCAAGGAAGATGACGCCAAATGTCATAAGCGCTTCTAATTAAAGGTGCGTCGATGCTTTTGGGCAATTTTTTTGCATACGTCAATAAAAGCCGCGCCGGAAATGATATCCGGCGCGGTATTTCAGGCTGCTGAAAAATCAGTTCCAGGCTGGAATGCCTGTGCCCTTATAAACGCGGTCCAGTTCGGCCTTGACGGCATCATTCTGGAAGGAGGCAACAAGGTTCTTTACCCAGTCAGCATTTTCATCCTCAGTGCGCACTGCAATGAAGTTATTATACGGGTTGTTTTCCTTGGATTCCCAACCGATCGCTTCTTCTTTCTTAAGGCCAGCCTTGCCAGCCCAGTCATTGTTCACGATTGCCACATCCAGATCGTCAATCGAGCGACCAACGACACCGGCGTCGAGTTCCTTGATTTCGATTTTCTTTGGATTTTCAATAATATCGATTGGCGTTGCGAGGATACCTGCTTCAGGATTGAGCTTGATGAGGCCGCTTGCTTCGAGAACGCGCAGGGCACGGCCTTCATTCGATGGATCATTCGGCACGCCGACAACGGCGCCCTCTTTGAGTTCATCAAGGCTTTTGACCTTGCGTGAATAGATGCCGATTGGCCAGACAGCCGTGTAACCTGCAACGCTGATCTTGTAACCGTGCTGCTTGATCTGCTCATCAAGATAAGGCTTGTGCTGGAAAGCGTTTGCGTCGATTTCCTTGCGCTCCAGCGCTTCATTTGGCTGGTTGTAATCGTTGAAGGTTACGCGCTCAATGATGAGACCGTGCTTCTTGCCTTCTTCGGCAACGACTTTCCAGACGTCTTCATCTTCACCACCCATGATACCGACCTTGATGGTCTTGTCTTCGGCGTGGCCTGGGGCACTTGCAAAACCGAGTGTCAGGGCGGCTGCGGTGAAAAGAGCGGCTTTCAGACCGGCGCGGCGGGTCAGCGAATAACGGGAAAGGACTGACGACATTCTTTTTTCCTTGTCTAAAGTTTTTTGGGGAGCCAGATCCGGGAAATAATCATTTTAGATGATCTTTCTCCTTCTGCCCACCTTGAGGCCGATCATTTCTGGTTATGAGGCAAGAAACAAGAAAAATTATTTCAGTTTTGCCGGATTCATCGTGAGTAAAATTGCGTTCGCATCATAATGAGCGGATTGTCTTTTCCATTCACGGGGTTGACCAGAATATGGTTCTAACAATCATCCATGCTGCCCTTTTTAAAACGTCAGCAAGCTTTCAGATATGGGTATTGGGGATTTTAAAGCAATCCACCAGCGATTGCATAAATGCAGGTGATGATAAGCGCACTGAAGCCAAAACCAATAATGAACAGATTAAGTATGCGCACTTTCTCCTCCCGATGAAGCCCGGGCGGTTATGTGCGAGTTGAACGGAAATGTCTACCTTAAATTGTATGCATTCAAACTAAAGTTGTAACGTCTGTATTAGGGCCTGACCCTAAGGTTGGCCGGGGCTTGCTCCGACCAACCTTAGAGCGCCAATCTGATTCAATCAGATTGGCGCTCTAACTCCTTTTACTTGAAGCATAATCTTATCGATCTTCGTTGAACGAAGGTCGGATCATGCTCTCGTGAAACTCTGTAATATGAGACCTGTCAGCGTTGTTTTGCCAGTCCCTGTTCCCGCATTTGGCTTAATGTCATTTTGGGTGAAAGCGCTTCAGGGTCAATGCGGATTTCAATAAGGCCCGGCTTGCCAGACTGCTCGCATTGTTTGAAGGCTTTAGCAAAGTCTGCCGTTTTTTCTACCGTTTCCCCATGCAGGCCATAGGCACGGGCAAGGGATGCAAAGTCAGGATTGGCAAGAGCTGTACCAGATACGCGACCCGGATAGGTACGCTCCTGATGCATGCGGATTGTGCCATACATGCCATTATTGATGACGATAAAAATTGCCTTGGCGCCATATTGTGCGGCGGTTGCAAGTTCCTGGCCGTTCATCAGAAAACAGCCATCTCCAGCAAAGCAAATGACGGTGCGCTCCGGTGCTGTCAATTTGGCTGCGACGGCTGCCGGAACACCATAGCCCATCGAACCGTTGGTTGGCGCCAATTGGCTGCGATAAGTGCAATATTGATAGAAGCGATGCGGCCATGCTGAATAATTGCCGGCGCCATTGGTAATTATTGCATCTTCAGGCAGATGGGCACGCAACCATTCCATGATCTCGCCCATCTGGACATTGCCCGGAATGGTGGGTGTTTTCAGATTGTCGCGGTAATCAGCATTGGTGCTTTCTGCCCATGCTGTCCAGCGAGGATTGGGGATTGCGTCAAGTCTGGATGCCGCTTTGGTGAAGGCGGGCATTGTGGCGTTGACAGGCATATCTGCGTGATAGACACGGCCCAGCTCTTCCGCGCCTGTGTGAACATGGATGAGCTTCTGCCTGGGCACCGGTATATTGACCAGCTCATAGCCTTGTGTGGTCATTTCGCCAAGGCGTGCGCCAATCACGATTAAAAGGTCTGAACCCTTGACGCGGGCTGCCAGTTTCGGACTGATTGATGTACCCATTTCGCCAGCATAAAGCGGGTGGGTGTTGTCGAACATATCCTGACAACGGAAGGATGCAGCAACCGGCAGTGACATATTTTCTGCAAAGCTTTGCAGATCGCGGACCGCTTGTGCATTCCAGCCACCGCCTCCGACGATCATTAATGGACGCTCTGCCTTTTCGAGAAGCGCTTTCATGTCCTGCAACTGCTCGTTGCCGGGATGTATCTCGATCTGCTTATAGGGCGGTGCATCGCTGACGGTCGCAAGTGATGTCAGCATATCTTCAGGAAGGGCAATGACGACAGGGCCTGGGCGTCCATTGACGGCTCGGTGAAAGGCTTGGCTGACCAGTTCCGGGATACGCGCGGCATCATCGATCTGCACGACCCATTTGGCCATCTGGCCGAACATGCGGCGGTAATCAATTTCCTGAAATGCTTCGCGTTCCACCTGATCGCTTGCAACCTGTCCGATGAATAAAAGCATCGGTGTGGAGTCCTGAAAAGCTGTATGAACACCGACAGAAGCATTGGTGGCACCGGGACCGCGCGTGACAAAACAAATTCCGGGCTTGCCGGTCAGCTTGCCATAGGCTTCGGCCATGTAAGCCGCGCCACCTTCCTGACGACAGACGATAAGATCAATTTGCTCACTCACGTCATGAAAAGCATCAAGGGCTGCAAGATAGCTTTCACCGGGCACGCAGAAAACGCGGTCGACACCGTGAATGTTTAAAGCATCCACCAATATCTGGCCGCCATTGCGTGCGTTGGAGCTGGTTATGGATTTGTGCATTTCCCCTCCTCTCAAAATGTCGAAACGACTTTGGCGCAATGCGTTTTATTTTTTGCAATATGATCCGATATCTTGTCTTCGATATCTGGCTCCTCCTCGCAAACGCCATAAGGGATAACAGCATAGTGAAGCATGCGAATACAGCGTCAACATGATGAGGAAAGCTGATGAACTCATGTTGGGTAATTATGGATAAAATGCGCTGGAAAATGCCAGTCATGATCTATGGGCTGTAATGGCCTTGATTGATCGTCCGAAATGATGCGTCTTTGCATCTATTGTTTTTGTGAGTCTCGAGTCGACCATGCCGAAGTTTGATACGTCTGCCCTTGAAACCTTCGTTCGCCACATTCCGCAAAATTATAAAGGCCCGGGTGGTGTGGTCGCTGTATTGAAAGATGGCGAAGTTATCTTGCAGCATGCCTGGGGTTTTGCAGATCTTCGTGCACGAAAGCCCATGACGGCAGAAACACGGATGCCGATCTGCTCGGTCAGTAAACAGTTTACCTGTGGAATATTGCTTGATGTGGTGGGCGAACCAGAGCTTCTCGATGATGCGCTGACGGCTTATCTCCACAATTTTGAAGCAGAGCGCCCCGCCGTTCGTGATCTTTGTAATAACCAGTCCGGCTTGCGTGATTACTGGGCATTGAGCGTTTTATGCGGTGCTGAGCCGGAAGGTGTTTTTTTGCCTGAACAGGCGCAAAGTCTGTTGCGCCGCCTCAAGAGCACACATTTTGAACCCGGCACGCATTATTCTTATTGCAACGGCAATTTCCGCATTCTTGCTGATTTAATCGAAACCTATACCGGACGCCGTTTGATTGATCTTTTGCGCGAGCATATTTTCAAGCCTGCGGGTATGAAGAGTGCCGAGCTTATTCCCGATACGGCGCTGTTTGATGAGTGTACAGGCTATGAAGGCGATACGGTTCGAGGGTTTTTACCTGCAACCAATCGCATTCACTGGATGGGGGATGCCGGTATTTGTGCCTCGCTCAATGATATGATTGCCTGGGAACAATTTATTGATGCAACGCGCGATGATGATGAGGGGCTTTATCGACGATTGAGCAGCCCCCAGACGTTCAGGGATGGGTCACAGGCACCTTATGGTTTCGGACTCCGCTTTGAAGAGCTTGGTGGAAAGCGCTTGAGCGGCCATGGTGGTGCATTGCGCGGCTGGCGCTGCCAACGCTGGCATTGTGCGGATGAGCGGCTTTCGACAATCGCCATGTTCAATTTCGAAGGCGGGGCTTCCGAAGTTGCTTTCAAACTGATGAATATTGCTTTGGGCCTGTCGACGACTGATGTGTCAAAGGTCGAGGCTGATGCAGCATGGTTTGGTTCATGGCTGGATGATGAAACAGGACTTGTTCTGAGTCTGGAGGATGCCGGTCGTGGTCGCATGAAAGCGCGCTTTGGCACCAGCCCTGAAATGATGGATGTGGTCAGTCCAGATGAAGCCCGTTCATCTGTCACCAGAATTCGTCGTAAGGGAGATGTTATTACGCTTAACCGACCGGAAGAGAAGCTTAGTCTGACCATGCATCGTGTTAAAGGCGCGGCCAGACAGGATATTATCGGGCGCTATCACAGCGATGAACTGGATGCGGATTTGCTTCTGGTTTCCAAAGGTGGCGCGATCTATGGCGCTTTTGAAGGCTTTCTCGGCAAAAGCGATATGTATCCGCTTTACAGCGTCGGGGCAGATGTCTGGCTGCTGCCGGTTCAACGCTCGATGGATGCACCGTCTCCGGATGAGTGGAAGCTTGTTTTTCGCCGTGATGATCAGGGTGAGATCACAGATTTGAGCGTTGGTTGCTGGCTTGCTCGTGGTGTTGAATACAGGAAAGTTTAGCCACAAAGGGATTGAAAACAAGCACCTGTGCAACAGGCGTAATCAGATTGCCTCGAGAATGCGTTTAACGCCAAATGTAATCACGCCTTCCATGGTTGCGCGTGCTTTTTGCTGGTCGCGTGATGCGATTGCATGGGCGATGCGCAAATGATTGGCCGCGCATTCGGCAATGCCTTCGGGTGAGCTTGCAGGGGAGGAGAGCTGGAACGAAATGGCAAGAGCCGCCTCGATCAGGCTGCTGACCGAGCGCATAAAAGGATTTCCGGACATGCGTGCGATTGCCAGATGAAAATCCAGATCCACTTTGGCAATGGATTCAGGCGTATGCTTTGGATCGTCGAATTTGGCTGCAAGAGCATAGAGTTCAACAAGTTCTTCGCTGGTTGCATTTTTTGCGGCCGCTGCCGCTGCCGCAGGCTCCAGCGCCATGCGCATTTCGGCCAGATGATCGACAAAGACTTCATCGAAGCCAGCTTCAAAACGCCATGTCAGCACATCGGGATCGAAGAAATTCCAAGAGCTGGCACCAAGGACACGGGTGCCAACCTTGGCTTTTGCCTCGATCAATCGTTTGGCTGCGAGCGTTTTCATGGCTTCGCGCAGAACAGTACGGGAAACGCCAAAGCGCAGTGACAATTCATTATCACCCGGCAGTATCGAGCCTTCGGCAATGGTGCCTGCGACAATGCCACGACCAAGCTCATCGACAACAACTGCATGGCTGTTATAGCGCTTGCGTCCGGTTATGGCCGTTTCCAGCAGTCCCAATTCAGACCTCCTTCATGCGTTGTCGGGCTATCCGTATATTGGAAAACCATACAAGTCCCCGCTGTAGCGCAATGAACAGGAACAGCAAGATGCCGAGTGCTATTTTTGTCCACCACGAGGACAATGTTCCATCAAATACGATATAGGTCTGTATCAGTCCCTGTATCAGAATGCCGACAAAAGTTCCTGCCACCAGACCAGCCCCGCCGGTCAGAAGCGTGCCGCCGATCACCACTGATGCAATGGCGTCAAGCTCCACTCCAACGGTTGCAAGGGAATAGCCGGATGAAGTGTAAAGCGTATAGACGATCCCTGCTATGCCAGCAAGTACGCCTGACATGGTGTAGATGCCGATGGTGGTTCGGCCAATGGGCACACCCATCAGTTCGGCTGATTGTGCGTTTCCACCGATGGCATAGATATTGGCGCCAAAGCGCGTCCGCTTTGCAATAATGGCACCAATGACGAAGATCAGCAGCATCAGCATGGCAATGAAGGTCAGCCTTCCGCCGCCCGGCAACCGAAAATAAAAGCCTTGCAGCGTTTCGATGAAGGGATGCGAAATCGGCACTGATTGTGTGGAAATCAGGAAGGCTGCACCGCGTGCCAGAAACATACCGGCCAGGGTTGCTACAAAGGGCGGGATGCCAAGGAAATGAATCATCATTCCCATCCATGCGCCAAAGAGGGCTGCGATTATTAAAACGAGGCCAAAGGCCATCAGTGGATGCACACCCAGTTGACCAACGAGTACGGCTACAAAAACACTGGTGAAGGCGATGACTGAACCGACAGAAAGATCGATGCCGCCTGAGATAATGACAAAGGTCATGCCAACGGCTGCGATGCCTAAAAAGGCATTGTCGGTCAGCAGATTACCGATCACCCGCGTTGACAGCATGTTTGGAAACTGGATAACGCAGATTGCATAAGCGATCAGGAATATCGCGAGCGTTGTGACAAAAGGCAGATTGCGAAGCACTCTCATTGCCGTGCTCCTTGCTGGTTCTGGTGAGATGTGTTGAGCGTGTTGCCTTTGCGTTCAGCACGCAGAAAAGTAATAAAACTGACGATTGCCGGTGACTGGAATGTCAGCACAATCACGATAATGCCAGCCTTGATGATGAGGTTGAATTCCGGTGGAAAGCCTGCCATCAGAATGCCGGTATTGATCGCCTGGATGATCAATGCGCCCAGCAGCGAAGCCATAATTGAAAAACGCCCGCCATTGAGGGATGTGCCGCCAATGACGACCGCCAGAATGGCGTCGAGTTCAAGCCAGAGACCGGCATTATTGGCATCTGCACCGTGAATATCAGCGGTGGCGATCAGCCCGGCCAGTGCCGCACAAAGGCCAGAAACCGCATAGACGCTGAACAGGAGAAAACGTGCTTTAACGCCCGCAAGCATTGCTGCGCGACGATTGATGCCGGTGGCTTCAATCAGAAAACCCAGTGCGGTGGATCGTACAACAAGGCCGATTGCAATCCCGGCCAGAATCCAGATCAGGATGGGTATCGGCACGCCAAGGAAGGAACCGGAACCAAGGGCTGCAAAGGAATCATTGTTGAAGGTGAGGATTGCGCCTTCAGTGATAAGCTGGGCGATACCGCGTCCTGCGACCATTAAGATCAGCGTTGCGATGATCGGTTGAATGTCGAAAACGGCCACGAGAAAGCCGTTCCACAAGCCACAGACCAGACCGACGCCAAGGGCTACGGGTATGACGATTGCCAGTGGATAGCCTGCAACGATGAGCGAGGCGGCTGTTGCACCGCTGATTGCCATGACCGCCCCGACCGACAGATCGATGCCGCGTGTGGCGATCACCAATGTCATGCCGATCGCGAGAATGGCAACAGGAGCTGCACGCACCAGAATATCAATCAGGCTTCCATAGAGACGTCCGTTTTGAAAGGAAATACCCAGAAAACCCGGCGCAATGATGGTATTTGCGGCCAGAATGAGCGCAAGGGCAGCCAGTTGAGGGCTAAGTCGTTTGAGCTTTCTGCCTATACGGGCGATCATGCTGCCGCTCCCTTATCGCTTTCAGTCTCGGCAATCGCCCGTACAATATTGTCGGCGGTGATTTCTTCGCCCTTGAGTTCGGCCACATGGCGGCGGTCCGAGAGCACCACGACACGGTTTGCCACGGCTGCAAGCTCTTCAAATTCTGAGGAAATAATGACCAGTGACATGCCTTGTGTGCAGAGTTCGCCGATCAGTTTGAGGATTTCGGCATGGGCGCCGATGTCGATACCGCGTGTTGGTTCATCAAGGATCAAAAGGCGCGGATCAGTGGCCAGCCAGCGTGCCAGAATGGCTTTTTGCTGGTTGCCTCCCGATAAAAACTTGATCGGCTTGTCCGGGTCCGGCGGGCGAATATCAAGCGTTTCGATATAACGTTGGGCGAGAGCCGCTTTTTCGCGCGTGGAAACCGGCTTCGACCAGCCGCGCTTTGCCTGTATGGCGAGCGCAATATTTTCGGCTACGGAAAAATCACCGATGATACCGTCATTTTTGCGTTCTTCCGGGCAGAAGGCAAAGCGTTCGGCAATGGCTGCGACAGGCGAGGGCAGTTTTGTATCCTTGCCGTCGATGGTGAGGGTGCCGCTGTCGGCCTGGTCCACGCCGAACATGAGCAAAGCGGTTTCTGTGCGGCCAGAGCCGAGCAATCCGGCAATGCCGACGGCCTCGCCCGGTTTAATCGCAAGATCAAAAGGCATGACGCTGCCTTTTTTGCCAAAACCGGTGAAATGGATCGGGGCGGACTTGTTGTCGCTTGTTTCCTCTGTCCGTTGCCGCTGGACGGTTTCCTGCAGCTGATGACCGAGCATCATCGAAATCAGATCGGTGCGGGGCAGTTCCGAAAGATGGCGGCTGCCGACCAGCCGACCATTGCGTAGCACTGTGGCGCAATCGGCAATAGCATAAACCTGATCCAGAAAATGCGTGATGATAATGATGCCAAGGCCTTCAAGCTTCAATTGACGCAAAACCCCAAACAGCATTTCGACTTCATGGGCGTCGAGACTGGCAGTCGGCTCGTCCAGCACAAGCACCTTGCCGGAGACATCGACGGCGCGTGCGATTGCGATAATTTGCCGGATAGCGACTGAATAGGCGGACAAGGGGGCACCGACATCGATTGTCAGACCGTAGCGGGCAAGAATGGCAGCTGAGTCTTTTTCCATTAAACTGTTGTTGATGAGGCCAAGGCGTCGCGGCTGGCGACCGAGAAAAAGATTTTCGGCAACCGTCAGATTTTCAAGGAGATTGACCTCCTGATAGACCGTGCCAATGCCAAGTGCCTGTGCCTGCATGACGGAAGCCGGAGCAATCGGCTTGCCCTCAAGCAATATTGTGCCGTCAAACCCGTGATAGGCGCCGGTTAATATCTTGATAAGCGTTGATTTTCCTGCACCATTCTCGCCAAGCAGCGCATGGATTTCACCACGATGCAGCTCAAAATCGACGTGATCGAGTGCCGTCACACCTAAAAAGGATTTGGTTATTGAACGCGCTTCAAGAAGCGGTGTTGCTGGCGTCTCGCGCACAGCCATGTCAGGGCGAGCCATAGCAGTCTTCCGTTTGCGGATTGCAAAACTCGCTTCGGACCATGACGAGACATGGCCCGAAGTCGTTAACAGTGATGCGAAATCAGTAGCCGAGGCCTTTTTTGGCTTCGTAAACGGCTTTCGGATCATCCGCCTGCGTATAGAGTTTCGACTCTGTCTGGATCCACTTTGGTGGAACTGTGCCTTTTTCTTTGAAGACCTCGATCACGTCGAAAGCCGGGCCTGCCATGTTCGGCGTCAGTTCAACCGTGGCATTGGCTTCACCATTGGCCATGGCCTGGAAAATATCCGGTACGGCATCGATGGAGACAACCTTGATGTCGGTGCCGGGCTTGAGACCAGCTTCCTTGATGGCCTGAATAGCGCCGACCGCCATATCATCATTATGCGCGTAAACTGCGCAGATGTCCTTGCCGCCATTTTCAGCCTTGATGAAGCTTTCCATGACTTCCTTGCCCTTGGTGCGGGTGAAGTCGCCGGTCTGTGAGCGGGAAATCTTGATATTGTCGTGACCGGCAATGGCTTCTTCAAAGCCTTTCTTGCGGTTGATTGCCGGTGAAGAACCTGTGGTTCCCTGAAGCTCGACAACCGAGCAAGGCTTGTCGCCCACTTCCTTGACCAGCCAGTCGCCTGCGACCTTGCCCTCATGGACCTGATCGGAGGTGACAGCGGTCAAATAAAGGTCTTCCGGCGCATCAATCTGTCGGTCGAGAAGCACGACAGGAATTTCCGCTTCCTTGGCTTCCTTCAAAACCGCATCCCAGCCGGTTGCGACAACCGGCGCGATCAGGATGGCGTCAACGCCCTGAGCAATAAAGCCGCGAACTGCCTTGATCTGGTTTTCCTGCTTTTGCTGTGCATCGGCAAATTTGAGTGTATGGCCGCGCTTTTCAGCCTCCTGCCTTGTTACGCTTGTTTCAGCGGCACGCCAGCCCGATTCTGAACCGATCTGCGAAAAACCAACCGTCAATGAGGCGGCAGATGCGCTTGAAATCAATGCAAGTGAAAAGGCGGTTGTCAGGGCGGCCGTCATGGCCGTCAAACTGCGTTTCATATTCGTTCCTCCCAATAAAAGGCTCTCCCAGCCTTGTGGTTTATGAAGCATATAATATTACTTTATGGCAAGTGCATTTCGTGAATTCCTTCAGGATTGGGGGTGCGACAAACGTGCATATTTTATAATTTTATATTAAAATCATATAGTTATATGCCAGGATGGGACTGTCTTCCGTGAGGGGGTATCGGCAGGGTGTTTCCCTTGCTTGACAAAATCATGTTTGACGAAATAGTCATATTAATAAGAAGAAACCATTGATTGGTAGATTGGTGCTTTTTCAATGGTCGGGAAGCATGTTCCACATCGGATTTGTGGAAAAGGGAGGTTCAATGTTGCGTCTGGTACAGTTCCGCAATGCAAGCGGAGAAACACGTGTGGCTGCGTGCGATGATGAGGGCGCGGCACATGTCGTCAATGGCGTAACGACGACCTATGAACTGGCATGGGCCGCAATTAGCGCAGGTATCAGTCTGAATGAGCAGGTAGAGCGCAATGGCAAGGGCGAAGCCGTTGATATTGATGCAGCGCTCGCTGACGGTAAGGTGGGTTTGCCGATCACCCATGAAGACCCGGCGCATCTGATTGTTGCAGGCACCGGTCTTACCCATCTTGGTTCTGCTGACGGTCGCGACAAGATGCATAAGGCCGCACAGGCTGCTGAAAAACCGACTGATTCCATGCGTATGTTTTTGATGGGCGTTGAAGGCGGCAAGCCAAAGCCCGGTGAAACAGGCGTGCAGCCGGAATGGTTTTATAAGGGCGATGGTTCGGCGCTGGTTGAAACGGGTGGTGCGCTTGTCTCGCCAGCTTTTGCCGAAGATGGTGGTGAAGAACCGGAACTCGCAGGCATCTATCTGATCGGCCCGGACGGTACGCCGTTTCGCCTTGGTTTCTGCCTTGCCAATGAGTTTTCGGATCATGTGACGGAAAAGCAGAATTATCTCTGGCTGGCGCATTCCAAATTGCGTCAGGCTTCGCTTGGACCGGAGCTTTATGTGGGTGATCTGCCGGATCATGTGGAAGGCGTTTCGCGTATTCGCCGTGGTGATCAGGTGATTTTTGAAAAGCCGTTCCTGTCGGGCGAAGCCAACATGTCGCATACGATTGCCAATCTGGAACATCATCATTTCAAATATGAACTGTTTCGTCGTCCGGGCGATATTCATGTGCATTTCTTTGGCACGGCAACATTGTCTTTCTCCGAAGGCGTGAAGACGCAAAACGGTGATCAGTTTGAAATTTCGGCCAAGCCGTTTCGTTATCCGCTGGTCAACAGGCTGGCTGAGGCGCAGGCTGAAGATATTGTCGTGAAGGCGCTCTGAAATGGTGGCTATATCCAACATTAATCTTGCAATTATTGGCCTTGGCAAGATAGCACGCGACCAGCATCTGCCAGCGATTGAAGCTGTTGACGGCATTGAGCTGAAAGCCATTGCCAGCCGCAATGCCGGTCTTGATGGTTTGCCTTCGTTTCATGATATTGAACAATTGCTTGAGAGCGATATTGCCATTGATGCGGTGTCGCTTTGCACGCCGCCGCAAGGCCGTTTCAATCAGGCCTATGCAGCACTGAAAGCTTTTAAACACGTGATGCTGGAGAAACCTCCGGGTGCCACCCTTTCAGAAGTGCAGGCATTGGCGCGTTTTGCCGAAAAGCAGGGCGTCACGCTTTATACGACATGGCATTCGCGCGAAGCCGCAGCGGTTGAACCGGCCCGTGAATTTCTGAAAAATGCTGCAATCAAGTCCGTTGCGGTATCGTGGAAAGAAGATGTGCGCCATTGGCACCCCGGCCAGCAATGGATCTGGGAGCCGGGCGGTCTTGGTGTGTTTGATCCGGGCATCAATGCGCTGTCCATTGTTACGCAAATTTTGCCGGAACGTTTTTTCCTCACCAAATCCGATCTTTATTTCCCTGAAAACCGGGCGGCACCGATTGCGGCGGATCTTGCATTTGAGACGGAAAGCCGCGTGCCTGTTTCTTTTGAACTCGATTGGCGTCAAACGGGGCCGCAGACATGGGATATTCGTGTCGAGACCGATAAGGGAACGCTGCTTCTCAGCCATGGCGGTAGCCAGCTGAGCATTGCAGGAGCTGAAAAAATAGCTGAGCCTGATCGCGAATATCAGCGCCTTTACCGCAATTTTGTGCAGCTCGTTCATGACAAGCGCAGCGATGTCGATTTGGCGCCGCTCACTCATGTTGCCGATGCTTTCCTTTTAGGCCAGCGCCATATCGTTGAAAAATTTGAAGATTAGGAAATGAGACCGCGCGGCGGTCTCTTACCCAGCAGGACAATGAAATGAATAAGCCCGTCGATCCAAAAATGCCACGATTCCGTTCTCGCGCATGGTTCGATAACCCGGACAATGTCGACATGACTGCGCTCTATCTTGAGCGCTACATGAATTATGGTCTCAGTCAGGAAGAGCTGCAATCGGGTCGGCCCATCATCGGTATTGCCCAGACCGGTTCCGATCTGTCGCCATGCAATCGTCATCATCTCGAACTCGCAAACCGCGTACGTGAAGGCGTGCGTGAAGCGGGTGGTATCGTGATCGAGTTCCCGGTTCATCCAATTCAGGAAACCGGTAAACGTCCGACTGCCGGCCTTGATCGCAACCTCGCATATCTCGGTCTTGTCGAAGTGCTTTATGGCTATCCGCTTGATGGTGTTGTGCTGACAATTGGTTGCGACAAGACCACGCCTGCCTGTCTGATGGCTGCTGCAACCGTCAATATTCCGGCAATTGCGCTCTCGGTTGGCCCGATGCTCAATGGCTGGTTCCGGGGCGAACGCACGGGTTCGGGCACTATCGTCTGGAAGGCACGTGAATTGCTTGCCAAGGGCGAGATCGACTATGCGGGCTTTATCAAGCTGGTTGCCTCATCCGCTCCGTCAACGGGCTATTGCAATACGATGGGTACGGCAACGACGATGAATTCGCTTGCTGAAGCGCTCGGCATGCAGCTTCCGGGCTCAGCGGCAATCCCAGCGCCTTATCGTGACCGTCAGGAAGTGGCCTATCTGAGCGGACGTCGTATTGTGGAAATGGTCTATGAAGACCTCAAGCCTTCCGACATCATGACCAAGGAAGCTTTCATCAATGCAATCCGCGTCAATTCAGCCATTGGCGGCTCGACCAATGCGCCGATCCATCTCAATGCTTTGGCGCGGCATGTCGGTGTGGAGCTTACTGTCGATGACTGGCAGAAATATGGTGAGGACATTCCGCTTCTGGTCAATCTTCAGCCAGCGGGTGAATATCTTGGCGAAGATTATTACCATGCGGGCGGTGTGCCAGCGGTTGTCAATCAGCTGATGGGGCAGGGGCTTATTCATGAGGATGCGCTGACTGTTAACGGCAAGACCATCGGTGAAAACTGCAAGAATGCCACGATTGAAGACAGCAATGTTATCAAGACCTATGATGAGCCATTGAAGAAACATGCCGGTTTCCGTGTGCTGCGCGGCAATCTGTTCTCGTCGGCGATCATGAAACTGAGCGTTATTTCGGAAGAATTCCGCAATCGTTATCTTTCTGACGACAAAGACCCGAATGCCTTTGAAGGCAAGGCAATCGTTTTTGATGGCCCGGAAGATTATCACCACCGGATTGATGATCCGTCGCTGGAAATTGATGAGCGTTCGGTTCTGTTCATGCGCGGCGCAGGGCCAATCGGCTATCCGGGTGCGGCGGAAGTCGTGAACATGCGGGCACCGGATTATCTGCTCAAGAAGGGCATCAGTTCCCTGCCTTGTATTGGCGATGGCCGTCAGTCGGGCACGTCCGGTTCGCCTTCGATCCTCAATGCTTCGCCGGAAGCGGCTGCTGGCGGTGGTCTGGCGCTGCTTAGAATGGGCGACCGGGTGCGTATTGATCTGGGACGTGGCACCGCAGATATTCTGATTTCAGACGAGGAACTTGCAGAACGCCGCAAGGCTCTGGAGGCGGCTGGCGGTTACAAATATCCGGAAAGCCAGACACCATGGCAGGAAATCCAGCGTGCGGTTGTCGGGCAGATGGAAACGGGTGCGGTTCTCGAAAACGCAGTCAAATATCAGGACATTGCGCATAGGCGCGGCCTGCCGCGAGATAATCACTAAATGTCCGGCGCAAGAACACCGTTTGTAGCAGTTGCGGACTGGGGAACCACCCGGTTCCGCCTCTGGACGCTGGATGTTGATGGCAATGTCATCAATGAAAACCGCGGTGATGACGGATTGTTGCATGCAAAAGAAGCGAGTTTCGAGGTAACGCTCGAACGGCATCTGGCTCAGGTTGATGCACCCGATGATCTGTCGGTTGTCATCTGCGGCATGGCGGGTTCTAGAACTGGCTGGATCGAAGCGCCCTATATGAGCCTGCCTGCCGGGCTGGAAGGTATCGTTGCGGCTGCGGTTCGCGTGCCTGCGAAACGTCCTGTCATCATGTTGCCGGGTGTGGCACGGCGCAGCAAGGATGCGCCTGATGTCATGCGCGGCGAAGAAACCAAGCTGCTTGGTCTGGTGCATCGTGGCACGGTTGATGCTGTGGTGGTGATGCCCGGCACGCATGCGAAATGGGTGCAGTTATCGGATGGCCAGCTCAATGATTACCGCTCATTTATGACAGGCGAATTATTCGCGCTTCTCAAAGACAGGTCGGTTCTCTCCGGTGCACTTGAAGGAGCAGGGCCGGTTGAGCCTGAGAGTGCTGCATTTGCGGCCGGTGTTAAAGCTTCGCTTGAAACACCTGAGCTGATTGCCAATGCGCTCTTTACGGTGCGTGCTGGCTGGCTGGTGCATGATTATAAGCCGTCCGATCAGCTTGCACGTCTGTCGGGTCTTTTGATCGGGCTGGAAATTGCCGGTGGCCGCACTCTGTTTGGAAAAGCACGAGAAGTCCTGCTGCTTTCCGATGGTATGATGGGTGCGCTTTATGCGTCGGCGCTTGAGATTGCTGGCGTTAAAGTAAACCGCATCGAAGCCGATGAACTGGTGCGTGACGGGTTGTTCATGGCAGCCCGATACGCATTTGCAGGAGGTGCGCAATGAGCGGACATATCACATGGCCAAAGCTTCGCTATCCTCTGGTGGCAATCCTGCGCGGCATTCACCCTGATGAAACTGAAGCTATTGTTTCTGCCTTGATCGAAACAGGCTTTGAGGCGATTGAAATTCCGCTCAACTCGCCTGATCCATTCGTGTCCATTGAAAAGGCTGCGAAACTCGCGCCCTCTGATGTGCTGATTGGTGCTGGCACTGTATTATCGGTCGAGAATGTGGATCGGTTGAATGATGTTGGTGGCAGGCTTCTGGTCAGCCCCAATGTCGAGCCTGATGTTATTCGACATGCGACCAGGCATGGCATGGTGACAATGCCGGGTGTGTTTACACCGAGCGAGGCTTTCAGCGCCATTCATGCAGGTGCATCGGCACTGAAATTCTTTCCGGCCAATGTGCTGGGTGCTGATGGCATCAAGGCTATTTGTGCCGTGCTGCCAAAAGATATTCCGGTGGGTGCTGTGGGTGGTGTCTCGGAAAATGATTTTGCAACCTATCGGGCAGCAGGAGTGAGCTGCTTCGGTTTGGGTTCCAGTCTGTACAAGGCTGGATTGACAGCCGCGGAGGTGCGCGATCGTGCGTTACGGGCTGTTGAAGCATGGGACAAGATCGCGGGCTAATTCTTGCCTGTGATGTGTTTGGAGGAATTCCGCAAGCCTGATCGGCGGGGGCGGAAATATGGGAGAATGGCAGGCTCAACGAGCCTGTTCCACTATGGGAGAGAGACAATGGCAGGCATAAAAACATTTACTCTTGCTGCGGCATTTGCCGCTTTTGCCTTTACCGGCTTTGCGCAGGCAGAAGACAAAGGTCTTGTTGGCGTAGCAATGCCAACCAAGTCGTCGGCACGCTGGATTGCCGATGGCGACAATATGGTGAAGGTGCTTCAGGAGCGTGGTTACAAGACCGATCTTCAATATGCTGAAGATGATGTTCCAAACCAGCTTGCACAGATCGAAAATATGGTCACGAAGGGTGCGAAAGTTCTGGTTGTGGCATCGATTGATGGCACCACATTGTCTGATGTTCTGGCAAAGGCCAATGACGCAGGCATCAAGGTTATCGCCTATGACCGCCTGATCCGCGACACGCCGAATGTGTCTTATTATGCAACCTTCGATAATTTTCAGGTTGGCGTGTTGCAGGCACAGTCAATCGAGAATGCCCTTGATCTGAAGAACAAGGAAGGCCCGTTCTATATCGAGCTGTTCGGTGGTTCGCCTGACGATAATAATGCCTATTTCTTCTATAATGGCGCAATGTCGGTTCTCCAGCCTTATATTGACAGCGGCAAAGTCATTATTGGCAGCGGCCAGACCGGCATGGACAAGGTAGCGACGCTGCGCTGGGATGGCGCAACCGCTCAGGCGCGTATGGATTCGATCCTGTCCGCCTTCTATTCCGATAAGAAGCTCGATGCTGTTCTGTCACCATATGACGGTATTTCCATCGGTATCCTGTCGTCATTGAAGGGTGTCGGCTATGGCAGCGGCGATATGCCAATGCCGATTGTCTCCGGTCAGGATGCTGAAGTGCCTTCGGTCAAGTCGATCCTAGCCGGTGAACAGAATTCGACCATCTTCAAGGATACCCGCGAACTGGCAAAAGTGACTGTTGATATGGTTGACGCTGCGATGAGCGGCAAGGAGCCGGAAGTCAACGATACCAAGACCTATGATAATGGCGTCAAGGTTGTGCCGTCTTATCTGCTCAAGCCGGTTATCGTCGATAAATCGAACTGGAAAGAAGTTCTGGTCGATAGCGGTTACTACACAGAAGACCAGATCAAGTAAATTTTGTGCCCGGACGCGCTTGTAAAGGCGCGTCCGGAAAGCCTGCTGCATTGCCATCTTTTCCTGTCCCGTTTTGAACCGGGTTAGGCACAAGGGATGACAGCGCTGTCTTTTTCAAGTGCGGGGGCATCTTTAAATGGACGGCACAGCAGGTTTGTTATGGGAGCGAGCGAATGAATGTAGCCAATTCTGTCCCGCGTGAGACGGGCAGTGAAAGAGCACATATACATGGCCAGCCGCTGCTTGAAATGCGCGGCATCAGCAAATCCTTCGGTGTTGTGAAGGCGTTGAGCGACGTTAATTTCACAGTTATGCCGGGCGAGATTCATGCTTTTGTCGGTGAAAATGGCGCAGGCAAATCCACATTGATGAAAGTGTTGTCAGGTGTCTATCCCTCTGGCAGCTATGAAGGCTCGATTGTCTTTGATGGTGAGGAACGCCACTTTCGCGATATCAATGATTCCGAAGCGCTGGGCATTGTCATCATCCATCAGGAACTGGCACTTGTGCCGCTGATGTCGATTGCCGAGAATATTTTTCTGGTCAATCCACCCGGCTCTTACGGGGTGATTGATCGCGGCGAGGTCTATCAGCGCACGAAAGTTCTGTTGAAAAAAGTGGGCCTGACAGAATCGCCTGACACATTGGTAACGGATATTGGTGTGGGCAAGCAGCAGCTTGTCGAGATCGCCAAAGCGCTCTCCAAGCGAGTGCGGCTATTGATCCTTGATGAGCCTACTGCAAGCCTGAATGAAACAGATAGTGCGGCACTTTTGGCATTGCTGAAGGAGTTTCGTGCGCAGGGCATCACCTCCATTCTGATTTCGCACAAGCTCAATGAAATTCGTGAGGTTGCAGATAAAATCACGGTGCTGCGCGACGGACGTACGGTTGCGACGCTGGATTGCCATGAAGGGGCGGTCGAGGAAGATGATATCATCCGCAAGATGGTCGATCGTGATCTTGAAAGCCGCTATCCAAAGCGTGAGAAGAAGATCGGTGATGTAATTTTCGAGGCTGAAAACTGGTCGGTTTATCATCCGCTGCACCCGGAGCGGCATTCGGTCAAAAATGTTTCGTTTCATGTGCGCGCCGGGGAAATCGTCGGCATTGCGGGTCTGATGGGGGCAGGGCGTACTGAATTTGCCATGAGCCTGTTTGGACGGTCATGGGGCACGAATATTACCGGCGAAGCGCGGATGCATGGCAAAGCAGTTGATATTTCTACCGTTGCACGCGCTATCAAGTCGGGGCTTGCCTATGTAACCGAGGACCGCAAGAAGCTGGGCCTTGTGCTTGGCGAGAATATTTCGCGCAATATATCGCTTGCGCATTTGCGCGGTGTCAGCCCCAAGGGCGTAATTGATAGCATCCGTGAAATGAAGGTTGCGAATGATTATCGCGCCCAAATGAGCATTCGCTGCCATAATGTCTATCAGGAAACGGGCACGCTTTCAGGGGGTAACCAGCAGAAGGTGGTGCTGTCGAAATGGCTGTTCACCGGGCCGGATGTGCTGATCTTGGATGAGCCGACGCGCGGCATCGATGTGGGCGCAAAATACGACATTTACACAATCATCAATTCATTGGCCGATAGCGGCAAGGGCGTGGTCGTCATTTCATCTGAAATGCCGGAGCTGATCGGTATCTGCGACCGCATTGTTGTCATGCATGAGGGAGCCTTCGTTGGCGAAGTGGCAGGCAGCGAGGCAACGCAGGAAAATATCATGCGAGCGATCATGCGCAATAAGGGAAAACAATCATGAGCGAGAACGTAGTCCAGAGTGGTCAAAGCGGCCAGAAAGCGCCGGGCGGTATCGGGCGCTATCTCAAGAACAATCTGCGTGAATCGGGCATGTTGCTTTCTCTGATTGCGATCATGATCTTTTTCCAGATCATGACGGGCGGTGTGCTGATGAAGCCGCTGAACCTCACTAACCTCGTGTTACAAAACAGCTATATCGTCATTATGGCGCTTGGCATGTTGCTGATTATTGTGACCGGCCATATTGATTTGTCGGTCGGGTCAGTATGCGGATTTATCGGCGCACTTGCGGCAGTGATGATGGTGCGATGGGGGATTCCGTTTCCGATTGCTGCTGTTCTGTGCCTCATAGCCGGTGGTATTATCGGTGCGATGCAAGGTTTCTGGGTTGCCTATTTCAATATCCCGTCCTTCATCGTAACCCTTGCCGGGATGCTGGTGTTCAAGGGCTTGATGCTTGCCGTTCTTGGTGGACAGTCGGTTGGACCCTTTCCACCGATGTTTCAGAAATTGTCATCGGGCTTTATTCCTGAATTTATCGGGGTAATGGGCGGCGTTTACATGACCTCGCTTGTCCTTGGTCTGGTGCTTGCCGGTTTTCTCGTCTGGCAGAGCACAAGATCACGCGCACGGCATATTGCGCATGAGGTGGAAACAGAACCTTTTGCTTTGTTTGTGATCAAGAATATCTTGCTCTTTGCCGGTATCGCCTATCTCGCATTGCTGATTTCTTCACATCGCGGCATGCCCAACGTATTGATTATCATGGCAGTTCTGATTGCCGCTTATGCGTTTTTAACCACGCGCACGGTGATCGGTCGTCAGGTTTATGCGGTTGGTGGCAATCGTCATGCGGCCAAACTTTCGGGCGTCAAGACCGAGCGGCTGACTTTTCTTGCTTTCGTCAATATGGGTGTGCTGGCAGCGCTTGCCGGTCTGGTTTTTGCAGCGCGGCTGAATACCGCAACGCCCAAAGCCGGACTTGGTTTTGAGCTTGATGTGATTGCTGCCTGCTTTATCGGTGGTGCGTCAGCCTATGGTGGTGTGGGACGTGTAACAGGTGCTGTGATTGGTGCATTGATCATGGGCGTGATGAACAATGGCATGTCGATCCTGGGGATCGGGATTGACTATCAGCAAGTGATCAAGGGTATCGTTTTGTTGGGGGCAGTCTGTATCGATGTCTATAATCAGCGCCGCTAAAATGGGATTTGCCACGGGTTTGCCATATTATTGACATGGGTTTGCCCCTGAAATCACAATTTTAACATCGCTTTTTTGCATGAAATGCGCACAAAAAGCACAAAATAACGGTTTTGCTCCGCCCTTTTGGGGGAGGAAGGGCGGGAGCCAGTCGGGTCGGAACTCAGTTCCGGCCCGATCTGTTTTCAGTCTGGCTATTATTTTTCAGATTGCAGTACGGCGTGCATGGTCAAGATAAATTTCACGCAGCTTGAGCGCGACAGGACCGGGTTTTCCGCTGCCGATTGGCTTGTCATCAATAAACGAAATCGGCGTTACAAAAGTGCCGGCACTGGTCAGGAATGCTTCTTTTGCAGCATAGGCTTCATCAATCGTGAAAAGACGCTCTTCAAGCTTCATGCCGGTTTCAGCAATGAGTTGTAAAAGAGACAGGCGTGTGCAGCCGGGAAGCACGGCATTGCTGTTCGGGCGGGTGACGATGACATCATTTTGCGTGACGATATAGCCAGTCGAAGATGCGCCTTCGGTGACAAAGCCATCCTCTAACATCCATGCTTCATCGCAACCGGCATTTTTGGCGATCTCCTTGGCGAGAGCCTGTGGCAGAAGGCAAACCGTTTTGATGTCGCGGCGTTTCCAGCGCAGATCATCAAGTGAAAGCACGCGGATTCCGGTTGCGGATTCCGGCCTGTCGGCGAGGGCCTTGACTTGAGTGAACAGAACCACTGATGGCTTGAGGCCCTGGGCTACAAAATCACGGTCGCGACCGTCGCCGCGCGTAACCTGCAAATAGACCAGACCTTCATTGAGATTGTTGCGGCGGATCAGTTCGCGCTCGATCTCAACTATTTCATCTTCGCTCATCGGCATTGGGATTCCAATTTCGCCTGTGGAACGACGCAGACGCTTCATATGCGGGGCGCTATCGACCAGCTTGCCGTCAAGGACTGCGGTTACTTCGTAAATTCCGTCACCAAAGAGAAAACCACGATCAAAGATCGAGATTTTTGCATCACGGGCGCTAACATATTCGCCATTGACATAAACGATACGGTCTTCAATTTCTGCTGAAACGCTCATGTTTGAAAGGTCCTGAAAATAGTGCATCCCGAAAAATATACAGTGTTTATCGGAACAGATGCGAGCAAACGTAAATAAGAATGATTGAGAAATAGTCGCAATCATTCTTAGGACATCATTTATTGAGTTGGAATAATAATTTCAGGCAGCCTGCTGATACATTTGGGTGCAAATAAACCAGCAGGTCCGGGCTTTCTGTCCAGACAGGGCGTCAGGAATCCTCTCTTCACTGAAAGGATCAGATTTTTCATAGATTATTGATTATGTTTGAATAATCGAAATCCGATAGATGATTCCCTTACCAAGAAGTTCTGGAGAAAACTGAGTCTCTCCCGACATGATCAAGCAATCATGCGTGCTTAGATGTGCGGTTTCCTTATCTGTTTTCAGATCGAAATTTCCTTCTGCACAGAAAGCAAGCATTGTGTTGGCGTCTGGGGCAAGCACTAACGAATCATCAATGACCATACGGTCGACATGATGCGCAAATTTTCCGCGTCGCGTCATGACATTGAGATCGGTGATCGGACCGTTTATCAGGCAAGCGCCGGAGCTGGCATCGGCGGCAAAAGCAAAGGGTGGAGTTTCGCGGGTGAGGGTGGTTTTTGCACCTTCCACATCAAGGACAATGCCGTTGCCTTCAAGCACCGACAAGGTGCGGTCAATGCCCGGAAAAACCGAGAAGGGGCCGTCATTGGCAACACTTGCTGTGGAAACACGCCAGTCGAAATTATCGACTGACGCATGGATCGGATGGATTGCAATTTCGATCGTGACGCCGCCGCCATTTTTCCATGGCATGCGGCGATGATCCTGCGCTTTAAGGATCTTGAAACCCATCAGTTCAACCAGCCGTTTGATACCGCCCAGAAAGCAACCGGAGCTGTGAGCAAGATGCTCAACGCCGTACGGATATACCAGATGACAATCAGGTCGCGGAATTTCAGCGGGACAGATGTTGCCAATACGCAAGGAATTGATGCCGAAAGAAACAGAACCTGACTGACGGAAACGACAGCAGCCACAAATTTCAAGGCGACATCGGCGTCTTTGAGAAGAATGGCAGGCAGGAACATTTCGGCCAGACCGGAGGCCATGGATTTTGCTGCAAGCATCGGATCTGAAAACTGTGCCAGCCAGGTGAATGGATAAAGCGCCAGACCAAGAATATCAAAGAGCGGTGTATATTTTGCTGCAAGAAGACCGAGGAGTCCAACGGCCATGATGCTTGGCAAAATCATAGATGCCATGCGCAGGCCGTCGAGGAAAGTTGCCCAGAGCAGAGGCAGGATTTTCGGTGCGCTTTGCGCCTGTGTAATGCCTGCATCAATTGCGGTTTCAATGCGTCCCTTACCTTCAGGCAGCGGCATGTCGCGGTCTGCGGGATGATCCATCTTGCTCAGAGGCCAAAGCCTTGCAGTGATGGCCGATACAATGAATGTAACGAAAAAAGTTGTCCAGAAATACAGGTTCCATGATTCCATCAGACCAAGTGTCCGGGCGACAATAATCATGAAGGTTGCGGAAACAGTCGAAAAGCCGGTTGCAACGATCGCCGCTTCCCGCGCTGTATATTTACCTTCCTTATAAACCCGGTCCGTAATCAGAAGTGCCAGCGAATAGCTGCCGACGAAAGATGCCACCGCATCAATGGCCGACCAGCCGGGTGTACGCCAGATCGGGCGCATCACGGGCTGCACAATAACACCGGTAAATTCGAGCAGGCCATAACCGATGAGGAATGCAAGCGCCAATGCACCGATTGGGACAATCAGACCAACGGAAAGCACCAGCTTGTCAAACAGGAAAGGCAGCATGTCAGGGGTGAACAGCAATGCCGGACCGGTATTGGCGAGATACATAGCGGTGAGAACCAGACCAAGCAGGCGCAGAACCGAGAAGATTTTTTCGGTCAGGTTCTTCTTCCATGTTCCATTGAAGAATGGCCCAAAGGCGCCATAGGCGATGAGCAGGCAAACAAGCGTCAGAGCGAGCGGGCGAAGCTGCGCTGCGAGTGCTGTTGCTGCGTGATCGAGCAGGATAGTCGATTTGCCACCAATGGTTACAGGTACAAAGAAGAAAAAGATCCCTATGAAGCTGTAAATAACCAGCTTCAGGGCTGCAATTGTGCGAGAGGGCTGCTGGCCGCCAAGCGTTGTGTCTGTCATCGGTATTCCCCGGTATTAGGTGTTTTTTGAACATGAAAAAAGGCGGCCCCCGAAAAGGCCGCCTTGAATTGGATTTTTAATTTCCAAGGATTGCCGGAAGGCGAAGTCCCTGTTGCTTGGCCCAGTCGAGGGCTTCTTCATAGCCTGCATCGGCATGGCGCATGACGCCGGTTGCCGGATCATTCCACAATACGCGGCCAATGCGTTCATCGGCCTCTTGTGTGCCGTCACAGCAGATAACCATGCCCGAATGCTGAGAAAAGCCCATGCCGACGCCGCCGCCATGATGGAGCGATACCCATGTTGCACCCGAAGCTGTGTTGAGCAGCGCATTGAGCAATGGCCAGTCGGACACGGCGTCTGAGCCGTCTTTCATGGATTCGGTTTCGCGGTTTGGCGAAGCAACGGAGCCTGAATCAAGATGATCGCGACCGATGACGATCGGTGCCTTCAATTCGCCATTGCGGACCATTTCGTTGAATGCAAGGCCGAGGCGGTGACGATCACCAAGACCAACCCAGCAGATGCGGGCTGGCAGACCCTGAAACTCGATACGTTCCTTTGCCATGTCGAGCCAATTATGCAGGTGCTTATTGTCCGGCAGCAGTTCTTTCACCTTGGCATCGGTCTTTGCAATATCTTCGGGATCACCGGAAAGCGCTGCCCAGCGGAATGGTCCGATGCCGCGGCAGAACAGCGGGCGAATATAGGCAGGCACGAAGCCCGGGAAGGCAAAGGCGTCTTCCAGGCCTTCTTCGAGCGCCATCTGACGGATGTTGTTGCCGTAATCAACCGTTGGAATGCCTGCATAATGGAAGTCGAGCATGGCCTGAACCTGCACTTTCATCGAAGCACGGGCGGCTTTCGCAACTGCTTGCGGATCGCTTTCCTGTTTCGTGCGCCATTCGGCAACGCTCCAGCCGATTGGCAAGTAGCCATGGACCGGATCATGGGCCGAAGTCTGGTCGGTCACGATGTCGGGACGCACGCCGCGCTTGACGAGTTCGGGGAATATTTCAGCGGCATTGCCAATGAGAGCTATGGATTTGGCAACGCCCGCCTTGGTCCATTCATCGATTTTGGCGAGAGCTTCATCAAGGCTGTGGGTTTTTTCATCGACGTAACGGGTACGCAAACGGAAATCAGCGCGGGTTTCGTCGCATTCAACAGCCAGACAGCAGGCACCAGCCATGACGGCTGCAAGAGGCTGTGCGCCGCCCATGCCGCCAAGTCCGCCGGTCAGAATCCATTTGCCCTTGAGGTTGCCGTCATAATGCTGGCGACCGGCTTCGACAAAGGTTTCATAGGTGCCCTGAACGATGCCCTGTGCGCCAATATAAATCCACGAACCGGCGGTCATCTGGCCATACATGGCGAGACCCTTCTTATCCAGTTCGTTGAAATGATCCCATGTTGCCCAATGGGGCACCAGGTTGGAATTGGCGATCAGAACACGCGGGGCGTCTTTATGGGTGCGGAACACGCCGACCGGTTTACCGGACTGCACCAGCAGGGTTTCGTCGTCATTGAGTGTTTTCAATGTTGCAACGATGCGGTCAAAATCATCCCATGTTCGGGCAGCGCGGCCAATACCGCCATAGACGACCAGCTCATGCGGGCGCTCGGCAACATCGGGGTCGAGATTGTTCATCAACATGCGCAGCGGGGCTTCGGTAAGCCAGCTTTTGGCGTTGAGCTCGGTGCCGCGAGGGCTGCGCACTTCGCGCTCGTTATGACGTGGGTCAGACATGGTTTACTCCTCAGGATTTCAGCTCGGCGGCAATGTTTTCGAGCCGCTCAAGAATGGATTTGAGATGCACTCGAAGCTTTGCAGCCTTCGCCTCGTCATAGGCAAAGGGAACGGTTTCGGTGGTTAAATGGGTTGATTGCGCCAGCTCCATCTGGATTGCGTGCACGCCGGTTTCGGGCCTGCCGTAATGGCGGGTTGTCCAGCCACCTTTGAAGCGGCCATTGAGGATGGATGTGTAGCCGGTGGCGTTTTGAGCGATTTCAACGACGGCAGCTTCGACCTTTGGATCGCAAGTCTTGCCAAGGTCTGTGCCAATGTTGAGATCCGGCAGCTTGCCTTCAAACAGGAATGGAATATGCGAACGGATCGAGTGGCAATCATAGAGGATTACCACGCCATGGATCGCCTTCACCCGTTCAATTTCAGCGATCAAAGCATCGTGATAGGGCTTGTGAAAACGCGCCATGCGATCTGTAATATCGGCTTCACCGGGCGCTTCACCGTCTTTCCAGATGGCCAGACCGTCAAAATCGGTTGTTGGTATCAGACCCGTGGTGTTCTGGCCCGGATAGAGGCTCACACCTGCCGGGTCGCGATTGGCATCGATGCAATAGCGATGAAACGTGGCGCGGACGGTGGTGATATTGTCCAGAAGCCCCTCATAGAGCTTATGGATATGCCAGTCGGTGTCGGCAAGAATACGGCCATTGTCATTCAGTCGTGCCCAGATGTCTTCGGGCACATCTGTTCCGGTGTGGGGCAGGCCAAGAATGACGGGTGATGACCCTTGATGGACTTCAAAAGCACTCATATTACGACTCCAGAGATGGCAGAATGTTTGCGCTGATGCTGCCGATGAAGGACCCATCGGCAATGATGGTGCTAGCGGCTGCAAGATCATTCGCCATATAGCGGTCCACATTGAGCGTCGGCACATGCGCACGCAGAACGGCGATGGCAGCTTTTAATTCGGGGCTGGTTTCAAGCGGTCCGCGTAGTTCGACACCGAGCGCACCGGTCAATGCTTCAATGCCGAT
This sequence comes from Brucella gallinifaecis, assembly GCF_006476605.1. Taxonomy (GTDB): domain Bacteria; phylum Pseudomonadota; class Alphaproteobacteria; order Rhizobiales; family Rhizobiaceae; genus Brucella; species Brucella gallinifaecis. Next base: position 144,493 of record NZ_ML636801.1, read on the forward strand.
GATTGCGTTGAGGTTTTCGGTCATCTGCAACAGGCGGCGTGCACCATGGCAGGCCATGGACACATGGTCTTCCTGATTGGCGGAGGTTGGTGTGGAATCAACCGATGCCGGATGTGCCATTTGCTTGTTTTCGCTCATCAGTGCGGCGGACGTGACTTCCGCAATCATCAGACCCGAATTAAGGCCCGGCTTTTTTGCAAGGAAGGCTGGAAGTCCGAAGGAAAGGGCAGGATCGACCAGAAGTGCAATGCGGCGCTGGGCAATTGCGCCGATTTCGCACACAGCAAGGGCGATCTGGTCGGCGGCAAAAGCAACCGGTTCTGCATGGAAATTGCCGCCTGACACGACGCTGTTGTCCGACAGGACAAGCGGATTGTCGGTGACGGCATTGGCTTCGATTTGCAATGTGCGGGCAGCCTGGCGCAGTATATCGAGGGCTGCACCATCAACCTGCGGCTGGCAACGGATGCAATATGGATCCTGCACGCGCTGGTCGCCTTCAAGGTGGCTCTCGCGAATGACCGAACCAGACAGCAGATTGCGCAGTGCTGCTGCCGTATCGATCTGGCCCTGATGACCGCGCAATGTATGAATATCCGGGTGGAAGGGTGCAGTTGAACCCATGGCCGCATCGGTCGAGAGTGCGCCGGTGACAAGGGCTGCCTGTAATGCGCGATGTGCGCGGAACAGTCCGGCCAATGCCAGTGCGGTCGATGTCTGCGTGCCGTTGATGAGTGCGAGACCTTCTTTTGCAGCCAGAATAACCGGCCTGAGACCGGCTTGTTCGAGGGCTTTCGCCGATGGCATACGCTTACCCTGATAGAAGGCTTCGCCTTCGCCAATCATCGTCGCTGCCATATGCGCAAGCGGCGCGAGATCACCCGATGCGCCGACCGAACCCTTGGCGGGGATCATCGGGATCACGCCTTTTTCAAGCATGGCTTCGATAAGCGTAATGAGTTCAAGCCGTACACCCGATGCACCACGGCCAAGCGAAATAAGCTTCAGCGCCATGATAAGGCGCACGATGTTTTCGCTCAGAGGTTCGCTCACACCGCAGCAATGCGACAGGATCAGATTGCGCTGTAACGTTGCTACGTCTTGCGCCGCGATGCGGATAGAGGCGAGCTTGCCAAAACCGGTATTGATGCCATAAACCGGCGTGTCACCTGCGGCAATTTCGGCAATGCGGGACGCTGCTTTTTCAACGCCCTTATGAAAAGATGGATCAATGCGAACGGCATGGTTTTCGCGGTATATTTGCTCAAGAATGCCAAGCGACACGCTGCCGGGATGAAGAATAAGGGTCATGGAAAACTCCATTGAAAATTACTGATAGCGGCCTTTGAAAACGCGCTTCCAGAGCGGGTTGAAGCCGATGCGGTAAACAAGCTCTGCCGGGCGCTCGACGTTCCAGATTGCGAGATCTGCATCCTTGCCGACTTCCAATGTTCCCGTATGGTCAAGAATGCCAAGGGCGCGGGCGGCCTCACGGGTGACACCTGCAATGCATTCATTGACCGTCATACGAAACAGCGTTGCGCCCATATTCATGGTGAGCAAAAGCGAGGTCAGCGGTGAAGTGCCGGGATTATTGTCGGTGGCAAGCGCCATTTTAGTGCCAGCCGCACGGAAAAGATCGACGGGGGGCTTTTGCGTTTCGCGGATGAAGTAATAAGCGCCGGGAAGCAGAACGGCGACAGTTCCGGCCTTGGCCATGGCGGCTGCACCTTGCGCATCAGCATATTCGACATGATCGGCGGAAAGCGCATTGTAAGAGGCTGCGAGCGCTGCGCCATGCAAGTTGGACAATTGGTCGGCATGGAGTTTCACAGGCAGATTATGCGCTTTTGCAGCATCGAACACGCGGGCGATTTCATCCGGCAAAAATGCAATGCCTTCACAGAATCCATCTACCGCATCGGCGAGATTTTTGGCTGCAATAGCAGGCAGCATGTCATTGATGATCTTGTCGATGAAAGCTGCTTTATCGCCATTCATTTCCGGCGGCAGGGCATGCGCGCCCAGAAAGGTGGTGCGGATAGCGACATCGCGTTCATCCGCCAGACGGCGTGCGGCACGCAGTGATTTTATCTCGCTTTGCGTATCAAGACCATAGCCTGACTTGACTTCAACCGTGGTCACGCCTTCTGCAATCAATGCATCAAGGCGGGGCAGGGTTTCGCGGACCAGATCATCCTCGCTTGCTGCCCGCAGGTTTTTGACCGATGAAACAATGCCGCCGCCAGCACGGGCGACTTCTTCATAGGTGGCACCATTCAGCCGCAGCTCAAATTCATGGGCGCGATTGCCTGCATGGACCAGATGTGTGTGACAATCGATCAGGCCGGGTGTGATCAGACGGGTTTCGCAGTCGATTTTCTCAAACGCAGCATATGCGGCGGGAAGGGCATTTTCTGCGCCTATATAAGCGATTTTGCCATTTTGAACGGCGATCGCTGCGGCTTCAATCAAGCCAAGCCCTTCTGCCTGCTCGTTGAGCGTGGCGATGCGTGCATTGGTCAAAACGAAGTTCGATTTTTGTGACATGAGCGTTTTCTCGCTTCCCCTGTTTTTCGATAATGTATATACATATTAGCGAAGCCGCCAAGAGAAAAAATGCATCCGATTACGAACTGTTGAAAAATGGTTCTGCAAAACGGGTGCAAAGAGGAGCGAAAAAGCATGTCAGCCATGGTCGAAAAAACGCAATTTATTCATGCACAACAAGCGCTTTTGCAAAGCGGCTGGGCAGAAGATGTGCGGCTTGGCCTGGCTCATGGAAAAATTGCTTCTGTGGAGACTGGTGTTCAAGCCAGGCCGGGAGATGAGCACTATGAGGTGATTGTCCCCGGCATGGCAAATCTGCACAGCCATGCGTTTCAATATGGCATGGCCGGTCTTGCTGAGCGGCGCGGGCAATCGGCTGACAGTTTCTGGAGCTGGCGCGAGATCATGTATAAATTCGCACTGACCATGACGCCGGAACAGGCGGAAGCGGTGGCATTGCGGCTTTATGTCGATATGCTGGAAGCGGGTTTTACCCGCGTTGGCGAGTTTCATTATCTGCATCATGATCGCGACGGCACGCCATATGGAAATATTTCGGAAATGGCGGATCGCATCGTGTCGGCAGCGCAAGCTGCAGGCATTGGCCTGACCCTGTTGCCGGTGCTTTATGCGCATTCAAGTTTTGGGGGTGCCAAACCCAATGAAGGTCAGCGTCGTTTCATCAATGATCAGGCAAGTTTTTCGCGATTGATTGAAGGCTGCCAAAAGGCGCTTTCAGGTTTTGATGGTGCCGTGCTTGGTGTAGCGCCGCACAGTCTGCGTGCTGTCACCCCGGATGAGCTGACATTTGCAGCAAGTCTGTTGCCCGATGCACCTTTGCATATTCACATTGCCGAACAGGTCAAGGAAGTAGAGGATTGCATTGCGTGGTCTGGCCAGCGGCCTGTCGAATGGCTGCTTGAGCATCAGGAATTGTCATCACGCTGGTGCCTCATCCATGCAACACATATGAATGACACGGAAACTCTGCGCATGGCTCAAGCCGGTGCGATTGCCGGTCTTTGCCCGGTTACGGAAGCCAATCTCGGCGATGGCACCTTCAATGCCACCGTGTTCGATGCCAATGGTGGCCAGTTTGGTATTGGTTCTGATTCCAATGTGCTGATCGGTATTGGTGATGAGTTGCGCCAATATGAATATTCGCAGCGTCTCAAACATGGCGCACGCAATGTGCTGGCGAAAAATGAAGGCTCGACCGGGCGTTCCATATTTGATGGCGCCGTGGCTGGTGGCAATATTGCAATGGGTCGTGAGGGTGATGGATTGCAACAGGGCGCCTCGGCAGATTTTGTCTCACTTGACGTTGGGCGTCTGCCCCATGCAAAAGGGGATGCAGTGCTTGATGGCTGGATTTTTGCCGGACGTGCGCGGGCATCTGATGTGTGGGTGCGTGGTGTGAAACAGGTGGAGGGTGGACAACACCACTTGCGCGATGTGGCAGAGCGTGCTTTCCAGAAAGTGATCGGCGAATTGCTGAACTAATTAAAGGGAACAAAGTGCAGGATACTTCATCCAGACAAAGCGAAGCTACGACATCGCTGCATAAACGTATTCTGGATGATATTGAAACGCGCATCATTTCCGGTGAATGGCAGCCCGGTCATCGCATCCCGTTTGAGCATGAGCTGACCGAGCATTATAATTGTTCGCGCATGACCGTGAACAAGGCGCTGACCCAGCTTGCAAAAGCCGGTCTGATTGAGCGCAAGCGCCGTTCGGGCAGCTTTGTTTCCTTTCCGCAATCACAAGCCGCGATTCTCGAAATTCATGATATTCGCGATGAAGTTGCAGCGCTTGGGCAGGCTTATCGTTTTGAGCTGCTTAAAAGAGGTGAGCGCCTGAGCGGTCCTTACGATGCGCGTCATATCGACATGCCGCGGCATACACCGCTGGTCGAACTGGTCTGCCGTCATTATGCGGGAAAGCGGGTCTTTGCGCTGGAAGAGCGTATCATCAGCCTTGATGCCGTGCCGGGCGCGGCTGAGACCGATTTTGCAGAGCATTCACCCGGTCCATGGCTTGTTGCCTGTGTGCCATGGAGCAATGCGCAGCATTCGATCCGGGCTGTTGTGTCAACGGAGAAGAATGCGGCGATGCTTGGTGTGCCTGCCGGTTCGCCCTGTCTTGTTGTGGAGCGCCAGACATGGAATGCCGATCAACCGGTGACGCATGTGCGTTTTACTTATCCCGGTGACAGTCATGCGCTGGTGGCGAAGTTTACACCGTCACAAAGCTGATTTTTGCAATGTAATGTAACGTTATTACGCTTTTGGAGGTTTCGCGCGTAGTGGCTGCTAATATGATAATGCGCAGAATCCTTTGCGCAATATTTCAGATAATGTGATTCATAAAAAAGTCGCCGCAAGGAGAAATCTCGATGCGGCGCTCTGTTGTGGCATTAGAGCGCATTTCGATCTGATTGAATCAGATCGGCGCACTAAATATTTGTTTTAACGCGCATCTTTGTCCGAAAACCGTTTCACACTTTTCGGGATGCGCTCTAATGGGGGATCAGGCGGCGCGTTTCAATGCATCTGCGATCATGGAAACGATTGTGTCGATCTGTTCTTTTTCCACGATGAGCGGTGGGGAAAGCGCGATCACATCGCCTGTGACGCGGATCAAAAGGCCCTTCCTGAAGCAATCGACAAAGACGTCATAAGCGCGTGCGCCAATAGCGCCTTCGCGTGACGACAGCTCGATTGCGCCAACAAGGCCCAGATTGCGGATGTCGATGACATTTGGTGCGTCTTTGAGCGAATGCAGCGCATTCTGCCAATGCTCGGCCAGTTCTGCGCCGCGGGTCAGCAGACCTTCTTCGGCATAGATTTCAAGCGTGGCAAGACCGGCAGCACAGGCAACCGGATGGCCGGAATAGGTGTAGCCGTGGAACAGTTCAATGGCGTTTTCAGGACCGGTCATCAATGCGTCATAGACTGTGCGGCTTGCAAAGACAGCACCCATCGGAATTGCGCCATTGGTCAGCCCCTTGGCAGTGGTGACGAGATCAGGTTTGACGCCGAAATAATCAACAGCAAATGGCGTGCCCAGGCGTCCGAAGCCAGTGATGACTTCGTCATAGATCACCAGAATACCGTGCTTGTCAGCAGTTGCGCGGATGCGCTCGAGATAGCCTTTTGGTGGCAGAACAACACCGGCGGAACCGGACATGGGTTCAATGATGACGGCAGCAATTTTTTCTGCACCATGCAATTGCACCAGACGTTCGAGATCATCGGCCAGTTCAATGCCATGGGCTGGCAGACCTTTTGAGAATGCATTGCGCTCAATATCGAGTGTATGGCGCATATGGTCGGCAGGAATCTGCGGGAAGACGCGGCGGTTATTAACAAGACCACCAACAGAAATACCGCCGAAACCAACGCCATGATAGCCTTTTTCCCGACCGATCACGAGGGTACGGGTGCCCTGACCAATGGCACGCTGATAGGCGATGGCAATTTTTAGTGCTGTATCAACCGATTCCGAGCCGGAATTGGTGAAGAACACGCGGTCAAGCTTGGCATCAGGGCCGCCGGGTGCAATGGCTGCGAGCTTTTCGGCAAAGTCGAAAGCGATATTGTGGCCCATCTGGAAGGTTGGCGCGAAATCCATGGTCGAAATCTGGCGCTCAACTGCCTGCGTAATCTGCTTGCGGCCATGACCGGCATTACAACACCAAAGGCCAGCCGTTCCATCCAGAACCTGATTGCCGTCGACATCGGTATAATACATGCCCGAAGCGCTTGCGAGCAGGCGTGGGGCGGCCTTGAACTGGCGGTTTGCCGTAAAAGGCATCCAGAAATTTTCAAGACTTGGTGTGTTACTAGGTGCATTGCTGGGTGAATTGGTGTTGTTAAGCATTGGAACCTCCTATTTGTGACCAACAGGCCATGCTTTGTTGAGGGCAACAAGTCCTTTTCTTCAGAAGTTTAAGCTATTGAAATTATGTGCTTTGAAAACGAGATTTGTGATATATCGAACATCATAAACAATAAGGGGACGCATCTATGAGCATCGATATCGGTGGCAGGCTTCGTTATGTGCGCATGCGGCAGAATTTGTCTCAGCGTGAGCTTGCAAAACGCGCTGGCGTGACCAATTCCACCATATCGCTGATCGAAGCCAACCAGTCCAATCCATCCGTTGGTGCATTAAAGCGTATTCTGGACGGGATTCCTATCGGCATGGCTGAGTTTTTTGCGCTTGAGCCGGACGCGCCGCACAAGGTTTTTTATCAGGCGGATGAGCTGGTGGAGATTGGCAAGGGGCCGATTTCCTATCGGCAGGTGGGCGATCATCTGTTTTCGCGCTCGCTGCAAATCCTCAAGGAGCGCTATGAGCCGGGATCGGATACCGGCAAGGTTCTGCTTATGCATGAGGGCGAGGAGGGCGGGATCGTCATTTCCGGTCGTATTGAAGTGACGGTCGGCAGCGAGCGTCGAATCCTTGGGCCGGGCGATGCCTATTATTTTTCAAGCAAGCTGCCGCACCGGTTCAAATGTGTGGGGCCAGTGGCGTGCGAGGTGGTGAGCGCCTGCACACCACCGAGTTTCTAATAAGCCTCCCTATTCAATGGGCTAAATCAAATCATTGTGGATTTGATTCAGGAAACATTATGCGTAGCGCGAAATGCCCAGATCATCGGCCTGAATATCCGGCTTGTTACCGGAAATAAGATCGGCAAGCAGCTTGCCTGATCCCGGTCCCATGGTCCAGCCAAGCGTGCCATGGCCCGAATTGATAAACACGTTATCAAAGCGGGTTGCACCGATGATCGGTGTTGAATCCGGCGTCATCGGGCGCAGGCCAGACCAGAAGCTTGCAGCCTTGAGATCACCACCCGGGAACAGATCGCTCACTGACAGATCAAGCGTTGCACGGCGTGCGGCTGGCAGGTCTTTGGTGAAGCCTGAGACTTCGGCCATGCCGCCCACACGGATGCGGTCGCCAAGGCGGGTGATGGCGATCTTGAAGCTCTCATCCAGCACGGTGGAGACCGGAGCCAGTTCTTCATTGATGATCGGTGCGGTAATCGAATAGCCCTTGACCGGATAGATCGGGGCATTCAGCCCAAGCGATTTGATCAGAGCAGGCGTATAGCTGCCCATTGCCACGACATAGCGATCAGCGCTCAGAATACCTTGCGAAGTTTCAACACCGGAAACCTTGCCGCCGGACATCAACAGCGATTTGATGTCGACGCCAAAGCGAAACTTGACGCCCAGACCTTCAGCGATTTTTGCCAGTTCATTGGTGAATTTGAAGCAATCGCCGGTTTCATCATGCGGCAGGCGCAGGCCACCGACGAATTTGTCTCTGGCGCGGGCCAGAGCCGGCTCAACACGCACGCAATCTTCGCGGTCGAGAACTTCAAACGGTACGCCATCCTGACGCAGAACTTCAATATCCTTGCCAATACCGTCGAGCTGATATTGCTCGCGGAACAATTGCAAAGTGCCCTGCGTGCGCTGGTCATATTGAATGCCGGTTTCGTCACGCAGTGCGACAAGGCAATCACGGCTATATTCTGCCACGCGCACCATGCGGCTTTTATTGACCTTGTAGCGGCTCTCGGTGCAGTTGGCGAGCATCTGCAACAGCCAGCTATACTGCTTGGGGTCTGTGGTCAGGCGCAGAACCAGCGGTGCATGTTTCTGAAACAGCCATTTGGCGGCTTTTAATGGAATGCCCGGTGCTGCCCAGGGTGAAGCATAGCCCGGCGAAACCTGTCCGGCATTGGCGAAGCTGGTTTCCAGTGCCGGGCCTTCTTCGCGATCAACGACAGTGACCTCATGACCAAGCTTTGCCAGATAATAGGCTGTGGTGACCCCAATAACGCCGCTGCCGAGAATGATGATCTGCATGTTCGCCTCTTATTATTATGATTTAGAAACTTCGCTATCCACGTAAATGCGGGCATAGCGATTGCCTAATGAAGTCAGGATTTCATAGGGAATGGTGTCGCAATCTCGCGCCACATCCTCGAGCCGCTGATGTGGTCCAATGAGTTCGACCAGACTGCCGAGTTTAAGTGTGCCTTCAGGCAGCTCAGTTACATCAAGTGTGATCGAATCCATCGAAACGCGACCGACAATCGGCAGGCGCGTATCACCATAAAAAGCCGCACCCTTGTTGCTTAAAGACCGGAACCAGCCATCGGCGTAACCGACTGCAATGGTGGCAATCCGCATCGGCTTATCAGCTATGAAAGTTCCGCCATAACCGACCGCGGCACCCTTATCAATGTCGCGCACTTGAATGACGCGGGCGGACAATTCCAGCACGGGTTTTATAGGGTTTTCGCCTGTTGCAGGACCGACGCCATAAAGAGCTACGCCGGGACGGGCGAGGTCGAAATAATAGGTGTTATCAAGGAAACAGCCGCCGGAATTTGAAAAGGCGACTGGCATTTTGGGTAAACGTTTGAGGGCCGCATTCATGGACGCAAGCTGGCGGGCATTGGCTGGATTTTCCGGCTCATCGCCGCTCGCCAGATGGCTGATGACAAATTTTATATCAATAGGGTCAAGCAGATGCCGGTCTTCGACCAATTGGTCAAGTTCCTTGGGCGAGAGACCAAGACGCGACATGCCGGTATCGATCTGCAACAGTGCTGGCAGTTTTTCATTGAGGCTTGCAGCAAGTGCTGACCAGTTTTCAATCTGTTCCAGTGAATTGAGGACAGGCAGGATTTTTTCGCGTGCGCAGGCAGCTTCTGTGCCGGGCTGAAGGCCGTTCAGTACATAAAGCGTCGCATCAGGATTGAGAAAGGGGCGCAGCGAAATTGCTTCGCCCAGATGGGCGACAAAGAAATCGCGACAACCAGCTTCGTAAAAAGCAGGCGCAACGCGATCCGCACCCAAACCATAAGAATCAGCCTTGACCACTGCTGCTGCACGGCTTGGCGCAATGCGCTTTGCAATGGTCGAATAATTATGGCGAAGAGCCGCAAGATCGATGGTGAGCACACCGCCTGCGGCGAGGTCTCGTTCTGTTTGTGAAAAATGCATCGACATAGGGCTCATTTCCAACGCGCCAGATATGATAAAGGGAGGCTGGAATCTCATCCGCTTCCTCCCAAAGCTTTGAATATTATGATAATCGAAGACTATTCGAATGTTTTTGCTATTTATCGAATATTATGCGAATTATAGCATGATTTACGCACTTATTAGCTTATAGATCGAAGATTATGCATGGCGACACTCGATAGCATCGACCGTAATATCATCCGATGCCTGCGCCGTGACGGGCGCATGACCAATAGCCAGCTTGCAATTGAAGTTGGTCTTTCACAGTCAGCCTGTCTGCGGCGTGTGCAGATATTGGAGGAAAGCGGCGTTATTCGCGGCTATACGGCAATTGTCGGTTCATCGGATGGTGATGAACGGCTGGTTGCGATTGTTCGTATCACGCTGGACCGGCAGACGGAAGAATATCTCAATCGTTTTGAAGAAGCCGTGCGTCGTCATCCTGAAGTGCAGGAATGTTATCTGATGACGGGTGATGCGGATTATATCCTGCGGGTCGAGGCTGAAAATGCGGCTTCCTATGAAATTATTCATAAGGAAATCCTGTCGCGTTTGCCCGGTGTTGCCCGTATTCATTCGAGCTTTGCAATCCGCACAGTGCTCTTATCAAAAACGCCCGTTACGAGGGCGTAAAAAAACCCGGCCTGAGCCGGGTTTTATAGATGTCTGATGCGCTCTAAATATTTGTTTTAACGCGCATCTTTGCCCGAAAACCGTTTCACACTTTTCGGGATGCGCTTTAATTGAACTCGTAGCGAAGACCTGCGCGAACCGTGTGGAGGTTGAACCCGTTATCATGGGCCTGTGTACCGGTTGCACCTGGTCCTACGGCGTTGCCATAAGGATTTGGATTGCGATCATCGGCGTCGTAACCATAGGCCTTGCCGCCATTGATACGCAGATAGCGATAGCCAAGATCAAGTTTGAGTTGCTGGGTAAGATCATAGCTCACACCAGCCATCAGACCCATGGCAAAACGCCAGCTGTCAAGGCCCCCTTTGTCGCTGGTATATGTACAACCTGCGCAAACTTCGTGGGATTTGAAAGTGTCATAATTGACGTAAGCGGCACCAAGTCCTGCACCAAAATATGGTGTCAAGGCGCCCACTTTTGGCAAATCGACATAGGCATTAGCCATTGCTGTCCAGATATTTGCTGTCGATGAATCCTCATAGTGGCAATTGTCCAGAACAGGATTGAGGCCTTTGGAGGATTTGATATAGCTTGGGCAGTTGGTACGGCCTTTTATGCCTGCGCGGAAGAAATCCAGCGTTGCGTCTGCGCGGAACATTTCGTTGAAGCGATAACCGACACCGACCCCGTAAGATGCGCCGCCTTTGAGCGTGAAATCATCATATTTGAAGGTGTCGTCAATGCCGCGCCAAGGCGGATCAAACTGATTCCAGAAAGCCCAGTCGCCATCTGTCTTGCTTTTGAAATTATAGCCAATATCGCCGCGAATATACCAGTTAGAGGCTGCTGGTGGCGCTACTACTACTGGCGGCTCTTCATAAATAATGTCAGCGGCTTTCGCGCCATTTGTAGCCACCAGCACACCAAATGATATGAGCGCTATTGCAGAAACATATCTCATCAATCCAACTCCAACCGAAAATAAATGCGGTTCTCGCACCGTTAGTTGATCATGGTAAATGAATATGCTTAAGCGAAGGTTACTTTTTATGAGTGAGTGCTAAACTTAAAAGTGTGTCCGGCAGCGTTTGGCCCGGTTCTTTTGCAAAAGAAACCCGGCCTGAGCCGGGTTATGCAATTTTCAATTGAAATTAGTTTCAATCAAAATTCATGGCGTGGATGATTGAGTGGTCTATATCATTAATATCCCGCTTGCCGCAAAGCGCCATGGTAATGTCGAGTTCCTTACGAATGATCTCGAGTGCCAGCGAGACGCCTTCCTTGCCCATCGCACCAAGTCCATAAAGGAACGGCCGCCCGATGAATACGCCTTGTGCGCCGAGTGCACGGGCCTTGAGGACATCCTGACCTGAGCGTATGCCGCCATCCATATGCACTTCGATCTTGTCGCCAACGGCATCAACAATCGGCTTGAGCATTGAGATGGACGAGACTGCACCATCGAGCTGACGACCGCCGTGATTGGAGACGATGATTGCATCTGCGCCGGATTTTGCAGCCATTTTTGCATCTTCAACGTCGAGAATGCCCTTGAGGATCAGCTTGCCGCCCCATTGCTCCTTGATCCATGCAACATCATTCCAGTTCAGCTTTGGATCAAACTGCTCTGCTGTCCAGGAGGAAAGCGAAGACAGATCGGTGACGTTTTTCGCGTGGCCGGCAATGTTGCGGAAGGTGCGGCGCTGCGTGCCTAACATGCCCAGGCACCAGGCGGGGCGGGTTGCCATCTGCCAGATGTGCTTTGGTGTGAATTTCGGTGGCGCTGAAAGTCCGTTGCGCAGATCTTTATGGCGTTGTCCAAGAATCTGAAGATCAAGGGTCAGTACCAGAGCTGAACAGCCTGCGGCTTTCGCACGGCTGATCAGGTTTTTGACAAATTCGCGGTCTTTCATCACATAAAGCTGAAACCAGAACGGCTTTTTGGTTACGGATGCCACGTCTTCGATCGAGCAGATGCTCATGGTTGAGAGGGTGAAAGGAACCCCGGCTTCTTCGGCAGCCTGTGCCGCCAGCATTTCACCATCAGCATGCTGCATGCCGGTGAGACCTGTCGGGGCAAGGGCTACTGGCATTGAGACCTTTTCACCGATCATTGTTGTTTCAAGCGAGCGATTGGTCATGTCAACCAGAATGCGCTGGCGCAGCTTGATTTTCGCAAAGTCGGATTCGTTGGCGCGATATGTCGATTCGGTCCATGCGCCTGAATCTGCATAATCGAAGAACATTTTGGGCACACGGCGTTTGGCCAATCGCTTCAGATCCGCGATTTCAACGATTTTGGGCATTCTCCACCTTTGTGGTCAGTTTTGTTTACCAGTCGCATGAAGGATTGTGTAACCGAAATCAAGAGCTAAAGCATGTCGCGGAAAAGTGGGAACCGGTTTTCTGATAATGACATGCGTAAAAACAAAAAGTTGAAGCATTTTGTATGAACAGAATAAAATGCATCACGCTTTAAAGGATGATCTGCTACAGTTTGCTCCCGGTTATTTGATCCCATGTCGCTTTCAATTATACTATCAGGTGGTTTTGTGGCTGAGATGTTGATGCCATATGTTATCGGGTAAAGAATGTGTTGCGCCGTTTACGGCTACAATCCGGGCGAGGATAGAAAAATGAGCAAATCTCATGACACCGGGTTTATCGGTAAAAAGTCCAGTGCTGCAGGTGGGTGGGGTGCATTGAAAAGCTGCGGCAAGCAATTGCTGGCCAGCGGTGCGCCTTTGACGGGCGCACGCGCACTTTTCAAAGCCAATCAGCCTGACGGTTTTGATTGCCCGGGTTGTGCATGGGGTGATCCCGAGCATGGTTCTTCCTTTGAATTTTGTGAAAATGGTGTGAAAGCCGTTGCATGGGAAGCCACGGAACGGCGCACAACGCCAAAATTCTTCACCGAACACAGGGTTTCCGAATTACGTTCATGGACGGATTATGCGCTGGAAAATACGGGTCGTCTGACGCATCCGATGCGCTATAATGCGCAGACAGATAAATATGAAGCTGTTGAATGGGATGAGGCTTTTGCCTCTATCGGAAAGATTTTAAAGAGCTTTGATACGCCTGATCGGGTCGAGTTCTATACATCGGGCCGCGCTTCCAATGAGGCAGCATTTCTTTATCAGCTTTTTGTGCGTGCCTATGGCACCAATAATTTTCCAGACTGCTCTAATATGTGCCATGAAGCGAGTGGTGTTGCGCTGACGCAAGCGGTTGGTGTGGGCAAGGGAACGGTTCTGCTGGAAGATTTTGAGCATGCGGATGCGATTTTCGTTGTTGGCCAGAATCCCGGCACCAATCATCCGCGTATGCTCGGCGATCTCAGACGCGCGGCGGAGCGTGGCGCGAAGATTGTGGTTTTCAATCCTGTGCGCGAGCGTGGTCTGGAGCGGTTCTCTGATCCGCAGAACAAGCTTGAAATGATGCATGGCGGCAGCGAGGCGATTGCCAGCGATTATTATCAGCCGCGTCTTGGCGGTGATCTGGCGGCTTTTCGCGGCATGGCAAAGGCGGTATTTGCCGCTGATGATGCCGCACTTGCAGCAGGCAGGCCGTCAGTGCTTGATCGGGAATTCCTGGCGCAGCATACGGCAGAGTTTGAAGCCTATCGCAAAGCCGTTGATGCGACATCATGGGAGGCGATAGAAGACCAGTCCGGCCTGCTTCGTCAGTCGCTTGAACATGCGGCACGGATCTATATGCAGGCCGGTAAAGTCATCTGCACATGGGCGATGGGTGTTACGCAGCATCGTCATTCGGTGAGCATCATTCGTGAAATCACCAATTTCATGCTGCTGCGCGGCAATATCGGCAAGCAGGGGGCTGGCCTGTGCCCTGTGCGCGGACATTCGAATGTGCAGGGTGATCGTACAGTCGGTATCAATGAAAATCCGTCATCGGCATTTCTTGATGCTTTGGAAAAAGAGTTTGCTTTCAAAGCGCCACGCAAGCCGGGGCACAATGTTTTAGGCGCTATTGGCGCCATGCTTGACGGGTCTGCAAAGGCTTTTATCGGTCTTGGCGGTAATTTTGCACGCGCTACACCGGATAGTCCGATGATTGCCAGAGCATTGTCCAGCCAGCGATTGACTGTGCATATTGCAACCAAGCTCAATCATTCACATCTTTTGCCGGGCGAGGATTCATTCATTCTCCCCTGTCTTGGCCGTACCGAGATTGATCTTAATTCCAAAGGCGTTGCACAGATTGTTACGGTTGAAGATTCCATGAGCATGGTTCATGGATCGGGCGGTATCAACCGTCCGGCATCGCCGCTTCTGCGTTCGGAAGTTGCAATCATTGCCGGCATGGCCAATGCAACCCTTGGGGCAAAGCCGGTTGACTGGCTGGCTCTTGCGGATAATTATGATCTGATCCGCGATCATATTGCACGGGTTCTGCCTGATTTTTATGATTTTAATGAGCGTGTGCGGGTGCCGCGCGGTTTTCACTTGCGTAATGCGGCGCGTGAACTGGAATGGCGCACGCCAGCGGGCAAGGCGACTTTCTGGAGCGGGCCGCTGCCTGAAGCCATCGAGCATCAGCAGGCGCGCGGGATGCCGGGACGATATGTGCTGCAAACCTTTCGCAGTCATGACCAGTATAATACGACAATTTACGGTATGGATGACCGTTATCGCGGTGTTTATGGTGAAAGACAGGTTGTTTTCATGAACCCTGCCGATATGTCGGATATTGGTGTCAGCGCTGGGGATCGCGCTGATATTATTGGTGATTTCAATGACGGGATTGAGCGTATCGCGCGTAATTTCCGTTTTGTGCCTTATGATATTCCGCGTGGCTGTATTGCCGGTTATTATCCTGAAATGAATGTGCTGGTACCGATTGGCAGTGCAGGCGAAGGCAGCGACACACCGACTTCCAAATCGGTCATTGTTTCGTTTCGTCCTTTGCAGGCAGCCGCTGCCTGATGGAGGAAGCTCAATATCTGGCCTTTGTTGATGCGCTGGAAGGGCAGTCGGGTAAGATCTCGCGACTAGGCGCAGGGATCATTGCGGCTCTGGCGCTTGAGATTGCAGCCGATAGCCGGAGCTTTGCGCGAATATTCGGGGTGGCTCATGCTCTTGTATTGCGCGAGCTTGTGGTGCTTGGTGCAAAAGACGGTTATATCCGCATCCGGCAAAGGGATGAGAGGACGCAGCGCACACGTTATGAGTTGAATGGAGCCGGTGTCCGGCTCGTGGAAGAAACGCACTCTAATTAATTTTATTTATGGCGCTTCCAATTTAGGGTCAGGACTCATTAATTTGACGGGAATGGTGTGAGGCCATCCGTTCGGATTTGATAAGAAAAGGCGAAGGAAATGTGGTTCATTTTCAAGCCTTTTCGACGAAGTAGGCCGGACGGATGGGCCACATCCTTCGGACATCGAAATGACTTGGCGATCTGCTGCGTCGAGCCGCTCAACCGGGGGACCCCCCCCGGTCCTCACGTCTCTCCTAGCATAGTCTTCTCATTTCAGATGCCATTCTCATCAAATTAATGGGTCCTGACCCTAACTGTTTCTAGCCTTGATCCTAAATCTGTTTATAAAGCCTGTTATCGGGGGCATCCTTCAGGTTGCATCCTCTGTGCGAATAAACCAGTGAGATTCGTTTTAATGACCTCAGGAAATTTTCCTCTTGTTCATGTCATGCAAGGGCTGTGCAAAAGAGTTGCCAGCATTGTTATTGCCATGACAGCGGTTCTTGCTGCCGGCCTTGTGGCCCGTGCAGAAATGAGCGGTATCATCCCGGTCGCAGTGATGGAAAGCAAGCTGGTTGATTACCAGCCGCAATTGACCTTGTCTGGCGCGATTGCAGCCCGCTCGCTGGTCAATGTATCCTTTCGCCTGAATGGTCAGGTTACTGAGCGCATGGCCGAAATTGGCCAGCATGTTGACAAGGGCGCAATTCTTGCGCGTATCGACAATGCCGAGCAGCAAGCCAATATGCGTGTTGCACAGGCATCGCTGGATGCTGCGAATGCGCAGCTTGTGCAGGCGGAGGCGAGTTTTAAACGTCAGCGGGTCTTGTTGGAGCAGGGGTTTACGACACGCAGCCAATTTGATCAGGCGCAACAGGTTTTGCGCACGGCTGAAAGCATGCTCGAAAATGCACAAAGCCAGCTTGGCAACGCGCGTGATGAGCTGTCCTATACGCAACTTCATGCGCCTGTATCGGGTGTCGTGACTGCCCGCAATATCGAAACGGGGCAGGTGGTGCAGGCAGCCCAGACGGCTTTCTCGATTGCGGAGGATGGTCCGCGTGATGCAATTTTTGATGTTCAGGAAACCCTTGTGAACCATGCCAGAATTGGAATGGATGTAACTTTGGCCCTGTTGTCGGATGACACGGTTCAGGCTGAAGGGAAAATTCGCGAAATATCACCCGTTGTCGATGCACGTACTGGCACAGTGCGGGTCAAGGTTGGCATTGCCGATACACCAGAGCAAATGGCGCTTGGTGCGATTGTAACAGGCACGGTGCATATGGGTCATCAGCAGGTTTTTGTGCTGCCATGGAGCGTATTGACTTCAGATACCGGGACTTCAGATGCGGGGCATATGGCTGTCTGGCGGGTCGCAAAAGATACAAAGATTGCCACTCTTGTTCCGGTTGCAGTTCTGGCTTTTGAAAAAGAGCGGGTCATCGTCACATCCGGCCTGAATGAAGGCGAACTGATTGTCACAAAGGGAGCACAAATGCTGCGTTCGGGTGCTCAGACACAGATTGTTCAGGGGTTTGGGGAAGAGGCTGCTGAATGAAACTGGCGATGATTTTCTGGCGCCGTCTGGCCATGGCTTCTCTGCTTATCACGCTTGCAGCCTGTGGCAAGGATGACGGGCAGACAGAGCAGGCCCAAGCCATTCGCCCTGTACTCTATATGGTTGTCACACCCAAACCTGCCATGCAGACCAGTTTTGCAGGGACGATTGAGCCGCGTTATTCGACCGATCTTGCCTTTCGGGTGCTTGGCCGCATTATAGAACGTCCGGTTAATGTGGGCGATCTTGTCAGCAAAGACCAGATGGTTGCGATGATCGATCCCGCAACGCTTGATCTTCTGGTGCAGTCGGCACGGGCAGATCTTGCCAGCGCACAAGCGCAATTTGCCAATGCATCTGCCAGTGAAGAGCGGTTGCGTATCCTGCTTGAAGGGAACAATATTTCGCAGGCCGATTATGATGCGGCCAAGCAGTCGCGTGACAGTGCGCAGGCAGGGCTTGAGAAGGCCAAAGCAGGTTTACGCAAAGCACAGGATCAGCGCCTCTATGCTGTTTTAAGCCCGGATTTTGACGGGGTGATTTCTGCAATCCATGCAGAAGTGGGGCAGGTCGTGGCAGCCGGACAAGCTGTGATGACGGTCGCAAGGCCCGATATTCGTGAGGCCGTTCTTGATATTCCTGACCGTATGACGGATTATTTTGTGGTTGATACACCGTTCAGGGTTCAGTTGCAGGCGGATCCCGGCGTGACAGGGCAGGGCAGAGTGCGTGAAGTTGCACCACAGGCTGATGCGCAAACCCGTACACGGCGCGTTCGTATTGCACTGGATAAGCCGCCGCAAGGTTTCCGGCTTGGCGCTACCATTCGTGCAGGGCTTGCAAGAGCGGAAGAAAACCATGTGCTGTTGCCAATACAGGCTTTGTTTGAAAAAGACGGCAAAACAGCAATCTGGCTCGTTGATCCCAAAACACAGACCGTAAAGCTTCAGGATATTAAGATTGTCGAACGGCGCGGTGATGGCTTTATCGCCAGCAATGTTGAAGCAGGCAGCTATATCGTCACCGCAGGCGTGAATGCGCTGAAAGACGGACAGAAAGTCCGCCTTGACAAGAAAGGAAGCGGCCTGTGAAAAAAGGTTTCAATCTTTCTGACTGGGCTTTGAACCATCGTTCGCTGGTGTGGTATTTCATGCTGGTATTTCTGGTGGCGGGTCTTGTTTCCTATCTTGATCTGGGGCGTGCTGAAGATCCGGAATTTACCGTCAAGACAATGGTGGTGCAGGCCAACTGGCCGGGCGCATCCATTGATGAGACGATGAATCAGGTCACAGACCGTATTGAAAAGAAACTCGAAGAGCTGGATACGCTCGATTACACCCGCAGTGTAACGACGCCCGGTAAATCGGTCGTGTTCGTGTTTTTGAAAGATACGGTGCGCAAGAAACAGGTGACAGATGCCTGGACGCAAGTGCGGCATATGCTCAATGATATCAAGCCTGATTTGCCGGAGGGTGTTTACGGTCCTTATTACAACGATAAATTCGGCGATGTGTTTGGCAATATCTATGCTTTTACATCCGATGGTTTATCGCTGCGCCAGCTTCGCGATTATGCGGAAGATGTACGCACAAAAATCCTGACCATTCCAAATGCCGGCAAGGTTGAGCTGATCGGTGCGCAGAATGAGGCCATCTATCTTGAATTTTCAACCCGGCAGGTGGCGGCTCTTGGCCTTGATCAGCAGGCGATTCTGAAAGCGCTTCAGGATCAGAACGCCATCACACCTTCAGGTGTCGTGCAAGCCGGGCCGGAGCGTATCAGCGTGCGGGTGAGCGGCCAGTTTAATTCCGAAGATGATCTGCGTGCGGTTAATTTGCGCGTCAATGACCGTTTTTTCCGCCTGTCGGATGTTGCCACCATCACCCGTGGCTATGTTGATCCGCCAGCCTCGATTTTTCGTGTCAATGGCGCGGATGCGATAGGGCTTAGTATTGGCATGAAACCAAATGGCAATTTGCTGGAATTTGGTGCGCAACTTGATGCAATGATGAATGCGGTGAAGGCGGAATTGCCGGTTGGCATAAGTGTTTCCAAAGTTGCTGATCAGCCTGAAGTGGTTCAGGATGCCGTATCTGGCTTTACCAAAGCACTTTTTGAAGCGGTTGCGATTGTTTTGGCCGTGAGCTTTATCAGTCTTGGACTGCGGGCCGGTTTTGTGGTGTCGCTATCGATCCCGCTGGTGCTGGCGATTACCTTCCTTGTGATGTCACTGATGGATATTTCGCTGCAACGGGTGTCACTGGGTGCATTGATCATCTCGCTCGGGCTTCTGGTCGATGACGCGATGATTGCAGTTGAAATGATGGTGGCGCGGCTTGAGCATGGTGATCCCATCCATAA
This sequence comes from Brucella gallinifaecis, assembly GCF_006476605.1. Lineage (GTDB taxonomy): Bacteria > Pseudomonadota > Alphaproteobacteria > Rhizobiales > Rhizobiaceae > Brucella > Brucella gallinifaecis. Next base: position 163,876 of record NZ_ML636801.1, read on the forward strand.
GGCTGCGACTTATGTTTATTCGCACACGGCATTTCCAATGCTCACAGGTACGCTTGTGACGATTGCTGGTTTTATACCGATTGGTCTTAATTCCAGTCAGGCGGGTGAGTATACTTATACGCTGTTTGTTGTCATCGCCGTGTCGCTGATTGTGTCGTGGATTGTGGCCGTGTTGTTTGCGCCTTTGCTTGGCGTCACGGTGCTGCCGAAAACAATGAAACGCCATTCGGAAAAGCGCAGCCGCTTTTTTGAAACTTTCTCCAGAACGCTGCTTCTGGCGATGCGCTATAAATGGACCACAATCATTGCAACAATTGCACTGTTTGTCGTTTCCGTTTTCGGAATGGGCTTTGTTGAGCGTCAGTTTTTCCCGCAATCGGACCGTCCTGAACTGGTGATCGACTGGACCTTGCCGCAAAACAGCTCAATTGCTGATACCAAAGCGCAGATGGAGCGTTTTGAACAGACGGTTCTCAAGGACAATCCCGATATTGAGCATTGGAGCACGTATATCGGGCAGAGTGCCATCCGCTTTATCCTGTCCTTCGATGTGCAGCCAGCCAACCCCTATTTCGGGCAGATGGTTGTGGTTGCCAAAGATGTTAAAGCGCGTGATCGCCTGAAAGCAAAATTCGATGAGATTTTGCGTAAAGACTATGTCGGTACAGACACATTCGTGAAGTTTCTGGAGCTTGGCCCGCCGGTTGGCCGTCCTGTGCAATATCGCATCTCCGGTCCTGATATTCAGCAATTGCGCGGCATCGCGCAGGATTTTGCCGGTATCATGGGTGCCGATAAACGTCTTGGTGTTGTCAGCTATAACTGGAATGAGCCGGGCCGGGTTGTTCGTGTCGATGTGATGCAGGACAAAGCCCGCAAGCTCGGGATTTCATCAAAGGACATTGCGACGACATTAAATGGCGTTGTGGGCGGCATTCCGATCACGCAAGTGCGCGATTCCATTTATCTGATTGATGTCATCGTGCGGGCGCAAAAAGACGAACGCGATTCCATCGATACGTTGCAGAGCCTGCAAATCGCAACAGGCAGTGGTACGTCGGTTCCGCTCGCAGCCATTGCCAATTTCCGCTACGATCTTGAGCAGCCGGTGGTTTATCGTCGTTCACGCCTGCCGACCATTACGGTTGCCGCCGGTATCAATGACAAGACAATGCCTGATACAATTGTCAGTGAGTTGCAGCCTGCGGTGAATGGTTTCATCGAAAACCTGCCAGCGGGCTATTCGATTGTGACAGCCGGTACGGTTGAGGAAAGCGGCAAGAGCCAGGGACCGATTGCGGCCGTGGTGCCGTTGATGCTGTTTGTGATGGCAACAGTGCTGATGCTGCAATTACAGAGCTTCCAGCGGCTGTTTCTGGTGGTTGCCGTGGCGCCTCTTGGGTTGATCGGCGTTGTTGCAGCGTTGCTGCCAAGCGGTAAACCGCTTGGTTTTGTAGCAATCCTTGGTGTTTTGGCATTGATCGGAATTCTCATCCGCAATTCGGTCATTTTGATTGTTCAGGTCGAAGAGCATATAAGTGAGGGCATGCATCCGTGGGATGCAGTCGTGCAGGCAAGCCAGCATCGTATGCGGCCCATTGCATTGACCGCTGCGGCTGCAAGTCTGGCGCTTATTCCGATTGCACGCGAAGTGTTCTGGGGACCAATGGCCTATGCCATGATGGGCGGGATTATTGCCGGAACAGCGATTACGCTTCTGTTTCTGCCAGCACTTTATGTTGCATGGTTTCGCATCAAGGAACCCGAGGTGAAAAACCCATAGGCAAAATGCATCCTTATCTGAGCGGATTATGATCTTTATGCATTATCGACTTGATAGCGCAATCCGGTCAGTGCATTACGCATTCTGGCATGGTTGGCGCTGTACCGTATACTAGAAGTGACGGTGTGGTTGCGCTTGCGTAATAGAGGAAGTTCCTGATGCATAATTTTGTCCTGACCGTCACCTGCAAATCCACACGTGGTATTGTTGCTGCCATTTCGGGTTATCTTGCGGGCAGGGGGTGCAACATCATCGACAGTGCCCAGTTTGATGATCTGGACACTGGTCGTTTTTTTATGCGTGTCAGCTTCATTTCCGAAGATGGTGAGGCGCTTGAGGTGTTGCGTGAAGGATTTGGTCCGGTCGCGGCACCGTTTGAAATGGATTTTGATTTCCACGATAATGCCCATCGTACCAAGACGCTGTTGATGGTGTCGCGCTTTGGTCATTGTCTCAATGATCTGCTCTATCGCTGGAAAATCGGTGCTCTGCCAATTGATATTGTCGGCGTCGTCTCGAACCATTTTGATTATCAGAAAGTTGTCGTCAATCACGACATTCCCTTCCATCATATTGCCGTGACCAAGGCCAATAAGCCGGAAGCAGAGCAGCATTTAATGGATATTGTCGAGAATACGGGCACAGAACTGGTTGTGCTTGCACGTTACATGCAGGTTCTGTCTGATCAGCTTTGCCAGAAAATGTCAGGCAGGATCATCAATATTCATCACTCGTTCCTGCCGTCCTTCAAGGGTGCAAACCCTTACAAGCAGGCCTATGAACGTGGCGTGAAACTGATCGGTGCAACAGCCCATTACGTGACTGCGGCTCTCGATGAAGGTCCGATTATCGAGCAGGATGTGGCACGGGTGACGCATGCGCAAAGCGCAGCAGATTATGTGTCGATTGGCCGTGATGTTGAAGCGCAGGTACTGGCCCGCGCCGTTCACGCCCATATTCATCACCGTTCATTCCTGAACGGCAACCGCACCGTCGTCTTCCCGGCGTCACCCGGGTCGTTCGCCTCCGAACGCATGGGCTGATCGACCAGTCGATATTTACGCACTGACGGCCTGCAAATGACGCCTCTCTGCGCTTCCGGTGCTCATGTACCCAAAAGTACACTCCGCTCCGGTTCTCGAGAGATCACCATTTTCGCCGCGTCATTGCAAAAATCTCAACCAGTCGATGCATTGCGGCTTATAAAAGAAAACCCCGTTTTTGACGGGGTTTTCTTTTGATCTATCGTGAGATCGATCAGTCGATGTCGAAGGAAACGCCCTGTGCCAGTGGCAGAGCTTTTGAGAAGTTGATGGTGTTGGTTGCACGGCGCATATAGCCCTTCCATGCATCCGAACCCGATTCACGGCCACCGCCGGTTTCCTTTTCGCCGCCAAATGCGCCGCCGATTTCAGCACCCGAAGTGCCGATATTGACGTTTGCAATGCCGCAATCCGAACCTTCAACCGAAAGGAAGCGTTCTGCTTCCTGCAGATTGAGTGTGAAGATCGACGAGGACAGACCGGCGCCAACTTCGTTATGGCTCGCCAGAACATCGTCGAAGTCGGAATATTTCATGACATAGAGGATCGGTGCGAAGGTTTCTTCGAGGACCGGGCCTGTCTGTTTTGGCATTTCAACGATAGCCGGGCGCACATAATAAGCGTTTTCGTAGCCAGTATCGACACGTTCGCCGCCCTGTACCTTGCCGCCATGAGCGGCTGCTTCTTTGAGTGCCTTCTGCATGTTGTCGAAAGCAGCCTTGTCGATCAATGGACCGACCAGAGCTGTGGTTTCGAGGGGTGAGCCGACGGTAACACTGGCATAGGCTTTTTGCAGGCGCGGAACGAGTGCGTCATAAACGCTTTCATGTACGAAAAGACGACGCTGCGTGGTGCAGCGCTGGCCAGCAGTGCCCATTGCGCCAAAAGCAATCGCACGCAGTGCCATGTCGAGATCTGCCGATGGGCAGACGATGCTTGCATTATTGCCGCCAAGTTCGAGAATTGCGCGAGCAAAACGCTTTGCAAGGCGTGGGCCAACTTCACGGCCCATACGGGTCGAGCCAGTTGCCGACACAAGGGGAACCTTCGGGCTGTCGACAAGAACTTCTCCCACTTCACGATCGCCGAGCAGCAGCAGCGAAATGCCTTCCGGTGCTTCGCCGAAACGCTTGAGCGCACGCTGGAAGATCGCATCGCAGGCAAGAGCGGTAAGCAGGGTCTTTTCTGAAGGCTTCCAGACAACCGAGTTGCCGCAGACAATTGCCAGAGCCGTATTCCACGACCATACAGCAACGGGGAAGTTGAAAGCTGTGATAACACCGACAACGCCAAGCGGGTGCCAGGTTTCCATCATGCGATGGCCAGCGCGTTCGGTTGCGATGGTGAGACCGTAAAGCTGGCGCGAAAGACCAACCGCGAAATCACAGATGTCGATCATTTCCTGCACTTCGCCAAGGCCTTCCGAAGGAATCTTGCCTGCTTCGATTGAAACAAGACGGCCAAGATATTCCTTGGAAGCGCGGAGTTCTTCGCCAAGAAGACGGATCAGTTCGCCACGCTTTGGAGCCGGAACAGTGCGCCATGCGCGAAAAGCTTGATCAGCCTTGTCGATGATCTTGACGGCATCATCCTTGCTGTGGGTCTTGATCGAAGCGATCTGTTCACCGGAGACAGGGCTGAAGCCAGCCAGATCGCCCGACGTGTAAAGAGCTGCGTCAACGCCAAGCTTTGAAAGCAGCTCGGTTGCTTCCTTTTTCACGTCGAGTTTTTTAACAGCGGTGTTCATATTTATCCTCTTAGCCTGTCTTAATCACGAGAGCAGTTTAAATCAGTGCGATTTCGTAGTTACTGCTCTCGTTGTTTATATTTACGCATTGTCCGACGCAAAACCGCTTCGCACTTTTGCTGGAAATGCTTTTATTCCGCTGCTTCAAGACCGCTCAGGCGGGCTTTTACAGCTTCAATGGAGCAGCGTTCGATGCGGGCATAATGCTCGAATTCATTAAGAACCTTTGCGCCAAGGTCTTCCTCGAAACGCTTCTGGTTCGGGCTTTCCACAAAGTCCTGTGTGTCATCATCGCCCAGATTTGACTGGAAGATACCAGCAGCACTGACCGGCAGGAAGTCTTCATAGATGATCGGATCGAACTGGACCGCGCCGCCTTCGATCAGGGTCTCAATATCGGTACCGGGTTTGAAAGCTGCAAGACGTGCAGCATCTTTCAGCGAATAGGCGAAATAGCCAAGACCCTCTTCGCGAATTTTAGCCCATGTATCCGGGAAAGCGGCGAAGGTGTCGCTCAATGCTTTCATATATTCAGCCGCGTTTGAACCATCGGGGGCCGGACGGGCAATTGCTCGCGTGTCGTTGAGCAGCTTGTCGTAGAGTGCGCGGCCTTTTGGCGTGAGCGCTATACCGCGCTGTTCGATTTCACCAAAACGGGCCGTGTGCGAGCCGGGGGTCCAGCTGCCGTCACTATTGACGAATGAGACTTCTTCTTCCAGTGCCTTGAACGATGTCTGGCGCAGAAGGATCGGGCATTTGCGGGTTGGCGGACCTTCGACAACAGCCTTCGGGTTGATACCACGATCCGGCATCTGAACCTGCACGGCATCAATATCGAGCGTGCGTGGTGTCAGGTGGTTGATGTGCGGACCCTTGAAGGAGACAACATCGGCAATCAGCCGATGCGCATCGTGGAGGCGATGATACAGATCGGCACTGACATTGGCATGATCGTGCCAGCGGAACGTCTCTAACACTTCTGCGACGAAGGTCTTTGCGTCTGTTTCATCAAGGCCGCCATTGGCTTCTGCCTTCTCGACAAGTGCGATTGCGCCGGGCGTGAATATCCGGCGCTTTGCGAGTACTGCTTCCGATTCTTCGCGCAGCTTCTTATCCGAAATCAGATCAAGACGCAGGAGAGAGGTGAAAACACGGAACGGATTGTGCTTGAGTGCGCTATCCTCAATCGGACGGAATGCCGTTGAATGAACAGGCACACCGGCAGCGCTCAGATCGTAATAGCCGACCGGAAACATGCCCATGACCGAGAAAACACGGCGCATCATCGACAGCTCTGCGGCGGTGCCAAGCCGGATTGCTCCGTGACGTTCTTCGGAAATACGTTCAAGTGAATCGGTTTCCGTCAGGCGCTCATAAAGATGCTTGTCGTCTTTGAGAACTTTTGCGTTCACGTCCGAGACAAGTTCCATCAATGTGCCGTAAGCAGGCACTTCTTCCTTATACATGGCCGACATTGCTGCCGAAAAGGCAGAGCGAATGGCGTCTGGCGAAACGAATTTCTGCTTATTCATTGCGAAGGCTTCCGTAGAAGTTGGATGGTCTGCTTAGGGGCATGTCTGAAAATAAAAACATACCGTCATTATGATGATTATGTATCATATCAGCCGATTTGCCGTTATGATTGCGACGAACGCAACTATGTTAATGCGAGATTGGAATGAAGCTTAGCAGGAGACTGATCCCCGACATTGCCACTTTACAGGCATTTGAATGTGCGGCCCGGCATGGCAGTTTCACGCAAGCCGCCAATGAACTTAATCTTACACAGAGTGCTGTCAGCCGTCAGATCAAGGATCTCGAAAGCCAGCTTGGGGTCTTGTTATTTGAGCGTATTCGTCAGCGCATTCTTTTGTCTGATGCAGGGCGCAAGTTTCTGCCGGAAGTGCGGCGTCTGCTCCACCAGACCGAAGACACGATGCTGCGTGCCATGGCCTCGGCACAGTCGACATCCTCATTCAGTGTGGCGACGCTACCGACATTCGGCACGCGCTGGCTGATGCCGCGGATTCCTGATTTTGTTGAAAAACATCCTGGAATTGCCATCAATGTGGCTTCGCGTTCCGGCGTTTTTGACTTTGAAGAACAGCCATTCGATCTTGCTATTCATTATGGCCAGCCCGTCTGGGCCCATGCGACCTGCACGTTTTTGTGTTCGGAAGTGATTGTGCCTGTTGCAAATCCGGCTTTTCTTAAAGCACGCCATCCGGCAAGCCCGGAAGAGCTGGAAAATGAGCCATTATTGCATCTGGCGACGCGGCCTAAAATGTGGGCGCAATGGTTTGAAAGCTGCGGTGTTGAAGGCAAGTCCGCTTATCGGGGGCATCGTTTCGATCAGTTTTCGATGGTAATCGGGGCCGCTCTTGCAGGTCTTGGTTTTGCATTGCTGCCGCTTTATCTGATTGAACAGGAATTGCGCAATGGTGAGCTGGTCATGTTGTTTGAGCAGCCAATGCGGACCGAGAATGATTATTATCTGGTGGTGCCCGAAGGCAAGCTTGAGAACCCGCTGACGCAGGTTTTCTGCCAGTGGATTGCGGGCCAGGTTGGCAATGCTGTAACTCAGGGTTAGTTCATTCCCATTCGGCATGAATTGTTGCCGAAATATTGCTGTTCTTGAAGCTTCCGGTGCATGAAATAGCATGGGCGGTAAAAGCCGTCTGTTTTCCACTATTTAAAATGGTTGCTTTCAATGTTGAACGATCCGCGCTCGCATGGCCTTTGGGAAAAGACCGCTCCTGCTGCACCAAAAACCGATGCGCTTAAAGGCGATCTCACGGCTGATGTGGTGATTGTGGGTGGCGGATTTACAGGCCTTTCGACGGCTTTGCATCTGGCAGAAAAAGGCACCAGCGTTATCGTGCTGGAAGGTATTGAAATCGGCTATGGCGGCTCGGGCCGCAATGTGGGTCTGGTCAATGCCGGTATGTGGGTGATGCCGGATGATCTGCCGGGCGTGCTTGGTCAGAAATATGGTGATCGTTTGCTTGACGTACTCGGCAATGCGCCAAAGCTGGTTTTTGAATTGATCGAAAAGCACAAGATTGCCTGTGAAGTTGAAAAGCAGGGCACACTGCATTGTGCTGTTGGCAAAAAGGGTCTCAAGGAACTTGAAGACCGTTATGAACAATGGGCGCGGCGTGGCGCCAATGTGAAATTGCTTGATGCAAAAGAAACCGAAGCCAAGGTCGGCAGCAAGGCCTATGCCGGATCGCTGCTTGATTTGCGGGCCGGTACAATTCAGCCGCTTGCCTATGTGCGCGGCCTCGCTCACGCTGCCATTGCTGCCGGTGCCCGGATTTTCACGCAAAGCGTGGTGACAGGTGTCAGCGAGCAGAATGGAAAATGGGTGGTGAAGACCGCTTCCGGCATGGTTACGGCTGACTGGATTGTGGTTGCAACCAATGCCTATACCAATGCGCCATGGCCGGAAATACGTGCCGAGCTTGTGCATCTGCCTTATTTCAATATGGCCACCAGGCCTTTGTCAGACAATTTGCGAAAGAGCATTTTGCCAGAACGTCAGGGCGTGTGGGACACCAAGGAAGTTCTGTCGTCTTTCCGCTTTGACAACCAAGGTCGTCTGGTGTTCGGCAGTGTTGGTGCGCTGCGCAATACGGGTGCAGGCGTGCATAAGGCATGGGCGAAGAAATCGCTGAAGCGTCTCTTTCCGCAGATTGGTGATGTCGAGTTTGAATCGGAATGGTATGGCAAGATCGGCATGACCAATGACAGTCTGCCGAAATTCCATCGCCTTGCACACAATGTTGTTGGCTTTTCCGGCTATAATGGGCGTGGCATTGCACCGGGCACTGTCTTTGGCCAGTATCTTGCCATGCTTGTCTCTGGGGAAATTAGCGAGGCTGATCTGCCATTGCCGGTCAGCGATCCAAAAGAACAGAGTTTGCGTGGTTTGCGTGAGGCTTATTATGAAGCTGGTGCACAGGTCGCGCATGTAGCCGAGATAATACTTTGAGCTTGTCATATAATTGAAGCCTAAGCCCTTTATGGCATCCGCATCGCTTCCAGAATGGAAGAGATGCGGAAGGTCAAATGAGCAATGCCCTTCTGCGGATTAGAAATCTGCCGGAGGGCATTTTGCTTTCTGAAACCAGTTTCGATTTGAAACCAGTTTCGATTTTTTGGCGGATGCTTTAGAGATTTGTTTGACAGGTGAGTCATGAACAGGAATGATCGCGCTTCTCGATATGACAGTATCTGCGCCATTTCAGCTCGTATGCAGCGTAATCACGCCGGAGCGGTTGCGCATGCTGCCGAAAACCACACAGAGATTCGAGGAAAAAACGCCATGACCAAGATGTTGAAGCGGGCCACAGCAGTTCCTGCTCTTCTTGCTCTGTCTATTGTTGTTGCACAGGCTGATACACTCACCCTTTACACATCGCAGCCAGAAGCTGATGCGACCAAAACGGTTGAAGCTTTCCGCAAGGTAAACCCTGATACAGATGTGCAGATTTTCCGCTCAGGTACGAGCGAACTCCTCACCAAGCTTGCTGCCGAGTTTTCGGCTGGTGCGCCACAGCCCGATGTTCTGCTGATTGCCGATGCGGTGACAATGGAAGGCCTCAAGAAGGACAAGCGCCTGCTGCCTTATACGGATGCCAAGCTTGATGGTTTTTCTGCTGACAGCTATGATGCAGACAAGACCTATTTCGGCTCCAAGCTGATCACCACTGGTATTGCTTATAATACGAGCGCCGCCCAGAAGCCTGAACATTGGGCCGATCTTGCCAAGGCCGAGTATAAGGGGCAGGTCGTCATGCCAAGCCCGCTTTATTCGGGGGCTGCGGCCTATTTGCTGAGTGGTTTTGCACTGGATAAGGATCTCGGCTGGGATTATTTCAACAATCTCAAGGCCAATGAACTTTCAAGCGTTAAAGGCAATGGCGCTGTGCTGAAGTCGGTTGCGAGTGGCGAAAAGCCATATGGTATTCTGGTTGATTTCATGGCGTTGAACGCCAAGGCCAAGGGTTCGCCGATCGAATTCGTGTTTCCGTCGGAAGGTGTGCCGGCTGTGACCGAACCCGTTGCGATCATGGCGACCGCCAAGAATGTCGATGGCGCCAAGAAATTCGTTGATTTTATCCTGTCGGATGATGGCCAGAAACTGGCATTGGAACAGGGTTATCTGCCTGCCAAGGAAGGCGTTGGCCGTCCTGCATGGCTGCCGGAAGGCACCAATATCAAAATCATGTCGATTGATACCCAGAAGGTTCTCAATCAGACGGATGCCGACAAGAAGCAGTTCTCTGAGCTGTTTGGCGGATAATAAGCTAACATGCGCATGTTTCGAGATATTCAGGGCCGTGATGCGGCCCTGATTGTTGGTGTAACGCTGATTGTTGCAGTGCTGTCGCTGTTGCCAATGATGCGCCTGCTTGTGGAACTTGTTGCGCCACAGGGACAGCTTTCGACATCCGTTTTGACTGAAACATTGAGCCACCGCTCGACATGGATTGCCACATGGCATTCTGTGCAAATTGGCATTGGCGGCACATTGCTGGCGCTGGTGTTTGGCATTGTAGCGGCGTTGCTCGTTGGTCTCACTGACATGCGCGGACGCAATGTGTTCGTGCTTTTTTATGTGACGCCGCTGCTGATTGCGCCACAGGTAACTGCACTTGCCTGGCTTCAGCTTTTCGGACCTTCCAGCCAGTTTCTCAAGATTATCGGCATGGCGCCGCCGCTTGGCAGCCGTAACCCGCTTTATTCTGTCTGGGGCATTATTTTTCTGCTCGGCGTGCAATATGGACCGCTGGTCTTTCTGATCGTACGCGCTGGTCTGCGCAAGCTCCCGCGCGAGCTGGTGGAAGCGGGCCTGAGTGCGGGTGCCAGCAAATGGACGGTTCTGCGCACCATTATCCTGCCGCTGATGACGCCATCAATCATAGGTGCAGCGGCCTTGGCTTTTGTGTCCTGCGTCGGCAATTTCGGCATCCCGGCATTTCTTGGTATTCCGTCGAATTATCTGGTTCTGCCAACGCTGATTTATCAGCGTCTTGCAGGTGGTGGGCCAGCCGTGCTCTCCAGCGTCGCCGTGCTTTCTGTGCTGATCGGTCTGATCGCCATGGCAGGGATCGCCGCACAGGATTATGCCTCGCGCCGCCGTGATTTCCGCATTGTTTCAACCTCGCTGCCAGCCGCACCTTTTGCGCTTGGTATATGGCGCATCTGGGCGGAGCTGGCTGCATGGCTGTTGATCGTGATCGTGCTGTTTCTGCCGCTGATTGGTTTGACCCTTTCGGCACTGGTTCCAGCCTATGGCGTGCCGCTGACATTTGCGACCGCAACGCTTGAAAATTTCCGCTTTGTGATGCTTGAACATGGTGGTTCGGCACGGGCCTTTGGCAATAGTCTGATGCTGTCCTTTGCGGCTGCCATATTTGCTGTGCTGATTGCAGTTCCGCTGGCCTATATGCTGGCATGGCGCAAACGGCGCTGGACCCCGATCCTTAATTTTGCAGCCGAGATGCCCTATGCGCTTCCGGGTGTCGTACTGGCCATTGCCTGTCTGTTGATGTTCCTGAAGCCGCTACCGGTTGTTGGTGTCAGCCTTTACAACACGCTCTGGATCATCCTGTTTGCCTATCTTGCACGCTTCTTCGTGCTGGCGCTGCGGCCAACGGTGGCTGGCCTGCATCAGATTGACCGTGCGCTGGAAGAAGCCGCACGAATTGCAGGTGCCGGGCTTTTCTGTCGGCTCAGGACCATTATATTTCCTCTTGTTGCACCAGCGACGCTTGCAGGCAGCGTGCTCATTTTCATGACCGCCTTCTGTGAGCTGACGGTTTCGGCGCTTTTATGGGCGTCGGGATCGGAAACGCTGGGCGTGGTGATGTTTTCTTTTGAACAGGCGGGGGATTCCGCCTATGCGGCTGCCATATCCATTCTGGCCGTTGCGGTGACATTCATGCTGATGCTTGCAACAAATCTGTTTGCGCGGCGTCTTCCAAACGGAGTGCTGCCATGGCGCGACTGAAAATCACTTCTGTTTCCAAGAGCTTCAATGAGTTTCAGGCCCTGTCTGAAGTGTCTCTCGATGTGAAGGATGGTGAGTTTGTTGCCATTCTCGGACCATCAGGCTGTGGCAAGACCACGCTTTTGCGGATGATTGCCGGTTTTGAAGAAGTCGACGGCGGCGAAATCCATATTGGTGACAGTCGCGTTTCCCATGTTGACGGCAATGTGCCGCCGGAGAAGCGGCAGGTCGGTATCGTCTTCCAGAATTATGCGCTCTGGCCACATATGAGCGTCGCCGAAAATGTCGGCTATAGTCTGCGGGTGGCAAAGGTCGCCAAAGCCGAGCGTGAACGTCGTGTGAAAGAAGCGCTGGCGCTGGTCGATCTTGACGGGTTTGGTGATCGCCGTCCGGCCAATCTTTCGGGCGGTCAACGGCAGCGTGTGGCTCTGGCGCGGTGTCTCGTTGCAGCTCCTTCGCTGGTCTTGTTTGACGAACCGCTTGCCAATCTCGATGTGCATTTGCGTGCTTCGATGGAAGACGAGTTTGCGGCTTTCCACAAGCGCACCGGCACGACAATTATCTACATCACCCATGATCAGGCTGAGGCCATGGCGCTTGCCGACCGGATTGCAGTGCTTGATCATGGCAAGCTTCAGCAGTTTGATACGCCGCGCAAGCTCTATGAGGAACCGGCCAGTGAAATGGTTGCGTCCTTTATTGCGCACGGCATGGTGCTGCCTGCGGAGGTCGTATCTTTTGCGCAAGCGGGGCATTGCGAGGCTTTGGTCTTGGGAAGCCGTGCGCAAGTGCGCTGCTCCGGCATTGAAATGCCGCGTGCCAATGCGCAGCTCTGTGTTCGGGCAGAGGATTTGCAACTGGTGGAAACAGGGGGCATCCCTGTGCGGGTCAAGCGCTCTGTCTATCGCGGGGGCGGTTCGCGCATTGAGGCTTCACCTGTTTTCAAGTCGGATATTCACCTGCATTTTGAAGTGCGTGATCCGGTGCGGCTGGAAGAAGGCGATGAAGTGCGTGTCGCGATTCAAAATGGCTGGATCATCCCCACCGATGAAATGCCGGTGAGAAAAATCTCCACCGGCTTTCCAATTGGCAACAAGATTTAGCTTATTTCTTTTTCATTGCTTCAAGAAGCGCTGCGCCGAAACCGCCGGTTGAGGGCTGCTCCTGTTTGCGCGGGGCAAAGTTTTGTTTTGGTGTGGGCTTCGTATCGCGCTGCGCATTGTTGCGTGGAGCCGGGGCTTCGCCGCCATCCTTTCTCATCGTGAGACCAATGCGCTTGCGTGGTACATCGACTTCCGTCACGCGCACCTTCACCACATCGCCAGCCTTGACCACTTCATGCGGGTCTTTGACAAATTTATCGGCAAGTTGGGACACATGGACAAGCCCGTCCTGATGCACGCCGATATCGACAAAGGCGCCGAAGGCCGCAACATTGGTTACAGTGCCTTCCAGCATCATGCCGGGTTTGAGGTCCTTGATGTCATCAATGCCATCGGCAAAGGTTGCGGTCTTGAAGCCCGGACGCGGATCACGGCCCGGCTTGTCCAGCTCTGCAATGATGTCGCGCACGGTTGGCAGGCCAAAACGCTCATCAACAAAGATGCGTGGATCGAGCGCTTTCAATGCCGCACTGTCACCCATGAGGCTGCGCACATCGCGGCCACAGGCGGCAACGATCTTTTTTGCAACGCCATAGGCTTCCGGGTGAACAGAGGATGCATCAAGCGGCTCGGTGCCGTTGGCGATACGCAGAAAGCCTGCGCATTGTTCAAAAGCGCGATTGCCAAGGCGGGCGACTTTCAACAGCTCCTTGCGGTTTTTGAAAGCTCCCGCTTGATCGCGATGGGCAACAATTGCTTCGGCGAGAGATTTACCAAGCCCCGATACACGCGCCAATAGCGAGGCGGATGCCGTGTTGAGATCAACGCCGACAGCGTTCACCGCGTCTTCGACCACGGCATCAAGCGAACGGGCAAGGCGTGATTGATCGACATCATGCTGATACTGGCCAACGCCAATGGATTTAGGCTCGATCTTTACAAGCTCGGCCAGAGGGTCCTGCAAGCGGCGGGCGATGGAAACCGCACCGCGCAGCGAAACGTCGAGTTGCGGGAATTCGGCAGCTGCGGCTTCTGACGCAGAATAGACCGACGCGCCTGCTTCCGATACGATGACTTTGAGCGGCTTTGGCGCTGGCAGATCATTGAGCATATCCACGACAAGCCGTTCGGTTTCGCGGCTGCCTGTGCCATTACCAATCGCAATCAGCTCAATCTTGTGTTTGCGGATCAGGCTTGCAAGTTCGGCCTGAGTGCCGCGCACATCGTTCTTTGGCGGAAACGGATAGACGGTTGTTGTGTCGAGCAGCTTGCCGGTACCATCGACAATTGCGACCTTGACGCCGGTGCGGATGCCCGGATCAAGACCCATGGTGGCACGCGAACCGGCGGGGGCGGCCAACAACAGGTCTTTCAAGTTACGGGCAAAGACGTTGATAGCTTCTTCTTCAGAACGTTCACGCAGCTCGCGCATCAGATCAAGCGACAGGGAGAGCGAGAGTTTGACGCGCCATGCCCAGCCTGCAACTTCCATCAGCCATTGATCGCCGGGTAATGTCCCGCCGATATTGTAAGCGCTCGCGATCTTGCGTTCGACCGGCTTTACAGGGGAAGTGTCGTCGGCGTCGATTTCAATATCGAGCGACAGAAAGTCCTCGTTGCGACCGCGCAGCATGGCAAGAGCGCGGTGGCCGGCAACATTGGCCCAGCGCTCGGAATGGTCGAAATAATCGGAGAATTTTGCACCAGCTTCTTGCTTGCCCTCGATAACGCGCGAGCGCAAAACTGCACGTTCTTTGAGATAATTGCGCAGATTGCCGATCAGCTCGGCATTTTCTGTAAAGCCTTCGGCGATGATGTCGCGTGCGCCTTCAAGGGCTGCTTTCACATCGGCAACGTTTTCGTTGATATATTGTTTGGCAATCTCGGCGGGAACCAGTCTGCGGTCGGCAAGAATGGCCTCAGCGAGTGGGCCAAGGCCGCGTTCGCGGGCAATTTCCGCACGGGTCCGGCGCTTGGGCTTATAGGGAAGATAAAGGTCTTCAAGCTCGGCCTTGGTCTGGACGCCTGCAATTTTCAATTCCAGCTCCGGCGTCAGCTTTTCCTGTCCGCGGATTGATTCCAGAATGGAAATGCGTCGTGCTTCAAGTTCACGCAAATAGGAGAGGCGCTCTGAAAGCTGGCGCAGTTGTGTGTCGTCAAGCCCTCCGGTGACTTCCTTTCGGTACCGCGCGACGAATGGCACTGTTGAGCCTTCGTCCAGCAAGCCAATGGCGGCAATTGCCTGTTCCGGCTTTGCGTTGATTTCCGCTGCAATGATTGCGGCAATGCGCTTGATGTCGTTGGCCATTCATTATCCCAATTCAAAATATATAATGCGAACATAGTCGGATAGCGCTTTGACGCAATCAAGAGCGTCATAATGGTCCACAGGAAAGCATGATTTTTTCTCTTCACGTGCCTGTGAACAAGCGAGGTCTTTAAAAATCGAAATTCAACGATACATATATCGTTAAATGACGATATGAATGAAGATCAGCGAGGTGGCCATAATGTCGGAGATTGAAACTATAGCGCAGTCTGATTCATTGGCTATGCCTTTGGACGAGATACTCAAGGCGCTTGGCCATCCTGTTCGTCTCGACATTTTAAGCTGGCTCAAAGAGCCGGAGAAACACTTTTCCACCCAGCACATGTCCTTGGAGATGGGTGTGTGTGCCGGTCAGTTTGAACGGTGCGGCCTGTCGCAATCCACCGTTTCTGCCCATTTGTCCGTGTTGACCAAAGCGGGGCTGATTACGCCGAGCCGCGTTGGTCAATGGACCTTCTACAAACGCGATGAAAAGGCGATAGCCGCCTTGCTTGAATCACTGTCCGATCTTTAAATATCTCTCAATCTAAAGGAAAATGCCTATGACCACATTGTTTGATCCGGTTACTATTGGCGATTTGAAGCTTTCAAACCGAATTGTTATGGCACCTTTGACGCGCAATCGTTCACCCAAGGCTGTGCCCAATGATCTCAATGTTACCTATTATGAACAGCGTGCAAGCGCTGGTCTGATTATCACAGAAGCAACACCGATCAGCCATCAGGGGCAGGGCTATGCCGATGTTCCGGGCCTATATTCTGATGAGCAGCTTGCAGGTTGGAAGCGCGTAACCGATGCTGTGCACAGCGCAGGCGGCAAGATCGTCGTGCAGATGTGGCATGTGGGTCGTATTTCGCACAACAGCCTGCAGCCAAATGGCGGCAAGCCGGTCGCGCCATCAGCTATTACGGCCAAGTCGAAAACCTATCTTGTGCATCCAGACGGCACCGGCGAATTTGCACCGACGTCTGAACCGCGTGCCCTTGAAAAGAGCGAGTTGCCGGAAATCGTTGCAACCTATGCCAAGGCTGCCAAGGATGCTGTTGAAGTGGCTGGTTTTGATGGGGTCGAAATTCACGCTGCAAACGGTTATCTGATTGATCAGTTTTTGCGTTCAGGCAGCAATCACCGCACCGATGAATATGGTGGTTCGATTGAAAATCGTGCACGCTTTTTGTTTGAAGTGGTGGATGCGATTACCAAATCTGTTGCGCCGGGCAAGGTTGGCATTCGTCTTTCGCCGGTAACACCTGCCAATGACGCATCAGATCCCGATCCGCAGCCATTGTTCGATTATGTGATTGAAAAGCTGGCCGCCTATGGTCTTGCCTATATTCACATCATTGAAGGTGCAACCGGCGGTCCGCGTGATTTCCAGCAGGGTCCGCAGCCATTTGATTATGCGCGTCTCAAGCAGGTCTATCGCGATGCCGGTGGTAAAGCTGCATGGATGGTCAATAATGGTTATGATCGTGAACTGGCGCAAAAGGCTATCGAAACTGGCCTTGCCGACGTTGTTGCCTTTGGCAAACCGTTTATCTCAAACCCTGATCTGGTGCGGCGTTTGAAGGAAAATGCGCCGCTTAATGAAATCAATCAGGAAAATATGTATGGCGGTGGTGCCAAGGGATATACGGATTATCCAATCCTCGCCTAGTGTCTGTTCCAAAATCCGCCATGCCGGTCTGCAAATGGCAATTTGTCTGCGTTCCGATGCTCATGTACCCAAAAGTACACTCCGCTTCGGTACTCGAAAATCACCATTTTCGCCAGGGCCTGCCGCTTTTGGATTCAGACACTTACTCATAAAATAAAAAGCCCGGCCTTGCGCCGGTTTTTTTTTATTAAAGACTGTATTTTGACTACAGTCTGGCCCGTGTTGAGCGCGGCGTTGCCAGAAGAAGATTGGTTTCGCTTGCCTTGATGCCCGGCACCAGTCGAATGCGGCGCAGGACTGCATCAAAATCGGTCAGCGTTGCAGCACCCAGTTCTACCACCAGATCGAAGCGACCATTGGTGGTGTGGATTGCTGAAATTTCCGAGAAGCCGCCCAGCGATTTTACCACGCGGTCGGCGACATGACCTTCGATTTCGATCATCATGATACCGCGAACGGGAAGATCAACTGCGTCAGAGCGCAGGATCACCGTATAGCCGATGATATCGCCTGATTGCTCCAGCTTTTCCATGCGAGCGCGAACCGTTGCGCGTGAAACGCCGATATCAAGGGCTATATCCGAAATGCTGCGGCGTCCATTATGGCGTAAAAGCGTGATAAGCTTTTCGTCCAGATCGTCCATGTTTTCTCCAATTTGAAAAGCCAATCCACCATTCTGATAAACCAAACCGTTAAAATTGCCAATCCGGTTGCTTCACATCGCCAAGCTTAAATGGTGAATTTCAGGTAGAAAAAAGAAGGATTCCTACTTTATGCATTGCAAGATTTTGGGATTGCCTGTTCAGGAAGGTACTGGACGCCTCGGCTGTAATATGGGCCCGGATGGCTATCGCGCTGCCGGTATTGCAAAAGCCATTGAAGAACTCGGTCATGCGTTCACGGATCTTGGTAATCTGGTGCCGGCAGAGCTGCGTTCGTTCGATCACCCGAACAAGGCGCTCAAAGCACTCCCGCATGCAGTTGCATGGATTGAAGCAATCAGTGAAGCCGCCTATCGTGAGAGCGAGGAAGGCTTTCCGATTTTTCTTGGTGGCGATCATCTGCTTGCCGCAGGCACGGTTCCGGGTATCGCACGGCGTGCGAGCGAAAAAGGGCGCACCCAATTTGTGCTCTGGCTTGATGCGCATACGGATTTCCACACATTGGAAACCACGGCGAGCGGCAATCTGCATGGCACGCCGGTTGCTTATTATACGGGGCAGAAAGGGTTTGAAGGCTATTTCCCTGATCTGGCCGCTGCTGTTGATCCCAAGAATGTCTGCATGATGGGGATTCGCAGTGTCGATCCGGCAGAGCGCGAAGCCATTCAAAAGACCAAGGTTTCGGTTTTCGATATGCGCCTGATTGACGAGCACGGCGTTGCTTCGCTTCTTCGTCGCTTTCTTGAGCGCGTGAAAAGCGAAAACGGTCTTTTGCATGTCAGTCTTGATGTGGATTTCCTTGATCCTGCAATTGCTCCTGCGGTTGGCACGACCGTTCCGGGTGGTGCGACCTTCCGTGAAGCGCATCTCATCATGGAAATGCTGCATGACAGCGGACTGGTGACAAGTCTTGATCTGGTTGAACTCAATCCGTTTCTTGATGAGCGCGGACGCACGGCAACCGTCATGGTAGATCTGATGGCCAGCCTTCTGGGCCGCAGTGTCATGGACCGTCCGACCATCAATTATTGATTATTCGTTGCTGGCGAGCCAGCAGAGCTGGCCCTAAGGAGCTGGAATGACCCAACCGAACCTTAATATCGTACCTTTTGTCAGTGTCGATCACATGATGAAACTGGTTTTGTCTGTTGGCGTTGAGACTTTTCTCAAAGAGCTTGCGGATTATGTCGAAGAGGATTTCCGCCGTTGGGAGAGTTTTGACAAGACGCCGCGTGTGGCATCGCATTCGGATGAAGGCGTGATCGAGCTGATGCCGACAAGTGATGGCACGCTTTATGGTTTCAAATATGTGAATGGGCATCCGAAAAACACACGCGATGGACTTCAGACAGTAACCGCTTTTGGTGTTCTGTCGGATGTTGGCAGCGGATATCCGATGTTGCTGACTGAAATGACCATTTTGACTGCGCTGCGCACGGCCGCAACGTCAGCAGTCGCTGCCAAGCATCTTGCGCGGGAGAATGCACGCACCATGGCGATCATCGGCAATGGTGCGCAGAGCGAATTTCAGGCTTTGGCATTCAAGGCAATTCTGGGTATCGACAAGCTTCGCCTTTACGATATCGACCGTACGGCATCTGAAAAATGCGCTCGTAATCTTGCTGGTGCCGGCTTTGATATCGTGATTTGCAAGGATGCGGAGGAGGTTGTCGAGGGGGCGGATATTATTACGACCGTTACCGCTGACAAGCTCAACGCGACGATCCTGACTGACAATATGGTTGGCGCTGGCGTGCATATCAATGCAGTTGGCGGGGATTGTCCCGGCAAGACTGAACTTCATGGCGATATCCTGCGCCGCTCAGATATTTTTGTCGAATATCCGCCGCAAACCCGCATTGAAGGCGAAATTCAGCAGCTTCCGGAAGATTATCCGGTCAAGGAACTCTGGGAAGTGATTACCGGCAAGATTGAAGGCCGCACGGATGCGCGGCAGATTACACTGTTCGATTCTGTTGGCTTTGCGACGGAAGACTTTTCTGCGCTGCGTTACGTGCGTGACAAGCTCAAAGATACCGGTTTTTACGTGCAGCTTGATCTGTTGGCTGATCCTGATGAGCCGCGCGATCTTTTTGGCATGTTGCTTCGGCACGAAAAACAGCTTCAGAGCTAAGAACCAAACCTGTCGCTAAAATTTGAATGCCTGCCTTCTCTATGAGGCAGGCATTTTTTTATAATGGTTTGCGCGAATGACGCGGGGTGGAAAATGTTCCGCCATGCGTTGCAATGGCCATTTCAAAACTATCGGCGATACGCCTTGCGCGGTCGATAAAGATGACGGCAGCCTCTGGCGGAAATATCTCGCGGGCTGTTTTCTCAAATAATTCCAGCCAACGGTCAAAATGATCGCCTTGTAGTCCCAACCGTAAATGGGGCGGCATGGGGCGGCCTTCATAGCTGCCAGTTTTAAGAATAACTGAAGACCAGAATTCCGATATCTGCGCCAGATGATGATCCCAGTCGCTAACGGCTTTCGCGAAAATCGGACCTATCAGATCATCTTCACGTGCCCGGCCATAAAAAGTGTTCACAAGCTGGCTGATCGACGCTTTGTGTATGGATGGATGAGGCTGATTGATAAGCTGGATCATAGTCTTTTGTTTGCCTCTCACTGCGCTTCATTACTGGATACGGTTATTTTTTCCACTCGTGGCGGATAACCAGATAAATGAGGATAACAAATGTTACGACAGCGAAGATGCTCGACGTATAGAGCATGACGATTGCATCGCCGATTCGTTCATTGGCAATCATCCAGCTGGCTATGGACAGGCCACAGGCTATGCCGAAAATCCATGCGATGAATAAGGTCAAGAATCTCATTTCAACTCCGCTTTATTGTTTTGCTGCGTTTCCTGGAGCATTGCCTGTCTAGGGTCCTGACCCTGGATTGAACCATTGTGTATGCTCTAGATATAAGAAGTTCTTATGGTGAAACGAGGTTATGTATGATGGTCAGAACATAGACGGCTGCTTGTCCCAGTGCAGCAATAGCCGCTGCTGTGGCTGCCGCTTTATTGTATTGCGTTGCTTTAACCCAGCCCTTGTGGTGTGAATCGAGATTAGATGCGACTTCATTTATCCAGGCGGCTGACAAGGAACCATCGGATTCCCGCAGCTTTCTTGAGGGTTTGATAGCAGGTACATTCACACTTGCAGACCGCATCCAGAGAATGCCGGCGGCAACACCGCTCACTACAGAAATCAGATGAAGTGCAAGAAAAACAAAATTCAGATCAATCATATCGCCAACTTATAGTTCCCGTTGATGATTACAACAGTTCGACTGCTTTGTTGATCTGAAAATGACTTGAAACTGTGAATGTTTTGCTGGTGCGCTGGTAGCGGAGGACGGATTCGAACCGCCGACACAAGGATTATGATTCCTCTGCTCTAACCTACTGAGCTACTCCGCCAACCTGTTGCAAGATAGGTATAACTGTTTCCAGTTATCCAGATTGATATCTCGCAAGGAATGGCGGCGGTATATGTGGGGAACTTAACCCTGTCAAGCATTCTTAGGGTCAGGATTCACTAATTTGATGAGAATGGCATCTGAAATGAGAAGACTCTGCAAGGAGAGACGTGAGGACCGGGGTGGTTCCCCCGGTTGAGCGGCTCAACGCAGCAGATCGCCCAAATCACTACTTGGCATTTCGATGTCCGAAGGATGTGGTCCATCCGCCCGGCCTACTTCGTCGTAAAGTCTCGCAAATGAACGACATTTCCATCGCCTTTTCTTATCAAATCCACCCGGATGGCCTCACACCATTCCCGTCAAATTAATGGGTCTTGACCCTAGACTGGAGCGGGAAATTATATTTTAGGGCATGGTCTGCTTTGCATTACACCTGAAAAAGTAACCGCGCATAAAGCCATATATAGCTTTCGCCTTGTTTTCCGTGTCGTGCATGGATAAATAACCGGTGGAAAGCAAAGGCTTAAGTTTATGGCACCTCGTATTGCGGTTTTGGGTTGTGGCTATTGGGGCGGCAATCATATTCGTACCTTGAAGGGGCTCGGTGTCCTTCACGGTGTTTCTGACGCGAACCCACTCAATGCGCAGCGATTCGCTGCTGAGTTTGGTGTTCCTGATATTCCGGTTGATGAGCTTTTCAGGCATCCCGATATTGACGGCATCGTTATGGCGCTGCCTGCGCAGTTTCACGCACAATATGCGATTGAAGCGGTCAGAAACGGCAAAGACGTTCTGGTTGAAAAGCCGATTGCGCTTCAAGTCGCCGATGCCGAGGCGGAAGTCGCGGCAGCACGTGAAAATAATCGCGTATTCATGGTTGGCCATATTCTGCGCTTCCATCCCGCATTTGAGAAACTGCTTGAGATGGTGAAGAGCGGTGCTATCGGCGATGTTCGCTATGTGCATTCTCATCGGGTCGGTTTTGGCAAGTTTCATGACAAATTCGATGCGCTGTGGGATCTTGCACCGCATGATCTGTCGATGATTCTCGCCATTACCGGTGAAGAGCCATCAGCCGTTCGCGGCGAGGGTACGGCCATTATCGACAAGATCAGTGATTTTGCGCATGTGCATCTGGAATTTCCAAGCGGTATTCGCGGTCATCTCTTCGCTTCGCGGTTGAATTCCTATCGTGAGCGCCGTTTGAGTGTCACCGGAACCAAGGGAATGCTGGTATTTGATGATGCTGAGCCGTGGGATCGCAAGCTCGCATTTTACAAGCATGAAGTCTGGCGGGAAAATGATCAGTGGGCTTTCAAGTCGGTTGAGCCAGAATATGTCGCTGTTGAAGAAGGCATGCCGCTGACGCGCGAATTGCAGCATTTCCTGCATTGCATTGAAACGCGCGAAACCCCGCGCACCGATGGTCAGGAGGCAATCAATGTATTGCGTATTTTGACCGAAGGTTCGGTTCGTCATTAATGGGTCCTGACCCTAGTTAATGGCCAGATAATTCGGGTTTGACAGAATTTTCTGTCAACTGGTGTTACGAAACTCGTAAAACTTTGAACGCTTCACCCATGGTCGTTCGAGGCGGGAAGGAATAAGAGAATTGTCGTGGATTCGCTTCTGATGGGGCGAACCAGATATATTGGAGCCAACATGCAGTTCATTGATCTTGGAGCGCAACGCGCACGTATCGAAGACCGTCTTAATGCCGCCGTTTCCAAGGTAGTTGCGGAAGGCCGTTATATTCTTGGGCCTGAAGTGGCTGAGTTTGAAAAGAAGCTTGGCGAATATCTGGGCGTTGAACATGTGATTGCCTGTGCCAACGGTACTGACGCGCTTCAGATGCCTTTGATGGCGCGTGGCATTGGTCCGGGTCATGCCGTGTTTGTTCCGTCGTTCACTTTTGCGGCAACTGCTGAAGTTGTTGCCCTTGTCGGTGCCGAGCCGGTTTTTGTCGATGTCGATGCCGACACATACAACATGAATGTTGAGCAGCTTGAAGCGGCTATCGCTGCGGTTCGCAAGGAAGGCCGTCTTGAGCCAAAGGCGATCATTCCTGTTGATCTGTTCGGCCTTGCTGCCGATTACAATCGTATTAGTGCTGTTGCCGATCGTGAAGAGCTGTTTGTGATCGAAGATGCAGCGCAGTCGATTGGCGGTAAACGCGACAATGTGATGTGCGGTGCTTTCGGTCATGTCGGTGCAACGAGCTTCTATCCTGCCAAGCCACTGGGCTGTTATGGCGATGGTGGAGCAATGTTTACCAATGATGCTGAACTTGCGGATACGCTGCGCTCTGTGCTGTTTCACGGCAAGGGCGAAACGCAATATGACAATGTTCGCATTGGTATCAATTCGCGTCTTGATACGATTCAGGCAGCTATTCTTCTGGAAAAGATGGCGATTCTCGAAGATGAGATGGAGGCGCGTGACCGTATTGCCAAGCGCTACAATGAATTGCTCAAGGATGTGGTCAAGGTGCCTGACCTGCCTGCTGGCAACCGTTCGGCCTGGGCACAGTATTCGATTGAAAGCGAAAACCGCGATGGTCTGAAAGCGCATCTTCAGGCGGCGGGTATTCCATCGGTTATCTATTATGTGAAGCCGCTGCATTTGCAGACTGCATACAAGCATTATCCGATCGCTCCGGGCGGTCTGCCGGTTTCGGAAGCCTTGCCTGCACGAATTCTGAGCCTGCCGATGCATCCTTATCTTTCGGAAGAAGATCAGGACAAGATCATTGGTGCGATCCGTGGTTTCCACGGCAAATAAGTTTGATAATCAGTGATTACGAAAAGCCCGGCGAAAGCCGGGTTTTTTTTATTGTTGGCGCAAGCCGGGTTTTTTATTGTTGTTGTTTCTTGACTATCGAAGCTACAAAACGGGCAATTGCCGGGCCAGCAAGCAGAACGATGAAAAAACGGCTGGTTTGCATGGCAATGATAAATGGCAGATCAACATTGCTCGAGGCTGCAATAATGGCCACTGTGTCAGCTCCGCCGGGGCTTGTGGCGAGATAAGCGGTGAGGGGATCAAGGCCCAGAAAATGGCCAAGCATCATGCCGAACAGCCCACAGACAGCGATCAGAATAAGCGTTGCACCAAAGACTGCCGGAAAAGCGCGCGCTGCATGGGCAATGATGCTGCGTGTGAAACCAAGGCCGATGCGCCAGCCAATGAAAATATAGCTACCCGCCAGCAACCATGGTGGCAGATCAATGGTCATGAGGCCAATATCTTGCAGCAATGCACCTAAGGCGAGCGGTATGAGCATGGCGCCTGTTGGAATGCGTGATAATTGGCCGAGATAGGCACCGCAGACGATCAGGGCGAGTGTTGGACCAAGTGTGTGCCAGTTTATCGCAGGAAACCATTCTATGGCCGCAGGCGCCGCTATTTCGATGTCGGTTGTCAACATGACGACAAGTGAGGCTGTGGTGGCAACGAGGACCACGCGCAGATATTGCATGAAGGCAATCAGTCTTGCATCAGCGCCAAAGGATTCAGACATAATCACAATTGCAGTGGCGGCTCCCGGCGAAATCCCCCAGACAGCAGTTGTGCCGGGTAACACGCGAAAGCGTGCGAGGAGATAGCCGACCGTTGTACTGGCGAGCAAGGTGAAGCCGGTCGAAAACAGGATGATCGGCAGATGTTGCCCCAAATTGCTGAAAAATTCCTGCGTCATGGCGCGTGCTATCAACAGGCCGACAATTGCCTGAGCAAAAAGCGATATATGGGTATGAACCTTGATAGCGCTTTCGCGTGATGCCAGCACGATTGCGCCAAGCATGGCTCCGAGAAGGAATGCGGCTGGCAGTTCCAGTCTCTCGCCAATGTAAATAAAAAAAGCAGATGCAATCAGCAGCAAGCCCCATTGAATCGGCTTTGCTGTATTGCCGAGTGCAAATTTGGCACGGGCTTTATCTTGTCTGGGCGGGATAGGGTCATGCATCACATCATATCCCTATAACCAGCCGTGGCGGGAATGCAAACCAAGAATTGGTGCATGGTGTCACGTTGATGTTTAATGCAGAAAAGCACCGCCTGTGATAGGCGGTGCTTTTGAGGATAGCCCGAAATTTTATTAGCCGATCATCGCGCGACGCTGGTTGAGCGGGCGCTCAACGATTTCGCGAGGTGCCTTGACGCCGTCGCGCTCTTCCAGCGCTTCTGCTTTCGCAAGGTCGGCTTCAGCGACGACCAGTTCTGCTTCGGCGGCTTCTTTTTGCTGCATCAGGTCACGAATCGAGCCAACGAGATTGTCGCGGCGCTGACGTGCAGCTTTTGCAAAGGTTGGATAGGCAAAATGATTGATGTCAGTGATGCCTGCCTTCTTCTCTTCCGATAGAATCTGGGCGTCGAGTTCCCCGGCCATCCGTTCGAACTCACCCATCATCAGATCAAGTTGACCCAGTTGACGGCGCTTTTCCTTCACCTGGAACAATTTCAGCCTGACGAGGCTTTCACGTGGCTTCATACGCAATACTCCTTGAACACCAACCAGCTCTCTTAATGTTGGGGCGTTCCCCCCGACTTTATTAACAGGCATATCAGGGAGCCGTTTTCCCGTAATATGCCATCTAAACCATTGCAAAGACTTGCTTTTTTACATGCAAGCCATGCTGCCAAGCATAAGAAATGTCTGTTCAAGCGAAACAAAAAGTTAAGATTTCGCTCTTTTGGTAACCATTCCTTTACCGGCAACGTTAATCATATGCGTTAGGAATTAAGGCTCGGTAAATAGAGTGTGGTTTTTGAGTAACAGGCGAAAGCTAGAGTCAATTGAATCACTTAAGAGGTTTTCTTAATGTGATTCATGAGTGTCGAGTGAACAGAAGAATTGCATATGATTCAGTTGGATAAGAGTTTTCTCTAATCAGGAAAAAATTATGCTTGCTAACCGGAATCATATTTTGTTAACCATTTGCAGGCACCTTCATGCTAAGGCAACGACAGTTCCGTCAGCTGCCGTGAGGGAAAACTGGTCAGCGGCGGAAAGGGGATAAGATATGCGCGTCCTTTTGATTGAAGACGACAGTGCTATCGCACAAAGCATTGAACTAATGCTTAAGTCCGAGAGCTTTAATGTTTACACCACCGATCTTGGTGAAGAAGGTATCGATCTCGGCAAGCTCTATGATTATGATATCATCTTGCTTGATCTGAACCTGCCGGACATGTCCGGTTATGAAGTTTTGCGTACATTGCGCCTTTCAAAGGTCAAGACGCCAATCCTGATCCTCTCCGGCATGGCCGGGATTGAGGACAAGGTCCGCGGTCTTGGTTTTGGCGCAGACGACTATATGACCAAGCCATTTCACAAGGATGAGCTGATCGCCCGTATTCATGCGATTGTTCGTCGTTCGAAGGGCCATGCCCAGTCGGTCATTACAACTGGCGATCTGATTGTTAACCTCGACGCCAAGACGGTCGAAGTTGCTGGTCAGCGCGTGCATCTGACTGGCAAGGAATATCAGATGCTTGAGCTGCTTTCGCTGCGCAAGGGCACCACGCTTACCAAGGAAATGTTCCTCAACCACCTTTATGGCGGTATGGACGAGCCTGAGCTGAAGATTATCGATGTCTTTATCTGCAAGCTGCGCAAGAAGCTTGATGCTGTTTCCGGCAGCCAGAGCTTCATCGAAACTGTCTGGGGTCGTGGCTATGTGCTGCGCGAGCCGGATGGTGCAGAGCTGCGTGAAAGCGCGTAAGCTTTCGCACATTGTTGAATTGAAAAAGGCTCCATTGAGTTGAGAAAGGTTCCGGGCACCCGGAGCCTTTTTCTTTTGGAGCTGGTCAGCAAAAAAGGCGCAGGGCTTAACCTTGCGCCTTTTGTTGTGTGTGGTGTTCTTTATTCAGCCGAGAAAACGATGTCTTCTGCAGTTGCGTGAATAGAAATTGTCATACCGGCTTCTTCAGCGAGCAGCAGCGTGTAATATGGCTGCACCGAATGCGCATCGATTGGTTCTTCCGGTTCTGCGCCGGAATGCAATTCAAGAAATTTCGGCGGTACGCGCAGCATCCGCCCCTTCACAGTAATGACAAAACGCGGATTGGTATCGTCATTTTCAAGACGAACATTCAGCGAGCCGCCGCGCGGGATCGCAGCATTGCCGATCAGCATCAGGTTAAGCAGCAGCTTGACCTTGTTTTTTGGCAATAAAACGCGCGTACCTTCCCATGTCAGTTCCGGCTTTTCATTGGCAAAATATTGCGTGGCGACATGCTGGGCGTCGCCGGTATCGATCTGCACGCCTGCGGAACCGGCTGCACCAAATGCGATGCGGGCAAATTGAAGGCGGGCCGAGGCATTGCGTGCGCTTGATTTGATGAGTGCCATTGCGTCTTCATCTGCACCGCCTTCTTCCAGCAGTTCAAGGCCATTGTTAATGGCACCGACCGGTGAAATAATGTCATGACAGATGCGGCTGCACAGAAGCGCACCAAGATCGAGTGCGGAAAGGGTCACAGGCAATGGCATGGTGTTTTCTCCAGGCGCTAACCAGCTCTGCTTATCGACCTATAGTCGAATGTCAGGCGGAAATCAGTTGATCAATATAGCCCCCGACGAATCATCATATGAGGCCTTGGGAAACTGGATACACGTGACATCCGGTTACCGCAACAAAGCTGTTTTTGCCGCCATTCTAAAGCCAATTTCAGCAAATAAAGATTTAGACAATAAATTAGCGTTTAAAATAAGCGCGATTCGGTAAAAGCGTTCACAAGAAACGTATACGAGGGGCAGGACCCCAGGCTTTTAACAGGGCTGTCAGATAGAGAAGCTGGTAGGCAAAAGGAATTATAAATGGCCATACCGTCCCTGTCGCAGATCAGGTTCCGCAATGCGATCTATTTTATCGCGTTTTTTGCGGCTTTACTGATTTCAATTATCGCCGTGCCGCATCATGCGCAGGCACAGAGCAGCAACACATATTCAGCCCAGGAAGTTGTTGAATCCGGGCATCGTTTTTTTGGATCGACTTCCGGTGGTATCGCCAGTGCTGTCGAAAAAGCTTTTCAGAGTTTCGGTCTCCCGAATGGTTACATTTTGGGTGAAGAAGGCTCAGGCGCGTTTATTGGTGGTCTGACTTATGGTGAAGGCACGCTTTATACAAAGAATGCAGGCGATCACCGCACGTTCTGGCAAGGGCCATCGCTTGGCTGGGATTTTGGCGGGCAAGGCTCCCGCGTCATGATGCTTGTCTATAATCTTGATGATATTCAAAGTCTCTATGGTCGTTATGCCGGTGTTGCCGGTTCGGCCTATGTCATTGCCGGTGTTGGCTTTAATGTGCTCAAGCGCCAGAATATCATGCTTGTGCCAATCCGTACGGGAGTTGGTGCGCGTCTGGGTATCAATATCGGTTATCTGAAGCTTTCCGCTTCACCAACATGGAACCCGTTTTGATTTTTGTCATGAACACTCGTCAGTCATTGCAGTGGCTGACGCCTTCTTTCTTTTCAACGCGCATCCCGAAACGTGTTTCACATTTTTCGGGATGCGCTCTAATGTGAAAAAATTGTGATCCAGTCTGCGCTCATTTTCATACTTGGCATTCTTGTGGCGGTTTTCGTCGTGGTTCTGCTTGGGCCATCGGTCTGGCGACGTGCCTTTGTTCTGGCGCGACGTCAGGTTCATGCGGAGTTGCCGGTAACGCTTGCAGAAATTCGCGCAGATCGTGACGGGTTGCGTGCAGAACATGCCGTGGTTGCGAGCAGGCTTTCGCAACAACTTCGACAGGAGCGCGAGAAAACATCCGCCCAGCTTATCAGGATCGGCGAGCAATATGATGAGTTGAAGCGATATTCAGCCCTGGAGACGGAGCTTGCAACGCTTCGGGAAACGCTTGTTGCAGGTAACAAGCTTATCGAAGAAATCAGTGCGGAGCGTGATAGTGCTGCGCATAAAACAGAAATTGTTGAAGCAGAAGCAAAGCGCCTTGAGAAAAATCTTTCATCTCTTCAGGAACTGGCGGATATGCTTCGTATCGAGATCACGACCAAAGAAGCCGAGTATAGCCGTTTAGTTAATGAAATGACTGAGATGCGTCGGGATCGTAAAGATGCATCTGCCCATTATAACGAGGTCGCGACCCAATTGACTGCAGTCCAGACTGAACTGAAAACCCAAAAGCGCCGCAATATGGAATTGCAGCAGAAGCTTGACAAGCTGATCGCTGATTTTTCAGACGCACAGGAACGGCTTGAACGCTATGCCCGCAAGGGCGATGCGGGGACTGTTGTTCCTGCCGAAATTCTGAAAGAAAATGCAGCACTTCGGGAGGAAATGGCCGTTCTGGCAGCAAAGATGGTCGCTGCAACAGCAGAGAATGAAGGTGATGCTTCACCGATCCATAAGCTGCTTGAAGGTGAAAGCGTTGAAAAATCTGGCAAGCGGCCTAAAAGCCTTGCCAGCAGGATTCGCGAGCTTCGTTAGGGTCAGGACTCATTAATTTGATGAGAATGGCATCTGAAATGACCAGATTTGCCCGAATATTCAAAGAGAGGGACGTGAGGACGGGGTAGTTCCCCCGGTTGAGCCGCTCGACGCAGCAGATCGCCCAAATCGCATATTTGTCATTTCGATGTCCGAAGGATGTGGTCCATCCGCCCGCCTACGTCGTCGAAAAGTCTTGAAAATGAACCACATTTCCTTCGTCTTTCCTCCTCGTATCCGAACGGATGGCCTCACACCATTCCCGTCAAATTAATGAGTCCTGACCCTAAAAATCACTCATCGGTAATGACATCTGCCCATTCGCTGTGACGCTTTGCCTGTACCTGCATGAAGCTGCATCGGGGTATGATTTTCCAGCCTGTTTTCCGGGCATCTTCAATTGCATTGAGCGCCAGTGCTTGCGCAATGCCTTTTCCGCGCATCGAATCGGGCACGAAAGTGTGATCAATGGCAATGAGCGACGGAGCTAATTTTAAATAGGTCATTTCAGCTTCATCACCATCTATGTTGATGAAATAGCGACCGCTATCGGCCGTATCGCTTTTTGAGATCTTCATATTTTCAACCATGACCAGATTTTCTTAGAGCGCGTTTCGATCTGATTGAATCAGATCGGCGCTCTAAATATTTGTTTTAACGCGCATCTTTGTCCGAAAACCGTTTCACACTTTCCTGGATGCGCTCTAAGTGCAGGTATTTTCATTTTATATAGGTCAGGCGATAAAAATAAAAACCCCGGCCAGTAAACTGGCCGGGGTTTGATTTTGCGTTTTGCTGTTTCAAGAAAGCAGCAAAAAAACCTAGTGTCTATATTGCTGGATTCGCGTTGTCCTGAGACCGGCGAGACCATGCTCGTCGATTGAGGACTGCCAACCCAGAAATTCCTCCACTGTCAATGTATAACGCTGGCATGCTTCCTCAAGGCTGAGAAGACCACCGCGGACAGCGGCGACAACTTCAGCCTTTCGGCGAATGACCCAGCGCCTCGTTGAGGCGGGGGGGAGGTCTGCGATAGTCAGCGGACTGCCATCGGGACCAATAACATATTTTATACGCGGTCTTGTCAGATCGGTCATTGTACTCTCTACACAACACTCAAGGACCTAATCGAGACCGAGACTAACCCGACAGCTTTAAGAATTACCTAAACAGGCGGTAACGCTCTGGTAACACTTGCCAAAAAAAGCCATATTTTGAGAGAAAGTCATAAAAAAACCGGATGGACGGGTGTTTTTTTCTCCGGCTCACGCGAAGTTGTGGCGCTTTTCGAGCAAAATAAGCGTTGTTTTCGCTGCGACATCTTGGCAAGCGCCTATAGTGTGACCTATATAGAGCGCAAATCTAAACTTTGAAAAGCAGGGCATATGCCCGGAAGCTGGATACAATCATGAGCTTGAACAGCCTCGATCTGCCGGGAAAGCCGGAAGACACGCGCGTTGTCGTCGCCATGTCTGGTGGTGTCGATTCCTCTGTTGTGGCCGGTATCCTCAAACGTGAGGGCTATGATGTCGTTGGCGTGACATTGCAGCTTTATGATCATGGTGCGGCTGTGCATCGCGCTGGTTCATGCTGTGCTGGTCAGGATATTGAAGATGCGCGGCGCGTTTCGGAAAGCCTCGGTATTCCTCATTATGTTCTCGATTACGAAGCGCGGTTCCGTGAGGCGGTAATCGATACATTCGCCAATTCTTATGTCAGTGGCGAAACACCGATTCCCTGTGTTTCGTGCAATCAGACCGTGAAGTTTGCGGATTTGTTACAGACGGCGCGTGAGCTTGGCGCCGATGCTCTGGCAACCGGCCATTATATCCGCAGCGGCTTTAATGGCGAACATCGCGCGATGTTCCGCCCGGAAGATTCTGATCGTGACCAGAGTTACTTCCTGTTTGCGACCACGCAGGATCAGATGGATTATCTGCGCTTCCCGCTTGGTCATCTGCCCAAGGCGCGGGTGCGTGAAATCGCGGAAGAAATGGGGCTGAGCGTCGCCAAGAAGCAGGACAGTCAGGATATTTGTTTTGTGCCGCAGGGCAAATATACCGATATTATTTCCAAGCTGAAGCCGGAAGCGGCAACACCGGGCGATATTGTTCACATCGATGGACGTGTATTGGGCCGTCATGATGGTATCGTTCACTATACGGTCGGCCAGCGTCGCGGCATTGGTGTGGCCACGGGTGATCCGCTTTATGTGGTGCATCTTGATGCCGCCAATACCCGCGTTATCGTTGGACCGCGCGAGGCACTTGAAACCCACAAGGTCTTTCTGCGTGACGTGAACTGGCTCGGTGATGACACGCTGGATGCGCTGCCCGAAGGCGGTCTGGAAGTGTTTGCCAAGGTTCGTTCGACACGTCCGCCGCGCCCTGCTGTTTTGCATCATGCCGATGGCAAGACATGGGTAGAGCTGGTTGATGGCGAAAGCGGCATTGCCCCCGGGCAGGCCTGTGTTCTTTATTCAGACGATAGCAATAAAGCGCGTGTCTATGGCGGCGGGTTTATTGCACGTTCTGAACGGGAACCCCGTGCTGAGGAAATGTTGCGCCGTCTTGTTGCCGGATCTGCGAGTGTTTCGGCTGCCTGAGGCTTTTGCGTAATTATTTGAACTTGCTGAAGCGGGAGAGGGCGATGCCTGATGCCGTCGCAACATTGAGACTGTCAAATTGTGATGACATCGGAATGCGTGCGCTTGTGAACCGCTTGAGCAGATGCGCGGGAAGTCCTTCGCCTTCGGTGCCCAATAGCAGTGCCTGCCGGTCATGATGCGGCGCTTGATAGATGCTCAGTTCTGATGAGGGGCTGAGCGCCAATATGTTGATTCCGGCTTCTTGTATCTGTTCGACAATTGTTTCGATGGTTGCGCCGTGAAAATAGGGGACTTTCAAGGTGGCGCCAACCGAAACGCGAATGGCTTTTCGATAGAGCGGATCGCAGCAGGTTTCATCCATCAATATACAATCGGCCTCAAAGGCGGCCGCATTGCGGAAGATTGATCCGACATTGTCGTGATTTGATATGCCGCACAAAACCACGACTAACGCGGTTGCAGGCAGTCGGCTGATTATATCTGTGAGGTCGGGTTGGTGTTTGCGTTTGCCGACAGCGAGAATGCCGCGATGGACATGAAATCCGGCCACACTATCCATGACGGATTGCGGTACAGAATAGACTTCTACGCCGGAGGGTAGCTGTGCAAGCTGCTCTTCAAGGCCATTCAGCCGGTTTTCCAAGACAAGAAGCGATTCAGTTTCAAATCGTGCCGCTTGCGAAAAAAGAACATTGAGAACGACTTTTCCCTCAGCGATAAAACGCTGCTGGCGTCCTACCAGGTCTTTTTCACGGATATTTTTATACGCCGCAAGCCGTTGATCCCGGGCGTCAGAAATCTCGACGACAAAGTCGTGCGATCCGGTTTTGTTTTCCTTCATCGCACGACTTATGCCTCATGAGATGCGAATTATTGGTGAAGCGACGACACTAATTCGTGTTGACGCGGAGCTGGACTCATATAGAGGCTTGATAGCGTCGACAACATCAATTCGATATGTGGCGACGAAACCATATAATAGATTGTTTGTGCATCGCGTCGTGTTGATACGAGGTCAAGGGCACGTAGCTTGGCGAGATGCTGTGAAAGTGCAGATTGGCTTAAGTCAATTGCTTTTGCCAGAGCGCCAACAGACATTTCATTATGCAACAATTTGCATAAAATAAGTAATCTTTTGTTGTTGGCAAGAGCTGATAAAAAATCAGCAGCAGAAGAAGAATTATCTACTAAATCAATAAATTTTTTTTCTGTAGTCATTTGCAGTCATACCCCCGTAAGACAGCAGAAGGTTAAAAAAGCCAGCCATTTATTTGGTATCTGGCGGGTTAAAATTAATACTATATGGAGGAATTGAAAAGAGCTTGCTTATATTAGTTGACAAAAAAAGAGTGGTGATTTGTCCCAAAATTATAGGCTTTTTGTTCCATGGGCCAGATTCTGGCATTTTTGCCAGTTGTGTTGAGTATTTTTCTATAGATGGGCGAGGGTGGCGGCTTCCGGGTCTGATCCGATTATTTTGCTGCCTGTGGCATGGTTTTTGGGTCTTGCAGGGTAGATATTGATAATTATTGGCATGCACTGCGTTCAAAGTCTCAAGCAGCTTTTCGTGAGCCTTTGCGATAGCTCGTAAAGCGAGCCTGTCGGATATAAGGCCATTCTATTCAGGGTGAACAGCTTTCCTATTATATATCAGGGTTGTGAATATTATTATAATTTTATTACATTTAGCGCAATTTTCTAAAATGTGGCACATATAAGAAATTATAATCTACAAATTTTGTTTAAAAGTGGTTGAGAATACGATAATTTTCTAAAAATACCGCTTGCATTGTGGTGTGTCACACGTTTCCATAAGGGTTCGGTCCATAAGGTCCGGCTGTGCGCTTAGGGTGTGTGCGGCATGATTTTCCGTGGAGGCGGGTATTAAATGAAATTTTATAAAACACTTCTGGCGGCAACGGCAGTTCTCGCTCTGATGAGCGGTGCAGCTTCGGCCAAGACTTTTGTATATTGCTCGCCAGCTTCCCCTGAAGGCTTTGATCCTGCTGCTTATACGGGTGGCGATACATTTGATGCGTCCGCGCATCCTGTCTATAACCGTCTGGCAGAATTTGAAAACGGTACAACAGAAGTTGTTCCGGGTCTTGCAGAAAGCTGGGATGTTTCTGAAGATGGGAAGGAATATACTTTTCATCTGCGCAAGGGTGTTAAGTTTCATTCGAGCGATGCATTCACGCCAAGCCGCGATTTCAACGCCGATGATGTGATCTTCTCGTTTGACCGCATGGCCAACAAGGAAAATCCCTGGCATGAATATACGCCCGGCATTGTCTACGAATATTTCGATTCGATGGAAATGGGCCCGTTGATCAAGGAAATCCAGAAGATCGACGATAATACGGTCAAGTTTGTGCTGAACCGCCCGGAAGCTACATTTCTGGCAAATATCTCGATGCCTTTTGCTTCGATCATTTCCAAGGAATATACCGACAAGCTTGCAGCAGACGGCAAGCAGTCAGATCTCAATCAGTTCCCGGTTGGTACAGGCCCTTTCCAGTTTGTAGCTTACCAGAAAGACGCTGTTGTTCGCTACAAGGCCAATCCCGACTATTGGGGTGAAAAGCCGAAGATTGACGATCTTGTTTTTGCAATCACGACTGATCCGGCTGTTCGCGCACAGAAGCTCAAGGCTGGCGAATGCCATCTGATGTCCTATCCTGCACCAGCCGATATCAAGGATCTTCAGGCTGATCCCAACCTCAAGGTTGATGAGCAGGCTGGTCTGAATGTTGCTTATTTTGCTTACAACACAATGGTTGCTCCGTTTGACAAGCCGGAAGTGCGTAAGGCGCTTAATCAGGCTGTAAACAAGCAGGCAATTGTTGATGCGGTTTATCAGGGGCAGGGCCAGGTTGCCAAGAACCCGATTCCACCGACAATGTGGAGCTATAACGACAAGATCGAAGATGACAAATATGATCCGGAAGCCGCCAAGAAGGCTCTTGAAGCTGCTGGCGTCAAGGATCTCAAGATGAAGCTCTGGGCAATGCCTGTCAGCCGTCCTTACATGCCAAATGCCCGTCGTACTGCCGAACTGATGCAGT
This sequence comes from Brucella gallinifaecis, assembly GCF_006476605.1. Classification (GTDB taxonomy): domain Bacteria; phylum Pseudomonadota; class Alphaproteobacteria; order Rhizobiales; family Rhizobiaceae; genus Brucella; species Brucella gallinifaecis. Next base: position 198,783 of record NZ_ML636801.1, read on the forward strand.
CCGATTTTGCCAAGGTTGGTGTGGATGCCGAAATCGTTTCGATGGAATGGGGTGAATACCTCAAGAAGTCCGGCGAAAAAGACCGTGACGGTGCTGTTATTCTTGGCTGGACCGGTGACAATGGCGACCCGGACAACTTCCTTGGTACACTTTTGGGCTGTGCAGGTGTTGGCTCCAACAACCGTGCGCAGTGGTGTTATCAGCCATTTGAAGATCTGATCCAGAAGGCCAAGGTTTCGATTGATCATGACGAGCGCGTGAAGCTTTATGAAGAGGCACAGGTGATCTTCAAGGAGCAGGCTCCATGGAACACCATTGCTCATTCGACTGTGTTTGTGCCAATGTCGGCCAAGGTTACAGGCTTCAAGCAGAGTCCGCTTGGTGATTATCGCTTCGAGGAAGTTGATATTTCCGAGTAAAAATCCCGACAACACCAGCGGCCGGGTGCGGAGGGTTTCTCTGCACCCGGTCGGAGTTTTTGTATGTTTCGTTTTATATTGAACAAACTGCTTTATCTGATACCGACTTTCATCGGTATCACGATTGTGGCTTTCGCTTTCGTCCGTGTTTTGCCGGGTGATCCAGTGTTGCTGATGGCGGGTGAACGCGGCGTAAGCCCGGAGCGACATGCGCAGCTTCTGGCGCAGCTCGGCTTTGATCGTCCGCTATGGGAGCAATATCTCAATTATGTGTGGAATCTTCTGCATGGCGATTTCGGCCAGTCATTGGTGACGAAAAAGCCTGTTCTTTCAGAATTTTTTGCACTGTTTCCGGCAACGATCGAGTTGGCAGTCTGCGCAATTATTGTTGCTGTCATGCTGGGTATTCCGGCAGGTGTTATCGCAGCGGTCAAGCGCGGATCGTGGTTCGATCAGGGATTGATGGGCATATCGCTGGTTGGCTATTCGATGCCGATTTTCTGGTGGGCTTTGCTGTTGATCATATTCTTTTCGGGCATGTTGCAATGGACGCCGGTCTCAGGCCGCATTTCATTGCTTTATTATTTCCCGCCAGTGACAGGCTTTATGCTGATTGACAGTCTTCTGTCTGGACAGAAGGGCGCCTTCACATCGGCGGTGTCGCATCTGATATTACCGACGATCGTGCTTGCAACGATCCCGCTTGCGGTGATTGCACGTCAGACCCGTTCGGCGATGCTGGAAGTTCTAGGCGAGGATTATGTGCGGACTGCGCGTGCAAAAGGTCTGCCGGTTCGCCGCGTTATCGGTCTTCATGCGCTGCGCAATGCAATGATTCCGGTCATTACAACAATTGGTCTTCAAGTCGGTGTGCTGATGGCAGGTGCTATTCTGACTGAAACCATCTTTTCATGGCCTGGCATTGGCAAATGGATGCTCGATTCTATTTCGCGCCGCGACTATCCGGTCGTTCAAAGCGGATTGCTGATCATTGCGTTCATCATCATGATCGTAAACCTTATCGTTGATCTGCTTTACGGCCTGATCAATCCGCGTATCCGGCATCAGTGAGGGTATCATGACAGACCCAACAATTCAGTCGGCAGCAATTCTGCCGGAAGCTGAAATGGAAGTCGGGAAACTCCGGGCTTTAAAAGATTTCTGGTTCTATTTCAGCGTCAATCGTGGCGCTGTTATCGGTCTTTTCGTATTTCTGGCATTAGTGATCGTTGCGATTCTCGCGCCTTTTATCGCGCCGCATAATCCGAGCGAACAGTTTCGTGATTATCTGCTTACACCTCCTTTCTGGGAACAGGGCGGTACAACGCAGTTTCTGCTTGGAACGGATGCGGTTGGTCGCGATATGCTCTCACGCTTGATTTATGGCGCACAATATTCACTCCTTGTCGGCTTTGTTATCGTCATCATTTCGATGTGCCTTGGCATTACCGTTGGTGTGATTTCCGGTTATTTCGGTGGCGGCATCGATACGGTTTTCATGCGGATCATGGATGTCATTCTGGCGTTTCCGTCGCTGCTTCTGGCGCTGGTTCTGGTGGCTATTCTCGGACCGGGCCTGATCAATGCGGTGCTTGCGATTACGCTGGTTCTGCTGCCGCATTTTTCGCGCCTGACGCGTGCAGCCGTGATGGCGGAAAAGGAACGTGAATATGTGACGGCTGCAAAACTTGCCGGTGCAAGCAAGCTGCGTCTGATGTTCAAGACGATTCTGCCAAATTGTCTTGCACCATTGGTCGTTCAGGCCACCATGTCGTTTTCCAATGCCATTCTTGACGTTGCAGCGCTTGGCTTTCTTGGCATGGGTGCGCAGCCGCCGACACCGGAATGGGGCACAATGCTTGCTGAAGCGCGTGAATTTATCATGCGTGCATGGTGGGTTGTAACCTTCCCCGGCCTTGCGATCCTGATCACTGTTCTTGCAATCAATCTGATCGGCGATGGTCTGCGTGACGCGCTTGATCCGAAACTGAAAAGGAGCTGATCGATGGCTTTGCTTGAAATCAAAAACCTGACAGTTTCGTTCGATACTTCGACCGGGCCATTCAAGGCTGTTGATGGGATTGATATTTCGGTCGATAAGGGTGAAGTGCTGGCGATTGTCGGTGAATCCGGCTCTGGCAAATCAGTGGGCATGCTTGCCGTCATGGGGCTTCTGCCCAAGACTGCGACCGTTACTGCCGATAGTATGACATTTGACGGGCAAGACCTGAAAAACATGTCCGACAAGGAACGTCGCCAGATTATCGGACGCGATATTTCGATGATCTTTCAGGAACCTGTTGCAAGCCTCAATCCATGTTTTACCGTTGGCTATCAGCTTGAAGAGGTGCTCAAGCGCCATTTGGGGCTTAAGGGTGCTGCCAGCCGTGCCCGCGCGATTGAACTGCTGGAACTCGTCGGCATCCGCGATGCGGCTGAACGCCTGTCGAGCTTTCCGCATCAGATGTCGGGTGGTCAGTGCCAGCGTGTGATGATTGCGATTGCGATTGCATGTAATCCGAAACTGTTGATTGCTGATGAGCCAACAACCGCACTTGACGTTACAATTCAGAAACAGATTCTTGATTTGCTTATGAATTTGCAGGTTGAACATGGCATGGGGCTGATCATGATCACCCATGATATGGGCGTTGTGGCAGAAACTGCGGATCGTGTGATCGTGCAATATAAGGGGCACAAGATGGAAGACTCCGACGTGTTGTCGTTGTTTACCGCACCAAAGCATCCTTATACACGCGCACTGCTTTCAGCCTTGCCGGAAAATGCGACCGGCGACCGGCTGCCGACGGTTTCCGATTTTGTTCTGGCCAATAATGCCGCAGGAGAAGCGTGATGAGCGAGATCGTTCTCGAAGCGCGTGATATCAAGCGCGATTATCATGTTGGCGGCGGTCTTTTTGGCAAGCCAAAGGTTGTTCATGCCGTCAAGGGCGTGAGTTTCAAGCTTGAAAAAGGCAAGACGCTGGCAATTGTCGGTGAATCGGGTTGTGGCAAGTCAACACTTGCTCGCATTCTGACTATGATTGACCCGCAAACTTCCGGTGATCTGCTGATTGGCGGCAAGAATGTGAATATTGCCCGTGATGGTCTGACTGCCGAAATGCGCCAGAAGGTGCAGATCGTGTTCCAGAACCCCTATGGCTCTCTCAATCCGCGCCAGAAGATCGGTGATGTTCTGGCTGAGCCTTTGTTGCTCAATACCAATATGTCTGCCAGTGAACGTCGTGAAAAAGCGATGGAAATGCTTCAGAAGGTCGGTCTCGGGCGTGAGCATTTCAACCGCTATCCGCATATGTTCTCCGGCGGTCAGCGTCAGCGTATTGCCATTGCACGTGCATTGATGCTCAATCCGAAGCTGCTCATTCTTGATGAGCCGGTTTCAGCGCTCGATCTTTCGGTGCAGGCGCAGGTGCTCAATATTCTTGCGGATTTGCAGGAAGAGTTTGGCCTGACCTATGTGTTTATCAGCCATGATTTGTCGGTTGTGCGTTACATCGCTGATGATGTGATGGTGATGTATTTCGGTGAAGTTGTGGAATATGGCTCGCGTGACGAAGTCTTCAACAACCCGCAGCACGATTACACCAAGAAGCTGTTTGCTGCGACGCCGCGTGCGGATGTGGATGCAATCCGTGCGCGTGTGGAAGCGCGTGCGCAAGCACGTCAGGCTGCACATCAGACTGCTTAGGCGTAGAGCTGTTTAAATTGGAAATGAAAACGCTGCCCTTTGAGGCGGCGTTTTGTTTTAATGCTGTCCGCGCTGCTGATGCCAGGCGAGTGCGCGTACAATGTCATCGGCACTGATCTTGCCGATAATCGCACCATTCTCGACAATGCCGACATCGCCGCTGCTGTCAGCGACAGCATTCATCAGTTCCCGAACCAGTGTTTCGCGCCGTGCAGTTGCTGCAAAGGGGCGCGGTGCTGCATTGCGGTCAAATGGCGTCATGATATCGCCAGCTTGCAGGACACCGAGCGGGTTCATATGGGCTACAAAATCCGTAACATATTGGTCCGACGGATGAAGCAGGATGTCTTGCGGCGTACCGCACTGAACAATCCGTCCGCCTTCCAGAATGGCAATGCGGTTGCCGATTTTCATAGCTTCGTCGAGGTCGTGGCTGACAAAAACGATGGTCTTTTTGAGCCGTGACTGAAAAGTCAGAAGTTCATCCTGCAGGCGTGTGCGGATCAGTGGATCAAGTGCGGAGAATGGCTCGTCCATTAACAGAATTGGTGCGCCGGTGGCAAAGGCACGGGCGAGGCCGACACGCTGCTGCATGCCGCCTGAAAGCTCGCTCACTTTGCGTTTTGCCCAGTCTTGAAGCCCAACCAGTTCGAGCTGGTCGCGTGCCAGAGCAAGCCGCTCCTGTTTGCTCATCCCCGATATTTCGAGGCCAAAGGCCACGTTTTCCTCAACCGTGCGCCATGGCAGCAGACCAAATTGCTGAAACACCATGGATACAAGCTCTGTTCGCAGGTGGCGCAGTGTCTTGCGGTCGGAATTGCCCACGTCAATGGTGTTTTCGCCATCGCGGATCAGAACACGACCGCGCGAAATTGGATTAAGGCGATTAATGGCACGCAGAAGCGTTGATTTGCCCGAGCCGGACAGTCCCATCAGGACCAGAATTTCGCCTTCCTGAACATTGAGCGAACAATCATGGACGCCAAGAACCAGATCGGTTTCAGCCTGAATTTCGGAACGCGATGCTCCGCGATCTGCCAAGTCCAGTGCGTTATCGACATTTTTGCCAAAAATGATGCTGACATTTTCTACAGCAATGATTGTCATGGTCGTCTCTTTTTTATTTTAGCGCATAATCTTGTCCGAAAAGTCATGCAACTTTTCGGGATGATGCTCCTACTTGTCGCGTGAAGCGCGGAAGATGCGGTCAAGCACAATGGCGACGACGACGATCACAAAGCCCGATTCAAAACCAAGCGATGTATTGACCGAGTTGAGTGCGCGAACCACCGGCACACCAAGACCGTCTGCACCCACAAGGGCCGCAATGACAACCATGGAGAGTGACAGCATGATCGTTTGCGTGAGACCTGCCAGAATTTGTGGCATGGCATAGGGCAATTCAATCTTCCAGAGAAGCTGTCTGCGCGATGCTCCGAAAGCTTCGCCTGCCTCGATGAGTGCGGCTGGTGTTGAGGAAATACCCAGATGTGTCAGACGTATGGGGGCAGGCAACACGAAAATTGCCGTTGCCAGCAGTCCCGGAACCATGCCGATGCCGAAGAAGACTATAGCCGGGATCAGATAGACGAAGGTTGGCAGCGTCTGCATCAGATCAAGGATAGGTCGCATGACGGTATAGAGCTTTGGGCGATGGGCTGCGAGAATGCCGAGCGGGACACCGAGTACCATACAAAGAAAGCAAGCTGAAAGCACGAGTGTCAGTGTTTTGAGCGTCGCATCCCAGTAGCCTTGATTGATGATGAACAAAAAGCCGATGATGGTGAGGATCACCACGGAAATGCGGCGCTGTATAAACCATGCAATGGCAGCGAAAATGATGATCAGGACAAGCGGGTGCGGCAGTTGCAACAGGTATAATAATCCATCAATGAGCCACTGCATGACAGCGGCAAGCGTATCGAAAAAGCCGCTCATATTGTCTGTAAGCCAGTCCACTACCGATTTGGCAGTTGGTCCGACCGGAATTTTATAGTCCGTCAGCCAGTTCAACGATGATGTCTCCTGCTGCGTGCTTTTTCATTTTCACGTTTTAAAAAAATGAGCCGCGGTGATCCGCGGCCCGATGTCATGAGCAAGATTATAAGCCCAGAGCTGCCTTGACTGCTGGCAGACCTTCCTTGCCGTCAACAGTTGTGACACCGTCCAGCCAATTGTCGAGAACGGCAGGATTTGCCTTGAGCCATGAGGTTGCCGCTTTCGCAGGGTCTTCACCGTCGTCAAGAATCTTGCCCATGATTTCGTTTTCCATTTCAAGCTGGAATTCGAGATTGGTCAGGAATTTGCCAACATTCGGGCATTCCTGCGTATAGCCTGCGCGGACATTGGTTTCGACCGTTGCGCCACCAAGATTGGGCCCGAAGAAATCATCACCACCGGTGAGATAGGCAATTTCAAAACGCTTGTTCATCGGATGCGGCTCCCATGCGAGGAAGACAACCGGATCCTTACTTTTAATGCTGCGTGCGACCTGTGCCAGCATGCCCTGTTCTGACGATTCTGCCAGTTCAAATGATTTAAGGCCAAATGCATCCTTGGTGATCATGTCAAGGATCAGGCGGTTGCCATCATTGCCCGGTTCAATGCCATAGATCTTGCCGCCGAGCTTGTCCTTGAAAGCTGCAATGTCCTTGAAGTCTTTCAGACCTTCATCATAGGCATATTTTGGCACGGCAAGGGTGTATTTTGCGCCTGTCAGATTGGTGCGCAGTGTTTCGACACTCTTGTCATCGAGATAGGGCTTGAGATCCGCGCTCATGGATGGATTCCAGTAGCCAAGAAACACATCAATGTCTTTTTTGCTGAGCGATGCATAGGTTACTGGAACGGAGAGAACCTTGATGTCAGTCGTGTAGCCAAGGCCTTTGAGCACCTCAGTTGCCACAGCCGTGGTTGAGGTGATGTCGGTCCAGCCCACATCGGAGAAGCGCACGGTTGAGCAGCTTTCAGCTTCCGCAGCGCTGGCTGTGGCCGGAATGGCGAAGATTGCTGTTGTCATTGCCAGCATATGCAGCACGCTTCTCATCGAAGGCGTTGATGGTAACTTCATTTCTCTCTCCATTTGAGCGCTTTTGGTCTGATTAAATCAGATCGGCGCCCTCATTATTTGTTTTAATGCGCATCTTACCCAAAAAATATTTCACAGTTTTTTGGGATGTGCTCTCACCGGGCCCCTTTGTCGCATTGATTGTTTTCCGGTTCCGGCTTTAGCAAACACCAAAATTTTCGCCGATCAAGTACCATTGCGGCGAAAATATTTATGATTGCGACTTTCTGGGATATTTTACTCGATTTTCCGGACCATCAGGCAAAAAGTTCGGCATAAAAAGTGGGTTGGCCGAAGCAGGCGAAGTGGTGCAATGTTACTTACGTATTGCCGTGTTTCAACCCTTCAAGCAGGAAAAGCTTCGATAATTATCCTGTGATGGCCGTCAATAGTTGTCGAAATGCCAGTCACACTCTATGTGATGAAAGATAAAAGTGTCATCATTTGTCGGCTGGCGACAGCTTGCCTTTGCGGATGCTGCCACCGACAGAAAAAAGTGTCAGAGAGCCTGTAATTGCAGGCAACAGGAAGGATTTGATATAGTGTGGAATGCAGTTCGAGGCGTTTTCTCCTTCCTTGGCCGGTTCATTGCAGCGCTGGCACGTTTGATCGCTGTGCCACTGGGTGCTTTATGGCGGCTTTTTTTGCAGCTTGGAAATTTGTGGAAAGTTGCAATTGCTCTGTTTGTGATCGTTTTTGGCGGTCTCTATGTCTATTTTATCTGGCAAACACAGGTCTGGACCAACTTCAATCCTGATTATCCTGCCAAATACAGCTATCAGACTGCCATAACGCCGGGGGAAGAGGTGCAAACGACAGCTGCACCACTTGTATCAACGCCTGCGCCAGCGCCTTCTGAAAGCAGCACAGGCGATACGGATGACACAGTTTCTGCCGGTGATGCTGATACAACATTGCCGCCTGAAACCCAGACCCAGCAGGCAATGCAGGCGGCACAGATTCCATCAAGCGCACGCAAATGTTCACCATCAGCCATTGCCGAAGTGGCTGCTGATCTTACTGATTTCAATGTAAACCAGAATGCATGGATTTCTTCCATGCTGCTCTACAAGCTTGGTTTCTTCGGGATGGACTGGGATCGCACTCCGTTTCTTGATAACAAGGCGTCTTTCCAGCGCGGTATCAATGCAGCCGTTCGCCGGACGGCTATCGAGCTTGTCGATAATATTGGCCGTTTGCGTGGCACATCGCAGATTGACGGTGATCTGCAAAAAGCACGCGGTAATTTACAATTTGCAGAAGATTCGTGGTATTTTGGCATAAGCCCGTTTGGTCCCAAGACCCCGACACCAAGCTATTATCGTTCAGCAATCAAGGATTTGCGTTCATTCAATAGTCGCCTTGAAAATTGTCAGGCGACATTTGATGCGCGTGCCGACAATCTGATCCAGTTTGTGGATCGTATTGCGAGTGACCTTGGCTCAACCTCTGCAATCCTCAAGGATCGTGCCGAGAATTACCATGCCGGCTGGTTTGATACCCGTGCCGATGATCGCTTCTGGTTCGCCTATGGTCAGCTATATGCCTATTATGGCTTGCTGCGTGCGGCACATTCCGATTTCCGCGGTGTGTTGGCGGAAAAGCATCTTGATGGCGTGTGGGATGAAATGGAACGGCAATTGCGTGCAGCGCTCGATATGCAGCCCTTTATCGTTTCCAATGGCAGCCCGGATGCATGGTTTACGCCGTCACATCTGACGACGATGGGTTTTTACATCCTGCGTGTGCGTTCCAATCTGGTGGATGTGAAACAGGTTCTGGAGCGTTAATTTATAATGGAATTGCCACCACTCTTGCGTCAGGCTGTAGACGCGGCGCTTGAAGGGGTGGCTTTGGCCGACCTCAAGCATGCATCGGCAGTTTTATCAAAGCGCTATCGTGCGGAAACGCGCGATGGGCGTCTGCATATTTCAGATGAACTTGCGGCCAAAGCCTATCTTGCTGCCCGATTGCCTGCGACCTATGCAGCAGTGCGATCAAGTCTGGAAAGTGTTGCAGAAGTCTGTTCTGATTTTATACCGCAAACCATGCTGGATGTTGGCTGTGGACCGGGAACTGCACTTTGGGCAGCACGTGATTGCTGGCCTGATTTGCAAACGGCAACGATGATTGAAGCAAGTCCGGCAATTCGCGCTGTGGGTCGTGATCTTGGACAAAATGCCGGTCTTGAAATTGAATGGCGTGCGGGTGATGTGATCAGGGAAAAGATCGATTTTCCCCATGCCGATCTGGTGACAATAGCCTATGTGCTGGATGAGCTGGCGCCCCATGATCGTCAGATACTGGTGGAAAAATTATGGGCTGCAACACAGCATCTGTTCGTGATTGTAGAGCCGGGAACACCGGCCGGATGGCAGCGTATTGTGGATGCACGGGCTGCTCTCATGAAACAAGGTGCGCATATTGCAGCGCCTTGCACCCATCAGTTTGATTGCCCGATCAGCGCACCAGACTGGTGCCATTTTTCACGCCGCGTTGCACGCTCGCGCATTCATCGTCAGACAAAGGATGCGGAAGTGCCGTGGGAAGATGAAAAATTCATTTATCTTACAGCAATGCGCGATCCATCTCTTGCTGTATCGGCAAGGGTAATTGCGCCAACGCGCGTTGGCGGTGGCAAAGTTTCAATCAAGCTGTGCAAGGATGACGGGTCTGCGCAAGAGCGTCTTGTGACCAAGCGTGACGGCGAGTTTTTTCGCTGGGCTCGCCGTGCCGATTGGGGCGACGCATATTTATGACATTTGCAATTGGGGCTGCTGTCTTGGACGCGTGATGAGAAACACCATTGCAGCGGCTGCAAAACACATGGCTCCGGCAAGGATGAGAGCTGGTGTATAGCTGTCATAATCGGTGCGTACAAAACCGGCAAAAGCGGCTGCGGCGGCGGCACCCACCTGATGTCCGGTGAAGACCCAGCCGAAGATCATGCCTGCTTTTTCAGGGCCGAATTTTTCGGCTGCAAGCTTCACGGTTGGCGGCACGGTTGCCACCCAGTCAAGGCCATAAAAGACGGCAAATAGCGCCAGTTCATAGATCGAGAAGTCGGTAAATGTGAGATAGATCAGCGACAGGCCGCGCAGCGCATAGAACCAGAACAGCAGCCAGCGATTGTCATAGCGATCAGTAAGCCAGCCTGAGGCGATGGTTCCAATCAGATCGAATGCACCGATGACAGCAAGAATACCGGCAGCGCCGACAGGAACGATGCCATAGTCTCCGCAAAGAGCAATCCAGTGCGTCTGGATCAGGCCATTCGTTGAAAACCCACAGACAAAAAAGGTCAGAAACAACACCCAGAACGTGGTTGTTGAGGATGCCTCACGCAATGTCACCAATGGGGATAACAGCATGGCACCAAACTGCTTTTTGGGTTCTGGTGCAGGCATGGGAGCGGTGCGGCCATAGGGCTTTAATCCGACATCCGATGGCTTGTCGCGCATTAAAGCCAGCACAAGCACAAGTGCTGCCAGCAAGAAGGCAATGACAATTGTCAGTGACATGCGCCAGCCTATATTCTGGCTTACACTGGCCAGAATGGGCATGAAGATAAGTTGTCCGGTTGCGTTGCTGGCTGTCATCATGCCAACGACGAGGCCGCGCCGTTTTTCAAACCAGCGTGCGGCGACGGTTGCGCCGAGCACAAGGGCGGTCATGCCGGTACCAAGCCCTATAACGACACCCCAAAGTGCTACCATCTGCCATTGCTGGGTCATGAAAATAGAACCGACAAGGCCGGATGAGATCATGATCAGTGCTGCCATGACAACGCGGCGCAAGCCAAACTGGTTCATGAAAGCAGCTGCAAATGGCCCCATCAAGCCGAACAGGACAAGGCGCAGGGCCATGGCGAAGGAGATATCTGCATTTGTCCAGCCGAATTCGCTTTGAAGCGGCTCAATCAATATGCCAGCCGAACCCATGGCTGCGGCTGTCGCCAGCATGGTCAGGAAAGTGATGCCGGCAATAATCCATCCATAATGGATGTTTCTTTGCGCGAGAAAGCTGGCCAGGCTGTTTGAGATCATCGTCGGCACTTTCTGTTTTGGCTGGGTTTCAATCGACTAAAGATTGGAAGACCAAAATCTGTTATTATTGCTGATGCGGGGTTCGGTCATTGTTTCTAGTCAAGCAGGTGCAGCACGGCTTACAATGCATCAAGAAGCATTTGTAATTGTTGCATGCCTTCATGCCCAAGCCGTTTTTCAATTTCGATTTGTGCCTGATCCCACAAGGGTTCTCCCAGCCTGACGATATTATGCCCTTCATTACTGAGCGTAAGACTGGCTTCACGATGATCTTTGCCCGGTGCAGGTTCAATCAGGTTCATTTTTTGCAGCACTTTTGCATTGCGCCCCATTGTCGATCGATCCAGCTCGGCACTGCGGGCCAGTTCTGTCAGTGAAACTGTACCGGCCCGTGAGATTTTTCGCAGCAGGCTGAATTGCGCCACACTGATGCCAAGGGGCGCCAATGCTTCATCATAAATGGCTGAAGTTTTTCGGGCTGCCTTGCGCAGATGAATGCATATACATGGCTTGGACATAATGCGGGTATATACCCGTATCATGTCTCTGGCAATATGCTGTGATGGAGTTTTGTGATGTTGTGCAAAATAGCGGGCGGGAAATCCGGCCGGTTAAACGGCTATATGTGAGGTTTCCTTGACCTCTTCCATCACGGCGTAAGTGTGTGATTCACGCACACCGGGCAGTGAAAGCAATGCTTCGGAAAGAAAGCGCCGGTAATGATCCATGTCGGAAACGCGTGCTTTTATCAAATAGTCAAAGCCACCGGCAACCATATGACATTCCAGAATGTCAGGGTGGCCACGTGTGAAAGTGGAGAAATTTTCAAAGACTTCAGGTGTGGTGCGGTCAAGCTTGATTTCAATAAAAACCAGCATCGATCGATCAAGCATTTTGGGTGACAGACGGGCCGAATAGCCAAGAATATAACCCTCGCGGGTCAGGCGCTTGACACGTTCGGCGGTTGCCGTCTGGGAAAGATTGATACGATCTGCAAGTTCCGTATTGGTCAGACGGCCATTTTCCTGAAGCGCAGACAGAATGTTTCTGTCCATTACATCGAGATGTTTCATTGTTATCCCCATTGGACCGGCTTGAAGGACGGTTCTTATTGTTTGTTTATGAATGTTCTGCGCACGAAATGAATCCGAAATCAATGGCCGGTGCAAGGTGAAAATGCACCCAGTCATACAAACAGTTATGGTCACGGCCTAAGCATATTATACTTGCATAAATTAAATAATTCATTTCCGGCATGTGTGTAGTTTTAAAATGAAAGCAGTAGATGCAATGTTTTACAGGGCTGGGGATAAAGTTTAAGCCTGATAACAATCTCAAGTTGCATTTTTAATACAACCTATGATAGAGTATATTTGTACTGAAAGTTATATTAGACTTATAAATTTTACCTTCCGGGCTTTGCCCGATCTGATCAGTGAAGGGTCCCCGCTACCTTTTCACTGCATTGTCCTCATTAAGGGCAAGGAGGAAATCCGGGCTACTTTACTGGGTCCGGATTTTCTTTGCGTGGTTTGATAGTGCACAAATTTTCTCGTTTTATTTTGTCTGAATTTTCCGGTTGCAAGCGAAGCAAGGGAAGGCTAACAGTATCGTCATGAACATTTCGCGCATTGAAACAAAAATCTGGTGGTGGGCTCGCTAAAAGCGGCCACGCAGGCGTTTGTGCATTTGCGTTTTAGATAAGGCCGCTGGGATTGTCCGGGCGGCCTTTTTGTTTGGCTGTTTGAATGATACCGGGTTTTGGAAGTGCTCGATAACGAATAACAGTTGGGAATTGCCAGTCATGAATGCGAAGATTGCGGATAGCGAGATATTCACGCACGAAACAGTGGGCGGCATTGTTGTCGAACGCGTGCGTCATCTGACTGCTTATAAGGGAGCTATCGAGACTTATATCGATGCTCTCAATGAGCGGCGGGGTGCGGTGTTTTCTTCCAATTACGAATATCCGGGTCGTTATACGCGATGGGATACGGCAATTGTCGATCCGCCGGTGGTGATCACGTCTCGCGCCCGTAAAATGCGTATTGAAGCGCTGAACAAGCGGGGCACAATTCTGCTGCGTCCGATCCTCAAGACGGTTCAGGCACTTGTGGAAGTGACGCTCGACAAGGCTGATGAAGATCGTATCGAGCTGACGATTGCTGAACCGACCGGTACATTTACCGAAGAAGAACGTTCGCGCATGCCTTCAGTCTTCACTGTGCTGCGGGCGATTGTCGGGCTTTTCTTCTCTGAAGAAGATGCCAATCTTGGTCTTTATGGTGCGTTCGGCTATGATCTGGCGTTTCAGTTTGATCCGATCCAGTACAAATTGAAGCGCCCGGATGATCAGCGCGATCTGGTTCTTTTTATTCCGGATGAAATCTTTGTTGCCGATCACTATTCAGCACGTGCCTGGGTGGATCGTTATGAGTTTAGCTGTGGCGGTTCATCCACCCATGATCTTGACCGGGCAACGCCGGTGCAGCCATTCAAGCCCGCAGAGCGCGATCTGCCGCGTGGCGATCATAATCCGGGCGAATATGCCAAGTTGGTCGAACGCGCGAAGGAAAGCTTCAAGCGCGGCGATCTGTTTGAAGTCGTGCCGGGGCAGACTTTCTATGAGCGCTGCCACACGGCGCCATCAGAAATTTTCCGTCGCCTGAAATCGATCAATCCGTCGCCTTATTCGTTTTTCATTAATCTGGGTGAAAACGAATATCTGGTGGGTGCATCACCGGAAATGTTTGTGCGTGTTAATGGTCGCCGCATCGAGACCTGTCCGATTTCCGGCACCATCAAGCGCGGTGAGGATGCAATTTCAGACTCTGAGCAGATTCTGAAATTGTTGAACTCCAAGAAAGACGAATCTGAGCTGACCATGTGTTCGGATGTTGACCGCAACGATAAAAGCCGGGTCTGTGAGCCGGGTTCGGTGCGGGTGATCGGTCGTCGTCAGATTGAGATGTATTCGCGTCTGATCCATACGGTGGATCATATTGAAGGCCGTCTGCGCGACGGTATGGATGCTTTTGACGGTTTTCTCAGCCATGCATGGGCTGTGACGGTAACGGGTGCACCAAAGCTGTGGGCCATGCGTTTTCTGGAAGAAAATGAGCGTAGCCCGCGTGCATGGTATGGCGGTGCCATCGGCATGATGCATTTTAATGGTGACATGAATACGGGGCTGACGCTGCGTACGATCCGGGTCAAGGATGGTGTGGCTGAAATCCGTGCGGGTGCAACGCTGTTGTTTGATTCTGACCCGCAAGAGGAAGAAGCGGAAACCGAATTGAAAGCATCCGCTATGATTGCTGCTGTGCGTGAAGCACAAAAGAGCAATCAGGTGGCTGAAGAACGGGTCGCATTCAAAGTGGGCGAGGGGATAAAGATCCTGCTGGTCGATCATGAAGATTCCTTCGTGCACACATTGGCCAATTATTTCCGCCAGACGGGTGCAATTGTTTCAACCGTGCGTTCGCCGGTCGCAGATGAGGTGTTTGATCGCGTTGATCCTGATCTTGTCGTGCTGTCGCCAGGGCCGGGTACACCACAGGATTTTGATTGCAAGGCAACCATTGACAAGGCACGCAAGCGCAAGCTGCCGATTTTCGGTGTCTGTCTTGGTCTTCAGGCCTTGGCAGAAGCTTATGGCGGTACGCTGCGTCAGTTGCGCGTGCCAATGCATGGCAAGCCGTCGCGTATCCGGGTTTCAAAGCCTGAACGCATCTTCTCCGGCTTGCCAAAGGAAGTAACGGTCGGTCGCTACCATTCGATTTTTGCTGATCCTGAAAGGTTGCCGGATGATTTTCTGGTGACGGCGGAGACGGAAGATGGTGTCATCATGGCTTTTGAACACAGACACGAGCCTGTGGCGGCGGTTCAGTTTCATCCCGAATCCATTATGACATTGGGTCATAATGCGGGCATGCGCATGATCGAAAATGTCGTGACACATCTGGCGGCCAGGCACAAAACACGCCGTACCAACTATTAAGCTTCATTTTACGTGACAATTAAAGAACCGGCCGTGGTGAAAACTGCGGCCGGTTTTGCATTTATCGTTCTATAAAATCAGGGTTTTTTCAACATGCTCTGGCAAGTCATTTGCAACTATAATGCATTGCATTTGCAAGAGAAAATTAAATGGGTGAAGTAAAAAAGAGGGGTTCGATAATCCATTTTTCTGGGTTATAGAACGTCTGTCGAAATGCTGCTGACTGGCCTGGCCAGCGTGAATGCGCAGTGAGCTTAAGCTTAAGCTCAAACCCGGTTGTCGGGATAAGAATTTAAAGAATTAAGGTTCGTGATGGACGCGAGTGTAAAAGTTCGGCGGCTTGCCGCATGGTCGATTCCTGTTGCGTTTGGCGTAATGGGTTTGAAATATCTCGCTTATGCGCTGACCGGCTCTGTTGCGCTTTATTCGGATGCGCTTGAATCCATTGTCAATGTGATCGCGGCTTTTGGTGCCTGGTGGGCGATCAGCGTCAGCTACAAGCCAGCCGATGAAAATCACCCGTTTGGACATCATAAGGCTGAATATATATCGGCAGTTGTTGAAGGCGTTTTGATCACGATTGCTGCGCTTTTGATTGCCAAAGAAGCATGGTCTGCGATGCAAACACCGCGCCAGATGGACGAGCCATGGCTGGGGCTTGCAATCAATTCTGTTGCAGCAGCGATCAATTGTTTCTG
The DNA here is from genome assembly GCF_006476605.1 of Brucella gallinifaecis. Lineage (GTDB taxonomy): Bacteria > Pseudomonadota > Alphaproteobacteria > Rhizobiales > Rhizobiaceae > Brucella > Brucella gallinifaecis. The sequence goes on from NZ_ML636801.1 coordinate 214,721, forward strand.
GGCGTTGCTGCTGATCCGCACGGGTCGCAATGCGCGTTCACCTGCTTTGGAAGCCGATGGGCAGCACATCATGACGGATGTGTTTACCTCGGTCGGTGTTCTGGTTGGTCTTGTGGGAGCCGTTATTACCGGCTGGGCCATTCTCGATCCGCTGCTTGCCATTCTGGTTGCGATCAACATTCTCTGGCAGGGCTGGGGTGTTATCAACAAATCCGTGCAAGGATTGATGGATATTGGTGTCGAGCCTGCCGAGGAAATGCGTATTCGCGATGTGATTTCAGCAAGTGCAGGTGGTGCGATTGAAGTTCATGATCTCAAGACCCGGATTGCTGGCCGTGTTACCTTTATCGAGTTTCATCTGGTGGTGGCCGCTGAAATGAGCGTGGGTGATGCGCATGTCATATGCGACCGAATCGAAGATGCCTTGAAATCACAGATCGAAAGCGCACGTGTTGTGATCCATGTTGAACCGGAGGATGAAGCAAAATTGCCGATTGGTACAAGCTCAGTTCCGTTTGCGTGAGCGAAATAGCAGCTTGCGCGTTTAGAACCTCACGTGTAAAAGCGATTGCATGGTAATGAAGAACGCAACATCTTTGGAACATTCTGCCGCCGCTTTCAGCGCGCGTGTGAATGTTTGCGTTCTAAACTCGCTTCTTACCCTCGGCCTTAGCGGCGATCGCCGGGCTCGTTGAAAGGAGCGTCCGGCGGTCGATTGAAGTCCCGCTGACGCATGCTCCTTTCTCAAAATCCGAGTTTGAATTTTAGAAGAGATGACCGGGTCGTTATGACAGTAGAGAACTGTCCCATGCGCCGGGAGGATGAGAAGACCATGAACCAGAATGTAAATACGCCCAATTCCGCAACGAGCCATATGGAAACTACGCAGACGCAAACCAAGTACAAGGGTATGCCTGATGCTGCGGTGAAGTATTCACCCTTTCCTTATCCGAAACTTGACGACCGCACATGGCCATCAAAACGCATTGAAAAGGCACCTGTCTGGTGTTCGGTCGATCTGCGTGACGGTAATCAGGCGCTGATCGATCCAATGGGCCACGACCGCAAGGAGCGCATGTTTCGCTTGCTGGTCGATATGGGTTTCCCGGAAATTGAAATTGGTTTTCCATCGGCTTCGCAAACCGATTTTGACTTCTGCCGCTGGGCAATCGAGCAGGGTGATACGCCTGATGAGGTTGATTTGCAGGTGCTGGTTCAGTGCCGCCCTGAATTGATCACCCGTACTTTTGAAGCGCTGGAGGGTGCCAAGACGCCAATCATTCACTTCTACAATTCGACCAGTGAATTGCAGCGTCGTGTGGTGTTTAACAAGGATGTCAAGGGCATCAAGCAGATTGCAACCGATGCCGCCAAGATGATCATGGATATGGCTGCGAAAGCTGGTGGCGGTTATCGCTTCCAGTATTCACCGGAAAGCTTTACCGGAACCGAGCTGGAAGTGGCGCTGGAAATCTGCAATGCGGTGACGGAAATCGTCAAGCCGACGGCTGAGCACAAACTGATTCTCAATCTGCCATCGACTGTCGAAATGAACACGCCAAATGTTTATGCCGACCAGATTGAATGGATGTGCCGCAATCTCGATAATCGTGAAAACCTGATCATTTCGCTGCATCCGCATAATGATCGTGGCACGGGCATTGCTGCGACCGAACTGGGCCTGATGGCTGGTGCTGATCGTGTTGAAGGCACATTGTTTGGCAATGGCGAACGCACCGGCAATGTCGATGTGGTGACGCTGGCGCTCAATATGTATACGCAAGGTATTGATCCGCAACTCGATTGCCGTGACATCAATCGCATGAAGGATGTTTACGAATATTCCAACCAGTTGAAGATTGCCGAACGTCATCCTTATGTGGGTGAACTGGTTTATACTGCTTTCTCAGGCTCGCATCAGGATGCAATCAACAAGGGTATGAAGGTTCGCAAGACCGCCAATTCTCCGGTCTGGGAAGTGCCTTATCTGCCGATTGATCCGCAGGATGTTGGCCGTTCTTATGAAGCGATTATTCGCATCAATTCCCAGTCGGGCAAGGGCGGCATCGCCTATATTCTGCAAGCTGATTACGGTCTTAATCTGCCACGCAATTTGCAGGTGGAATTCCGTGAAATCATTCAGAACATTACCGATGTTGAAGGCAAGGAGCTGCCATCAAAGCGTATTCATGACGAATTCCAGAAACTCTATGTCGAGCAGGCGGATGGGCGCATCAAATTTGTTGATCACCATACCTATCCTGATCCTGACCAGAAGGGTCGTCGTATTCTGACCGCTGAAATCACCGATAATGGTGTCACGAAGACTATAGAGGGCCGGGGAACCGGTCCGATTGACGGCTTTGTTGATGCTTTGTCGAAATATCTCGGTGTTGAGATGTCGATCATTGATTATTCCGAGCATTCGCTGAAACAGGGTTCAGACGCTGCGGCAATTTCTTATGTTGAAGTTGCTTATCCGGGTGGAAAACTGTTTGGCGTCGGCATCAATGACAATATTGTCAGCGCTTCACTTGAAGCCATTGTTTCAGCAGCTAATCGTGTAGTTATGAATTAGTATTAAGTGAAAAAAGGCGGCTGTTTGGCCGCCTTTTTTGTAAATAAAGAAGTATTTTGAAATTTATTATTATAAAATCTGCAATATAAAATACATAATTATTGTTGCCATTAAAAATTCACATTTTGCACTAATGACTATATTTGTTTTCAATTTTATTGTGAGTTATTAATGAAAAATATAGTTGTTTGTTTTTCCATTTTGGCTGTTGTTTCAGGATGTGCATCGAAAGCAAAGAATATTGCACCAAGTTATGTTTCAACTGCTGTTTATGATTCAATGTCTTGTTCTGCCATGAAAGAGGAAGGTGTTCGCCTTTCTCAGGCTGCTGCCGCGGCGATTGGTAAGCAGGATTCTGCTGCTACGGCTGATGCTGTAAAAACCGGCGTGGGGATTGTATTCTTCTTGCCCGCCTTGTTCTTCAATGAAGGGGACGGCATCAAGGCTACAGAAGTTGCCCGTTTGAAAGGCGAAATGGATGCATTGCAGCGCGCATCTGTGCGCAAGAAATGTAATATTTCATTCCAAAAGCGCTGATCGTATTTTCGCCAGAGCGCCGCGCATGTTACGAATGGCCATGTGCGACGCTCTGCTCTGTCGAGCCGCCAGGATTTTGACCCTGAACGGGGGAACTAGTAAAGCGTCTGCTCCGAAATCTTGATTATGCGTTGGCTTTCGTCTTCGATGCCGTGCTGTTCCCACTGGCATTGCCAGCCGCCTTCCGGTCTTCGGTCAATATCGAAGATGTTATAACGTGCAGGTGGTTTGTGTCCGCCGAAATTCTGGCTGGCCGAGGGCACGCAGATAACCGGAACTTTTCCATTCGGCCCATCGATATCATAGCGGGTTGCCAGATGCGTGTGCCCGTGAATGATCAGTTCGGCACCATGTTTTTGAATGATTTTCTGAAATTTGCGAATACCATAGAGCCGTTTATGGGTGTGTGTTGCCCCATGGATTGGTGGGTGATGGATCATCACCACGCGAAAAAGCCCACGCGATCCCGCTTCATCAAGCGCCAAGGCAAGGCGTTTGGCCTGTGCCGAACGAAAATCACCGCTGGCCATGAAAGGTGCCGTGGCACGCGCTGATGAAACGCCAATCATTGCAACCGGTCCGCGTTCACGCATATAAGGGAAGATGGGGCGTTTGCCGTGGTTATTGACACCATCGCCGCGCATCCATGACTCCCATTTGCGGCACGATTTATCGAGCGCACCCGGCACATAGGCATCGTGATTGCCGGGAACGACAGAAACATTGTCCGGATCGCCGAGGCTCAACAGCCAGTCATGAGCGATATCTATTTCAAGATTGAGCGCCAGATTGACGAGATCACCTGTTACGGCAATATGGTCCGGCTTTTGTGCCAGCATATCAGCAATCAGAGTATCCAGCACCGTTGTGTGCATGGCGCCTTTGCGATTGCGCATCCAGTTGATGTAACCGGTGATGCGCTTTGATGCCAGCTCGCGATAGCGGATGCGCGGCAGAGGCGACAGGTGGATGTCTGAAATATGGGTGAGACGAAACATAGTATGGGTGTACTGTATTATTATTTAAATCGAAACCGTATTTAGAGAGTTTTTATTGATGTCTTTGGTACAATGATGTTGCGAAGAAAACATGTCCGGGATTGACGGTATGCGCTTGCGCCATTTTTTATTTCATACCTATTTTTTATTGAGGCGTCCAATGACGCTGGGCGTCAGGGCAATTGTGTTTGATGAAAAGCGCAATTCCGTTTTTCTGGTGAAACATACTTATGTTTCCGGCTGGCAATTGCCGGGCGGTGGTGTCGATAGTGGTGAAACATTCGGGCAGGCTCTGGAAAAAGAGCTGCGCGAAGAAGGCAATATTCTTCTGACAGGCCGGCCGGAGCTTTTTGCGCTTTACAAGAATGCGCATGCTTCAAAGCGTGATCATGTTGCGCTTTATATCTGCCGGTCTTTTACGCAAACCGAACCGAAAAAACGAGACAGGGAAATTGCAGAAGCCGGTTTCTTCCGGCTTGATGATTTGCCTGAAGGTACAACGCCATCCACCAAGCGGCGCTTGCAGGAGGCGCTGCATGATCTGGAACCTTTGCCCAACTGGTAAAAGAAAGGGCGCTTTCGCGCCCTTGTCTATGCTTAGAAACGGTAGGTGATACCGGTACCGATCAGCCAAGGATTGAGCTTGGCCTTGCCGCTTACCTGTGTGCCACCGACCAGTGTTGCATCGAATTTTGGTTCAAGGAACAGCTTTTTCACGTCGAAGTTGATACCCCAATGCTCATCGAGCATATAGTCGAAGCCGATCTGAAGCGCGCCGCCGAAGGTGTTCTTCACTTTCAGATACTCAACGCCTGCTGCATCCTGATTATAGAAGATCGTATAGTTCACACCTGCGCCGACATAGGGCTTGAAAGCACCAAAGTTGGTGAAATGATATTGCATGGTCAGCGTTGGCGGCAGCATCCATACTTTGCCAACCTTGCCAAGACCTTCAATCGAGCCGGTGCCATTGATATTGGCATAGGTGGTGCCGAGTATGAGTTCAGCGGCCAGATTGTCGGTGAAATAGTAGGTGATGTCGAGTTCCGGCGTAATTGACTTTGAGTAATCAAGACCCGAACCAGGCGCTTCGTTTACATAGCCTTTGTTTTCAGCGATCACGCCAAGGGCGCGTACACGGATCTGCCATGGTGACAGAGCCTGCGGAACGGCGATGATTTCGGTTGCGGGCTGTGCGACAATCGCATCTGCTGCAAAAGCAGCGGGTGCGGCAAATGTCAGCGCGGTTGCAGCAAGAAGCCCTTTGGCAAAGCGGTTCATCAGTCTCTCCTGAATTCTGGCATAAAGCCGTAGTCTGAAAAATCTTGGGTAGTGATGGGTGCAGTTTGAACCTGACAGCAAAGCGCCCCATTGATCAGGATCAAAGGGGCGCACAAGATTTTATAAATCAAAGACGTTCGGAAGAGACTGTTGCAAAAAAAGCTCAGTTATCGCGCTTGCCCCGATTGTGGGGTGCTGTAAAATCGATATCCGGGCCAGCAGGAACGATGGCTGTCGGGTTGATCGTCCTGTGACTGCGATAATAATGGTCCTTGATATGTTTCATATTCACAGTCTCTGCCACGCCGGGCACCTGATAGAGTTCACGTGTATAATTCCACAGGTTTGGATAGTCTGCGATTCGACGTAAATTGCATTTGAAATGCCCGACATAAACCGGATCAAAGCGCACAAGTGTCGTGAAAAGACGCCAGTCGGCTTCGGTAAGGCTGTCGCCTGTCAGATAGCGGTTGTTTGACAGGATATTTTCTATCTTGTCGAGCGCACTGAATACTTGTTCGACGGCTTCTTCATAAGCATCCTGTGTGGTGGCAAAGCCTGCACGATAAACACCATTATTGATGTTTGGATAAATGAAATCATTCAATGCATCGATTTCACTGCGCAGCTCTTCTGGATAGAAATCAAGCGCAGCATCGCCAAATTGGTTAAAAGCGCTGTTCAACATGCGTATGATTTCAGAAGATTCATTTGAAACGATGGTTTCACCCTGCTTGTCCCAAAGAACAGGAACCGTCACCCGGCCAGAATAATGCGGATCGGCACGGGTATAGATCTCGTGCAGACGTTTTGCGCCATAAAGCGCATCTCCGCTACTGCCTGTGGTGCCATAGAAGGTCCAGCCTTCTTCCAGCATCAACGCATCGACGACAGAGACAGAAATAACATTTTCGAGCTTTTTCAATGCGCGAAAAATGAGCGTTCTGTGCGCCCATGGGCAGGCATAGGAAACGTATAGGTGATAACGTCCGGCTTCGGCCTTGAAACCGTCCTCGCCAGCTGGACCGGCGCTGCCATCTTCCGTTACCCAGTTTCTGAATTGCGATTTTGAGCGCTCGAAACGGCCCTGGGTGGCTTTCGTATCATACCAGACATCATGCCATTTGCCGTCAACCAGAAGTCCCATGCTTATTTCTCCTTTTGATAAGTAAAATAGCGGGAAAGCTGCCATTTGACAGGCTTGCAAGGCGTGAACAGTGCGTAACCGTATCAAAAAGATAAGTTCAGGCTGCCGTTTTGAAAGAAATTGTTTTACCTGTGATCAATTTGGTGTTAGGCAACTGGCAAATTGCGGTATCATTCAATTTGCCCACGCTGGAGAGAATAATGACTGGAATGCGTTTCATCCGACGATGAAAGTTGGAACTGTGCTCAAACTGCGCAGATTGCATTCCATTGGCTTTATCGCCACCAGCTTCCTTTTCAGGCAATTTTACCATGCAGCAACTTGAACTGACCTTTGCACAGGAAAACCCGGCGCATGACCTCGAGATCGAGGCGATCAATGCCGAGGCTTTTGGTCCCGCACGTTTTACCAAGGCAGCCCATTTTATTCGTGAAGGTGGCCCGCACGATCTCAGCCTGTCTTTTGTTGCGCTGATGGGGGGTATCGTGGTTGGCTCTGTACGTCAGACGCCTGTTGTGGTGGGAAAAACACCAGCCTTGTTGCTCGGTCCGCTGGCGGTACGGCCTGAATGGAAAAATCGCGGCATTGGTGGCAAGCTGATGCGCATGTCGATCGAGGCTGCTGGGAAAGCCGGTCACAAGCTGATTGTTCTGGTCGGTGACGCGCCTTATTATGCACCATTTGGCTTCAAGATGGTGCAGCCCGGTTGCATGATCATGCCTGCACCTGTTGATCCGCGCCGGATGCTGGCCTGCGAGATCGCGGCCAATGCGCTTAATGGAGTAAGCGGCATTGTTCAGCATGCAAGCAGAGCGTGAGAATTAAAATGAGGGGCTTGTTTTACCGCCCCTCACGATACCACATTGCGCCAAAGATCATAAGCAGGGCGGCCAGCGCAAACAATCCTGAGAACAATGGCAGACGGTTGACGCTTTTCAATTGTGTATCTGTCGTCTCACGCAAGCCGATCCAGTCATTGCCGCTTGCGGCACGGCCAGCCGCAACAGCCGCGATTGCTGGCAGCGAAACTGAACTCTGAGCAGTTTCATGCACGCGATGGACCGAACCACCGGTCGCATCTGCCAGCGGTTGCAGGCGGTCAATTGTCGAAATGCTGTCTGAAAATTCAGGTGCATCGACAGGTCCGACATGGGCGAGTGTTTCCAGATCGCCATTTTTCACGCGGAAAATGCCTATTTCATCAGTTTGCAATGTGCCGTTGAACAGGCCGGGTTTGCCTTCAGTAAGATTGACCTGCAATTCTTTGCCCGATGGCGTGGTGATGATTGCCTGACCGGGATTATCGCCCATCGTCTGACGATGGATGGTGAGCGTGCGGCCATTGCCGCCTGCTGTCAGTGCTTCTTCTTCCAGTTCCGGTTCCTGCATCAGCCAGTGGGCGATGCGGCGATAAAGCGAGGCATAGGGACCGCCGCCTTCAAAGCCACGCGCCCAGAGCCAGCCCTGATCAGATAAAAACATGCCAACACGACCTTTGCCCACGCGATCAAGCACAAGCAAAGGCTTGCCGTCAGCGCCATTCATGACGGTTTCGCCGCGCGGTTCGCTAATGTCGATTGTGCGGAACCAACGGCTCCAATGCGGCGGTTCCTGATCGCTGCCATCAAGGCCGCGGGTGACGGGGTGGCGTTTGCCCAGCTCTGTCAGGCGCGGATAAAAGGCTTTTTCCGTGATTGTGCCGGTCGGCATGGCGGGCAGGGCGCTGTAAAGTGGTGTCTGGGCAATCGACATATTGCCAGCATATTCCGGTCCTGCTGCAACCAGCAATGCGCCGCCATTTTCCACATATTGCGCGATATAATCATAATAGAGCAGCGGCAGCACATCGCGGTGCTGGTAACGGTCCAGAATGATCAGATCGAACTCATTGACCTTGTCGACGAAAAGCTCGCGTGTGGGAAAAGCAATCAGCGACAATTCGTTGATCGGTGTGCCGTCCTGCTTTTCAGGTGGGCGCAGAATTGTGAAATGGACGAGGTCCACGGCGGCATCGGATTTGAGCAGATTGCGCCATGTGCGTTCGCCATTATGCGGCTCGCCTGAAACCAGAAGCACACGCAGGTTTTCGCGAATACCGTCGATTGTTGCGACAGCGCGATTATTGGCATCGCTCACTTCGCCAGAAATTGCTGGCGTGGTGATTTCGACAATATTGACGCCAGCACGCGGCAGTTCAATCGTGATCGGGGTTTCCTGCCCGACCTGCGCTTGCTCGTCCCTGACCTTCTCGCCATTGACGCGGATTTCGACTGGTGCCGGGCTACCGAGGCTTTTTCCCTCATCAATGACGGTAAAGGACATTTCCAGCGGCTTGCCGCTAATGCCATAGCGCGGCGCTTTGTTGAATTTGATGCGACGGTCGAACTCGTCCGGCTTGCCGGTGATGAGCGCATGGACAGGCGCATCAAAGCCGAGGGCGTTTTTATTGGCCGGAATGTCATGCACCTGACCATCGGTGATCAGAATAGCGCCTGCAACACGTGATGGCGGAACATCAAGCAATGTCCGTGCAAGCGGTTCGAACAGGCGCGTTGCATAGCCATCATTGTTTTCGCCGGGTTCGGCTGCTTCGACCACCCGCGTTTCAAATTGCGGCAGGGTTGCAAGCTGATCCTGCACGGCTTTGAGCGTTATATCTGTATCCGCGTGGCGTTCGCCCAGTTGCTGGCTCTGGCTGCGATCCACCACAACGGCCACAACGCTTTTCAGCGGTTCACGCTCTTCACTGACGATGACAGGGTTAAGCAGTGCCAGCGCAAGGGCAATGGCTGCAAGACCACGGAGAATTCCGCCGCGCATGCGCAGGAATATCGTTATCAATACGAGCAGCGCCAAAGGCGCCAGAATGCCAATCAGCCATGGCAGAGAGAGGAAGGGTTCAAACTCTATATTCATGTCAAACTTCCCCGCGCATGTTTTTGCCGGAAAACCGGTTTCCACTTTTCCGAAACATGCGTTAATTCCCCAGCCGTTCCAGCAGGTCGGGAACATGGACCTGATCAGATTTGTAATTGCCGGTGAGCATATACATGACGATATTCACGCCGCCACGAATGGCATAGATGCGCTGCATTGGATCGTTTGGAACCGTTGGCAACAGCGGATTGCCCTGTTCATCCACGGCCCAGGCGCCTGCAAAATCATTGGCAGTGATCATGATGGGCGAAACACCATCGCCGGTGCGCACTGGCCGATCCCGCGCTGCATCAGGCGATGCAGCTGCTTCAACCCATAGGGGACTGCCTTGATAACGACCGGGAAAATCGGGCATGATGAAAAAGGATTTTGTCAGCACATGATCATGGGGAACCGGCTCAAGCGGCGGCACATTCATGCTATTGAGTATGGTTCGCAGGCGCTGATTGGCGGGGGAGGCCGATGCATCAAGACTTGCGCCCGCCTGCAATTGATCACGCGTGTCAAAAAGCACGGTTCCGCCCTGCTGCATATAGGCGTCCACTTTGGCGATTGCCTCAGGCGTTGGCATTGGCGCATCGGGATCAATCGGCCAATAGATCAGCGGATAGAAGGCCAGTTCGTCTTTCGCGGGATCGACACCAATCGGATCGCCCGGTTCCAAGGCTGTTTTATCACCAAGTGCATAAGTCAGACCGCGCAAGCCGGCTTTGCTGATGTCATCAGTCGCAGCATTGCCGGTGATGATATAGGCAAGGTGGGTTTGTGAAACCGAATTGATGATGGTTTCATCGCCCGGCTTGCTGTCATTATATATCTGTTGCGCCTCGGCGGGTGGCACAGATACGGGCATAAGGCCGATAGTGGATGCCGCTGCAATGAGAATGGCCAGACTTGCAATTTTCGAGCGGGTTTTCATGCGACGACGCAATGCGCCGCGCAGCCAGAGCATGAGCAATGTATCAAGCGCCAGAAGCATCGCGGCAAGCGCAAAGAACGGACCACGCAGAGAAATTGACTGATCTGCACCATAGAATGCAGGCGTTAATCCAACTGAAAGCGTGGGCGGGATCATTGGCAATAGTTTGGTATCGATTCTTGCAAAAATATTGAGCGCTTCCAGACCATCCTCATTGCCGTAAAAGCCGGGTGGCGTGTTGATGCTGACATCGGGCAATCTGTCTTTTTCCACCACAATTGGCTTTGCTTCCGATGAGGGCGGTGTGAGTTCGCCATATGCTGATAAAAGCTGGTAAGGCGGCAGCGAAACGGACTGCTGATCAGCTTCTGAACTGGTGCGCTGCGAGAGCGACACGATGCGGCGCAGCATTTCGACAAAGGAGCCGGAAATTGGCAGGTTCGACCATGTGGCATCGGGCGAGCTGTGGAAGAGAACCACATTGCCACGGCCACGGCTCTCGCCTGTGACAAGCGGCGTGCCGTCTGCCAGTGTCGCATAGGCCTTGTCGTTGAGATCAAAGGAAGGTTCGGCCAGCACCTGTCGTGTGACTGTTACATCATCCGGTACATTCAGTCCCGCAAAGGGACCATTACCTGAAAATGAGCGCAGTTTTTGCGGCTCGGACCAGGACAGTGTTCCACCCAGAGCGCGTTCTCCTTTGCGCAAACGGACAGGCAGAAGCGGGTCGTTTTCGCTGGCGCCGGCAAGGCGAGGTCCGGCAAAGCGCACCAGCGTGCCGCCATCTTCGACCCATTTTGAAAGCTGTCCTTCTACAGGCTTGGGCAGGGTGCCAATATCGGCCATGATAAGAACAGAGGGCTTCATATCAAGCAGTTCCGGCACGGTTTTTGTCAGGTCTGCCGAGCGCGGTTCGATCAGGTTTGCATAGGGCGAAAGCGCACGCGAAATATAATGCAGCGGTGACAATAGCGGCTGGGCAAGATCACCATCGCCGCTGGCAAGAAGACCAATGGTGCGGCGCTCTGATCCGGCATCGATCAGGCGTGTCGCTCCGGCTTGCTGGACGCCGTCAATGCGGATCACGCGGAAATCATTGCGCAATTCGACCGGCAGATTAAAGCTTGCTGTCGCTTCTGTGCTCCCCAGAGCAAAAGACAGAGGTGCTTCGGCGATCCGGCGGCCTTTGTCGTCAAAGGCAGCAGCTCTTAGCATGCGCGGCATGGTTATGCCTTCGGGACGGATTGCTTTTGCTTCAAGGCTGTTCACCTTGTTTTCAACGCTGGTCAGCACCACAAGGTGGTCGAGATCAGCCGCATACCAGAGCACTGAGGCCAGTCGTCCCTGCTGGTCAAGCTGTGCAAACATATCCTTGTCGGTGTCGGTGTCGGTGGCCAGCCCGTCATTCATGAATGCCAGACGTATTTGTTCGCCTTGCGGCAGGGTTGATGCAAGACGATCAAATGCTGCCTTGCGATCAACAGGAATTGGCCGCGGCTGCAAGGCTTGCAGGCGCTCAATCGCGCGGATTGTATCATAAGGTCCAATATCCGCATTGGCTGGTTCTGCCGTGCCAAGTACATAAATCTGTGCGTTTGCGCTTTTTGTATCGGCAATCAGTTTTTCTGCAGCCGCCACACGTTGCGTCCAGTCTTCTGCCGATGCCCAGCCATTATCAATGACGATGGCCAGCGGTTCATTGCCGGAAAGGGCGAGAGGGCGTGGGTTCCAGACGGGTGAAGCAAGCGCGAAAATAACAAGAGCAGCAATGAACAGGCGCAGCAGTGTCATCCACCATGGGCTTTTGGAAGCGACTTCTTCGCGTTTGAATAATTGTGCCAGGATGCGCAATGGCGGGAAGGTTTCTTCCTGCGGACGCGGTGGCGTCATGCGCAGCAGCCACCAGATAAGGGGCAGCGCAACAAGGCCGGCCAGAATGAGTGGGGTGCCAAAAGCCAAAGGCAGGAAATTCATCAGCCTATGCCTCCTGAAGAGGATACACTCAAAGAATCATGCAAACGCGACAAAGCCTGTGTCGCAGGTGTGTCGGTGCGATGCGTGGTAAAACTCCAGCCAAGACGTCGGCAAAAATCTGCCAGTGTCTCGCGGCGTGCGGCATAGAGACGGCGATAGTCTTCCCGATAGGTTTCTGCACGGCCTGCAATCAATGTGTTTCCTGTTTCAGGATCACGAAACTCGGTACGTCCCGAATAGGGGAATATTTCTTCTGCCGGGTCTGCGACTTCGACCAGATGCGCACGAACACCGCGACGTGCCAGATCGTCAAGCAGGCTTGTCAGTTCATCAAGCGGTTGCAGGAAGTCTGAAACGAGCACCACTTCAGAAAAGCGGCGGATCTGATCAATATCAGGTAAGGGGCGTGAGGCGGTGTCATGCATCAAGGCGCTTGCCAATCGTTCCGCACCATTGCGGGCTGAAAAAGGCTGCAACAGCGATGGGAATGCAATGCGCTCGCCCGAACGCGACAGAATTTCGGCCAAAGCCAAGGTTAGCACCAGTGCTCGCGCTTCTTTGGAAATGGTTGAGAATTGCGATTGATAGAGCATTGAGGGCGAGAAATCGCACCACAGCCAGACCGTATGCGCGGATTGCCATTCGCGGTCGCGCACATAGGTATGATCGTCACGCGCCGAGCGCCGCCAGTCGATATGGGCGAGTGTTTCGCCCTTTACATAAGGTCGGAACTGCCAGAAATTTTCACCGGGGCCACGTTTGCGGCGGCCATGCCAGCCATTCATCACAGTGTTGACGACACGTTGCGCTTCAACCAGAAGATCGGGAATACTGGCTGCGCGCGCTCGTGCACGTGCCAAAGTATCCTTGCGGTTTGCTGTTGAAACTTCTGCGCCAATCACCATCAGGCGGCAGCCTTCACCAGATTGGCGATGACATCACGCACATACATACCATCCGCACGGGCTGCAAAATTGAGCGTCATGCGATGTTGCAAAACCGGCTCGGCCAGTGCTTTCACATCATCAATGGAGGGAGCGAGGCGGCCTTGATACAAGGCCCGTGCCCGTGCGCACAGCATCAGCGCCTGACTTGCGCGTGGACCCGGACCCCATGCGATGTGCTTTTTCGCATGTTCATTATCAGCATCAGGTCGTGCAGAACGCACAAGTTTGAGAATTGCATCAACCACGCTTTCCGAAACCGGCATGCGGCGCACCAGTGTCTGCATTTCTTGCAGTCGTTGTGCATCCAGAACCGCATGTGCCTTTGCTTCACTGACACCAGTTGTTTGAAGCAGAATGCGGCGTTCGGCGTCGAGTTCAGGATAGAGAATATCGATCTGCATCAAAAAGCGATCAAGCTGCGCTTCGGGCAGCGGATAGGTGCCTTCCTGTTCCAGCGGGTTTTGCGTTGCAAGCACGTGAAAAGGCGCAGGCAAATCATAACGCTGACCGGCGACGGTCACATGATATTCCTGCATAGCCTGCAAAAGGGCGGACTGGGTACGCGGCGAGGCGCGGTTGATTTCATCGGCCATTAAAAGCTGCGTGAAGATCGGGCCTTTGAGATAGCGGAAAGAGCGGCGTCCATCGGCATCCTGTTCCATCACTTCCGAGCCGATAATATCGGAGGGCATCAGATCGGGCGTGAACTGAATGCGCTGGCCTGAAAGGCCAAGCACGGTGCCGAGCGTTTCGACGAGCTTGGTTTTTGCAAGGCCCGGAACACCGACGAGCAGTGCATGGCCGCCAGCCAGAATTGCAACAAGCGTGCGTTCAATAACGCTTTCCTGCCCGAAAATAACCGTGCCTATATTTTCCCGGATAAGTGCGATATCGGCGAGGGCATGTTCAGCCTGTGCAATAATCTCATCGGGATTGGTTATTTCGGGGGTAACGACAACGCTCATATGGACCTCGCAAAACTATCCGCACCTGAATGTTACGATTTAAACAACTATATATGCTGACAAGCCGTGAAACGGTGACTATTTCATGACTTTAAGAATTTTAATCACATTCGCACAGGGATAACCGAGTCGGATGACAAAAAGCACCCCTGACGGCAAACAAGAGCCGCAAAGTGCATTGAAGGCTCCAGCAAGCGCAAGCGGGCTGGAAGCGCTGATTGCACGCGCTCATGATGATGCAAGTAGCGGTCCTTCCACCAAAGAGCGCGGGATACCGCCTGTCGAGCGCTGGAATCCGGCATTTTGTGGTGATCTGGATATGGAAATCCGGGCCGATGGAACATGGTTCTATATGGGCACGCCGATTGGTCGACCGCAACTTGTACGGCTTTTTTCGACCGTGTTGCGCAAGGACGAGGACGGCAAAACCTATCTTGTGACGCCGGTGGAAAAAGTGGGTATCCGTGTGGAAGACGCGCATTTCATTGCCGTTGAAATGCAGGTTTCGGGCGAGGGAGAAGCGCAGAAACTGACTTTTCGTACCAATGTTGGCGATGTGGTCGAGGTGGGCAAAGATCATCCTTTGCACTTTGTCATTGAGAAGGAAAGTGGTGGTCTCAAACCCTATATTACTGTGCGGGGACGACTTGAGGCGCTGGTCGGGCGTTCTGTCATGTATGATCTGGTGGCGCTGGGTGAAGAGATCGACATTGATGGCATGATCATGTTTGCGGTCCGGTCAAATGGTGTGGTTTTTCCGATCATATCTGCGGATGCATTGGAGGCGGCATTGCATGAATGAGCATGTTAAAGACAAATTTTCAGCCAATGATTTTGCGCAGCGCGTGCGTCGCTGGCAGCCGGATCATGATGATCTGACGGGTGATCATGTGCTCAATCCCGACTTTACCCAATTTATGGTGACAGCAAAAATGCGCGATGCGGCTGTGCTGGTGCCGGTGGTGGATCGCGGGTCGGAAGCGACATTGCTGCTTACGCGTCGTACGGAAAAATTGCGCAAACATTCCGGCCAGATTGCTTTTCCGGGAGGTGCTATTGATCCTGATGACGGAACGGCTGAAAATGCAGCCCTGCGTGAGGCTAATGAAGAAATCGGACTGGTTTCTGATCGGGCTGAAATTATCGGACATATGCCGCGCTATCTGACAGGCAGCGGCTTTTCCATCACGCCGGTTCTGGCGGTGGTCAATACGCCTTTTGATGTGTATCCGAACCCGGATGAGGTTGCGGATATTTTTGAAGTGCCTCTTTCTTTTTTGATGAATCCGGCCAATCACCGACGCGAAAGCCGTTTGTTGAATGGTCAGGAACGTTTTTATTACGCAATGCCATATCACGAACGATTTATCTGGGGCGTCACCGCAGGTATTATTCGTGGACTTTATGAAAGGCTCTATGCTTGAGCGATAGAATGAATATTTTTGACAAGGCCGAGTGGCTGCATGAAAAGCCATTGCAGGCATTTTTTGCCGCATTTAATCGCGATGGCGGTGAAGCGCGTGTGGTGGGCGGGGCTGTTCGCAATACGCTGCTTGGAACAAAAGTCAGCGATATTGATATTGCAACGACACATCTACCGCAAGAAACGGTACGACTGGCCAAAGAAGCGGGCTTCAAGCCTGTGCCGACGGGTATTGAACATGGCACTGTAACGGTTGTTGTGCAGGGACAGGCTTTTGAAGTCACGAGTTTGCGTAAAGACATCGAAACCGATGGCCGTCATGCAAAGGTTGCCTTTGGCACTGACTGGAAGATGGATGCCGAGCGGCGTGATTTCACTATCAATGCGCTTTATGCAACAGCCAATGGCGATGTGATTGATCATGTCGGGGGGCTGGCTGATATTGAATCGCGCACGCTTCGGTTCATTGGTGATCCTGAGGATAGAATCCGTGAAGATTACCTGCGCATTCTCCGGTTTTTCCGCTTTTTTGCATGGTATGGTTCCGGGCGTCCTGAAGCGGAAGGTCTGCGTGCCAGTGCAAGGCTGAAAGACGGCCTTGATCAGCTTTCCGCCGAGCGTGTCTGGTCTGAACTTAAAAAACTTCTGGCCGCCCCGGACCCTTCGCGTTCACTGCTCTGGATGCGGCAGTCGGGCGTGTTGAGCGCCATTCTGCCTGAGAGTGAAAAATGGGGCATTGATGCCATTCATGGGCTTGTGCGCACGGAAGCTGATCTCGGCTGGCCGATTGATGCGCTGTTGCGGCTTGAAAGCATGGTGCCGCCAGATGCGGCACGCATGGCGGAAATGGGCAAGCGGCTGAAAATGTCGAATGCCGAGCGAGCACGCCTTGAGGCTTGGGCAAGGGCAGATGCTATCAAGTCGGAAATTTCTGAACAGGCATTGAAGAAACTGATCTATCGCGGCAGTGCGCAGGCAGTGACTGATCGTATTCGGCTTGCTTATGCTGCGGCGCGTCAGGAAGCGGCAAGCAGCGATGAAGCGATGATCCGCGCTGGTGGCTATTCCCGGCTACTTGAAGCGGCTGAAAACTATGAGCCGCTGGTGTTTCCTGTGACGGGCAGTGATCTGCTTGCGCTTGGTGTTGAAAAAGGTCCGGGGCTTGGCGAGGTGTTACGCAATCTTGAAACTATCTGGATAGACTCCGGTTTTAGTCTTGACCGCGAAGCGCTTCTGGACAAACTTGATCGCAATAAAATGAACGGCTGAGGACTTGCAAAATTCAGCCATAGTTTCATTCACTTATGAACAGTGTTTACTGGTTTTGTTTTGAAAGTGTCCCGGCATGTCCAATCCTGATACATCAACTACGCAGAGCGCTGCTTCTGATCCCCAGCAGAATTTTGGCACGCAAGGCATTGCACCTATGGAGCGTCCAGGGGCCGTTACACGTTTCTTTATGGGTATTGTTGCATGGGCAGAGCGGCTTAATCTGAAATATGCCAAGCTCGGCAATCCGCCTGTTTATGATAATGCGACATTCCCATGGGCGGCAGAGGTGGAGAAAGCCTATCCGGCCATCCGTGCCGAACTTGAAAAGGTGCTGGTACGCCAGAGCGAATTGCCATCGTTTCAGGATATTTCGTCGGATGTGAAGACGATCTCAACCGATAATCACTGGAAGACCTTCTTCCTGCTGGGTTTTGGTGTGAAGTCCGAGCAAAACATCAAGGCATGCCCCAATACGTGGAATGCGGTGCAGCATATTCCGGGTCTGACGACGGCCATGTTCTCGATTTTTGAGCCGGGCAAGCATCTGCCGCCGCATCGTGGTCCTTATAATGGTGTGCTGCGCCTGCATATGGGCATGATCGTGCCGGAACCGGCTGACAAGCTTGCGATCCGTGTCGACAAGCAGATCTGCCATTGGCAGGAAGGCAAGGTTCTGATTTTCGATGATGCCTATGAGCATGAGGCATGGAACCACACGGAGCATACACGTGTGGTGCTGTTTGTTGATTTTGTGAAGCCGCTGAAATTCCCGGCGCGTTTTGTCAACTGGGCCTTGATGAACCTGGCGATCTTCACCCCCTTCATCAAGGAAGGGCTGGATAACCACAATGAGTGGGAAAAGAAATTCTATGCGCAGGCTGAAAAGCTTCGCAATCAGCCAAAGTCATAAAGCATTTCCAGCAAAAGTGGGAACCGGTTTTGCGTAGGATAATGCTTCAAGAAAAAGGGCGGGAAATTTCCCGCCCTTTTCATTTGAATTTTATGGCCATTTCACCACTGGCGGCATGGATGAGAGAATGGAATTCACATTGCCGCCGGTCTTGAGACCAAAGATCGTGCCGCGATCATAGAGCAGGTTGAATTCGACATAGCGTCCGCGGCGGATAAGCTGCTCTTCGCGGTCTTGCGGGGTCCAGTCCTTGTTGAAGTTCTGACGCACCAGATGCGGATAGACAACCGAGAAACCGCGGCCCACATCGCGGGTGAAGGCAAAGTCCTTGTCCCACCCGCCTTTTTCTTCAGATGAATGCAGCCAGTCATAGAAAATGCCGCCTGTGCCACGCGCTTCATCGCGATGCGGCAGGAAGAAATATTCGTCGCACCATTCTTTCAGACGCTGATAGTCGACGATGTCCTTATGCTTTTCACAGATGAAGCGGAAAGCCTTGTGGAAGGCGAGGGTGTCCGGGTCTTCCTGTGTGCGGCGGCGATCAAGGACAGGCGTCAGGTCCGCACCACCGCCGAACCATTGGCGCGAGGTCACGACCATGCGGGTGTTCATATGAACGGCTGGCACATTCGGGTTTTGCGGATGGGCGATGAGTGAAATACCGCTGGCCCAATAGCGCGGGTCTTCTTCGGCACCGGGTATCTGCTTGCGAAATTCCGGGGTGAATTCGCCATGTACAGTCGAGACATGCACACCGACTTTTTCAAAGACGCGGCCATGCATGATCGACATGACGCCACCGCCGCCATTGCCGTCATCCTTTTGCCATGGCGTGCGAACAAAGCGCCCCGGTTCCTGATCCGAGAGCGGGCCCTGCAATTCATCTTCAAGTTGTTCGAAACTTGCGCAGATACGATCGCGCAATTCTTCGAACCAGTTTTGGGCTGCAAGTTTTTTTTCTTCGATATCTTGCGGGATGATTGCCGGAATTTCGTCGCGCTGCATTTTTCTATCCTTTTACGCAATGTATCGTCATAATTCTTCGCAGATGACTTAGCAAAGTCCGGCCTTCTGGCAAAGCGAGAAGATGTCAGGCCCGTGCGACGTGATTTGCTCTCCCCAAGAAAAGACTCGTCATAAGCGCGTTGCTTCCCTATCTTAAATGATCAAGGGATCATAATTCCTTTAAAGGGAGGTGATTGCATGAAAGCACCTACGCCCCACCCGCCGCTGGAAGGCTTGCGCAAGCAGCTTGAAAAAGGTCGTGCGAGTAAAAGCAGACTTCCGCGTGATGGCTTTATCCGTGAGACATTTGCCCTGCCGCGGCAGGCGGCGCGCGATAAGGCACGTGAATGGTTCGAGAGTTTTCCAAAGGCTGCTTACTGGACTGAAATCGAGAGCTGGTGTGAGCGACCGGATGATGTGATTGAATTCACCATGCGCAGGTTGCCAACATCTGATTAGAGAGAAGATTCAGTTTTTGAGCCTAATACATTGAAACGAGATTCAGATTAGCAATTTAAAAAAGCACCCTTCGGTAACACCGAAAGATGCTTTGAATGATGAGTCGTTATAGCATTACAGGCTTATTTTGCGTCTGTCTGCGGTGCCTGTTCCCATGACTTCCAGTCATTGATGATGCTGTCGGCATAGGTTTTGCCAACGCGATAGGCATTGGTTGTAGCCAGTGGGAAACCGCCTGATTTTGCTGACAAGGATTCAGCCGCGCTCTGGTCCTTGCCCTGACGGTCAAAGTTTGAAGCGGTGCGCAGAAGTGCCACGCGGTTGAAGTCAAGCTTGCCTGCTTCAGCTGCGCGTTTGAGGGCAGTCAATGTTGCATTGTCTTCCATCTGCGATGTGCAATATTCGCCCTTGCCATCAGTCAGGAGCTTCGTCCATTGTTCGGTTGCCTCGGCAAGCTTTGTTCCATGCCAGTAGGTGTCAGCCGATGCTGTGTCGCAAATCGTAACTTTTGGCGCATTGGTTGCAGCCTCTTGCGTGTAATGTTTGCGATATTCCCTCGCATCGTCACTGTCGAGAAGTTCGATCCCTTGGGTCGTTGCCAGTGCGTAATCGGCCAGCTTGCCGTTGAGTTCAAAGACTTCTGTGCCTGCTGCCCATTTTGGCTTTTCGCCCGGTTTTGATGCGCCGAGGCCGAAGAAGTCTGTTGCCCAGCCTTCCGGTGCTTCGCGAATATCAATGCGATGGTTGAGATTGGCATCAACGGCATATTTTGCCCAATGGGCCGAACCGAGTGTGCCATGTTCTGGATCAACGCCTGCGATCCCGGCAATGAGAAAATAAGTGTGCTTCAGGTCAAGCTTGTCGCTTAGCGCCATGGCCGAAACTGAACTGGCGGCATTGGCAAAACCCATGGCGGTGGTCATGTGGCACAAGCCTTCTGCCGTGCAATCGATCTCAGGATATTCCGTGCTCAGACCCGGCAGTTTCAGTTTCTGTGTAAATTTTTCACCTTGCAGCCAAGGTTTTGCCTCCTCACCAAACATGGTGATGACCATGACCTTGGGGGCAATGGTTTGCGTGCCTTGTGCGAATGCAGGCGAGGCAATAGCTGTTGCGAGAAGATATGCGGAAAGAATAGATGTGTGAAGCGAGGGTTTCATAGAAAAAAGAACCATTTTGGGCCGGAAAAGGGAGGGAGGGCCTTGCATGGCCGGCAATCATGCAAAGAAAAATTTATCGGGCTCGGGAACTGATTCCGCTTTCTTATCTATGGAATTGAAACGGAATCATTAGCGTTTCAGCTGCCGTATAGCTTCGCCTGTCGTGAGCGCAACTGAAACGGCAAGATTGAGGGAGCGAGCGCCCGGCACCATGGGAATGATCAACCGTGCATCAGCCATGTCCTGAATATTTTCAGGAACGCCAGCAGATTCGCGGCCAAACAATAAGATGTCATTTTCCTGAAACTGATATTCAGTATAGGGAATTGCAGCCTTGGTGGACAGCAGAACCAGCCGTTTGTTTGCCTGAATACGCCAGTCATTGAAGTGCAGCCAATCCGCATGGCGGGTAAGGGCGGCCTGTTCGAGATAATCCATGCCGGCACGTTTCAGCGATCGGTCGGACACGTCGAAACCCGCAGGCTCGATCAAGTCCACCGCAAAGCCAAGGCATGCGGCCATACGCAGGATTGTTCCCGTGTTGCCGGGAATGTCGGGCTGATAAAGGGCGATACGAAGATCCATGTCAGGCGCGTAGCTCACAAATTGATTGGTCGCAAGTCGTGACACTATACATGGCAAGGTATCTGGATTTTAATTTCTTCATAGATCACGAAAATATTCCCTATTTGTTCCCATTTCAACTTGGATTTTTTTCAAGCTGCCCGTAAAAGGATCGCCATGTTTACATGGTTTGAAAAACGACTCGAAGCCTATCCTGAAGAACCGCTGCGCAAGCCTCCGCGCGGGCTGGTCGCTTTTTGTATGTATTATACCCGTGGCTCCTGGCCATGGATTATCGGAATGGCGATTTTCACAACATTGATTGCGATCATTGAAGTGTCGCTGTTTGCCTTTATGGGCAATATTGTCGACTGGCTTTCCAACCAGTCGCGGGAGACATTTCTGAGCAATGAAGGTTGGCGGCTTTCATTGATTGCAGGTGTTGTTCTGGTTGGTTTGCCGGTTGTTGTGCTGATCCATTCGCTGCTCATTCATCAGACATTGCTTGGCAATTATCCGATGCGTGTGCGCTGGCTGATGCATCGCTATCTGATCCGCCAGTCGATGTCATTCTTTCAGGACGAATTTGCCGGGCGTATCTCGACGAAACTGATGCAGACCTCTCTTGCCGTGCGTGAAACGGTGATGAAGGTGCTTGATGTGCTCAACTATGTCATCGTTTATTTTGCAGGCACGCTGTTTATCGCGGCTTCTGCGGATATTGTCTTGATGATCCCCTTTGCCGTCTGGCTGGTGGTTTATCTGATCCTGCTTCGTGTTTTTATCCCGCGTTTGAGGGTGATTTCCGAGCAGCAGGCAGATGCGCGTTCATCCATGACTGGCCGCATTGTTGACAGCTATACCAATATTGCAACTGTAAAACTGTTTTCGCATTCAAGCCGTGAAGAAGCTTATGTGAAAGAAAGCCTTGATGGTTTTCTGGGTACTGTGCATCGCCAGATGCGCATGATCACCATGTTTCATTTCACGCTCTATCTGTCGAATTGCATTTTGCTGTTTGCAGTAGGTGCAATTGGTATTCAGCTCTGGATGCATGAAGCTATTTCTGTTGGTGCTGTGGCTGTCGGTATCGGCCTTGTCTTGCGCCTGAATGGCATGTCGCAATGGATCATGTGGGAAATGTCGGCGCTGTTTGAAAATATCGGCACAGTAGAAGACGGCATCACCACGATTTCGAAAGCGCATGAAGTCGTCGATGTTGAAAACGCACCGCGGTTGCATGTCAAAAAAGGTGCGCTCGATTTCGATAAGGTCGGCTTTCATTACGGCAAGGGCAAGGGTGTTATTGAAGGCCTGTCGCTTGAGATCAAGGCGGGGCAGAAAGTTGGTCTTGTCGGGCGTTCAGGTGCCGGTAAATCCACGCTGGTTAATCTGCTGTTGCGTTTTTATGATCTGGAAAAAGGTCGTATCCTGATTGATGGTCAGGATATTTCCAAAGTCACGCAGGATTCCTTGCGTGCCAGCATCGGCATGGTGACGCAGGACACCTCTTTGCTGCATCGTTCGGTGCGAGAGAACATCATGTATGGTCGCCCGGATGCGACGGATGAAATGGTCGAACGCGCTATCCGTCTTGCGCAGGCAGATCAATTCATTCCACTTTTGACCGATGCCAAAGGCCGGCGCGGACTGGATGCGCATGTCGGCGAGCGTGGTGTGAAGCTTTCCGGTGGTCAGCGTCAGCGTATCGCGATTGCACGTGTGATGTTGAAAGATGCACCGATCCTTATTCTGGATGAGGCAACTTCTGCACTTGATTCAGAAGTGGAAGCAGCCATTCAGGACAGTCTCAATACGCTGATGGAAAACAAGACCGTTATTGCTATTGCGCATCGCCTTTCAACGATTGCAGCGCTCGACCGTCTTATCGTGATGGATCAGGGTAAAATCGTTGAAGACGGAACGCATGAGGAACTGGTTGCGCTCGGTGGTATTTATGCTGGACTATGGGCGCGACAATCAGGCGGCTTCCTTGGCTTTGATGAGCAGGGTCAGGCGGAATTGACACAATAAGGACTGGGCAATTGATGAAAGCGGTTTATAGCCTGTTCGAGCGTTGGGTTGATCCCTTCCGAGAACCGGATCAGCTCAGACCGCCTTCAACTATACTGGCTTTTCTGTGGCATTATGCACGTCAGGCCAAATGGCCGCTTGCGGCAGCGCTTGCTGTTGGCGGTCTTGCGCCGCTGGTTGAAGCGGGATTGTTTTATTTTACCGGCAGGCTGGTTGATATTCTCGATCAGGTAGGCCGGGCCGGTGCCGGGCGAAGCTGGTCGGAACTGTTTCAGGCGGCTGGCCCTGAACTGCTGTTCATGGCGGTTACGGTGCTTATCATTCGCTTTGTCGTTATGGCGCTTACGACGATGCTCGAAGGGCAAACATTATCGCCCGGCTTCTACAACATGATCCGCTGGCAGGCGAATTCCTATGTGCAACGGCAGTCCTATGCATTTTTCCAAAATGATTTTGCCGGGCGCATTGCCACAAAGGTCTGGCAGGCGGGGCAGGCCGCAGGCGATCTGATTGAAAGCCTCATTCAGGTCGTCTGGTTTATGGCGATCTATAGCATCACGACATTAATTCTGGTCGGGCAACTTGACTGGTGGCTGGCCGCAGCCGTTATTGTCTGGATTGTGGTCTTTGGTCTGATCGCAAGACACTATTTGCCGCGTATTCGCAAGAATGCGGAAGCGTCTGCTGAAGCAGGTTCAATGATCAATGGCCGCATCGTAGACAGCTATTCCAATATCCAGACAATCAAGCTGAATACGGTTGATGATGACGAGCGCTATATGCGTGACGGTTTCAAGCGCTATCTTGCGGCAATATTTCCGCTCATGCGTTCACTGACCGGCGTGCGGCTTGCCATGACCGGGCTGTCGGGTGTGATGATTGTGGTGATTGCATCCATCACTATCGATTTGTGGACGAAAGATGCGATTACCGTCGGGCAGGTGTCCTTCACGCTTGGTCTGGTCTTGCGTCTGAATATGCTGCTTGGCCGGTTGATGATGCAGTTAAACGGCATGCTGCGGCAGCTTGGTCTCATTGAGAACTCGATGAAGCTTTTATCTGCTCCTCTTGGTCTGGAAGACAAGCGCGATGCGAAACCATTGCGCATTACCGAAGCACGCATCGATATTCAGAATGTTACTTTTCATTATGGCAAGGCAGCCGGTGTTCTCGACAAAATCAATTTTTCCATCAAAGGCGGAGAGCGTATCGGGCTGGTGGGGCATTCGGGTGCTGGCAAGTCCACGCTCGTCAATCTGATCCTGCGGCTTTACGATGTCGAAAAGGGCGCAATCCTTGTTGATGGGCAGGATGTACGCGATGTGACGCAGGCTTCACTCAGACGCGCTTTTGCGGTCGTCAGTCAGGAGACAGCCCTTTTGCACCGTTCGTTGCGCGATAACATCATGCTGGCACGTGATGATGCCAGCAATGATGATCTCATGCTGGCTGCACGGCAGGCGGAAGCAGACGAGTTTATCGCCAGGCTTGAAGATTTTAACGGGCGCAAATCTTTTGATGCTTTTGTCGGCGAGCGTGGTGTGAAGCTTTCCGGTGGTCAGCGCCAGCGTATTGCGATTGCACGGGCAATCTTGAAAGATGCACCTGTTCTCATTCTGGATGAGGCAACTTCTGCGCTCGACTCAGAGGTTGAAGCTTCGATACAGGAAAACCTGCGTCAGCTCATGGATGGCAAGACAGTTATTGCAATTGCGCATCGATTGTCGACCATTGCAGCGCTTGACCGGCTTATTGTTATGGATAAAGGGCGCATCGTTGAAGAGGGCACCCATGATGAGCTTATCGCACGCGGTGGTATTTATGCTGGCCTCTGGGCACGCCAATCGGGTGGTTTTCTGGGTATAGAGAACTGATTTCCAGCGATGCAGCACGCTGCGTATAAAGCGATATTTGAGCGGGCAGTTTTGTCCGGCCTTATTTTCAAGATTGTAAAAACCTGCCCTGCGACATGGTGCCGTCCCTGAGGCTTGGCGTCTGGACAAGGGATTTCAACCTGCCTACACCTTAGTGTTGAGATGGAGGGAATATCGTTCTGCAAACACTTGTAGAACTGCTTTTTGCGCGTGAGCGCAAAGGGCGGCATGGCTTTTGCACAAGTGCAAGCCGAACGAGGGGAGTTTTAAATTGGATATCCAGGTTAAAAAGGAATTGGCACGTGAGCGAACACGACACGGCTGAGCCGACACGGCGTGATTTTTTGTATATTGCGACGGGAATGGCCGGTGTCGTTGCTGTCGGTGGCCTGGCATGGCCGTTTATCGACCAGATGCGTCCTGATGCTTCGACACTCGCTGCAGCTTCTATTGAGGTTGATGTATCTTCGCTTGAAGAAGGCGCATCGATGACCGTCAAATGGCGCGGCAAGCCAATTTTCATTCGCAATCGTACTGCCAAGGAAGTTGAAGAAGCCAAGGTGACAGCCTTGAGCGATCTGAAAGATATTGCTGCGCGCAATGCCAATCTTCCTTTGGATGCGGAAGCGACGGATGTCGCCCGTTCGGCAGGTGAAGGCAAGGAAAACTGGATCGTCATGGTTGGCGTCTGTACGCATCTTGGTTGCGTACCTCTGGGTGAATCCGGTTCATTCGGTGGCTGGTTCTGTCCGTGCCACGGTTCGACCTATGATACGGCCGGTCGTATCCGCAGCGGTCCCGCCCCGGAAAATATGTACATCCCGGAATATGCATTCACTTCCGATACGGTCATCAGGATCGGCTAAACAGATCTTGGGGAGATAAAATATGAGTGGTCATCACTCCACATATACGCCCTCGACCGGCATCGAAAAATGGGTCGATGAGCGGCTGCCTTTGCCGCGCCTCGTTTATGATTCCTTTGTTGCTTATCCGACGCCGCGTAACCTGAATTATATGTATACGTTTGGCGGCATTTTGAGCTTCATGCTTATTGCACAGATCATTACCGGCATTGTGCTGGCGATGCATTATGCTGCGGAAACGACGATTGCGTTCAATTCGGTCGAAAAGATCATGCGTGACGTCAATTCGGGCTGGCTGCTGCGCTACATGCACGCAAATGGCGCCTCTTTCTTCTTTATTGCGGTCTATCTGCATATTGCCCGCGGACTTTATTATGGCTCCTACAAGGCGCCGCGCGAGCTTTTATGGATTCTCGGCGTGGTGATTTTCCTGCTTATGATGGCGACAGCCTTCATGGGCTATGTGCTGCCATGGGGTCAGATGTCGTTCTGGGGGGCCACGGTTATCACGGGCTTCTTTACAGCCTTTCCGGTGATAGGCGAGCCGATCCAGCAATTGCTGCTTGGAGGGTTTGCGGTGGATAATCCAACGCTGAACCGTTTCTTCTCGCTGCATTATCTGCTGCCGTTCATGATTGTGGGCGTTGTTATCCTGCATGTATGGGCGCTGCATGTGACAGGCCAGACAAACCCGACCGGCATTGAAGTCAAATCGAAGACCGATACTTTGCCGTTTACACCTTATGCAACCATCAAGGATGCTTTTGGTGCGCTCGTCTTCTTTGTTTTCTTCGCTTATTTCGTTTTCTATATGCCGAACTTTCTGGGGCACCCGGATAATTATATTCCGGCAGACTCTTTGAAGACGCCAGCGCATATTGTGCCGGAATGGTACTTCCTGCCGTTTTACGCGATGCTGCGTGCGATCACCTTCAATATCGGCCCGATCGATTCCAAGCTTGGTGGCGTTCTGGTGATGTTTGGCTCGATTGCGATCCTGTTTGTCGTGCCATGGCTCGATACTTCCAAGGTTCGTTCGGCGGTTTATCGTCCCTGGTTCAAGCTGTTCTTCTGGCTGTTCGTGATCAATGCCATCTTCCTTGGCTGGCTGGGTTCGCGTCCTGCGGAAGGCGTCTATACGCTGCTGGCGCAGTTTGGCACGTTCTACTATTTCGCATTTTTCATCATCATCATGCCGGTGCTTGGCCTGATCGAGACGCCGAAGCGTCTGCCAAATTCGATTACCGAGGCCGTGCTTGAGAAGAGCGAAAGCAAGGCCGGGATTACCCCAGTGGAAATCAAAGGCTGATGCGCGAGATGAAGGACGTAACAATGAAAAACATCCTCAAGAGTTTCGCTGCTTTCGGTATTGCTCCGCTGGTAGCACTCGGTCTGACAATGGGAGGAGCCTTTGCTGCCGATGGCGGCGAGGGTGAGCCTGAACATTTTCCGATCCATCATCCGAAACAGGAAAAATGGAGCTTCTCAGGCCCATTTGGTACTTATGACAAGGGGCAGCTTCAGCGCGGTCTCAAGGTTTATAAGGAAGTCTGTTCGGCCTGCCATTCACTGGATCTGGTGGCGTTTCGCAATCTGGAAGCGCTTGGCTATTCACCGGATCAGGTAAAGGCTTTTGCTGCGGAATATGAAGTTGAAGACGGTCCAAATGCAGATGGTGAAATGTTCACCCGCAAGGCCATAGCGACGGATCATTTTCCAGCACCATTTCCGAATGCGGCAGCGGCAGCGGCTGCCAATAATGGCGCTGCACCACCGGACTTTTCGCTGATTGCCAAGGCGCGTGCGGTTGAACGTGGTTTTCCGACCTTTATCTTTGACATATTCACGCAATATGCCGAAGCAGGCCCGGATTATATTCATGCGCTTTTAACCGGTTACGATGAACAGCCACCGGCAGGCGTGACGGTTGCGGAAGGGACTTATTACAATCCGTATTTTATCGCGGGTAAGTCGCTTGCCATGGCCAAGCCGCTAAGTGACGATCAGGTGACGTATGATGATGGTTCACCGCAGACGGTGGATCAATATGCGCGTGACGTTTCTGCATTTCTGATGTGGTCTGCCGAGCCGCATCTGGAAGAACGCAAGAAGATCGGCTTCAGGGTTATGATCTTCCTGATCCTGTTTGCTGGCCTTGTATACATCGCCAAGCGTTCGATCTGGTCAAATATAAAGCACTGATTGATCATTCAGCATATTGAAAAGGGCGCCTCACGGCGCCCTTTTTGTTGGCGCTGCATTAAGTTTCTCAAAAAAGTGTAAAGCCACTTGGCTCAATGGGCATATCGTGGTTGAAGGGAATTCACGATAGTTGATCAAGAGAAAGCCGCTGGCTTCTCCCCTGAAAGGACTGAAAATGGAATCCGGGTTCAAAGCAACTTTGAAGGACGCGATCAGAACAATTCCTGATTATCCGAAGCCGGGGGTCCAGTTCCGTGATGTAACGACACTTATGGGGGATGCGCGAGCGTTTCGCCGGGCGGTTGACGAATTGGTCTATCCTTTTGCAGGCAATCAGGTGGATAAGGTTGCGGGTATTGAAGCGCGTGGTTTCATTCTTGGTGGTGCGATTGCCCATCAGCTTTCGGCGGGTTTTGTGCCAATCCGCAAGAAAGGCAAGCTCCCACGCGATACTGTAAGGATTGCTTACAGCCTTGAATATGGCATTGATGAAATGGAAATGCACCGCGATGCTATCGAGAAGGGCGAGCGTATCATTCTTGTTGATGATCTGATCGCAACTGGTGGCACGGCGGAAGCCGCAGCCAAGCTTTTGTTGCAGATGGGGGCTAATATCGTTGCGGCCTGTTTTATCATTGATCTGCCAGACCTTGGCGGACGCAAAAAGCTTGAAGCGCTTGACGTGCCGGTGCGTACGCTTGTCGAGTTTGAAGGCGATTGATTTTCTTGAAAAAGCAACGGTGCCTGATGCGTGACACCGTTGCTTTTTTTATGATGGCAGCTTGACCATTGCGGCATTGTCGAAGGACAAAACCTTGTCGCCATGCTGGTTATAAGCATTGCTGCTCATGGAGAGCATCGACCAGCCGGGACGCGAGCTGAGCGGGCGAACCGCATGCACTGTGCGCTTATAAGTGATTGTATCGCCTGCATAGACCGGACGCAGCCATTTGAGGTTCTCAAAGCCGGGTGAGGGGCCGAATGTCGGCGGGATCTCGCCGCGCTTCATAGCGTCTTTGGTTGCCTCGACAATCGCTGCCACATTGAGTTTCATGAAGACGGCTGTCGTATGCCAGCCTGACGCGCAAAGGCCGCCCAGAACGCTGTTTTTTGCCGCTTCTGCATCCAGATGAAATGGTTGCGGATCAAATTTTGATGCGAAGTGCGTAATTTCTTCCGCGGTGAATCTATGGCTGCCGATGGTCAGCTCTTCACCGAGATGTTCTTCGATGAAATTCATGCCGCTTCTCCTTCGATCTCAGGATTGCGAAGGCCCATCATGATGATGTGCTGAAGCTCGCAAACGACCTCGCCGCGTTGATTGACGATTTCGTTATGAATGGTGAGAATACCTATATGCGACATGGATTGAGACCGACGACGCTCAATTACAGTCGAGACACCGCTTAGCGTGTCGCCTGCAAGCACAGGCCGTTTCCAGCGGTTAAATTCAATGCCTGGGCTGCCCTGCGAAGTGGAATCCTTGAGATAAGCATCCCAGATCATGCGCATGTAAAGAGATACAGTATGCCAGCCGGATGCAGCAAGGCCGCCAAGAACGCTCGCTTTGCCTGCTTCTTCATCAAGGTGGAAGGGCTGGGGGTCAAACTCGCGGGCGAATTCGATTATTTCTTCTTTGGTAATGTTGCGCGGACCAAAGGGAAGTTTCAGTCCAGGCGTGAAATCTTCATAAGCATATTTGGGTGCTTTGTCAGTCAATCCGGTCTCCTCCCGAATAAGAAAAAAGCCACCGCTCTCACGGTGGCCTGATCGTATCAGGTATTAAAGCGGAACAGCATCACATCGCCGTCATGGACGATATATTCCTTGCCTTCGTCCCGCGCTTTGCCTGCTTCCTTGGCGCCGACTTCACCATTATATTTGATATAGTCTTCATAGGCGATGGTCTGGGCACGAATGAAGCCACGCTCGAAATCCGTATGGATGACACCGGCTGCGCCCGGAGCCTTGGTTCCACGCTTGATGGTCCATGCGCGTGTTTCCTTGGGACCAGCCGTGAAATAGGTGATGAGGTCGAGAAGCTTGTAGCCTGCGCGAATAAGACGATCGAGGCCCGGTTCTTCAAGGCCCATGGCGTCCAGATATTCCTTGGCTTCCTCGTCCGCAAGCTGGGCAACTTCTGCTTCAATTGCAGCAGAAATGATGACGCTTTCAGCGCCTTGTTCAGTGGCCATTTTTGCAACCGCTGCACTGTGTTCATTGCCCTTGGCGGCATCGCTTTCCGCGACATTGCAGACATAAAGCACTGGCTTTGAAGTGAGCAGGTTCAAACCTTTGAGGATCAGCAGGTCATCTGGCGCAATGTCTTTGAGCATCAGGCGAACCGGTTTGCCATTTTGCAACAGCTCCAGAGCCTGTTCCATCACAGGTAAAACAGTGACGGCTTCCTTGTCCTTGGAAGAGGCACGCTTGCGGATCTGCACAATGCGGCGCTCGATGCTTTCAAGGTCCGAGAGCATCAGTTCTGTTTCTACGGTTTCTGCGTCTGAAACGGGATCGATGCGACCTTCAACATGGGTGATGTCGTCATCTTCAAAGCAACGCAGGACATGCACGATGGCATCGACTTCGCGGATATTGGCAAGAAACTGGTTGCCAAGACCTTCGCCCTTGGAAGCACCGCGTACAAGACCTGCAATATCAACGAAATTAATGCGGGTCGGGATGATTTCCTTCGAGCCTGCAACCTTGGCGATACCATTCTGGCGTGGATCGGGAACCGCCACTTCACCAGTGTTTGGCTCGATGGTGCAGAATGGATAGTTTGCAGCCTGTGCTGCCGCAGTCTTGGTCAGCGCATTGAAAAGCGTGGACTTGCCGACATTGGGCAGGCCGACGATGCCGCATTTGAAACCCATGATCTTACCTGTCAGACTAGAATAGAATTAGTGTCGTTATACAACTTGAATAAAGCCAGTGCCGCTATGCGACATGTAACTACGAAGCGTCAAGAGCAGCGCATGAAAGTCGTGCTTTAATCTTTTTTTCCCAGGAGTTTCCTGAGCATTTCAGCCATTGTTCCGTTTACCGGAATATTCGGTTTGGCTGCGTTTTGACGCGCCTGCCTGATATGGCTTTGTGCTTTGGGCGGGGCTTTTTCCAATTGTGTCGGATCAGCCTTGAAACCGTTGGGACGCTTGCTGCCATCGCCCATGGCGATTGCGACGCGGTTCATGAAACCATTGTCGTCACCTTTGGCAAGCATACCGATATTATCCGATATGGCGCCAAACAGCTTGTCCAGCCATTCACTGTCGACCTTGGCAAAATCGCCCAGAACATGATTGTGAACCAGTTCTTTTGCACCGGGATGGCCGATACCAAGGCGCATGCGGCGATAATCTTTGCCCTTGGGGAAAGCCTGCATATGGGCATCAATGGACTTGATCCCATTATGTCCACCTGAACCGCCACCTGTCTTGATACGCAGCTTTGCAGGTGCCAGGTCAAGTTCGTCATAGATCACGACGAGATCGGCAGGGGTGAGTTTATAAAAGCGCATGGCCTCGCCAATCGACTGACCGGAAAGGTTCATGAAAGTCATTGGTTTGATAAGCAGCACTTTTTCGCCATCAATCACACCATCGGCGATCTCGGCCTTGAACTTTTTCTGCCAGTTGGAAAATCTATGGCGGCGGAATATTTCATCCACCGCCATAAAACCGATATTGTGTCGGTTATGCGCATATTGAGGGCCGGGATTGCCAAGTCCTGCGATGAGCAGCATGGTTTTCTGACCCTCAAATGGGACAAGCGATTATTCGCCGTCCTTGGCTTCGCCTTCTGCATTTTCTTCCGACTTGAAGCCGGCAGGTGCAGCAATTGTTGCAACCGTGAAATCACGATCCTGAATGACAGGTGTGACGCCCTTAGGCAGTTCAACGGAAGAAATGTGAATGGCATCACCAATTTCACGACCGCTCAAATCGACGATGATTGCATCGGGAATTGCGTTGGCTGGAGCATGAAATTCAACTTCATGGCGCACGACATTAAGCATGCCGCCGACCTTGATGCCCGGTGCCTTGTCTTCATTGATGAACTGCACAGGAATGCTGACTTCAACAATCGACTTCGCAGTTACGCGAAGGAAATCGACGTGCTGAGGGAAGTCACGGACTGGATCGAGCTGGTAATCCTTAGGGAGAACCTGAATCTTCTTGCCGTCTACTTCGATGGTGGCAACAGTGGTTTTGAAACCGCCGCCGTGAATCTTGTAGAAGATTTCCTTATAGGAAACCGCAATAGGGAGTGGCTCCTGCTTGTCACCATAGATGACTGCTGGAATCTGGCCGTTGCGACGCAGTTCGCGGGAGGACCCCTTACCAACCCGGGTACGCAGATCGGCCTTGAGCACGTAATTATCGCTCATGGCATTTCCTTTCAAAGTTACTGGAGTGTCGCCCGCAGTTTAAATTCAGCGAGTGACATGAAACAGCCCACGCTGTCTTTTACCCCGTATTGTTTTCACACAGTGCAAGACTAGGCTGCTTCATCCCGCGTTGCCTCCAAGGGTGTCTACGCGGATGGCGGTGCTATAGAACAAAGGTGCTTTTCATGCAAGGTGCTGCACGGCTTCTGTGGGCTTTTGTCTTAACGACTGGCATTAGCCGCGTCAAAAATGTTAAGCGCGTGGCAGACGGATTACAGGTTTACTTGCCGAGTCGTCACAAGATTCGCCGAAGCGCATTTCGATCTGATTAAATCAGATCGGCGCTTTGGCTCTTTTACATCAAGCATAATCTTATCGATCCTCGCTCCGCTCCGGTCGGATTATGCTCTAAACAAAGGAAACGAGATGCAGGTCGGTATCGACATGGGTGCTGTTGCTGGAAGTGGTTCTGCCTCGGCAGCGGCGCTTGGTGGTGGCAAGCAGGCCATGCTTGATCTGGAAGAGCTTCTCGCAACGCGGCTTCTGGTGCAGGGCAATTCGGGATCGGGCAAGTCGCATCTTTTGCGCCGCCTGCTTGAGCAAAGTGCGCAATGGGTGCAGCAGTGCATCATTGATCCCGAAGGTGATTTTGTCACTCTGTCCGATCTTTACGGTCATGTGGTGGTTGATGCTGCGCGTTCGGAAGCCGAACTCACCCGCATAGCAAGCCGTATCCGACAGCACCGTGTTTCGGTGGTGCTTAATCTTGAAGGGCTTGATGTCGAGCAGCAGATGCGTGCTGCCGCAGCCTTTCTGGGTGGCCTGTT
This sequence comes from Brucella gallinifaecis, assembly GCF_006476605.1. Taxonomy (GTDB): domain Bacteria; phylum Pseudomonadota; class Alphaproteobacteria; order Rhizobiales; family Rhizobiaceae; genus Brucella; species Brucella gallinifaecis. The sequence goes on from NZ_ML636801.1 coordinate 247,993, forward strand.
CGATGCCGAGCGTGACTACTGGTATCCGATGCTGGTGGTGGTTGATGAGGCGCAGCTTTTTGCGCCCGCAGTTGGTGGCGAAGTATCGGATGAAGCGCGTAAGCTTTCGCTTGGTGCCATGACCAATCTCATGTGCCGTGGCCGCAAACGCGGTCTTGCCGGTGTGATTGCCACGCAGCGCCTTGCAAAACTTGCCAAGAATGTGGCGGCCGAAGCATCGAATTTCCTGATGGGGCGTACGTTTCTCGATATTGACATGGCGCGTGCTTCCGATCTGCTGGGTATGGAACGCAAGCAAGCGGAGATGTTCCGCGATTTGCAACGCGGTCATTTCATTGCGCTTGGACCGGCTTTGTCGCGGCGTCCATTGCCGATTAAAATCGGCAAGGTTGAGACCTCTGCGCGTTCGTCGTCGCCAAAGCTGATGCCTTTGCCGGATGCACCCGAAGATGCCCGTGATCTTATTTTCACGCCGGCGCCTGAAGAAATCAGAACCGTTGTGCGGCGCACGCCACCACCGCCTCCACCACCGTCGACCGCAGAAATTCTGGCACAGGTGGCAAAGCCAAAGCCGGAAGCAGAACCTGTCGAAGCGCCTTTATTCCCCGGTATTGTGGAAGCCGAGCGTGATAGTCTGCTTGATAAAGTCATGCGCGAGATTGTTGACGATCCCGAAGCATCTTTCCGTTCGGTAGCGGTGCTTTATCAGGATTTTCTGGTGCGCTGCCGCATTCACCGGGTTCCGGGTGAACCGCTGGCCTTGCCTGCCTTCCGCCGCCGGCTTGCGGTTGCGCAAGCCAGTATCGAAAGTGACGTGGCGACCAGTGAGACATGGCAAAAGGCGCTGGCTCTTTCAGAAAGCCTGACCGACGATGTGCAGGGGGTTTTTCTGATTGTCGCGCAGGCAGCGGTAACAGGTGCCGTGTGCCCCTCGGATGCGGCGCTGGCACGTGCTTACGGCACGCATTCTCTAAGTCGTGCCCGTCGTTTGCTGACTTATTTTGAAGAGCGTGGCCTGCTGGTCGTGCGCAATGATTTCAAAGGTTTGCGGATCGTCAATTTCCCTGATCTCGAATGCGAGACGGCACCGGGCGATCCAAATGCTCCTGATGATCAGGCGGATGAAACGGTGGCTGCTGAATAGGGCAGTTTTGCCAAGATTATTGTTTAACAGCCTGAAACTCGACATGCCGCTGGTTTATTGTCTGCGGCATGTCTTTGCGATCTTAGGTGATTAATCGAACAGGCTTGAAACCGATTCTTCAGCGGCGGTGCGGGCAATCGCTTCACCGATCAGGCTGGAAATCGACAGAACGCGGATATTTGGCGCATCGTTGATTGCTGTGGTGGGCTGGATCGAGTCAGTGATGACCAGTTCTTTCAGCTTTGACGAAGCGATACGCGCAACAGCGCCGCCGGACAGAACGCCGTGGGTGATATAAGCAGTCACGCTGTTGGCGCCCTTTGCAAGCAGTGCTTCTGCCGCGTTGCACAGTGTGCCGCCGGAATCGACGATGTCGTCGAACAGCAGGCAGTCTTTGCCGCTGACATCACCGATAACATTCATCACTTCCGATTCACCCGGGCGTTCGCGGCGCTTATCAACGATCGCAAGCTGTGCATCAATGCGTTTTGCGAGCGAACGGGCACGAACCACACCGCCCACGTCTGGCGAAACCACCATGCAGTTGCCACTGGCGTAGTTGGCCTTCACGTCACGCGCAATGACCGGGACCGCATAAAGATTATCGGTCGGGATATCGAAGAAACCCTGAATCTGACCTGCATGCAGATCAAGGGTCAGAACGCGGCTTGCACCGGCTTCGGTGATGAGGTTGGCAACAAGCTTTGCCGAGATTGGTGTGCGCGGGCCGGGTTTACGATCCTGACGTGCATAGCCAAAATATGGCAGAACGGCAGTGATGCGGCGTGCTGAGGAGCGACGGAACGCATCGATCATGATCAGCAGTTCCATCAGATTGTCATTTGCCGGATAGGAGGTCGATTGCAGAACGAATACATCTTCGCCGCGCACGTTTTCCTGAATCTCTACGAAGATTTCCTGATCGGCGAAACGGCGCACTGTGGCCTTGCCGAGCGGAATGTCGAGATGTTGAGCAACGGATTCGGCAAGAACCCGGTTGGAGTTGCCTGCGAAAAGTTTCATTCTTTTTGCCTCTGAAGCCGGAGCAGTTTCGTTCTGTCGCAAAAAGTCCGTGAAACGGACGTAATCTCTTATCTGGTTGCAGACCGAAACTGGCCGGGCTGCATATTCACACTCTTAAAAACTTTAAAGCCGCCTACTATCACCCAATGGATCAAGCAGCGCAGCTTTCAAGGTTTTCTCGAATGAGCGGCCTATTGCAAAGAGTCACCGTCATTGCAAGTCCTGTCCGGTCACATTTGCTGTAAAAAGCCTTATCCGAGTGCTTTCCAACAGGGTTATAACCATGATTCAGCAAGATATTTCAGTCCTTTGCCGCGTAAGCTCTTTTTCATGCGCGATTTGCCGCAAGCCAGCTCGAATATTCTTGCATGGTCTTGTCAGCAATGGATTGCATGGCAGAGGCAGGGACAATGCTCCATGAGTCTGCCGCAGCGCCCGGTACTTTTTCCTGTCCCTGAATGCGATGCAGACGGTTGCCGGCATTATCCAGAACATCCCAGACATAAAGAACAGTTGTCTGATTGTCTTCTGACAGAACCGAGAAATAGCCTTTCATGACATAGGTTGCATCAGTGCCATTATTGCCGGCAAGCTCGACACCTTTGGCACGCGCATCATCATTGATGCGGTGCGCGAGAGGCGTTACGATATTGACCGGCGCACCGATGATTGGTGCTATATAAAGCTTGCCCGGTTGCAAAGACGCCGAGCGCGGGGCCGTTTGTGCGGGTGCTGTCGTTGCTGTTGCGGGCTGGACAGGTGTCGTCGTGTCTTGCGCGGGTTGCTGGTTGGAACCCTGTATGTTTAATGCATTTTCAGTGCTGTTACATGCGGCCAGAAGTGCAGCAAGCAACAACATCATCGAAAGATGTGCCTTGTTCATGTTCAGCTTCATGCTCCAGAAAACGCAGACCATTCCTGCGCCGTGAATGCCGTTTATCGCTTATCCCGGCTCACTTGACAATCATATCTGCCGAATGCCGCGTGAGAGGCACGGCTGCACCATTGGTGGTAAGATATGTCCGGCCAAGCGTCATGGCCGTTTGTGTGTCTGAATCCATGATGATCATATGCGCAAACAAGGTCATATCCGGCTGGATGTTTTCCGGATTGCCGGAATAAAACATTTGCGGGTCCATCCATGATGGCGCAAAGCGTGCGCCGACGGAATAGCCGCAGGCATTCAGACGATGGCGCGTAAGACCATGCGCCTCCATGGTGCGTGAATAGGCGTCAAAAACATTGCCGAAAGTTGAGGCGGGCGTCATGGCCGTTTCAACAGCTTCCAGCGCTTCACGGGCCGCTTCATAGAGTTTATGATGTTCAGATGTTGGCTGACCAATGATGATGGTGCGCATCATGGGCGCATGGTAGTGACGAAAAACACCTGACCATTCAAGTGTCAGCTGATCATTGGCTGAAATTGTGCGCCGTCCCGATTTATAACGGCAGAGCAGGGCATCAGGGCCTGAGCCGATAATATATTCATTGGCAGGATAATCACCATCGCCTGCAAAATTGGCGCTCATCATTGCAGCAAGAATATCAGCTTCACTGGCACCTGCACTGGTCAGTCCAAGGGCGGCATCAAGTATGTCATCGCTTAGTTCTGCCGCATGTTTGACAAAAGCGATCTCAGCCGGGCTTTTGAGCAGGCGCAGACGGTCCACCATGCCCGATGCATCATAGAGTTTGGCAAAGCTCTGTAATTGTTCATCCAGTTTGCGGGCATTGGCGCCTGTCAGGCCATGGGCCTGATATTCGATACCGATGCGCATGCCAAGCAGATCAAGTTCTGTGAGAATATTGCGCAGATCGATTGCGGGATTGGCATTATCGCGGTCTGTCCAGACGGCGATATTCTCGATATTGGATGTGTGACGCGCCTGCCTGAGATCGGCAGAGCGTGTCATCAGGACAGTCGATCCGTCGGCCTTGACGACGAGACACTGGAAAAAACAAAAACCAAATGTGTCATAGCCGGTCAGCCAATACATGCTTTCCTGTGCAAACAGCAGCAAAGCATCCAGTTTCTCTTCCTCCATCTTCAGGATCAGACGGTCGCGACGTGCGGCGAATTCTTCCGGCTCGAAGTGAAGGGCCATGCGGTTCTCCCTAGTCGGTTACAATAGCGATGGCAGCGATTTGACGTCCATAATCCGGCTCACCACGATGGGTTGTGCGCCGATAGGAATAAAACTGCTTTTCATCGGCATAGGTGCATTGACGCAGTGCCTCTGCCTTGACGCCTGCGGCAGTCAGCCGGTCGGTGATAAAGGCCCAGAGATCAAAAAGCTTGTGGTCGTCTTTGGCCGATGGCTGGAAATATTTGGCAAAAGATGGGTCTTTGCCTGTAAATTCGGAATAAAATTCTGGTCCGATCTCATAATTTTCAGGGCCGATGGTTGGGCCAAGCACTGCGATGATATTCTCGCGCTTTGCGCCAAGTCTGATCATGGCCTCAATGGTGTTTTCGAGAACACCGGTAAAAGCGCCACGCCAGCCGGCATGGGCGGAGCCGATAATGCCTGCCTGATGATCGGCAAACAGGACCGGACCACAATCTGCCGACAAGGCGCCAATCGCAATGCCCGGAATGTCTGTGACCATCGCATCAGCCTTGGGGCGTGGTGTGCCCAATGGTTTCGTAACATAAATCACATCAGGCGAATGAACCTGATGCACAGTTATCAGGTGATCCGGTGCAACGCCGAGTGTTTCAGCGACGCGACGACGATTTTCTTGCACCAGTTGCGGGACGTCATTTGAGCCGCTGCCGACGTTAAGACCTGAATAAATGCCTTCCGATACGCCGCCCTTGCGTGTGAAAAAGCCATGTACAATATGCTTGCCGTTTTGACCGGCAGGGCCGTCCAGCAATGGGGAGCGAAGCGGTTGTGGCTTATCGGACATGGATTTTCTCTTTTCAAAGGACGGGATGGTGAGGGACGCAGATTGGCTTGTCAATTGAAGCTTTTTGACAGTGGGTTTTGTCAGTTCGTATTGAACGGAAAAATCGGGGTCTTTGAATCGCTGATGGCCAGCACTTTGAAAAGTGTTCCCATTTGATCCGGTGCAGCCAATCGTTCGGCGTCTTCGCGAATTTTGTTCTGGAAAGCCTCATCGCGCCCGGAACCCAAACGTCCTGCGCGATCAATCAGCCCCATGGAAAGCAGAAAATCGCCCTGGGTCATGGTTGCGGTCATGCAACCGCAATTGCGTGCAGTTTTTTCCAGCATGTCGAAATCAACATGGCTGGTCAGATCCGCTTCTCCGGGGTGGGCGAAGACATCGTCATAATTGTGTTTAAGCATGGCTTGCAGGGTATCGCCGAAGCCTGATTGCAGATGACCGTAATCAATTGTCAGTGCTGCACCGTGTGAAGCAATGATGCGCTGCGCAATTTGCTGCATGAGAGCAGTACGCGCCGGGGCCGCTTCAAAAATTGTGCCTTCAGGTGCTGCCTGATGCCCGGCAGGTAACAATGCTTCATCAATGCCAGCTGCACCGCTGACAAAGTGGAATTCGCCGTTTTCATCAAGGGCGATCATTCGTTCGACAAAACGCCCATTGGATTTCACAAATTGCCGGAAAGGGATTGCGTCGAATAGTTCATTGGAAACGAGGATCAGTGGTCCTTCTGGAATGTCTGAAAACTTTTCATACCATTCAATTGAGATTTTCTGATCTGCAAGCGTCTGTTTTTGTTTCTCTATCAGACGCGGACTGGTTTCAACCATTGCAACGCGCATGGAATGCGATATTTGCGGTGCAAGCCTGGTAATTGTGCGCAGCATGTCGCTCATCAATGTGCCACGGCCGGGACCGATCTCGCATAAAATGGCATTGGCCGGGCGTTCGAATCCCTCCCCCACGCCCACACACCAGATGCCGATCAATTCACCAAACATCTGGCTTATTTCGGGAGCGGTGATGAAATCGCCATCGCGCCCAAAAGGCTCGCGCGTCGTGTAATAGCCTGCTTCCCGGTCGCCAAGACATGCAGCCATATAATCGGCAATGCTGATCGGTCCCGTGGTGCGGATCAGTCGCTTCAGCCGGTCTTTCAGTGATGTATCAGGCATGTTTTGCGGCTGCCCGATTGGCACGCAACATGGCCCATAGACCGATAAGCACCATTGGAAGCGACAGAATCATACCCATGGTGAGCCATCCGCCGAACAGATAGCCAAGCTGTGCGTCCGGTTCGCGGAAGAACTCGACGACAATGCGGCTGAGACCGTAGCCTAAAACAAATGTGCCTGCGATAAATCCCGGAGCTTTCAGCTTTTTGCCGACCCATATAAGCATGAACAGAACGAAAAAAAGCACGAAACCTTCGAGGAATGCTTCATAGAGTTGGCTTGGATGGCGTGGAACGCCGCCGCCATTGGGGAAGCGTACTGCCCATGGGACATCGCTGACGCGACCCCAAAGTTCATCATTGATGAAGTTTGCAACGCGCACCACACCGAGGCCAACAGGAACACCGGCAGCGATCGTATCAAACATGCTCCAGACCTTGATTGCGCGTGAGCGTGCAAACCAGATCATTGCAATTGTGGTGCCCAGGATTCCGCCATGAAACGACATGCCGCCATCCCAGACGGCTGGTATCGCTAATGGATTGGAGAAGTAATAGGCAGGGTTGTAGAAGAGCACATAGCCCAGACGTCCGCCGATCACCACACCAAGTGCTGCCCAGATCACAAAGTCATCAAGAGCTTGCGGCTGCATCGGTGGCTGATTGTTGGCCCACAGGCGATGATTGCGCAGGAGCTTTTTGCCATACCACCATGCAAACATGATGCCGATGACATAACCCAGACCATACCAGTGCACGGCAAAGGGGCCGATCGAGAAAATGACCGGATCGATGTTTGGAAAGGCGAGGCCTGTGGCAGACTGCAAAGTCTCCATAATATAATAACTCCGTTTTCTGGCGGACCATGCGCGACGATATCCAAGTGGTCAAGTTATCACGTTTATACAGCTTCACTTGCATCCGAACCGAGACGGCCCTATTTCAAATTGAGGTTTTCAACAAGACCGTATCGAAACAGGGAAAAAAGCCATGACCAGCGGATCAAACCGGGTTCTTGATGAACTCGCCAAGCTTGTGACGGATGCGGCAGGTGCTGCGCAAGGTGTGCGTCGCGAAGTCGAGACTGCTTTGCGCTCGCAGAGTGAGCGCGTGCTCAACACGCTTGATGTTGTGCAGCGTGAAGACTTTGAAGCGGTGCGTGAAATGGCAATAAAGGCGCGTGCTGAAAATGCTGCTTTGCTTGTCAAAATCGAAGCAGTCGAAGCACGTCTTGCTAAATTTGAAGTTGATTCGACTGCGAAAGCGGCAAAAAACTCTGCTCAGGCAGCGAAATCCAAAGATAATTCATAATTTTTTATTAACAGGCCGCAAGTGCCAAAAACCCTTGTCTTAGAGTCGCTTAAGGCAAGGGTTCATGTCTGTCCCTTTCATATTTCCACATGCTTTAATGCCTCTTTTCAAGAAAGGGGCTGGCGTTCAGATTCAGCATCAATAGACTGAAAACACTACATGATTCGTAATAGCGTCATGTAGGCAGCGGCGAGGGGCTGTCGTTTCAGGTTTTGGCGTCTTCAGGCTGCTTTCCAGTATCAGTTGCGTATGTGCGTGGGCCATTGAGTCATTGCATACTGTTTCAGTGTGCCAATTTCTCAACAGATCAATTCGTGTCTTTTTTCTGCACTTGTTCTTATGCGGAAGCGACACGGGCGAGCAATGATTTGCGCGCCAGGAATTTGGAAGTGTTTTTGACAAATACTTCCCAGAACAGGAAACGGACATGAGCCTTCTTGAGCTTGAATTTGCACGCGAAGCGCATCCGGTGGATGTGATTGAGTATGTCGCAAATTCAAACGACTGGACGTTCGAGCGGACTGGCGACGATGAAATTGCAATTTCGGTGGCGGGTAACTGGACCGACTACCATATTTCCTTCTCCTGGATGGAGGATTTTGAAGCGCTGCATCTGGCCTGTGCCTTCGACATCAAGGTTGCTGAGCCTCGCGTCAATGAAGTGATGCGGTTGCTGTCACTGATCAATGAAAAGCTTCTGATGGGCCATTTCGATCTCTGGCAGCAGGAAGGCGCGATCATGTATCGTCAGTCGCTTCTGCTTGCAGGGGGGGCGGAACCAACCAGCCGGCAGGTGGAAGTGCTGCTTTCTGCAGCGCTTGAAGCATGCGAAAATTATTTTCAGGCGTTTCAGTTTGTGGTCTGGTCCGGTGTGAGTGCACGCGAAGCGCTGGAAAGTGTTTTGTTTGAAACCGTCGGACGGGCATAATATCTGATCCCGGTCGATTGAGCCGGGATGAACTTCAGGGGGATGAAATGAGTGGAACTGAAACGATTGCCTGGGCAGATTTCGAGAAAGTCGACATTCGCACGGGAACAATTGTTGAAGCCGTGCCGTTTCCTGAAGCACGAAAGCCAGCCTTCAAGCTGAAGATCGATTTTGGTGATAAAATCGGCATTAAGAAATCCTCTGCGCAGATTACCAGACATTACCAGCCGGAAGATCTGATCGGTCGTCAGATTATGGCTGTGGTCAATTTTCCGCCGCGACAGATCGGCCCTTTTATGTCCGAAGTTCTGACGCTTGGTTTCCCTGATGAAAATGGTGATGTTGTCCTTGCCGCAGTCGATAAAAAAGTTCAGGACGGCGTTAAATTATTCTGATCCTTTAAGCCCGATTTATAATGCACCTAAAATCACTGGGATAAGCAGATGCAGGGAACAATTGTCGTCGCAATTGGCGGAGCGCTGGGGAGTGTCCTGCGCTATTGGTTTTCGCTCTGGCTGGCACCGATCAGCCGCGATCTGCCATGGAGTACAATTGTCGTCAATATTATAGGCTCTTTTGCCATTGCCTTCTTTGGTGCGATGACGATTGCATCCAGCCGCTTTGAATTGCCGGAAATCTGGCGGGTGGCTTTTCTCGTCGGTTTCTGTGGCGGGTTCACCACTTTTTCCTCATTCAGTATGCAGACCGTTGATCTGCTGCGCCTCGGCATGCCGGGACGCGCTTTGCTGAATGTCGGTATTTCGCTGGCTGCATGTTTTGCTGCAACGGCTCTTGGTTATCTTGCAGCGCAGGCATTGAACAAAGTTTAGGGTCAGGACTCATTAATTTGACGGGAATGGTGTGAGGTCATCCGTTCGGATACGAGAAGGAAAGGCGAAGGAAATGTGGTTCATTTTCAATCTTTTCCGACGACGTAGACCGGGCGGATGGACCACATCCTTCGGACATCGAAATGACTTGCGATCTGCTGCGTCGAGCCGCTCAACCGGGGGAACTACCCCGGTCCTCACGTCTCTTCTTGCATATCTTGTCATTTCAGATGCCATTCTCATCAAATTAATGAGTCCTGACCCTAAGCCGGGATTCTGATAATTGCTCTCAAGCCACCTTTGGGCGCATTTTCCAGTTCAATATCCCCGCCATGGCTTCTGGCAATGTCACGAGCAATTGCCAGTCCAAGCCCGCCTGTGCCGCCTGAATCCTGTGTGCGTGCTTCATCAAGGCGCACAAAGGGTTTGAACACATCTTCACGGCGATCCTCTGGAATACCCGGACCATCATCATCGACGACAATTTTCAGCCAGCCATTTTCATGGGTGACGCTAAGTTCTACATTTTGCGCATGGCGGAACGCATTTGAGACAAGGTTGCTGACCAGACGCGAGAAGGCATTGGGCCGCACATTCACTTCGCTGCCACCTTCAATGGAATAATGGAAGCCGCGCTCGCGCAGTCGGGCTTCATTGGCAAGCTTGTCACAGAGCAGGCGCATATCATAGGTGGCTGCTTCTTCAGAACCTTCGCCGCGAGCAAATGCCAGATAGCCCTCAAGCATGGTTTGCATATCTGCAATATCCTGATTGAGCGGCTCGGTATCGATCGCATTGCCGGTCAGCGCCAGTTGCAGCTTGAAGCGGGTCAGAATAGTGCGCAAATCGTGGCTGACGCCGGAAAGCATGGCGGTGCGCTGTTCGATCTGACGCTCGATGCGTGAGCGCATCTGGATAAATGCAATACCTGCGCGGCGCACTTCTTCTGCACCATGGGGGCGAAAATCTTCCGGCATTGGCCGCCCTTTACCAAAGCTTTCCGCAGCCTGTGAAAGTTGCTGGATCGGTTTGATCTGGTTGCGCAGAAAAGCAATAGCGATGATCAGAAGAACCAGCGCGGTGCCGATCATCCATGTCAGGAAGATGCCGGTATTGGACGCATAGGCCTGGCTGCGGCGTGCAAAGACGCGCAGCACCTTATCGTCAAGTTTGATGCGGATTTCGATAAGATCAGAATCACCAACCGTATCCACCCAGAAGGGGCGATTAATCTGGCGGGTAATCTCTTCGCTTAAGAAATAATCGAGAATGGCGAAGAACGGTTTTGGCCCCGGTGGCGGCAACGGGTCGGGCGGCAGGATCGAAATATTCAATCCCAGACGCTGTTGCGCAATGCGGATCAGATTGTCATAACCGGGTTCCTGCGGATAGGTTTCCAGCGTGTCGATGATTGCGGAAATATCGCGAACAACGGCTGTAGAAAGCCGCTCTGTCACCATTTGCCAGTGCCGCTCCATGAACACATAGGCAATGACCGACTGGAGCAGCACCATTGGCGCGATGATGATGATGAGCGAGCGTGCATAAAGCCCTTTGGGCATGCGACGCGCCAACCAGCGCAGGAGGGTTTTCCAGAGGGACGTCATCGTCTCAGAATACTCCAGACGGTTTTGCTGTTAGCATATATTCGGTCACGCTCTGAAATTTGTGACGCTCCGCTGTTTGGTTCTGTTTTATTCGATGCTCAGCTTGTAGCCAATACCGCGAACCGTTTGCAGCCAGACCGGGTTGGCCGGGTCCTGCTCGATTTTGCGACGCAGGCGATTGATCTGCACATCGATTGTGCGCTCTCCAACATCGCCATCTTGTCCGGTCAGTTCATGGCGTGGAATTGTATCACCAGCCCGCTCGGCAAAAATAGCCATAATGTCCTGCTCGCGGTCTGTCAGCTTGATTGTCTCGCTGCCTTTTTTCAGCTCGCGCCGCGGAATGAAGAATGTATATGGACCAAAAACGATTTGCTCGATCTTGGGTTGCGCGGGGGCTGCACCGCGGCGCAAAATATTATTGATACGCAAAATCAGTTCACGCGGGTCAAAAGGCTTTGGCAGATAATCATCTGCACCCGCAGATAGTCCATCAATGCGGCTGTCGGTTTCCGACAGGGCGGTCAGCATCAGGATTGGCACGCTTTTCTGCTCACGCAGAGAACGGGTCAGTGAGACACCGGTTTCGCCCGGCATCATCACATCAAGGATCAATAGATCGAAATCGATGCCTTCAAGCTTGCGGCGTGCTTCTGCAGCACTTGCCGCCATGGTGACACGGAAACCACTTGTCGTCAGATATTGCGACAGAAGACTGCGAATTCTTGTGTCATCATCGACAACAAGAAGATGAGGTGCGTCATCCGAAAGGTTCTTTTCTTCTACAGACTTTTTTTCTTCGACAGTCATGGCGCCGCTCGATCCCATCCTGTTCATATTGCCGCTTTCTGTATCTTAGTCACTGTAAGACGGCACGTCTATGTGCGCTGGTATTGTTGTTTGTTAGGCCCCAACCTTGTCAAGCTTAGGGTCCGGTACATCACAGGCCGTTTCGGTGGCTGCAAAGTCATCAATCTGGGTGCGGCGTTCAGGATTGACCATATTGTATAAAAACCGTTCAATAATTTGCCGTTCTGCCGTTCCCGATTCTTCCAATGCCCGTGCGATGCGGCGCGACTGTGGCAAAGCGAGCGCAAGCGTCAATTCCCGTCCAGCTTTTGTCGGGTAAATTTTACGATGGCGGCGGTCATCTACGCCGGTGGTTTGAATAACATGACCGGTATCGATGAGTTGCTTGAGAACGCGCGACAGGCTTTGCTTGGTAATGCGCAGAACTTCCAGAAGTTCTGCAACCGTCATGCCGGGTTTGCGATTGATGAAATAGAGAACACGGTGATGCGCCCGGCCAAATCCGATCTTTTCAAGGATCAGGTCTGGATCCGCGGTGAAATCGCGATAGGAGAAGAATAGAAGTTCAATGACGTTAAGATCGTCAGCCTCCCGGGATGTCAGAGGGGTGCTGATATAGTTCACGTCGTTGGTCGAATTCACATCGAGGCTCCATCCTGTTGCGATAAATATGTCAGCATTGTTGACATATTTCAATCACCAAGATAATTTTTGGTAAGTGCAGACTGGTTTTTTGGGAATAAAGTTTGTGCTGTAGCATGTTGGAGGAGAGATAATTACGCAGTTTGCTGTGACATACTGTCCAATAAGGACGGTGCCGCATAATAGCGAGCGTTATTTTCCGCAATTGACGGAAATATCTATGTTTTACATGCCTTATATGGCCGGTTGACGCATATTTGCTTGTGCGAAAATCAGTGTATCTGGTTGTAAAATGCCTCTGTAGTTGACGAAAAATACGTCTTACTTGCTGGTTAATCGATTTAACTTGTAGAAAAAGACTAGAAAAGGTCCGATTGGACCAAACGGGCTGGCAGGAAATGAAGCCCAATTTTGAGGAAGCTAAATGGCTGGGATTCCATTCGATCAACGTGACGGGTTTATCTGGCAGGATGGCGAGTTCGTCGCCTGGAAGGATGCGAAGGTTCATGTGCTGACCCATGGTTTGCATTATGCAAGTGCGGTTTTGAAGGTGAGCGTGCTTATGGCGGCGAAATTTTCAAATTGACGGAACATAGTGAGCGTTTGCATGAATCCGCTCGTATTCTTGGTTTTGAGATTCCCTACAGCGTTGAAGAAATCGACAATGCCTGTCGTGAATTGTTAAAAAAGCAGGGTTTTGAGGATGCTTATGTGCGTCCGATTGCCTGGCGCGGCTCGGAATCCCTTGGTGTTTCGGCACAGAATAACCGTATCCATCTGGCAATCGCAATCTGGCAATGGCCGAGCTATTTTTCGCCGGAAGAAAAAATGAGGGGTATTCGCCTCGATATTGCAGATTATTGCCGCCCTGATCCGCGCACAGCACCTTCGCGATCCAAGGCTGCTGGTCTTTATATGATCTGCACGATTTCCAAACATGCAGCCGAGGCCAAGGGCTATGCTGATGCCTTGATGCTCGACTGGCGCGGACAGGTGGCAGAAGCGACCGGGGCCAATGTTTTCTTTGTGAAAGACGGTGTTTTGCACACGCCAAAGCCTGATTGTTTTCTGGATGGTATTACCCGTCGCACGGTTATTGAACTTGCAAGGGGCCGTGGTCTGGAAGTTGTTGAACGGGTTATCATGCCCGAAGAGCTGGCGGGTTTCAGCGAATGTTTTCTATGCGGAACTGCCGCTGAAGTGACACCGGTTTCAGAGATTGGGAAATATTATTTTACTCCCGGTGAAATTACGCGCTTGCTTATGCAAGACTATATGAATGAAGTTCATCCTGCGTGAATATCAGCTGAATGATGTTGTTTTGAACAGAAAAAATCGGCTTTTTGGCCGATTTTTTTATAAATTGGTACTTATTGTTTGACATTGTCTGTTTTCAGTTCAAGGCTTTTGTAGTCGGAATTCCGTTATTTCGATTTTAACTCAGATCAGGGTGACAATTATGGAATCTCTACTACCTATCATTCTTCAGCTTGTTTCGGGTGCAGTTGGTGGCAACATTGCTGGTGCCGTCAAAAACCTGAGCCTCGGTACTGCTGGTAATACGGTTGCCGGTGGTATTGGTGGTGTCATTCTTGGCCAGCTTCTGCCGATACTGTCTGGTGGCGGGCTGGACTCTGTTCTTAATGGCGTCATCGGCCAGGTGGCAGGTGGCGGTGTTGGCGGTCTCGTTCTTACGGCAATCGTCGGCCTGATTAAAAACTCGCTTGCAAACAAAGCTTAGGCAAATGGTACGGTTGCTGGAATTGCAACCTGTTGAGGTTTTGCGAGAGGGGAAACGGGCGGCCAGTGCCGCCCGTTTATTATGCAGGGGCTTTGCAAGCTTGCTGCATCGCATTATCCGATGGATTGGTCATTTCAATCATACTGTCTGAATGGAGTTTTCTATGGGACAATTGCAGGCAATCATCGTTCCGGTGACACCGTTTCAGCAGAATTGCACAATCCTGTTTGATGGTGAGGCCAAAAAGGGTGTGGTGATTGATCCGGGTGGCGATATTGATCGTATCAGGGAAGCCATCGCATCGCAGGGTGTCGAGGTGGAAGCAATCTGGATCACCCACGGGCATATTGATCATGCGGGTGCGGCGGCAGATTTAAAGGATGCTCTGGATGTTGAGATTATTGGTCCGCATAAGGCTGATCAGTTTCTGCTTGATAATCTGGTTGCAACCGGCCTGAAATATGGGCTGAGCGAAGGCGTGCGCAATGTCACGCCGGATCGTTGGCTGGAAGAGGGCGATAGCGTTACTGTTGCTGGCCACAGGTTCGAGGTTTTTCATTGTCCGGGCCATGCGCCGGGACATGTGGTGTTTTATAGTCCTGAAGCCCGTTTTGCGATTGTTGGCGATGTCCTGTTTCATGGCTCGATTGGCCGGACCGATCTGCCGGGCGGCGATCATGATGCGCTCATCCGTTCAATCAAGGAAAAGCTTCTGCCACTGGGAGACGATATCGGTTTCCTGTGTGGCCATGGTACAGGCAGCCGTTTTGGAGAGGAGCGCCGCAATAATCCTTTCCTGAACGATCTTGGATATGTGTGATTTGATTGATTTGCTATGAAAAAAGCCGCTTGTTGAGGCGGCTTTTTTATGTGTGATATAGGTTAGTTCGCCGAGCAAAAATGATCCCGGCCATCATAGCCCCGATAGGTCCCGGTGCTGGGATTGAATGAGCGATAACGGTTGGAACAATATTGATACCAGCCACGGCTCCATGGTTCATAACCAACGCGATATGCGGCGCTGCGGGCAGGCGGAGCCGGATAATATACAGGTGGCGGTGGCGGCGCATAGACTGGTGCCGGCTGGACATAGGTTGGCTGTTGCTGGCTCAGGGCGCTGCCGATGAGCGCACCTGCTGCAAGGCCAATAACGCCCGCAGCGAGAGCATCTCCACCACGATTACGGTGGTGACGATAATAGGGGCGATTCCATCCGCCCCGATTCCAGCCACCCCGGTTCCAGCCACCATTGTCCCAACCTCTGCGTTCCCAGCCGCCACGGTTCCACGAGTCAGCTTGAGCCGCTGCGAGCGGTGCCGAGATTGCTGCTATTGAGGCCACTGCCAGAATAGCTGTTTTGAGTAGTTTATTCATTATCTGCTCCTTTAGAAGCACAACTGCAATTTCTTAAATCAGCAGGGCCGGATTGGCACACTGCTTCAATCATGAATAACAAGTTAACAGTTTGGACATGAATGGAGGCTGAACAATGGTGGCGGGTGTGAAAAGTCCGGTAATCCGGTCAATTACAATCAGCGCCGGCAATATTTTGCGCTTTGTTCAGGCCTAAATGACAGTTTGGAAAAATTTTATGCTCATGAAAAGTTTCAAGAACATTATAAGTCAGAAAACAAAACCCCCGGCTTGGGCCGGGGATCAAATTCTTTACCGGTAAGATATTGATTTTACTCAGTGACCGAGATGTTTACGGCCTTTGGACCTTTGCCGCGGCGATCAGGTTCTGTTTCATAAGAAACTTTCTGATTGTCGGCGAGGCCTGCCAAACCAGAAGCCTGTACAGCAGAAATATGTACAAAGATGTCTGCACCGCCATCATCAGGTTTGATGAATCCGAAACCTTTTTCGGAGTTGAAGAATTTGACCTGTCCGGTCTGTGCCATGGGATCCGTTCCTTTTCCTTGGCGCCACTGCTTAATGAAAGACAGTGGAATTATAACTTCTGCCGAACGCACCACACACCCGGCAGAGGGTCATGCAGGCAGTTATCGACATAGGAAAGGAACCGATCATTGCCGGAGACTATGCTCCAACCCGGAACTTCTAGCGGTTCCGGCACGCCGTTCTTCCAGTCTTCCGTTGTACTCAAATTGCCCGGACAAGTGAAGACTGATCTAAGATGCGTTGTTTGGCAAGCAAATTTTTCATCCAATACGAGATTGGTCATCTTTGTACCGGTATCGTTGTAATTTTTTACAAAAATTACCTGAATAAAGCTAATTTAATATCAAAACAAAACAAACTAATGAAAATATATCTCATAATACTATGGTATAGTATGCAGATATGCTTATTTATTTCGTAAAACTATGCATGCTCCACCAGCGGAACGTAATTTATTGCAGATATTATCCGCTTCATTGCGCGTGTTGGCGCCGATGCGGACCGCATAGATGCCGCGTCGTGCGATTGGTGTGCGCATGCGGCTGATAACTGGATTATGCCGGGCAAGCACGGAAGGAAATTGCTTGCGCAGCCTGTTCCATTGGTTGACAGCGACACTGCGCCGGAAATTGCCGGCGACCTGTATTCCCCATGGTTTAGGTTTGACCCGTGACATGGGAATTGTTGCGGTGCGGATAATGGGCAGCTGCTGACACGCTTCTGCAAAGCTCAGCTTGGCATCAAGCGGGCGATTGATAATTTCGTTACCTGAAGCAAAATTGTCCGCTGGTGCGCCGGTTAGATCCAGCACATAATCTTCTGTTTCCAATGGCAGAAATCCACCTGAGCGCATCCAGTTGGAAACACGGCCCGGGCCGGCATTATAGGCCGCTGCCGCCAGCCCCCAGTTTCCAAAAGCGTCTTTGAGTTCATGCAAAAAATCCGCTGAGGCAGGGATTGCCTGTTCGATGTCAAATGGATCAGCCAGCCCACGCTCTTTGGCGGTATAGGGCATGAATTGTGCAATGCCCTGTGCACCGACAGGACTGACGGCACGGTGATCAAACCGGCTTTCTTTCCAGATCAGCCGGGCAAAGAAGTCCTTCGGAATAGATTTTGCTTCGGCGCTGGTCTCGATCAATTCGCAGATACGCGCCACTGTAGGCTCTGCTTTTTCAGGAGGCATCGCCGGGCCATGGATTTTGGCTTCATTCGCAGCAAATGCTGCCCCCATGTTTTCTGAGCAGTCAAAGAGCTGGAAAATGCCAATCGTCACCATAGCCAGACGCAAATGCTTCATGCAGCTTTTCCCGCCATTTTTCCCCCGATAGTGGGATAAGAGAGTAAAGCAAGTTTCTGACTTGTCGATACGGGTTTTGAACATGGATATAGGTTATACGTTGATATGTTCTTGTTTTGACGTAATGCTGCGCCATTTTAGCAATTAGGCTCTGCCATAAGACGTATGAAGCGGACTTGAGAATGCGGGAAAAAGAGAGAGACAGGACATTCTCAGGGTTTGATCCGAACTGGAAATATTTTGGACAGGAGAGGAAAAAAGCCATGTTTTTAAACAGGGTGAGATGCATGGGTCTGATAGCGGGGGCCTTGTTTCTGACAGGTTGTGTTGCCGAAGGCGGGCCGGATTATCGGCCTCCGGTACGACCTGGTTCATCACAGCCGCAAATGTGTCCAATGATCTATGCACCGGTTTGTGGTGAGCGCGGGTCATCGCGCAAGACATTTGGCAATGCCTGCCAAGCCCGTGCTGATGGCTACCGGATCGTTGGAAACGGGCAGTGTCGTTCAAGACCGATTACGGGTCCGGGTTCAGGCTGGGGTGGCGAACGTCCAGGCCGACCACCGCATCAGGGGCACAGGCCCGGACGTCCAGGCCCGGGAGCTGCGGCGTGCACCCGCGAATATATGCCGGTCTGTGCACGCAGAGGGAATGCTAAACAAACATTTCCGAACCGTTGTGAAGCCGAACGCGCAGGCTACCGTATCACGAATAACGGTCAGTGCCGGTAAGCACGAGAGCGTGTCCCGAAAAGTGTGAAACGGTTTTCGCAAAAAATGCGCGTTAAAACAAATATGCAGAGCGCCGATCTGATCCAATCAGATCGGCGCTCTGAACGCTTCTGAATTATCGCCCCGGTCGGCCAGTCTTGCCGGGGCGACGCTTCTTGCGGGCGGTTTCAGCCGGATCTTCATAGGAGCCAATGCCAGAACGTTCGCGCCGAAGGAGAGCATCGTCAGCACCGGCCGGTTTTTCTGTCCGTTTGACGGTCATTTCATCCAGCGTGTTCTTGCGAAACAGTGGTTTGGCCATATCTGTGCCCGGACCCATATTGTCGAGCGAAGGCTTGGCAAAGAGCGACTTTTTCGGTGCATCATCGACTGTGCGGTGTGCTTTGCGTCCCGCATTATGGCGGCCTTTTGTACGACCTGTTACAGGGCTTTCAAGCTCTACCTCACGCGCCATCGGATCATCGGCAATCGCCAGTTCCATTTCACGCAGTCGCTTGACTTCATCACGCAGTCGCGCAGCCTTCTCAAAGTCGAGATCGGCGGCAGCCTCGCGCATCTGCTTTTCCAGATGTTCGAGATGGGCGGCAAGATTATTGCCCATCATCGACCCTTCTTCAGCAAAACCGGAAATATCAGCGCGGACGTGATCCTGCTCGTAAACAGAATTGAGAATATCGGAAATATTCTTCTTCACTGATGCAGGCGTAATGCCATGTTCGCGGTTATAGGCTTCCTGTTTTTCACGGCGACGGCTGGTTTCATCCATTGCGCGTTGCATCGAGCCCGTAATATTATCGGCATAAAGAATGACTTTGCCGTCAACGTTACGTGCCGCACGGCCAATTGTCTGCACGAGCGAGGTTTCCGAACGCAGGAAACCTTCCTTGTCGGCATCGAGAATGGCGACGAAACCGCATTCTGGAATGTCCAGCCCCTCGCGCAGCAGGTTGATCCCCACCAGCACGTCGAACGCGCCAAGTCGCAAGTCGCGGATGATTTCGATGCGTTCGAGCGTGTCGATGTCCGAATGCATGTAACGCACGCGAATACCCTGTTCGTGCAGATATTCTGTCAGGTCCTCTGCCATGCGCTTGGTCAGCACCGTGCAAAGCGTGCGATAGCCCTTGCGTGAAGTCTCGCGGATTTCGCCCAGCACATCATCAACCTGATTTTTGGCAGGACGCACTTCAACCGGCGGATCGATCAGGCCCGTCGGACGGATGACCTGCTCGGCAAATACGCCGCCAGCCTCTTCCATTTCCCATTTGCCGGGCGTTGCTGAAACAGCAATGGTCTGGGGGCGCATGGCGTCCCATTCCTCAAAGCGCAATGGGCGGTTATCCATGCAGGAGGGCAGGCGGAAGCCATATTCGGCAAGGGTCGCTTTGCGCCGAAAGTCGCCGCGATACATGCCGCCAATCTGCGGTACCGTGACGTGGCTTTCGTCGAGAAATACCAGTGCATTGTCCGGGATATATTCAAACAGGGTTGGTGGTGGTTCACCGGGTTGCCGTCCGGTCAGATAGCGCGAATAGTTTTCGATGCCGTTGCAAACACCGGTTGCTTCTAACATTTCAAGGTCGAAATTGGTGCGTTGTTCAAGCCGTTGTGCTTCCAGCAGTCGGCCTGCGCGGGTCAGTTCTGCAAGACGGTGTTGTAATTCTTCCTGAATCGACTTGATTGCCTGATTAAGCGTCGGACGCGGTGTCACATAGTGCGAATTCGCGTAAATCTTGACCGATTGCAGGTCGCCGGTTTTCTGGGCGGTCAAAGGATCAAATTCGGCGATGGATTCAATCTCGTCGCCAAACAGCGATATGCGCCATGCGCGATCTTCCAAGTGGGCCGGGAAGATTTCAATTGTATCGCCACGCACACGAAACGAGCCGCGCACGAAGTTGATATCCTGCCGCTTATATTGTTGTGCCACAAGGTCAGCGAGAAGCTGGCGCTGGTCAAGCCGGTCGCCGATCTTCATCTCGAATGTCATGGCGGTATAGGTTTCGACCGAACCAATACCGTAAATGCATGAAACAGAGGCCACGATGATAACGTCATCGCGTTCGATCAGCGCACGCGTTGCCGCGTGGCGCATCCGGTCGATCTGCTCGTTTACCGTTGATTCTTTTTCAATATATGTGTCTGAGCGTGCGACATAGGCTTCCGGCTGATAGTAATCATAATAGGAAACGAAATATTCAACGGCATTGTTCGGAAAGAAGTTTTTGAACTCTCCGTAAAGCTGTGCAGCCAATGTCTTGTTTGGCGCCAGAATAAGTGCGGGACGCTGCGTTTCCTGAATGACCTTGGCCATGGTGAAGGTCTTGCCGGAGCCGGTGACGCCGAGCAGAACCTGCGTGCGCTCCTGATCTGCAAGGCCACTGACCAGATCGCGAATGGCAGTTGGCTGATCACCGGACGGCTCGAAACTCGATTCCATCTGGATTGCAATGCCGCCTTCCGATTTTGGTGGCCGGGCAGGGCGATGCGGTGTCCATAATTCGCCATTCTTGAATAATGGATTGCCGGATTCAATCAGATCTGACAGCGCCTTGACGGTCGCTGTGGCGCCCGTCGGGTTCAGTTCTGTAGCTTCTTCAAGACTGATGTCCAGACCGGAAACCGGATTAAGTCCGGCGGCTGCACGTTCTTTGGCCGAAGCTGCACCACCAATGGAAGTGCCACGGGCACTGCGTGAGGAATCCGCGTTGCTTTTCGCTGCTTTTTTGGGTGCTTTTGCTGTTTTGGCTTTTGGCTGAGGCTTGTCGGCCTCTTCGCCAATGTCTTTGGCCCAATCAGAGATCGAGCTTGAAAATGGTGTGCCTGACAAATCGCGCTGTGGCATTTCGCCAAAGCCGCGCGTTTCGTCATGCGAATCCTGAGTATATTTGTCTTTTGAGGAAGCCATGCTGCTAATATGTAATTTCACAACAGAAATGAAAAGAGCGCACCGGATTTAATCCGGGCGCTCCTTGTATATTTTCCATGACTCCTGACATCAGGGTGTCAGGAGCTGGCTTTACCGGGGGCGCCAGCGATTGCCCGGGCCGAAGAAATTCGGATGATAGCCAGGGTGATCGCGCCAGCCGGGCCGGTCTCCCCAATGCGGACGCGGTGGTCCCCAGTGGCCTGGGCCTCGCCAGTTCGGACCCGGACGAAATGGACCCGGACCCCAGCCTGGACGACCCCAGCCCGGACGTCCCCAACCTGGGCGGCCCCAACCTCCACGGTAGGGACGCGGTCCCCAGCCCGGACCATCATTCCATCCATTATTGTTGATAGCAGAGCCGATTGCCAGTCCGGCAATCAGCGGTATGCCAATGGCAGCAGCAGTCGATCCAAAATTATCATTCGTGGTGTAGCCGCCACGACCTGTCTGGACCGCAATGTAACGGGAGGATGCCCAGCCATCGAGGCCGGAATAATTGACGCGGCACCAGCCATAACCGTTTGTGCAGCCTGCGACCCCAATCACAACACCGTTTGGAATACGGCCTATGGACGGATATTGAGTGCCCGGACCTGTACGAAGATTTATATTGGCAGTTGCGAGGCCGCTGGAGGCTTCTGCACCTGTTGCAAAAAGAAATGCTAATGCAGCAATAGATGATTTTAAAATAAGTCTCATTATTTGCTCCACGTTAAAATTAAAACTGTTGTATATATGAATGATAATACACATATTTACTTGAAAATCTTTGTATTGTTATTGTTATGCTTAATAGTTAAAAATTTACTCTTTTAATTGTAATGGTCCTCAATTTGCATAGCTGGGGTGATGATGACGCACTTTCCCTTGAGGAAGGCTTGCCACATAATCTGGCTGACTCTTTTTTGATGATTGAAGGAAATACCGATGAATGACTTGAATGCGCCCAATGGCATGTTGACTGTGCGTACGCAGGCAATGCCTAACGATACCAACGCAGCCGGAGATATTTTTGGTGGCTGGGTTATGGCGCAGATGGATATTGCGAGTGCTATTCGCGCTTCAGAACGTGCCAAGGGGCGTGTCGTGACGGCTGCGGTGCGCGAAATGTCTTTCGCCAAGCCGGTCAAGATTGGCGATGTCCTGTGTGTTTATACTGAAATTACCAAGGTTGGCCGCACATCCATTACGCTGCGTGTTGAAGCATGGGCGCAGCGTTATCTTGCCGATGAAATGGATCTGGTCACGCATGGCGAATTTGTCATGGTTGCGCTGAATAAGAGTGGGCTGCCGACACCAGTTCCTGCCGAATAAGGACAACTCGCCCCGATTATATCCGGGGCCGGGTATCTTTTTTCATTTCCCGGAAACCCTTGACATTTCATTGGCGTGATTTTCGATTTCTTCCGCCAGTCCGATGACGCGTGGTTCTTGTGGCGTGTCAGCAGGCACGGCAGGAATAGATGCTGAGATAACAACATTGTTGCTGACATTCGCTTGCGGGCGAGGCGGGCGATTGCCCGAACAACCCGCAGCAAGTGTGACAAGCGCAAGGGTTGAAACTATCGCGGAGGTGTGAAAGCGATTGGACAGTGCAAAATTCATGTCCATGCCTTTCGTTTGGAACTTGGTTTTCTTCTTATCAGCTCA
Organism: Brucella gallinifaecis; assembly: GCF_006476605.1. GTDB lineage: Bacteria > Pseudomonadota > Alphaproteobacteria > Rhizobiales > Rhizobiaceae > Brucella > Brucella gallinifaecis. The sequence continues at coordinate 270,625 of NZ_ML636801.1, forward strand.
TAAGCATAAATGAAGAGTCTGTGTCTATTTTGGGGTGGATATAACAAGATCGGTGAAATCCCTATTGCTTTTTGGTAGTGCTTTTGAGCGGTTTCGGGCCAAGCCGTTCATAATATTTTCCGGTCCCCAAAGATATTCTCATGTCAGCACTTATGTCGCCAAGCGTCCTGCCGATCCTGCTGCTCATCGGCTCCAATGTTTTTATGACCTTTGCCTGGTACGGGCATTTTAAATTTCCCAATACGCCGCTGGTGACAGTTATCTTCATCAGCTGGGCCATAGCGCTGATTGAATATTGCATGGCGGTGCCTGCCAATCGCATCGGTCATGAGGTCTATTCGGCAGCACAACTCAAGACCATGCAGGAAGTTATCACATTGGTGATCTTCAGCCTGTTCTCGGTTTTTTATCTCAAGGAAGCTTTTACATGGAATCATGTGCTGGGCTTTGCGCTGATTGCTGGCGGGGCCGCACTGATTTTCAGAAGCTGAACAAGCTGTTGTTGCGGCAAGTATTTTTAAAATACATGCGTTGGCACTAATGCGTCTTAACTCGGGTGAGATAATATACAGGAAGGCTATTGGGCTCCTTCTACCTGCATAGATATGCTATAAGCGGATATATGGGTGCAACCGGCACAATTATCATTTAACGGGAAAGAGGTATCATGTTCTCTCGTCTCTATAATCATAAGGCAAGGTTTGCTCTCGCATCGATTGTGGCGATTTTAGGCGGCATTGGTTCAGCTTCGGCTGCTTTCAAAGAGATTCGTGATAGCTGGGTTCTGTGCGATTATGCATCCAATTGTACACTCACGCTGAAAAGCAATAATCAGTCTGCGCCGACATTCAGCCTCTATCGCAGCAGTGATGCCGGTGCGTTGCCGCATTTGCGCTTTTCCGGTTTTGATCCAAAGCCTGTATCGGGAAAACTGAGCATTTCTGTTGATGGCAAGCCGGTTGTTTCTGCCGACCTTTCGGCATTGAAAATGCACAATGACCAGTTCGATTATGCCAATGCATCAGATGTGGCAAAGCTGATCGATGCGATGAAATCTGGCCAGAAGCTGACGCTGCAACTCAATAACAAGACTTATGAATATTCGCTTTCAGGCTTTGTTGGCGGGTTGATCTATGTTGACGAACAGCAGGCACGTAACGGTACGGTTGCGGCTTTACAGGCCAAAGGTAAAAAGCCTGCGCCATCAGCACCTGATGTTTCGCTGATTACGAAAATTGATCAGTTGCCAGCGCAGATCCGGCCCGATTTCAGCGATGAAAACGGTGTTTGCGGCACGAATAGCGGCAATTCATTTGCGACAGGTGGCGGTTTTAACGCAAAAATCGCTGACGGGCTTAATCTTATTGCAATGCCATGCGGTTCTCCGGGGGCCTATAATCAGTCTTATGTTTTCTACAGCCAGTCTGATGACAAGGTTGTGCCAATTCCTTTGCCAACGATTTCTGATGATGGTCCGAGCACGGTGGATGAAGCGTGGAATATTGACTGGACGCAATCCACAAAGATGCTGACAGCCTTTTTCAAGGCGAGAGGATTGGGGGATTGCGGCAGTTATGATGTCTGGAAAGCGACTGATGATGGTGAAGGCAAAGTCCGCTTTGTTTTGATTGAAGAACGCTCGAAAGGCGATTGCGACGGCAATTATGCTGGCGGCCCTGAAAAATGGCCTGCAAGCTGGCCTGTTTCTGCAAAATAGGGCTTATTTTTTAAGCACTATTAACAGGCTGAAATTTTTGTTCGTGAAATGATCTTTGAAAATGCTATAGTTTTACCAACATCTCTTTGAACGGTACCGAGGCATCCGCTTCGGGGACCGTTTTCTTTTTGTGTACCGGCGGGTGATTATACCGTCCGGGCGATGGAAAGGACTGGACTGGGTATGGAAAAGTTCCCGATGACTCCTGGCGGTTTTGAAAACCTCAAGGAAGAACTGCGTATGCGTCAGCAAGTTGAGCGCCCTCGGATTATTGAGGCAATTGCAGAAGCCCGTGCACATGGCGATCTTTCGGAAAATGCTGAATATCATGCAGCGAAAGAAGCGCAGAGCCTGAATGAAGGCCGAATCAACGAGCTTGAAGATCTTGTTGGCCGTGCGGAAGTCATTGACGTTACCAAGCTCTCTGGCGACAAAATCAAGTTTGGTGCCACTGTCACGCTGGTTGATGAAGATACTGAAGAAGAAAAAACCTATCAGATCGTTGGCGATCAGGAAGCCAATGTGAAGGAAGGCCGCATTTCGATTTCCTCACCCATTGCGCGTGCGCTGATCGGCAAGGGCGAAGGCGATACGATTGAGGTGAATGCGCCCGGTGGTTCGCGCTCTTATGAGATTCTCGGTTTCAAGTTTGTTTGATGTCTGAAGTAACGGTTCCCGTTGATCAGGTTGAGGTTGTTGCGCCCAATTTCAAGCGCCGCCTTTCGGGTGTGACCTCGACCATTGTGCAGCTTATCCCCTTGCAGCGTGCAAAGGGGCTGGGCATTGCGACAATGGGGCCGGGCCTGCCTGACAATCTGCCACATCTTGGTTGGTCGGCGCTTTTCTCCTTTTGGAAAAAACCTGCGCAGCGACGTTTTCGTATCTGGCATGCGCGACGCAATATCGAGATGCTGTCCGGGATTTTCATGCGCGATGTTTTGCGCATGAAATTGCGGCTGGTATTTACCTCGGCTGCGCAACGCCACCACAAGCCATTTACCAAATGGCTGATCCGCCGCATGAATGCGGTGATTGCAACCAGTGGTCGCTCGGGAAGCTTTCTCGAAGTTCCGCATGACGTGATTATGCATGGTGTTGATCTTGAACGCTTTCATCCGCCGGTGGGTGCTGATGATATGTTCAGCGCCTCCGGCTTGCCGGGTAAATATGCTATTGGCTGCTTTGGCCGGGTGCGTCATTCCAAGGGGACTGATCTGTTTGTCGATGCGATGATTGCGCTTTTGCCAAAATACCCGGACTGGACGGCAATCATTACCGGGCGCACAACTGCTGAACATCAGGCCTTTGAAGATGACCTCAAGGCGCGGATCGCGCAAGCAGGTTTACAGGATCGTATTCATATTCTTGGCGAAGTGCCGGATATACGCATCTGGTACCGGCGTTTGACGTTGTATGTCGCACCATCACGCAATGAAGGTTTTGGATTGACGCCGCTTGAAGCCATGGCGTCCAGAACTGCGGTCGTTGCAAGTGATGCCGGTGCCTATGCCGAAATGATCGCAGAAGGCACGGGCAGTTTTGTTGCCGCAGGTGATGGTAAGGCACTGCGCGATGCAATCGAGCCATATCTTGCCAATCCGGCCATGGCTGAGCGCCATGGTGAAAATGCGCTTACTTATGTGCAGTCAGCTTTCCCGCTCGAAAAGGAAGCTGCTGCAATCAGTGCAGTTTACGAGCGGGTCTTCAGCGCCAAGTAATTGATTAGACCGCTTCGCAGTTTGCGGGAAATGTTTTAGAGCGCATCTTTGTCCGAAAACCGTTTCACACTTTTCGGAATGCGCTCTAGAGAATCATCAGTGGTTCGTCCTTAACCGGACGAATGGTCAATGCTGTACGGACCGAATCCACATTGGGAGCCGCAGTCAGCTCTTCGATAACGAAGCTCTGGAACGTGTTGAGATCACGGGCAACGCAGTGAAGCAGGAAATCGGATTCGCCCGATACCATCCATGCGCGGCGTACCAGTGGCCACTGCTTTGTCTTTTCGGCAAAAGCCTTCAGATCGGCATCTGCCTGACGGTGCAGGCCAACGGAACAGAAGGCTACCAGATCCTGACCAAGCGCATTGCCATTAAGAATGGCGCGATAGCCGCGGATGACGCCGCTTTCCTCTAATTTACGCACACGGCGCAAGCAGGGAGGGGCCGAAATTCCGACCCGCTCAGCGAGTTCGACATTGGTGATGCGCCCGTCATTCTGGAGCTCCCGAAGGATTTTCCAATCGATGTCATCCAGATCAGCCTTGATAGGCATATAAAACTCCGCGCAACGAAATTTCAGTCAGTTGTAATTATAAAACACTTAGCACCGTTATGGCGCAATGTTATCTTGCTCATACCAAAAGAAATGACAGGATGTAAACCGTCTAAAGTGTGGTTAGCGCATCCAGAAAGTACGTGTGAACAGAATAAAGATGGTGATCAGCTCAAGACGGCCAACCAGCATGAGAAATGAGAGTACCCAAAGTGCGGGATCATGGATGGTCGAAAAATTGCCAACAGGGCCGATAATGTCACCAAAGCCCGGCCCGACATTGGACAGTGCGGTCAGGGCGCCGGTGAAGGCGGATACGAAATCCAGGCCAAGAGATGCCAGCAGAACCGCGCCGATAATGAGCGATGCAATATAAAGAAACAGATAGAGCAATACGTTTTGCGCGATCTCTCCAGAGACTTCCGAAGAGCCGTACCGGATTTTTATGACGGCATGGGGCATGACAAGGCGGGCGAGATTAGCGCGTGTCAGGTTCCACAAAATGATCAGCCGGTTCATTTTGATGCCGCCTGATGTCGAGCCTGCGCATCCGCCAAGAAAGCTTGCAAGGAAGAAAATGCCGATGGCTGGTGGTCCCCATAATGAATAGTCTTCAGTGGTAAAGCCTGTGGTGGTGATGACTGAAACAAAATGGAATGACGCTGCAATCAGCGCTTCGCCAAAGGGGATATGCGTGCCAAGGCGCAAGACGACTGCAAGAATGAAGCTGAAGCCGATAATGAGGGTGAAAAACAATTTTACCTGTGGGTCGGCCAGAGATTCCAAGCGCCGTGGCATGAAGGCCTTGATGTAAAGCACAAAAGGTAAGGCGGAGAGCGCCATGAAGATGGTCGAAACGACCAGCAGCATCTGATTATTTTCATAATAGGCGAAGGAATTGTCATGGGTCGAAAAGCCTGCGGTTGCGACCGTTGCCAGACCATGATTGACCGCATCGAATATGCTCATGCCGACAGCAAAATAGGCGATCATGCAGGCTGCTGTCAGGCTGAGATAAGCGGTGATGATGCCAAGCGCAATCTGGTTCATCCGGGGCAGGATTTTTTCCGATTTATCGGAGTTTTCCATATGAAAGAGCGCCAGACCACCTGCACGCAGCGATGGCAGCATCAAAAGCGCCAAACCAATAAAGCCCACGCCGCCGATCCAGCATAGAAGTGAGCGCCAGAGCAAAATGCCGCGCTGCATATCGTCAAGGCCGGTAAGGGCGGTCGCCCCTGTTGATGTCACGCCCGACATGGCTTCAAAGAAAGCGGTCGCATAGCTGATTGGCAGATGCGAAAAATAGAGCGGGATTGACCCAAGAAAGCTTGCTGTCAGCCACAGGCATGCCGTTAACAGAAAACCAAGACGCGGTGTGAAGCGCGTATTCTGGTTTTGTGTGGCAAGCAGAATGAGGGCTGAAAGTGCGCTTGTTGCAGCAGCTGAACGCACAAAGATCAGCCAGTCATCGCTGCCGTCGCGCAGATCGATGGCCGCAGGCAGCAGCATTGCAACAGCCATGACAAGGCCGAAGCGCGCACATATATTGGCAACTGTCTTATAGATGGCTGTCGGCTCCAGAGTTTTTGAAAGCTGCTTCTTGCTTTGTGTGTTTAACGCGGGAATTTGCCGGCTGCAATGCGCCTGTGGCTTATTGGCTTTTCGCAATGGCACTATAAGGCTTGGAGAACGTATTTCTGATGGTGGTCTTGTCTTGCAATGGCAGGGTGAGCAGCCTACCTTGGTAAGCAATATCAGGATATTGGCCAAGCTGCGCATGTGCGCTGGCTTGCATGCCCAAATAGCCTGAAACGATTTTCGAGCGGAGAACTTCCTTATGTCACAGCGTCACGCGCCCGTTATCATTATCGGCTCAGGTCCGGCGGGTTATACCGCCGCAATATACGCAGCGCGTGCGATGCTTAAACCGATCATCATTACAGGTTTGCAGCAAGGCGGGCAGTTGATGATCACCACTGATGTTGAAAATTATCCGGGATATGCCGATCCAGTGCAGGGTCCATGGATGATGGAGCAGATGGCTACGCAGGCACAGAATGTCGGTGCCGAAATCCTGTATGATATTATTACTGAAGTCGATACCACGTCACGCCCATTTCGGTTGATGAGCGATTCCGGTACGGTTTTCACCTGTGATGCACTGATTATTGCGACCGGGGCACAGGCCAAGTGGCTGGGTCTTGAAAGCGAACAGACCTTTATGGGTGGTGGCGTTTCAGCCTGTGCGACCTGTGACGGATTTTTCTATCGCGGCAAGGATGTGGTGGTGGTTGGCGGTGGTAACACGGCTGTCGAAGAAGCGCTTTATCTCTCGCATATCGCAAAGAGCGTGACTGTTGTGCATCGCCGTGAAGGTTTCCGCGCTGAAAAGATCATGCAGGACCGTCTTTTGTCGCGCGAAAATGTCCATGTTGTCTGGAACAGTGTGATTGACGAGATTGTCGGTACTCAAGCCAAGCCGCCAATGGGGGCGACCGTGACAGGTGTGCGTCTCAAGAATATTGTTACAGGTGAGACACATATTCATGATGCTCACGGCGTTTTTATTGCCATTGGCCATGCTCCAGCCGTTTCCTTGTTTGAAGGTAAACTTAAACAGAAGCCAAATGGTTATCTTTGGACGGCGCCTGATTCAACGGCCACGGATGTTCCGGGTATTTTTGCTGCGGGCGATGTGACGGATGATATTTACCGGCAGGCTGTAACGGCTGCCGGTATGGGTTGTATGGCGGCTCTGGAAGCAGAGCGCTGGTTGGCTGCACAGGAACCGCTGCACGAAGCTGCGGAGTAACGAGAGGGGAAAAAGGTGGTCGCACCGCTTGACTGGGATAAACTGCGCATATTCCATGCTGCTGCGGAAGCGGGGTCTTTTACCCATGCTGCGCAAACATTGCATCTGTCGCAGTCAGCTATTTCGCGCCAGGTCAGTGCACTTGAGCAGGATGTCGGTGTTCCGTTGTTCCATCGCCATGCGCGTGGGCTTATTCTGACGGAGCAGGGCGAAACGCTTTACCGTACGGCGCATGACGTGCTGATGAAGCTTGAAAATGTTCGCTCCAAGCTTGCAGAAAGCAAAGAGAAGCCAACAGGTCGTCTGCGTGTCACCACGACGGTTGGTCTTGGTTCTGGCTGGCTGATCGAACGTATTCAGGAGTTCGTTGACCTGTATCCTGATATTCAGTTGCAGCTTATTCTTGATAATGAAGAGCTGGATCTGACCATGCGTCATGCGGATTGTGCTATCCGCCTGCGCCAGCCCCAGCAACCGGATTTGATTCAGCGCCGGCTGTTTACTGTACATATGCATCTCTATGCATCGGCAGGCTATGTCTCCAAACATGGGAAGCTGGATTCGGTCGAGGAAATCGATCAGCATCGTGTGGTGACATTTGGTGAGCCTGCGCCAAGCTATCTGACGGGACTGAACTGGCTGGAAATTGCGGGGCGCACAGATGGCAGTACGCGTGTTCCCGTTTTGCAGGTCAATAATTTGCTTTCTATCCGTCGTGCAGTGCAGCGTGGTGTCGGTATTGCAGTCTTGCCTGACTATATGGCTGACAAGGAATCCGGTCTGGTACAGCTTCTGCCGGATCTGGAGGAAATTCCGTCCTTTGATACATTCTTCTGCTACCCGGAAGCTTTGAAGAATTCGGCCAAGCTGCATGCGTTCCGGGATTTCCTTTTCTTAAAAGCAAGAAACTGGGCGTTTTGATTTTTGATCAAATTTAAAGGCCGCACTGACATCAGCGCGGCCTTTATGTTTTTGCTCTGGCAATCAGGCAATGGACTGCTCAGTCTCCTGTTCATTGCGGTCCCTGTTTGCATTATGCGGATAAACCTCATGGATAACGTCATCAATGAGATAAGGTGTCAGTTCTTCAATATGGACTATCTGGCTTGTGGCTGTGTCGCCCAGATCATGAACAGCTGCTCCCAGAATGCGTTCTCCCGGCAGGTCGCGCTCGATTGATCCGACAACGAAAGCCGCAGCCGGTGCCCATATATAACGGGTGCCGTTCGCTTCTCCTGACCAGGCGCGATGCAGATGGCCGCTTGCATGCAGCTTGACATTATGGGCGGCAAACAGATCAAAAAGCCTTTGACGCGCTATCGGGCGAATGCCCCAATAGCCTGTGTCACCTTCATCAGGATGATCGACAAAAACCGGTTTATGGGCAAAGATTGCGACCGGTTTGCCCTGGCTATTGCCGAGTTCTGTTTCAAGCCACTGAAACTGCTCTTCTTCTTCATCAGTATTTGCACCAATGATAAGGCTGTTAAGACCGATGATCTGCCATTGGCCAATATTTTCTGACCAGCGGTCAGCGCCGAAATATTCACGCCAGCGTGCAAAACGCTCGATGTTAACCGGCTGATGGCTGCCGGGCAGGTGGCCAATGTCATGATTGCCGGGCAGGCTGAGCACACGGACAGGAAGTTCTGCAATTTTATCGCGGCAGAATGCGAGGTCTCTTTCAATATCCGCGCCATCAATGCTCAAATCACCGGTATGGATGATCAAATCCGGCTTTTGTGCTTTGACCCATTCCACCAGTGGTGCCCAGTTGCTGTTGAAATGGTCTTTGTCTGGACTGAGATGGGTATCGGTAATCTGAATGATTCGCATAGGACATCCTTCCTGGAAATGGTGCCTGATTGCAGCGTAATGCATGCAACGGTGCTCCTTGCGAGGGCTTCTATGCCTGTTGTGTGACAGATTGGATGCGGTGCCGTGATCGTTTTATGACAGTGCGGTTACAGCGCCTGTAGAGGCTGACTGCTTCGCTGATTTGCTAAATTTCGAGGCATCCATTGCTTGTTGTTGCCTATCAATTGGGCTGTTATAACAGGAGGCATTTATTAAATTAATTTTGTGGTTAATGGATAACATATTGAAATTTAATATATTTTTTCTGATTTCGAGCTATGCGAAAAATGCATAGCTGTATTGTGATAAAGTTGAGTTGCAAAAACAATAATCACAAGGCATATAGAAGTCATCTTAGCGTTGCGTTTCCTCCTCCCATTTGCGCGCGCTAAGTGTTCCCCTCTGGAGGTTCGCCTTAAAGGCACCTTCAAAATTCAAAGCCAGACATTTGTCTGGCTTTTTTTTTGGCTTTACGCTCAAGCAAAGCATTTTAAAAATAAGCAGATACGAAAAAGGAGCCTTTCGGCCCCTTCGTCATTGCTTTTCTCTGAAGATTTTAGCGCAGGCTTGCACAGAAGCGCTGAATGCGTGTGCAGGCTTCTTCAAGCAGTTCGTCAGAAGTCGCATAGGAAATGCGGAAGTTTGGTCCAAGGCCGAAAGCAGAACCGTGAACGACTGCAACACCTTCTGCTTCGAGCAGTTCAGTTACAAAGTCTTCGTCGGTTTCAATAAGCTTGCCAGCTTCCGTTTTCTTTCCAATCAATCCGGCGCATGACGGATAGACATAGAATGCACCTTCTGGCGTCGGGCAATGAATGCCGGTTGCCTGATTGAGCATGGAAACGACCAGATCACGACGTGCCTGGAAGATTTTCTTGTTTTCCGGGATGAAGTCCTGTGTGCCATTGAGCGCTTCGACAGCAGCCCACTGGGCGATGGAGCAGGCACCCGAGGTCTGCTGACCCTGCACCATGTCCATGGCCTTGATGAGCTGCAACGGGCCTGCTGCATAACCAATACGCCAGCCGGTCATGGCATAGGCTTTCGACACACCGTTCATGGTGAGTGTGCGCTCATAAAGCGAAGGCTCGACCTGAGCGGGTGTCGTGAAGACAAAATCACCATAGACGAGATGCTCATACATATCGTCGGTAAGAATCCATACCTGCGGATGGCGCACAAGAACGTCGGTCAGGGCCTTCAGTTCGGATTCTGTGTAAGCTGCGCCTGTCGGGTTTGATGGCGAGTTGAAGATCAGCCATTTGGTCTTAGGGGTGATCGCCTTTTCCAGATCGCTTGCAGTCAGCTTGAAGTTGTCTTCGATCTTGGTGTTGACAAAAACCGGGGTTCCGCCGTTGATCGCAACCATTTCAGGGTAGCTGACCCAGTATGGAGCAGGGATGATCACTTCATCACCCGGGTTCAGGGTTGCCATGAACGCGTTAAACAGAATTTGCTTGCCGCCGGTGCCTACAATGACCTGTTCAGGCTTGTAGTCGAGACCGTTTTCGCGCTTGAACTTGGCAACGATGGCCTGACGCAATTCAGGAATACCGGCAACAGGGGTATATTTGGTTTCGCCGCGGTTGATCGCGTCGATAGCAGCCTGTTTGATATTGTCTGGAGTGTCGAAATCGGGTTCACCCGCTCCAAGACCAATCACGTCCTTGCCCTTGGCTTTCAGTTCGCGTGCTTTCTGGCTGACCGCAATAGTCGCAGATGGTTTTACACGGGAAAGGGCGTCGGCGAGAAATGCCATGATAGATCTCCATAGATGGCAGGATCAGATAACCGGCACCGGGCATGGTCCGGTCTTGCGGACTTTCTATGTCGCATTGGCGCGTGAATCGCAACAAAAGCTTTGCTGTTTCGTAATAAATTCCGGCAACATCACGTGATGTGTTGCCGAAATGGTCGTTTCTATCAGCGACTCGCATATATTCATTCAATGAAACTGATTGAACAGTTTCCAACCGGATCGTCATATTATCCTAAATAAAGAAAAAGGCGGGGTGTGGCCCCGCCTTTTTTATTTTATCGCATACCTTATCCCAAAACCGGTTCCCGCTTTCGGGAGACATAGCTCAGCCTATCCGGGCCTAGCCTATCCGGCAAAATTTATGCTGCGACGAGGTTGTCGGCAGACGAACGGCCCGAACGACGGTCTTCTACGATTTCGTAGGATACCTTCTGGCCTTCATCAAGGGTAGCGAGGCCCGCGCGCTGAACAGCGGAAATATGGACAAAAATGTCCGTGCCGCCCTGATCAGGCTGAATGAAGCCGAAGCCCTTGGTCGTGTTAAACCACTTAACTGTTCCCGTAGCCATGGGAAATTCCTTTGTAACATTAGTAGTCGTTAGTCCGCATGCTTCGCATACGTCCCTGTGGATCGAATTTATGGACAGGAGATCGTCAGGAAGCACGGCAGGCCGGGCGGGTCGCAAAGTCACTTGACCGAAAAATCGATGATCAAACTATATGCGACAAATTTGACCAGCACAAGACAAGCTTTTCTATCTTTCAAAGCCTATTTCTGTAATGTTTTTTCTGCTGCATATCCGGTCCCGGCTGGTTTCGGAGACTATATTTGTTCAATAATATCGTTCATATGAAATTGCAGGTTCAGTGAGGAAAGTCGTCGTGTCCCAATCAAAGCGGCAAGGCATGGATCAGCATGACGGCAGCGGTCTTTTTTCACAGATTCGCCTGATGATAAGTGCATTCTGGGTGTCGCCTGTGCGCAACCAGCTTATTGCACTGGGAACAGGCATATTTACCCTCATCGTTCTGATCGCAGTGGGACAGGTGGCGATTAATCGCTGGAATGTGCCGTTTTATAATGCGCTTTCGGATCGAAATCTGAGCGCCTTTTTCCATCAATTGCTGATCTTCTTTGCGATTGCCGGGTCAATTCTTGTTCTCAACGTGTCGCAGACATGGCTCAATCAGATGTTCAAACTGAAATTGCGTGATGGGCTGGCGCGTGATCTGGTGGGGCAGTGGTTACAGCCCGGCAGGGCGTTTCGTCTGGCGAAAGCGGGCGAGATTGGTATCAACCCCGATCAACGCTTGCAGGAAGATGCCCGGCATCTGGCAGAGACGACAAGCGATCTTGGTATCAATCTGCTGCAATCGACAGTTATTCTGGTGAGTTTTGTCGGTGTTTTATGGTCGCTTTCAAGCGGCTTTGTATTTCATGTCGGGGGCTATAGTTTTTCAATCCCCGGTTACATGGTGTGGGCGGCGGTGATTTATGCCGGTTCTGCATCGCTGCTTTCCTGGTTTGTGGGACGCAGTCTTGTTAATTACAATGCCAATCGCTATGCGCGTGAGGCAGATTTTCGCTTTTCGCTGATGCGTGTGAATGAGCATATTGATGCCGTGACGCTTGCGCGGGGTGAAGCCGATGAGCGCCGCAGACTGGATCGTGATCTTGATGCGGTGCTGGCGGCGATCAAGCGTATTGTCATTGCTACAACAAATCTCACATGGGTTACAGCAGGTTATGGCTGGTTTACCATTGTTGCGCCAATCCTCGTTGCAGCACCGGTCTATTTTTCGGGCGGGTTGACATTTGGCGGACTGATGATGGCAGTCGGTGCTTTTACACAGGTGCATAATTCACTTCGCTGGTTTGTCGATAATTTTGGCGCCATTGCTGACTGGCGTGCAACATTGCTGCGGGTTGCAAGTTTTCGTCAGGCCATTCTGCGTATGGATGAGATCGGGCATCTGGATCGTCAGATCAGTGTCGAAATCAATCAGGGTGAAAAGCTGACAATTGATAATCTTTCAATCGCAGCGCCTGATGGCTGTCTCAATCTGATGGAAAAAGATGTCGTCATTCAACCCGGTGAACGTCTGATTGTAAGCGGGGCAACCGAGCAAGACCGCAGCCTGCTGTTTCGGGCTTTGGCTGGATTATGGCCATGGGGAAGCGGGCGGATTGGCCTGCCAGCGGGGGATCGTATCGCCTTCATCCCCCATGCACCCTATATACCGCCGGGCAGTCTTCATGATGCGGTTGTCTATCCGCTTAATGCTGTCGATTTTTCAAAAACACAGGTGCTTGAAGTTCTTAAGTTTGCCGGTCTGGAGCGGCTGGAACCCCAGATTGATCGTGTTTTGCGCTGGGACAGAACACTGACGGCGGATGAAAAGCAGAGCCTTGCTTTCGCACGGCTTGTTTTGCAAAATCCAAGCTGGGTGGTGATTGATGGTGCGCTTGATGGAATGGATGAAGATGCGCGCAAGCGTGCCTATGCTATTCTGACGGGGCCATTAAAAAACACGGCCGTTATCCATATTGGCAAGGGCATTGGCCATAATGAGCTGTTTACCCGCCAGCTTCAAATTGAGATGGATGTGCATGCTGATCCGTTGCGTCTGCCGCATCAGAGCTGAAAAATCCCGAATTTAGTGCGAAAAGAAAAAGCCGCAGATTGTCATCTGCGGCTTTTTCAGTTCCTGCAATTTCCGCTTATGCGTGGAAATAATCCTGCAATGGACGTACTTCCATCGAACCGGCTTTAAGGGCTGCAATTGCTTCTGCGGCTGCTTCTGCCCCTGCCATGGTGGTGTAATATGGCAATTTCTGCATCAAGGTTGCACGGCGGATCGACTTGCTGTCGGAAACAGCACTCGCACTGTCGGTTGTGTTGAAGACCAGATGAATCTGGCGATTGCGAATCGCATCCTCAACATGCGGACGACCTTCGATGACCTTATTGATCTTGACTGCTTCCACACCATGGGCTGCAAGGAATTGCTGCGTGCCGCCGGTTGCCATGACCTTGAAACCGATGCTTGCCAGTTTGCGTACCGGACCAAGGACCCGTTCCTTGTCTTCGTCGCGAACGGACACAAAAACCGTGCCTTCGCGCGGAAGTTCTACGCCTGCACCAAGCTGTGCCTTGGCAAAAGCGAGAGCGTAATCATAGTCGAGGCCCATGACTTCACCGGTTGAGCGCATTTCCGGTCCGAGAAGTGTATCAACACCTGGGAAACGTGCAAAGGGGAAGACGGCTTCCTTGACGGCAATATGCGGGCGGGAAGGGGTTTTGGGCTTGCCGCCATAAGCGCCGAGTGCTTCTTCAAGGCTTTCGCCTGCCATGATACGGGCTGCAACCTTGGCAATCGGTGTGCCGATAGTTTTGGCAACAAATGGCACCGTACGCGAAGCGCGTGGGTTGACCTCAAGAATGAAGATTTCTCCATCCTTGATGGCAAACTGCACATTCATCAATCCGCCGACATTCAGCGCTTTTGCAAGGGCTGCGGTCTGGCGTTCCAGTTCGGTGACGATTTCGGAAGAAAGCGTATGCACAGGCAGCGAGCAGGCGCTGTCACCTGAGTGAATGCCTGCTTCTTCAATATGTTCCATGATACCGGAAACAAAGCTGTCCTTGCCATCGCAAAGACAGTCAACGTCCACTTCGATAGCCTGTGTCAGATAGGTGTCGAACAGAAGCGGGTTTTTGCCAAGAAGCGTATTGATCTGGCCGGTCTTGTCGTTTGGATATTTGGCCTTGATGTCTTCCGGCACCAGTTCAGGAACGGTATCAAGAAGATAGGTCTGCAATCCACGTTCGTCATGAATGATCTGCATGGCGCGACCACCCAGAACATAGGAAGGACGCACTACCAGCGGGAAGCCAAGATCGGCAACGATCAGGCGGGCCTGTTCAACCGAATAGGCAATGCCGTTCTTTGGCTGGTTGAGGCCAAGCTTGATCAGCAGCTTCTGGAAACGATCACGATCTTCTGCAAGGTCGATTGCATCCGGCGATGTGCCGAGAATTGGAATGCCGGCTTTTTCCAAAGCGTTTGCAAGCTTGAGTGGTGTCTGGCCACCAAACTGCACGATTACACCATGGAGTGTGCCTTTTTCTTTTTCGACACGCAGGATTTCCAGCACGTCTTCTTCTGTCAGCGGCTCGAAGTAAAGACGATCCGATGTATCATAATCGGTGGAAACCGTTTCCGGGTTGCAGTTGATCATGATGGCTTCATAATCGGCGTCATTGAGTGCGAAAGCCGCATGGCAGCAGCAATAATCGAACTCAATACCCTGACCAATGCGGTTTGGACCGCCGCCCAGAATGACAACCTTTTTGCGATCCGACACTTCTGCTTCTGAACGTGGCTGACCGACAAAAGGTGTTTCATAGGTCGAATACATATAGGCGGTTGGTGAAGCAAATTCGGCAGCACAGGTATCGATGCGCTTATAGACCGGGTGGACATCAAGTTCGCCACGCAGATTTGCAATATCTTCTGCGTCTTTGCCGATAAGCCCTGCAAGACGGGCGTCAGAGAAGCCCATGGCTTTGAGCATACGCAGGTTTTCTGCGTCCTGTGGCAGGCCATGTTCACGGATACGCGCTTCGGTATTGATGATTTCTTCAATCTGCTCAAGGAACCACGGATCGATTTTTGATACATCGTGGATCTGTTGTGTGCTGAGGCCGAGACGCATTGCCTGTGCAACCATGCGCAGACGGTCTGGCGTCGGTGTGCCAATAGCAGCACGGATTGCATTTTTTTCATCACCTTCCTCAATATTTGGAATGGTGATTTCATCAAGACCGGTGAGGCCGGTTTCAAGGCCGCGAAGCGCTTTTTGCAAGCTTTCCTGAAATGTACGGCCAATCGCCATCACTTCACCGACCGATTTCATGGCTGTGGTCAGAATTGGCGAAGAGCCGGGGAATTTTTCAAAGGCAAAGCGCGGAATCTTCGTGACAACATAATCGATCGAAGGTTCAAACGAGGCCGGTGTTGCGCCACCGGTGATGTCATTATCCAGCTCATCCAGCGTGTAGCCGACAGCAAGCTTGGCTGCGACCTTGGCAATCGGGAAGCCGGTTGCCTTGGAAGCAAGTGCAGACGAACGCGATACGCGCGGGTTCATTTCAATGACGATCATCCGGCCATTGGCAGGGTTGATCGCAAATTGCACGTTCGAGCCGCCGGTTTCGACGCCGATTTCGCGCAGCACCGCAATCGAGGCGTTACGCATGATCTGGTATTCTTTGTCAGTGAGCGTCAGCGCCGGGGCCACAGTAATAGAGTCGCCCGTGTGAACGCCCATCGGATCGAGGTTTTCGATCGAGCAAATGATGATGCAATTGTCCGCCTTGTCGCGGACAACTTCCATTTCATATTCTTTCCAGCCAAGAACCGATTCTTCGATCAGCACTTCGGTGGTTGGCGACGCATCAAGGCCGCGTTCGATGATCTCGAAGAACTCCTGACGATTATAGGCAATGCCGCCGCCGGTGCCGCCAAGGGTGAAGCTTGGGCGGATAATGGCAGGCAGACCCACAACGTCGAGCGCCTGAGCGGCCTTTGCAAGCGCGTGGCTCATATAGCGTTGCTTGCGCTCGACTTCGCCGAGCTGCCATTCGGTTTCCAGCTTGTCGAGCGCCTTATCCAGATCATCGCCGGAATATTGCGATTTCACTTCCGCGCGTCTGGCTTCGTGGTGCTTGCGGTCTTCGTCCTTGATCTCAGTCGCGTTGGCGAGCATGGAGTTCGGCGTATCAAGGCCGATTTTTTCCATGGCTTCGCGAAAGAGCGCACGATCTTCCGCCTTGTCGATAGCTTGCGCATTCGCACCGATCATCTCAACATTATAGCGCTCCAAAACTCCCATGCGGCGGAGCGACAATGCAGTGTTGAGTGCGGTCTGGCCACCCATGGTCGGCAGCAATGCGTCCGGGCGTTCCTTGGCGATGATCTTGGCAACCACTTCCGGGGTGATTGGTTCGATATAGGTTGCATCTGCCAGGTCCGGGTCAGTCATGATGGTCGCCGGATTGGAATTGACGAGGATGATGCGGTAGCCTTCCTCTTTCAGCGCTTTACAGGCTTGCGTGCCGGAATAGTCAAATTCGCAAGCCTGACCAATGACAATGGGCCCTGCGCCGATGATCAGGATCGATTTGATATCTGTACGTTTCGGCATGGGGGCGTCCTATTCTGTGGTTTTAGCCTGCCAGAAAAGCCCGCACGGTTTTCCGGCGGGTTGGCAGAAGTGTATTCTGTGGGCTAAGTGGGCCTTATAGGCAATGATGAGCGAAAGCGGAACCCCACAAATGTCCTTATTTCAAAGAAAATGAGGGCATATAGCAAAACTTATGGGCTGATTGGCTGTGGTGTGGCTTATCTGTGCGAATATTGCAGGCATGTTTTTGTTTGTAATTCATGCTGATTTACTTTTTATGTTGCCGCACCAACTGTTTGTGCGACAATTATATGCAATAGTCAGGTGCTACCTTTTGGGGGTGCACGGTGAAGGGGAGTTGGTCCATGCGTTGGCAAGGCCGTAGGCAAAGCGATAATGTTGAAGATGTGCGTGGCCAGCAAAATAGTGGCCTGGGCGGTGGTTTTGGTCGTGGCAGTGGTATGGGTGGCGGTCCGGGCTTCCGTATCATGCGCGGCGGTGGCCTTTCTGGCATAATCATTCTTGTCGTGATGTTTTTTGTTCTTCGTGCGGTTGGTATCGATCCGCTGCCGTTTTTGTTCGGCGATGGCAGTATCAACTCGACCCAGACTTCACAGCAGAGCAGCGGCGGCAAGGTTGCCAATGATGAGGCAACGCAGTTTGCGCGTACGATTCTCGCTGAAACCGAAGACACATGGAGCGGTATTTTCCAGTCGCGCGGGCAGACCTATGCACCGCCGACAATGGTTCTGTTTTCCAACGGTGTGCGCTCAGCTTGCGGTATGGCATCCTCCGCATCCGGGCCATTTTATTGCCCCGGGGATCGCAAGCTTTATCTTGATCTCAACTTTTTCAACGAGCTTGCAACCAAGTTTGGTGCATCGGGGGATTTCGCCAATGCTTATGTGATTGCACATGAGGTCGGGCATCATGTGCAGAACCTGCTTGGTATTCTGCCGCGCTTTAACCAGATGCGCCAGCAGATGAATGAAGCGCAGGCTAACCAGATGTCGGTGCGTGTGGAGTTGCAGGCAGATTGCTTTGCAGGTGTCTGGGGCTATTACACCAATCAAAAGGGTATTCTGGAAGCCGGTGATCTTGAAGAAGCGATCAATGCGGCGCATCAGATCGGCGATGATACGTTGCAAAAACGCTCACAGGGTTATGTTGTGCCGGAGAGCTTCAATCATGGCACTTCAGCACAACGCGCCAAGTGGTTTCAGCGCGGCTTTGACAGCGGCAAGATTGATTCCTGCGATACATTCAGTGGCGATATCTGATTGCTTGAATAAACAAGACAAAGAAAAAGCCGGGCTTTTGTCCCGGCTTTTTCATTTTTAGCTCGTACACAGTTTTATGCAGCTTCTTCGCGTTCAGGCAGCCGGGTTTCGCCCTTGCTCTCGCGGATTAGATTGATGAAGCGGCGGAACAGATAATGGCTGTCCTGCGGGCCGGGAGAGGCTTCCGGGTGATGCTGTACGGAGAAGACTGGTTTGCCGATCACGCGCAGGCCGCAATTGCTGCCGTCAAACAGTGACACATGGGTTTCTTCGACATGATCCGGCAGACTGTCGGAATCAACCGCAAAGCCGTGATTCATCGATACGATCTCAACCTTGCCGGTGGTGTAATCCTTGACCGGATGATTGGCGCCATGATGACCCTGATGCATCTTTTCGGTTTTTCCGCCGAGTGCGAGGGCCAGCATCTGATGGCCCAGACAAATACCGAAAACCGGCAAGCCGCTATCAACGAGTTTCTGGATTGTCGGCACTGCATAGGTGCCGGTTGCAGCCGGATCGCCGGGGCCGTTTGACAGAAAAATGCCGTCTGGCTTGTAAGCCAGCACATCGTCTGCCGTGGCAGTTGCAGGCAGAACGGTCACTTTTGCGCCGAGACCTGAAAGCAGGCGCAGGATATTGCGCTTCACGCCAAAGTCGAGAGCAACGACGTGATATTGTGCTTCGGCCTGTGTGCCATAACCTTGCCCAAGTGCCCAAGGGGTCTCATCCCAAGTCCGGCTCTGGCCGATGGTAACGTCCTTTGCGAGGTCCAGATTTTCAAGCCCGCTCCAGCTGGCGGCGCGAAGTTTCAGTGCGTCGAGGTCGAATTTGCCTTCCGGGTCGTGCGCGATGACGGCATTTTGTGCACCGCGTTCGCGGATGAGCGCAGTGAGGGCGCGTGTATCGATGCCGGTCAGGGCGATGATGCCGCGGTTTTTCAGCCATGCGTCGAGATGTTCTTGAGCGCGAAAATTGGATGGGGTCGTGATGTCTGCCTTGAAAATCGCACCGACCGCGCCGTGACGGTTGGCCGGTGTCAGGTCTTCAATGTCTTCTACATTTGCGCCGACATTTCCGATATGCGGAAACGTGAAGGTGACAATCTGGCCTGCATAGGAAGGGTCGGTCAGGATTTCTTCATAACCGGTGAGGGCCGTGTTAAAAACGACTTCCGCTTCAATTGCGCCTGTTGCGCCTACGCCCTGACCCTCGATGACTGTTCCGTCTGCAAGCACCAGAACAGCGGTTCGCTTGGCAATTGTCCAGGGTGCGGTCTTTGATTGCATTTCGGTCATGGCGTGCACTCCTGCGTGGTTTAGCAGCGCCTTCTGGCGCGCATTTTGGTTTATCAGTCATGCGGCATGTGTCCGCTTCTCAGAGACTCACGCGTGAGCAACTTGAAAAACGGTGTTCTGGAGCCATATATGCGCCAAAAAGCAGCGGGGGTGAAACTTCCCGCCGTGAGCACATGCCGATGTCCTGCTAAGCTTTGAGCAATAGAGAAACTTGTACTCCGGGTCAATCGTTTGAATGCAAGCTTTTCAGGAAATGTCGGGAACAGGTCTTTTCCTTCATCCCCGGATAGGGCGTATGATTGCTTATGTACCCGCTTTTGGACTAGAAGCATTTCTAATTCATTATTTTACTCATATCAGGAGATATATATGCTGCGCCAGGAGATTTCTCAGGCAATGACCGATGCCATGAAGGCTCAGGACAAGCTTCGTTTGTCGACGCTTCGTCTCATCATGGCTGCGGTCAAGGATCGTGATATTGCCAATCGTGGTGCGGGAAAAGACCCGGTTGGTGATGAAGAATTGCTCGGTATTCTTGGCAAGATGGTCAAGCAGCGTGAAGAATCTGCCCGCATCTATGAAGAAGGCAATCGCATTGAACTGGCTGAAGGTGAGCGTGCCGAAATTGCGATCATCAGTGATTTTCTGCCGGTTCAGATGAGCGAGGATGAGGTCAGGGCAGCTTGTGAGACGGTTATTGCTGAGATTGGCGCACAGGGGCTGCGTGATATGGGCAAGGTCATGGCCGCACTTAAAGAGCGTTATGCAGGGCAGATGGATTTCACAAAAGCCAGTGCTCTCGTAAAAACCTTGCTGCAATAAGGTGCTTTGAGTTGCTCTGATTGCATGGAATTATGCAAAGCACAGACTATCAATATCGGAGGGACGACAATGGAAACCACACAACTGCATCGCGGTCGGCTCATCGACCATATTCAGCTTGTTGTTCGCGACCTCAAGGCCAGTCAGGATTTTTATACGGCTGTGCTGGCAGTTCTGGATATTCCTGTCATTGATACGGATGATGGTTATTTCTGGGCTGATGAACTTGTTGTGTCGTCAGCAGATAGTCCGGCAGCGCTTGGCGTGTTGACGGGGCGTCACCATTTGGCCTTTCAGGCAAAGGATCGCGCGACAGTGGATGCGTTTTATCGTGCGGCGCTGGATAATGGCGGGCAGGATAATGGTGCTCCGGGTGAGCGTCCTTATCATCCTGATTATTATGCAGCTTTTGTACTCGACCCCGATGGTAATAACATCGAGGCCGTCTATCATGGTGAGGCACGGCGCAGCGCAGCCTCTGTGGTGATCGATTTTTAGGGAACAGCCAGAAAAGCAAAAACCGGCTTTTGGAACCAGTTGTGCGTGATATTTAAAAAGAGGCTGTTTATGAGCCTCTTTTTGCTGTTCTCAAACGTGTGTCTCTCAGCAAACCCTGTTCTTCCAGAACCGGATAGGCCATGGATGCCAGGAGTGAGTTGATCTGCTTGAGATCGCGAATGGTATCGAGATGGATCGTACTGGTTTCGATACTGCGGGTTGAACCATCGCGCAGGCGTGAGAAATGGCGCATACTCGTCTGCTTTTCCAGCTCACGCAGATTGTCTTTCTCCTGCACGAGTTGACGTGCCGTATGTCCATCGCGAGAAACAATCACGTTAAAGGCCATATGCGCATTGGCAAGCACCATGGCGTGGAAGTGGCTGAGTTCCTTCCAGCCTTCTTCTGTAAATTCCAGATTGTGATCCATTTTCTTCTGCACATGAACAAGCATGTTGCGGACGATAATATCGCCTACCTGTTCAAGCTTGACGCAGGCGCCCATCAGCTCCTGCATGCGTAGTGCTTCAAAATCATCGAGATCCTTGCTGGCAAGCCTGGTCAGATAGAGTTTGATCGCGGCATGTTTCTCGTCAACGCGGTCATCAAGCAAAGCCAGTTCATGGATGCGGGCCTGATCCGGTTTTTCATAAAGCTCGATAATACGGCGCAGCATGACTTCAATCGTGTCGCATACGCCGACAACTTCGCGCGTTGCATTGGCAAGCGCTTGTGATGGCCGGTCGAGAACGGCATTATCCAGTGCGCTATATTCCTCGACTTCAAGGGGCTGGGCAGGGGCGTTTTTATCCGCGTTAAGATGTACCAGCGCTTCGGTCGCCCGCAGGACCAGTCCTGAAAGTGGAATACCTGCAATCATGACAATGACATTGAACAGAATATGCGCGTTGACGACCTGCGAAACCGGATCGTTGCCAAGGAAAGCAAGCGATGGCCTGAATGTCTCAAACAGGATCAGCATGATCAGTGACCCTGCACCACGCATCAGCAGATTGCCAAGCGGAACAAAACGCGATTCAGGCGGCGCATGACGGGTGAGAATTGGTGCGATGATCGAGGAACCAAGATTGACGCCCAGAACCATGATTACGGCCAGTTCCGGCGTAATCAGTCCACGCGATGCGAAGGTGGTGAGCAGGATGACCGCAGCAATGCTTGAATGAAACAGCCATGTCATAAGAGCTGCCAGAAGATAGGCCGTGACCGGATCGCTTGAAAGATAGTCGACGATAATGGGCAGCAATTCGCTTTGGCGCAGCGGTTCGGTTGCTTGTCCTGTCATTTCCAGTGACATGATCAGCAGGCCGATACCGACCAGAATACGCCCGATCTGCCGCCAGTCGCGGCGCTCGGTGGTCATGAAAATAGCTGTTCCGCAGACAAGGCAAAGCGGTACCAGAATGGTCAGATCATAGCTCAGGATTTTGACGACAAGTGCTGAACCAAGCTCGCCGCCGCGCACAGCCATCAGACCTGCGACACCGCTGACAATGCCTGATCCGACAAAAGAGCCAACCAGAAGTGTCACCGCTGTCGAGCTTTGCAGCGCAATTGCCAATACAAGCCCAAAACCTATTGAAAGCAGCGGGTTTTGCATCTGGTTGCGCAGACGGCGTCGTAAACGATCGCCATAAGCGCGTTCCACGCCCGTTCGCACCATGCGTGTTGCCCACAGCAAAAGTGCAACAGCACCGGCAAGATGCAAAAGAACAAGAGAACCGTTCACTTAAACTCCTTTCGGGGTGGGGGATGAGGAGCAGAATTCTCTATTTAGTCCGTAATTTTCTATTAGAGCGGATTCCGATCTGATTGAATCAGATCGACGCTCTAACTCCTTTTATTTGAAGCATAATCTTATCGATCCTCGTTGAACGAAGGTCGGATTATGCTCTAAGTAGTGGCACTGAAAAGAGAAAAAACATGTTCCGGCTAATTATATAATTTCGATAATATGGGCTTGAAACCAGTTTAAATCAAGCTTGGTTGCCTCTGTGTGAAAGATATATGTCAGTTTTGTGACAAAATCTCACGCTCTGCCTGATCGGTCCATGCATGTGATTAGCGGGGAGGGTTGTGTGTGAGCAATGGACTGTATCTGTGCACCAGCCTATATAGGTTTTGAATAACAGTCTTATGACCCGAAAGAGATAAGCCTAATGCGTTTTCCGCCCTCCTTTCTTGATGAGATAAGAGATCGCGTGCCGATTTCGACGCTGATCGGAACGCGCGTTTCGTTTGATCGTAAAAAGAGCAATCCGCAAAAGGGTGACTTCTGGGGCTGTTGTCCTTTCCATGGCGAGAAAACGCCCAGCTTTCACTGTGAAGACCGCAAAGGTCGTTACCATTGCTTTGGTTGCGGGGTGACGGGCGATCATTTCAAGTTTCTGACCGAGCTGGAAGGTGCAAGCTTTCCTGAAGCCGTTGAGCGCGTTGCCGATATGGCAGGTGTGCCGATGCCTGCACGTGACCCGGAAATGGAAAAGCGTGAGGCGCAGCGTGCTTCACTTTATGATGTGATGGAACTTGCTGCGCAATTCTTTGAAAGTCAGTTGCAAATCGGGGCCGGGGCCAAAGCGCGTGCTTATTTGCGTGACCGCGGACTTTCAAGTGCTACACAACAGACATTCCGCATTGGCTATGCGCCTGAATCGCGCAATGCTCTGAAAGAGTTTCTGGCGTCAAAGGGCGTTGCAAAAGACCAGATTGAGGCCTGTGGTCTGGTGGTGCATGGCGAAGGCATTGCTGTTTCCTATGACCGGTTCCGGGATCGCATCATGTTTCCGATCGAGGATTTGCGCGGGCGTATTATTGCCTTTGGTGGTCGTGCGCTCTCTGCTGATGCGCCTGCGAAATATCTCAACTCGCCGGAGACTGAACTCTTTCACAAAGGCCGGGTGCTTTATAACGGCTTGCGTGCGCGTAAAGCCTGTCAGCCGCAAGGCGGTGAAGAAGCAAAGCCGATTATTGCCGTTGAAGGCTATATGGATGTGATTGCGCTGGCACAGGCGGGCATTCATCAGGCCGTGGCGCCTCTTGGTACAGCACTGACGGAAGAGCAGCTTGAATTGCTCTGGCGTATCAGTCCTGAACCGATTCTGTGTTTTGATGGCGATGGTGCGGGTGTGCGTGCGGCCTATCGTGCGGCTGATCTCGGGCTACCTGCATTGCAACCGGGAAAATCTCTGCGTTTTGCAATGCTCCCCGAAGGGCAGGACCCTGATGATCTGGTCAAGGCAGAAGGTCCGTCTGCTTTTTATGCTGTGCTGCGTGATGCAAAGCCGCTGGTCGATATGGTCTGGACGCGGGAAACTGCAAGTGGTGTTTTTGATACGCCGGAGCGCCGTGCAGAACTTGAATCCCGCTTGCGCGAAATTACCAATCGTATCGCCAATGAGGATATTCGGCGTCATTATAGTCAGGAAATGCGTGACAGAGCGCAGGCATTTTTCGGGCGGCGGCGACAAAACAATGGCGGCAATGCGTTTAATCGCGATAAAGGAAAGGGCCGGGGCCCGCAGCAACAAGGTCGCGGCGGGACCGCCTTTGGCGGACGTCTGGCTTTTTCAGACAGCTTGACGCGCTCCAATATGGTCAAAGGTCGTAATGCGTCATTGCGTGAAACGGCAATTGTTTTGATGCTGCTCAATCATCCGCGTTTGATCGAAGATGATTTTGAGGCGATAGCGGCGCTTGATCTTGAACATGAAGCTTTGAAAGTCCTGCATTTTGCCATGCTTGATGTGCTTGCATCGGGGCGTGTCGAAGACGGTTATGCCATGCGCAAGGCACTGGTTGCTGCGGGGCATGGAGAACTGATTGAAACGCTTGAAGCGGTTGTTCGCCGTACCCGCGAATGGACGGCGACTGCACAGGCTGCCGAAGATGATGTGCGTGAAGCTTTGAAACAGGCACTTCACTTGCATCAGCGTGCCCGTACCCTACATAGGGAATTGCGTGCAGTTGAGGCATCGCTGGACAGTGATGAAACAGGTGAAGTCTTTGCCCGGCTTATTGATATTCAAAAGCAGATTGCCCAGGCAGAGGCGACTGAAGCCTTGATTGATGGTTTTGGACTTTCCTCGGGGCGTGCTCCCGGTGCTTCGTAATTTGAAATAAGCGAATCACAACAGATTGTCAGGCTTTAAAACCCTGCGGGCTGTGCTTATTTATAGCAAATATCATTGCCTGAATGCCCCGCAAAGGTGCCGCGACAATAAATGATTCGCTTTTTAGACCCGAATCAGGTGAGTCGCTCTTGACGTGCGGCACAAATGACGGAATCACGGCAGTTCGAGCAAGGATTAAAGAACTGATATTGATCAAAATTCCCTGAATGGATTTCTGAAATCTTTCTGGATGGGCATTATATGAAGAACGGGACAGGCTCTTGAAGATGACCATTGATCCCGGATCAGCCACAGAATTTTAGAGGTATCGGGGTTCGTTAATGAGCGCAGGGTTAATTCGGCATTAACGTGAAATCAGCTATTCGCAGAATCAACAGTTAAACGGAGCTCTCGTAAAACCGTTTGACCACTCTATATATCTTAGAAGCGACTGGTGTCGCCTGGAGACGAGCAATATGGCAACGAAGGCTAAGGAAAACGAAGAAGCCGAAGTCGAGCGCGAAGGTGCGACCGACGGGCCGCTTCTCGACCTTTCTGACGATGCTGTCAAGAAGATGATCAAGGTTGCGAAGAAGCGCGGCTACGTCACGATGGACGAGCTGAATGCTGTGCTTCCTTCCGAAGAAGTGACATCTGAGCAGATCGAAGACACGATGGCTATGCTGTCGGATATGGGCATCAATGTTGTTGAAGACGATGAGCAGGAAGCTGATCGTGAAGACAATAATGATGAGGAGCAGGAAGAAGGCGGAGATCTGGTTGAAGCAACCGGCACTGCCGTTGCTGCGACCACCACCAAGAAAGAACCAACGGACCGCACCGACGACCCTGTGCGCATGTATCTGCGTGAAATGGGAACGGTGGAGCTTCTTTCACGTGAAGGCGAAATCGCCATTGCGAAACGTATTGAAGCGGGTCGTGAAACGATGATCGCCGGGCTTTGCGAAAGCCCGCTGACATTCCAGGCAATTATCATCTGGCGTGAGCAGCTGAATGAATCCAACATTCTGCTGCGTGAAATCATCGATCTTGAAACCACCTATGCCGGCCCTGAAGCCAAGCAGGCGCCGATTGTCGAGCGTGTGGAAGAAGAAAAGCCGCGTGATGACAAGGCGCCGCGGCGTTCGCGTGATGATGACGACATTACCAATGTCGGCGGTGATACGCCTTCTGAAGAAGATGACGACGACGAGGATGAGGCCAATCTGTCGCTGGCGGCTATGGAAGCCGAGCTGCGTCCACAGGTCATGGAAACGCTTGATCTGATTGCGGACACCTATCGCAAGCTGCGCAAATTGCAGGACCAGCAGGTTGAAAGCCGTCTGGCGGCGACGGCAGACTTGTCGTCCGGTCAGGAACGCCGTTACAAGGAACTGAAAGATCAGCTGATCAAGGCGGTCAAGTCGCTTTCGCTGAACCAGAATCGTATCGAGCAGCTTGTCGAACAGCTTTATGATATCAACAAGCGCCTTGTTCAGAATGAAGGCCGGCTGTTGCGTCTTGCTGAATCCTTTGGTGTGCGTCGTGAAGATTTTCTGAAAGAATATCAGGGTCACGAACTCGACCCGAACTGGGTTGAACGCATCAGCACTTTGTCGGCTCGTGGCTGGAAAGAATTTGCTGCGAAAGAGGAACGTGCGATTGATCGTTTGCGTTCTGAAATTCAGATGCTGGCCACTGAAACCGCGATTTCGATTGGCGAGTTCCGCCGTATCGTCAATCAGGTTCAGAAGGGTGAACGCGAAGCAACCATCGCCAAGAAGGAAATGGTGGAAGCCAACCTTCGTCTCGTTATCTCGATTGCCAAGAAATATACCAATCGTGGCCTTCAGTTCCTCGACCTTATTCAGGAAGGCAATATCGGCCTGATGAAAGCGGTCGACAAGTTTGAATATCGGCGCGGTTACAAGTTCTCGACCTATGCGACATGGTGGATCAGACAGGCAATCACCCGCTCGATTGCCGATCAGGCGCGTACCATCCGTATTCCTGTGCATATGATCGAAACGATCAACAAGATCGTCCGTACATCGCGCCAGATGCTGCATGAAATCGGTCGTGAACCAACGCCGGAAGAATTGGCTGAAAAGCTGGCCATGCCGCTTGAAAAAGTGCGTAAGGTTCTCAAAATCGCCAAGGAACCGATCTCGCTTGAAACGCCGGTGGGTGATGAAGAAGATTCACACCTGGGTGACTTCATCGAAGACAAGAATGCGCTGCTGCCAATTGATGCAGCTATTCAGGCTAACCTTCGCGATACGACGACCCGTGTTCTTGCTTCACTCACGCCGCGTGAAGAGCGCGTGCTGCGTATGCGTTTCGGTATCGGCATGAATACTGACCATACGCTTGAAGAAGTCGGGCAGCAATTCTCGGTAACACGTGAACGTATCCGTCAGATTGAAGCGAAGGCACTGCGCAAGCTCAAGCATCCGAGCCGTTCGCGCAAGCTGCGTTCGTTCCTCGACAGCTAAGAATTTTCGCCCGTTGCCAGATATGGTTTCGGGCGAATTTTATAAGAGCGCATCCCGAAAAATGTGAAGCGGTTTTCGGGATGCGCTTCAAGACAAAGACTTGGAGCGCCGATCTGGTTTAAGCAGATCGAAACGCGCTCTCAAAGAGAGGGAGCGTTATGTCTTTTTTGAAACGTCTTTTTGGTGGTGGTTCCGCGCCAGAAACTCCGGCAGCACCAAAAGAGGCTGGACGTCTTGAACATAAGGATTTCCTGATTATTGCAACGCCTTACAGTGAAGGTGGCCAGTATCAGGTTTGCGGTGTGATTTCCAAAACGATTGATGGCGAATTGAAAGAGCATCGCTTTGTACGTGCGGATCGTTGCCCGGGCCTTGAAGATGCTGCCAGCATTTCGCTTAATAAGGGCCGCCAGATTATTGATGAGCAGGGCGAGGCGATTTTCCGCTGAACCATGAAAGAGATTTGAAAAAGCCGCGCATGAATATTGCGCGGCTTTTTTTATGCTCTAGTTATTTATCTTACGCAAAATCGCTATGCTCTAATGCGGATGGCAGACAAAGCTGACTATTTTCCGAACCACTGGCAGGATGGCAAGCAGAACCGGGAAGGCGATTACCCAGGACAGTGCCCATGACGTCATCCAGCTATAGGTGAGATCAGGGTGCGTAAGGCCGAGGCTTTTCGCCGTTGCGATCAGCGAGACGACGAATGTCATCATGATCGACAGAATAAAAGGCATTACAATCGATGCATATCGCGCTGGCAGTTTTCGGCGGCGTGAACCGTTAAAATCAGACATATGAATTCCTGAATATTATGCGGGAACGCGCAACGAAACATCAAAGCGGATAGCTGTTCCCGGCTAGATTGATGCGTTGCCTGACGTAAGACGCTTACGGCCATGAGGGTGACAAAAAATGTGTAAACCAACAAGTTCCGGCATTCAATAGCGAAGGGCGGCGATTTGCCCATGCCCAAAAATATATAATTGCTCTATATGCAGCACCATGGATAAGAAACCTTTCTGGCAAACAAAATCTCTTGAGGAACTGAACCGACAGGAGTGGGAAAGCCTGTGTGATGGCTGTGGTCAATGCTGCCTGCATAAATTGCTGGATGATGATACCGATGAAGTCTACTGGACAACCGTTGCCTGTACGCTGTTGGATGCGCAGAGCTGCAAGTGCAGTGATTATCCGAACCGTGGCAAGACAGTGCCTGATTGTGTGTTTCTGACGCCTGAGATTGTGTATGAGGTCAACTGGTTGCCTGCAACCTGTGCTTACCGTCTGGTTGCAGAGGGTGCTGATCTTTATTGGTGGCATCCACTGGTGTCAGGTTCACCGGATACGATCTATGAAGCGGGCGTCTCTGTTCGTGGCAAGGTAACAGCCTTTGATCATGAGCTGGTGGACGAAGAGGAATATCTCCAGCATATGGTTCCGCTGGTTTGAAAGTTTTTTTAAGAGCATTAATTAAGTTTAATGTTCAGATTCCGGTGATCTTTTCATATTAATTTTTAAGTTAAATATTTGTTTTTATTGAATTTTATTCTGATTTGTCATGCATGCGATTTGTAATCTTTACCAAGCTGAATGCATTATGAATGCAAGCTTGTCTTTCTGTTCATCTTCCATGGATTACTTGTTCTGTGTCTCGGGTGAAGAGCACCTGATAAAAGTTTGAAAGGGTTTGAAGATGTCCGCAATTTCGTTCAAGTCGTTCGTTGTCACAGCTGCAATTGGTCTTGCTGCAGTCTTTACTGCCGGTGCATCTGCAAATGCAGCACCGTCTGCTGCCGCCCCTGCATTTAATGCATCGGCACATTCTTCTCTGATCCAGATTGATCA
Organism: Brucella gallinifaecis; assembly: GCF_006476605.1. Taxonomy (GTDB): domain Bacteria; phylum Pseudomonadota; class Alphaproteobacteria; order Rhizobiales; family Rhizobiaceae; genus Brucella; species Brucella gallinifaecis. The sequence continues at coordinate 299,608 of NZ_ML636801.1, forward strand.
TCGCAGCAATCGCCATCACGGGCGCCCTGCTTATCGTGGTCCGGCCTGTTCAGTTGAAAACGCCAAGATGAAAGCACAGCGTATGGGCATTCGTAATGCACGTGTTGCATATCGCGGAAAATCAGTTCAGGTCCGTGGCTCGCGCCACGGTCGCCCGGCCAGTGCAGTATTTGCCAATACACGCGGATGCCCGACCATCCGCTAAATATATCCCGGCATAAAAAAGCCAGCCTGAAATTCAGGCTGGCTTTTTGTTATCTTGGATCAAGAAAAGAAAAAGGGGCGAGCGAGCGCCCCTTTCTATCCTTATTCCTTGATTTCAAAGACGACATTAACCGAAACATTGTAGCTGTTTTCACCAGCGGCAACCGGAACAGAATCTTCCGGTGCTGCCGCTGCCATCATCTTGGCCTGACGTACGATTGGCACAGGCATATATCCACGATTTTGTTCACTGATCTCAATAACACGGCCCAGATCCACATCAGCTGCCTCAGCAAGGGTCTTTGCCTTGGCAATAGCGTCTGCGACAGCGCGTTTGCGTGCTTCATTTATTGTCGCTGCCGGATCGTCATTAACAAAGCTCAGATCGCCGCCCTGATTGACGCCGAGTGTTACGGATTCATCAAGAACATTGCCAACCTTGGCCAGATCACGCACGCGAACAGTGAGACTGTTGGAAACACTGTAGCCGCTGATTTTTGGTTCTTTCAGACCATTCTTGTCATCTGGATAGACATAACGCGGCTGAATATTGATGCCGCTTGTCTGTAAATCACGCTCTTCCACCCCAGCCTTTTTCATTGCCTCAAGCACTTTGGCCATTGCTTCATTATTGGCGGTCATGGCTTCGCGGGCAGTTTCTGCATCACGCAATACAGTGAGGTTGAGAATCGCCATATCAGGCGCAGAGGTCATTTTGCCTTCGCCGGTAACGGTGATACGTGCGGGCTGTCTCGTCATCTGGTTCTCCTGTGCTTTGGACGGTAGCGTCAGTGCGCCTGCGAGCAGGAGTGCCGAAACTGAAGTGACAAGAAGGGAGGTCGCGCGTTTTTTCATGATATCTCCTGTAGAGAGTTTTGAGGCATATTGTGTAAAATAATCCTCTGATCTGCTGTTTTATTTGGTTGTTTATGTGCTGAATACCCTTTCAAGGGAAAGCATTATATTATTCGATTTGAAACCTTATTGAATGGCAATTAACCGGGCTTGGTCGCATTAATTTTGTTTGAGCTGCATGAATGGCAATCGAATATGTGCGTATTAGGGCAACTTGTGTAATTGACAGCTTGTGTCTTTCGTTTCTTTAGGGTAGGTGCAGTGTTGCGTGGGGCCTGTAGCTCAATTGGTTAGAGCCGGCGGCTCATAACCGCTTGGTTGGGGGTTCGAGTCCCTCCGGGCCCACCATTTTATAAAAACAAGAAAATCAATGCGTTAAGACTGGCTAAAAAAGGTCAGTTAAAAGGTAGCCTTTGCGTTTTAACGAAGCGACGTGGCTTGCCTATCATGGCGATCTTCTTTGATCGCCATGTACCTAAGACTTTTGAAAGGCCGTCTTGAATCATGATTCAGCTGGTTTGGAAAACCACTTTGTCAGGCAATACTAGCACCGATCGACGCGCTGAAGTGATGCGGATAAGCCCATGAGTGAAAATGTGTAGCGTGTCTGTGTGCCACGCTGTGATGTAGCTTGCACATTGACTGAACGACCTGAACGCATGGCTTGAATGATTTTTGCTTCATCGCCTTCATTTTGTGCCCATGCACGATTGCCTTCAGCAAAAAATGGAAATTGAACGCCATCCACGATCACTTTTACTGTGCTTCCGGCTTTCATATCGTAGCCCATCACCAGTTGAGGGCTGTAATGTGATCCAGACTTGGTAATAAGTATAAAATTATTGCCATGCCGAACACCTGCCGGAAGAAAACTTGACGGTACAGTGAGTGCATAGCACTTATTCCCGGGTAACTGAGTGTTCTGATAAACGCCCCAATCCCTGAATTCGCCAATACGGCTTGTTTTAGCCGAAGCTGCGAGAGAACTCGCCACCAACCCTGCAAGCGCCAACGCAACAGCGGTTGTTTTTATAATCATTGCCTCGATCTCCATATTCATTCAATCACGAAGCTTAAAAAATTGTTTCAATACGTTACGATTTTCTTAACAAAACCCTAAAAATTTGTTGAATGAGAGGAATGGGCCGTTTCATCGGATAAAACAGCCATTATCCATTCCTCATAGGCTGGATTAATTCTTATGTGTTTCGGCTGGGGTTTGTTGCAGCGATAAAGCGTCGTCTTGCGATCTGCTTGTTTCGTTTTTCTTCTTTTTGTCTTGATCATAATGCCACTTAATGGCGAAGAACATACAAATGCCCAATACAATAACCTTGAATGCCATCAAGACTATAGGAATCCATTCCATTTTTTGAATATTCCTTACTGCTCTTTATGGCGCAGAGCATTAGCACAATATAATTGATTCAACAGATCACTTTTTGCCTATCACGGTGTTAAATATTTTTCACAGGTGAGGGATCAGAACTGGCCTCATCTAACGATTAAAAATCGTCTTATAGCGAAGGGCCTTATAATCGACATTTCATTTCCGGTCTTAAATTCAATTTAAGGTAACGCTGTTATTGATGGGCTGACTTGCAAAACTTGCACGAGAGCGCGTTGCGATCTGATTGAATCAGATTGGCGCTCTGAATATTTGTTGTAACGCGCATCTTTGTCCGAAAACCATTTCACAGTTTTCGGGATGCGCTCTAGAGGGTAGAAATGATTTTAGATTTCACAATCGGTTCAGCGGTCGGGATGACAGTGATGTTCGTTCACTTGTTGGCCACACTCACTGTCTATTCACTGGTTCATCTAATCAGCCATAAAATTGATGAGAACAGGGTACTGTTTCTCACTCTGTCATTGATCACATTATACTTGATTTTGTTTCTTTGCTTATGTTGCAGCGTGCTGATCTGGGCAACCACCTATTATCATTTGGGTTTAACCGATAATTTCGGAGACGCTTTTTACTCGGCCATGCTCAGTTATACGACATTGGGTACAGGCGATCTTACTCAAGTCGCAAAAACACGATTGTTTGGCCCGATCACAGGTGCAAGCGGCATCATCATGTTTGGCTGGTCGGCTGCATTGCTGGTTTATATCATTCAGCTGCATCTGCCTGTTATTCTAAAAAAGAAATGGGAAAAAAACTAAAAACAAAGACTTCAGTATAGTAAGGCTTATATATAACAAGGCTGGTTCATCTGTTCAGATGTTCCGGCCTTTTTGTTATTCCTGTCAAGTTCACAGGTCCTGACCTCAGGAAAATGAAGCCCTGCAATCATGCAGGGCTTCATTGATCATTATCATGGATAGTTCAGAAAACAGTATGATCTGATAAAATCAGAATAATATATTCAGAGCATATTTTAAATTCCAAGGAATTTGAACGGTTTTGCGTCCTTGAAGTTTTCGTTCACCACACCGGAGAAAATATTGCGCTGATCAGGGCCAAGATCGAGTTTCTGAACTTTGCCCTTGTCAGCTGAAAAGTCGATCGTGTTAAGATCAACCCAGAAGATATTGGGTGTCAGTGCCGATTCAAAGAAATAGAGCTTACGTTTCTGATCTGAAACCGTGCGCCAGCGTGTAGATGAAATGTTCGGCTGGTCTGGCGTTGTGAGGCCATATGGTACGGAAACATTGCGGATTACACTGAAAACACTGGCGATGGATTCGACCGGGTCTTCAACTTTTGGCACGGCATTGATGTAGAAGGCTGCGCGTGTGAAGCGGTCTGATGCACGGTTCGTACCGGGCAGCATGACGGTCCCACCGATCTGTGTCCAATATGAGTGAAGAGCCAATTGTTGCTCAAAAGTAGGGGAGTTGGTCAGAACCTGATAAGTAGGGCTGTGATGGATGACCTGCTTACCGTCGATATATTCTACAATTGCGCTATCCCCGGATGCATCAGAAATTGCGAGATGAAGAGTTGCCAGTCTGTTTTCGCCCGGTACGTAATCGGTGACGATTGTGAATGGATTAGTGCTCAGTTCCTTGACGGCTTCATCCACCGTTGCGAAATTATCGAGGATATATTGGGCCCATGCTGCAATAGAAAGCCCAGGGCCGGTCCCGTCATATTTAGGATATTCAGATTCTACGAGCCATAGAACATTGGCAACAAGGCCTTTTTCATTCATGCCATCAGTGGTTGAAATGTCATAGCCTGAAGAAATGACGCTGCCATATTTTGATGTCCATTTGATGGAATTTGGGCCTGCTTCGCCGCTGCGATCCATGCCGCGCGGAAAAATCCACAAATTGGTTCCGACATCCACCTTCCAGTCCATGGAACGGGCTGTAATTACCTGATTGTCGGCACCCAGATAAACCGCACGGGTGCATGCTTCTGCAACCGGCGCGGTAAGCATGCTGAACGCAACCAGTGCGCTTGTACATGCTGCGGCAAAGGACTTCTTCAGAATAGCCATAGGTAATCCTCGTCGTTGAATAAGTTGCATATTACGCATCATGGAGCTTTTTATAAAAGCTGTTTGTGATATTTGGGTAAATAGCCGGGCTTAACTTATCTTTTACCGCCATATCCCCGGCGTTTCCATTCAGATAAAAGCATGATGTCGGGGAGCCCTCCACCTGCTTCATACCATGAATCAACCGCCCATTTTTCATTGTAGCTATCAAGTATGACGGCGGTCCAATGCGGATAACGCCCATCAAAGAAATTTCCTCGTGTCGTTTTCCGGCCTGGCTGGTGGTGTTTCAGCCAGCCACGCGAATAAATATAGCGAATGAAATTGTCCGTATTGGTAGATTCGTCCACGCAATCCATTTGCCCCTTGATACGGGCTTTCCCAAATTGCATCCTTGGCTTGTCACGGATGCCAATTGCCGCTGTGCTGCGCTCTTCGAACAGGGCAATCGAACTGCGCAGAGCTTTTCTTTCTGCATCTGGAGATTGAGCACTCTGAAACAGTTTCTGAATGCGACGCAAATCTTGTGCTGACAGGTTTACTTTAGTGTTGTAGTAACAATCATAGCCATGACAGACGCGAAATGTGGCAGCGGTGGCCTGTTCAGGTGTGACAACAAATATAGCAGAAGTTACTGCTATAGCAATAATTGCGATAATATTATTTACTATTGGTCTATTCTTTATCATGTGGGATTATTATTTGTGAACAGGTGTGACGGTTCTATGCGTTCAAGCCCTTGATATGGATTGGCATGTATTGCCAGAATCCATAGGCAAAAGGCGGCTGTTGTCGCATATATGATAAGAGCTTTTATGCCTGCTACCACGCGGTCCGCATGGGTGGTTGCAATGGTGATCGCTGTCAAAACCGTCAGGAAAAGAAGCAAGCACCATTTATATGTGTCGATAGAAGCGGAACCCACCGAAAGGCGGCTGTTTCGAGCGTCTTGCAATTCATCGAAATCATGAACGAGCTGAGAAATGATCGGCGCTGGAATATCTGTTCTTGCGAGATCGACGATTTGTCTGCGGATCTTTTGTAATACGGTTTCAACTGTCGGCGAGGGGGCAATATTGTTGTGCTTTAGCCATTCATCATTGATTACTGCTTCGCGATATTCAATCAGCGTGTTGCGCAATTCTGGCAGGTCCAGAATTTTTGGGCTGGCCGCTCCAATCAGACGATAAATAGATGATCGTTCTTGAGTGGTTGCCTGATCTGCCTTGGAGTTTTCAGACCAGATATCAGCAGCCACAAAGCCCAGAGACAAGGCCCATGCGGTTGCTATTGTGCTGATGAATGTTCCAATGGGGATGGAGAGAATGTCATTCTTTGCATGTTTGGAAAGAAGGTACAGCGCTAAACGCCCGATGAAGTAAATACCGAAGCCAAGTAAAGAAAATACAATGAATGAACTATAGACTGGCAGTTCAAAAATCAGCCTCATGCTTACCTCGTGGCTTATAGCATAATTGGACCTTCTTCAACGAGGATCGATAAGATTATGCTTCAAATACAAAGACTTTAGAGCGCCGATCTGATTCAATCAGATCGAAATGCGCTCTAGAAAATTTCTGGGTTGAACTGAATCATCAGAAACTCTCTATTTATTTGTTTTTACTAACGTTTCTTTCCAAAGACTATGCCTTGTCATGAAACGGCATAGCCGCATCACTATCACCGGCGAGGTTAGAAGTCCAAATGCCTCAAATGTAAATTGTATGCTTTTGTTATAAATAAAGCGTTTGCACGCAATTCAACATAGAACTGCAATAAAAAACCGCCCGACATGGCGGGCGGTTGATATTGTTGCGGCGTATTTTTTAAAAAATGATCGACACGCCGATGACCGGACCATGCTGGGTCACGTCGTATTTAAACTTTTCTCGGCCTTCATTATCATTGAAGTCCTGATAGAGTACGCGATATCCTACACGCCAGATCGTTGGAAGGTCGAATGTCTTGGTGCGATAGCCAAGATAAGCCTGACCATTCGCGCTCAGCTTTGTTCCAGCGCCAAAGCCGCCAATGTCAGCCTCGGCGGACAGGTTCCAGCGGTCGCTGATATCATAGAGTATGCGGGTTCCCACAAATGGATCAGTCCATTGTGTCTTTCGCGTTTCGCTAAACGGGCCAACATTAAGCTGCGCCTTGAGCTGTGTCCAACGGATGCCCACTGTTGGTTCAATAGCGAAAACCCGTTGTTTTCCGAAATAGGTCAGGCCTTCAAGTTCCTGCTCATAGGCGCGGTAGAAAACACCGCCTGCAAGCGTTGTCGAAATAATGTCCAGATCAAGGCGCTCGTGAAGTACGTCCTCTTCTTGACTGGTCTTGGTATATTGCCCGTCAAAATAAATGCCAAATTTTCCATTGGTTATTTCGATATTGCCCATGGCGCTCATGTCGAGATTACTGAAAATCTCTTTGAAAGGCACGTCAACCTTGGTTGACAGGCCAAACAATCCGGCATTGCCATTCAGGGATGCGCCCCAGACATAGGGACTGAAGATCACGCGCCAGCGCTGCTGGTCCTGAAATTCGGTTTGATTTGGTGAAGGCGCAATGATGTCCGCAGCATTAGCATAGGTTGCTGACATTAACATGATAACACTTGCTAAAGTAATCTTACGCATATTAGTGCCTGTAAAATGATTTCTACCATCGCGCGAATTCAGCTTCATAACCAAAATCCCCTAAGAGTGTAACTTAGAATAACCTAAAGTATAATCTGAAACTTCCATTTACATCAATATGTTAATCATACTGAAAAATAAACTAACATTTTTTAATATTAAGAAGATTTACTCTGTTGACATTTTGCAAGACGGTTCATCTTATTTGCTGATAGTTGTGGTTTGTGAAAGTGCACTCATATTCCGATCTGTTTTCAAATCTATCTATTCAGCCATTTATTTACGTAGTGAGGCTTATCATGCAAGAGAAATTATCAGGTTATAAGCTTACCATCAGGGGGCTGGTCCGCGGCTTGGGCGCAACAATGCTGGCACTGGGCCTGATCGCTCCGCAAGCCGCAATTGCTTGCACCAGTTTCGTTTTGCCTACAAGTGACGGCAGCAGGGTCTATGGCCGTACTATGGAGTTTGCTTATCCGATCAATTCGGAAATGATTGTTCTTCCACGTAATTACAGTTTCAAGGCAGATATGCCTGAAGGCCAGTCGGGGAAGGCCTGGGAATCCAAATATGCGGCCGTTGGCATGAATGCTTTTGGTGTCACGGCACTGGCTGACGGGATGAACGAAAAAGGGCTGACCGGTGGTGTGCTTTATTTTCCCGGTTTTGCTGGCTACGCTGAGCCGGGCACTGGCAAGTCAGATGACAGTCTGGCGCCTTGGGATTTTCTGACCTGGGCACTGACCAATTTTGCAACAGTTGCCGAGGTTAAAGCGGCGCTGGATAATGTTTCGGTTGTGGGTGTGCAACAGAAAGATATGGGGATTGTGCCTCCCTTGCATTATACACTGCATGATGCGACGGGCGCATCGATTGTCATTGAGCCGGTTGACGGTAAATTGACGGTTCATGACAATCCTTTGGGCGTGATGACAAATGCACCGTCTTTTGATTGGCATATGACCAATCTGAGAAATTACGTAAAGCTGTCGCCGCAGAATGTTAAGCCTGTAAAAATTCTTGGAACTGAAGTCAGTCCATTGGGTGGAGGTTCAGGCATGTTGGGTATTCCGGGCGATACGACCCCGCCGTCACGGTTTATTCGGGCAAGCGCTTTTGTTCTGTCCGCCCAGCCGGTGGCGAGTGGCGTTGAAAGCGTCCGGCTGGCAGAACATATCGTCAATAATTTCGATATCCCGAAAGGCTGGATTGATGCGCCTGGCATGCCGCTTGAATATACCCAATGGAGCACGATTGGGGATATCAAAAATCAGGCCTATTACATCAAGACCTATGATGATCCTGTTTTGCGCGGTGTAGAATTCAAAAATCTTGATCTGGATGCCAAGGATGTCAAAATTATCAAGATGCAACCTAAGCTTGAGCCGCAACCGCTAGACGTTGCTCAATAATAATTATTTTCTCGAAGGGCCGCTTTTCAGTGGCCCTTTTTATTTTCTGTGATCACGTAATCTTGAGTTCTGCCTTTTTTCGTGAACACAATTTTGCCATTGTTTTTCTTGTTAGCCGCATCCGGGCTTCTTACATAGGCTGTGCGCCGCAGGAATAGTGCCGTTTATATGGTGTTTCACCAGATCGATAGTGCGGCCTGCCTCATCAACATGATACCCAAATGGTTTGCGATGACCACTTTTAGATATTTTACATGGCCTGTGATCTTCACGGTCATTGGTTTGTTTTGTGCCCTGTGGCTTGGTTATTCGACGACAGGCACGATCGGAGGCATGATCTCCGTTTTCATCATCTGTGCCGTATTGAGCGTTCTCGAAATATCGCTTTCCTTTGATAATGCGATTGTTAATGCGCGTATTCTGCGGGATATGACGCCGAAGTGGCAGCATCGATTTCTGACCTGGGGCATCATTATCGCGGTTTTCGGCATGCGTATCGTGTTTCCGCTTGCAATTGTTGCAATTGCAATGTGGACGGATCCGATCACGGCACTGAAACTCGCTATCTGGCAGCCCAATGAATATGCGCGGGTGATTGCAGATGCACATACTGGTATTGCGGCATTTGGTGGCACATTCCTGTTGATGGTCGGCATGAAATATTTCTTCGATGTCGAGAAGGACGTGCACTGGGTCAAAATCATTGAAAGCCAGATGTCGAAATTTGCTTCCGTTCAGGGCGTGGAAATCGGCATTGCAGTCGCGCTGATCCTGTTTTTCTCATACCAGCTGGATGCTGAACATTCGCATACTTTCCTTGTCGCGGCGCTGTTTGGTCTGCTGACTTTTCTTGCTGTTGAGGGACTGGGTGCCGTGCTTGACGCTTCGCAGGAACAGGTGGATCTGGTGCAGCGTGGCGGTCTTGGCGCTTTTATCTATCTGGAAGTGCTTGATGCCAGCTTTTCGTTCGACGGCGTGATCGGTGCTTTTGCGCTGACAACGAACCTGTTTGTGATTGCGATCGGTCTTGGGATCGGTGCATTTTATGTGCGTTCGCTTACCATTATGCTTGTCGAGCGCAAGACGCTTGGACAATACCGCTATCTGGAACATGGAGCTTTCTATGCGATCCTTGTTTTGGCAGTTATCATGTATGTGCAGACATTGTTCCATATACCGGAAGTTATTACCGGGCTTATTGGTGCGGTGCTGATTGGTCTCTCATTCATGTCGTCAATTCGTTACAACCGGAACAACCCGGAATGGCAGAATGAGGCTGATGAGAGTACGAGGGATTAAAATGTGAGCAGATTTATTATGAAAGGCGGCTTTAGCTGCCTTTTTTGTTGACTGGTTGACAAGAGTTGGCAAGCTTTACTGTGCTTGTGGTATGGCTCTGCTGGAGCGTAACTTAATATGCGGCATGCCTGAGAAGGATGCAGCTACGACTTTTCTGGAGAGGGGTTTTCCATGGTCGTCACCCGTTTGAGTAAAACCGCCTTTGTTGCGGCAATTGCTTTCTTCGCGACACTCGTATCATTTGGTAATATTACCGATTATGGCAGCAATTTTGCATTCGTTCAGCATGTTTTGTTGATGGATACGATCTTTCCTGATGCCACGATCAAGTATCGTGCTATTGAAAGCGATACGCTGCATAATGCCGGTTATATTCTGATTATTGCCTTCGAAACACTCACAGCAATTTTGTGCTGGATTGGTGCTTTCGCAATGCTGGGCCGTTTGAGTGGCGATGCGAAAAGCTTCAATCACTCTAAAAAATGGGCCATTGCAGGTCTTTCGGTCGGTTTTCTTGTCTGGCAGGTAGGTTTCATGTCAATTGGCGGTGAATGGTTTGGCATGTGGATGTCATCCACATGGAACGGTATTGAATCTGCATTCCGTTTCTTCATTACGATCATTGCCGTATTGATTTATGTCGTATTGCCGGATGGTGAGATCGAAAAATAATCAGATAAAATGAGATGATAAGGCGGGTTCGTTGATGAATTCAACACCCGCCTTTTGCATCTTGCCAAGCATTGCATCCATTGATCCGCCAAGATCGATGCCACGACATGCATCAAGGCGCACACGAACCTGAAAGCCATGTTCTATTGCGTCAAGGGCTGAATAGGCCACGCAAAAATCGGTAGCCAGACCTGCCAATGTGAGCGAGCCGATATTTCTTTCACGCAGATAGCCAAAAAGCCCTGTGGGCGTCTTGCGGTCATTTTCAAAAAAGGCGGAATAGCTGTCTATGCCGATGCGGAAGCCTTTGCGGATCACAAGCTGGGCGCGTGTCCATTGCAGATCTTTGTGAAAATCCGCACCATGAGTACCCTGCACGCAATGATCGGGCCACAATGTTTGCGGACCATAGGACATTTCAATGGTGTCGAAAGGTTTGGCTCCGGGGTGGGTGGTTGCAAAGCTGGAGTGACCTGCCGGATGCCAGTCCTGTGTCAGAATGACATGTTCGCTCTCGTCAATCATGCGGTTGATTGCGGGCAGAATCTCATCCCCTTTATCGACGGCCAGTGCACCACCGGGGCAAAAATCATTTTGCACATCAATAACGAGAAGGGCATGATCGATCATAAAACGCTCCTGAATGCTTTGCCGCAACTATAGTCAGTGAGAAGTGGTGACGCCAGTCATTATCCGCGTTCTGGTATTACATCGCCTTTGGTGCTACCGACCCCTTATATTTACTTTGACAGGAGACGACTATGAGTGATGAAATCACCCGCGACAGCAATGGAACACAGTTGAATGACGGTGATTCCGTTACGCTTATCAAGGATTTGAAGGTCAAGGGAACCTCGACGACGCTCAAGCGCGGCACGCTGGTCAAGGGTATTCGCCTGACCGGAAACCCGGATGAAGTTGATTGCAGCACAAAGCAGGTTAAAGGCCTCGTTTTGCGTACCGAATTTCTGAAAAAAGCCTAGTGTGGTGGATTTGAAGTTCCTATCATTTGTATTGCATTCACGTTTAGAAACTTCAAATCCGTAAACCACACCAGATTCAATAATATACCAGGGTCAGGCATCAATTTCGACGCGACCACGCGGGCGGCTGCAACAGGCAAGAATGTAGCCGTCGGCGATTTCGTCATCGCGAATACCGCCATTGTGGTTCATTTCCGTTTCGCCGCTGATGCATTTGACTTTACACGTGCCGCAAATGCCAAATTCGCAGGCGCTTGGAATTTTAAGCCCGCCATTACGTGCTGCAAGCAGGATCGTGTCGTTTTCAGTACATTCGACTTCAATGCCCGACATGCTGAAAACAACATTTGCCGTGGCTATGGCAGGTTTTGCTGGAGCGGCATGGTGATATGCATCTGCGCTATCAAGCACAGCAGAGGCTGCCGGCACATCAGAGATTTCTGAGGCAGGCTGAAAACTCTCCTGATGATAGTTAGCCATGTTGAAGCCGGACTGCTCCAATAGTCCACGAACGCCATTCATGAATGGTTCGGGTCCACAACAGAAAATTTTGCGGTGTAAAAAATCCGGCGCCAACAGTTCAAGCCGTGCGTGATTAATGCGACCATGCAGACCCAGCCAGACATGGCGTGCTGATGATTGTTCGACAATGAATGCCAGTCGCATGGCCTCCATACGGCTTGAGAGAAGTTCGAGTTCCTTTCGAAAAATAATATCATCCGGCGAACGGGCGCAGTTGATGAAGGCGACGTCGGTTTCCGGGGCGCAATCAAACAGCCAGCGCGTCATGGAAACCATGGGTGTGATGCCGGAACCTGCCGAGATGAACAGATATTTTTCACCCGGATGATTGGCGAGTGAAAAATCGCCATTAGGCCCATAGGCCTTGATGGTCATTGGCGGGCGCAGATGGTCGAGCATCCAGCGGGTGCCGATACTGTCCTTTTGCGCCTTTACGGTGACAGAGATATGATAGGGCCGGGAAGGGGTTGATGACAAAGTGTAGGTGCGCAGTACCGGACCCTGTCCATCGTCCCGCTCAATCGGCAGTTCAAGGGTGACAAACTGGCCCGGCGTGTAGCGGAACCAGTTGTCTTCAAGGGACTTGAAAGAGAAGGTCATAACGTCTGGCGCTTCTTCGATGGCCGAGATGCATTGGAGCATCTGCAACCTGTCGTTCCACGGCAGCATCTCGTCCAGATATTTCAGAGGCTGCATGGCCTTCCCACTTCTCTTATATCTTGTTCTACGCGCATTTTGCTCCGAAATTGGCTTCCCACTTTTCGGGATGTGCTTAGTTTTAAGCGGCGCGGCTAAGCTTCGCTGCTTCGTCTTTCAGGCGTGGTGTGATTGTATGGGTGTACCATTCAAGGAATTGCATCACGCCACCTTCATGTTCGACAGAATAGGGGCCGGGCTGATAGGCGGGTGAGCGGATACCAACCGCGTTTTCCTCAACGATCCGGCGATCCTGATCATTGGTCTGAAGCCAGACATGGGTCAGCTCGTCCAGATCGTAATCAACGCCTTCTACCGCATCCTTGTGGACCAGCCATTTGGTTGTCACCATGGTTTCGTCCGCGCTGATCGGCAAAATGCGGAAAGATATGGCGTGATCGGCCATCAGATGGTTCCAGGTCGATGGGTAATTGAAGAGCAGCATTGCACCAATATTGGTGTTACCCGATACTTGGTTGCCCAATGGTATTTTAACGGCTGGTTTGCCCGACATGGTGTAGCTCACTGCATCACGCAGAAGCGGGATGCGGGTGATGCGAAAACGGCCATCTTCCGACATTCTGAATTCTGCGGGCAGGTTTATGGAAGCGCAATTCTTCCACAGCTGGTTGATCTCCGGGTCTTCCATGACGCCTTGAACGCCGGTCGCACTCGGAGCTTCAGGATAGGTGCGGCATAATTCTGGATGATTGGCTGCGCAATGATAGCACTCGCGATTGTTCTCCCAGACAAGCTTCCAGTTGCCTTTTTCGATGATTGAACTTTCAAGGGCGACCTTCGCATCCTTGATATTATGGGGCGCGAGGTAAGGTTCCACGAGAGTGCGGAAGCTGTTGAAGTCAGGTGCGTCATTTGCAAGGCAGACATAGATATAGCCTGCGACGGTCTCACAGTGAACCTGCTTCAGACCATATTCAGCAGGTTTGAAATCTGGTCCTACCTGGCGTGCAAATAATAGCCGACCATCAAGTTCGTAAGTCCACTGGTGATAGGGGCATACGAGCTTGGCGGCAGTGCCTTTTTCAGCAGAACATAGGCGCGAGCCACGATGACGGCAGGAATTATGGAAGGCACGGATGCCACCTTGCGCATCTCTTACGATAATAACGGGATAGGCTCCGATCTGAACGGTCATGTAAGAGCCGGTTTTCGGCAATTCGCAGTCATGGCCGACAAATAGCCAATCGCGATAGAAGATGTTTTCCAGATCGAGCTTGAAGAAGTCCGGATCCGTGTAAAACTTCTGTGCCAGGCTGAAATTGGGGTCGCGCCCGGTCAAAAGCCCCAGCATTTCATTGCGAACGTCCATAGAAACGACCCTTTGCGTCCGTATCCAGGTCTGGTTCGTGCTATTCTCGTAGCGACGTTTGCCCGACCGAATGTTCCCTTTATCTTCCAGAAGCAGAGCTTTTCTCATTATCTCAATAGTTTGCCCGTTCATTGGCTTGTGTTCAGACCTGCTTCTGTTGTCATGATTCAATCATCGAAATGTTCTAAACACGCATTGGGATGCGACATGATTTTCACGTAAAGACGACACGCTGTTATTGAGGCAAGGTTATGTAATTATGTGAGAGATGTGCGCTTGCGGGATTGTCAGGAGTTCACAAAGACAGTTACCAAATGACTGCACCTATTTTGTTTCATCCCCTAGGAGGCTAAAAATAATGAAACGCTCCGAAATTAACGAGATCATTCGCGAAAGCGACGCTTTTATCCGCTCATTTGGCTATGTCATGCCGCCATTTGCCTATTGGACGCCGGAAGAGTTGAAACTGCGCACTTCAAGCGATGCAAAAGCTATCCTTGATGGGCGTCTTGGCTGGGATATTACGGATTACGGACAGGGAAAATTTGCTGATCTTGGTCTGTTTCTTTTCACGACACGCAATGGCAATGCTGAAGATCTCAAGCGCGGCGGCGGAATGCTTTATGCCGAGAAGATTATGATCTCGCGCAAGAACCAGATTTCACCAATGCATCGCCATGTGGTGAAGGCGGAAGATATCATCAATCGCGGTGGCGGTACTCTGGTGCTGGAGCTTTTCAATTCGCACCCTGATGGCAGTATCGATGAAGAAACAGATGTAACGGTTGCAAGTGATGGCCGTCTTGTGACGCAAAAAGCCGGTGCTCATCTTAAGCTGCAACCGGGCGAAAGTGTTACGCTTTTGCCGGGCAACTGGCATGCTTTCTGGGGTGAGGGAGGCGATGTGCTGATTGGTGAAGTATCAACGGTCAATGACGATCTCACAGATAATATTTTCCGCGAGCCGATTGGCCGTTTTTCCGATATTGAAGAGAATGAAAAGCCAATACATTTATTGGTTTCTGACTATGACAAGTGGCTTTAGAGCGGATTCTGATCTGATTGAATCAGGTCGACGTTCTAACTCCTTTTATTTGAAGCATAATCGTATCGATACTCGTTTAACGAAGATAGGACTTATGCTCTAAGCGAAATTGAAGGACTGATTTATGAAGCTGGCGATGATCGGAACGGGCTATGTGGGGCTGGTTTCGGGGGTATGTTTTGCCGAATTTGGCTTTCACGTTACCTGCGTCGATAAAAACCCGTCTATTATCAAACGGCTTGAAGCGGGTAAGGTTACTATTTTCGAACCCGGGCTTGATGAATTGATGTCGCGTAATATCCGCGATGGCCGATTGAGCTTCAGTACCGATCTTGCATCCAGTGTTGCAGATGCTGATGTCATCCTGATTGCTGTTGGCACTCCATCACGACGTGGAGACGGGGAGGCTGATCTGCAATATATAGAGGCGGCTGCCGATGAAATAGCATTTGCCATGAAGCCAGGTGCAGTGGTCGTTATCAAATCGACCGTTGTGGTTGGTACCAATGCGCGTATCCGTGATCGAATTGCGCAGGCGCGTCCAGGCATTGATTTTTCGATGGTTTCAAACCCGGAATTTCTGCGTGAAGGTTCTGCGATTGAAGATTTTATGCGCCCTGATCGTGTTGTGGTGGGTGTTGATGATGAGCGTGGCAAGGCTGCCATGCAGCGGCTTTACCGTCCGCTTTATCTGCGCGAGACGCCAATGGTTGTTACCTCATTGGAAAATGCCGAAATCATCAAATATGCCGCCAATGCCTTTCTTGCGATGAAAGTGACATTTATCAATCAGGTGGCTGATCTGTGTGAAAAAACCGGCGGTAATGTGCAGGAAGTAGCGCGTGCAATTGGTATGGATAATCGAATTGGCTCCAAGTTTTTGCATGCCGGGCCGGGTTTTGGTGGTTCATGCTTTCCAAAAGATACACGCGCTTTTGCTGCAACGGGTAAAAAATATGGTGCGCCGCAGTCGCTGATCGAAGAAGTGATCTCAGTCAATGAAGCGCGCAAGCAATCAATGGCAGAGCGCATTGTTGCGGCAGCGCATGAATGCGGCACAAACACAGTTGCAGTTCTTGGTATCGCCTTTAAACCGAATACCGACGATATCAGAGAATCGCCTTCGCTGGATATTATTATGGCTATTCAGAAAGCTGGAATTTCTGTTCGTGCGCATGATCCTGAAGCAATGGATGCAGCAAGGTCTGTATTGTCAGATGTTACATGGTGCAGTTCCGCTTATGAAGCAGCGGAGGGTGCTGGTGTTGTGGCATTGTTGACCGAATGGAATGCTTATCGGGCACTCAATCTCGAACGTCTGGCAAATGTCATGAAGGGCAATGTGTTGATTGATTTGCGCAATGTCTACAAAGCAGATGATGTGGTTGGAACGGGGCTTGATTACCGCTCTGTTGGGCGCATTTTATAATTTTGAAAATAAAAATGCCGATCTGTTTATTATTGATCGGCATTTTTGCAAGTAGAAATGGTTTAGCTGGTTGTCTTCAATCGCTTTTTCTCGTTGGCGATGAGCCAGAGATTGCGAATATAGACTAGAAGCCCAAATCCCTGTCCGGCTATAAAAACAGGATCTTTGCGCTGGATGGCATAGATGAGCAGCAGTGTTCCCCCAATTAATGAAAAGAACCAGAAAGCAACCGGCATTACGCTTTTTTTTGCTTTTTCCGATGCTAGCCATTGGACCACAAAACGCATGGTGAAACAGGCTTGTGCTATAAAGCCCAGAATAATCCAGCCGTCCCATTGAGCAACGAAAACATCGTGCAGCCATTGGGCAAGGCTGTTAAATATATCAGTCATGGGTGATCTCCGTCACGCGCGGCACAACTTTGCGGCGCTTACGTAGCCACCAGACACCATAAAGGTCCAGAACACCGCGTAGACCGCGGTCCAGAATACCGTAATTTGATTTTCCATGACGGCGTTCGCGGTCAGTAACATCAATATGCACGACATCAAAGCCTTCACGAAGAGCGAGTGCGGGCAGATAACGGTGCCAACCGTCAAAAAATGGTAGTTGGCGGAAAAGTTCAGTGTGCAGTGCTTTTAGACCACAGCCGGAATCGCGTGTTTTGTCCTTAAGGATTGCGCCGCGCAGATTATTGGCAAAGCGGGAGGAAAGCTGCTTTAGCTTTGTATCAGTGCGTTTGAGGCGTTGACCGGCAGCAATACCAAAGGCAGGGCCAGCATTGACGAGCGCATCAACCAGGATTGGCAGATAGGCGGGATTGTTCTGTCCGTCACCATCCATTGTTACAATGATTTGTCCACGCGCTGCAAAAACGCCCGAGCGCAGGGCCGCGCTTTGCCCGGAGGAACGATCATGGCGAATATGGCGCAGTGGTTTGCCCGCATGGATGCGGCTTGCAAGGACGTCGCCGGTTGAATCAGTTGAGCCATCGTCTACGACAATGACCTCATAGGCGCGACCCAGCATGGCGCTATCGACTTCATCCAGCAGAAAAGCGAGATTGTCGGCTTCATTGCGGCACGGTATGACCACAGAAATCGTCGGTATTGACAAGCGGAGCTTCCTTCATTCCTTGCGCATTTACAGTAAATAAGTGTGCATAATATTTCAGTAAAAGGTGCCCTGTATCGCGCAAGGTGGGCTCCTTATCATTGATTTACGGGCAAACCAAGGTGTTTCAAGAAATCGTGAGTATGCCCGATCGTTAAAGATCAGCTGCTTTTAACCGGACTTTCGTTCAGACGGAAGTGCCTCGCCAAGCCAATCCAGAAAATTCTGCGTCACCTCACTTCGGTTGAGGTCGTTCAAGCTTTCGTGTCGTGTATCGGGATAGATTGTGCAAGTGACATTGCTGAAGCCCATTGCCTGCATTCTCATAGCCAGTTTTTTAGTGGCTCTGGCTTTGTCTGTTGCCGGATCGTCAGTGCCACCAACCAGATTAAAAGGCAGGTCTTTACGGATATTTTTAAAGTTTCGATCGGTGGCGCCAGCTTTCATCATGCGAAAAATATCGATCCATAATGCGACACTTGCATCAAAGCCGCAGAGCGGGTCTTTCATATAGGCTTCAACCTCTTTCGGATCACGCGATAGCCAGTCGAAAGGCGTTTTATGGTCCGATATGGAGTTGCCCCATGCGCGGAAAGTCAGTTTTGGCAGGATCGAGCTTGGAACATCTGATCCTTTGAGCATCCGCTCAATTTTCAGAAGTGTCATCGCCGCATGGTTTTCGATGCCGCCATTGAAATTGGCGTTCCATATGGCTGCGGCATCAATCGTTTCAGAGTGCTTGAATGTGTAATTGAGTGCGATCAGCCCCCCCATGGAATGGCCGAATAAAACCACTGGCAAATCGGGATGCGTTGCATGAATATGGCGGTTGAGGGAAAGAACATCACCAATTGCCGCTCTATCACCGTCCTTTAATGCAAATATTCCCTTTGGTGTATGGGCATTAATATTCGCGCCATGCCCGCGGTGATCATGGGCATAGACATTGTAGCCGGCTATATTCAATGCTTTTGCAAAACGCGCATAGCGGGCTGAATGTTCTGCTAGGCCATGGCAGATGTGCACGATAGCTTTTGGTGCAGTAATCAGTGATTGCCGAAACGGCAGCGCGATTCCATTATCAAGCGGCAGGTGATGTATGGTTTCAAATGACATGGGTTCATCTGAGTTTATGCTGTGTAAATAGTCAAACTTTCTTTTGGTGGTGTCTTTTAAAAAGGCATCCAGAGGTTGAGTGAGTTAATTTTAGGCAATTGCAATTTTTGAGCAAATTCCGCTTGAAAACTGCAAATTACTGGGCAAATCTATCTTTAACAGGGATGCTGAGAGAGTTTTGAAGAAAGCTCATGACGCTGAATTTGATTTTTTAAGGCATGACCAGCAGGCCATTCGGTGAAAGGGAGGATACTTTCCCGGGTGGTGGCCAGAGGGAAAACCGGGTGACGGAAATATCCGCGCCCGGTTTCGTTGTATTAAGACATATTTCAAGCCGAAGTTTGCGCGATGATATTTGCTTCTGTGCTTTATTTCGCCTACATAGAGCGCGATGCGCCCTATAGGCGCACAAAGGCCGCTCTAACGTTTTGATTTGCTGCATAACTTTTTCTTAAATTGATTTCAATTTTAGAAAAAGTTATGCAGCGGCCTAAAGAATTTTATCGGCGGTTCGGCTTTTAGGTCGTTCACGCTCTCTAACTCGTGGAGACGACGCGCTTTATGGCTCGCCAATTCATTTATCATATGTCCGGGCTGAACAAGGCCTATGGCGCTAAAAAGGTTATCGAAAACCTTCATCTGTCATTCTATCCAGATGCGAAGATTGGTATTCTCGGCCCGAACGGCGCCGGTAAATCGACAATCCTCAAGATCATGGCCGGGCTCGACAAGGATTATACGGGCGAGGCATGGCTTGCTGAAGGTGCGACCTGTGGTTATCTTGCACAGGAACCGCATCTTGACCCTGAAAAGACAGTTCTTGGCAATGTGATGGAAGGCGTGGCTGAAAAGACAGCTATTCTCGACCGTTACAATGAGCTGATGATGAACTATTCTGATGAAACCGCGGACGAAGGTGCGGCTCTTCAGGACGTTATCGACAGCCAGAACCTCTGGGATCTCGACAGTCAGGTTGAAATGGCGATGGAAGCTCTGCGCTGTCCGCCAGCTGACGCTGATGTCACCAAGCTTTCTGGTGGTGAACGCCGCCGTGTTGCACTTTGCAAACTGCTGCTCTCAAAGCCTGATTTGCTGCTGCTCGACGAGCCAACCAACCATCTTGACGCAGAAACCACTGCATGGCTTGAAAAGCATTTGCGTGAATATGAAGGCGCAGTGCTCCTAATCACGCATGATCGCTACTTCCTTGACAATGTTACCGGCTGGATTCTTGAACTCGATCGTGGTCGCGGCATTCCGTATGAAGGCAATTACTCTGCTTATCTGGAAGCCAAATCCAAGCGCATGATTCAGGAAGGCCGCGAAGACGATTCCCGTCAGAAAGCCCTTGAACGCGAACGCCAGTGGATTGCGGCAAGCCCGAAAGCACGTCAGTCGAAGTCGAAAGCCCGTATCAAGGCCTATGATCAGTTGGTTGAAGCTGCCAATAATCAGCGTCCGGGCGATGCCCAGATTCTGATTCCGGCTGGTGAGCGTCTCGGTCAGGTGGTTATCGAGGCTGAAGGTCTGACCAAATCATTTGGTGATCGCATGTTGATCGAAAACCTGACATTCAAACTGCCTCCGGGCGGTATTGTCGGTGTTATCGGTCCTAACGGTGCCGGTAAGTCGACGCTGTTCAAGATGATCACCGGTCAGGAAAAACCGGATTCAGGTTCTATCCGTATCGGTGATACTGTTCAGCTTGGTTATGTTGATCAGAGCCGCGATCATCTTGATCCAAACAAGAATGTCTGGGAAGAAATTTCCGGCGGTAATGACATTATCAAGCTTGGCAAGTTTGAAATGAATAGCCGCGCTTATTGTGGTGCATTCAATTTCAAGGGTGGCGATCAGCAAGCCAAGGTTGGCAATCTATCCGGTGGTCAGCGCAATCGTGTGCATCTTGCCAAGATGTTGCAGGCTGGCGGCAATGTTCTGCTGCTTGACGAACCGACCAACGATCTTGATACCGAAACGCTGGCAGCGCTTGAAGATGCGCTTGAAAAATATGCTGGCTGCGCTGTTATCATTTCCCACGATCGTATGTTCCTTGATCGCTTGGCGACGCATATTCTGGCGTTTGAAGGCGATAGCCATGTCGAATGGTTTGAAGGTAATTTCCAGGATTATGAAGCCGATAAGGTTCGTCGTCTCGGACCTGAAAGCGTCAATCCGAAGCGGGTTACTTACAAGCCGCTGACGCGCTAAAGAAAATCACAGGGCCGGTGCATTGCACCGGCCCTTTTTATATAAGGGGATGTCGTGAAAGATTGGTCTGCACAGCAATATCTGAAGTTTGAGGATGAGCGCAGCCGTCCGGCTGCGGAACTTTTGTCCCAGATCAAAATCGATAATCCGCGCAAGGTGGTCGATATTGGCTGTGGTCCGGGCAATTCTACGGAGCTTTTGGCGCAGCGCTGGCCCAATGCGAAAATATCGGGTTTCGATACATCGCCGGATATGATTGAGAAAGCCCGGCAACGCTTGCCTAAGCTGGATTTCGCGCTTGGTGATCTCACCAAATTTGTGCCAGATGCTGATACTGATGTGTTGTTTTCCAATGCTGTTTTCCAGTGGGTGCCTGATCATCTGGAACAAATGCAAAGATTGCTGTCAGGACTTCAGACAGGCGGCTGTCTGGCTGTGCAGATGCCGGATAATATTGCTGAACCAACGCATCAATTGATGCGCGAAGTTACCAAAACACATCCGTTCAAGGCGAAGCTTGGCGATAAGGGCAGGGCAGCGCTACCGCCTGTTGCAGATTATTATAATGCTTTGATTGGTCATGCATCGCGGGTCGATATCTGGCATGTGATTTATAATCATCAGCTGAAAGATGTAGATGCTATCATCGAATGGGTAAAATCTACGGGTTTGCGCCCGTTCCTTGATCCGTTGGATGATGATGAAAGGCATGAATATCTGAGCGCTTATAAATCTCGTCTTGAGGAATTTTACCCGATTTTGAATGATGGCCGTGTATTGTTGCGATTCCCACGTATTTTCATCATTGCCAGAAAGTAGGTTGACGTTATCGTGGGGCTTTTCACGAATACTTTACCGGAGCATTAAAATTAGTTTTTTATAAAACCTATAAAATTCAAATTGTTGATATTTCTGTCTGTGGTCTCTTAGCGGATAGTCGTATGCGGTGACAGATTGCGTGTAAGCGATATTGCTCCTATGGCTTTGTGATTGAATCATGCGCTTTCAGATCAAAAACCAAGACCGGACTATCTGCCGACTATTATGAGATCAGCGATTATTGTTTTGCTTTCTTAAGCGGACGGTGATCGCACAGTCGTTTTTTTTACGGCTGCTATCAGGAGTTTCAGAATGAGCAATGCAGAAATGCACAGCGATGCCAATGGCGAGATTGAAGAGAAACACGATGCTCATGACACGCGCCGACGAATTTATTCGATCGTTGCCAGTGCTTCGGGCAATCTTGTCGAATGGTATGATTTCTACGTCTATTCCTTTGGTGCACTTTACTTTGCATCACAGTTTTTTCCGGCTGAGGATCAAACCAGTCAGCTGCTGAATGCAGCGGCCATTTTTGCTGCCGGTTTTCTTATGCGACCAATTGGAGGCTGGCTGTTTGGGCGACTGGCTGACAGGCTAGGCCGTCGCACATCCATGCTGATTTCTGTCAGTATGATGTGCCTTGGTTCTTTTGCAATCGCAATTCTGCCAACCTATGAGACGATTGGTCTTTGGGCGCCGTTGCTGCTTCTGCTCGTCCGTCTGTTGCAAGGGCTTTCTGTTGGTGGCGAATATGGAACGACGGCTACCTATATGAGTGAGGTTGCACTTGCCGGGCGTCGCGGTTTCTTTTCGTCATTCCAGTATGTGACCCTGATTGGCGGTCAGCTTCTGGCTGTTCTGGTGCTGGTTATCCTGCAACTCTTCCTGACCTCGGAACAGTTGCATGAATGGGGCTGGCGTATTCCGTTTGCCATTGGTGGTCTGGCCGCAGTCGTTGCTCTGTTTCTGCGTAGAAACCTGCATGAAACATCAACCGAAGAATCCCGTAACAACAAGGCTGCTGGCAGTTTTGCTACTATCTGGAAGCATCACCGCAAGGCGTTTCTGGTCGTTGTGGGTTTCACGGCTGGCGGTTCGCTGACCTTCTATACATTCACGACTTATATGCAGAAATATCTGGTCAATACGGCAGGTATGAGCAAAGAAACAGCCAGTGCGGTCATGACCGCTGCGCTGTTTGTATTTATGCTTTTGCAGCCGTTATTTGGTCATATATCTGATAAGGTTGGCCGCAAGCCGATGATGATCGCATTTGGCGGTGTGTCGGTTCTGACGACCATTCCATTGCTCACCGTGATTGGTTCGGTTCAAAGCTCGACCATGGCATTTATCTATATTGCTATCGCTATGGCGATTGTCAGTATGTATACGTCGATTGGTGGCATCGTGAAGTCGGAACTGTTTCCGGCTGAGGTTCGCGCTTTGGGGGTCGGGTTTTCTTATGCTATTGCCAATGCGATTTTTGGCGGCACTGCTGAATATGTGGCACTGTGGTTCAAGAAAATTGGTCTGGAAAGTGGTTTCTTCTGGTATGTGAGCATTATGATGGTGATTGTTTTCATCGTCGGATTGATCATGCCCGATCCACGCAAACATGGCTATTTGCAGGGACACAGCACGCATTAATATCTGAATCAGTTAAACGCTGCTTTGGGGGGGCAGCGTTTATATTTCGACTTTTTCGTCGTCATCGGCAGTGACAAGTCGTGTGGCGCGCCATTCGGTCAGTTTTCTATTGATCGCATCCAGCACAAAAAAACGTGCTGAATCCTTATCATAACCATCATCACGCAAGGCGTCATAATCCGTATAGGCATGGCGGACATGCGCAACGGTTGCAAGCCATACAGCAATAGATGGCGGGAGAGATTTCATATGCGGTGCAAGTGCTGCCGCACGGATGGGTTCTGAATCCGAATAGGGAACTGCGGGGAGCAAAAGTGTAAGCGATTTTGCAATTGCCTTTTGTCGTAAAGTGCTTGCGCCCATAATCGTTCTCCTTTCCTGCTTGCAGCAAGATTCGTAAGAAGCATAATCTGCTTGTTCATCTGTTCCAATGCCTATGCGTGAGACATGACGCTTTACTGTGCGGGGGAATGGGAAAGTACTTGCGTTAGATCTGCACTTCACATAAACATATCTTTATATGTTTTGTATTTGTGGAGGTTGAGAATTGCGTTTGCAGCTCGATCAGATGGTGGATGTTTTAAAAGCGGTGGCTGAGCCAAGTCGCTTGCGCATTCTGGCGCTTCTTTCCAGAGGCGATTTGACTGTATCGGATCTCACGACAATTCTTGGCCAGTCGCAGCCGCGCGTGTCGCGTCATCTCAAATTGCTGGGTGAGGCCGATCTCATCGACCGTTATCAGGAAGGTGCATGGGCTTATTTCCGTTTATCGGATAATGCAGTCTGTGGTGAAGTTGTGCGCAATCTTCTGACGAAGCTTGATGGTGTGGACGCTTTGCTTGAACGGGATATGGAACGGCTTTCGCAGGTTAAATCCAGCCGACAGGAAAAGGCAGCAGCTTATTTTAGTGCCAATGCAGGTAGCTGGGATGAAATCCGCAAGCTGCATGTGTCTGAAAATGCCGTTGAATCCGCTCTTAAGACGATTGTGGGCAATAAGCCATTTCAGGCAATGCTTGATGTAGGCACCGGTACCGGTCGTTTGCTGGAAGTATTCTCAAAGCTTTATGTGCGTGGGCTTGGCATTGATATTAATCGTGACATGCTGTCTGTGGCGCGTGCCAATCTTGATCTCGCATCGGTTGACAATGCTCAGGTACGTCAGGGTGATGTTTATGCATTGCCGGTTGAACGTGAGAGTTTTGATCTCGTAACCATTCATCAGGTTCTGCATTTTCTTGATGATCCGCAGGCTGCAATTCGTGAAGCAGCCCGTGCGCTGCGTCCGGGTGGGCGGTTGCTGGTTGTTGATTTTGCACCGCATAAGCTTGAGTTTTTGCGTGAAGAACATGCGCATTTAAGGCTTGGCTTTAGTGACGAGCAGATGCTTGGATGGCTGAAAGAAACAGGACTTGAGCCTGTTACAACGACTGAATTGGGGCCAAAGGCTGCAAATGGCAGCGATGGATTGACGGTCAAGCTGTGGCTTGCGCGTGATCCACGTATGCTGATTGCTGATCCTGCCTCACGCAATGAAAGCATGACGGAGACAGTTTAATGGGCTTTTATGGTCTTTCCCGCCGATCCGATATTGGCCAGACCACCCGGGTCTCGTTCGAATTCTTCCCGCCCAAATCGGAAGAAATGGAACAGCGCCTGTGGGAAACGGTAACGCGGCTGGCACCGCTCAAGCCTGAATTTGTCTCTGTGACTTATGGTGCAGGTGGTTCGACGCGTGAGCGTACGATACGCACGGTTGCACGTATTCTCAAGGAAACAGATGTTGCACCTGCGGCCCATCTGACCTGTGTTGATGCAACATGTGAGGAAGTGGACCGTGTTGCGCAGGAATTTGCAGCACTTGGCGTTAACCGCTTTGTGACGTTGCGTGGCGATCCGGCTGCTGGTATTGGCGAAAAATATGTGCCAACGCCGGGGGGGTATCAAAATGGTGCAGAACTGGTCGGAGGCTTACGCAAGCTGGCCGATTTTGACATTTCGGTTTCTGCTTACCCGGAAAAGCATCCTGAAAGCCCGGATTTTGCTACCGATATCGATATGCTCAAGCGCAAGGTCGATAATGGGGCGACGCGTGCGATCACGCAGTTTTTCTTCGATAATGATCTTTATGAACGTTATGTAGAACGTGTGCGCCGCGCAGGTATTTATATTCCAATCGTTCCGGGTGTTCTGCCCGTGCATAATTTCAAACAGGTTCACAATTTCTGCGCCCGCTCGGGAACGCATATTCCGGCATGGCTGGCAGAGCGGTTTGACGGGTTGGAAAATGATCCACACACGCATCAGCTTGTAGCAGCTGCCATCGCTGCCGAGCAGGTTATGGATCTGATTGAGCGTGGCATACAGGATTTCCATTTCTACACGATGAACAGGGCCGATTTGCCCTATGCTATTTGCCATATGATTGGCATTCGGCCTCAAACAGAAGTGGCGTGAATTAAAAAAGCCCGGTTTGAACCGGGCTTTTCTTTTGTTTAAGACATATCGGTCCATCCTCAAAACCGATGCTGTCTAATGGCTTGGGCTTTCCCCAATCAGGGAATAACGCCCACTATCAACGCTGCAACAAATGCAAATGCTGCACAGATCATGAGGACGTTCAAAGATCGCGTTAGTCCCATTGGTCTGTCTCCTATTATGCGCCCGATAAGATCGAGTGCGCGTTGGTAGAGAACCTGAATCTAAGCGCAAAATGGCTCAAACAAAAGAAGATTTCTTTCTGTAATGTGGTGTGATCGTGAAAAAAACCTTCTGTTTACTACCTAAGTCTTTGAAATATTTAACTGTAAAAATTTGTTCACATTTCATGAAAAGTGCCGCCAAACCATTCATTCTGGCTATGGTTTTCGATGTCTGGTTTTTAAATCTCAACGCATGAATGCCAGAAAAGCAGACAGAGTCACCACTGAAATGATTGTCGAGTAGAGGATGACATTTGATGTAATTGCAGCCTCGCGACGATAATGTTCAGCCAGCATGAAAGGGCCGGTTCCAGCCGGTAATGCAGCGAGAAGCGTTGCACTTTGCGCAAGATGTATCGGTAATTTGAACACGTAAATTGCCAGTAGCCATGTGATAAGCGGCATGATGACAAGCTTGACTGAAACAAGGAAAGCAATGGCATTGACGCTTTCGCGTTCGATTTTTCGAGGCTGCCAGGAAAAGGCCGAGTGCAACAAGAGCACAAGGCGAGGCAGCACCGCCCAGCATTTTCAGAAATGTTTCAGCGGGAGCCGGAATGGTGAGGCCGGTTACAGCCATCAAGCTTCCGAAGAATGGCGCAATGAGCAGCGGATTGCGGATAAGTGATCCTATAACTTTCCATGCCAGATGCAGAGGCTTTTTTTCACTTTGCAGTCCGATTTCGATCAGAATAATGGCAAAGGCAAAAGTTACGCAAACAGTGATTATGATAGTGATCGTTGTTGCGGCAAGAACGCCTGAGCCAAACGCAATCATTGAAAGCGGAATGCCCATATAGCCTGTATTGGGATAGGCGGCGTTAAGACCATCAAGCGCATTGTCGGCAAGCGGTTGCTTGCCTCGAAGTCGAATGATGAAGGGCAGTGTAAAAGCACTGGCACTGCTGAGTAAAAATACGGCGATGAAGCCCGGTTGCCATAACTCGCTGCCATGGGTGTTTGCCATGATGTCGAAAAGCAGGGCAGGCAGGGCGAGATAGACTACAAAGCGATTCAACTCCGCAATTGCATGGGATCCCAATATTTTCAGCTTGAACGCCAGCCAGCCTGAGAAAATCAGGGCGAATACGGGCAAAACAATGACCAGAGTGGAAAGCATGGTGGTGGATCAACTGCCAGAAATTGAAAAAAGCGCGGAGATTGTCCGCGCCTTTCTTTAAAAATTAATCAGAGCTTTTCAAGCAGTTCTGGTGTTGGCCATGAGTCGGCTGGCATTCCAAGGCGCAATTGTTCATTGCGCACTGCGTCACGGGTCAATACGCCGAAAACGCCGTCGATCTTGCCCATTTCATAGCCGCGGGCCTGTAATTTTGTCTGCAATTCTTTCATCTGTTCCTGCGTCAAACCCTGATCGGGATTACCAGGATTGAAAGCAGGCGCACCTGCGAGGCGCGTGGCAAAATAGGCTGCCGTGGTCGCATAAACGATTGACTTGTTCCATTCGACGAAAATATCAAAATTGGGGTAGGAGAGGAACGCGGGTCCCTTGCGGCCCAGCGGCAGAAGCAGCGATGCATCACCATCATCAGGGCCGAGCGGACCATTGAGGCCAGTGACACCATGTTGCGCCCACCACGAATGTGGTTTGCGATTGGTGCGGATGGATTCTTCCCATGGCAGATCCTGAGTGATGCGCACTTCTTCAAGCCATGGTTCGCCACGCTTCCAGCCGAGTTCGGAAATCATCCGGCCTGCTGTCATCATTGCATCAGGAACGCTGTTTTTCAGATCGACCTTGCCATCGCCGTCACCATCGACGCCGCGTTCAAGATAATCCTTTGGCAAAAGCTGCATCATGCCAATTTCACCAGCCCATGCACCCGTTGTGGCTGCATCGACCACGCCGGTGTCAAATAGTTTGAGAAGGGCGATCAGCTGTGGACGGAAAAGTTCCGGGCGGCGGCAATCGTAAGAGAGCGTCACAAGGGCGTTGAGTGTATCGAAATCACCCTGAATGGCGCCATAATCGGTTTCAAGACCCCAGAAAGCTGCCAGCACCGGGCCCGGCACGCCATAGGTTTCTTCGACCTTTTTAAATATATCGGCATATTTGACGAGGTTGTTTTGACCGTTTTTCAGGCGTGCTTCGGAAATCAGACGCTTGGAGAATTCGGTGAATGTCAGGTTGAAGACAGTTTGCTTGCGGTCGCGATCAAGAACTTTCTGCTCAAGCATAGCCTTGTGCAGCTCCGCTATGCCCTTTTCACCCACGCCTGCCTCGCGTGCTTCCTTGGTGAGATTGTTCATCCACTGGCCGTAATCAATCTCGCATTCGGGCTTTTGCAGATTGGCCGTATCGGTTGTCGTAGCCGGGGTGGGAGAAGCGAGAGCCTGGGAAAGAGCAGTTGATGCCAGTAAAGCGGCAGCTATCACTGAAGCGATAAGTTTCATTGAGAGAACTCACAATTAAAGGGGAGTAGCTCCCCAATCTGTTTTTTAAAGTTAGTGCCTCATCACGCAACGGAAATGAAGCAAAACTTAGTGTGAGTTGTCATTTGATGCCGAGTTAACGGACCTTGTTGCTTTCCAGCCACTTTTTCCATGCACTGGCACTGCCCGCAAACACATTGATGTCGGCATCACCTTTGATGCCCGGAATGGTTCCGGTGCCAGTATATTGCCAGAAGGTCCATGGGTGTGGTCCGTATTTTTCCGTTGGATGGCCAGCGGTAGACCGCAGCCAGAACGGATATTCACGCATCTGGTTGAGGTCGTTTTCGTCGAAGAAATCGACTGTTGTGTAGATGATCGGGCGCTTGCCATAATGTTTTTCAACAGCATCAAGGAAAATCTTCATTTCCTTGCGTACCACGACAGCATTTGGCCTGAGCTTGCAGCTTGGTGAGTGCGCATTCCATTCCATATCGAGAACGGGTGGCAAGGCACCGGGATCGCGCGGAACATTCCTTATATACCAGCGTGCCTGTTCGATTGCCGGACGGCAGAAATAATAGAAGTGATAGGCGCTGCGCGGAATGCCAGCTTTTTTTGCGCCATTCCAGTGCTCGGTGAAACGCTCATCAAAACGATCGCCGCCTTCGGTTGCCTTGATAAAGACAAAGGAAATACCGCTGCGGCGCACCGTGTTCCAGTCAACATCAACCTGATATTTGGAAACATCCGTACCATGGATCGGATAATGCCATGGTGTGCGGCCTGTCCATTCAAAGGGTTTGCGATCACCAAACCGCGGCGCCTTTACGGAACCCGTCGGACGCGCCATCTGCTGCACCGAATTGCCGGGTTTTTTAACATCGGCAAAATCGTAATCGACTGTGGTGCAGCCGGCCATAAGTAACATGCCAAGGGCTAGAATGCTGCGGTTGGCTATAGGGTTCATAAAGTGGTCCCGGTGTCGCGAATCAATCCTGACAAGAGTTACGCGATCCGGGGGCTGACGTCATCAGTTGGTGGCAAGCTTTTGTGATAAACAGATTAGGGGCAGAACCCTACATAGCACTGTTTGTAACTGGCCGGCTACGGATGGTCACTATCCATGTAAAACCACGATACAGCACCTTGTGTGTGGAGCTTGCATTCTGCTCTTGCGCCATGTGGCCGGTTACACTCAAAAGATCGTTACGTGGTGTTACGTGGAACCATTTGAGCCATGTGAAGAGCGCTTTTTTAAACCAGCGCGGCAGTTTTTGCTGATCACCAAAATCGACGATATGAAGTTCGCCGCCGGGTTTGAGGTGGCGAATGCTTTCAGCAATGACGGGTTGCCATTGCGGGATCATCGAAATGGCATAGGAAATGAAGATGCGATCAAAGCTGTTCTGGCCAAACAGAGACCCGGGATCGAAATGTGTCGCATCAGCCTGTTCAAGCCTGATGCGTTGCGCAACTCCTGCGCGTTGAGCCGCATCATGGGCCGTTTCCAGCATTTGAGCTGAAATATCGATGCCAAAAAGCTTTGCATCCGGATAGGCCTGCGCGGTTTTGACAAGGTTACGACCTGTACCGCAACCGATTTCGAGAACATGACCATCGGCTGGTATATTGAGACCGGCTATCATCGTATCGCGACCGAGCAAGTAATATTTACGGGTGGCATCGTAGAAATGCCGTTGCCGCTTATAGACCCGGTCCATCAGGCTCGCATGGTCCATGCCGCGAAGCTGTTTGTGATCGGTGCGCATTCAGGCCTCTTTCAAGACATAAAGATGGAAGCCGCCATAGATGGAAGAGCGGTCGCGATCATGCAGTGCGCGTGATTCATTTTCGCGGTAATCCCAATGGGCAAGGGTGGAAGGGTCAACACGACCAGGCAGAAGGCTTGGTTCTGCTGCCGTACGGAAAATAACGCGGGCGCCCGGAGCTGCCGTGCGGGTGATTTCGGTCCACAGAGCATTGAGCTGGTCATCATTCATCCAGTCCTGTGCATCGAGCAGGATGTAACGATCTACCGATGAAGCAGGCTTTTGAGCAAGAAACTCTGTGTAATTTGCATTATATACGCTCATGCGATCAACACGGGTGCGGACTGTGTCGAAGTTGGCGCGTGAAAGATAGGGTGGCAACGGACCGGTTTCGTCATCCTGATTATAACTGCGACCAAAAGCCTGCCACGCAAAATAGTTTTCGCTCAGTGGAAAAGCACAGGCGAGTTTTTCAAGCCGCGCACGAAGCACGAAAGCCATGTCGCCATTACCCGCTGTTGCCAGTGCATCATATTGTTGCGGCGGGATGCCAAGGCCAAACAGTGATGATTTACGCGCTGTCGCCCATCGCACCATGCGTTTTTCAAACAGGGGGGCAAGTGCCGTGTCGAAGAATGTGCGCTGTTCTTCCATCGTGCGTGCTTTAAGAATATCACGCGGATCAATGCCATATAAACGCGCAACACGGTGCCCCATGCCGATGAATACACCCAGCAAACCATGGCGATAAAGGTCACGGGAGAAAATCGAGAGGCGCTGGCGGCCACTCAATTTACGCTTTTCCCAATAAGCGCGGCTTTCATGATCGAGATGTGGGCGGATAAAGCGATGATAGGCGTTGAGATTGGCCTTATCATCGGCCTTGCCATAAAAGCGATAGAAGGTGGCATAGTCTGGCAGGTGTTTGAGAGCTGCAAGCTTCAGGCGATTGAAGGCTACGTGGGCACGGTTGAGATCGACAGCCTCGACGCGGGCCGGATCCGCAGTCAGGTAGGAAAGTGCATTACAGCCACCTGATGCAATGGTCACAATATGATGACCGGGCTGTATGGCCAGTGCCGCCATATCGACCTCAGGGTCTTCCCATATTTGCGGATAGACCAGACCTTTGAACAGCCAGGCAAAAAGACGCTCTGAAAAGCCTTGCGGCGAAAATACATGATTTTGTGTGACTGCGCGTTGCAGGATCGTATTGTTGGCGTCTTGCCCTGTCATGCCCTGTTCCCGTGTTATTGAACGCACCAGATATTGTTTTCACAAGTTAAGCACTTGCTGGTGACAAGGGCGTGACGGCGGTTGGGGCGGATATTTTTCTCAAAGAAGCAAAAAGAATGACAAATGATGCATATGTTGGAAACAAAGATGAGGTTGCTGCGTTTTCTGTGTTCAAACGTCGCTCCTCTTCAGCTATTGCTTTTATCATGAGACGCAATTTTTTGTTTTTGATTTCCGCAGCCGTCCTGATTGCCCTTGCTGCTTGTGGCAAAGGAGAGGACGAGCAGACCGCTGTTCCGGCAGAGCCTGCACAAACGAAACCTGCTCAAGCCGCATCTGATGATGCACAGGCGGGGCCGGATTTGATCAAGGCTTTGCATGATAATGCTGGTGTTTTGTCGCCGGAACAACAGGCTGAGGCTATTGAGCGTGCACGCCGCAATGCAGAAGCTGCTGCGAAAGCTGTCGGACAAAATGAACAACAGGCGCAGGCCGCGGGCGAAGCTGCAGCAAGCGCTGCACAGCGGTCTTTTATGGAGCGCCAGCCACGGTAACTATTATGTTTATTGCTAAGTTATGGCTTTTCCGTTGTTTGCAGCCTTCTTGGGAAGTAGATAGAAACGATTCATGTCAATCTGGGTCCGCATCGGTGAGTTTGTCACCTCTGTAACGCTCAACGCTTTTTCAAGCGTTATTGAAGCCGTGCGAACTGTTTTTGAAGGCGATGCGG
Source organism: Brucella gallinifaecis (assembly GCF_006476605.1). GTDB lineage: Bacteria > Pseudomonadota > Alphaproteobacteria > Rhizobiales > Rhizobiaceae > Brucella > Brucella gallinifaecis. The sequence goes on from NZ_ML636801.1 coordinate 331,883, forward strand.
ATACAAGAAGGCGGGTTGCCTTTTCCATTGCAATGATTGCACTTTCGGCAAAAATGGCAAAAGCCGATGGTGTGGTGACGCAGGATGAATTTCGTGCCTTTCAAAGCATTTTTTCAGTGCCGCCGGAAGAACATGCTCACGTGGTTCGTCTTTATAATCTCGCGCAGCAGGATGTCGCAGGTTTTGAAAGCTATGCACGGCAACTTGCCGGCCTTTGTCGTGAGGGCGATGATAATTGCCATTTGCTTGAAGATATTCTCGATGGTCTTTTTCATATCGCAACCGCTGATGGTTACGTGCATGACAAGGAAATGGCGTTTCTTTCAAGCGTTGCCCAGATTTTCGGTTTTGATGAAGAAGGCTTCGAGCGCATCGCCATGCGCCATGTCAATCGCGGAGAAGGCGATCCCTATGCGGTTCTTGGGTTGGTACGGGGCGTTTCGTTTGAAGATGCGCGTAAACGCTATCGTTCCTTGGTGAAAGAGCACCACCCTGACCGGCTGGTGGCGGAGGGACTTCCGCTTGAATTCATCAAGATTGCAAATACACGTCTTGCCGCTATCAATGCAGCCTGGGCAAGCGTAGAAAAACAGTTGGAAGCCGCATGAACAGCGCCGATTTATCAGAAGAAGAACGCCTGACTGCACTTGTTTTGGACAAGCCTGACTATCCGGCGGCCATAATCGATGCATCGCCGAATTTCGGTGTGCGCAAGGATGGCAAGACGCCGATCTATCTTGTCTTACATTATACAGGCCTTGCCACGGCGCAGGAGGCGCTTGATATTCTCAAGTCGAAAGAGATGGAAGTTTCGGCCCATTATCTGGTGCATGAAGATGGCCGGGTTGTGCAGATGGTGTCTGAAAAGGCGCGGGCGTGGCATGCAGGCAAAAGTTTCTGGAAGGGTGAAACCGATATCAATTCGGCATCAATCGGCATTGAAATTGTCAATCCGGGCAATCTTGAAAATTATCCGCCTTTTGCCGATGCGCAGATTGAAGCTCTTATCGTGCTGTGCCGCAGCATATGCGAGCGCTATGCTATCAGGCCGGAAAATGTGCTTGCGCATTCCGATATTGCGCCAGAGCGAAAAACAGATCCGGGCCAGAATTTCCCCTGGAAACGGCTGTATGATGCAGGCATCGGTCATTATATCGAGCCCACACCTGTCCGGGGCGGGCGCTTTCTCGCACGTGGTGAGCAGGGGCAGCCGGTTGAGGCTTTGCAATCCATGCTCGCGCTTTATGGCTATAAAATCGAGATCAATGGCATCTATGATGAGGCCACTGAAACGGTGATTAAGGCATTCCAGCGGCATTTTCGGACACAAAATGTGGATGGCGTAGCGGATGTATCTACTATAGATACCCTCTACAGGCTTATTTTTTCATTGCAAAATGTTACCGCGTGAGCATCAGTTTCCATGTCCTGGCGCGAGCGCTTGGGGTTTCATATTTCTGTAATAATTTCATTAAATTAGAGCTGTTCCATTTTTCAACAATTGTGTTTTTCAATTTAACTCACCTCACGAAGTGTAACAGCTCTTATTACAACCTGTAAGATTATTTTACTTTTTTAACCAATCTTCGGCTGCATTTGCCCATCAAATGAGCAGCCATTCCCGGCAGTGATGAGCGTGTGAAGTGCTTGTTGAGCGGGATCAAAAATTAAACGGCTTTGCTGCCCCAAGACCAGCAAATCCCCATAAAAAGATCCAAGACGGTAGGTTATGAAAATAAAATTTGTTGTTGCATGCGCCCTTATTGGCGCCATGAGTTCTTTTGGCCTCAATCCCGCAATGAGTGCTCCGGTGAATGAGCCAACCAATCTCGTAGCGCTGCTCAAGATGCGGGCTCAGGACAAGGCTGCTGAAACCGGCAAGGCACAAAAGGTTTCGCGCTCTGCGCAGTCAGAAAAAAAACAGGCTGCCAAAAAGCCCTCGGTCAGCACCAGGCGTGCAGCACCAAAAGTAAAGAATACAAAGCGCATTAAGACAGGCTCTGTAACCCGGAAGTCTGCAAAGGTTGGCGGTAAGGCTTATTCGCAGATCATTAATCGTTATGCTGCGACTTATGGCGTTCCTTCTTCGCTGGCCCATGCAGTGGTGCGCCATGAAAGCAATTTCCAGCCAAATGTTCGTGGCGCGGCCGGTGAAATCGGCTTGATGCAGATCAAGCTCTCGACGGCTCGCGGTCTTGGCTATACCGGTTCGGCAAAGGGGCTTTATGATCCTTCGACCAATATTCAGTTTGGTATGAAATATCTCGCCATGGCGCAGAAGCTGGGCGGTGGCAGCACTTGCGGTACAATCCTCAAATATAATGCCGGTCATGGCGCCAAGCGTATGAACCCGACTTCGGCAAAATATTGCAGTTCGGTTAAATCCTATATGGCCGGGTTGTAATCCCTGAATTTGCATTGTCAGCCGCGTTGAGTTTCAGGCCGATAATGTAGACGAAAAGCCGGTAGCGGTTTTGCTGCCGGCTTTTTTGTATGTGAAGATTTTTTCTAAACACGGTTCCCACGCGGTTCGATCATGCTATATACGCGCCGTCAGTCGGTCGGGCAGCCGCGCTTGTCATATGTCGAAAGACGGCAGGTGAGGAAAGTCCGGGCTCCATGGAAACACGATGCCGGGTAACGCCCGGCGGGGGCGACCCCAGGGACAGTGCCACAGAAAGCAGACCGCCCCGTCTTCCGTACCGCTTGTCAAAGCGGCAGGGATGACGGGGTAAGGGTGAAAGGGTGGGGTAAGAGCCCACCGCGCCGGTGGCAACACAGGCGGCACGGTAAACCCCATCGGGAGCAAAACCGAATAGGGACGGCGTACCGGTTCGCAAGGATCGGTAATCAGTTTCCGGATCAGCCGTCCGGGTGGGTTGCAAGAGGCGGGTGGCAACATCCGTCCCAGATGAATGGCTGCCACGTTGGACGCAAGTCCGGCCATACAAAACCCGGCTTATAGACCGACTGACATTTTTCCATTGTTTGGGACCGCGCGAGAAGAAATCGCGGATGATGTTCATGTGTGTTTTTTACAAATTATAACGGTTCATTAAGCTTAATATCCGATAACTGTTTGAACGAATCCGTCAAATCGACACCCGTCTGAAATTAGACGGAATTATGCGCAAAACACTGGATAGCGGGACGTGATCCCGGGAAAGGATCGGGATGATGGCTAGCCTCGGCGGAGACCAATCTCAAGCCGAAGGGGCTCAGCTCCGTCACATTCCGGTGCTTATCTCCGAAGTGATTGACGCTCTGAAACCTGAAAGCGGCAAAGTAATTGTTGACGGTACTTTTGGTGCCGGAGGCTATACAGGCTGCATTCTTGAGCAGGGTGCAAATGTGATCGCCATTGATCGTGATCCGACCGCGATTGCTGCGGGACAGCGGATGGTGCAGCAGTTTAATGGCAGGCTTGATCTCGTTGAAAGCCAGTTTTCCAGGCTTGACTGGGCTGTTGAGCAGGTGTTGGGAGAAGGGGCCAGGGTTGATGGCGTTGTGCTTGATATCGGTGTTTCTTCGATGCAGATCGATGAGGCCGAGCGCGGCTTTTCTTTCCAGAAAGATGGCCCTCTTGATATGCGCATGTCGCGTAAGGGGCCGAGTGCCGCCGATGTTGTGAACCGTCTCAAAATGGGTGATCTTGCCCGGATTTTTAATTTCCTTGGCGAAGAACGTCATGCGGGTCGTATTGCGCGTATGATTGAAAAGCGACGCGAAACACAGGTTTTCACGCGCACACTTGATCTCGCCAATGCCATTGAAGCGCTGGTCGGGCGCAATCCGAAAGTGCCTATTCATCCTGCAACGCGGGTGTTTCAGGCACTGCGTATCTATGTGAATGATGAACTGGGTGAGCTGGCGCGGGCATTGCTTGCTGCTGAACGCATTCTCAAACCCGGTGGCCGACTGGTTGTGGTGACTTTCCACTCGCTTGAAGACCGCATGGTCAAGCGCTATTTCGCGGATCGTGCCGGAGGCAGCGCCGGATCGCGGCATCTGCCTGAAACGCATGTCCGGCTGCCGAGCTTTACGCCTGCGGTGAAGGGGGCTGTTGGTCCGACCGCTGAAGAAGAAGAGCGTAATCCGCGTTCCCGTTCTGCAAAATTGCGTGCGGGTGTGAGAACTGAAAACCCTGTTCTTGAAGATGATCTTTCGCTTTTCGGGTTGCCAAAGCTACCTGAAACGCATGAACTGGCCCGGAGTTGAACGAGTGCTGCGTACTTTTGAACTCATCATGATAGCGGCGATGCTGATGGCAGCAACAATCACCTATACCATCAAATATGATGCGGAAAGGCAGATTGCAGTTATTGCCAAGCTCAAGCGTCAGATCGATTCCGAAAAGGATACGATCACGCTTCTGCGTGCTGACTGGGCATTGATGAACCAGCCGGGGCGTTTGCAAAGCCTTGTAGGAGTCTATGCAAATGAGCTGAAGCTTGCACCCATTGAAGCTGAACAGCTTGCGATGGGCGTGGAAGATATTCCAGAACGTCCGCTTGATGACATTCAGAAACTGATTTCAGGCAGTGATGATCTGCTTGCAAGCGGTATGCTCAAACCGGACACAACGACTACTGGAAGTATCAAGAAGAATGGAGCGAGGCACTGACCATGCGGCTGAAGCTCGGATTTTCCAAAAAGAACAAGCAGAATATCAATGACGGTGTTGAGCCGGCTGGCAATGAAAAGCTGGCTGGCAATATGGCTTTTGTTGGTTTGCGCAAGCGTCATGGTAATCGTGCGCGCAATCGTTTGTGGATGGCAATTGTCTGTTTCGTCGGCATTTATGGGGTGATTGGCGGTAAACTGGTCTATTTTGGTGTGATTGGTGGCGACGATGATGAATCGAACGGCCCCGCCATACAACAGCTTGCATCGCGTCCCGATATTCTGGATCGCAATGGTGAAATTCTGGCAACAGACATTAAAACGGCGTCCTTGTTTGCCGAGCCACGCAAGATTGTTGACCCGGATGAAACCATAGAAATGCTTTCAACGGTCATTCATGATCTGGATTGGGAAACGACCTATCGCCGCCTTAAAAGCGGTGCGGGTTTTGTCTGGATCAAGCGTGGTTTAACACCGCGGCAGCAAAGCCAGATTATGGCTCTTGGTGTTCCGGGCATTGGTTTTCGTACAGAAAAACGCCGCTTTTACCCGGGTGGCCCGACTGCTTCCCATATTCTGGGCCTCGTCAATGTCGACAATCAGGGTATTGCCGGCATGGAAAAATATATTGATAGTCAGGGCTTAAGCGATCTGCGTGCTGCTGGCATGGCAACAGCGCAATCTCTGGAGCCGGTCAAGCTGTCGATTGATATTCGTGTCCAGCACATCATGCGCGATGTTCTGGTCAAGGCCGTCGAGCGTTATCGTGCAATTGCTGCGGGGGCGGTTGTTCTCAATGTGAAGACCGGTGAAGTCATTGCCATGGCTTCGGTGCCGGATTTTGATCCGAACAATCCGGTCAATGCCCTCGACAAGGATCGTTTGAACCGTATGTCGGCGGGTACCTATGAGATGGGATCGACGATCAAGAGTTTCACGACGGCAATGGCGCTCGATTCTGGCAAATTTAATCTCAATTCCAGAATTGATGCATCGCGACCTCTGGTGATCGGTCGTCAGACCATTCGCGACTTTCATGGTAAGGGTCGTGTTCTGACATTGCCGGAAGTGTTCATTTTCTCCTCCAATATTGGCTCTGGTCATGAAGCCAATGTGGTTGGTATTGAGGGGCATCGCGCGTTTCTTAAGAAAATGGGCCTGTTGGACCGGATGCAGACCGAACTTCCTGAAGTGGCGCGTCCTGTCGAGCCGCGCGTGTGGAGGAAGGTGCATTCAATGACCATTTCGTTTGGTCATGGCATGATGACAACGCCATTGCAGACTGCTGTGGGAACAGCAGCACTGATGAATGGTGGTAAGCTGATCGAACCGACTTTCCTTGTGCGCACACAGGCTGAAGCCAATCAGGTCGCGCAGCAGGTTATCCATCCTCAGGTTTCAGCTGATATGCGTTACCTCTATCGTCTGAACGCGACCGCGCCGGGTGGTTCTGGCAAGCGTGCAACAGTTCAGGGCTATCGCGTTGGCGGCAAGACCGGGACGGCTGAAAAGGTTGTGAATGGTCGTTATTCCAAGGATGTGCGCTTTAATGCCTTCCTTGCAGCCTTTCCAATGGATGATCCAACCTATGTCGTGTTGACCATTATTGATGAACCAAAGCCGGAAGAAGGCAAATATAGTGCAACCGCCGGTCTTAATGCGGCACCAATGGTTGCAGAAATTATTCGTCGTTCGGCTACTTTTTTAGGTGTTAAGCCCGATTTTAAACAGGAATTTGCGCCAGCAGAATCGGAGATTGCATCTGTTGATTCTGTAAATGACTGACTCATGTAACGAGCTGTAACCCATAATAGCCTGCGTCCCTGTATCTGGAATTGGTATGACCATGAAATTGAAAGAAATTACACTTTTAAGCGACTATACCATTGGCTCGGCAGGAGACGTGGAAGTTACAGGCGTTACCTCGGATTCCCGCAAGGTAGAGCCGGGCTTTCTGTTTGCTGCGCTCAAAGGTGTCAAGGCTGATGGCTCTGCTTATGCGATTGATGCTGTCAAGCGTGGTGCAGTGGCGATTATTGCAGGCAAAGATGCACGTTTTGACAATCCTGGTGTGCCGGTTCTTCATGTGGAGGATCCACGTCATGCGCTGGCCATGGTCGCGGCTCAGTTTTATGGCAGGCAGCCTGAAGTCATGGTTGCTGTAACCGGCACCAGCGGCAAGACCTCTGTTGCTTCATTTACCCGCCAGATTTGGGCTTATGCCGGTTTTCCTGCGGCCAATATCGGAACCACCGGTGTTTTTTCGCCAACACGCAGCGATTATAATTCACTGACGACGCCTGATCCGGTTGAGTTGCATCGCGTTCTTGCAGAACTTGCTGATGAAGGCGTGACCCATGCTGCAATGGAAGCTTCTTCGCATGGTCTTGACCAGCGCCGTCTTGATGGCGTGAAGCTTGCTGCGGGTGCTTTTACCAATCTAGGTCGCGATCATATGGATTATCATGCGACGATTGAAGAATATTTGCATGCCAAAATGCGTTTGTTTGAAAAGCTGCTGCCCAAAGGTGCGCCTGCGATCATCTTTGCAGATGATCAGTTCTCGCCTCAGGCAATTGACGCGGCTAAAGCGGCTGGTTGTGATGTAAAGACCGTTGGTCGCAAGGGCGATTTCATCACTATCAAGCGCGTTGAGCATGAGCGTTTCCGTCAACATGTGGAAATTCGTGTTGCTGACGAAATTTTTGAAATTGAACTGCCGCTGGCGGGTGATTTTCAGGTTGCCAATGCACTTGTTTCGGCGGGTCTTGCCATGGTCACAGGAGTTCCGGCTGCTGCTGCCATGCGGGCGCTTGAGCGTCTTAAAGGCGCACCGGGCCGCCTTGATCTGGTGGGGGCCACGCAAGAGGGGGCGCCTGCCTATGTCGATTATGCTCATAAGCCGGAAGCGCTTGAAAATGTGTTGACTTCTGTGCGTCCATTTACAACTGGCCGCGTCATTATTGTGTTTGGCTGTGGTGGGGATCGTGACAAGGGCAAGCGCCCGATCATGGGTGAAATTGCTGCACGTCTTGCAGATGTTGTGATCGTTACCGACGACAATCCACGTTCAGAAGTGCCTGCGCAAATCCGTTCGGAAATCATGGCTGCGGCACCGGGCGCCACGGAAATCGGTGATCGTCGCGAGGCGATCTTCACGGCGGTTTCCATGATGATGCCGGGCGACACTCTGGTCGTTGCGGGAAAAGGACATGAAGAAGGTCAGATCGTTGGCAATATTACCTTGCCGTTTTCTGATCATACGGAAGTTGCGGCAGCATTGGCTGCCCGTCTTGATAGTAAAAAGTCTTGAAGAACATAAGGCTTGAGGAGCACAAAGAATGAGTGACTGGCTCTGGACATCTGCCGATATGGTGGAGGCCATGGAAGGCCGGCCTTTCGGTACGCTGCCTGAGGGAATAACCGGAATTTCCATCGATAGCCGTACACTCAAAGAAGGTGAAGCCTTCTTTGCGATCAAAGGCGACATGTTTGACGGTCATGATTTTGCAACGGCTGCCATGGCGGCGGGTGCGGGTTTGCTGGTTGTGAATGAATCGCGTCTTCCGGCATTCGGCAATCTTAAAGTGCCGATGATCGTTGTCGAGGATGTGCTTGAAGCGCTCACCAGGCTCGGGCTTGCATCGCGTGAGCGTTCCAGAGCGCAGATCATTGCTGTCACAGGCTCTGTCGGTAAAACAACAACCAAGGAAGCGCTGCGTCATGTATTGGCCGATTCAGGCAAAGTTCATGCTTCGGTTGCTTCGTTTAACAATCACTGGGGTGTGCCGCTGACGCTTGCCCGCATGCCTGCCGATACCGATTATGGTATATTTGAAATCGGCATGAACCATCATGACGAAATTCGCCCGCTGGTGAAAATGGTGCGTCCGCATGTGGCGCTGATTACGCTGATTGCGCCTGCCCATCTTGGTCATTTTGCCAATCTTGAAGAGATTGCAATGGCAAAATCCGAGATTTTTGAAGGTGTGGTTCCGGGTGGTTATGCGCTGCTTAATCGTGATGACAAACGTTTCAGGCAGCTTGAAGAACTGGCTGAAAAAGCCGGTATTGAGCATGTTTTTACCTTTGGTGAGAATGCGCAGTCCAATTATCGCTTGCGTGAAGTCAAAATGCATCCGACCTGTTCATGCATGACTGTTAAAATCGGTAATGAAGAAGCGGTCGTAAAAGTCGGCATGCCCGGACGCCATATCGTGCAGAATATGCTTGCGGTTCTGGGTGCTGCCCATCTGGTTGGTGCTGACATGGCCAAGGTTGCCATTGCGATGGCGACGCTGAGTGCAGAAGGTGGACGCGGCGCACGGCATGTATTGCAACACCCGGATGGTGGCTCGTTTACGCTGATTGATGAAAGCTACAATGCCAATCCGACTTCGGTGCGGGCCTCGCTTTCGCTGTTGCAGGCAACCCCGCCAGAAGGCTCACGCGGTCGCCGCATTGCCGTTCTTGGTGATATGCTGGAGCTTGGACGTCAGTCCGGCAAGCTTCATGCTGATCTTGCGCGTCCTATTGTCGATGCCGAAGTGAATGTAGTTTTTATCGGTGGCCGTGAAATGTCGGTGCTCAAAAATGCCTTGCCGGTTGAAATTCATGTCGAATACAGGCAGAGCACCGATGAATTATTGCCATTGGTGATGAAAGCAGTCCGCCCCGGTGATGTCGTCATGGTGAAATCGTCCAAAGGGATCGGTTTTTCCAGGATCGTCAAGGCGCTGACTGACAAGTTTCCGCCGGTGGTGCCTGCCGAATAGGCGTGTTTGAGGGATTTTTCTCCGTATGTTGATGCTTCTTGCAGTTTTTGCCGATCATGTGACACCGTTCAACGTGTTTCGCTACATCACGTTTCGTACTGGCGGTGCGATGATTACTTCGGCACTGATCGTTTTTCTGTTTGGTCCTGCGATCATCAATTCGTTGCGTGCGCGGCAAGGTAAAGGTCAGCCAATTCGTGCTGATGGGCCACAGACCCATTTCAAGAAAGCCGGTACGCCAACCATGGGCGGCCTTATGATCATGACCGGCATTCTCGTGTCATGTCTTTTGTGGGCCAATCTTTCCAGCGTTTATGTCTGGGTTGTGTTGATGGTCACGGTCGGCTTTGGTGCGATCGGCTTTTATGATGATTATCTGAAAGTGACAAAGCAGTCGGACAAGGGCTTCTCCGGCAAGTCGCGGCTGGCGATCGAATTCTTCATTGCAGCCGTTGCTGCTTTCATCATCATGCGTGCGGGGCAGGAACCTTTTTCATCTTCGCTGACCTTTCCGTTTGTAAAACAGTTCGTGCTTAATCTCGGCTGGTTTTTCATTCCGCTTGCTGCTTTCGTTATGGTTGGTGCAGGCAATGCGGTGAACCTGACCGATGGTCTTGATGGTCTTGCAATCGTACCTGTGATGGTTGCGGCTGCTTCGTTCGGCTTTATTGCCTATCTTTCGGGTAACGCGATTTTTGCTGATTATCTGCAAATTCACTTTGTTCCGGGCACGGGTGAACTGGCTGTGGTTCTGGGCGCTGTGATCGGCGCGGGGCTTGGGTTCCTTTGGTTCAATGCGCCGCCTGCTGCGATCTTCATGGGAGATACGGGTTCGCTCGCACTTGGCGGTATGCTTGGCACTGTGGCTGTTGCTACCAAGCACGAGATTGTGCTTGCAATCATCGGCGGCCTGTTTGTCGTTGAAGCGCTTTCGGTCATTATTCAGGTTGGCTCGTTCAAACTGACCGGCAAGCGCGTGTTTCTGATGGCGCCCATTCATCACCATTTTGAAAAGAAAGGCTGGACGGAAAGTCAGGTCGTGATCCGTTTCTGGATCGTGGCGATCATTCTCGCCATGATCGGTCTTTCCACACTCAAGCTGAGATAAGGCAAACGCATGATCCCGATCACCGCTCTTAAAGACAAGACTGTCGCCCTGTTCGGACTGGGCGGGTCGGGTATTGCAACCGCCAAGGCTATTGTGGCCGGAGGTGCCAAGATCATTGCCTGGGATGATAATCCCGACAGTGTGGTTCGCGCCCAGAGCGCAGGCATTGCAACAGGTGATTTGAGGCAGGCGGACTGGTCACAGTTTGCTGCCTTTGTGCTTTCGCCCGGCGTGCCGTTGACGCATCCAAAGCCGCATTGGACGGTGGATATGGCACGAAGTGCCGGGGTTGAAATTATTGGTGATGTTGAGCTTTTCGTGCGTGAGCGCAATCATATTGCGCCGGATTGCCCGTTTATCGCTATCACCGGCACCAATGGTAAATCGACAACGACCGCGCTGATTGCGCATATCATCAAAGCGTCAGGCCGTGATATGCAGCTTGGCGGCAATATAGGCACGGCGATCCTGACACTGGATGCGCCAGCGAAAAACCGTTTTTATGTGGTTGAGTGCTCTTCCTACCAAATTGATCTGGCACCTTCGCTTAATCCAAGTGCCGGTATTTTGCTTAATCTGACGCCGGATCATCTTGACCGTCATGGTTCGATGGAAAATTATGCCGCCATTAAAGAAAGGCTGGTTGCGAAAAGCGATCTGGCAATCATTGGTGTGGATGATGGATATTGCGCAAGCATTGCGTACCGTCTTGATAGCAAAGGCGTAAAAACCGTCCGTATTTCCAAGGATAAGCGCCTTGAAAATGGTGCTTTTGCGGAAGGTGCACAGCTTTATAGCGCTGAAGATGGCAAGATCGAAGCGCTTGCTTCGCTTGAAGCTATCGGGTCTTTGCGCGGCGCACATAATGCACAAAATGCTTTGGCTGCGATCACTGCATGTCTTGGCGTTGGTCTTTCGATCGAAGAAATTCGTGCAGGCCTCAAAAGTTTCCCCGGTCTTGCGCATCGCATGGAACAGGTTGGACATCGTGGCAAGGTTCTGTTCGTGAATGATTCCAAGGCCACCAATGCCGAAGCAACAGCACCTGCTTTATCGTCTTTTGCCAATCATATTTACTGGATTGCCGGTGGTGTGCCAAAGGCTGGTGGCATCAGCGCCTTGTCGGAGTTTTTTCCGCGTATTACCAAAGCCTATCTGATAGGCGAAGCTGCGGCGCAATTTGCCGCCACGCTTGGTGATGCGGTGCCGTTTGAAATTTCCGACACGCTTCTTGCTGCTGTTGACCATGCTGCACGCGATGCAGGCAATGACGCTTCAAGCGAGCCGGTTGTTCTGCTTTCGCCTGCCTGCGCGAGCTTTGACCAGTTTCAGAATTTTGAAAAACGCGGTGATGCATTTCGCAGCGCCGTTCTCGCACTCCCGGGTATTGAGCCAATCGGAGGGAAAAGCTGATGGTAAGTCGCGTTGACCGTGGTGCTGTCGCCAATTGGTGGTGGACAATCGACCGTTACTTTCTGGCTGCATGTCTGGCCTTGATGGGACTGGGTGTGCTGCTATCCTTTGCAGCAAGTCCTGCGGTCGCGCAGCGTATTGGTCTTGATAGTTTTCACTTCGTCGAACGCCAAACCCTGTTCATGATTCCGGCTGTTGGGGTCATGATCGGCGTGTCGTTTCTTTCACCGCGTCAGATCAGACGTTTTGCATTGCTGTTGCTTTGTGCATCGCTTTTCCTGATGGCTGCGGCTTTGTTTGTCGGTATCGAGATCAAGGGTGCGCGTCGCTGGGTCAGTTTTGCAGGCGTTTCCATACAGCCGTCCGAGTTTATGAAACCGGCTTTTGTTGTAATCTGTGCATGGCTTTTCTCCGAGCGTGAACGCGGTGGCAATATGCCGGGTTATTTTCTGGCCATGGTGCTGTTTTGCGTCACTGCGGGGTTGTTGATGCTGCAACCGGACTTTGGTCAGACCATGCTGACTACCGGTACCTGGGGGGCGATGTTCTTTCTCGCTGGGCTACCGATGTTCTGGATTCTGGTGCTTGGCGGCATTGCGATTGTCGGAGCGTTCGGCGCTTATATGACGCTTGATCACGTTGCGGGCCGTGTGAACCGCTTTATGACCGGCGAAGGTGACACATTTCAGGTGGATGCGGGGCGCGAAGCCATTTTACGCGGCGGCTGGTTTGGTCAGGGACCGGGCGAAGGTACGGTCAAACGCATCATTCCAGATAGCCATACCGACTTTATTTTTTCGGTAGCGGCAGAAGAATATGGCATCATTCTTTGCATCATTATCATGATGCTTTTTGCATTCATCGTCATTCGTGGGCTGTCCATAGCTCTTCGTGAGCGCGATGCTTTTACACGTCTGGCCGTGTCGGGCATTGTGATCCTGTTTGGTTTCCAGTCAATTATTAACATGGCTGTCAATCTGCATCTGATGCCTGCAAAGGGTATGACGCTGCCATTTATCTCCTATGGTGGTTCATCGCTTGTTGCGATTGCGATCACGATGGGGATTTTGCTGGCTTTGACACGCCGTCGCCCGGAAGCGCGCATGACACATACGCTCAATATGGGCGCTGATATGAACAGGCGCATTCCGGTATAGAGCGCCATGCGCCCATCAGGGTGCACAAAGGTCGCTCTAACGATTTAATTATGCAGCGGTGAGGGAAATATGGGCAAAGGCGTAATCATACTGGCTGCCGGGGGGACTGGTGGTCACCTGTTTCCAGCCGAAGCGCTGGCGCATGAATTGAAGTCGCGTGATTGGGATGTGCATCTGGCAACGGATGCGCGTGCACAGCGCTTTGCCGGGGCTTTTGCGCAAGACCATGTGCATGTGATCCGTTCTGCGACCATTGCCGGGCGCAATCCGATTGCATTGGCGCGTACGCTGTGGTCGTTGTGGCAGGGCAATCTCGACAGCCGTAAACTGTTTCGCAGGCTGAAGCCGAAGCTTGTTGCTGGCTTTGGCGGTTATCCAACATTGCCGCCGCTTTATGCTGCCAGCAATATGGGTATTCCGACGATGGTGCACGAGCAGAATGCGGTCATGGGGCGTGCCAATAAGGGATTGGCTTCACGTGTTAAAGCTATTGCCGGTGGCTTTCTGCCGGAAACGGGCGGCACTTTTGCTGACAAGATTGTTGCGACCGGCAACCCGGTTCGCCCGCCAGTGCTTGCCGCCGCCAATACAGCTTACAAGCCAGCCAAAGAAGGTCAGCGTTTCCGGCTTCTGGTCTTTGGTGGCAGTCAGGGTGCACAGTTTTTTTCAAATGCAATCCCTGAAGCGATTGCGCTTTTGCCCGAAAGTGAACGTGCAAGACTGTTGATTACCCAGCAAGCGCGCAAAGAAGATGAAGCGGCTGTTCGTGCAGCCTATCAGAAGCTTCGCATTCTGGCAGATGTTGCGCCGTTCTTTAACGATATGCCAGCACGCATTGCCGATGCACATTTTGTTATTTCGCGTTCGGGGGCTTCGACCGTTTCGGAAATTGCAGCCATTGGCCGCCCGGCAATGCTGGTGCCTTTTCCCCATGCGCTGGATCATGATCAGGCGGCAAATGCAGAAGCTCTTGCGAGCGCTGGTGGTTGCGAAGTTGTGCGACAGGCAGAGCTTACCCCTCAGCGGCTGGCCGAGATCATCAGTGCCGCAATCAGGGAACCGGAACGGCTCGAACAGCAAGCGAAAGCTGCAAAAAGCGTTGGTAAGCCTGATGCTGCACGGTTGCTTGCCGATCTGGCAGAGGCTATTGCAGCGGGTAAATCAGTTCAGGAATTCAAAGAAGGAAATCGGCCATGAAAATGCCGCTCAATATCGGGCTTGTCCATTTTATCGGGATTGGTGGCATTGGCATGAGCGGCATAGCGGAAGTGCTGCACAATCTTGGTTATAAGGTTCAAGGGTCGGATCAGTCTGACAGCGCCAATGTGCAGCGTCTGCGTGAGAAAGGCATTGAGGTCTTTGTTGGTCACAAGGCTGAAAACCTTGGCGATGCCGAAGTGATTGTTGTCTCGACTGCCATCAGGAAAACCAACCCGGAACTGGTGGCAGCGCGTGAAAAGCTTTTGCCGATTGTGCGCCGTGCTGAAATGCTGGCGGAGCTTATGCGCTTTCGTCATGCAGTTGCCATTGGCGGCACCCATGGCAAGACCACGACGACATCAATGGTTGCGGCATTGCTTGATGCCGGGCATCTTGATCCGACTGTGATCAATGGTGGTATTATCAATGCCTATGGCACCAATGCCCGTATGGGTGAGGGTGACTGGATGGTCGTTGAAGCGGATGAAAGCGATGGCACATTTCTGAAACTGCCAGCCGATATTGCGGTTGTAACCAATATCGACCCGGAGCATCTCGATCATTATGGCAATTTTGACAATGTGCGTGCGGCTTTTGCGCAATTTGTCGAAAATGTTCCGTTTTATGGTCTTGGTGTGATGTGTCTTGATCACCCGGAAGTGCAGGCTCTGGTCAGCCGTATCGAAGATCGTCGTATTGTGACCTATGGTCAGAATCCGCAGGCGGATGTGCGTTTTGTAAACCATCGCATGGAAGGCGCTGTCAGTGTTTTTGATGTGCTGATTCGTTCGCGCAAAGGTGAAACAACCGAAATCAAGGATCTGCGCCTGCCGATGCCGGGCTTGCACAATGTGTCCAATGCAACGGCCGCTATTGCTGTTGCGCATGAACTGGGCATTTCAGCGGATGGTATCCGCCGTGGACTTGGTGCATTCGGGGGCGTGAAGCGCCGCTTTACGCATACGGGTTCGTGGAATGGTGTAGAGATTTTCGATGATTATGGACATCATCCTGTTGAAATTCGCGCAGTGCTGCAAGCTGCGCGTGAAGCAACCAGGGGGCGAGTCATCGGTATTGTTCAGCCGCATCGCTATACACGTTTGCACAGCCTGTTTGATGAGTTTTCAGCATGTTTTAATGATGCTGATACGGTCATTGTTGCGCCTGTTTATACGGCGGGCGAAGACCCGATTGAAGGGGTGAATTCGGAAGCGCTTGTCTCGCGTATCAAGACAGCAGGTCATCGTGATGCTCGCTATGCCAGTGGGCCGGAAGTTTTGGCGCCATTGGTTGCATCCATTGCAAAGCCGGGTGATTTTGTGGTCTGTCTGGGGGCGGGTACTATTACCCAATGGGCTTATGCACTTCCGAAAGAACTGGCTGAACAGGGTAAAAAGTGATGGAAAGCGGCGAAGCGCTTCTCAAGAAGCTCGACGGCAGATTGTCGGGTCTGCGTGGCAAAATGATGCCGGATGCGGGTATGGACAAGATTACATGGTTTCGCGCCGGTGGTCCCGCACAGGTTCTGTTCCAGCCCGCTGACGAAGAAGATCTGTCCGCTTTTCTGAAAGCTGTGCCAGAAGAGATTCCTCTTATGGTTGTGGGAATTGGTTCCAATCTTCTGGTTCGTGATGGCGGGATTCCGGGTTTCGTGGTGCGATTGTCGGCCAAAGGTTTCGGCAATGTGGAACGGGTTTCTGGGACGCAGCTGAGGGCAGGGACGGCATCGCCAGACAAGCGTGTGGCGGCAGCAGCCCTTGAGGCTGGTCTTGCGGGTTTTCACTTTTATCATGGGATACCGGGAGGCATTGGTGGCGCCTTGCGCATGAATGCGGGTGCAAACGGGGTTGAAACACGCGAGCGCGTTGTGGAAGTGCGGGCGCTCGATCGTAAGGGCGAACTGCACATACTTTCCAATGCCGATATGGGCTATGCCTATCGTCATTCCTCAGTTTCGCCCGATCTGATTTTCACATCGGTGCTTTTTGAAGGGGTGCCGGGAGACCGGGAAGAAATTCAAAAAGCAATGGATGAAGTACAGAAACATCGTGAAACGGTGCAGCCTGTACGTGAAAAAACCGGTGGTTCAACTTTCAAAAACCCGGAGGGCACCTCTGCCTGGAAAGAAATCGACAAGGCAGGTTGTCGTGGTTTGCGTGTCGGTGGGGCGCAGATGTCCGAGATGCATTGCAATTTCATGATCAATACCGGGGAAGCAACCGGATATGATCTTGAAATGCTGGGTGAAACAGTTCGCGCTAAAGTTTATGAGAATTCAGGCATTCGCCTTCATTGGGAGATTAAGCGGCTTGGCTTGTTCCGTGAAGGGCAGGAAGTGAAAGAATTCATATAAAAAGTCTAATTTTAAGAAGCCCGGATTTCCCACTGAAATTCCGGGCTTTTTTGCGCTTATTGAGCGCTCGGTAAGTTGTTCCCCTTTTGATAGGGGCTTGCCATGGAATCAACTCTCTGATTCTTTAGGGTTAACCGTACAGTGATTTGATTCGTCAGGGTTTTCCTGACTTGGGTGCTTGCTGCGTAGTGTGGCCGGGCTACCCTGATTCTGTTTTTTGATTCGAGCACAGGGGATGTGCAGAGGGGATGACTGACATGGCTGGACAAGGTGCCGGAAAGCATGTTGCTGTTTTGATGGGTGGTTTCTCATCGGAACGTCCTGTCAGCCTCTCGTCTGGAGCTGCCTGTGCAAAGGCTCTCGAAGAGTGCGGCTATCGCGTTACAAGCGTTGATGTTGATCGCAATGTTGCGAGTGTTCTGGCTGAATTAAAGCCTGATGTGGCGTTTAATGCGCTGCATGGGCCGTTTGGCGAAGATGGCGCCATTCAGGGTGTGCTCGAATATCTCCAGATTCCATATACGCATTCCGGTGTGCTGGCCTCGGCGCTTGCCATGGATAAGGATCGCGCCAAAAAAGTTGCGGCTGCGGCCGGTGTTGCTGTTGCGCCTTCGCTTTTGTTAAACCGTTTTGAGATTGGCGCCGAGCATCCGATGGAGCCGCCTTATGTGGTGAAGCCAGTGCGTGAGGGGTCCAGCTTCGGTGTTGTGATCGTTAAGGAAGATCAGGCGCATCCGCCGCAAATAATCAGCTCGGCTGAGTGGAATTATGGGGCGGAAGTTCTGGTTGAAAAATATATTGCCGGTCGTGAACTGACCTGTGCTGTGGTGGGTGATCGCGCAATGGATGTGTGCGAGATCATTCCGGTAGGGCATCAGTTCTATGATTTTGATTCAAAATATGTGCCAGGTGCATCAACTCATGTGTGTCCGGCAAAAATTTTACCAAATATTTACCAAAAAATACAAACAATGGCCCTTACGGCGCATCGGGCAATCGGGTGTCGGGGCGTAAGCAGATCAGACTTCCGTTTCGATGATCGTTTTTCTGAAGAAGGCGAAGTTATCTGGCTGGAAGTGAATACCCAGCCGGGAATGACTCCTACATCGCTTGTGCCTGATATCGCGAAGGCCGCAGGTATCTCTTTTGGTGAATTGTTGAGTTGGATGGTGGAGGACGCGTCTTGTTTGCGTTAAACGGCAGATCTCATGAATACAGGCGCTCGGGCGCGATGCGTGATGCATCGGGTGCAGCCTTTGTTCTGCCGCGCTTTCTGCGCAAGCCGTTCCGCTTTGCTGTCCGTTTGTTTCAGGGCAATATCAATATTCCGCGCTATGCCGGCACAATTGGCATGCTTGGATTTCTTGGTGCAACTGGCATCTATGGCATGGTTCTTGGTGGTCATTCCGAGAATATGGTCAAGGCAACGGCTTCCACGCTTGGTTTTGCAATCGAGGAGGTAAAGGTTGTCGGTAATAACGAGACCTCCGATATTGATATTCTGGGCCAGCTTGAGCTGGATGGTGAAACGTCTCTGGTTGGTCTGAGCGCCGAGGCTGCGCGTCAGGCTATTGCTCGATTGCCATGGGTTGAAAGCGCGGAAGTGCGCAAGGTTTATCCTGGCACGCTGCTGGTGTCTCTTGAGGAGCGCAAGGCTTTTGCCATCTGGCAGAATGGTCAGGAACTGTCGTTGATCGATTCTGCCGGTGACGTCATTGTTCCGTTTCGCCGGGGACGTCATAATTCCCTGCCGCTTGTTGTGGGCGAAGGTGCCGAAAAGCGCGTTAAGGGTTTTGTGGACGAGGTTGCGGCTTATCCGGCATTGGCCGGAAAGGTTCGCGCCTATATTCGGGTCGCTGATCGTCGTTGGGATATTTTACTTGAAAACGGCGTCCGTATCATGCTGCCGGAAAATGAGCCGATGAAGGCTCTCGCCGAAGTCGAAAAGATGGATAGAGAAAAACATCTTCTTTCGCGTGACATTGTATCCGTCGATATGCGGCTTGATGATCGCGTTACAGTGCAATTGACGGCAAGCGGTATGGAGCAGCGCCAAAAATTTCTGGCCGATCGTAAAAAAGAGTTAGCCCGCACGGGGAAACGCGTATGAGTATTCTGGGCGGAAAAAGTTCATCCCAAACTGGAAGTGCAGGGCGCAAGGTGCGCCTTCTAACGGTTCTGGACGTTGGTTCGAGCAAGGTTTCCTGCGTCATTGCGCGTTTGCGTCCGCATGAAGCCGGTGTGCTGTTGCCGGGTCGCACGCATCGTATGGAAGTGCTTGGTATTGGCCATCAGCGTTCGCGCGGCGTGAAGTCCGGCGTTATTATTGATCTTGATGCGGCTGAACAATCTATCCGTCTTGCCGTTGATGCTGCCGAACGTATGGCTGGTCTGACGGTCGATAGCCTTATCGTCAATATTTCTGCGGGCCGTCTCAAGAGCGAAACTTTCAGCGCGAGTGTCAATCTCGGTGGTCATGAGGTTGAGCAGGCGGATATTCGCCGTGTTCTGGCCGCTGGCGCCAAGCAGGCATTGGCAGCAGAACGTCATCTGGTGCATTCGTTGCCGGTTGGTTATACACTTGATGGTGAGCGTGGTATTCGCGATCCGCTCGGTATGCTGGGCGACAGCCTTGGCGTTGATATGCATGTATTGACGGCGGATGCTGCGCCTTTGCGCAATCTGGAACTTTGCATCAATCGTTGCCATCTGTCGGTCGAAGCAATCGTTGCGACGCCTTATGCAAGCGGCCTTGCAGCTTTAGTGGGTGATGAAGCTGAAATGGGTGCCGCCTGCATCGATATGGGCGGTGGCACGACCACGATTTCCGTCTTTTCTGAAGGCAAGTTCATTCACGCTGATGCTGTTGCTATTGGCGGCATGCACGTTACCATGGATGTGGCGCGCGGCTTTTCAACACGTATGGAAGATGCTGAGCGTCTCAAGGTTATGTATGGTTCGGCATTGCCAAGTGCGGCTGATGACCGTGATCTTATCTCTGTTCCGCCCATTGGCGATGACGAGCGGGATGTACCAAATCAATATCCGCGTTCTGTTTTGACGCGAATCATCCGTGCACGAGTGGAAGAAACGCTGGAACTGGTTCGCGACAGGCTGAATCAGTCGGGCCTCGGACATATCGTTGGCAAGCGCGTGGTTCTGACAGGTGGTGCAAGCCAGCTGCCGGGCATGCCTGAAGCTGCCAGACGGATACTTGCAAGGAATGTGCGTATCGGGCGCCCGCTGGGTGTAGCGGGACTGCCCGAGGCGGCTAAGGGTGCGGCTTTCTCCGCGACTGTTGGACTTCTGATCTACCCACAGGTGGCAGGTATTGAAGAGCGGTCGGTGAAAGCGGCTTCCTCCGGTCTTATGACTGGTACGGGCGGGCGAATTCAACGTGTCGGCCAATGGCTGAGAGAGAGTTTTTGAGTACACATTGAGTGATTTGATTGCGTGGTGTGGGCGTAAGCATCAGCGTAACAACCAATTAGCACCGCGGCGGCGAAGCGGTGAGAGGCTTAAGAGGAACGAGAACCATGACCATTAATCTACAAAAGCCGGACATTACCGAGCTGAAGCCTCGTATCACCGTATTCGGTGTCGGTGGCGGTGGCGGCAACGCGGTCAACAACATGATCAATGCCGGTTTGCGCGGTGTGGATTTTGTCGTTGCAAATACGGATGCCCAGGCTTTGACGATGTCGAAGTCCGAGCGCATGATTCAGCTTGGTGCTGCTGTTACCGAAGGCCTTGGCGCCGGATCGCAGCCGGAAGTTGGTCGTGCGGCCGCTGAAGAGTGCATCGATGAAATCGTCGATCACCTCAATGGCACGCATATGTGCTTTGTTACTGCCGGTATGGGTGGCGGCACCGGTACGGGTGCGGCTCCTGTTGTGGCACGCGCTGCGCGCGAACGCGGTATCCTCACCGTTGGCGTCGTAACAAAGCCTTTCCATTTTGAAGGCGCTCGCCGCATGAAGACGGCTGAGCTTGGCATTGAAGAACTGCAGAAGAATGTCGATACGCTTATCGTCATTCCAAACCAGAACCTGTTCCGCATTGCCAATGACAAGACAACCTTTGCCGATGCTTTCGCTATGGCTGATCAGGTGCTCTATTCGGGTGTTGCCTGCATCACCGATCTTATGGTCAAGGAAGGTCTTATCAACCTCGACTTTGCTGACGTTCGCTCGGTTATGCGTGAAATGGGCAAGGCAATGATGGGCACTGGCGAAGCTTCGGGCGAAGGTCGTGCAATGGCTGCTGCTGAAGCTGCAATTGCCAATCCATTGCTCGACGAAACTTCAATGCGCGGTGCACGCGGCCTGTTGATCTCGATCACGGGTGGTCGCGACATGACGCTGTTTGAAGTTGACGAAGCGGCAACCCGTATTCGCGAAGAAGTCGATCAGGATGCCAATATCATCCTCGGCGCTACATTTGATGAAGGACTTGAAGGCGTTATTCGCGTCTCTGTTGTTGCCACCGGCATCGACAAGCAGATCGGAGATGCGGCGCCTGCGCCGCTGGAATTTCGCCAGCCGGTAAAGCCTGCTGCACAGACCAAGCCAATGGCTCCGCATGGCGCTCTGCGTCCTCCGGTTGCCGAACAGCCACGTCAGGTTGAACAGCCTGCTCCGGCTGCACAGTCGATGGAAAGTGACGTTTCTGCTGCCACTTCAGCGCCTGCAGCTTCTGCTGCGCCTGAATTTCGTCCGCAGAGCCGCATTTTCCAGGCACCAGCCGCAGAAAGCTTTGAACGTGCACCTGTTGCCCGTCCAGCCGCTCCTCAGCCGCAGATGATGCATAATCAGGCAGTTGCTCAGGCGATACAGCCGCAGGCTTATCAGCAGCCACAGCAGATGCATGCAGAACCGGCTCGTGAGCCTCGTCCTGCGCCGCGTATGCCAGCTGTTTCTGATTTCCCGCCTGTTGCACAGGCTGAAATCAATGCACGCCGTGCAGCACCTCAGCAGCCTGTTCAGGAAGAACGCGGACCAATGGGCCTGCTTTCCCGCCTGACACGTGGTTTGACCCGTCGTGAAGAAGAGCAGCCTGCTGCACGTCTTGAACCGGCTCAGCATCGTGAACCTGCAATGCGCCAGCCTGAACAGCGCCGCCCGATGCAGCAGGATGCTTCGATCTATGCTCCACGTCGTGGTCAGCTTGACGATCAGGGTCGTCCTCAGCCACGTGCGGCTTCGGAAGAAGATCAGCTCGAAATCCCGGCGTTCCTGCGCCGTCAGTCGAACTGATCAGCGCTGGTTATTTGAATTGAAAAGCCGCAGGGAGCTCCCTGCGGCTTTTTTATTGGGTATTTCGTGATGCTTTGTAAGAAAGCGTGATTTTGATTGGCTGAAGGCACTTATTATTTATAGCTAAATGTTTGCATGTCGATGTCTGTGTTACGCAAATTTTGATTGCTGAGATGCATGAAGCAGGGCGCAGTATCGAGCTTTTATATGAAATAGATTGGATCCGTTTTGAGCGTTTATCAAAAGACAATTGGTCGTGTGGTGACTTTATCCGGTGTTGGTGTCCATGGCGGCACGCACGCAGCGGTGACATTCATGCCGGCTGATGCCAATACGGGAATCATCTTCCAGCGTTCCGACATTGAGGATGCGCCTTCAATCCGCGCCCATGCATCAGAGATTGGCGCAACCGATCTTTGCACGGCTCTTGGGCCGAAAGAAGCCAGAATCAATACTGTTGAACATCTGATGGCTGCCATTGTTGCACTTGGTATCGACAATCTGATTATCGAAGTCGAAGGACCGGAAGTGCCAATTCTGGATGGGACTTCTGCGCGTTTTATCGATGCATTCGACGAGGCTGGCATTGTTATTCAGACCGCCAAACGCCGTTTCATTCGTATTTTGAAAACCGTTCGTGTCGAAGCAGGTGGGTCATGGGGTGAGTTTCAGCCCTATTCAGGCACGCGCTATGAGGTTGAGATTGATTTTGAAACCCCATTGATCGGGCGACAGAAATACGCGAATGACATCAATGAAGAGGTGTTTCGCACGGGCATATCGACAGCACGCACTTTTGGCTTCATGAAAGATGTGGAACGCTTGTGGGCAGCAGGCCTTGCTCTGGGTTCATCGCTTGATAATTCACTGGTGATTGGTGATGATAATTCAGTGATTAATCCGGGTGGTCTGCGTTTTACGGATGAGTTTGTACGCCATAAGACACTGGATGCTGTGGGCGATCTCGCGCTTGCCGGTCTTCCATTTATCGGTTGCTTTCGCTCCTATCGGGGTGGTCACAGGTTAAATGCTGAAACGGTAAAGGCTTTGCTTGCTGATAAGTCGAATTACGATATTGTTGAGGCAAGTGGTGTGCGACGAAATGCAGATAACTCTGACTTTGTTGCAATTCGACCGAATATTTCGGCGCCCTGGGCGCTTTAAAGATATGAGAGCGGGTTTTGGGGTTTATGGCCATAATTGGGCCGTGATCGACGGGTTTTGTTCAAGGTGAGTCGCAATATTCACGTAAATTGATAGGCTGAGCTATTTAACGGGTTTGCTATGGCAATTGGTTTGCATTGATAAAGCCTTGGGTCGTTCCAATAATACCATTTTGTGATGATTGAGCAGCTAGACGATTGCCG
Source organism: Brucella gallinifaecis (assembly GCF_006476605.1). Classification (GTDB taxonomy): domain Bacteria; phylum Pseudomonadota; class Alphaproteobacteria; order Rhizobiales; family Rhizobiaceae; genus Brucella; species Brucella gallinifaecis. Next base: position 355,134 of record NZ_ML636801.1, read on the forward strand.
ATTACGCCAGCATGTGGTTTATGAACGACCAAAACAGCTTCGGCTATGTTAACTATGTGCTGATGCTGATGTATTGGGATGGATGGAGATAAGCACAGCTAGGGCTGTTTGCTTGGTTCCTTACAGAAAAGACGTTGCCAGATGGCCGGAGACCGTATGACGAGTTCGAATTTCCCGGTGAAGACGAAAACCGCGCTGATTGCCAGCGCTCTTGCCGTTTTTGTTCCACTTGCGGGATGTGCCAGCAAAAATGACGATATCGATCTGACCAAATATGTTGAGACGATTGATCCGGCGGATAAGCTTTACAATGAAGGCCTTGCCAATCTTGATGCAGGCCGTCTGGGTGAAGCTGCAAAGAAATTTGCCGCTGTTGATCGTCAGCATCCATATACTGAATGGGCGCGTAAGTCGCTCGTCATGGCTGCATTTACCAATTATCGTCAGGGTAATTACCAAGAAGCGATCAATATGGCTAAGCGTTATAATACGCTTTATCCAACATCGCCGGAATCGGCCTATGCCTATTACATCATTGGTCTGAGCTATTTCCGTCAGATTCCTGATGTGACGCGCGATCAGGCGGCCAGCCGCCGCGCCATTGCTGCGATGCAGGAAGTGGTCGATCGCTTCCCGGATTCTGAATATGTTGATGACGCCAAGACGAAAATTCGTGTTGCACGCGACCAGCTCGCCGGCAAGGAAATGCAGATTGGCCGTTATTATCTTGAGCGCAAGGAATATCTGGCTGCGATCAAGCGCTTCCGTCTGGTGGTTGAGGATTATTCCAACACCCGTCAGGTTGAAGAAGCACTGGCACGTCTGGTCGAAGCCTATTATGCGCTTGGCCTGACATCTGAAGCGCAGATGGCCGCATCTGTACTTGGCAAGAACTTCCCGGACAGCCGCTGGTATAAGGATAGTTACAAGCTGTTGCAGAGCGGTGGTCTTGAGCCCCGCGAAAATGGTGGTTCGTGGCTGGCCAAGGCTTCGGCAATGATCACGGGTGGCGGCGCGTAAGCCGATACCCGCATGCTGTCGCACCTCTCAATTCGCGATATTGTTCTGATTGAAAGGCTCGACATCGAGTTCAAAGCCGGCTTGTCTGTGCTTACAGGCGAGACCGGAGCAGGTAAATCGATCCTGCTTGATTCGCTCTCACTCGCACTTGGTGCGCGTGGTGATGCTTCTCTGGTTCGCCATGGTGCGGATCAGGGGCAGGTGACAGCCGTGTTCGATGTACCGGCTGGGCATCCGGCACGAAAATTCTTAAGTGAGAATGGTTTTGAGGATGATGGCGACATCATCCTGCGGCGTCTGCAGATGGGAGACGGGCGCACCCGCGTTTTCATCAATGATCAGGCGGCAAGCGTTGCATTGCTGCGTGAGCTGGGCAAGCGTCTTGTTGAAATTCACGGACAGCATGATGATCGGGCGCTGATCGATACTGATCTTCACCGAACATTGCTGGATGCTTTTGGTGGTCTGGATGCCGAGGCAACAATTGTTCGGGAGCATTATAAAGCTTGGCGGGATGCTGAAAATGCATTGTCGAAGCATCGTGCGCGTGTTGAACAGGCGGAGCGTGAGGGCGATTATCTGCGTTCATCGGTTGAAGAACTGACCAAGCTCGATCCGCAGCCGGGCGAAGAAGAAGATCTTGCTGAACGCCGTGCGATCATGATGAAATCGGAAAAGATTGCCGGTGATGTGAATGAGGCGGGCGAGCTGCTTTCTGGCAATGGTTCGCCGGTTCCAACCCTTGCAAGTCTTGTTCGTCGGTTAGAGCGCAAAATTCCTGAAGCGCCACATTTACTTGAGCCTGTTTGCAAGGCGATTGATGAAGCCCTCAATAGTCTGGCCCTGGCACAGGATGGCATTGATCATGCCATGCGTGAGATTGATTTTGATCCACGTGTTCTTGAGCAGGTTGAGGAACGCCTGTTTGCACTGCGGGCGGCTGCACGTAAATATTCGGTTTCTGTTGAAGGCTTGCCTCAACTTCGTGACAAGATGGATGCTGATCTTGCTGATCTGGATGCAGGCGCAGAAAAGCTGATCCAGCTTGAGGAACAGGCAGCCAAAACACGTGCATCTTATGATGCCGCGGCCAAGGTTCTGTCTGAACGCCGCATGGAAACGGCAGAGCATTTGAAAGCCGCTGTTATGGCCGAACTTCCGGCTTTGAAACTGGAACGCGCGGAGTTTATCGTGGAAATGACCACCGACAGCAATGCGCGTGCTGCTGAAGGCATTGATACGGTTGAATATTGGGTTCGTACCAATCCGGGCACCCGTGCGGGTCCGATGATGAAGGTTGCGTCCGGTGGTGAGCTTTCGCGCTTCCTGCTTGCGTTGAAAGTGGCACTCGCTGATCGAGGCTCCGCGCCGACGCTTGTGTTTGATGAGATCGATACGGGTGTGGGTGGAGCGGTTGCTGATGCAATTGGTCAGCGTCTTGCGCGGCTTTCTTCACGTGTGCAGGTACTCTCGGTTACGCATGCGCCGCAAGTGGCAGCACGTGCCTCAACGCATTTCCTGATCGCGAAATCCGCAACCAATGAAGATCGCATGTCTACATCGATCCGTTCGATCGGTGTCGATGAGCGGCAGGAAGAGATCGCACGCATGCTGGCTGGTGCCAGCATCACCGATGAAGCGCGTAAAGCGGCTGAGCGGTTGCTTGCCGAGAATAGTGCGCTTGTCTTCTGACAGGATCATGTCGGGTGAGTGTATGCGCGGCTCGTTTTCTTGGTTATGTTGGGCAAAATTGAATCAGCAGGTTTTGCCACATATATGTCCGATATCTCCGTTGAAAAACTGACCGAACTTGAAGCTGCCGCAGAACTGGAGCGGTTGGCCCATGCAATTGCGCATCATGATGCGCTTTATCATGCCAAGGATATGCCTGAAATTTCGGATGCGGATTATGATGCACTGAAGCGACGCAATGATGCAATTGAAGAGCGTTTTCCGCATCTTGTTCGTAAAGACAGTCCATCCTTGCGGGTTGGTGCGGCACCGGTTTCCAAATTCGCGCAGGTGGTTCATGCGCGGCCGATGCTCTCGCTTGGCAATGCGTTTTCGGATGAGGACGTGCAGGATTTTGTCGGCAGTGTTTATCGCTTTCTCGGACAATTGCCGGATAATTCCATTGCCTTTACAGCCGAGCCGAAGATTGACGGGCTTTCCATGTCGATCCGCTACGAAAATGGTGTTCTGGTGAGTGCTGCAACCCGTGGCGATGGAACTACGGGTGAAAATGTAACGGCCAATATCCGTACTATCAGCGAAATTCCGAATAGGCTTCCTGCGGGTGCTCCTGCGGTCGTTGAGGTGCGCGGCGAGGTCTATATGGCCAAGAGCGATTTTCTCGCGCTTAATGAGCAGATGCTTGCTGAAGGCAAACAGACCTATGTCAATCCGCGCAACACTGCGGCAGGATCATTACGGCAGCTGGATGCGAAAGTGACGGCGAGCCGCAAGCTGAGGTTTTTTGCCTATGCCTGGGGTGAAATGTCGGAAATGCCAGCCGATACACAGCATGGTATGGTCGAGATGTTTGCCAATTGGGGCTTTCCGGTCAATCCGCTTACAAAACGATTACAGAGTGCGGATGAGCTGATTGCGCATTACCGCGCCATTGGTCTTGAACGAGCTGAACTCGATTATGATATTGACGGCGTGGTTTACAAAGTGGATCGGCTTGATCTGCAAAACCGGCTTGGTTTTCGCTCGCGCAGTCCGCGCTGGGCCATTGCGCACAAGTTTCCGGCGGAGCAGGCAACGACGATTCTGCGCGGCATCGATATTCAGGTTGGACGCACGGGTGCGTTAACACCGGTGGCTCGCCTTGAACCGATTACCGTTGGTGGGGTGGTTGTCACCAATGCCACACTGCATAACGAGGATTATATCAAGGGCATTGGTCTTAAAGGTGAGCGTATCCGGGCGGATGATCATGACATTCGTATTGGCGATACGGTGATTGTACAGCGTGCAGGCGATGTCATTCCGCAGATCGTAGATGTGGTTGTTGAAAAGCGTCCTGCTGATGCGATGCCGTTTCATTTTCCGCATGAGTGCCCGGTTTGTGGCAGCCATGCCGTGCGCGAAGAGGGGGAGGCCGTTTATCGCTGTACGGGTGGTTTGACTTGTGCTGCACAGGCGGTCGAGCGTATTCGCCATTTTGTGTCGCGCAATGCGTTCGATATTGAAGGACTTGGCGAAAAGCAGGTCGAGTTTTTTTTCCATGCCGAAGATGACAGCCTGAAAATCAAATCACCTGCGGATATTTTCACGCTGCAAAAGCGACAGGAAGCATCGCTCTTCAAGAAGCTTGAAAATATTGATGGTTTTGGTGCAACTTCAGTTAAAAAGCTCTATGACGCGATCAATGACCGGCGCGAGATTGCACTGCATCGCTTCCTGTTTGCTCTTGGTATCCGGCATGTTGGTGAAGTGAATGCCAAGCGTTTTGCGAAGGCATATCTGAGCTATGAAAACTTTGCCCATGCTGCGACGATAGCTGTTCCGCCAAAGCAAGGCGAGCGTAGCGATAAGGGTAACGAGGCCTGGCAGGAGTTGATTGCCGTTGAAGGTATTGGTGCGATTGTGGCGGAAGCCGTGGTCGATTTTTATGCCGAGCCGCATAATCAGGAAGTGCTGAATGCGCTTTTGGCTGAGGTGACGCCGCTGGATGAGGTGGCACGCGTGGCAACCGGTTCACCGGTTGAAGGCAAGACCGTGGTGTTCACTGGTAGCCTTGAGCGTATGTCACGTGATGAAGCCAAAGCCATGGCAGAGCGCCATGGTGCAAAGGTGGCAGGTTCTGTTTCCAAGAAGACTGATCTTGTCGTTGCAGGGCCGGGAGCGGGATCGAAGCTTGCGAAGGCATCGGAACTCGGCATTGAAGTGATCGATGAAGATGCGTGGCTAACCTTGGTTGGAGAAGGCTGATGGCGCCTTTCAAAGGTTTTGGTGACAAGGCTATTCCATTTCTCAAAGCATTGGATTTTCATCAGAACCGTGAATGGTTTGTTGAAAACAAAGACCTGTTTGAAGAGCATCTGAAAGAGCCGCTTGGCGATCTGATCGAAGAACTGACGGTGCGTTTTGACAAAGCCGGTTTGCCGTTCAAGGGTGATCGTGTGAAGTCGCAGTTCCGCATCAAGCGAGACACGCGCTTTTCCAAGGATAAGGCGCCTTATAATCGGCATTTATCAGCACTTTTGTCCAGATCTGGCACCAAATGGGACGAGAGCGGTTGCTTCTATGTCTGTATTGGTCTGCCCGGCGTTCGTGATTGCTATGCTGGTGTTGCGTGGTGGGGAGTGAGGAAGAATTGCTCCAGGCTATACGTGAAGCGATTGTTGAAAAGCCTGATGAATATCGTGATATGGTGGCAAAGCTCAAGAAAAATGGTTTGAAAATCAGCGATCACGAGCGGTTGAAGCGCACGCCGCGCGGATTTGAAACTGTGAGCGATTCCGATCTTCTTGAAGCAATTCGCAACCGGCATTTTGCTGTTCGTCTGGACATAGAGCCGGATAGCATTACCCGTGCAGACCTTGCTGATCGGCTATTCAAATTTGCTGAACAGTCGCGTCCGCTGATCGACTGGATCAGAAAGATCGAAGCTAGCGTTCCCAACTTGTCAGATTAGTGTATTTCAATTTGGCATAAAATTTCCTAAGCACTCTGTGTGTGAGGAGTGCTGTTTGTGGATCAGGGTTTTCGGCTAAGGTCAGCCTCAGGGGGGAATGACTTCTGGGGTGGTGTCAAACGTGGTTTGCCGGTCGTTGCAGCTGGCGCACCGTTTGGCCTGTTGTTTGGCGCGGTGGCAATCGATAATGGCTTTACCATTGCTGAAGCCATTTTTATGAGCGGAACGATTTATGCCGGTGCCAGCCAGATGGTTGGTCTTGATCTTTTCGGCCAGAAGATCGCGCCATGGATGATTGTGCTCTCGATTTTCGCGGTTAATTTCCGCCATGTGCTCTATTCAGCAACCGTCGGGCGGCGCATCCGTCATTTTAGTTTCCTGCAGAAAGCTGTTGCTTTTTTCCTGCTGGTCGATCCGCAATATGCTGAAGTGGAAATTCGTGCCGAGGCTGGCCGGAAGATAAGCTTCGCGTGGTATATGGGGCTTGGTCTTACGATCTATGTTTGCTGGTTGCTTGAGACGCTGATTGGCGCATTGTTTGGCAATCTGATTTCCAATCCATATGCCCTTGGGATCGACTTTTTGCTGCCGATCTATTTCCTGGGCATGGTTATGAGCTTTCGCCACCGTGAACACTGGTGGCCTGTGGTGGTGGTGAGTGCTGTCTGCGCGATTGTGGTTTACAAATTTGTTGGGTCGCCATGGCATGTGACGTTTGGCGCTGTGGGTGGTGTGATACTGGCTGCCGTTCTCGCAAAACCACAAACGGAGGCATAAAGCCATGTCCACAACGATATGGATTATTCTTGCGGCCGCGATCGGTACCTATCTCACCCGTATTGGCGGGCATCTGATCTTATCGCGTTTTGAGCGGGTGCATTATCGTGTTGAAGCAGCGCTCAATGCTGTTCCTGCTGCTGTTTTGACGGCAATTGTTGCAGCACCCGCATCGGATCATGGCTGGCGTGAATTGCTGGTGCTTGTTTTCTGTGTTCTGCTATCATTGCGGGTAAGCATGATGACGATGTTTTTTGCAGGCGCAGCATTGTTGATCGCGCTGCGCCATTTCTTTCCGGCTTAAATAGTGGAAGTTGCGGCTTTGAGCCACTTGGCCTGTGCCTCATCCAAGTGCGTGATAAGCTTTTCACGCACGCTGGCATGATAGGCATTGAGCCAATCCAGCTCTTCCTTTGTGAGCAATAATTTATCGATCAGGCGGCGGTCGATAGGGCAGAAGGTCAACGTTTCAAAGCTCATCATCGGAAGCTCACCGCCTGCTGGCACTTCTGCTTCTTTCACGATGATCAGGTTTTCGATGCGGATGCCGTAAGCACCTGGTTTGTAATAGCCGGGTTCGTTGGAAAGAATCATGCCGGGCAGAAGTTCCTGAACACCTCTTCTGGAAATATTCTGCGGTCCTTCATGCACTGACAGATAGCTGCCGACGCCGTGGCCGGTGCCATGCCCATAGTCAAAACCTTGCTTCCAGAGCGCGATACGTGCCAGTGCGTCGATATCCTGTCCGCGTGTGCCTTTTGGGAAACGCGCTGTACTGATCGCAATCATGCCCTTTAAAACGAGTGTGAAAGAGCGGATCGCCTCGGGTGCAATGGTGCCGATTGCAACTGTGCGGGTAATGTCGGTTGTGCCATCGCGATATTGCGCACCGGAATCGATCAGATAAAGCTCGCCGTCGTTAAGTTTACGGTTTGTATCGGTATTGACGCGGTAATGGATGATTGCACCATTCGGTCCAGCACCGGAAATTGAATCAAATGAAATATCTTCAAGTGGCATCTGGAAATCGCGGCCAGCCTTGTCACGGCTTTGTTCCAGTTTTTGGGCAGCCGATATTTCATCAATTGTGCCGGGCTTTTCACCATCAAGCCATGACAGGAAATTGACCATTGCCACGCCATCGCGTTCATGGGCTGCGCGGGAACCGTCAAGCTCTGCCTTGTTCTTGATCGCGCGGGGCAGGCGGGCAGGATCCTGACCATGAATGACGTGACCGCCTGCAGCTTCCACGGCAAGGCGCAGCTTTTCGGCAGCCAGTGCCGGATCGAGCAGAATGGTTTCGCCTCTTGCTGCACGCGCACTCAGATGACCTTCAAGCGCGGCAGGCTCGCAAAGTCTGGAAAGCTGCGTAAGATAGGCGCGGGGCTCAATGGCAAGTTTGCGCTCATCGATGAACAGTTCCGGTTCGCCTTCTGCGGGGATGATAGCAAAACTGAGGGGCAGAGGTGTGTTGGAGACGTCTTTGCCGCGGATGTTAAACAGCCAGGCCACCGATGACGGGTCTGTTAGAACCGTGGCATTGGCGCCGGCTGCGGCGACTGCCTTTTGCATGTCTTTCAGCTTGTCTTCTGCTTCGCGACCCGAGAAACGTGCTGGCTGAATAGTGACTGGTGCAAGCGGCGCTTCCGGCTGGTCATCCCATATGAGGTCGACCAGATTATGGGCAAGTGCTACCAGCTTTCCGCCCTGATTTTCCAGAGCTTCGCGCAGTGCTTGCGTCTCGGAAATCGTGTGCAGCCACGGATCAAAACCAATTGTCAGGCCTTTGCCATTTTCGCGAAGCCAGCTTGCAGGTGGATTTGTGACGAGGCTTTCATAAGAAAAGACATTGGCATCGGTTTGATTGCGGACCTGCAATTCATAACGACCATCGATGAAAATATAGGCCTTATCCTTGAGGATAAGGGCGCTGCCTGCCGAACCGGTAAAACCTGTGAGCCAGCCAAGGCGCTGAGCTCGGGGCGGCACATATTCACCCTGATGCTCATCGGCACGCGGCACAAGAAAACCATCAAGCCCTTGTTCGGTAAGCTTCTCGCGCAGCAAAGCGACCCGGGGTGCGCCATTGGCGGGATCGGTGGTGACATCAAAAGTCTGAAAAGCCATGAGCGTAACTCGCAATATATAAAGGAAGCATCGTTATTTCAGATGGCCACTATTTGAGATGAATTGTAACCCAGCCTTCGCGATGGAAAGTTTTTTGATGGGTAAGACCTTGTGCCTGATAAGCGGCAAGAACCATATCATGCTGGCTGTCGAGAATGCCGGATAAGATAATAGAGCCGCTTGATGCCAGATGCGATTTCAGCGATGGGGCAAGCTCAATCAGTGGATTGGCAAGAATATTTGCAACAATCAGATCAAACGGAGTGTAAGAGCGGAAAATCGCATGGTCAAAGCCTTCAGCGGTTGCCGTGACGACGTGTTCGCTGACATTATTGAGGATTGTGTTTTCAGCCGCAACGGTGACAGCAATCGGATCAATATCGGTTGCAAGAACGGGGATCGGAGCGAGCTTGGCGATTGCAATTGCCAGCACTGCACTGCCCGTTCCAAGATCAAGAGCATTGGTCGGGTGCTCACGCTCAACCACTTCTTCAATCATTTCGAGACAGCCGGCTGTCGTTCCGTGATGGCCGGTGCCAAATGCAAGACCGGCATCAATCAGGATCGGGATTTCATTGGGCTGCAACTTGTCGCGATCATGCGATCCATGCACGAAGAAGCGTCCTGCACGAACTGGCTTCAGGCCTTCGAGCGAGTGGGTGACCCAGTCAATATCGGGTAGTTCTTCGGTTTCAAACTTGCCTGCGCCGACCAGTTGATCAATGCGTGCTGCAAGCTTATCCGCGTTATTTTCAGTGTAGATGGAAACTTCGAAAATCTGGCGGTCTTCATCGATTTCGGTGATGGCGACGGGCAGGCCGTCATCCTCGAGTGCAACTTCGAGGATGTTGTAAATTTGTTCGGCTTGCGTCTTGTCGGCCGAGAAGAAGAGACGTGACTGGGGCATGGATAATGAGCTTTCAAATCAAATTGAAAGCCATGTTTACCCGTTTGTGCGGGTTTTGGCCAGATTCTTCAACTTTTCCAGAGCAGTATCCGCGTTCTCCTGATAGGCGATGGTGCCCCGGAAGCGTCCACCCTTATCCAGAAGGAATACGGAGGCTGTGTGGTCGACCGTATAATCGCCGTCTTCGGTCGGCACTTTCCTAGCATAAATGTGGTATGACTTGACCATTTGTGCAATATTTTCAGCTGTGCCGGTTACGCCGATAATGCGATCAGATACGTTGCTGACATAGGTCTTCATGATATCCTGAGTATCGCGTTCTGGGTCGACGGAGATAAAATAGGCTTTAATATCAGATGCTTCTGGACCAAGCTGTTTGAAATAGCCGTCAAGCTCATAAAGCGTGGTCGGGCAGACATCCGGGCAATGGGTGAAGCCAAAGAAAATAACAGAAGGCGTTTCGTGCAGGTCTTTTTCTGTGAAAGGCTGACCGTCCATGGCAACGAGATTAAACGGACCGCCGAAAGGCTGATCAGCAGAATTGCGGTCACGGATCATATTGAAGCCGGCTGCGCCAACAATCACAATGATGAAGGCGAAGATGAAGATGGGCAGGAATTTTTTCATGTCCAGTCAACCTTGAATTTTGTTTCATATTTATCGCGCATTAGGGTCAGGATCCATTAATTTGATGAGAATGGCATCTGAAATGACCAGATATGCTAGGAGAGACGTGAGGGCCGGGGTTGTTCCCCCGGTTGAGCGGCTCGACGAAGCAGATCACCAAGTCATTTCGATGTCCGAAGGATGTGGTCCATCCGCCCGGTCTACTTCGTCGGAAAGTCTTGAAAATGAACCACATTTCCTTCGCCTTTCCTTCTCGTATCCAAACGGATGGCCTCACACCATTCCCGTCAAATTAATGAGTCCTGACCCTAAAGACCGCTCTAACACTTTAAACTATTCCAAGTTTAAGGAATTATGCAAAAGCGCACAGTTGGTTGTTTATATCGATCTGCGACCGGAAAGCGCCTGGATTCTGACTCTGTTGAATTCGCTCATCCTATATTGGATCGATAGAGCCAGTCCAGCATATTACAAAGATTTCAGAAAGTTTTGAAATAAAATAAGTTCATTGTGTTGTTATGCACAGGGGCTGCAAGGGAAAATAAGTCACAGATTTTGCTCATCTTATCATCATTGGAAGGGGGGCAATTTATAGGGATTCCGTTACCGGGATGCATATGCTCTATTAGCCTTTTTGAGTAAGGAGTTACCATGTTTTCTAAAACATCATTGGTTTTTGCTGGTTTGGTTATGTGTTCGGTAGTTTCTGGCGCAAATGCGGAAGCGCAAAAGCCTGTATTCAAGATGAGTGGAGATCAATTTAAACGTATTTCTAATACGACTACTCTGATTAATGGAAATGCAGTGATCGAGATGGGGAAAACAGAGATTAAAGCTGATAAGGCAAAAGTTGTTCTCAATAAAAATAAAGTAACTGTTTATACTGATACAATTGTCGCTACAGGTAAGAAATAGGGTCCTGACCCTAGTTCGACGGGAACTGTTTTGAGGTAAAGCCTCAACGGAGTGCGAGCCGTATGGCTATTGCTTGCCATGTCGCGAAATAGCAAATTTTCACGGCTTGCGCATATGATATTGCCGCCACCTCTGCCTTTGTGCCTGATTGCACAAGGCTATGTGGCGGCTTTCAAATCAGAATGGCATAACAACAAGCATCCGAATAATGTTGTTAACTACAACTAAGCCGATGCCGCTAATGGCTAAAGTGGAAATCAGCTGGTCCATGACGCCCTCCCTGCCCAATGGGACCAATATACTACTTTAGTATAATATTGCAAATCACTGACAATATTCACTATGCTTCGTTGTACCCCGGAATACTATTCAGGGCGTATAACAGCTTGTTCAGCCGTCGCCTTCGGGGGGCGGCTTTTTGTTTGGAGAAAGCATGGTGAGGCGGCGGTGTCGGTGCAGCGATTATAGGATGAAAAGATAGGGGGCTTGAAAGTAAGAAAATTCAGTAATACCAATTTATTAGAACTATTGATATGATTTCAGAAAGCTTTGAGATGACGCAGGGAGAAGACCTCCGTTTCCATAATAGCGAGCCGCGCATTCATTCGACCGCGCAGCTTAAATCAAGCAAGCTTGGCCGCTACGCCGATATTGGTGAGCGGGTGATTTTGCGCGAAGTGACGGTGGGTGATTTCAGTTATTTCGAGCGTAATGGTGAGGCCATTTATGCTGAGATCGGAAAATTTTGCTCAATAGCCGCTAATGTGCGGATCAATGCGCTGGAACATCCGATGGAACGGCTGACCACCCATAAGGTGAGCTATCGTCCGAACGAATATTTTCGCTATCTGGGTATTGATGGTGCGTTTCGCACCAGACGACAGGCAAAGCGTGTCACCATTGGCAATGATGTCTGGATTGGTCATGGAGCGGTGATTACACCGGGCGTCAGCATTGGTCATGGAGCAGTGATCGGCGCTAATGCCGTTGTTACAAAGGATGTAGCGCCTTATCATGTTGTCGGTGGTGTCCCGGCACATATCATTCGCAAGCGCTTTGATGATGAAATCATTAAACGATTGCTGGCCTTATGCTGGTGGGACTGGCCGGTGGAAAAGCTTTATGAGGCAGTTCCTGACATTCAGACGCTGGAAATCGAAGTATTTCTGAAAAAATGGGCTTGATGAGTATTGCTCTCTTGCAATGCCTGATTTGCTTCTCCACTTTTCTAATGGAAGTTGTTGGAGAAAACGAATGTCCGGAATGAACAGGTTTGTGGGATTGCTTGTTGCGCCAATCATGCTGCTTGGCGCCGCTGTTGCCGCATCGGCAGAGGAGGTTGGCAAGGTTGGGGTCGATTGGCTGGGCAACGACATTGTGGTTGATGCAGTGCAAGATCCAAAAGTGCAGGGCGTGACCTGTTATCTGGCATCGTTTTCACGGGGCGTTATCGACCGTTTGCAGAAGGGTAACTGGTTTGAAAACCCGTCTAATGCTTCGATTTCCTGCGAGCAGTCCGGTCCAATTACGATTGGCGACATCAAGCTTGGCAAGGGTGGCGAGCGGGTCTTTGCGGAACGCACCAGCCTGATCTGGAAGAAGCTGGTTATCACCCGTATCTATGACAAGAAGAATAATACGCTGCTTTATCTTGCCCATGCAACACAGGTTCAGGACGGTTCGGCCAAGACATCACTGTCGACCGTTCCACTGTTCAAGGACAATGTGAGCTGGGAAAAGGGCAGGCCGGAGTAATCTCCGGCTTGCACGGTTACGTTGATCTAAGCACGCTGGACAAAGCTGTCGAGAACACGCTTTTGACCGGCTTTGTCAAAATCAATGGTGAGCTTGTTGCCATCGATTGTTGCGATTGTTCCATTGCCGAACTTGATATGGAATACGCGGTCGCCGACGAAATAGGCTGATGGTTTGTCGGCCACTGATTTTGAGACCAGTTCGCCGTCAATCATGCGGCCTTTGACAGAACCACGACCGGCTCCGAAGCCGGAATCCGTTTCGCCATAGCCTATACGCTCAACATTGGCACCTGAGCGAGAGCCCCAGTTGTTGCGGGTGGCCTCCGAACGATTTTGCTGCGCACGCTGCCAGCCGGGAGTCGAATAAGAGTTCTGAAACGGGTCAGCTTTATCAAAACGTGACTGTCCATAACCACTATTGCCATAGCCGCCGTAATTGCCTTCCATTTCCGCCACTTCGACATGGGGTTCGGGCAGCTCTTCTAAAAAGCGTGACGGAATGGTCGACTGCCACATGCCATGAATGCGGCGGTTGGAAACAAACCAGATATGCAGGTTCTTTTTCGCTCGTGTGACGCCCACATAGGCGAGGCGGCGTTCTTCTTCGAGACCGGAGCGACCGCCTTCATCAAGTGCACGCTGATGCGGGAAAAGTCCTTCTTCCCAGCCGGGAAGGAAGACGGTTTCAAATTCAAGTCCCTTGGCCGAATGCAGCGTCATGATATTGACGGCGTCCATATCTTCATTTTTTTCGGCATCCATGACAAGGGCGACATGTTCCAGAAATCCGCGCAGACTTTCATAGTCTTCCATCGAGCGGATGAATTCCTTGAGGTTTTCAAGCCGTCCGGGTGCTTCTGCCGATTTGTCATTCTGCCACATATTGGTATAGCCGGATTCATCAAGAATTGTTTCGGCAAGCTCTGTATGGGGCGTGTTGTCGATCAGTGATTGCCAGCGGCGGAAATTATCCACCACTTCACGCAGCGCTGAACGTGGCTTGGGCTTCAGCTCCTGCGTTTCAACCAGATCGCAGGCTGCTGCAAACATGGAAATGTCACGTGAGCGTGCATAGTCATGGATCAAGCGGATTGCTGCTTCACCAAGCCCGCGTTTTGGCGTGTTGATAATGCGCTCCAGCGCCAGATCATCTGCCGGTTGGGCAACAACACGCAGATAGGCCATGGCATCGCGGATTTCGAGGCGTTCATAAAAACGTGGTCCACCGATAACCCGGTAATTCAGGCCCAGTGTTACAAAACGATCTTCGAACTCACGCATCTGAAAGGATGCGCGTACAAGGATCGCCATATTGTTGAGCAGATGTCCGTGACGCTGCGCCTGTTCGATTGCTTCTCCGACCGCACGGGCTTCTTCTTCTGAATCCCATGCAGCATGGATTTGTACTTTTGGATCGTCGGGATTGGGGGCTTCGGTGAACAGGGTTTTGCCAAGCCGACCCTCATTATGCGCAATCAGATGCGCGGCAGTTCCCAGAATATGCGCGGTAGAGCGATAATTGCGCTCAAGCTTGATCACAACTGCGCCCGGAAAATCCTTGTCAAAGCGCAGAATATTATCCACTTCCGCGCCGCGCCAGCCATAGATCGACTGATCATCATCACCTACACAACATAGGTTGACTTTGTTTTCGCTCACGCCGAATTCGCTATGCTCATCGGCTCCGCGGGGGCCTCGCATCGGCTCGGACGCCCTATCGGGCTGTATGGGTGCGTGTCCGGCTTGTGTTGCAGGGAGGGGGGCAGGGGTTGTTGCAGGTGATGTTACAGGGGTTGTTGCAGGGGCTGTAGTTCGCGATTTTGGCCTTTGAGCCAGAAGACGAAGCCACATATATTGCGCCGTGTTGGTATCCTGATACTCGTCCACCAGAATGTAACGGAACTTCGCGTGATATTCGCGAAGAATGTCCGGGTGATTGCGGAAGATGCGGATCGGGTGCAGCAGAAGATCGCCAAAGTCGCAGGCGTTCAATGTGCGCAGGCGTTCCTGATAGGCCTGATATAGTTCTCGCCCCTTGCCATTGCCAAATGAACGCGCATCACCTTCCGGGATGTCTGACGGGCTAAAACCCTTGTTCTTCCAGCCGTCAATCATATTGGCGAATGTGCGTGCAGGCCAGCGTTTATCGTCCAGACCTTCGGCCTGAATTAGTTGCTTGATGAGGCGGATTACGTCATCTGTATCGAGAATGGTGAAATCTGAAGTGAGATGCACCAGTTCCGCGTGGCGGCGCAGCAGTTTTACGCCGATGGAGTGAAATGTCCCAAGCCAAGGCATGCCTTCCACAGCACCACCAACCAGATGGCCGATGCGCTCTTTCATTTCGCGTGCAGCTTTGTTGGTAAAGGTGACAGCGAGAATCTGGCTTGGATAGGCAAGGCCAGTGGTCAGAATATGCGCGATGCGGGTGGTGAGCACGCGGGTTTTACCTGTGCCTGCACCGGCAAGAACCAGAACCGGACCTTCGGTGGTCAGAACAGCCTGACGTTGCTCAGGGTTCAGCCCTTTGAGATAATCAGGTTCGACGCGCTGCTGATTGCGGGCAGCCATGGCACGCGCAGCAATTCCGCCAGCCGCAGAGGGGCGGTCGGCAGGTGTTTCATCGCCGAAAAACGGCATTTCATCAGGGAAATCGGACATTGCACCGAATGTAGTGATTCTTGGGGGAAAGACCAGTAAATTACTCAAGCTGGGTGACGCGACGGTCCGTAAAATTGAGGCGATGTGAAGCAAGGGCTTCAACAAGGCCACGCATTTCCGGCTCACGTTGCAGCAGCTCATCAAGTTCTGTCATCTGGTTCATGGCGATCAGACGAAGAATATCATCGCGGATCGTGCCGTCATCGCGGCGCGGAAGATGTGCAACCGGCTGGATGAGTTCGAGCCTGGTGCCTTTAAGACGTGCTCGCAGGCTTTTTTCGTCTGCGTCAGAGGTTTCAACAAAGGCATAAAGACCCACGCCCTTGGCAGGCAACGAATAAAGCGCGAGAGCAACGTCTTTCACACGTGGATCTGACTTGAGGGCAGCGATGATGGCCGGGCCTTCATTGTCGATACGATCGCCGGTGCCTTCACCATCCGACCAGCTGAAAATCCCGCGAGTGATAAAGTTATATACTTTTTTGCCCGTGGCGAGCCAGATACGCGATGGCAGCGAACGACGCGCCAGAATGCGCTTTTCAGTTGGCGTCATCAGATCCGGTGCAAAGGCACGTTTCTGCTTGATGAGGTGTCGAAAATCTTCATAGGACAGCAGACGATAAAACGCACCGCGCCGGCGATGCACGCTTGCGAGCTGAAAATCGATGACGGCGGCTTCGCCTTCCGGTGTCATCAGCCAGTTTTGCGGCTTGGCCAGATCGTTGTGGGTAACACCCATGCGGCGCATATCACGCAGGATACGATGGGCTGTGCGATACCATTTCAGTTGCGCGGGTCGCGCAAGATGCAGTGGCGTGCCTTCCGTCCATGAACGATAAAGACCGTCTTTGTCAGTATAGAGAAGCTGTGGAACGCCTTCGATGCCGCGCACGGTTTTCAAGCCGCGAATTTCACGCCGCGCCAGAATCCATGCCAAAGGCCGTGACCACCAAGGGGCAGCACTGACAACACGACGGATAATGCGGGTCTCGGGATCGCCAGCAAAATAGCCTGCGCGGGTTTCGGAAAACACATCGCGTTTGAACACAGCGGTTTCCACAAATTCCGGTATGCGGTCGCCTTGTGCGGGTACATCAATATTCGGATTCTGAGCCATGAAGTTCCACTAGCCGCTTGTGCTCGATCAATCAAGTTTGATGGTACTGTTGAGTGGTTGCAATCATGTGATTGTGGGCGCAAAAGACTATAATCATTGTTTGGGGAGAAGATGGATCATGGCGCAAAGCGACGATATCAAGCAGATCATCAGGCAGGAACAAGCGCTGATTTTCAGATCATTTGATGAAGATGATGCATTTTCACTCGGTTACAATATACGTGAGCTGGCTGTGAAGCAGCAGCTTTCAGTCGCTATCGATATTTCGCTTTGGGATCGCCGTCTGTTTTTTGCAGCAACAGCGGGAACGACATCAGACAATAGCGAATGGCTGCGCCACAAATTCAATGTCGTGCGCAGATTTCATGTTTCAAGCTATCGGCTTGTTCTGGAACAAGACCGCGAAGACAAGATATTTGCCGCGCACAAGGCGCTGGATGTGGCTGATTATGCTCTGGCAGGCGGTGGCTTTCCTATCAATGTGAGAAAAGTGGGGGTGATCGGGGCAGCGATTGTGTCAGGTCTTCCGCAGTGCGACGATCATAATCTCGTTGTGCGGGCCATTGCCGAACATCTGGAGCAAGATCCTGTCGCGCTGGCCTTGGCCGATGCCTTATTTCGTGATTCATATCAGCCTGTTGAATCGTCTTTTTAAGAAGGGGATTCAATGTCGCGGCTGAATCAGTCGCGACACGGGTAATTTGCCTTGTTATCGCCGGATCGATCCCGCTATGTTGCATCGATAAAAATCGCGTGATTCAGCGATTGTGTCATGTTGCATATATCGGAGTTTTGTTTGGGCCGCATATTCGTCATCGTCGGTGGATTTCTGGTGCTGCTTTTAACGGCGGCGCTGGTGGTGCCGCCATTTGTCGACTGGAGCGGCTATCGCGCCGAGTTTGAGCGTGAGGCAAGTCAGGTACTTGGCCGTCCGGTTCATGTGGCTGGTGATGTCAGTGCGCGGCTGCTGCCGTTTCCTTCGGTGGCATTTTCTGATGTGCGTGTAGGTGCTGATGTTGAGCATCCGGTGATGAGCGTCGATACGTTTTCCATGGATGCGGAACTGATGCCGTTTCTGCGCGGCCAGTTGCTGATTTTCGATATGCGTGTCGAGCGCCCGAATGTGGTTATCTCACTCGATAAGGATGGCAAGGTTGATTGGGCGATCCGTCCTTCCACACCCCTTGATCCGGCACAGATAAAAGTTGAAAGGCTTTCGATTAGCGATGGAAGGGCGACGCTGGTTGATCGGGTCAGCGGTCGTTCATATGAAGCAACTCAAATCAATGCTATCATGTCAGCAAATAGCCTTGCCGGGCCTTGGCAGGCGAATGGTACAGTTGAAATTGATGGGCAAAAGCTGGCGCTTGATTTGAACAGTGGAGAGGCTCGGCCTGACGGTTCATTGCGGCTGCGTGCACGTATTGCACCTGAAGCCGTGCCTGCATCATTCGAGACTGATGGTGACATTACGCTTGATGATGGTCGTCTGAATTATGCCGGTCATTTCTCACTGCGCTCGGCTGATATGATGGGAGCCGCTTCCAGGAATCAGAAGGCACCCACGCAGAAGCCATTTTTCAGTGACCTTCGGCTCAGCGGCAAGTTTACCGCTAACAGGAATCGTTTTGATGCGAGTGAGTTTCGCATGGAGCAAGGTCCGGCTGATCAGCCATATGTGGTGAATGGTAAGGCACTGATTGATTATGGTGATAAACCGCATTTTGAAATCAGTGCCGATGGTCAGCAGATATTCTGGGGGCCAGTTGAGGGGGCACAGGATCAGCAGCCGGCTCCCATTGCTGAAGGTGACAGGCTGGCAACTGTGCGGCGTATGCTTGAGCAATTGCCCATACCGGGAATGCCCGGCAGCGTTGATCTGCGTTTACCGGCAGTTATTGCTGGCGGGACCACAATTCGCTCCGTTACAATCAGCGCAGAACCTGATGGCAGTGGTTGGAATATCAAACAGTTTGAAGCGGATTTGCCGGGGCGAACGAAGGTAGAGGCCAAGGGCAGGCTGTCTGTTGGGCGCGATTTTGGCTTTGAGGGCGATATGCTGGTTGCTTCGCGTCAGCCTTCGGGTCTTGCTGCGTGGCTGAATGAGATGGTCGATGAATCTATCCGCCAACTCGACAGTGTCGGTTTCTCGGGCAAGGTAGATTTGCGTGAAACCATGCAGAGCATTGACAGCCTTGAAGTGGGGATGGGCAAGACAACGCTGAAAGGAACTTTTCTCCGGCAAGTGGCAGGTTCTGCCGAGCCGGCGATTACATTGCAATTGCATGGTGGTGCAGTTGATAGCACTGCATTACGGGCATTTATCGGGTTTTTCTCTGGCGGGCACGGCGTGACATCACTCGACGGGCAGGCGCTTGATGTCGTATTTAAAGCTGGGCCGGTTCAGTATGAGGATATGGAAGCTGCAAATGTTGATCTTGCAGTCCGTATTCATAATGGGAATTTTGATTTTGACCGGCTGATGATCAATGATGTTGCGGGTACAACACTCACTGCAACGGGTCGTTATGAGCCTTTTGTCAGGACGCCTTCTGGCAGGCTTGATGCGACTTTGCTTTCGGCTGATCTGTCACATTTTCTGTCGCTGGTTGCGCATCGTCATCCGCAGATTCCGTTTTTTCGTTCTCTTTCGGAACGGGCTGATAATTATCCGGGTCTGTTTGAGGATACGCAGATCAATATTATTGCCAATGCCATTGCGCCCTCTGATCCTGATATAGAACCAGCACCTGTCAGTGGAAATGCCAAAGGAGCACGCGCGATAGAGGTGCCTGCTAAAATACCTGCCAAGGGGGGTGAAGCATCATTTAGCGTGACAGGCAAAGCAGGTGGGATGAAGTTTGATCTGTCTGGCACCACCAGCGGCGGCAGTGCAGAAAATGATCCGATGCAAATGCAGCTTAACGGCACAGCAACATCCATGGACGGCGAGAGCGTGCTTGCTTTATTGGGTGTTCCGGCATTACCGCTGGGGCTTGCTGGCGAGTTGACTGCCGATTTGACAATGCAGGGTGCGCCAAGTGCCGGTATGCGCACGCAACTCAGATTGACTGCGCCTGATGGAACCGCTGTTGCAGATGGTATTTTGTCGATGGTCGGTGGGGATATTGCAGCAAGTGGCAAGGCTCAGATGAAGTCTGCCGATCTGCAACCCTTTATCGCAACTGCGGGCTACGTGCTTCCCGGATTTGGTGCGGGCTTGTCTGCTGATTTGTCCAGTGATTTCCAGTTTGCCAAAGGCTTGCTTCGTTTTCCCAATCTCAATGGCAAACTCGGTGGCGATGATATATCGGCGCGGATCGAGGCAAATTTTTCCGATAGTGGCCTGCCACAGATCAAGGGTGATGCAAAACTTTCTTCCATTGAACTGGGAAGCCTTGCAGCAATCATACTTGGCCAGGATGCGCTTGAGCCGTCTTCACCGCGCAAGGTATCAATCTGGCCTGACAGTCCTTTTGCAACACGCCCGTCTTTGCCCTTGCTGATGGATATAAAGCTTTCTGCGGCGCAAGCTGATATGAATGGCTTTGGATCGATGAGCGATTTCACGGCCCGCATTCAGAAGACTATGGATGGGCTGGCGCTTAATGAGCTGACCGGGCAATGGGCCGGTGGTTATCTGGTTGGCAATGTTTCCCTGCGTAACAATGATAAAACGGCTCTGCTTTCTTCTGATCTCAAATGGAGTGGTGCGCGGCTTGAGGATTTTTATCATTTGCCTGATGGTGACGCTCCACTGGATGGGACGCTGAAGGCTAATTTGACGCTCAATGGCAGCGGCTCGAATGTTTCAGAACTGGTGGCATCCCTTGCAGGCTCAGGGAGCATGGATGTCGAGAATTTTGCCATTAACGGGCTTGATCAGACGGCTTTTCAGTCAATGTTGAGCGCTGCTGATCAGATGGCGGATCAGCCGGCATCTACCACACAACTGGATGCCAAGGCTTTTGGCCTGCTGGCTGACAAGGCAATTGGTCATGGACGGTTTGCTGCGGGAAACCCACGCTTTGATTTTACTATTGCGGGTGGCGTTGTGCGGTTTGCCCCTATAAAGCTTGGCTCAGCTGATGCTACATTGAATGGCGATGTGCAGCTTAATCTTTCCACATTGGGCTTTAGTGGAGAGGGCAGTTTTTCTTATACGAAACCGGACATTTCACAGCCTGCAAATACAGCAAGCCTTCATTATGCAATCGGCGGCACCTATGATGAACCCAAGGTTCAATTTGATCGTCAGCCGCTGGTACAGTTCTTGACGCAGCGTGCATTGGAGCGTGAACAGGAACGGGTTGAGGCGATGCAGGCCAGTATTATGGAGAAGCAGCGCCTTAGACGTCAACTTGACCTGCTGGAGCTGAATGCCAAAGAGCGTGAGCGCTTGAGGATTGAAAAAGAGGCGCGTGAGCAGGCAGCCAAAAATGTACAGGAAATGCAAAAACCTGCCAAAGAACCCAATCTGCCCTCGCAACTTAATGGGCAGGGTGGGCAGTCGCTCGGTGAATTCCTGAAAGAGCTTGAGCAGGCACCGGGGGCTGCACCAAATATTCAGCCTTGAGGCGGAATCCTTGATTTCAGCCAGTCAAGGATGTGGAGCCTCAGGGCAGAGGAGAGGTTGACGCTGCGATCACGCTGTTCGTCTATCTCGGTCACAAGATATGCCACAGAGATTTGCCGCGTTTTTGCAATTTCTTCAAGTTGTTCAAAGAACGGGTCTTCAAGCGTATAGCTTGTTGCGTGGCCGCGAATGTTGACAGAGCGCTTCTTGAGGCGAGACAGGCCGCTCAATCTTCTGCGTCCTGCTTGCTGACAGGTTCAAGCCTGTTGTTTTCCAAGAAGCTATTGGTCTTACGTGCTTTTTCTTTTGCAAAGCTTTTTTCAGCCTTTGTCTGGCCAAACAATATACGATTTTGGCTCGCTTGCTCTTCCCGGGAGGCGCGTGCCTTGTTCTTTTTGAACTGGCGCAGATTGATAATTTCACTCATGGATATCTGCCATTGCTTTGATCGGGTGCCGATTTATTTGTCTGGCGATTTTGGATTGGTCAGCCACCAGATAAGCAGTGAAATTAGCACGAGCAGAAGCAGCCCGAAAGTCATCTGCCAGAGTGGGAAATTTGGTGTGTCTTTTGCAACGAAAAAACCGGCTATAATGCCACTGAACCATAAAACGATCTGAGCAATAATACGCAGCATGTTGAAGCCTGTCCTGATGGGTTCTCATTATGCTCATTATTATGGAGCAATTGTTTATATGCTTTGATTGAAGTCAAGAATAGGTGACTGATGTAAAAAAACACCGGCAGAATGTTCTGCCGGTGTTTTTGCATTGAATGAAACCATTGTTTATTTTTTACGGAAAGAATCGAGCGAAACGACATCTGCTGATGGTTTGGCTTCGGTTTCCTTGTCTTCAGAGGACGATTCGGCTTTTGCCTGTCCCTCATCCTTATCAGCAGCTTTCTTGCGCGATCTGGATTTGGGCTTGGCTTTTTCAGATGCATCGTCTGGCGCAATCAGTTCAATAGAAGAGACGTTGTCACCTTCATCATTATCACTTGTTGGCTGCAGAACGGATACATCAAATTCAAGTTCAAAGTTTACAGACGGGTCGTAAAAACCGCGAATGGCAGAGAACGGGATTGTCAGTTTCTCTGGAATGTCACCAAAAGATAAACCAATTTCAAACAGCTGATCAGTGACGACCATGTCCCAGTATTGATGCTGCAACACCACTGTCATCTGCTCAGGATATTTTTCCTTGAGACGAGACGAGATGCGCACACCGGGCGCTCCGGTGAGGAACGTGATGAAGAAGTGATGATTGCCAGGCAAGCCAGTCGCTGCCACTTCCGCAAGAACCTTGCGAATGACGCCACGGAGGGCTTCCTGTGCGAGAATATCGTAACGGATGAGATCCTGAACCATAAATTGCTTATCCCACGGATTCGCAGGTTGATGTCAAGTTTGTTCTCTTATGAATCTAAAATATATCAGGAAAAAAGCACATCCGGTCAGAAGTGACAATAATTATGCACGCGTGCCAAAGGCCATTAAAAAGGTCCGCACTCCGTTGATTGCACTTTTTTCAATAACAGAGTCGTTAATCGGCTGGCCGGTCAGCTGATGATAGTGAATATCGGCATTGATGAGTGCCAGATAATGGCGTGCGGCAAGATCGGGGTCCTCAATGGCCAGATTTCCGGCCAATGCCAGACGTGCCAGATGTGCGGCGATTGCAGGCACGGCCTGAGCCGGCCCTTTATTGCCACATATATTAGCACGCAGTGGCAGGGCGTCTTCACCGGACTGAAATAGCTTGCGCAAGAATATGGTCGATGAATCATGCACGCAATTGCGGCTCATCCTGATCGAGAAAGCGATCAAATTCTCTTCAAGGTTTTCGCCGGATTGGGGAAAGGTAGCAAGAACAGCGAAAAGGCTGGATGACATCCTGTCGAACGCATCATCAACAACTGCTGCAAGCAGCGCTTCCTTGTCTCTGTAGTGGTTATAGATTGTCTGACGCGATACGCCTGACTCTGTGGCAATCAGATCAATGCTGGCGCCCTGAAAGCCATCCCGGTAAAAAACACGTGCGGCAGCACAAAGAATGAAGTCTCGCTTCATGCATTGACCTGGCTTTAATCCCGGACCTTGCTTCAACCCCGGACCTGGCTTTAACCCCGATTGGGCGGACGAAGATGTTTCCCCTTCGTAAAGAGGGGAATGCCTGTCTGCCATAACGGCACTATCGAGCATGTCAGTAGGTTTCATATTTACAACATAAGGCGACTTGACGGTTTGGACAATACTGTCTAATTTTACACTCGTGTCAAAACAGTTATTGTAATTCGTCCATTATGGGGATGGCTGCACGTTTTTGAGAGATTGCGATACCCGGTTGGGGGCTGGTGAAGTCGTATTGATCTTTAAATTATGCAGCATAAACATGTGGATAGTTGCCAATCTGCAATTTTTCATCCCGGTTTGCCCGTCTTCCCAAGCAATGCGCCGGTGTCAAAGTTGTAACAGGCGACTCACGAAACATTGATGAAAGTATGCCCCCAATGAGCTCAAGTCTCGTGCGCAACGCGATTATTCTTGGTCTTCTTTCGGCAATCGGCCCGTTTGCCATTGATATGTATCTGCCTGCTTTGCCAACGATTGCAACCGATCTTCATGCCGAGACGGGTGCCGTGCAGATGAGCCTTCTGGCGTTCTTTATTGCTTTAGCCATTGCGCAGCTTTTTATAGGACCGCTTTCGGATATGGTAGGCCGCAAGCTTCCGCTTTATGCGGGGCTTGTATTGTTTGCATTTGGCAGTATTGGATCGGCGCTGGCGACCAATATCGATATTCTGGTGTTGTTTCGTTTCATTCAGGGGTTGGGCGCTGCGGCAAGCTCTGTCATTCCGCGAGCGATTGTCCGTGATCTTCATACGGGTGTCGATGCAGCAAGGCTGATGTCATTGCTGATGCTTGTCTTCTCTATTTCGCCTATTCTTGCACCTTTGAGCGGGTCGGTTCTTATCGATTTTTTCGGCTGGCGCGGTGTTTTCTGGGCAGTGCTGATAGCTGCAATAATCGGTATTGGGCTTGTTGCAATATTTCTTAAAGAAACGCGCGGCAGTGAGGCCCGGCTTGACAGCAATATCAGCAGTGCACTGGCAGGTTATGGGCGGTTGATCAAAGATCGCTATTTTATGGGGCTGACCTGTATTGGTGGCTTCGGCATAGCTTCGTTTTTTGTTTATCTTGCGAATTCGTCATTTATTCTGATCGACCATTACGGTCTTAGCCCCAGCCAATATGCGATTGCGTTTTCGGTCAATGCAGTTTCTTTTTTCACAGTTTCGCAGCTCAATGGGGTGCTGGGTGCACGTTTTGGATTGCGACGTGTGATGCAGGTGGCCGTATCGGGCTTTGCAGCCGTCATGCTTGCAATGTTTGTTACGGTTCTGCTGGGCTATGATGGCCTTTGGCTGATCGCCGGGTTCCTGTTTATTGGTTATGGTTTTCTGGGGCTGGTAATACCGACCACAGCTGTGCTGGCACTTGAAGATCATGGTGAAATCGCCGGAACGGCATCGGCACTGCTTGGAACCTTGCATTTTGTTATTGGCGGCATTGCAATTGGTATAACCGGCACATTTTTTGATGGCTCTGCCCAGCCTATGATCGGTGGCATTGCAATCTGTGCAGTTATTGCATTTTTGCTGAGTCTGACGGTGTTTGCAGGCAAAACGCGATCAGCTGCCGAAGCTGCAACAATATAAGGAAACGAAGTGGAGGCTTCTGTTGCCAGGTGCCTCCGAACCCCGCCTCAAGGTGCTAACCAGAAGGACTTAGGTTGGGTTTCCCGCACCGCAATTAAGCAGCGAGAGCGTAACCCTGAGCTTTGTTGTCATTTGCAACTACTCAATTGACCCGATAACGGTGGTATCATGCCGAGCAAAAGAGCGATCTTTACACCCTTGTCGATCCTATTTCGCCCCCGCCACAGCGCAACTTGCGTTTAATGCTTCTTGCGTTGTGGTGGAGGCGCCGGGTACCGCCCCCGGGTCCAATAGGTTTATTACATCGTCCATTTATCGCCATAGTCAGCTTGCGCTGACGCAACGTATATAGGCGTCCTTTTTCATGATTGGAAGGGGGACATTATAATTTTCAAATTGTTGACAGGGGAGCATCTTCGTTTTTTGCTTTCATTTTTCATTGACAGCCAGTCTGGGCTGGTCAATCCTCATTATGGGATCGGTGCATGTCGGGCAGGAAACATAATCTTCCGGCAGTACGAAGGTTTAATGGGGTAGATACCCAATCGAAGGAGAGTGGATTTATGAGTGATTATCTCGCGGATGTCCGTCGTTATGACGCTGCTGCTGATGAAGCTGTTGTTGAGAAGATTGTTAAGCATCTCGGTATTGCATTGCGCAATCGCGATTCCTCTCTTGTTTCGGCAACCGATCCTGAAGAAATGAAGCGCGTACGTGACAGCTGGGTTCATAAGAAGCTTGGTGTTGCAGATGAAGCCAAGGCGGTTGAAGTTGTCGATCACGTTGCTGAAGTCATGAAGGGTGATCGCAATAAAGGCCGCGTTACCTTTTATTATCTGGTTGCCAAGCAGCTTGGCAAGCTCGGCGACCTCTAGTTTTCGTCCACAGATGAGAATAGAAACCCCGGTGTCATATGCTGGGGTTTTTCCTATATTGGGTCAAGACGAATCGGCCCGGAGAATATCCCCATGCGCACTTATCTTGATCTTCTCCAGCACGTGCTCGACAATGGGGCGGATCGTGGTGATCGCACAGGGACGGGTACGCGGTCGGTCTTTGGCTATCAGATGCGCTATGATCTGGCTGAGGGATTTCCGGTTCTGACCACCAAGAAGCTGCATTTGCGCTCAATCATCCATGAGCTTTTGTGGTTTCTCAAAGGTGATACCAATATTGCCTATCTCAAGCAGAACGGTGTTTCGATCTGGGATGAATGGGCCGATGAGAACGGTGATCTTGGCCCGGTTTATGGCTATCAGTGGCGCTCATGGCCAGCACCTGATGGCCGCCACATTGATCAGATCGCTCAACTTTTGAAGATGTTGCGCGAAAATCCTCATTCAAGGCGTTTGATTGTATCCGCATGGAATCCGGCGCTGGTCGATGAAATGGCCTTGCCGCCATGTCATTGCCTGTTCCAGTTCTATGTTTCAAACGGCAAGCTATCTTGTCAGCTCTATCAGCGTTCGGCGGATATTTTCCTGGGCGTTCCGTTTAATATTGCATCCTATGCGCTGTTGACGATGATGATTGCGCAGGTGGTTGGTCTTGAGCCAGGCGATTTTGTGCATACGCTTGGGGATGCACATATTTACTCCAATCATTTTGAGCAGGCGCGATTGCAACTGACCCGCACACCAAAACCTTTGCCGAGAATGCATATCAACAGACAAGTGAAAGACTTGTTTGCCTTCCGTTTTGAAGATTTTGAGCTGGTCGGTTATGAAGCCGATCCAACAATCAAGGCGCCGATTGCGGTGTAAATGACCATGAGCAAAGTTGTTGTTTCGATTGTTGTGGCTGCGTCTGAAAATAATGTCATTGGCCGTGACAATGATATGCCCTGGAAGCTTTCTACAGACCTTAAGCGGTTTAAGGCATTGACCCTTGGCAAACCTGTCATAATGGGTCGCAGGACTTGGGAATCCATTGGGCGTCCTTTGCCGGGGCGACCTAATCTTGTGGTGAGCCGTGACACAGCTTTCAAAGCGGAGGGTGCGAGCGTTGTAAACTCGCTTGAGGCGGCGATTGAACTGGGGCGCAAGCTTGCGACCGAGTCGGGAGTGGATGAAATTTGCATTATCGGTGGCGGGAAAATTTATGCGCAGGCATTGCCGCTCGTTGATCAAGTGCACCTGACGCGCATTCTGGCAACAATTGATGGTGACACTTTTTTCCCTGCAATCGATTCGGAAATATGGCAACAAGTCAGTCTGGAAGAAGTGCCTGCGGGTGAGAAAGATAGTCACCCCACGCGCTATATCCGCTATGATCGGCGGGATATGTAAATTATAACGCAGGAAATTTGCTGCTTCACGTTGAAAGCGGCCCTCGCGATGCCTATAAAACGGTAACATTAGTTGATGGCGGGAAGCTGAACAGGTTTTCCGTCTCCCGGACGAGAGGTGAGGATGCCCTGGAGTAATCAGAATGGCGGCGGCGGTGGCCCATGGGGTGGCGGCGGCGACAATAATAATAATGGCGGCAAAGGCGGCGGCGGTCCTTGGGGGCAGGGGCCAAAAGGTCCACGCAATAGCGGCCAGAATACGCCTCCTGATCTTGAGGATATTCTTCGTAAAGGGCAGGATCGTCTGAAAAAAGTATTTCCGGGCGGCGGTGGCGGCAAGAGCGGCAGCAATCGCGGTGTGTTCTTCCTCATTGGTGCGGTGGTGCTTGGCCTTTGGCTTTACCAGTCCGTCTATACCGTGCAGCCAGACGAACTTGCTGTCGAACTTGTCTTTGGCAAGCCAAAGGCCGAAGTTTCCGAGCCTGGTTTGCATTTCCTTTTCTGGCCGGTCGAGACGGTTGAGAAGGCTCAGATCGTTGAAAAGCAGATCAATATCGGTGGTCAGGGATCGCGTAATGCAACGCAGGGCCTGATGCTGACCGGGGATCAGAACATCGTCAATGTTCAGTTCTCGGTTCTCTATCGTGTTTCCAACCCGCGCGATTATCTTTTCAATGTGGAAAGCCCTGATGACATGGTTCAACAGGTGTCAGAGAGTGCAATTCGTGAAATCGTTGGTCGCAGACCTGCGCAGGATGTGTTCCGTGATAATCGTGCCGCGATTGCCCAGAGCGTTCGTGAGATTATTCAGGCAACGCTTGATCGTTATAATGCCGGTATCCAGATCAATGCAGTTTCTATCGAGGATGCAGCACCGCCGCGTGAAGTGGCCGATGCGTTTGATGAAGTGCAGCGTGCTGAACAGGATGAAGATCGCTTTGTAGAAGAGTCGAACCAGTATTCAAACCAGAGGCTTGGTCAGGCGCGCGGTGAAGCAGCCCAGCTTCGTGAAGAAGCCGCAGCTTATAAGAATCGTGTTGTGCAGGAAGCGGAAGGTGAGGCTCAGCGCTTTACCTCTGTCCATGAACAATATGTGAAGGCGCCGGAAGTGACGCGCAATCGTCTGTTCCTCGAAACCATGGAAGAGGTGCTCGGCAGCACCAAGAAGGTTATCGTGGAAGCGGGTAAGGATGTTGTTCCATATCTTCCTTTGAGTGAACTTATGCGTCAGCAGCCGCGTTCGGGTGCAAATGATGCAACGACGAATAGCGGAGGTAACTAATCATGGCCAGTAACAGGCTTCCGTTTATTGTCGGCATTATTGCCGTTGTTGCTTTTGCTATTTATTCGTCGATCTTCATCGTCAATGAACGCCAGCAGGCAATTGTTCTGCGTTTTGGTCAGATCGTTGATGTGAAGACCGAT
The DNA here is from genome assembly GCF_006476605.1 of Brucella gallinifaecis. Lineage (GTDB taxonomy): Bacteria > Pseudomonadota > Alphaproteobacteria > Rhizobiales > Rhizobiaceae > Brucella > Brucella gallinifaecis. Next base: position 383,695 of record NZ_ML636801.1, read on the forward strand.
CCGGGCATTTATTTCAAATTGCCGTTCGGTTTTCTTGATGCCGATACGGTTCAGTTGATTGATGATCGTTTGCTGCGCTTTGACCTTGACGATATCCGCGTTCAGGTCTCGGGCGGCAAGTTTTATGACGTTGATGCGTTCCTTGTTTACCGCATTACCGATCCGCGTAAATTCCGCGAAACGGTTTCGGGTAGCACTCTTCTTGCAGAACAGCGTCTTCGTACCCGTCTGGATGCTGCATTGCGTGGCGTTTATGGTCAGCGTGGCTTTGAAGCCGCTCTCTCCGAAGAGCGTGGCGATATGATGCGTGAGGTTGCCAACCAGCTTCGTGCTGATGCGACATCGCTTGGCATTACGATTGAAGATGTTCGCATTCGTCGTACAGATCTGACGGCGGAAGTTTCGCAGCAGACCTATGATCGCATGAAGGCAGAACGCCTTGCGGAAGCCGAGCGTCTGCGTGCACGAGGCCGTGAAGCAGCACAGCGTATTCGCGCTATTGCTGATCGTCAGGTTGTTGAAGCTCTCGCTGAGGCGCGTAAGGAATCAGAAATCCTTCGCGGTGAAGGCGAAGCGAAGCGCAGTGAGATTTTTGCTGAATCTGCATCAAAGGATCCTGGCTTCTATGCTTTCTATCGTTCGATGGCTGCATACCGCAAGGCCCTTGAAACGCCGGATACAACATTGGTTATTTCGCCGGATTCGGAATTCTTCAAGTTCTTCCGCGATGCTGGCGGGAAACTCCCAACTCCGTCGCAGTAAGAGAGATTATCGCAGATGAGCGATTTTCTGGCCGCCGTAGGACTTCTCTTCGTATTTGAAGGGCTGCTCTACGGCGGCTTTCCTTTGATCGCCAAAAAGCTTGCACGCGATGCATCTGAGGCACCTGAAAGCATGTTACGCATTGCCGGGCTTTGCGCATTGGCAATCGGCGTCTTTATAGTCTGGCTTGTCAGGGGATAAGCCAGTTCATTTATTATATTTCTGCTCTCCACCCTATGCGGGGCCGTAAACAGGCCGTATTTTGCAGCGATCTAATCTTTTCGCTTTCTCATGCATAAAGAAACGGAGCGGAGTTTCATGGCAATTGCATCCAAGGCGGGTTTTGGCCGCACCCTTTTAGCAAGCGTTGCTCTTGGAGCGATTTGTCTTACTGGGACAGTTGCAATTGGTGTTTCTCCCTCTTTTGCTGAAGTGACAGCGCCTATACGGCAAGGGCCAGGCTCTGTGGCCGATCTTGCCGAAGGTCTGCTTGATACGGTGGTGAATATTTCAACATCGCAGACTGTCAAGGACGATGACGAGGACGATGGCGCTGTGCCAATGCCGCAAGTGCCGGAAGGGTCTCCGTTTCAGGAGTTCTTTAACGACTTTTTCAATGAAAAAGATGGTGACAAGAAAAGTGACTCACGCAAGGTGCAGTCGCTGGGTTCGGGTTTTGTGATTGATGCCGAAAAGGGTTTCATTGTTACCAATAATCACGTCATTGCCGATGCTGATGAGATCGAAGTCAATTTTGTCGACGGTTCCAAGCTGAAAGCGGAACTGGTTGGCAAGGATATCAAGACGGATCTTGCCGTGCTGAAAGTCGATCCGGGTAAGCGCCAGCTTAAATCTGTCGAATTTGGCAATTCTGATAAGGCCCGGATTGGCGACTGGGTGCTGGCAATCGGTAATCCGTTTGGTCTTGGCGGTACGGTCACTGCCGGTATTATTTCTGCCCGTAAGCGTGATATTCAGTCCGGTCCTTATGATGATTTTATCCAGACGGATGCATCCATCAATCGTGGTAATTCCGGTGGACCGTTGTTTGATATGAACGGCAAGGTGATCGGTATCAATACGGCGATTTATTCGCCGTCAGGTGGATCGATCGGTATTGGTTTTGCTATACCGGCTGAAATGGCCGTTGGTGTTATCGATCAGCTTAAAGAGTTTGGTGAAGTCCGCCGCGGCTGGCTTGGCGTTCGTATCCAGCCTGTGACCGATGATATAGCACAAAGTTTTGGTCTGAAAGACGCCAAGGGTGCCCTTATTGCGGGGCTGATTGAAAATTCAGGCGCAGATAACAAGGCTATCCAGGCGGGGGATATTGTGATCCGCTATGATGGCAAGCTGGTCGAACGTGCACGCGATCTACCGCGGCTGATTGCTGAAAGTGCTGTTGGTGATGAAGTTGAGGTCGTTGTTATACGCGACGGCAAAGAGCAGACTGTCAGGGTCAAGCTCGGTCGTTTGATCGAGGACGATAAGAGCACTGAAGAAGCAATCGAAGATCAGGCTCCTCCACCAGACATGGAGGAGGGGGAAGAAGGGCAGGAAGCGCCCGAGATTACAGAGCCTGATAGCCAGAAGAACGAGCAGCAAGAGCAGGTTGCGCTAACGGTTCTTGGCATGAAGCTTGCGGCAATTGACGATGATGTCCGCGGTGAATTTGGTATTGCTGAAGATGTCGAAGGCGTCGCTGTTCTTCATGTCATACCCGGATCGGCTGCGGGTGAAAAGCGCGTTGAAACGGGTGATGTGATTGTTGATATCGGTCAGGTTACGGTCAAGACGCCTGATGATGTGAAAAAGCGGATCGATGCGTTGCGCCGCGAGGGCCGAAAGAACGCATTGCTGATGCTGGCCTCGCGTTCTGGCGAGTTACGATTTGTGACAATCCGTATCGATTAAGCTTGAATGGTGTTGAAATGTAAAAGGCGCCGCAGAATATTGCGACGCCTTTTTGATAGGTTCTTAATCCCTTAAGGGATTTGGTTCTGAATATGATTCAGACAATCTATTCGACAAAATCCGATTTGCGATAGCCTTGAATATAGAGAAGCGCAGTGAGATCGCCATGGTCAATGCGCATTTTGGCCTGTGCTGCGACTGCTGGCTTGGCATGAAGCGCAACGCCAGTTCCGGCAAGCTGGATCATGCCGAGATCATTGGCACCGTCGCCCACTGCGATTGCATCTTGTGGTGTGAGACCAAGACGCTCCGCGATTTCAAGCAGTTTTTCGACCTTTGCCTCACGCCCGAGAATCGGATCTGAAACCGTGCCGCTTAGATGGGTGCCATCATGCAGGAGCGTGTTGGCCCGGTCTTCATTGAAGCCGATCATCTCTGCAACGCGTTTTGTGAAGGATGTGAAACCACCGGATACAAGTGCTGTATATGCACCGTGTTTGCGCATGGTGCGCACCAGTTCAACGCCACCTGGCATCAGCGAAATGCGGGTTGAGATAACCTTGTCGATAACCGTGAGGGGCAAGCCTCTGAGAAGTGCAACACGTTCACGAAGAGCGGGTTCAAATTCGATTTCGCCATTCATTGCCCGGGCAGTAATGGCGGCAACATGTTCACGCAGGCCTGCTTCTTCTGCGAGTTCATCAATGCATTCCTGCTGGATCATGGTGGAATCCATGTCTGCAATCAGAATTTTCTTGCGTCTGCTGTCCTGTTCCTGCACCACGACATCAATTGGTGAACCATCAAGGCTATTTCGCAATGCGAGACTGGCTTCTTCATGGCTGATTGTGGATGGCAGTGCTATGTCACAGGCAATGCCATCGGCCAGCCAGTAAAGTCCGGTTGCATTCACTGATGCCGCGGCTTTAATCCCGAGTGAAGGAACAAGCTGTTCTTTGGCCGGGTTGGCAATCAGTGTAGCAATAAGGGGAACGGATCGAGACATGAGGAGCATTTCCTGCGATGAGTGAAGCGGCAAAGGGTGCAATCTTGATAGCTGGACCGACAGCCAGCGGCAAGTCGGCTCTTGCTCTTCATTTGGCAAAGAAGACCGGTGGTTTCATCGTAAATACCGATTCCATGCAGGTTTATGATGTGCTCAATCTTTTGAGCGCCCGTCCGCAGGCTGATGAATTGCGTGAAGCTGCGCATTATCTTTATGGCCATATTTCTCCGTCTGTCTCTTATTCGACCGGCAAATGGTTTAATGATGTGCAGGCGTTACTGTTGCGCCGTGATCTTAAAGGCCGCACACCGATCTTTGTTGGTGGTACGGGATTGTATTTTCGTGCTCTTTTGGGTGGACTTTCACAAATGCCGGAAGTGCCGGTTGAGGTGCGTGATTATTGGCGCAACCGAATGAGCATGGAAGGTGCGGAAGCTCTTCATGCCATGCTCCTGAAACGTGATCCTGAAATCGCCGTCACCTTACGCTCTACTGACACTCAGCGCATTGTGCGGGCTCTGGAAGTATTTGAGGGAACCGGTAAATCTTTGCTGCACTGGCAGCAAGCAACAGGAACGGCCCTGGTCGATAATGCGAGTGCAACCAGGATTGTGTTGTTACCCGATCGAAAATGGCTGGGTGAGAGGATTGCGCAGCGCTTTAATTTTATGTGGGATCATGGTGCGCTTGAAGAAGTGCGTGCATTAATGGCGCTGAACCTCGATCCGGCGTTGCCGGCGTTAAAAGCGATTGGCGTGCGTGAGATTTCAGCGTTTTTTGCCGGTGATATGACGCGTGAGCGAGCCATTGAGCTTTCTGTTATTGCCACGCGTCAATATGCCAAACGGCAATCGACATGGTTCCGAAACCAGCTTGATGAGAGCTGGATGAGGTATAATTCCAGTGATGAAGCGCTTGAAAGGCAATAATCTTATCGAGAAGACCTGTTATATATAAGAAAATATCGCATTTTGTGCATTTTCGCGTTGACTGTGCGATTTTCGCTGATTAGTCTCGCCGCCATGAACAGAACAGCTCTTATTCTTGTGGTACGTACGCGCATGGGCAGGATGGTGTAACCATCCGGCGAAAGCTCCCATGCGCGAAAGACAGGCTCCCTCGGGGGCCTTTTTTGTTATCCAAACACCAACGAAATTGAATATGTAAAGCAGACGGGAAGTGACGACGATGACGGCAGCAAAAAGCGAGGCGGCAACGATCTCCGCAGGACAACGTGAAATGACCGGCGCGGAAATGGTCGTTCAGGCCATGATTGATCATGGCGTGGAACATCTTTTCGGCTATCCGGGCGGTGCCGTACTTCCGATCTATGACGAAATTTTTCAGCAGGACAAGGTTGAACATATTCTGGTTCGTCATGAGCAGGGCGCAGGCCATGCTGCTGAAGGCTATGCGCGTTCAACCGGCAAGGTTGGCGTTATGCTGGTAACATCGGGTCCGGGTGCCACCAATGCGGTCACACCGTTGCAGGATGCCTTGATGGACTCGATTCCGCTGGTTTGCATTTCCGGTCAGGTTCCGACATCGTTGATCGGCTCGGATGGTTTTCAGGAAGCGGACACCGTCGGCATCACCCGTCCTTGCACAAAGCACAATTGGCTGGTTCGGGACGTCAATGATCTTTCGCGTGTTCTGCACGAAGCGTTTCATATTGCGTCTACGGGTCGTCCGGGTCCGGTTCTGGTTGATATTCCAAAGGATATTCAGTTTGCGACCGGCATTTATACGCCTCCGCAGACCGCGCCACGCACCAGTTATCGCCCAACCATTGAAGGCGACAAGGCGGCAATTGCGCAGGCTGTTGAAATGTTGTTGAGCGCCAGGAAGCCTGTTATTTATTCCGGTGGTGGCGTTATCAATTCCGGGCCAGCCGCAACAAAACTGTTGCGTGAACTGGTTGAGATCAGCGATTTCCCGATCACATCAACCTTGATGGGACTGGGTGCCTATCCTGCATCGGGCAAAAACTGGCTTGGTATGCTGGGCATGCATGGCACTTATGAAGCCAACATGACGATGCATGATTGCGATGTCATGCTGTGCATTGGTGCGCGGTTTGATGACCGTATCACGGGCCGTCTTAATGCTTTCGCGCCGCATTCGCGCAAGATTCATATCGATATTGATCCATCGTCCATTAACAAGAATGTTCGCGTTGATGTGCCGATTATCGGTGATGTCGCCCATGTTCTGGAAGATATTGTTCGCCAGTTTCGCGCTGCCTCCAAAAAGCCGGATGCAAACGCGATTGGTGCATGGTGGGAGCAGATTGACCGCTGGCGTGCGCGTCAATCGCTGGCCTATACATCGAACAAAGACATTATCATGCCGCAATATGCATTGCAGCGCCTGAACGAACTGACGAAAGGTCGCGATACCTACATTACGACTGAAGTTGGCCAGCATCAGATGTGGGCAGCGCAATTCATGGATTTTGAAGCGCCAAATCGCTGGATGACATCGGGCGGTCTTGGCACCATGGGCTATGGACTGCCAGCGGCTCTGGGTGTTCAGATTGCTCATCCTGATGCGCTGGTTATCGATATTGCGGGTGATGCATCGATCCAGATGTGTATTCAGGAAATGTCGGCTGCCATTCAGTATAATGCTCCGATCAAGATATTTATTCTGAATAATCAATATATGGGCATGGTTCGTCAGTGGCAGCAATTATTGCATGGCAATCGTCTGTCGCATTCCTACACGGAGGCAATGCCAGATTTCGTCAAGCTTGCAGAAGCTTACGGCGCCCATGGCATTCGTTGTGACAAGCCAGCCTTGCTTGATGATGCAATCATGGAAATGATCGAAGTCAACAAGCCGGTTATCTTTGATTGCCGTGTTGCCAATCTTGCCAATTGCTTCCCGATGATCCCGTCTGGCAAGGCGCATAATGAAATGTTGTTGCCTGATGAAGCGACTGATGAAGCTGTTGCAAATGCTATTGACGCCAAGGGCCGTTCCCTCGTCTGATCCGGAGTAAAAAACATGAATGCACAAAATCTAGCATCCGGCTCGGCATATTTCATTGCAGCCGATACCCAGACACCAGAAACGCATACGCTTTCGGTTCTCGTTGATAACGAACCGGGTGTTCTGGCTCGCGTGATTGGCCTGTTTTCTGGCCGTGGCTATAATATTGAAAGTCTCACTGTTTCTGAAACAGAGCATGAGCAGCATCTGTCACGTATTACGATTGTAACGCGTGGCACGCCCAGCGTACTTGATCAGATACGGCATCAGCTTGAGCGTATCGTGCCGGTGCATCGGGTGGTCGATATGACTTATCGTGCTGCCGAGCTTGGTCATGAACGTCCGATCGAGCGTGAGCTTGCGCTGATCAAGGTTGCAGGCAAGGGGGAGGCTCGTGCCGAAACGCTGAGGTTGACTGATGCTTTCAACGCGAAGATCGTGGATGCGACAACCGAGCATTTTATTGTCGAGATTACCGGGAAAACGGCCAAGATTGATCAGTTCATTTCGCTGATGAAGCCGCTTGGTCTGGTGGAAATCTGCCGGACTGGTGTGGCTGCAATGAATCGTGGTCCACAGGGCTTATAGACTGATTATAGGCTGATGAATTGAAAGAGCCGGCGCAGCAATCTGGTTGCGCCGGTTTTTATGTCGGCATTTTGATCACGGTTTGATCTTGTCTTTGAGTGCCGAATCCTGTCTGAACAGGGAATGCAGTTTTCACCGGAACAGGATCAGGCTTTAAAAGCCGTTGGCAAGTGGCTGAAGGAAGGGCGTTCACCTATCTTCAGACTGTTTGGTTATGCCGGAACAGGCAAGACCACACTTGCACGTTATTTTGCCGAGCATGTGGATGGCGATGTGCAGTTTGCAGCCTTTACCGGCAAGGCAGCGCAGGTACTGCGTTCAAAGGGGGCAAACAATGCCCGTACGCTGCATTCGTTGATTTATCGCCCACGTGGTGAAGAAGCCATTGAGGATGAAACGACCGGCAAGACATCAATTGCGCCGACCTTTTCGCTCAACAGGCAAAGTCCCGTTGCCAAGGCTGCACTGATTGTTGTTGACGAATGTTCCATGGTGGATGAGCAGCTTGGCCGCGACCTGATGACATTTGGAACACCTATTCTGGTGCTGGGTGATCCGGGTCAGTTGCCGCCGATTTCCGGTGGCGGTTTCTTTACAGAGCATGAACCGGATTATCTGCTGACCGAAATTCATCGTCAGGCACGTGATAATCCGATCATCCGTATGGCGCTGGATGTTCGTGAGGGCAGGGAACTCAGCTATTGCGATGAGGGCCGTGCAAAAATCATTTCCAAATCTGAGGTCAATCAGGATCTGGTGCTTTCTGCCGATCAGGTTCTTGTGGGGACTAACCGCACGCGCAAGCGCTATAATCAGCGTTTACGTGAGCTGAAGGGCTTTACTGCCGATTATCCGCAGGCAGGTGACAAGCTGGTCTGTCTGCGCAATGATCCTGCCAAGGGCTTGCTGAATGGTTCTCTGTGGAAGGTGATGACCTCATCCAAGGAGACTGTCAAACCCGGTATTAATCTGCTGGTGTCACCGGAAGATGAAGATCGTGGTGTGGCCAAGATCAAGCTTCTCAAAGCACAGTTTGAAGATCCCGATGCTGAAATTGCCTGGCAGATTAAAAAACGCTTTGATGATTTTGATTATGGCTATGCGCTGACTGTACACAAAGCTCAGGGCTCGCAGTGGGATAATGTTGTCCTGTTTGACGAAAGTTATGCTTTCCGCGACACCCGCGAACGCTGGTTGTATACAGCTATAACCCGCGCGGCAGAGCAGCTTACAATCGTCAAATAATTATTGGTCAGCGGGTTTGGCATTTAGCCATTCCCAAGCTTGCGGCTCCTCTTCGGCTTCAAAAGTCTTCATTTCGATGGAGAGGAATGGCTGCATCAGAGTAACGCTTGCCTGCACCCATAATGGTCCGCCGACAATTGCGTAACGCCGCAGATGGCGCAGTGATTTTGCTCTCATTGACAACATGCTTTCTGAAAAAGCAGATCCCCAATCAACGCCCTCATAGCCGGTCAGCCGAATGAGCAAGTCGATTTCATCATGACCTTCATAGGCTGCATCAAGCAGGCCATAAAGATTTTCGAGGGCAGCATCATCCAGATGCCCCTCAATTGCGAAGGCAAATACATCTTCACGATTGGTTGGAATGCGACGAACGACAGGAACGTCTTCATTACGCATCAGGATCTCCATTTTCTGAATATTGGCTTTGTCAAAATGTTATATGTTTTATTCGCCTAAACGCTTTCGGCATGGCAAAAGTTGCGTTTCGATGAGTAAAATTTCAGCGATCAATATATTGATGATTCATTGTGGTGTGCGAGCGGAAAGTACTGACATTTTTTACCAGTGCGGGATATAAAGCCATATCCTTATCTGTGGGAGCTATGCTCTATGCCTGCAAAACTGTCCGTCAATCTTAACGCTATAGCTATGTTGCGCAATCGCCGCGATCTTCCGTGGCCAAGTGTAACCGGGCTTGGTCGGGCAGCTCTTGCAGCCGGTGCTGCTGGTTTGACAGTGCATCCGCGTCCTGACCAGCGTCACATTCGTTTTTCTGATCTTGGCGAAATTCGTGCGCTTATTGATGATGAATATCCGCAGGCAGAGTTTAATATTGAAGGCTTTCCGACAGAAGCATTTCTTGATCTTGTTGAGAAACATCAGCCTGAGCAAGTGACGCTGGTGCCTGATGATCCGATGCAGGCGACGTCTGATCATGGCTGGGATTTTGAAACCAAATCCGATTATCTGGCTCCTATTGTCCAGCGTTTGAAGGCAAAGGGGATGCGTGTGTCGCTGTTCGCTGATCCTGACCCGATCGGTTATGAAAAAGCCAGGGCCATTGGTGCGGATCGTATTGAACTTTATACCGGACCCTATGGCGCGACCTATGATGACCCTGCTGCTGCAGCACGCGAACTGGGCCGTCTTGGTAAGGCTGCTGATGTTGCAACGACACTTGGGCTTGCAATCAATGCCGGGCACGATCTGACGGTTGCTAATCTGCCAGCGCTGGTTAAACAAGTGCCACAGCTAAGCGAGGTCTCCATCGGACATGGCTTGACTGCAGATGCGTTGATGTATGGTATGCCGGTTACGGTCAGTCGCTTTATTGCTGCGCTGGCCGGATAGGGATGCATAAATGCATGGATGCTTATCCACTTATGCCAAATATGCATTTGTGGGTGAGCATAACATTGTATAGACCGCGCATCTGATATTTTTGGACTGGAAGACTGGGTACGCAGGATCATCGAGAAACTGCCTCTATCCGGTCTAACCGGATGGGCACTGATTTTTTATTCTATAGCCAGTGTTTTTAATTGGCTGGCATTTTTTGGCGAAGCTTTTTCTTTTCTTTTTTCTTCAGATATAAAATTACGATCTCGTGAGGTGTTTACACATGAGCAGCGAGCATAGCGACCAGAACCAGCCGGTTGCTGATAAGGTACAGGCGGGTTCTCAGAACACGCTGCCGGTTGGTGTTACTCCCGAAAACGGCACTGCCTCTGAAGAAGATGATCATTCCAAAGACAGTATGAAAGTTCTGGTGCTGGGCGCATTGGGGGTTGTCTATGGTGATATTGGAACCAGTCCGATTTATGCATTTCGCGAGGCATTGCATGCAGCGACATCGGATGGATTTCTGGCCCGAAGCGATATTCTTGGTGTCGTTTCCCTGATCTTCTGGGCGCTTTTGCTGGTTGTCACGATCAAATATGTGATCTTCGTTCTGCGTGCCGACAATAATGGTGAAGGTGGTATTCTTTCTTTAATGGCACTGGTGCGTGCTGCCCTGAAAGGGCGGCCCGATGTCATTCTGGCTGCGGGTATTTGCGGTGCGGCACTGTTTTTTGGTGATGCAGTTATTACGCCCGCAATTTCGGTGCTCTCTGCTGTGGAGGGGGTGCAGATTGTTGCACCTCATATGACGCCCTTTGTAGTGCCGATCACACTGGTTATTCTGGTGGTGCTGTTTTCTATCCAGAGATATGGGACAGGAAAGGTTGCGATTGTTTTCGGGCCGATTATGGCGGTGTGGTTTCTGGCGCTTGGTGCTTCGGGCCTTTGGCACATCTTTGACGATCCGACGGTTATGGCGGCGCTCAATCCCTATTACGCGTTGCGTTTTCTTGTGGTCAGTCCCGGTGTGGCCTTTGTGACCGTTGGGGCGGTTTTTCTGGCTATGACGGGTGCCGAAGCGCTCTATGCCGATCTTGGCCATTTTGGGCGCAAGCCGATTGTGCGGGCATGGCTGTGGATTGTGTTCCCGTGTCTGTTGCTCAATTATTTCGGGCAGGCGGCATTCGTGCTTTCCCATGGTGAAGCGGCTGCTTTGCCTTTTTTCCAGATGATGCCTGAATTTGCGCTCTGGCCGATGGTGTTGCTTGCAACTGCTGCAACCGTGATTGCCAGTCAGGCGGTTATCAGTGGCGCGTTTTCCGTTGCGCGTCAGGCGGTGCAGCTAAATATCCTGCCACGTCTGGAAATTCAGCATACATCCGAAAAACTGCACGGGCAGATTTATATTCCGCGCGTTAATCTGCTGCTTGGCTTGACGGTGATCATTCTGGTGCTTGGGTTTGAGAAATCCAATAATCTGGCTTCGGCTTACGGTATTGCCGTGACCGGCAATATGCTGGTGACAACCGGATTGCTTTATTTTGTCATGACACGCATCTGGCACTGGCGTGTCAGTCGCGCATTGCCGATTATTATCGGCTTTCTGATCATTGATCTCCTTTTCTTCAGCGCCAATATTATCAAGGTGCAGGATGGTGGCTGGGCGTCGATGTTGTTTGCCGCAATTTTGGTAATCATCATGTGGACATGGGTGCGCGGCACGCGCCATTTGTTCCAGAAAACACGCAAGGCGGAAGTGCCGCTCGATCTGATCGTTGAGCAGATGAACAAGCGCCCTCCGATTATTGTTCCGGGCACGGCTGTGTTTCTGACAGGTGATCCCAAAAGTGCTCCAACTGCACTGATGCATAGTCTCAAACATTATAAGGTTTTGCATCAGAACAATGTGATTTTGACTGTGGTGACGGCTTCCAAACCATGGGTTTCAAGTGCTGACCGGGTGCGTGTCTCGCAATATAATGAACGTTTCATGCAGGTGAAACTGACTTTTGGCTATATGCAGCAGCCCAATATCCCGCGGGCATTGGGGCTTTGCCGCAGACTGGGATGGCAGTTCGATATTATGACGACATCATTTTTTCTGTCGCGTCGCTGGCTGAAAGCATCCGTACATTCGGAAATGCCGCTCTGGCAGGACAAGTTGTTTATTCTGCTGGCAAGGACCGCATCCGATGCAACGGAATATTTCCAGATTCCAACGGGGCGGGTTGTGGAAATCGGAACACAGGTGAATATCTGAGGTTTTGGCGATAAAATCTCTAAGGGCGTCTTCTCAGGAATTGATTCCAGAAGCCGCCCTTTCTTTTTGAATTTGCTGGTTTCTTTTTAACGTCCGCCGGTTCGTTCGGATCACAATTCTAAAATCTGCATGCGCTTTAAAAAATCCTGCTTGACGATAACGATATCCCGGACTAATAAACGGAACCGTACCGTACGGTACAAGGTGGAGGGATTAATCGGTGGCTGATATACGCGAAGAATTGCAGGCTCAGAAACAGCCGTCTTTTTCGCCGCGTCAGAACGAAGTTCTGGAGCAGGCGTTGCGCCTTCTTGTTGAGGGCGGAGATCGCGCTTTGACAACGGCAAGCATTGCCCGTGCCGCTAACTGCTCCAAGGAAAGCCTCTATAAATGGTTTGGTGACCGTGATGGTTTGCTGACTGCGATGGTCCGCTGGCAGGCATCCAAGGTTCGTGTCGTGCCCGTGGCGCGTGAGAAGCTGGATGCGGAATCGCTGTTTTCAAGTCTTGAGCATTTTGCCCGTGACTGGTTGCTGGTTCTGTCGGGGCGTACATCGGTTGCCCTGAACCGCCTTGCCGTCAGTCATTCTGCCTCTGGCAAGTCTGGATTGGGAGAGATCGTTCTCTCAAACGGTCCGGTTGCCATGGCCAGGCGTCTCAAGCCGGTCCTTGAAATGGGACAGGATGCGAAGCTTCTGGCTTTTGATGATATCGACGAAGCTTTTCGTGCATTTTTCGGGCTGGTTGTCCGCGATATGCAGATCCGGTTGCTGCTTGGCGACCGGCAGGAACTGACTGATGCGGAGGTTATCCGGGACGCCCGGCGGGCCACCAAGCAGTTTTTCGCTCTTTATGGAGCTTAGTTTTCTGCGGATACGAGGATGCTGCAGAGTAATCTGAATGAAGGGAATATTAAATGCGCGTTTATTATGATCGTGATGCAGACGTTAACCTGATCAAGTCGAAGAAGGTTGTGATCGTCGGTTATGGCAGCCAGGGTCGCGCTCATGCGCTGAACCTCAAGGATTCCGGTGCTGCCAATGTGCGCATCGCGCTTCGTGAAGGTTCGGCGACCGCCAAGAAGGCAGAAGCTGACGGCTTTGAAGTCATGAATGTTGCTGATGCAGCCAAGTGGGCAGACCTTTTGATGATGGCAACGCCTGATGAACTTCAGGCTGACATCTACAAGGAACATATTCAGGACAATATCCGTGATGGCGCCGCGATTGCTTTTGCCCACGGCCTTAATGTTCATTTTGGTCTGATTGAACCAAAGAAGTCCGTTGACGTTGTCATGATCGCACCAAAGGGTCCGGGCCATACGGTTCGCGGCGAATACCAGAAGGGCGGCGGCGTTCCTTGCCTTATCGCTATCCATCAGGATGCTTCGGGCAATGCCCATGACCTTGCTCTGTCCTATGCCTCCGGCGTTGGCGGCGGTCGTTCGGGCGTGATCGAAACCACTTTCAAGGAAGAATGCGAAACCGATCTGTTCGGTGAGCAGGCAGTTCTTTGCGGTGGCGTTGTTGAACTCATCCGCACTGGTTTTGAAGTGCTGGTCGAAGCTGGCTACGCACCGGAAATGGCTTACTTCGAGTGCCTGCATGAAATGAAGCTCATCGTAGACCTGATCTATGAAGGCGGCATTGCGAACATGAACTATTCGATTTCCAACACTGCTGAGTGGGGCGAATATGTCACTGGTCCACGTATCATCACTGCTGAAACCAAGGAAGAAATGAAGCGCGTTCTGAAGGATATTCAGACCGGCAAGTTTACTTCCGACTGGATGCAGGAATATCGTGCAGGTGCAGCACGCTTCAAGGGTATCCGTCGTAACAATGACAACCACCAGATCGAAGAAGTTGGTGAAAAGCTGCGTGGCATGATGCCATGGATCGCCGCGAACAAGCTCGTCGACAAGGCACGCAACTAAAAATCTGCGATATACAGGCTTTCGCTGTCTGCAAATGGCGCTTTGTTACGCTTACCTAGGCTCACATACTTTATGTATGCCCGCTCCGGTTCTCACAAAACACCATTTTCGAGTAGAGCGCCGTGCGCCCGAATGGGCGCACAAAGGTCGCTCTAATTTTAAAATAGGCGCATCAACTTATCCAAAAATCGAAAATGATTTTTGGGTCGATGCGTCGGCGAAAGACCTGAATCTTGCTAGATTTTGGGTGTTCGATGATCAGATAAAAAGAGGGGCGTTTCTTACGCCCCTTTGATGCATAGGGCTTTCGTCGTGTGAAACGTGGCGCACGAAAAGATCGCCTGATGCTTTTGGAATTTATGTTGTGTACGTCTTTTGGCCAAAACAATTCAGAATATCCTTATTCCATGTAAGCATGGAAAGAGGTGTTCTCGTTAGCAAGAAAATGCGCTATCGCTAGAGCTTTATCTGGCAAAGTTTGAGGGGGCTTTGCCTCCATTGTAGTGAGGAGATTTCCGGTGCTGGACTGGGAAACTGTATTTGCAACGCGCTCGAAGCGTATGCGCGCTTCGGAAATCCGTGAGCTTCTGAAATTACTGGAGCGCCCGGATATTATTTCCTTTGCTGGCGGTATTCCCGATCCGGCATTGTTCCCGCATGCTGAATTCCAGAGCGCTTATCAGGATATTTTTAACGGTCCTGAAGCCAATGCAGCTCTGCAATATTCAGTATCTGAAGGCTATAAGCCGCTGCGCACATGGCTGGTGGGCGAGCTTGCTAAGATCGGCATTCCCTGCACTGAAGAAAATGTTTTCATTACGTCCGGTTCGCAGCAGGCGCTTGATTATCTCGGCAAGCTGTTCATTTCGCCCAATGATACGGCTTTGGTGGCTGCGCCTACCTATCTTGGTGCTTTGCAGGCATTCAATGCCTATGAGCCGACCTATGATATTCTCTCACTCAATGGAAACCGTACGCCGGATTCTTATAAGCAGCATGCGAAAGATGCTGGCGGTCAGGTAAAATTTGCCTATCTTTCGGCAGATTTCAGTAATCCAACGGGTGAAACGGTTGATCTTGCAGGCCGTAACAAGCTCATAGCAGATGCAGATGAGCTTGATATTCCGATTATTGAAGATGCAGCTTACCAGTATCTGCGTTACAATGGCGAAGCCGTTGCACCGATCTTGTCGCTGGATATTGCACGCAATGGCGGCGACATTGAAAAGACCCGCACGATCTATTGTGGTTCGTTTTCCAAGACCCTCGCACCGGGTCTGCGTGTTGGCTATGTCGTCGCTTCGCAGTCGGTTATCCGTAAGCTGGTTTTGATGAAACAGGCGGCTGATCTTCATTCTTCGACGATCAATCAGATTGCAATTCATCGCGTGGCTTCAACCGGCTTTGAAAACCAGGTTGCAAAGCTGCATGGTGTTTATAAACACCGTCGTGACAAAATGCTGGAAGCGCTGGCAAAATATATGCCGGAGGGCACAGACTGGACCAAGCCAGAAGGCGGTATGTTCATATGGGTTACGCTGCCAAAAGGGATGGATGGTGCTGCACTGCTTGCAGCATCTATTGAAAGCGAGAAGGTGGCCTTTGTGCCGGGTAAGGCATTTTTTGCCGATGCCAGCGGCGCGAATACCCTGCGTTTGAGCTATTCCTGCGCCAATGATGAAATGATCGATGAAGGCATTATGCGTCTGGGACGCCTGATCCGCACACATTTCAAGTCGGATGCAGCATAAGGATATCGTTTCTTTTAAAAAAAATACCGACCAAGATATTGATCGGTATTTTTTGATGGTCTTTTTTATTTAGGTATTACTTGTAATTCCAATATCCGTATTCTTCTCTATATTTTATCATGCGTGAAGATTTTCGCGTGATCATCTTGAATTGAAGGATTTATAGTGATGATTAATATAGCACGTTTTATAGCTGCATTTGCAATTGCTGCTGTTCCTCTGGCATCACAGGCAGCATCCCTGCAATCACAACCTTTAACGAAGCATGCAGCAAGTCATTCTGTCAAAAAGAATAAACCTGTTGCGAATATTGATAATAGTAATAAATATAAAAATAATATGAATAAAAGCAGTGTGTCTAAAAAATAATATCTAGATTGTAATATTAAAATTTATATTGTTTGTTTTTATTGAAATGGTGAATTGCAACCTGTGCGCGGGCCCGCCAAAGGTTGGTATGTGTTATCAGAACTACGATAGCTTCGATAATGGTTTGAGCACCATTGAATATGATTGCTGCTGGGGCCGAGAGTTGTAACAGGTTGACGATTGGATGGGCGAACCTCAAGTGGATCGCCATTCTTATAAATCGGGATGCCTTCTCGTGAGATATAATTGCCGCTGTCACGGCAGCCCACACCATAGCATTTTCCAGACCCTGCTTTTGGCTGATAGGAGCGCGGCAATCCGCCAGTAATGGCTGGAGTGCTTGGGCGCAAGGATGGCACGTAAGGTGTGTTCAGCTCAATCGCGACAGCGCTGCCAGCAAAGCTTGCTGTAAACAGCCCTGTACAAAATGCGATCCAGCGTATTTTTTCAAGCATGATCAATGTTCCGGTGTTCAGGAATTATATGGCTGTTTTTCTGATCAAAACCAGTGTTGCTGTATTTTTTGAAAAGAACCACTTGCCAATTCTGACGCAAGTCGCGAAATTGCGCAGACATGTTTACAATAGCCACATTTAATGTCGAAAATCTGATGCGCCGGTTTGATTTTTCCGGCTTTCGCAATGAATTGTATCAGGATCGCTCGCTCAAGCTCTTTGAGATCAATGATGAAACACAATATCGTCTGCTGGAGCAGGCGCGGGCGATTGCCCATGCTGACGATACAAGGCAGATGACGGCTCTGGCTATCGCTGAAACGCGGGCCGATGTGCTTTGTTTGCAAGAGGTTGATAATCTGGCAGCGCTTAATGCGTTTGAATATGGCTATCTTTTCAAGATGGTCGGGCAGGGTTATCGCAATAAATATCTGATCGATGGCAATGACAGTCGCGGCATTGATGTGGCCGTTATGGCGCGTGACACAACGCGCGATGGTCAGCGTATTGAAGTGCTGGAAGTGACCAGTCACGCGCATCTGACCTATAAGGAGCTTGATCTTTATCAGCCCGTGCTGGCGGAGCTGGGGCTTGAGCCGGGGGACCGCATTTTCAAGCGCGACTGCTTGTGTCTTGATCTGCGTATTGACGGCAAGCCGCTGACACTTTTTGTGGTGCATTTGAAATCAATGGGTGGTTCTCGCAATGGTCTTGACGGGCGTACGGCATCCTATCCTGTAAGGCAGGCCGAAACACGTGCGATACGCCATATTATCGAAGAAAAGTTCGGTGCGAATAAGACGGCGAATAAACGCTGGCTTATTTGTGGTGATTTTAATGATTATCGTGAGCGGATCATTATCGAAGGCGATGAATGGAATGGTTATCAGTTTTCGCCCGTGAAAGAAGCGGCCAGCGCACTTGATACTCTGTTGAGTGATGGTTTTGCCATCAATCTTGTGGAGCGCCGTCCTGAAATGGATCGCTGGACGCTTTATCACACTCGCGGACCGCAAGAGCGTCATCTTTGCCAGCTTGATTACATTCTTGCATCGCCTGCACTGGCAGACAAAAATGGCGGTGCGATTCCTCAAATTATCAGACGTGGACAGCCCTGGCGTACGGTTTTTCCTCCAGAACAGGAGGTGGAGCGTTATCCACGGACAGGATGGGATCGCCCGAAAGCCAGCGATCATTGCCCTGTTTCTGTGACGCTGAACATTGTTTGAGGTAGCGGATGCATCATGTGAAAGAAAATACGGTTTATGAAATTGACCGTGTTGATGTTGAAGTTTTGCCGGGAAGTCTTGATTATGGGCAGGTGCATAAGCTGGCTATTGCTGAAAACTGGCAGCGGGAATGCCAGCTCAATCCGACTTTGTTTGATGGTGAGATTTATCTGGCACCTGAAGCAAGGCTGGAAGGGCGTTCCTTTGCAGCGAGTTTTTATCGTACCAGTTTTGCAACGCTGATGTATTGGCGCAAGGATACCCAACCGGTAAAGCCCTGGCATATTTTTGGTGTGGGTGTCATGGTCTCTGCTGATGGGCATCTGATGGCTGCACGCATGAGTTCGCATAATGCGGTGGCCGGTCGTGTCTATTTTCCGGCAGGCTCAATAGACGATAATGATATTGTTGACGGACGCGCGAATTATGAAAACAATATGGCTCGCGAAGTCTTTGAGGAAACAGGTGTAAATCTTGGTGATGCCAGGAGAGAAGAAAAAATCCATCTGGTAATGGCTGATAGAAGCATTGCGCTTTTTCGTCGTTATTACTTCGATCTTTCAACTGCCGATCTGTTGAAACGAATTGAGACCAATCTTGCTTTACAGGCAGTGCCTGAGCTTGCGGAAATCATTCCAGTTACGAAGGCAGGTGCGATGGGGCAAGCTACGCCCTCCTATGTGCGGACATTTGCTGACTGGCATTTTGAGAATCTGAGCTAACGATTTGTTCTTATAGATGACAGCGCCACGAAATTGATTATGCTCGCAACTCAAGGCCATTGCCGACAGATGTGAGGGAGACGTGACAGATGACCGAAACTGCCAGTATTGGCCGGTATTATGAGATTTTCGACGTTTTTGCCGATAAGGCACTGGCGGGAAATCCGTTGGCAGTCGTGCATGAATGTGAAGGGCTGAGCGATACGCGCATGCAGGCCATCGCACGTGAGTTTAATTTATCCGAGACTGTGTTTATTTTTCCGGCGGAAAATCCGGTTCATGAAGCAGCGGTACGTATTTTTACGCCTCATTATGAACTCCCCTTTGCCGGCCATCCGACTGTCGGCGCTGCCGTATCATTGGCGCGTCATCGCAGGACAGGTGATGAATCTGACCGGATTGTTACTTTGGAAGAAAAAGTCGGTATAGTTCGTTGTGGGGTAACTCTGGGAGAAAACAGCGCATTTGCAGAGTTTGATCTGCCACGCCTGCCAGAAAAAATTGATGTAAAAATCGAAAAGGAAGAGGCGGCTGCGGCTGTCGGGCTTGGAACGCATGAAATTGGTTTCGAGAATCATATTCCAGCCATCTGGAGTGCAGGTACTCCCTATCTTTTTGTGCCGGTGCATAATCTGATCGCCGCCGCGAAGGTTTCGATTGACCCGGTTTATGTGAGTGAAAGCCTGCCGCATGTGGGCGACCGTTCATTGCCGATCTATGTTTATTGTCGAGAAACGATCCTGTTTGACAGCAATTATCACGTACGCATGTTTGTGACCGGGTCGAATGTCTATGAAGACCCTGCAACCGGTTCTGCGGCAGCAGCATTTGCGGGGATGATCATGGCCAAGGACAAACCGGTTGATGGAAGCGCACAAGTCTGGATTGAGCAGGGCATGGAGATGGGGCGCCCATCACGCATTCGGCTTGAACTTGATGTTTCCAAACAGGTTCTTACGGGCGCACGTATTGGCGGAACAGCGGTCAAGATTGCCGAAGGGCGCCTGTTTGTTTGACTGAAGTTTAACAAATATAAAAAATGAGGTGTGGCTGCCATGCTAATCAAGGAAATGTCTGAAATTGATATCCGTGATATGATCCAGCATACCGAGGTCGGGCGGCTGGGTTATATTCTTGATAATCGGCCCTATGTTGTGCCACTGGGGTTTCGGTTTAGCGGTGGTGCGCTTTATTCTTTCACGACCGATGGCCAAAAAACCGAGGCTATGCGCAAGAATGGCGCGGTTTGCATCCTCTTCGATCACATTGTTTCAAAAACGCAATGGCGCAGCGTTGTGGTGAATGGTCATTATCGTGAACTGATGCGTGATGAGGAGAAGACAGCCATTGCCAAGCTGCTTTCCAATGAGCCAACCTGGTGGGAGCCTGCCTATACTAAAACGATTACCAGTGGCGGCACACAACGCAAACTGGAGCCAGTTTTCTTCCGCGTTGATATTGAAAGCGCCACCGGTCATCAAACTGCGTGAATCCCAGGGTCCTGACCCTAGCGAACCACCAGCACCGGAATTTTGCTCTGTGCCACGACTTCATAGGTCTGGCTGCCAAGCAACATGCCTTTCAACCCGCGATGACCGTGCGATGCCATAACAATCAGGTCGTTGCCCAGTTCTTTTGCTGTCTCAATTATTGATGTCGCTGGATGCTGTGCCACAACATGCAAAGTGTGAATTTCAACCCCTGCTTTGTTTGCCAGCTCACGTGCGCGTGCAAGCGCTTTATCAGCATATTCATTCCATTCTTCTTCATAGCGCTCAATGAAGGATGGGCTGTCGACAAAGCCGCCGGGCAGACCGGAAAGTGAATAGGGAGCTGTCACAGTGAGAACAGTCACTTTGCTGCCCATGGCCTTTGCTGCATCAAATCCATGAACAAGGCCGCGTTCGGCAAAATCTGAACCGTCGGTAGTGACCAGAATATTCTTATACATCGTGCCCTCGCTTTGACTTTATGTGTTTATAAAGTAGGTATTCGGTTGCTTATGTCAAACGGGATATGTCCTTGATATAAAATAGAATAGGGCTGCGCTAATCCATGCCACTTGATTGCGATACATTTAATGCGAGCTGGGTTGCAACAGTTCTTAATCTGGATTGGCCATCGAGAGCTTCAACACAGATTGAAAATGATTCAGAGCGTGTTGCTGCTCAAAAAAGGGAAATGGTGCGGATGTTTGATGAGGCATCCGCTCATGGTATCAATGCCGTGATTTTTCAGGTGTCGCCTGCGGCTGACGCTTTTTATAAATCAGAATATCTGCCGTGGTCGTCCTATCTGACAGGCAGGCTTGGAAAAGCCCCGGGGTTTGATCCGCTGCGCTTTGCAATATCAGAAGCGCATAAACGTGGAATCGAGCTTCATGCATGGCTTAATCCATATCGTGTTTCGATGGATATTCGACCTGCTACACACGAAGAGCTGAAGAATTCTTCTCCTGATTCTCCACCAAGCATTTATAAAACAAAGCCGGAATGGGTTGGCATATCAGCGGATCGCTATGTGCTGGATCCGGGTATTCCGGCGGTGCGCGAATGGGTGAGTAACATCACGGCGGAAGTGGTTCAGAAATATGATGTCGACGGTGTCCAGTTCGATGATTATTTCTATTATGAAACACAAGGTTCCCCGCTTGAGGATGATAAAATTTTCAAGCGTTTCGGGACAAAATTTGCCAGTAAATATGACTGGCGGCGCGATAATACCTATAGGTTGGTGCGGGAAATTTCGGACCGGATCAAGGCGATCAAACCGCATGTGCGTTTTGGTATCAGTCCGGGTGGTGTCTGGCGTAATCAGGTGGACGATCCGCGAGGCTCTCCGACGCGTGCGGGTAAAACCAATTATGATGGTGATTTTGCTGATACGCGAGCTTGGGTCAAAGATGGTCTGATCGACTATATTGCGCCACAGGTCTACTGGTCGTCGGGTCGCAAAGATGTGCCTTATGGTTCGATTGTCAAATGGTGGGCGGATACAGTGCGTGGCACGAAGACCGATCTCTATATAGGCATGGCGCTTTATCGGGCTGGCACGCAATCCAAATCCGAACCAGAGTGGTTTGACGGAAATGGCGTGGATGAAATCAAGCGTCAGCTTGATCTCAACAGCGCTATAGCAGAGGTCACAGGCAGCATTCTTTTCAGGCAAGGTTTTCTGTCTGATCCCAGACTGAAAAATGTGTCTGCCTATCTGAAACAAAGCTGGGGCAAGTGCCGTGTAAAAAAATAGTGGGTGCGATTGCCAATATTTATTATCTAATTGATTTAAATCAAAGAAACTATCTATGCGCTGGTGCTAGTAATCACCCGTTGTCAGCTTCCACCAGAACTGACAATCCGGGATGTCGAGGCCCAACCTATAACGATATCCCGGCTAAGAATTTCTCATCCAAGGATCTGTCGAGCGCACCAGCGCGATCTTTTTTTGCAATGTTGCCCTGATCGACAGTCAGCGGGTGCTGTCAGCATTGCCCTCCATCTCTCTCAATCAGCACCCGCGAAAACTTTTTTCTTTAAAACATGATTTGATTCAATGGCTTTTGTTCGTTTGCTGTGAATGTGATTCAGATGGGCATTATGTTGCAGTTGATAATCTGCCAGCCCCTTGCTATCGCTTTTAGCGGAAACGGTTCTGCCAGTAATGGCGGATGAAAAGGGAACACGGTGAGGCATTGGAATGCTGATACCGCGACTGCCCCCGCAACTGTGACCGGTGAGTCACTCTCTCATGATCGTATGATGCGATCATAGCCACTGAACGTCCGGTTCGGGAAGGCTGAGGGCTGATGAAGACCCGGAAGTCAGGAGACCTGCCGTATCCGGTCACCCATGGCTGACACGAGGGGTGTTTGGTCGCGGCCGTCCGTAGCGGTGACATTGTGAAATGTTGCCGTGGGACAAAAGCGGGTGGTTTGCATCCTGTTTTCTGACGCTTGCGGTGAGAAATGACTCGCATGCAGGAAACAGAACTTATGCATATTCAGAAATTAGCGGCTTTTTTTGCATCTACCATTCTGGTGGCAATCCCCTTTGACACATTGGCCCAGACCAGAGTTTCTGAGCCGGATGGTGTGATACTTGATACGATTGTTGTTACGCCATTGCGTAGAGCAACTTCGTTGCAGCGCTCGACATCTTCCGTCACGGTGATCGATCGGGATGAAATTAATCGTTCGGCAGCACCTGATCTGCAATCCTTGTTGCAATATTATCCGGGAATTTCGATCACCGCCAATGGCGGGCAGGGCTCGTCTTCCAATCTTTACATACGGGGCATGTCATCAAAACAAACGGTTGTTCTGGTCAATGGAGTACGAACTGCATCTGCCACGACCGGCGCGACATCGCTTGCCAATATTCCGCTAAGTTCGATTGATCGTATTGAAATTGCCAAAGGTGC
Organism: Brucella gallinifaecis; assembly: GCF_006476605.1. Lineage (GTDB taxonomy): Bacteria > Pseudomonadota > Alphaproteobacteria > Rhizobiales > Rhizobiaceae > Brucella > Brucella gallinifaecis. Next base: position 406,688 of record NZ_ML636801.1, read on the forward strand.
GCATTCTTCGCAATATGGTGCGGATGCGATGGGCGGCGTGATCAATATCATCACCAGTCAGGGCGGTGCCTGTGGTGAACGTTCCTTCTGCGGCAGCATCACGACAGGCGTCACGCATCCATGGGGTGGTTATGCATCGGGTTCGTTGCAGGGGCGCAGTCAAGACGGTATCGATTATGCTGTTGGTGCTGCGGTTATTGGCACGCAGGGTTACAATTTCAAACAGCCGGGAACATTGGGCTACGAGCCGGATCGTGACGGCTTTTTGCAAGGCTCATTCAATTTCTTATTTGCAAAGGATTTTGATTGGGGCCGGATTTATACGGATGGTTTGTTGAGCCGCGGACGCAATCAGTATGACGCTGCCGCGCCATCTTTCAATGAAGCCTATACAACTGCTTTCAGTGGCAAGCTTGGTGCACGGATTGATCACACGAGCGACTGGTCTTCGATGATCGAGTTCAGCTCAGGCCTTGATCATAGCCGGAATTTCCGTAAGGGAGTTAGCGGAACAGATCTGTTTGAAACCAAGCGCTATGGTGTCTTTGCTTCGAGCGAAAAACAGTTTGAAACCGGTAATGTATCGCATGTTTTGACAGGTGGGGTTGAAGCCTATCGTGAAGAGGTAAATGCCACGACGGTTTTTGCCGAAACCAGCCGCAATCTGGCGGCATTATTCGGGCAATATTCGCTTGAATATGATGCACTGAGCTTTGATGGCGGTTTGCGTTATGACTATAATGAGCAATTTGGTGACGTTGTAACTTATAATCTTGGCGCAAGTTATGAGATATTGCCTGATCTGGTGATACGTTCGTCATTTGGCACAGGTTTTCGTGCGCCGACCTTCAATGAGCTTTATTATCCCGGTTATGCAAATCCCGATCTGCAACCGGAAAAATCCCGTTCATATGAAGTTGGTCTCAATTGGCAGCTGACAGAAAATACCAGCATTGATATGGCCTTTTACCAAACCTGGTTGCGGGATGCGGTTATGAGCACGGCACCATCCTATCTGCCTTATAATGTTGCGCGAGCAGAAGTGACTGGTTTTGAAGCGGCATTGTCGCATCGCTTTAACGAATTGTGGTCGGTTAAAGGTTCTCTTGATCTTAAAAAGCCAATTGATGAGGAAACGGGCAAGGATCTGGCATATCGTGAGCGGGTGAAGGCCACGGCTGAGGTGAATTTCAAACCAGTCGACAAGCTCGATCTGACCGGGAGGCTGCTTTATGGTGGTTCGCGCTATACCAGTGCGGCGAATACCACAAAACTCGATCCTTATGTGACGGCAGATTTTATCGCTCTTTATGACATTGATGCGCAGTCACAGCTCAAGTTCTCGGTGGAGAATATTTTTGACAAGGATTACCAGACGACATCCGGCTATAACGCGCCGGGACGCAGCTTTAATATCGGGCTGACGCGGAATTTCTGATGGGATGCGCAATATGAAAGTGCAGCCTTGGGCGTGGATAATCAGGTTTAGCCTGCTGGTTGGCCTGTGTTTCGCGGCACTTACGCCATCTCATGCGGATAAGCTGCCTCAGCGTGTGGTGTCAATCAATGTTTGCACTGATCAGTTGGCAATGTTGCTGGCTGACCCCATGCAATTAGAATCGGTGTCTTATCTTTCACGCGATCCGCTGCTTTCGGTGATGAGTGAAAAGGCAAAGCAACTGCCGGTCAACCACGCACAGGCTGAGGAAGTCTTTCTTATGAAGCCTGATCTGGTGCTGGCAGGCACGTTTTCTTCACGCGCTACGGTCAGGCTTTTGCGTGATCTGGGCGTGCGGGTTGAGGAGTTTGCGCCTGCACGCTCTTTTGAGGATATTAAAGTGAATATGAAGCGGCTGGGGGAGCTGTTGGGCCGTGAGGAAGAGGCCGAGCGCCAGATTGCGGCTATGGATGCTGAAATGCTGGCGATCAGCAGGCCGGATCGCAAGCAGACTGTCGCATTATATTACGCCAATAGTTATACGGCAGGACGCGGGACATTGATTGACGAGGTCATTCGTCTTGCGGGGCTTGATAATATTGCTGATAAGGTGGGCGTGCGGGGTTCTGCGATGTTGCCGCTGGAAATGCTGCTTATGGAAAAGCCCGATATTCTGGTGCGCGGATCACGTGGACGTCCACCTGCACTGGCATTCGAAAATTTCGAGCATCCGGCATTACGCAGCCTTGAAAGTCATACGCGAATGCTCGCACTCAACGATAATCTGACAGTATGCGGTGGGCCGTTCAGCGTTGAAGCTGTAGCGAAGCTTGCGGAGGCTGCGCATGAGTGAGACTGTAAGATATTATCTTCTGTTATTCATGCTCGGATGTCTGGTGGCTGCGCTTTTTATGCTGTCCCTGCTGGTTGGTCCGGCCTCGATTGGTGTGGGGGACAGTGTTCGGGCGCTCTTCACCGGGCAGGGGGATGTGATTGTTCTGATCATGCGTGAAATACGGCTGCCACGCGCTCTGCTTGCGCTGCTGATTGGTGCTTCGCTTGGTCTTTCTGGTGCAGCATTGCAAGGCTATTTGCGTAATCCCTTGGCAGAACCGGGCCTGCTTGGGGTGAGTTCTTCCGCTTCACTTGGTGCGGTGCTTGCCATTTATACCGGGCTGTCGCAGGTTTTCCCGCTTGCTTTGCCCTTATTGGCGCTGGTTGGTGCGTTTGTATCGGTCTTTTTAGTGAAGGCTCTCGCTGGTCGTCATTCGGACACACTTACGGTCATTCTTGCAGGGATTGCTGTTACAAGTCTTGCCGGGGCGCTGACGGCGCTGGCGCTTAATCTGTCACCCAATCCATTTGCCGCAATGGAGATCGTGTTCTGGATGCTCGGTTCTCTGGCTGATCGCTCCATGACACATGTGTGGCTTGCTGCACCATTTATACTGATTGGCTGGGGGATGCTGTTTTCGCTGGGACGAGCGCTTGACAGTCTTACATTGGGATCGGATGCAGCGGCCAGTATGGGCGTCAATCTTTCCCGAATTCAGATTCTGGCAGTTCTTGGCACTGCGGCCTGTGTCGGTGCATCGACGGCAGTGGCGGGTTCTATCGGTTTTGTGGGGCTGGTTGTGCCGCATATATTGCGCCCTCTGGTTGGTGCGCGACCATCACGTCTGTTGTTTGCAAGTGCTTTTGGTGGAGCAGCGCTGTTATTGGCTGCCGATGTTCTGGTCAGAGTCATTATGCCGGGACGCGAATTGAAGCTTGGTGTGTTGACGGCAATTATCGGTGCTCCATTCTTCCTGTGGCTTGTCTTCAAATATCGGAGGCAGCTCGTATGAGTATTCTTTCAGTCCATAATCTTGATGTGTCACTGGGGCGCAAGGCCGTTCTTGAAGCTGTTGATTTTGAGGCAGGAGAAGGCGAGTTTATTGGTCTGATAGGCCCGAACGGTGCCGGCAAGACAACGCTCTTGCGGGCAATGCTGGCGCTGACACCTGCAACAGGTCACATGTTTCTTGATGGCGTGGACCTTCGACGAATGCATGCCGTGGATCGTGCCAAAATCATTTCTTATCTGCCACAGGAACGCGATGTTGCCTGGTCTGTTACGGTCAAAATGCTGGTTTCACTCGGGCGTTCGGCATTGAAACCGGTATTTGTTGGGTTGGATGATCATGATGAAGCTGTAATTGAGACAGCAATGCAGCATATGGGCGTGGCCGAACTTGCATCCCGACCGGCTAATGAGCTGTCGGGTGGTGAGCGTGCTCGGGCTTTGATTGCACGTGTTCTTGCACAGGATACATCTGTTATTCTGGCTGATGAGCCGGTGGCCGGGTTGGACCCGGCTCATCAACTGGAATTGATGGAAATATTTTCCGGGCTGGCAAGGCAGAAAAAGACAGTGATTGTCTCGCTGCATGATCTTGGTTTGGCTGCGAAATATTGCACAAGGTTGATTGTGCTTGATCAAGGCCGGTTAGTTGCCGACGGAGCGCCACAAGAGGTGCTCAATCCGGTGTTATTGCAAGATATTTATGGTATCGATGCGCAACTGATCCAGATTGATGATGATTTCATTCTGCATATACGCAAGCGTTTGCGATAGTTTTCCACGAAATGGCTAAAAACTCCAAATAGCTGTCAATCCTGCTTGCTCTTATAATTTCTTCTGATTAACCAATCGACTATTAGATATAATTGAAAATGCGCTAAAAGGATGAGAAATCGTGGAGCAGGCTTCGGGCGGAAAACGCAAGAGCGGACGTAAAGCGCTTTGGGCAGCGGTAGCAGTGATTGCCATTGCAGCCGCAGGCGCCGTTGGATACAAGATCACACTTGAAAAGACGATCAGTGCGCAGCTTGAAAAGCGTGGTGGCAAAGCGGCTTCTGTTTCGGCTGATTTTTTTGGACGGATCAAGCTGACTGATGTGGTGTTGCCCCTCAAAGAAGGGACAGACATTACAATTGGCTCAATTGAAGGGCGCCCCAAAATCCTGTTCCTAGATGGCATGCTGGATGCCACGGATATCAAAACGGAAGTGGCGCAGTTCAGGATTTCTCTGCCAAGCGTGCGCATTGATGATGCCAATTTCGATATTGGTATGTTGCGCGATACTTTCGGCAATAGCGCATTGAGCCTGGCTGAGCGCGTTGGTCGCTTTTCAGCAAAGCGTGTATTGGTTCCGGAAATCAATATTGTTCAGATGTTGAACGATAAGGAACAAAAGACTTCCTATAAGGATGTGATATTGGAAGACATCGTGAATGGTCACGTTGCACAATATACATCGACCGGTGCGAGCTTTGACCTTGACCTTACATTACCGAATGAAACAGGTGGTACTAAAGAAGAGCGCATGGCTGGAACAATCGGTGTTTCAGAGGGTAAAGATATTGACGGTGTATTTATTGCTCGTCTTTACACCGATGCCGCCGGCCCGGATGACAAGGAGGCAAAGCCGGTCTATGGGCCGTTTTCTGCAAAAGATATTGTCATTGAGAGCGCACAGGCAAAGTTCAGCTATGACGAAATTCGCAGTAACGGTTTTACCATGCGCCTGCCTGCGGTGCCATTGACTGAAACGCTGCAGAAACTCGAAGCCGATAATGACATTCAAGCCCTGTCGCCCGAAGAACGTAAGGAGTTCTTTGTTCGTTTGATCAGTATCTTTGATACGATTGGAAAGGGTGATGTTGAATTGCTCGGCATGAAGGTTGAGCCTTCTGATGCTGAAAAAGGGAAGGGCAGCATCGATAAAATTTCGATGTTATTCGACAATAAGAGCCTTGATATTTCTCTCAATGGCTTCATGGCTGGCAATAGTCAGGATTACGTCAAGCTGGACGAATTTTCGCTCAAAGGCTTCAATTGGGAACCTTCGGTAGAGGCGATCACAAAATTTGCCGCTTTGAACGAAGAGGAAATGGAGAATTTCCCATTCACGACAATGCTGCCGGAATTTGGGACAACTGTCATCAAAGGTATTGAAGCCGATGTTCCTTATGACAACAATGTTAATGACGATATTGATATTGTGGATGAGGACGGCAATCCTGCACCAAAGCCGGATGGTCTGCCACATCGTTTGAAAATCGGTGTTAAAAGCTATGAAATTGCACTGAATAAGCCCGTGAATGGCATTCCGTCCGATATTCGTATTGCTTATGAAGATATGTCTTTGCCTGTCCCTGCCGACAGCAATGAAGAAATGTATCAACAGCTTCGCAAGCTTGGGTTTGATCGGGTTACGATTTCCTCGAACGTTGAAGCAAACTGGGATGAGCCAACCCAGAGCCTTGTCATCAAGGATATTTCCATGAGCGGAAAGGATATGGGCAAGGTTTCCATGTCCGGTTTAATGGGCGGATTCACCAAAGAGTTTTTCTCTGGCGATAAGGTGCTTGCTCAGGTTGCGCTTCTTGGCGTGAAAGCGCGTGAAGTGAAGCTGACGATTGAGAATGAGGGACTCGCTGAAAAAGCGCTTCAGCTCTATGCTGATGAACACAATATGTCTGTGGACGAGTTGCGAAGCACGCTTCTGCTGGTCGCGAATGGAGTTTTGCAGGAACTTGCTGCCGAACAGCCGCAGCTTCAGGGTGTAATCTCTGCGTTTAATACGTTTGTAGCGAAACCGAAGAGCTTTGAAGTGCGTGTGACGTCGAAGTCTGAACGCGGTATCGGTGCATTGGAAATGATTGCGGCTTCGCAAAACCCGCTGTTGATCCTTGACAAGGTCAATATTGAAGCGACTGCTGATTGATAATGTTGCTTTTTCGTTGATGAATAAAAGCGCCGGCTCATGCAGCCGGCGTTTGCATTTTCAGTGGCGTTTCAGATAGGGTGGTGAAAGTAAAGTTCATCATTTGGAATTCATCAATGCTCAAGAATATAAACCCTCTGCTGACTGGTTCCCTTCTCGAAGTGCTGGCAGATATGGGCCACGGCGACGATCTGGTTATCGTTGATGCGAATTACCCTGCGCAGGCTTCCGGCGTTCAGGTTATTGATCTGCCGGGCATCAGCGCAACCGATGTTGCGGAAGCTGTGCTGTCGCTCCTGCCGCTTGATGACTTTGTCGACAAGCCCGCGGCTGTCATGGAAGCTCCGAATGAAACACCAGCGATTTTTGCCGAGTTTGAGGCGATCATCGAAAAGGCTGAAGGTCGCAGGATTACCGTTGAGCCAATTGAGCGCTTTGCATTTTATGATCGTGCGAGCGCAGCTTATGCTGTTATCCGTTCCGGTGAAAAGCGTCTTTACGGTAATATTATTTTCAAGAAGGGCGTTATTCGCTCGTAATTGAAATTGAAAAGCCCCGCAGTGCGGGGCTTTTTAAAATCATGCAGACTTACTGCTGGGGCTTTGGCTGATGATGCTCCATCTTGCCTTTGCCGCCATGATGCGGGCCCTTTGGACCGTGGTGGAATTTCTTGCCTGCACGCAGTTCATGACGGTCAAGTTTGCCATCCTCATTGCGATCAAGGGCTGCAAATTCCTTCTGACGCTGCTTTTCAATCGCTTCCAGGGTGATTTTACCATCGCCTTTGACGTCAAGACGGCGCTCGAGGCGGTCTGCCGCGCGGTTTACCATGCGCTTGAGGGCCAGTGCTTCGATTTCATCGCGGGAGAGAATGCCATCGCCATTGGTATCAGCGGCTTTCAGCTCATCCATACGCGAGAACTTCTCAAGATCAATTGGCCCACGTTTTCCTTTGGTTCCATCCGTTTGTGTAATGGAGGTATCCGTTGCCGAGTTGCTTGTATTCTCGCTCTTTTTTTCCTGCGCAAATGCGGCAGTAGAGAACAATGCTGAGGCGATAACGGCAACATACAAGGTCTTCGATTTCATGGTTCTATAACTCCATCCACTCATTACAAAACACCATTAATTGGTGTGTGGGTAATGTGGTGCATCTTAGGTGAACCTGAAATGAATGGGTCGATTAATAATTGGTAATGTTATGATGCCCGTTTTGAGCGCAGGTGTTCGCGGAACATGGAAAAGAGGCCTGCTGCCACAACGATGCTGGCACCGGCTATGATATTCCAGGTCAGGTTCTCATGGAAGACGACGACAGCAATCAGAGCACCGATGACGAGCTGCAAATAGGTGAGGGGCTGTACTTCAACTGCTTCCAGAATATCATAGGCGCGAATGAGGCAGTAATGGCTTGCCATTCCGCAGGCACAAAGCGCGGCCATCCATGGCCAGTCATGCGGTGCAATAGGTTCCAAATGAAATACACCAACTACTGTAAGTACGACCGCGCCACCAACGCCTGTATAAAAGAAGCTGGTCATTGAGCTGTCTGTTTTGCTCACAGCTCGTGTGGCGATTGCATAAAATGCAAACATGATTGTGGCGGTGATCGGAAACATGAGTTCCCAGTCAAATTGGACATGTGTCGGGTCAATGATCAGCATGACACCGAGCAGGCCGACGAAGATCGCTATCCAGCGGCGCCAGCCGACTTTTTCACCAAGAAGCGGCACAGAAAGCATCGTGATAAGCAGTGGAGCTGCTTGAAATATGGATTGGGTCATTGCCATTCCGACACGGCTCAGACCATACACCAGTATAACAATTTCGGCAGCAAGCAGAATTCCGCGCAAAATTTGCAGAACTGGACGCTTGGTCGAAGCTGCGCGTGCTATCCCCCCGGAACGGGTTGCAATCAGGATCACAAAGATTGCAAAAACCCAATAACGCACCATCGTTATGAAGATGGGCGAATAATGTGAACCGAGATACTTCGAAATGCCGTCTTGCGAAGCAAAAATTATGACGGCGAGAAGTGTGAAAGTGTAGCCAAGGCTTTTGGGTTTCATAAGGCACTCATAGTACCGCTGCGCCAATTGCGCTATGCTTAATTATGCATGTAACAGTTTTGGATTTGAGAATAACCAAGCGAAATTATACAAAATAATTTGATAATTTTCAGTTATTTATCAATGTTCTGGATAATCAGCGGTAATTGCTCTTAAAAAGAGAAAATGGTGGGTGATGTAGGGATCGAACCTACGACCCGCTGATTAAGAGACATGTGCTTTTTATTGATTTCATTAGACATTTTTCTAAAATGGTAACAAAATCGCTCTAGCAAAAACAAGGGCTTACAAACCGTTTGTAAACTGTTCTAGCTTGGAAATAGCGATTTCGGCAAGCTCAATTTTGCCTCCCAGATAGTGCGCGTCAAGGATAGCTTCGGCATCCTTTTGGCTGTGGCCTGTAATTGAAGCAATCTGGCTTGTATTACACCCGGCAAGCGCCAGTCTTGTCACCGCTGTGCCTCTCAGATCGTGAAAATTTAAATCATCGATCCCCGCCTTGGCACAAGCTTTTCTCCAAGAAGTTCTAAACCCGTCTTCCGTCCAAGCCTTGCCATGTGAGTTTATCAGGATCGTGTCAAAGCTCTTTTCTCCATCACCAAGCAATATCTTGAGTGGCTGCCCAACGGGGATTGTCACTCTCGCGCCTGTTTTTCCCTGCTTGATGCGCAGTGTCTTGCCGTCATAGGAAGGCCAGCTGACCCGCAATAGGTCGCCTTGGCGTTGTCCGGTCCAAAGCCCCATCATAAGAGCAAGCTGTAATTCCTTCGATGCGACCTTGATAAATCGCTCGATCACGTCTGGCGTCCATATCTTTTCAGCACGTTCGGATTTATAAAGCCTACCACCGCGCTCACAGACGTTCACTGAGATGTGGCCCCGGTCTTTTGAGAATGACAAGACACGGCTTAGCACAGACCAAGCATAATCGGCAGTTCTCGGCCTGTCAGACATGGTATCGCGCCACTGCTTGAATTTTCCTCGTGCGCGTGGGTTTTCCAGATACGCAAATGACAAATCGCCGAATACGTCCTCAATCTCCTTGAGGTATCGGATATAGTCTTTGCGGGTTTTATCAGATTTGCCGGTGAATTCGGACGCTTTGGAAAATTCCTTGATCAGGAAAGAAAGCGTCTGTTTCTTGCCTGATGTTAGCTGCTTACAGGCTTCGCTATACACTGCATGAAATTCTGGATCTGATGGAGATAGCAGTTTCCCATCTTCACCGCGTAGAAGCGGACCGCCACGCCATGCGTAATAATAGAAACGCTCCTCGCCATTAGCGAGAAGCTTTTTTACCCTGTGTACGCCTTTGAGCGAGACGCGCATCTATTGCAGCCTCCATTTCATCGAAATTAGTATCATCATTCGTTTGTATCTGTAGGCCTGATAAGCGGTCTATTCTGGCGTCGATCGCTTTACGATCCCATCTGTTTGTACCAGGAACCGAGTTCGGCAATACGCCACGTTTCACCCAGCTTGAAAAGCCTGACGGTGTAAGACCGCAATACTGTGCGGCCTCCATCTTGGAAATCATGCGAGGCTGGTTACTCACTCTCTCCCCCTTTCTTGCAGTGCTGTGCGGTCTGAAAGGATGCGCTTCACTTCGTTGGATGCCTCCGCGTCAGTTGGCTTTCTGCCCAATCGCGTTTCAAGCTTGCCGTAGATCGTATGCGGCCCGGCGTTGTGCCATGTGATTGTAACGTCCATCAATCCCCGCCTTTCAGGGCTTGGCGCTGCGCCGTCTCTCCGCTGATTTCGATGTGATCCGCAATCTCGCGAAGCAATGACGCCATCTGGCGAAGCTTCTCTTGGTTCGGATCGCTGTCGAGATAGGGGCGAGAGCTAGGGACATCACCAATCAGCGCAGAAAAGTAAGTCCGCGTTGGGTTGTGAAGATGGCAATATTCTCCGGTAGGGAACAGGCTGTCCACAAAAGCCTGCGCTTGTTCACGTGTCAGCTTCATTCGCTCTGCTCCCCTAGTGCGGATGCGGCGAGCATCTTAGGCCACAGTACTTGCCCGTATCGCCAAGCATCGCTGCATTCCTCTAGCATCTCCTCTGTCGGGTCCTGTAGAGCGGCGAGGAAAGATTTGCGCGCCGCCTCTGCATCGTCCAAGTACGGTACCTTATGCGACCACGGCAATTGCGACCACGGCGTGCGCCCTGCACCGTTACGGCTTTCATAGATTGCCTTCGCGGCGTTCGTGACTTCCTTACTCGCCATGGTTGCTGCCTCCTGTCGGGCGGGTGGAAGAGGTCCATGCGTCACGGTCAAGGACGCGCTGCAAACGTTGAGCTTTACGCTCTAACTCTGCGGCCTCTTCGGTGAGCGCGTAAATTTCCTGCTGTATTTTCGATCTTTGCGCTTGCGTCAGCTTACTCATTCCGACGCTCCCGGTGAGGCTGGGAGGATGGATGAGCCGCCTGATACGGGGTTAAAAGCAAGGATGTCCGGTTTCTCACCGCCATTGAACAGCCAGTTGTATTCAGCCGCTTCGTAATCGGCGTGGTGCTTTTGCTGCCATTTGCGGATAGACAATTCCCGGTCGCCAGACTTAATCATGACGAAATAGTCAATACCGGCAAAAGTCTTCATTTCTGCAACATACGCCTTGCACCCATCCGCTACAGGCTGGGACGAGAGGGTGCGGATTGCGGCTGTGTGTGCCGTGTAAACCTTCTGGATGGTCGCTAAAGGTATCTCGCCTTCAAACTTTTCATCGTGTTTTTGCATTAGGGTTACGGCATCGAAAAGATCCTCCAACGCCTGCGCACGCGGGGATGGGGCCAGATAAAGAGGGACTACTTTGCCACGACCGCAAGATGAAACATAGTTTTCTGCTGCTTGCTTCGTCTTGAATGTGGTTTCGCAGTTAACTCCGTAATGGTCTGAGAAAATTATAGACCATGCTACTGGCTCTTGCTTCACCCCTTGCAGGAAAGGCAGGGCGGCTGTGAGGGCGGCGCGAACTGCTGTTTCACCTACGCAATTCGGCGTGTCGTAATACTCGTCTATGCGCTTGCTTGCCGCCTGTACTGCTTCATCTGGGATGGTCATGGCTTCCTCGCATTCCGAATAATCACGATTGCGGCTTCATCGTCGCCGGATACGCCATGCAGGGCTAAGGCCACTTGGCACGGATCGATTTTGTGCTGTTCCCAGAACTTTTGCTCATTCATCGAATGCTGTGAACGGTGCATTTCAGGGCTAAGGGGAACCGTCCAACGGTCATCCGGCTTCTCAGCCTTCCCGGTTTCTCGCTTGCCGTATGCTGGTGCCGCGTACCGGATATGAGCGGCTTCAACGCCATACTGACCAGTCACCAAGCAGGGCAGGGTTCTAATCCATGCCAGATGCTTGCCGTCCTGTTTCCTTGGTCGCTTCTGTCCCTTGGATGGGGCAGTGCTGAATGCTTCGGGGTGTCTGCGGACTGCTGAGGCCATCACTTCACCTCGCTCGGATCGATACCGATCACGCCACAGGTGTAATCAATCGCAGCATCCAGATCGGCATTGCCTTCACAGACCGATTTAAACGACCGTGTGATCGCCCCAGCTTTGTCTCGTGCAAGTTTGCTAACCAGAGCGCCGCCAGCGTCCAGCCCCTTCGCAGAGTTGACGATTATGGACGGGTCAAGCTGATAGCCTTCTGCCGGTGTCGATGCACCAATGCAGCCAATAATGAACTGCTTCAATGCTTCCCGTTCGTCATCGCTAAGCTTTGCTTCATCACAATCGTAGACGGCTCCACCGTGCTGTTCTATTGCGCTGGAGGTGACGCTATCAGATGCGGTTGTATTTTGAGTATCCGGGGCTCTGGCTGGCGTTTGTGTCTGTTCCGGCTGATGGTCAATCTGAAAGCCCTCGTGTGACTGCTGGCCAATCTGCGCGGTATCTGGCTTGCTCTGCAAAAGCTGAGAAAGGGTGCCACGCTGCTGGATGCGGTTCTGCTGAGCGTCCACATCGTTACGGCGACCACTGAAATCATAAAGATCGTCATCACGGCGCATCAGATCATCAAGATCGCTTGACATTGGCAGGCGCTTAGCAAGGCGGCGAATGACTGTTTTCTTAGCCATTTCATCCCACCAGTCAGCCCACGGGCCGAATTTGCCAGTCTTGGAAACAGCGCGAACCTTTTCCACGTCTTTCAACGTCATTATTTCGCGGTAAATGCCGCCGTCCTTGGTCTTGGCAATCGCATAAACAAGCTTCGCATCGCCTCGGTTACTGTCGAGGCAAGGTCGGTGAACGATAGTTTCTTCATCGCCAAGAGTGTATTGGAACTCGTCGTTTTCGTAGACGACATAGGCGGATAGAGACAGAAGCTCGCCTGAGTTACGAATTTTCTTGAGGATGCCGCCAACCATGGGCATCCATTGGACCTTCTTAATCCAAACGTCTTTGCCACCTTCCTTGGCCTTTGCATTGAAGATCACGAGCGCACCATCGCGACCGTCTGGCAGCAAACCGTCCTGCGCGGCCTTCATAGCGCTTTCAAACAGCGAACGGCGATCAGCATTCATCAGGTCGGCATTGCCACCCACAGCCGTCATAACAACGCGCATGAAGCGCTCTACGGGGATATGAGGCGGAAGGGCGACTGCAACTTCGCTTTCCTGCTTGGTCCACTGGTCGCGGAAGCTTTCAGCAGGAGTTCGCGTTTGATTGGTCTGGGTAACAGCGTTCATGTTTCAACGCCTCCTATGCTGCAATTTGATGTTGATATGCGATGAACTGGTCAAGCGTTTGCCGGGACCAAGGTTTCATCTTGATAAAGCGCTCGCCTGCGCTGAATGGGAGCTTGCCGGGCCAGTAACCGCTATCGAGACATTCGCGGATCGTGCGCAGCGCATACCGAATGATGTCTTCGCCACGGTCGATGTCTTCCTCGTCAATCTCGACGTGTGAAGTGTCAGGAACATCGTCGTTCAGCACGTACAGCAGAACGAATGTCTTGAACGGAAGCCGAAGCCCACGGCAGGCCATGCGGGTCATTGCAGCCTGTAGGTAATAGCTGGCATCCACGATCTGACGGGACAGGAAGTCCTCATCAAAGCTGCTGGCTGTTTTCAGGTCCGCATAGACTGCATCTGCATTCGGGATCACGTCAGGACGCGCCTTAAGCCAGATACCCGTTTCAGGGTCTTTCCAAAGCATCGATCGTTCGACACGACCAGTCATCAAGCCTTGCTGCACAAGCGGGTACTGGTTCGCATCATCCCGCATACGTGCAATCCGCTCGAACTGTTCAGGTGTGACGATGGTCTTGCCTGCCGCGATCTGTTCGGCTTTCCACTCCTGCGCTTCCTTCTTCTTGTAATCCGGGTATTTCTCAGGGCGGATCACAAAGGCCGCGTCAAAATCTTCATCGCCAAGAAGCAAGCAATGCGTTGCCTTGCCGAAGTCCAGAGCATCAGACGGCTTTGGCTTCACATGATCGGGGTTAAACTTCCAACGGCCCCAGAACGCTTTCGGGCTGCTGTTCTTCTGGATCGGATCAAGCCACTTCAAAGCGCTCTTGGAAACTGCCGGCGCATCCAACAAATCGAGATTGTTGTGATAATCGTCCAGGCTGATGCCGCGATAGATGCCGTTCTCTGAAATCGGTGTCTTTCCGTCCCAAGTTTTCTCTGGTGACAGGCGGTCCATAATTTCATTCACAGGTTCGCTGATATGCTGGAAGGTGTCAGTCATGCTGCACCTCACGAGCGCGAAGCATTGCGTCAGCAAACACATATGAGAGCATAGCAATGGACATCACGTAATGAGAGTTTGCTTCATCGCTAATCGTCGCCTTGTAGTTGCCAGCAAAAACGGATAATGCCGCGATTGCTATTTCATCCCGCAATGTCTTCTCCGGTGCTGAATTGGCTATTCTGGCGACAATCTCAGCGTTCATGCTGCGGCCCTTAGCCTTGGCATCTGCGGCTATCTGGTCGCGCATACCGTCAGGAAGACGGACAACGAATTGGTCTTGGTCACGAACCTTGGTCATGTCTTCAACTCTCCCGGAAACTCTTGTGCCAGTGCCACCTCGACTGCGAGGACGAAGCTTGCGTCTATCTCGGTCTGTATCTGGCTGGCTGTTGCGATCTGTTCTGGTGTGAACCGTGGGCGCTTCTCATCGCCCTTGACTGACTGGCGGCGCACATAGCCGCTTACTTGGAGGAGGGCGGTCATTCGGCCCTCGCTCGTATCTCGAAGCCTTTGAAACGGCTGTCGTACTCACCTTCCAGAACTCGGAAAATCGTCTCATGGTCGCCACTGCGGAGCATTGGTTCGATCATCGGCCATAGAGTTTCGCTTGCATAAAGGCTCGTACCATCGTGCCAGCATGGTTGACCGATTAGGGGGCAGTTGATGCGGTCTGGCGCTTCGTCGCAGCGATAACCCGATGAAGCGGCGTGATGAAATTCTAGGCCGGCAGACGGTCCATAACCTTCTGTGATGGATACGTGAAAATGAACTCCGCCCATAGGGCCTACGAGTTCCCAGCAATGGCGAGCCGAACCGAAAGGCTTGGTCCATGTGTATTTGTGGTGACGGAAACGGGCCATATCGAGCCTCACACTTTCTCGGCTAGAGCGGCCCAATACAGGAACACGCCACAGAAGGTTGAAACGGCAACAAAGCCAGCGATGTCTTCGATAAGGTCACGCATTGGAGCCTCCTACCGGCGCGGCTTTAGGCTTGATCATGCTACGATCCTGCCGGTTTAGTTCCTCATCGCCCTTACTTCTGACGTAGAAAACTTCCGAAAGAAGACCGTTGACTGTCTCGTGTAACTGCTTCCGCAGGTGATCCTTGAGCGATCCACCCAGGTTGATGACGTGCTGCTTCATCTCGCCTTTGAAGTCATCGGCAACAAGTTGCGTCATCATCCATTCCGCACGGGTCATGTCTGCGCCGTAGCCAGTTGATGGCTTGCCTTGACGGTCGACCTTCGTATTCCAATAGCCGCCGATCTGCTTTTCCAACTCGGCACGAATGGAAGTTTTCTCACCATTCTGCATGCCGAAGCCGTCAACCTTGCAATATTCACGCTCAAGTCCGTTTGTGATTGCCAGTTCGATTTCAGAGCGCAGGCGGGTTTCAGCGACTTCCGTCCAGAGCTTTTCGATGCGAGCATCAAATGCACGTTTCGCACGGTCCCATAGGCTTTCATCGCTGATTAAATCGGAAGCGACTTGCTGGATAATGGCGTCTTCAATTCTCTTTTTGTCGATTTCCATGTCGTTCCCCTTAGAAAGGAATTTCGTCAGCTTTGATCAGCTTGACGGTGTTGATCGGAGGAATGTCAGCATGAAATCCTGAAACGGCTTTGACGACGAAGAACACTGCTCCCGGTTCCTTCAATGCCAGCCTTCCGGCTTCCTTCTCAGCTTTGTCCTTGCTGAAATGCTTATAGGTTGGAGCTGAGCCGCCACTGCGCCAGACAAGCCAGAACCTGCTAAATTCCAGAGCCATCAAGCAGCCCTCCCATGTACGTAATCGTTGATTGTCTCGATGGCCTTGTCGATCAGATCCAGAACGTCCTCAGAGCGTTTCAGGCGGTAATCCCGGCGCTCTTTGTCGCTCATTGGCGGCTCACTTCCGAACCCGCGCAGGTAGTCGATCAACCGGATTTCATCGTCACAGTTCTTTTCAAGAAACCGGCCAAGCAAGCGGCGAACCTCAAGCCCACTCTCGCCCTGATCCTTCAAGGTGAAACACGAAAGCCCAACCGATCCGGCAATGCCCTCAATGGCTTCAACAGCCGCCGTGTGGTTCTTGAAAATCGCCAGTAGTTCGGCTCGGTCTGACATTTCCATTCACCCCATGTTGTCGGCCAGATCAGCGTTTGCTTCTTCGTGGCCGTGTTCGGTATGTGAGTGAAGATACCAGATTGGTATAGACTGTCAATACCAAAATGGTATAGAAAACGGTATGAGCAAAAAACCTTCCAACCCCGCAGCCATCTATTTGCAGAACCGTGACAACTGGATCAGGCTATTAGTTGATGATCTTGATATGGCCCATACAGCCGTGCGCGTGGGGCTTCACCTTGCTATGCGCATCAATGCCACAGACAAGGATGCATGGCCTTCCACGGCCACTATTGCGAAGATGACAGGGGTTAGCGTTCGCTCTGTTATAAGCGCGCTTCAATCTCTGGAAGATGGCGGATATTTGCTTTGTGCTCGAAAACGAAACATCGGAAACAGATACTGGCTTCGTTTCAAGTGGGCTGAATAAGTGCAACCATTGCAGTTATATAAGTGCAACCATTGCATATGAATAACGGAAAGCTGAATAACGTTAAGTTATATATCTTAGATATAATTCTCTGAGGTATAAATTATATACACAAGGAAATTGATCAGATCATGGACAGTTTGGATTACATAAAAACGCAATCTCATCGACTGAATGATGATCAACGAGGCTTCGTTATGTTGATGGATGAATTGCCAGAAGGGTCAGTGCCAACGAAAACCGACAGCGAACGCATCGCGCAGTTGTATCTCTGGCTGCATATGGACAAAGGTTCGATTGCGCATCGAAGGTTTTCATCTTCCGTTCCCGTTAAGGGCAGGCGCAAACGATAGCCAAACAAAAACCCCGCCGAAGCGGGGCTGGTGTTAGTTTTTATTTGGACGATTGACCTTTACAAAGGCCCAAACAATCGATCCGATCATTGTGCCTCCGAGTATTGCGGCTATCCAATTTGCATCCATGCTGATTGCATATGCAGTCACTGCCAATACCGATAAGACAAAAATTATCGCGAGGGATTTACCATAGATACTCTCGAAAATAGTCCATCGGATCTCTTTCTTTTCAAGCTCGCGCCGATGTTTTGACTCTTCTTCCCAAGCTGTAAAAATACGTTCAGCGCCATTATTGACGATCTGATCATATTTCAGCATATCGGAAGGCGCGGGCAGAGGTCCAGACCAAGATGATTGTTCAACGCTTACTTTCATAGCTATACGTTGATTATCTTGATTTGCATGTTGATGATGTTGCGCTTGAGGAGGTGACGCTCGTTTAGCGGCTGGTTTCTTCACGGCTTTTTTCTTTCGCAATGGCCGCTCTCATGTCTGCGCCCAATCGAACAAAGTCACCGCGAAGTGCTTTGTTGGCCGAAACGCCACGAGAGTTGGCCGAGACATTGCTCGGTCCAGCCAAAGTCAGAAGAGCCGCTAATCCGGTCACAAAGCTACCGGCGACACCTTTACGGCGTCGTTTAGGCTGATAGCGGGTGTTGTACCGTTCTTTTAAAGCGATCTTGGACATGGCCCGAATATATTCCCCTGATCCTGAAAATCAAATTAACATTTTGTTACGCGGTAAATTCCTCATTCCCCATCCCCTTTATCCCCGCGTGGGGTTACCACTTGCATGCTGAACGAATTGGCTTCACCGCTTCATCGAAGCCTCTGATGTCAAAGGTCACAGTGATGGCCGACTGGTTGAATGGTGTTACCCGTACGACCAATTGTTTATGACCTTCCAGAGATTTCAGGAAAGGAATTGCTGATCCGCCACTCCACAGTCCTAAGCCTGTGTTGTCGGTTGATACGTTAAAGCCCTTAGTTACGGCTTTGTCGGTATCGAGGCGGTATGTGATCTTCCCGTAATTCTGGATGTCGGATAGGAACTGGTCTGCGAAGGTAAAGTAAGCAGAGGTTTTGTTTTCTTTGCAGCGCATGTGTATCTGCGCATATCCGGTGCCACCAAACCTCTTGGAAAGCTTATCTTCGGATTGGAGGGCAGCGTAATGATCTGCCGTGTCGGCTATCTTAGAAACATCGGTCTGGCTACGCCATTTGCCAGTGCCTTCTGTGATCGGATCGGTTTTTATCTCGTTTCTGAAAATACCGTCATAGCAAAGAAGGCGCTTGGCTGCATCGTTCTCTTTCGCGCATGAATTGCCACTATCCTCTGCCTGTACTGGCACGACAACAATCACTGCAATCAAGGCGACCCCCGCCGCTCTAAATCCCCGCATGTAATCCCCTGTAAAGTTTAGCGTCTTGCTACGTGACCGCAGATACGGCCAATGATTTGAACCCGCTCTAAATCCACCTCAAACGTCTCAAGAGCTGGATTGTCGGAAATGATTTTCACTCTGGCTGGGTCGGAGAATGGAACGCGCTGTAGGCGTTTTATCTGCGGCTCGCTGACACCGTCGCTGATTGCGTAGACCGTATCAGACACATGATCTGTCTGGCTTAGGTCAACGATAACCCTGTCTCCAGGTTGATACGTTGGCGACATGCTATCCCCAACGACTTCCATCACCACGGTTGATTTGCGCGAGCTGCGCAATTCCTGCGTTACGAAATCATCTGGCATCACCCATTCCGCGACTACCCGATGACCTGCAACCCTCTCCCCGCCATGTTCCACGCTGATAACCTCACCAATGGAGCCAAGACCAGCCCCCAGCTTTACATCAATCTCAGGTATGGCCCCTGGCGTCGATGGGGTCCAATGTTCCCTGCTGTATGCTTTTTTGTCGAAGTCAGGATCGTAGCTATGCACTAAGCTGCTGCGTGTATTCGCCTCTGGAAACATCAGATCACCAGCCGAAACGCCGAGGTGCGGGGCTATTTTTGTTGCCCACTCTTTAGTCAATTTACGCTGCGTCCCCTCAAGCCTTTGAATTTGAGGCTGAGAAGTCCCGACCAACTCCGCAAGCTGCGATTGGCTAAGTTTTTTTAGTTCGCGGAGGCGCTTAATTTCATTCATGGCGGGACGTTATTCCGGCTTGGTATGAAAATCAAAAACCATAATGGTATTTTTTGCTTGCAATGCGATACCAAACTGGTATGTTGCTGGTATGGAAAAGCTGAAAACATACCTCAAAGACAACGGCCTATCGCACGATGCCTTCGCAAAGGAGGTTGATGCGACACAGGCGACCATCACGAGATACGTGCGCGGGGATCGCTTCCCGACACCACAGATGATTGTGAAGATCGCCAAGGCTACTAATGGCGAAATTACAGCGTCTGATTGGTATGCAAGCTCTGCTGGTGCAGCATGAGTATTCACCAGTTCCCGCGGTGCGCTGCCTATCTCAAGGGCATGCGTGTGAACCTGAATGATCCAGAAATGACGGATTATTGGTTCGCGGTGATCCTTGGCGACAGAATGCCAAAAGAAGAATTGGAACGTGACGGGATCAACTTCAATCGACACGAACGCGACGGCATCAAGCTTTTGCAGGGCATAGAGCGCATTCTGGTTGAAGGTCGCAACAAGAGCAAGGTTTGGGCCAGTGAAGCTCTCAAAGCATTTATCGGCTCTCGTGGCGTGAAAGCCTCGAAGCTGAAAACCATAGAAGATTTTTGGAAGGTTGCGGCCATTCTCTGGCCTCAGCACATCAAAGGAAAGATCGGCAGTCTCGATCAGCTTGAGGCTCATATCCGGTCCTTATCCAAGAAACAAAGACAAGCGGCGCGTGAGAACCTCAAGCGGGTTCCTGCTGAGTTTCGCACAGCTTTTTAACCAATTGCCTGCCTCCCTCCCTGTTTGGGGCAGGCGATAATCCCGGAACTCTGGCTTCCCCTGTCGGGGTTCCGGGAGCCAATTTCAAAGGAAACAATCATGAAGCCAGAACCTAAGCTGCTAATCGCTTTGGAAAGCATCCCCCATGTGATCGGGGAACGCCAGTTTCGCACTCTTTGCCTTGCTTTAGGCATTGAGGAAGAGATTTTTCGGCACAAGGAATACGAATTGTCTGGCTTGAGCCGTGAGGGATATTTCGCCCGTCATGTTGAGAACAAAGCAGCTTCCGTAGTCCAAGCACGTGTCGCAGACGAGATTAAACCTTCCCGTCAACCTTTCGCAGGTTTGTAGTTGATTGTTCTAGGAGGGATTGCAGTGCTTTGTGTGCCTTTTCCCTCAGTCTTGTTGCGGCAACTTCAGCAGTAATTGTCTGCTCGTAGCCGTCAAACTCACCAACACTGGCATGGTCTGAAATGGAAACCCTGATCTTAAATCGCGAACATTCGGGAGTTTTAGCAACAAACTCACCTGTCCATGCGCCAGAAGAGCGTTCGTATGAAACGTTCTCAAGATCAAACACAACATTATCGGCCATTCTAATCGGTTCCTTCTCGGATTTGGTATTTCGAGTTTTGACACCTCTTTATGCCGCTTTCGGGAAGGGCCGTCCATCTAACAGCCAGAGAAACATCACCGGAAAGGATCGAAAGGATTGTGCGCCTGCAAGCTGCTTCCCTTCGGATTTCGTGGTGAGTTTTCAGGCCAAGTCCATAAGACAAGCTGAATGCCTGTGTCAGTTTTCCAAGCTCTCCGGGCAATCCGCTTCATCTTCATCACTTCAGTTCCTTCGTTCTGGCCGCTCCCTGATTGGTGCGACCCACGGTTCAATCAATAACCGTGGAGCCACCCAAGATCATGGGAACATTGTCCAAGAACGTGGAAATCTCACCCAAGCACATTTCGCAGGATCGTACCTCAATGTCTGACGCTGACTTAGCTGCCGACCTTCTGGATGAACTGATTGGCTACCGCGGTGTACGCGAGCCGATCAAGGCCATGCTCGATAGAGCTTACGATAAGCTTTCCAGAAAAAGCCCGAAATGGACGCGCCGCAGGGTGAGGGCAATTTTCAACAAAGAAGCCAACCGCATTGAAAACCGGGAAATCTCGGACTTGGAAATGCTTATCGCAGAAAGAGAGCGTCATGCTGCCTACAAAGCAGAAACCGCCCGTATGGCTCAGATGGCTGTCGCTCCGGCGACGAATATTGCTCGCCGCTATGCTCCGAAGGAAGGCAGTCAGCTTAGCTGAATACGTCTGCCCGGAGTTGGCCGATTACCCAACGATTGAAGAAGAATTCAACATTCCAACATCGGGAGAACGGAAATGAACGCAGGACATAATTCCAAACTCACACAAGGCGAGTATGACGCGCTCCTGATGGATTGTGCGCGGAAGGAAAGCATTCACCTTGCCCGTATCGCGGCGTTGCAGGCGGATCGCAAAGCAGACCGTAAGATATTCCAAAGCTACGGCTATACGCTCCATGAAGTTGATACCGTTGTGAAGGGCATGAATGCCGAGGATAAGGACAAGGTTGCTGAAAAGCACCGCCGTCAGGCCAACGCCTTGTCGCTTCTGGGTATTGTCAAAAAGCAGGGCGACTTGTTCGAGGACGAGCGTGATTATCTCGATAAGGTTTTCGATGACGGCAAGATTGCAGGCTTGAAGGCTCTGGACCGTGTCAGCGGGTTTATGGCTGGCACTGACGAGGATCAGGCTTGGTTACGTGGTTACGACGCGGGGCAGGAAGAACAGCGTAAAAACCTCGTCTCTGCGATGGAAAAGATCAATTCAGCATCGGACGAAGACCACGGCGACCCTGACTTCCCAGACGCGGAGGCGGCGTAAATGTCAGAAGCCAAAATTACACCTGAGCCGTGGCAAGTAGATGTCGTTCTGTATGAGGACGAAGTTAAGAAGACTGCGAATGTTTATAAGATGTCCGGTGAGTTTAAGGTGTCGGATTTTATCTGCACTTCAAATTACGAACATTCGCATCTGATCGCCGCAGCGCCTGAATTATACGAAGCCCTATACCGTCTCGTTCGTGATTGTGAAATCGCAGGGCTGCAAGAACAGGCTGGCTTCGATTGCTGGATCAACATGGCAAATAAAGCCCTCGCCAAGGCAAGAGGTGAGGGGGAATTATGACCTCCACCACACGCCGCCAGAAACAGGCCTACGACTTCATACGGTCGTTCATCGATAAGGAGGGCTACGGCCCTTCATATCAAGAAATAGGGGACGCCTTGGGCATCGTATCCCGTTCCAGCATTCACCGGCTTGTTCACGGTCTCAAGGAACGCGGTCTGATCGAACTGATCCCAAACCGAGCAAGATGCATCGCCCTGAAATTCGATGCTGCATATCACCTTCGCCGGGTACTGAGCGCAATAGATGGCTCCCCGGTTTCCGACAATGAAGCTGTCCAAGAAGCAGCGAGATATTTAGCCGAGGCCGCGTAATGGTTGATTTAACACCCGGCAGCAGAAGAAAGCTTCTGCGCCACATTGATGAGGGCAGGCATATCAATGAGCTTGCCGGGTTGATGCAAATCAGCCGCCCTGCCATCCGCAAGATCATTCTAGCCGATGCGGAACTAAGCCAAGCCTGCAAGGACAACGGTACGCTGACAAATGATGATGAGTTCGTCGTTGCTCGTGTCGAGTTGTCCAGAGTGCCAGAGGGTTTAAACCCGACATTCGTTCGTAAGGTCTGGTCCAAGCGCCGCAAGGAAGCTGAACGTGAAGACATCAGACAACGTGAGATGGACCGTGAAGAACGCCACGAGCGCGTTGCTGAGGCCGAACTAGCGGCAGATGCGGCAGTAGCATTCAGAACGCTCACTATCCGCACTGCTGGCGATCCTGTCGAGGTGGTGAGTTGCACAGGTGAGCCAATCATCCTTGATAGCAAACCGACCATCCGCAAGATCATCGAAGACGTGATCCGTGGAACGTCAGTAACCTACGAGGATATTATCGGCAAGCGGCGCACAAGAGACATCATCCCGCTACGCCACACCGCAATCGCAAATGCAGTGGCAATTCGGCAAGATTTGAGCCTTCCCACCATTGGCAGACTTTTTGGCGGTCGTGACCACACAACAATCCTTCACGCTGCACAGAAAATGGGTGTCAGTAATCGCCGGTTTAAATCCGATGCAGCACAGAGGGCCGCTTGATGACGCCAGATGTGAAGCAACAGGCCGCAGCTTTGAAGGCTGCAATCCCCGCTGACAATCGAGACAAGACCGCCCGGATATGTGGCGATCCAGTTTTTGAAAGGTCAGCTCTGTTCCAGAAGCTCAAAGAGCAAGGCTCCACGCCGATACGGAGGCATCATGAGTAGCCTTTCCCTCGCACTATTAACCCTTGGCGTCACCGCTCTTTGTCTCGCCGTAATTCTCGCACCAGTGGCGTACTTCTTGGGGAGGTTTTGAAAATGAATGAGATTTCACTCGGTCGCCGCCTCTCTGATGTTGTTGCCGAATACGAGCACAAGAAGGCTGCTATTCCAGACGTGCTGGAAACCTTCAATAAGGCTGGCACTGCCCTGAAAATGGCTTGCTCGATTGCGGGTACGCATGGGCGTGAAAACATCAATACTGGCCATGTCCACAGCAGCACCATGGAACAGAACCTGCTTAAATCTTCGTGGTTCTTTGTCTATGACAAGTTGCAGATTTCTTATCTGGCATCGGCAAACGACAAGCGTCGATTTGAGCAGAGCATGGCTTCGCCGCCAGAGTTCACGATTGACAATCTACGCGCCACCTTTGGCGATTACTTGCTTGATCCTCGTGGCAATATCCTGCGCGGTTTGGCTGAGGTCTTTTGTGAACTCGATCAAGCATACAAGAGCCACGACAAGGTGAAGATCGGCGTTAAGGGTCTTCCTAAGCGCGTTATCCTGTCCAATGTTGGCGGATATGGATCATATGGCCGGGATCGGCTGATTAATCTTCTGAATGCATTGGCCGCTTATCAGGGCAAGGCGCTTGTCGAATACGACGAGCTTAAGCCGGTCGATAATTATTACAGCTACGTAAAAGGCCACAGCGTTGGAGAGGTTAAAATCGAAGGCCGTGGCGTAAGCGTTCGCAAGTTCATGAACGGCAACGCTCATGTGATCTTTGATGAGCAGGCGCTTCGCGACATCAATATGGCTTTGGCCGAATACTATGGCGATGTGCTGCCGGACGTGAGCGAAGATAAGCCGGAAAAGCGCCAAGAAAGCACAGCAGTAGCGAAAGACCTTCAATACTACCCAACGCCGCAAGCGGTTGTTGATCGCGTTGTTGGGGCCATCTACGGCTTGGAGGGGCAGCGCATTCTTGAGCCCTCATGTGGCTGCGGTCGCTTCATGGATGCATTGCGCTCTGCTGGCGCTGATGTGGTCGGATGCGAGATTGATCCGGTTCGCGTTTCGATGTGCCAAGCCAAGGGCCACCGCGTCATGCGCATGAACTTCCTTGAGACAGTGCCAAAGCCTGAATTTGACCGTGTGATTATGAACCCGCCATTTTACGGGACGCATTACGCCAAGCACGTCAATCATGCACTGCGCTTCCTTAAGCCGGGCGGCACACTGACAGCAATCCTGCCGGTAACAGCTCGATATGACCATGGATTGCTTGATGGACGCTGGGACGACCTGCCTGTCGGCTCATTTCGTGAGAGCGGCACCAACATCAACACGACAATTCTGACGATGAGGGCGGCGGCATGATCATTCTTGGCTTAGACATCGCAACCACAACCGGCTTTGCTTGGTATGATCCGAGTGCGTCAATGTCCACGATCCGCACAGGCATTATCACGTCGATCGGCGACAACGCCGAGGATAAAGCGGCGTCGATCGCCACTCAGCTTGTGACCATGCTCAAGGCAGAACGTCCTGATTTCGTGGCTATCGAGCAGCCGATGCGCAATGTCGTGACCTTCAAGAAGAAGAAAACCGACATGGCAGGCGACAAGGACGAAACAACGATCAACCCGAATGCCTTGCAGCTTTCCAGCCTGTCAGGTGCTGCCGTGGCGATTATCTCAGCCTATCGCATACCTTGGCTGACAATCCCGTCATCTACATGGCGTTCACAATTCCTCGGTTATGGACGCAAGCCCGGCTTCGCAAGCAAGGACTGGAAGAAAGCCGCAATGGAACGCTGCCAGATGCTCAAGATACCAGTGAAGAAGCACGACGCGGCGGAAGCTGTCGGGATTGCCTTCGCGGCATCAGGTTCACAGCAGTTCAAAATGCTTCAGAGGCAGGCAGCATGAGACACGAAGCCCCTGACGTTGCCAAAGCCCTGCCGCATAACATCGAAGCGGAACAAGCCATGCTTGGCGCTGTATTCATCAACAACGCTGCCTATGACGTTGTTTCGCCATTCCTAAAGGCTGATCATTTCTATGAACCATTCCATAAGAGGTTGTGGGAGGTTATCGGCCGAGTAATCCAGAGCGGGAAGAACGCGAACCCGATCACGCTCAAGCACTTCATTGATGCGAATGAACCGATCACGCCGGATATGAATGCATTCCAATACACAGCGCGTCTGGCAACGGAAGCTGTCACAGTATTGAACGCAACTGATTACGCTCATGCGATTGTCGATCTGGCACAGCACCGTGAGCTCAACTCGATCTTCCTTGATGGCAACGATCAGGTGAACAATCCTTCGCCCGATAGATCAGCAGCCCAGATCGCAGCCGACATTGAAGAACGTCTTGCAGCAATAAGAGCGGAAAGCCCAAAAGCAGAGGGACCGGGAACGGCTAAGGCGGCAGTTGCCCGGATCATGGATCAAGACGCCAAGGGCGCGGTTGTCCCAACAATCAAGTTGCCACTCGATCAGATCACAGAGGTTCTTAATGGTGATTTGGAAGCCGGGAACTATTACGGGCTTCTATCATCGTCAGGAGAGGGCAAGACAAGCCTTCTGGTGCAGATCGTGGATCATGTGGCTGCAACTGGACACCCGGCGCTTGTGATCAGCTATGACCAGTCGCCGGAACAGATTTTTCAACAGATGGCGTCACAGCGCACCGGGATAGATGGCCCACGTATCAGACAGAAGCAGCTCACCGATAAGGAAAAGGAACGCTATTACAAGGAGCTGCTCACAATCTCTCGTCTGCCGATCGAAGTAAAGCGATGCACCCGCGAAGGCACAGCACAGCTTGGCGGATATGTCAGGCAGTTTCGCAAGCGTTTCCCCCAAGGCTATCCGATGATCTTTCTCGACCATGTACGCAAGGTCACGCCGCGCGATCCGAAAGCTCACGAAGGACGCATTGCTTCCGAGATTAACGGCTTTTGCAAGGCCATGGCGGTTGAAATGAATGCAGTCTGGTTAAGCCTCATGCAGCGCAACAGTGCCGGTATGAAGCGCGACAATCCCCGGCCCATATCCAGCGACATATTCGGCGGTGAACAGGCTAAGGAAGACTTTGACGGCATTCTCTATCTGTACCGGCCCGACAAGTACAAGGAAGACCAGTTGCGGATTGCCAAGAACGAAAAGGAAAAGGACGAAATCGAACGCCGGTTTGAAGGCTGGGAGGATCAAGCAGAGATAGGGGCTTTGAAGGTCCGCTTCGGTGACAGCACAGTGAGACGTCGCTTGCGGTTTGAAAAGGAATGCACCCGGTACGTGTCTATGCGGAACCAAGGCGATGCAACATTTGAGGGGATGGGTTTCTGATGAACCACTTCGCAGCCTATGTTCAGAAAGTACCGAGAGGATACCGCGTCATGGTCCGCTTTGCTCAGCATGGCAGGCCAAACCCGATCCTATGCAAGGGCGGCGCACCAATCGTCTACCCAACCAAGCTGGAAGCCACAGAGGAAGCGCTCAAGCACCTTCTGGCATACATGAACAACGAATACCTTCGGGTAGGTGAAACCGCGTCCAGCGCCCGCACAGAGGCAGAGAAGCTATTCCCGTCACTCCAGCCGATACGGAAGAACGGGAAGGTTATCCAGGTGGAACGGAAAAGGGCGGCGGCATGAGAAAGCTTGCAGCAATATTCCTCTATGAAAAGAGCGGTCGCACCGCGCAGCCATGGGCAGATGCTGGGATTGAATGCTGGTGTGTGGATATAGATCATTCGATCCGCCGGGATAAGAAGATCGGAAACATCAATTTCGTCTGGGGTGATGCCCGTTCGTGGCGTCCACCGTCTGGCCTGGATATCGTGTTTGTCGCTTCTATGTCGCCATGTACCGATGTCAGCGGAGCCGGTGCACGTGATTTCGTCAAGAAGGGCGGGATAATGCTTCGGGATGCTATCGAGATGTTCGAAGCTGGCCGTCAGGTGGCGGCATGGTCAGGCGCTCCATACTTCTGCGAAAACCCGGTCGGCGTCCTGTCCAGCATTCCGCACATAGGCAAGCCCGACTTCTATTTCCATCCGTCAGACTATGCAGGGTATGCCGACGATCCCAGCAGCGAGGCCTACACGAAGAAAACGTGTCTCTGGACCGGAAACGGCTTTGTGATGCCAGCCAAGAAACCAGTCGACCCAGTGCTTGGATCGAAGATGTGGAAACTCACCCCCAGCGATGACCGGGCTGACTTGAGAAGCGCAACACCACAGGGCTTTGCCCGCGCAGTATTTGAGGCGAATTGCCCGTTTGAGATGAGGAAGGCGGCATGAGACATCCAAATGTATACTTGGACCTTGATGGCGTCATGGCAGATTTTGACGCCTATTTCCCGGCGCTTTTCGGCGTCGATCACCGTGGAATGGCAGACGACGACATGTGGGCGACGATCAATGCTCACCCGTCATACTTCCGCGACATGCCGATGTGCCCCGGCGCGAAGATGTTCTTCGACCGGATTGCATGGCTTGATCCGATCATTCTCACGGCCTGCCCAAAGTCGAACTATGCCCACGTGGCGCGACAGAAGCGGGAATGGGTGAGGGAGCACCTTTCGACCCGGTGCCATGTTCTTCCAGTGATGGGCGGTCGCAATAAGCCGCTGTTCATGCATTCCCGTGGCGACATCCTGATTGATGATTTCGAACGAAACACCACGGCCTGGAAGCTGGAAGGCGGTTTCGCGATCCTGCACCGGGATTTCGAGACCACGCGAGACGAGCTTGAAAATGAAATCGTGAGGCGAGGGAAGGCGTACATATGACAGTTGACCCTCGTGTTTATTTGATATGCGCAGAGTACGGCATCAAGATCGTGGATGCCCACCGATACCCGGATATTGGCGAAACACGGGCGGTCGCCACACTGGACCGGATACTGCGCAACTATGGAGAGGGCCATTTCCGCTTGGTCATGACCACACTGGCGGAAACGGCCAACAACAAGGCTTGTCTCGATGAATTTGGCCTCTGGATGGCTTCCGACATGGTGATTGCAAACCGGGGCCTGATTGAGCGTGATACGTCAGCATGGCTGGAATTATGGGATGCAATACCGCTAGGGCGCCTTCAATTCATCGCCAATGACCTTTCAGGCATCACCCCACAACGACATGCTATCTCTGGCATGGTATACGAAAGGGTGTTCCGCCGATTTGGACCGAACGCCGAACAACTCGACCTTTTGGACGATAGGAGGACAGCATGACGCCGTTGGAAATAGCTGAACTGTTCATCCGAGGCGCAGAAGTTGACCGGCGGTTGCCACAGACAGCGAAGCCGAAGCAGTTGAAGGCGCAGAGCCTGGGTTATGTCCATAGCTGGGAAGAAATGCGGGAATGGGGCGATGCACGGCACAAGGAACACCGTGCGGAAATGTTCGCCAAGACCAAGCTGACCACACAGGACGTTTCAGAGTGGGAGCGCTGCAACCAGCTTATTCTATCCGTTCAGGATGAAACCCGCCGCCGCTGTCTCTGGAATTGGGCAATCGCACAGGCTGGTGGCCTGTCATTTACGAAGTGGTGTGCCTCCCAAGGCTTCACCAGAGAAACGGGAAGAAGGAAGAAAAACCGCGCAATATTGGAGATTTTCGGCGAGATTGTCCGCATTAACGGCCAAAATTACAAAACAGCCCTAAATGGGGAGTTGCAAGTTTGCGCCGAAACAGGGCAAATTCAGGTCACAATCGGAGATGATGCGACAGAGAAACAACCGCTAAATTGGCGGATGGATCGGGCAATCTCCAGCGAAGAAGATCGAAGCTTTGAATGGGCAGAAGCCCGAAACGAAAGACGCCGCCAGAAGTATGCTGAAAGGCGCAAGGCGGCATGATTAGAGGCACTGCCTCAACGGAATGCTACTCTATCAGCTTAGCCAGTTCCGCTGCTCTTTGCGCAGCTATTTCTGGATCATGCTTACTGTCTTCAAACGTTCTCATCACTGCACGGGCTAAGCGGTCCCGGTCTTTGTGTGTGGCAGGGCAGCGGCCCAGAAGTTCACAGCATCGATTGTAAGCATCCTGCAAGAGAGCCAGTTCGTTCGGATTATAATTCCCGCGGTAGTCAGCGCTTCTAAAAGGCATGATACATTCTCCCTGAAAGCAATGGATATGCTTTACTGTCTGAAAAGCAAGGAAATTTAACGTTGCCAGCCCCGCCGTCGTGCGGGGCTTTTTCGCATCATAGGGAGCGGCACTCCTTTCACTCATCCTACCGGGCGATGAGGCAATAGCTACACTCGTGGGTGAAGAGCCCAACACTGGCCGCTCCGGGGTGAGAACCTTGCATTAAGCAGTGTGAAGTGGGCAAGCCCGGTTAAACGCTAATCAGGAGAATGGATCATGGCAGGTGTTAAACCGAGCGAAGCGCAAATTGTCGTCAAGCACCATGAGGACGGCAGAATGCTGGTGTTCATTAACGGTCAGATAATCCCCGGCCTTGAGTGTGCCCAGATAACACAGGATTGTGGACGTGCTGCATTACTGAGCCTGTCATTTAACGGGAGAGGCTTTCGGCTGGATACGTCACCATTGACCGTCAATGAATGGCGCGAAACCCGTAAGGGAGAAACAGCATGAACCGTCGCAGCTTCCTCTCCTTCATCGGTCTTGCTCCTGTAGCTGCTGCCCTTCCTGCAATGGCGGATACTTCGATGCGTGATAGTCCGAGTATGTGTTAACTATTTAGCTTTCGCGTATTTCTTTGCACCGTTTACATATTTCGATATGTCGATCCAGAACATCGTCAGTAAAACCCACATGTACGCGTTGCCCCCATTTGTGGCCGAACAACCCACACATCACTGATTGAAGTATTTGTCTCAAGTCAGCGCTCCCTTTTATCCCCATCTGAAGTAAACAGTGGCTAGCCTAGTAAAGCAAGAGGGATAGATGCCTAAGATCAAAACCCTCAAGCCTCTCGTATCCATGATGAAGCCAAGGCTGGGATACTCAACAGGGAATGAGAGAGAGCGGGATAAGAAACGGCAGCAGGAACAGCACTGGCGCAAATGGTATCAGACGAAAGAATGGTACAGGCTGCGACAGAAGGCATTCACCCGGGATCATTACACCTGCCAGCGTTCGGGTGTCTTATGCATTGGTAAGGGCAATGTACCTGACGCGCCAGTAGCGAACCATAAGGTTCCACATAAGGGCAATCGAGAACTGTTCTTCAACCTCGACAATATCGAGACTGTTTCAAAGCAGGTTCACGATAGCATCATCCAGCGCGAGGAAAAGAGCGGCAGGGTCATTGGTTCTTCTGAGGAAGGCATGCCGATAGACCAGTCTCACCATTGGTATTCCGACCGCTGAATGGTAAGTTAGGCAGTCTGCCGAGGTGCTACCAACACGCTCGACAGACCTAACCGAAACGAACCTGTATAAGAGGATCGGATGGCTGAGCCACATGTACCGCAACTATCGCGGATATGCACCCATTGTCTTGAAGACAAACCCGCAACATTAGAATTCTTTCCCCTGCATAAGATGGGGAAACATGGTCTGCACTCATACTGCATACCGTGCAAGAAGGCTGACGACACAAAGCGTCGCAATAGGCCAGATCAAAAGGCCCGTCAGAAAGCATGGCGTGATGCCAATAAAGCCAACGTCAAGGATTACAACGCGGCGTATCGAGAAGCCGGATACTCATCAACACAGCATTGTGCTGAATGGCGAGCCAAGAACCTTGAAAAGGCTAGAGCCTATGCTCGTAGTATGCAGAGACGCAAACGTGAGACAAGCGAAGCGTTTCTGTTGAAACAAAGGGTGTCTGCCCGGCTCAATGATATGCTCAAGGGCAAAGGTGGACGAACGACAGAGCAGTTGCTCGGTTACAGCGCCGAAACGCTAAGGCTGCATATCGAAAGACAGTTCACTACCGGCATGAGTTGGGAGAAGATGCGTAAGGGCGTGATTGAAATAGATCACATCATTCCAGTGCGCGAGTTCAACATCACATCGTATGATGATCCAGACTTTGCATCGTGTTGGGCATTGTCAAACCTTCGACCAATGTGGGCCAAGGAAAATCGCAGCAAGAATGGGAAGCGGACACATCTGATCTAGATGGGGGCGGGGGAGGTTCCGCCTAAATCCCCTTTCGACTGCGTACCCGCGTCCCAGCACAAAAACCATAAAACGTAAGAATTTTGAATTTAGCGAGGCACAACAGATGGCAAAACGCGGACGCGCTTCTGCGGCCTCGCTTGAGATAACCGTAAAGCCGATTGAGATTATTGACCGTCAGAAACCGCCTCATGATCTTACTGACGAAGAAACGGAAATATGGGCTTCTGTGGTCGATTGCGAACCCGCAGATTGGTTTAAACCTTCAACAGTGCCGCTCCTAGCGCAATACTGTAGGCACGTAATCCACGCCAGACGCATTGGCGAATTGATCGAGCAAGCTACTTCGGATCCAACCCTTCTGATCAAGGACTATGACCGTTTGCTGAAAATGCAAGAGCGGGAAAGCCGAGCAATGTCGTCTCTGGCGACAAAGATGCGGATCAGCCAACAGGCGACAACAAACCATCGTGGCAACAAAAACGCAAAAGCAACCCGCAAACCGTGGGAAGGTTGAGACACGCGCCGAGCGCAACATCAGGTGGATTGAGGAATATTGTCGTGTACCAGAAGGCCGGATGGTCGGGCAACGCGTCAAACTAAGACCTTGGCAACGACATGAAATAACGAGGATATACGACAACCCAAACGGGACACGTCGAGCGATACTAAGTTTTGGACGCAAGAACGGAAAGACGGCTCTTTCAGCATTCTTGCTCTTACTGCATCTTTGCGGACCAGAAGCTAGGCCAAACTCACAGCTGTTCTCTGCCGCACAGTCTCGCGATCAGGCCGCTATTCTTTACAGCTTGGCATCAAAGGTTGTTCGCCAGTCACCCGATCTTAGTGCAGTGGTCATTCCGAGAGACACGGCGAAACAGTTATTCTGTGAAGAATTAGGAACCCTTTATCGCGCTCTGTCTGCGGAAGCGGCAACTGCATATGGTTTATCGCCTGTGTTTATTGTTCATGACGAGCTTGGTCAGGTGCGCGGCCCAAGATCAGAACTGTATGAAGCGCTGGAAACAGCAACGGCGGCGCAGGACGAGCCGTTATCAATCGTTATCTCGACGCAAGCGCCTAACCCTGATGATCTTCTATCGATCCTAATAGATGATGCATTAACAGGAGCGGACCCACGGACTGTCGTAAGCCTTTATACAGCGCCTGATGATGCTGATCCCTTTGCGCCTGAAACAATTAAGATGGCAAACCCAGCGTTCGGCGATTTCCAGAATGCTGATGAAGTAATAGCCATGGCAGAAGATGCCCGGCGCATGCCAAGCCGCGAGCCAGAATACAGAAACCTAATTCTAAACCAACGTGTGGAAATGTTTTCACCGTTTGTGTCGCGGTCAGTGTGGGCTGCATGTGGCTCGCCGGTCAATGATGACCTTCGGGGCGTTCCAATGTTTGGAGGCCTCGACCTTTCTAGCGTCAGCGATTTGACGGCAAAGGTTTATGTGGGTGCCGTTGACCAGAAATGGCAGGTTCTTCCCACCTTCTGGTTGCCGAAAGAAGGGCTGAAAGAGAAGTCACGTAATGACCGCGTTCCGTATGACACTTGGGCCGAAAAGGGGTTGCTTCGCACATGCCCCGGGCGCTCTGTAGATTATGAGTTTGTCGCCGCATCAATCTATCGCGACTGTGAAAACATGGACGTGCAGAAAATAGCATTCGACCGCTGGAACTTTCGCCACCTCAAGCCTTGGCTGATAAAAGCTGGCTTTAACGAGCGGCAAGTTGACGAAGAAAGCGAAACGTCAATCTTTGTGGGTTTTGGTCAGGGATTTGTATCAATGTCCCCAGCACTCCGAACCCTTGAGGCGGACTTACTGGAGGGGCGATTATGCCATGGCGACCACCCGGTACTCACAATGTGCGCAGCAAATGCCGTTGTCACGACGAACCCGGCAGGCGACCGCAAGCTGGATAAAGCAAAAGCAAATGGACGTATCGACGGCATGATCGCTCTGGCAATGGCGAGAAGTATAGCCGGTACAGTCAAAGCAGCGCGTGAGCCTGCCTTCCAGTTGCTGGTGCTTGGCTAATTAAACCGAACAATCTGAATTATGGAGGTCCGTCATGGCTGATATGACGCGGCGCGCTTATTCATTGCTTGAAATCAAAGCAGTGAACGAAGACAGGCGCATCATTCGCGGTGTGGCTACGACACCAGCTGTTGACCGAGTTGGCGACATTGTTGAGCCACTTGGCGTCAAGTTCAGCAACCCAATGGCGTTTCTTTGGCAGCATGACCATTCGAAGCCAATTGGCACGGTCAAGTTCGATAAACCGACAGCAAGTGGCATCACATTCGAAGCGGAGCTTCCGATCATTGATGAGCCGGGAACGCTGAAGGATCGCGTTGACGAGGCATGGCAGAGCATCAAGCTCGGTCTTGTCCGCGCTGTGTCTATCGGCTTCCGTGCCATTGAATACAGCTTCATTGAGAATGGCGGCATCAAGTTCACTGAAACAGAAGTTTACGAGCTGTCGGCGGTGACAATCCCAGCCCATCAAGATGCGATCATGACGAGCATCAAGAGTTTGGACGCGGCAAGTGTCGCGATCATCAAATCTTTCGATACCGGAGTACCAGCCGCGACCGGCAAGACGGTGCCTGTATCGAAGCCCAACCCCGGCGCTGCGGGGATCATCAACAAAACCGTAAACCTATCTCCAAAGAAAGAACCAGTTATGAAAACTGTTGCTGAACAAATCGCGGCGCTTGAAGCATCCCGCAACGCGAAGTCCGCCCGTATGGGTGAGGTCATGCAGAAGTCGATTGACGAAGGTCGCTCAAGCGATGAAGCCGAACAGGAAGAGTTCGACACGCTGAACGACGAAGTTACTAAGATCGATGCTGATCTCACCCGCCTTCGCAGTCTGGAAAAGGCACAGGCACTGTCTGCAAAGCCAGTGATTGCCAACCAGATCAACACTGCTGAAAAAGGCGCTGCTGTCCGTAATGGCGCACCGATCACCGTCAAGGCGAATGTTGAGAAGGGTACTGCCTTCACTCGATACGCAATGGCGCTGATGGCATCCAAGGGCAATCTCATGCAGGCTGCTGAGATTTCCAAGCGTTGGGATGATCAGACCCCGGAAGTGTCGGCAGTTCTGAAAGCTGCTGTTGCTGCGGGTACGACCACAGACGCGGCATGGGCCAAGCCACTTGTTGAATACCAGAACATGGCTTCTGAATTCGCCGAATTGCTTCGTCCTCAGACGATTATTGGTCGCATTCCCGGCCTGCGCAATGTTCCTTTTAATATCAAGGTGCCGCGTCAGACTGGTGGTTCGTCCGCTTCGTGGGTCGGTGAAGGCGCTCCAAAGCCTGTTTCGGCACTTGCGTTTGACCAGATAAGCCTTGGCGTGACCAAGCTGGCTGGCATTGTCGTGATGACCGATGAGCTTGTGCGGTTCTCCAATCCTTCGGCAGAAGCAATCGTTCGTCAGGATCTGATTGATACCATCGTTCAGACCATGGATCGTGACTTTGTTGATCCTGCAAATGCTGGCTCTGCCGGTGTTAAGCCTGCTTCGATCACCAATGGCGTTGCACCTGTTACGGCCAGCGGAACTGATGCTGATGCAGTTCGCACCGACATTCAGGCACTGATGGGCAAGTTTGTTACTGCCAACCTCTCGTTGGCTGGTGCAGTCTTCATCATGACTGAAATGCAGGCTCTGGCTCTGGCGCTAATGCTCAATCCACTCGGTCAGCGTGAATTCCCAGACATTCAGATCAATGGCGACAGTGGTGGTCGTTTCTTTGGCCTTCCAGTCATCCTGTCTGAGAATATCCCAGCAAATCCGGGTTCAGGTGAGCCAGTGACTGGTGCGGGTAGCCGTATCATCTTGGCAAAAGCATCCGAAATCATGCTGGCCGATGATGGCGAAACTCTTCTGGATGCAAGCAACCAGGCATCGCTCCAGATGGATAGCGCGCCAACAAACCCACCAGTTGCAGCAACCGTCATGGTCAGCCTGTGGCAGATGAACCTTGTTGGTATCCGCGCAGAACGCTTCATCAACTGGACTAAGCGCCGTCCGGGTGCGGTTCAGTGGATCGATAGCGCTGCCTACGGTCAGGCATAAGCCTTTCTCAACAGAAACAGCCAGTCGCAGAACCTCTGCGGCTGGCACTTCAACGGAGAATGGCAATGAAACATCAATCCTACATGAACCGGGCACTTAAGGCACGTGACCCGCGCTATGCGCGTATTCTCGGCAAGCTTGGTTATTCGACAACCGCACTGACGACAGAGACTGGCGAGCCACAGCAGCCATTGACGGTCACAATCCCCGATGATTGGCGCGATTTGGCTTGGCCTCAGCTCAAATCATTGGCCGGGTCGGTCAGCGATGAGAAAATCAAGACCAAGGAAGATGCTGTTGCAGCAATCGAACTTGAGATCGAACGTCGCGGAGAGGCTAATTCCTGATGCGTGTACTTGGCTTCAACATCACCCGCGAGAAGGCGGCTGGCAACTTGTCGCGCCCCAATGATCGGGGTGGTTGGTGGCAAGTCATCAAGGAAAGCTTCACAGGCGCATGGCAGCGCAATATTGAAGTGAAGTTCGATAGCGTTCTTGCGTTCCACGCTGACTTTTCATGTCGCACCCTGATTGCTTCCGATATTGCAAAACTGCGTATCAAGCTCGTGAAGCAGGATAGCGACGGCGTATGGTCTGAGATCAAGAAAAAGCCGTTCTCTGATGTGCTGGCGAGGCCAAATCACTATCAGAACCGCATCCAATTCATGGAAAATTGGGTACTTTCCAAGCTTCAGAACGGAAATACCTACGTTCTCAAGCAGCGGAATGAACGCGGCCAGGTGGTAAGGCTCTATGTTCTTGATCCGAACCTTGTCACGCCATTGATCAGTGATGACGGTTCTGTGTTCTATCAGATGAACACTGATAAGCTTGCAGGTGTGGCAGAGCAGATCATCGTTCCGGCACGTGAGATTATTCACGACCGTTTCAACTGCTTTTATCACCCGCTTGTGGGCCTTTCTCCAATCTTTGCAGGCGGTTTGGCTGCGATGCAGGGTCTTGCGATCCAGAATGACAGCGCGGCGTTCTTCCAGAATGGGGCTCAACCGGGCGGCGTTCTGACTGCACCGGGTGAAATTCAGCAGGCAACAGCAGAGCGCCTTAAGCAGCATTGGGAAAGCGAATATTCCGGCAAGAACGCTGGCAAGGTCGCGGTTCTCGGTGATGGCCTTAAATACGAGGCGATGAGGGCAAAATCCACGGATAGTCAGCTCATTGAGCAGCTTAAATGGTCTGCGGAGGTCGTCTGCTCGGTCTATCACGTGCCGCCGTATAAGGCGGGTGTGGGATCGATGCCAACCAACAACAATGTGCAGAGCTTGAACATCGAGTATTACACTCAGTGCTTGCAGGTTCTCATTGAAAGCATTGAGCTTTGCTTGGACGAAGGCCTCGGTACGGGCGAGGGTGTCGGGACTGATTTTGATACCGATAATCTGCTGAGAATGGACACTGCAACTCAGATGGACGTTCTTGATAAGGCCAAGAGCGTTTTGACGCTTGATGAGCGCCGTCGACGCCTTGAAATGCCTAAGCTGCCGACAGGCGGAAACACTGTCTATCTCCAGCAGCAAGACCACAGTATCGAAGCAATTGCGGCAAGGGATCGCCAGCTTATCGACGGAGTGGACAATCCAGTTGTAATTCCTGCGAATGACAACATGACCGAAGAAGCTGACAAAGCCATGATCGAAATTCTAAGAGGGTTTAGCCAATGACGTTTAATGGTAAG
The DNA here is from genome assembly GCF_006476605.1 of Brucella gallinifaecis. Lineage (GTDB taxonomy): Bacteria > Pseudomonadota > Alphaproteobacteria > Rhizobiales > Rhizobiaceae > Brucella > Brucella gallinifaecis. The sequence goes on from NZ_ML636801.1 coordinate 443,794, forward strand.
GCCTTCGGTCAGGAAATCGTCAAAGAGGTGAAGTCCTTCGTCACTAAGGAACTCGCGCCGCTGTTCAAGCGTCTCGATGACTTGGAAAAGCGCATTGATAGCCTTCCAGTGCCAAAAGACGGCAAAGACGCTGACATGAACGAAGTTCGCTCGATCATTTCGGATGAGTTGAAGTCGATCACTGAGGCAGTCAACGCCATTCAGCCAGCGCCAGAGCTTCCCGATATTCCTAAATTGATCGAGATTGAGTTTGATGCCCGTGGTGGCGATGAAGAGATCAGACGAATTGTCGATGAGGCGTGTCGCGCTACAATAGCCGAAATTCCGCTTCCACAGAATGGAAAAGACGGTGAAAACGGCATGGATGGCGCGAGCGTGTCACTGGATGACGTGCTGCCAGTCCTTCAAAAGCAGGTTGACGAGCATCTTGCAGGCATTCCGGCACCACAGGACGGCAAGAGCGTGACGATTGAAGACGTTGCGCCACTTATCCGGTCCGAAGTTGAGAAGCGCGTCAGTGAGCTTCCTAAGCCGAAAGACGGTAAGGACGGTCGCGACGGATTGGACGTGAAAGACCTTTTCCGAGGCGAGGGCGGCGTTCTCATCGCAACAATGTCGGATGGCCGCGTGAAAGAGCTTGGTCAATTCGTCGGCAAGGACGGTGAGAACGGACTTCCGGGTAAAGATGGCTCGGACGGCGTGGGCTTTGATGATTTGTCGGTTGATTACGATGGCGAAAAGACTGTCATCTTGCGTTTTACCAAGGGCGAGAATGTCAAAGAGTTTCCTCTGGTACTGCCGGTCGTGATTGATCGTGGCGTTTTTTCAGAGGGCAAAACATATTCGCCCGGCGATGGCGTGACGTGGGGCGGCAGCTTCTGGATCGCACAGGAGGAAACCGGAGAGAAGCCAGACACGGCCAAGGGCTGGCGTTTGGCAGTCAAGAAGGGCCGAGATGGTAAAGACGCGAAATCAGCGCCAGCGGTCAATTCTGGACCGATACGGGTAACAATACCCAAGGCTGGTGAATAATGGCTGATCTTGTTTCCCTTATTGAAGTCAAGAACGGCCTGCGCGTGGACACTGACGACGACGATGCGCACCTGAACTTGCTCATTTCTGCCGCTTCATTGCGTGTCAAAGCTTATCTCGATGTACGCGCTGATGAAGTGATTGATGAGAACGGCGAGACCACGGATGGACGGGTAAAGACCGCGGTAATCATGCTGGTTGGTTATTACTATCGCAATCCAGACCAAGACCCAGACGGTGACTTCGATGTTGGTATGCTTCCTAAGCCTGTCTCATCGATGCTCTATCAACTGCGTGACCCGGTAGCGAGGTGAGCCATGGCCGATAAACGTTCTGCCGGTTCGCTGTATGAAAAGATCACATTCAGCACTATTACCTCGGTTCCTGATGGACATGGCGGTTTCGAGCCGCTCCCTACCTCTTTCACTGTCCGCGCCAATATCCGTTATCTACGGGGTGGTGAGACGGTTCAAGCGGCACGATTGACGGGTAAGCAGCCGGTTGTTGTTACGGTGCGCAGAAGTAGCCAGACGGCTGCTTTGACCACTGACGACAAGATGAAGGATGCACGGACAGGAAACGAGTATCAGATCAGGGCAATTGTCCCGACTGAGGACCGGCAATTTATGGAAATCACCGCCGAAAGCGGAGTGGCGACATGAGTGTTTCCGTCTCATTCCAAGACCTGATCATTTCCACGCTCAAGGCCAGTCCAAAGGTTTCAGCACTTGTAGGTGATCGGGTGTATGACGGGCCACCGCAAAGCCCGACATTCCCGTATATCTCGATTGGTGCCAGTGACTTCCGTACCGATGATGCCGATTGCATCAACAGCCGCGAAGAAACAATCCAGATTGATTGCTGGACCCGCAGGAATGGCCGCAAGTGGCCCTGCAAAGAAATCGTTGACGCGATTGTCGGCGCTTTGAGGAATGCCACTGGCGATCTGTCAGACGGCGCTCTTGTCGGCATAAATATCGAATTATCGCGTGTTCTGGATGATCCAGACGGCATAACCGCTCATGGCATTGTGCAAGTCACCGGCTTGATTGACGAGGAATGGGACAATGGTTGAGGGCTTAGACAGGCTCAAGCGCAAGCTTACCAAGACTATTCCGCAGGCTGTATTCGATGCGACGATCAAGGCCATGGAGCAAGGTGCTGGTGAAGTTGTCAGCATGATGCGCCGATTGGCCCCGAAAGATACTGGCGCACTGGCACAAACGATCAACTGGACATGGGGTGATGCACCTAAAGGCTCAATGGTCCTCGGTAAGTCAGCACCGACCCGCGATGGATTGGTGATCACGATCTACGCTGGCGATATGTCAACAATGGTTGGTGAGCGCGAGCAATTCCAGCTTGCCAGACTTCAAGAGTTTGGCACCCAGCACATGAAGGCCAGCCCGTACTTCTTCCCATCATGGCGAACGCTGCGAAAGCGTGTTCGGGGTCGAGTGACGCGCCAGATGCGCAAAGCAGTCAGAGACGGAGCGAAATAATGGCTTGGGCAATCTTTAAAGTGGAATGCAACTGGTCGCGTCCGCGTAGCCGCTATTCGTTCAATGCGAAGGCATCGCCGGAACCGCAAGAACGTCCGCAAGACTTCATTGATTACTGCGTATCGAAAGGCTGGGCCGAAGCGGTCACAAGCCCGACACGCGATGAGAAACGCGCCTTGAAAGGCCGTAAACGGGCTTAGCCCAATCACCTGAAACCGGGCCTCAAGCCCTATCAAGGCTGGCGTATCGCTGGCCCGTTTTCGCATGGAGAAATAACATGGCCGTTAAGCCAATTACCGCAGAATTTCAGCATCTGGTTGTTGAAATTGAAACAGATGTCGAGGGTACTTTCTCGAAGATTTGCGGCATCACACAGCGCGGCATCAACCGCCAGCACAACATGCAGACGACCGAAGTTCCTGCCGATTGTGAAGATGAAAGCCTGCCAGCTGTTGTTGAACGTGCTGTTCAGTCGTCAGAAGTCACCATTTCCGGTACTGGCGTCTGGGCCAGCCAGAGCCATCAAATGATGCTTGATTGGTGGTATTCCGGTGGCAAGAAAACAATCCGCGTTGAGCATGTCAATTCAGCAGTCGGTGACACGCAGTATGAAACCGGATCAGCCATCCTTGTGAACCTCAACAATGCCGTTGAAAAAGGCCAGAAGGTATCAGCTGAAATCGAAATCCAGTTCGACGGCTTGCCAACGCGTACCGCTAAGGCTGCGTAATGGCGAAAGCTCTCACATGGGCTGGCGGAGAGCATGATTTTGAACTCCGCCTTGAACACCTTCGCGCCCTGCAAGACAAATGCGATGCAGGGCCGCAATGGATTTTGATGCGGCTCACTTCCAAACAATGGTTCATTGACGATGTGATCCAGCCTATCCGCCTAGGTCTTGAAGGCGGTGGCATGGAAAAGGAAGCGGCTCGGAAGCTGGTCCAAAAATTCGTTGAAGATCGTCCACTCACATTGTCGGTACTGACTGCACAGGCTGTGTTGATGGTCGCACTCTTTGGAGATGAGGACGATCAGCCGGGGGAGCCGAAAGCGGGGGCGAAGAAGACCCGAACCCGCTCCCGCGTGGCAAATGGAAGTTCAACCGCTTCTACCAGTGGGCAGGAATAATCAATCGCGACATCGGTAAGATGACGCTTTGGGAATTTCGTTGCGCCAGTGAGGGCTTCAAAGCCGCCAATGCAACCGAGGTGAAAGCCGCTCCGGGTATGAGCGACGATCAACTTGCAGAACTTGGAATTGAGGGTTTCTGATGGCAACTGATGTTGAACGCCTTGTGGTGGCTATGGAGGCCCGCACGGCCTCTTTTGAGAAGGCGCTCAACCGTGCAAACGGCGTTGCCAATCAGCGCGCCCGCCAGATAGAGAAGCGTTTTTCCACGATGAACGACAACATCAGCCGTTCATTCCAGAATATGCTTCGTGCGGGTGCTGGTATTGCTGGTCTCGGCATTGGAGTAAGCGAAATTCAGCGTATGGCCGATACGTGGACAGATTTGTCCTCTCGTGTTGGCCTAGCTGTTGGCAATATGGATCAAGCTCCAAAAGTCATGGAGCGCATCTATGACATGGCGCAGCGCACATACTCCGGAATGGAAAACACAGCTGAGAGCTTCTTAACAAACGCTGGAGCGCTAAAAGAGCTGGGTTATAACACTAATCAACAGCTTGATTACACCGAAGCGCTGAATAATGCGCTTGTCGTTTCAGGAGCTAAGTCTGACCGGGCTGCTCGGGTTATTGATGCTCTTGGCAAGTCGATGGCTGCGGGCAAGCTTCAGGGCGACAACCTGAATACGGTGATTGAAGTTGGTGGGCGTGTTGCCGAAGTTCTTGCCGCGCAGTTAGGCGTTGGTGTCAACCAACTTCGTGAAGTGGGGAAAGAGGGCAAGATCACTGGTGACGTGATCTACAAGGCCTTAACCACACGATTGCAGGAACTGACAGCCGAAGCTGAGAGTATGCCTGCAACTATATCTGACGGGTTTCAGAAGGTCGCCAACGGCCTGTTGAAGTTTGTCGGAACGATGGATCAAGCATCAGGTGTTTCGGCAACTATTGCTCAAGGTTTGGTTTTCGTAGGAGATAATTTTGAACATGTCGCTATGGCAGCAGCCGCAGCGGCGACAGTTCTGTTGGGTCAGTATGTTCCAGCAATGGCGAGAGTGGCCTTGGCCGGTGCGGCTATGGTCGCAACAAATCCATTTCTGCTGTTAATCACAGCTATTAGCTCGGCTACGTTTGCTCTTTCAGCATTCGGAGACCAGATACAGCCCATCGCAGGGGAAATGGCTAATCTGCAAGACTATGCCTCGGTCGCATGGGATGCAATTAGCCAAGGTGCGACGGCTGTTGCATCGCTAGTACGCGATGATCTTTTGTCTGCGCTGAATCTTATATCGGATGCGCTTGGCGGGACCGAGGTGAGTTGGGAAGATGTGTGGGATACGGCTAAAGGCGTGGCAAATAATGTCATTGGTGCCGTTGGCTTATTGTATGACACCACCGTTACAACATTCACTAAACTGCCTGGAGCGGTAGCTGAAGCTGTAATCAGCGCCATGAACTCGATGATTGCCGGTATCGAAAGCGGTCTGCAGACTGTTCTAAACGGTATAAATAGAGTTGCATCCGCTCTTAACGCCCTTGATAAGTTTGTCGGCGTCAATCCTATACTGCCCGAGAACATGACAGTTAGCCTTGGCAGGCTCGATAATTCCTATGCCGGAGCGGGAAAAGCTGCTGGAGATGCTTATGGAGAAGCATTAACCAAAGCCGCACAAGATCACCTTGGAAAGCTCGGAGAAAACTGGCGGCAGGCGGCAAACGCCAGAGCAAAAGAACGTACAGCTAATAACAAAGACAACGACCTAGTTGCTCCGACAAGAAACACAGGTGCATCCCGAACTCCATCAGGTGGTTCGGGAGGGGCCGGCGGTGGAGGGAGAGGTGGCAGAGGTCGTGGAGGAAGCTCGCGTCCCGATGATTTGCAGCGTGAGATTGAGCAGATCAAAGAACGCACTGCAGCTATTCAGGCTGAAACCGAAGCGCAATCTGGCATTAACCCGCTCATTGATGATTACGATTATGCAATCACCAAAGCCCGCGCCACGCAAGAGTTGCTGAATGCTGCCAAGAAAGCTGGGATTGAAATCACTCCTGCTTTGATAGAGCAAATCGAAGGTCTGGCTGAAGGTTATGCCAACGCCACGGTTCAAGCGAATAAGCTCGCGGAAAGTCAGGATCAGGCGCGAGAGGCCGCTGACTTCTTCAAAGGCTCCATGATGGATGCTTTTCAGTCGATGATACCGGCGATTGAAACCGGCAATTCGGCTCTTGATAAGTTTCTGAATACGCTCATTGAGGCGGTTTTGCAGGCAACTTTGCTTGGCAAGGGGCCACTAGCTGGCATCTTTGGCGGCGGTGGATCTGGGATATTTGGCGGTATCGGCAAACTGCTTGGCTTTGACAAGGGCGGCTACACTGGTTCTGGTGGCAAATATGAACCGGCTGGCGTGGTTCACAAAGGCGAGTATGTCTTTGACCAAGATGCTGTTCGCGCTGCTGGCGGACCTGCCGCTCTTGATGCTATGCGCCGTGGTCTGAAAGGCTATGCCAGCGGTGGTTATGTCGGCCCACTGCCGACTTCAAACGCACCGACAGCGCCCGGTATCAAGGGTATGCGGGGGCAGGGTTCGAATGAGACTATTCGCATCATGCTTCAAGACGACAGTGGAAGAATGGCGGCAATCGCGGACCAAAGGTTCCAGACGATGGCGGGGCCATTGGTACAAGTGTCGGTACAAAGAAGCACAGCCACCGTGAAGCAGGCCTTGCCGTCAATGATGGCTGACGCACAAGCGAGAAAAATGTAATGGCGACTATTCTTTGGCCTCGTTCTGTTCTGAAGCCTAAGCGCGATCCGTTTAATATTGCTCCTCGTACTCTGACGGGGCCTTCAAGCGTTTCAGGCATAACGCAGGTTTCAGCATCAGATGCGGGTATCTGGAAGGCAACGTTTGCCGACATCATCATCAAGCGCGGGACCGCTTCTGTTTTAGCGTTCCGCGCTATTTCAACTATCCTTGAGGGTAGGTTGCATCCGATCCTTGTTCCAAGGTGCTGCGCTTATCAGCCATTCGATCCAGATTGGGGCAAGGCACTTGAAAAGGTGCCTCACTCTGACACAAGCCCGTTCAGTGACGGCGGTCTCTATCGATCACGCGCAATAGATATCCGGCTGACCAGTAATATCCCTTTGCGTGGAACGACAGCTAACATCTCTTTGATTGCAGCTGGACAGTTGCAGCCTGGTCAAGACTTCTCGATTGGCGAACGTATGTACCGTATCCGTACCGTCCAGATGACAGGTTCAAACACGGCAACCATCACCTTTAGGCCTCCGGCGCGTGAAGCCGTTGCCGCAGGAACAGAGATGGAATTTGACCGACCTGTCTGTCGGATGCGCCTCGCAACAGATGCTGAGATGGATCTCGATTTAGACCTTGTTGCGCCATGGTCATACCCGACAGTCAACTTCATTGAGGATGTGTGATGTCTTTTTTCACATCGCAGCAATTGGCGGAATTCTCGAAAGGCGAAGTCCGGCTCGACATGCTTGTTGAGTTTCGCTTTGCGTCTGAGACGATGCGTGTCTGGAACGGAAATACCAAGCTGCCAGCGGGCGGCAATATCTATGAGCCGATGTATGGATATGGCTCCATTGATGGCATCGGCATGGGATCATCAACATCCGCTGAAAGCGTATCGTTTCAGTTGAGTGGGCTGCCGGACGCAACATTGAACTTTCTTGCGATGGCGCTTGATGCGAATGATGAGGTTGATCAGCGGATTGTCGTTATCTCGATCCAGTTATTCGACACCGAATGGCAACCACTCGGCAATCCTGCGCCAATCTGGTGGGGGTTTATGCAGCCGCCACGCATCAGCCGTTCGGAAATGCAGGGAATTGAAGGTGCAATCCAGTCAATTTCTATGACCGCTGAGAATGCATTCTTCAATCGGTCCCGGCCTGCTTACGGTCGGTACACTGACCGCGATCAGCAAGCCAGATCGAACGGGGATAAGTTCTTTCAGTTTGTCGGTTCACTGCTGTTTAAATCCTTCAAGTACCCCGACTACTAAGGTCAAACCATGCACATCGCTGATTTTGTAGCAGCCGAGGCGCAAAAGCCTTTCCGGTGGGGTGAGACTGACTGCGCTTCAACCGCTGATCGCTGGATCAAGGATAAGACAGGTTTGTCGCCATTAGTGCGGGCCGGGTTGATTTACCGCGATGAATACGACGCGACAGCCATCCTGATTGAGCGCGGCGGGTTCCCTGTCATTGTTAATCGGGCGATGAAACTTGTCGGCTTTGAAAAGACCGAAGCGCCTCAAATCGGGGACGTTGGTCTGATCCTTCGTTCTGGCAGGATGTGCCTCGCGATACGAACTGAAACACTTTGGTTTTCACGAGATGAGAGCGGCCTCGTCGGCGCGCCTCTTGATGCTGTCTGGAAAGCTTGGAGAATACAATGCCAGTAGCTCTTTCCGGTATCATCGCGAGCATTATTGGGACGGGCGCTATCGGTGCCGCAATTCAGACTGGCCTCGCCGCAATCACGATGTTTGCATCTACTACTCTCGGCGGGTTGGCACTGTCTCTCGGGTTTTCCTATCTCGCGTCATCGATTTTCAGACCATCACAGCCAAAACCAGAAGATGTTCAACAGCAGGTACGCCAGCCGACAGCACCACGCATCCGGCATTATGGCCGGGTGAAAACGTCCGGCACATGGGCGTTCGCGGAAACCAAAAGCGGAAATTTCTATAAGGTGTTAGCGCTTGGACAGGGACCGTTTGACGCGATTGAGGAATTTTGGATTGACGACACCCTTATCAATCTTATGCCTGACGGAACGCCCGTGCCGCCAAGCAAATGGCGGCATGGTCAGATAAACGAATCGTTGCTTCGCATCGAAGCTCGCTTAGGCGCTACAACGGAAGTTGCCTATTCTGAGCTGGTTACTGAGTTCCCAGAATGGACTGCCCAACACCGGGGTGACGGCGTGGCTTCTTTGTTAGCCTGCCAATATGCAATTGGACAGGAATACTATCTCAGCCTTTTCCCCAACGGGATTAATACCAACTATCGGGTTGTAGCCCGCACATCTCTTGTGAAAAACCCTGTTACGGGCGTCACGGAATGGAATGATCGCGCAGCAGCAGTAATTCGCGATTACATGACCCATCGTGACGGGATGCGTTTGCCTGAAAGTCTCTTCACTACACCTTTGGCGCATGCCGGTTGGGTCGAAGCCTATAATCGTTCAAGCGAAGCCATTGCAATAGCTGCCGGAGGAACAGAGCCGCGCTATCGTCTTTGGGGTTCATATCAACTCAATGAGCGCCCAGCAGATGTTCTAGGCCGAATGCTGGCATGTTGTGACGGTCGGTTGGTCCCTACACCTGACGGCGGATTGACCCTTGATATTGGAGCATGGGAAGAACCAACGGTTGTTCTGACGGCTGACGCAATCACCGGATTTTCCGATGTTGGCCGTGGACGCGATGTGATGACATCAGCCAACACGATCCGCGCAACCTTCCTTGATCCAGGTCAGGATTATCAATCCACTGATGCAGACCCGTGGGCTGATGAGGATGACGTGTCTGAGCGTGGCGAAGAAGCCAAGGACGTTCAATTCAATATGGCGCCGTCTCACAGTCAGGCACGGAGGCTCATGAAGCTGGAATGGTACAGGGCAAACCCGAATTGGGTGGGAACGTTTAATACAAACCTGATGGGCCTTGCTGCTTTTGGTGAGCGCTTCATTCGCGTCCAGTATCCGCTATTCGGCATCAATAGTGTTTTCGAGGTATTGGACTTTAAGTTTATTCTGGGTGAAGGTGGCATTTTGCAGGGTGCAACCGTACAGGTGCAGTCCATGCCTCAAACCGCGTATCAGTGGGATACCTCGCAAGAAGGAACGGCTCCTGTTTCCGACAACAGCAACGTAGATGACGATTTGCCTGTGCCAGCCGCGCCGGAGGTAATCATCCAGTCCGGGCCAGTTGCAGAATTGAGTTTTCCACCTTCGAGCAATCTCATTCTGAGCTATATGGTTCGCTGGAAAAAGACTGCCGACACAGAATGGACCGTATTTGGTCCTCTGGATAACAATGCTGAAAGCTTCACAACACCAACGTTGGAAGCCGCAACGGAATATGAATTCCAGCTCGCAATGCGTACTGAAAAGGGGCGTGTAGGCGCTTATTCGCCAAGCACGGTCCGAACAACACCCTGATCAAACAAACAATTCAAATAATTTCCCCTGCTCAGGCGGGGCTATTTGCCATGGAGCAATCGCATGACCGTTCGTACCATTGATGATATCTTCCGCGATTTCACTATCGATGGCGTCCCCTCATCAGGTCCGTTCAACCCTTACAAACCAGACATCCGCGACACGCTCAAGGCTTTGCTAGAGGGTGTAAGCACCTTTCCTGATAACCGTGTTATTCGATTGAACAATGCCAACTCGGGTACGCCTAATAACATTGTTGTAACGGCATCCGTTGCTATCCCAGCCGCCGCGTATCAGGTTCTCTACATCCTAAACGTGACGCAAGTAAACACAGGGCCAGTAACGGTATCTGGCGAGATCAGTCGAACTCTTGTTACCAACACCAGTCGCCCTATCGAGCCGGGCTATTTGAAACCCGGAATGGCGCTGCTTTGCATAGACACCGGCACAGAATTGCGATTGCTTTCATACGGCGATGCTGAGGCTATTTTGGCGGCGGCTGAGGCAGCAGCGGATCGTGCAGAAGATGCTGCTGCTGGCCTTAACCTTCCCGTCATTCAACCAGGTGACGCTGGAAAGTCACTTATCGTCAACGATGACGAAAATGGATATGAGCTGGGTTCTGCGACAGCAGGTTATTACGACAGCAAAGTAGTTGTCGAAGCCACAAATGTTCCCGATGGAACGAACTTCATTCATACTGCTGGCTACTACGCAGTTGGTGATGGCGGCGCTGCTCTCTATAAGCGTGTAGATGAAGAACCAGCCCATGGCGGTAAGGTTCAATCAGCAGATGGGGCGTGGTGGGAACAGTCCGCTGATGTTTCATATGAAAGGCTAACGGATGAGCTTAGAGGCAAGCTGGTTCCACCTATAAATAATATGTTTATAGCAACATGGTCCCCTACTGGATATATTAATAACTCTAATCAGGATCAGCAGATCGGACTGTACACCAGTCTTGACGGCATTTCATTCAAGCGCCTAAACGCATTTATTCCTGTTTATGGGCGAGATAATATTCCATGGACCGGACAGGGACCTTCTCCCATTTACACTAATGGGTATTTCTATATTTCGGTACAAGATTATTATTGGAATCAATATGATTTTGTAATTTACCGAAGCCGGGATTTGACAACTTGGGAGCGAGTTGAGTGCACACTTGGAAATAATGCAGTAGTAAATGGTACCACTCCTGTGGGCGATGGGACAGTTCCCGCGGATTTCATATGGGGGCCGGAGCTCGTTTTGTTAAATGGTGAGCTTCATGTGTTTGTAGGAATACATTATGATGACAATTTTATCGATGTTCATGGGCAATCTGTATTCAATGTGAGGTCGTATTATTCCCGTTGCACTGACATTGAATCTTTAAAGTGGTCGGATCCGCTTCCTATGGGTTTCCCGCAATCGGCTAATCTCTGCTATTTTGATCCTGATGCTGTCGTTGTAGATGATGTAATGTATTTCGCTGCAAAAAATGAATTTGATAAAAGAATTTATGTTTTTTCAGCTGATGCATTAGACGGCGTGTATACACAGCTTTATCAAATAGCTAGCGGGGTTGATGTTGAGGCACCGTGTCTGACGAAGAGAAGATATGTCGAAGGTGGAGAATTAAAAGAGCAATTTGTTTTATATGTTGATGCTTATGGGGAGGGTTTGACGTATGTAAATATGAGTCAAACAATTGAAACAAATGGTTGGACTGGATGGACCGATATCAAAACACCTACTCCAATTCGACATGGATCAGTCGAAAACCTGGTAGGGGTTGATGATGAAACAACTGCCCGTTCAATTCTTGCACTCGTTTCTTCTGCTTCTCCTAATGATATTGGGAATATGCCCGTATCTACAATAGACCTGTCTACTGGCGTAAATGAAATATATCCGAGGGAAGGTTATATATACCGCGTTACAGATAGTAAGCAGTCTCAGATTAATATTAAGGGAAACACCGCAGCTTTCTTTTATCTACAGGTGTCATCTGGTCAGGTTCCCGCTGGAATTAGTGTTTTAAACGGGCCATATTTTCTGTCAGCCAACGGCATTGCAAGCCACATCGGATATGGGAAAAGTGGTGAAGCTATTTTCCGAGTACAGAGAAATAGGCACGGAATTTATGCGATTGAGGGTGACGAGAGTCAAGGCGGTCAAATCATATCTGCAAATACTCTTACAAATTGGCCGGATATAAATAACGGTTCTATTAGTTGGTTTCCTAAATTTGGGACCTGCTACGGGACTGACGGCTCCATGGCAGACACGGTAATTCATGGGTTGCCGTCAAATATTCCTGATGGGCATTGGTTCCAGTTTTACATTGGTGCGGCAGGAGATACAGGAAGAGTTTTGCTTAAGGCGGGAGGGGAGAACATGGCTGTTTATGGCAGTGATCTGGTTTTGAGTGGTTCAAATGGCCAGGGTGATAGGTTGATTACTCTTCGTAAGGTTGGTGGTCTATGGAGGTGTGAGGCGCACTAGCGCTCGTGGATAAAGGTTGACTGTGTGGAAACCGTTTTTTGGTTTAAGGCTTAAATTTGGAGACTGTCGGTTCCTCAAAAATCAATAGGCTGGTACCGATCCCGCACGACAATGCTAAATACAAATGGCGTAACCAGATACGATAAGACTAAGGAATCTTCCTTGGTTCGTCGCCATAGCCGCAGTCAAAGACTTGTACCCTTTATCTTCGCATTAGATCAGGATCGTTTATGCGGCAATCCTCATTCTTATATGCGTTCCATGTATGTTAATTGAATGTCAGCGTATTGTACCGATTCTGTCAAATCCGTCCCAACGCCAATTTGAGTGGTATTGCTTAAGTGAGGTAGCAAATTTTTCAATTGACTTGCTGTCAAGCTCATGAACGCGCTCGTAAATATATGCCTCATGGCCGAAAGCAAGGTGGTATGGGCCCGAAGATACCTTGTAATCGATACCAATTCCTTCGCCGTTTAATATTTGTTCTGATGGGACACTAACTACACGTTGAGATGTTTCTGGAAGGTGTAAAGGTGTTGGAGAAGCAACAACAGCATATTTAGATTTCAATGTATTTACTAGAAATCCATCTCTTTCATCGACCTGGGCCGCCCATTCATTTTTAGACTCTAGTCTTTTGTCCAAAGCTGTAAGCAATGAACCGGTTAGTGCTTCACTAGATGCAAAAACTGTAAATTTTTCACCGTTGCTGGTAACTTTAATAAGTTCATTGATTAACTTTTGGTATTCGTGATAATTGTTTACCTTTAATGGAGGATATCTATCGTTTGGGGTTATATATGTAAAATTAAATAACGGATGTATAGATGGAACGAAGGAGGCAGAAAAAATTACTACAGCTATTAATACTGAGCAAAGACTGAGCACCAATTGATTGATTGGTTGTCTGATCGAACTTAGAGCTAGAATTATTGGATAAGCGAAGGCTGGTAACATGAAAAAAATAATAGGCAGACCATGTTGCACAGAGGGGGCTTGAGTTTGGGTGAATAAAGCGAACGTTAGAACGGAAACAGATCCACAAAACAATATTGCGAAATTGCGTCGAATAAGCGCTAGTCCTAAACCCAAAGTCATGAAGATGACGAAAAAATAGCCAGACCTTGAAATAAGGCGGCGGAAACTTTCACTAATAGGAGCTTGATATGCTTGATAAGCATCGGAGTAGGACGTTGAAATTATCCGCTTACTTAGTCCAAGTTGAAAGGCTAACAACATGAAGCAGCCAACGCAAACTATAATAAAATAGGGTAAAAGCCTATTAGTAATAGCCTGCCAAGTCTCTTTGCGAAAGTTAGTTTTCATGATCGAGACAGCAAACGTGCAGCTTAATAATGCAAAGCCTGCATAGGCGTACCAGCGTCTAAACATAAATGACAGCCAAACGAGGAAACCAACCCAAAATGCGCTTCTAATTTTATTGGAATCAAAAAAATTACTTTTTAAAATGATGATAGCTGCCCCCCCCAGAGGAATTAGTCCGATGATATCAGTCATCCCGCGTAAAGATGATTGCCAAAAAGGAGGTGTTAATAGGCACAATAAAAAAACTATTGTTTTTGTAAACTTTGACGGACTTGATGCGCTAGCTTTGACGGATAGTGCTGTCGACATAAGAGCGGCTGGTATTATGAAAAACCAATAAATACCAGTAATATAGGCTATTCTATTCTCTCCAGCTAATAAGTAGACTGGGGTCAGGATAGCTACACTGGATGCGTTGTAATCGTCTTCATTTATAGATTTTATTAGCTTTTTTGCCCAAGCTAATGGGTCGGATGATATTGCATGGCCGTACTCTTGATACATATAATAGTAGTTCCCCCAGTCCCATAGATAAGCTGGGTGCTCTTGATTGACGTATCCCAAAACGAAAAGAGACAGGGTTGTGCAAGTAATAACGATAAGGAATGTGCAAAATGTATTAATTTTCATCAGCGCCTATCCAAAATTTTTTCTACAATAAACCTTGGCCGTTTTTTTACTTCTAGATATATTTTACCAACATACTCACCTATTATTCCAAGGCTTAGTAGTTGAATGCCACCAAGAAAAAGAATTGGGAGAATAGTCGATGCCCACCCCGGAACGGCATGTCCAAAGTATAAAGTTCTGATCAATATCGCCCATAATGCTGTTAGGAAAGCAAAAACACTAACAACAAGCCCTAAAGCGGTAACAAGTCTAAGGGGAGCCACTGAAAAAGATGTGATGCCATTTATTGCGAGACTAAGCATTTTACGTAGTGTGTATTTCGTCTCGCCATGTTCCCTATCTTGTCGTTCATAATGGATTATCGATGTGGGAAAGCCGATACTAGGGATGATCCCACGTAGAAAAAGATTAAATTCTTCATGGTCCAGTAGAGCGTTTAATGACTTGCGAGACATTAAGCGAAAATCTGCATGATCTTCAATGATATTGACACCTAAAGCTTTCATGATCTTGTAATAGATAATCGCTGTATTGCGCTTGAAGGCTGTATCGTTTCCCCTTGATGATCTGACACCTAATGCTAGTTCCGCTCCAGCTTGATAAGCTGTAAGCATATCAGTGATGGCATTTAGATCGTCTTGTAGATCGGCATCAATAGTCAGCACAACTTCACTAACGGATTTACTTAATCCAGCTAGCATAGCGTTTTGATGGCCATAGTTACGGCTTAGCTTGACTCCTTGAATGGGATGTGACGCTGCAAGCTTTTCGATGAGCTGCCATGTCGTATCTTTGCTGCCATCGTCCACCAGGATCAGTTTGAATGAATTCATTTTGATGTCGGCAGTCTTGCTCAGTCCCTCCAAGAAGGAGCTTAATTGTGGGATTGTGTGTGGAATGGTATCTTCTTCATTGTAGCAAGGAATAACTACATCTAGGCTATAATTATTTATCGTCATGTCCAAACACCCATGTCTTCATAAGAATGAAGAAAGTTAAGTTATACGTTATCATTGCTATGAGTTGAGCCATAATCATTGGCACGATTGCTAGGTGTATCAAGTAATATAGAACGACAAGGTTAAGTACGTATGCAATGGAAAAAGCTGCCCCAAATCTTGTCAGTGAACCACCAGAAGACTTCTGACGAAATGTGAAGTGGCTGTTCAATAAATAGCTATTTAAAAGTCCAGCGCCAAAACCCACAGTATTACTTAAATACGGATTTATATCCAAGGTAGTGAGTACTGCAATTACCAGAAAGGTTAATACAGTATTAAGAATCCCAACGATCCCATATTTGATAAGCTGCGATATCAATATTATAGCCCCCCTAGCGGCTAGAGAGCATTGATACAAATATCCTGAAAAATCAATACGGTTTAACCATGAGATGACTTATGGTTTTAAAATGCCGCTTCCAGACGGTGGTGGCATAGTCGACTGACCACACCTCACCTGCGCTTAATGATCATCTCATAATATGAGGGAAACACAATAGATTGAGCGTTGTGGTTGGTGCGTCTTATCCCCGTCACGGCGCTTGCCGGTAATGTGGTGGGGTGGGGTGAAACATTCTCTAGCCACCATTAAGCCGTGCTTTATGCGCGATTTCTGTTGAGGGGAAATTACGCGCACTATGCAATCATTCATTGTATAGTGTATTTTCTGATGTGTTATGCATGCAAAAAGCCGCCCCCGGCCAAGGAAAGCGACTTTTGCGAGCTTATCAGCAATTTGGCTAGATGCTCTACACACCCTTAAAATACTTATTTTGAGGAAGTTTTCTAGCCAAGTTGGGCACCACCTCAACATATTGAAAAGGCTAGAAAATATGGCGAATGATGTAACGCAGAGCACCACCCCGGAACAAGGCGAACTGAATCTGTCCGTCGCAATGGAGACAGAGCGTAACGGTGTGGGGATGGGTGTCCTTAGTAATGGGACGCCTTACCTCACATTGCGCGGGCTTGCAGCTATGTGCGGTGTTGATCACTCTCTGATCGTAAGAATCACATCTCAATGGATTGACGAGCCGCTAAAGCCACGCGAGAGGCGTATTAGAGAGATTATCCGCGAGCATGGAGGTGACGACACAGTTGCGTTCTGGGGTGTAGTTAAGGACGGCACAATTCAACATATTGTGCCTGATGTCGTCTGTATGGCAATTCTTGAATATTATGCATTCGAGGCCAACAGTTCAGCTCAGGAACATGCGCTTCGCAGTTTCCGTGTTCTTGCTAGAAAAGGGTTTGAAGATTTCATCTATTCTCAGGTGGGCTACAATCCATCTGGTGCCGTAGATATTTCATGGAAACAGTTCCATGACAGGGTTTCTCTTTCATATCATACAGTTCCTGATGGCTACTTTTCTATTTTTAAAGAGATAGCCGACATGCTGGTAACTATGATCCGCGAGGGCGCAAATCTCGGAAGCAAATTCATCCCTGACATTAGTGTCGGACAAGCTTGGGCAAAATATTGGAAAGAAAATAGCCTTGAGGTATTATACGGTGAGCGAAAGCAGTATGATCACAATTATCCTGCGTACTTTCCTCAAGCCATGTCAAACCCTCAGCCAGCTTATTGCTATCCAGATGACGCACTAGCTGAATTTCGCAAGTGGCTTAAAAAGACTTATCTCACCACAGGTTTGCCGAAATACTTGAACAACAAAGTGCAGCAGGGTCAAATTCCCGCCAAGCACGCTGCGGCGGCCATTGAAGCTTTCAAGCCAAAAGCCATTCCTTCAAAGCCTCACTAAACACATCCCTGTGCCGTCAGGTACATCAGAATGAATACACCAAGGCCCTGCAATCGCGGGGCCTATTCTTTTACCTAAAGGGAAAATCCACCATGAATATGCACCTTGGCGATACCCGCCTCTTGATTGAGGCAGGTCGAGAACGCGGACTATTGCGCAATCAAATGGCGTATGTGCTGGCAACTGCTTATCACGAGACGGCGCATACTATGAAGCCGATCAATGAGATGGGCGGTGACAAGTACCTACGCTCAAAGAAATACTGGCCGTATATCGGGCGTGGCTACGTTCAAATCACATGGAAGGTGAATTACGAAAAGGCTGGCAAGGTTCTTGGCGTGGACTTCGTTTCAAAGCCTGATCTGTTGCTTAAGCCTGAATATGCCGCGCCAATCATCATAGCAGGCATGGTTGAGGGCTGGTTTGCCGGTGACAACAAAGGCCGTCACCGGCTTGATCGATACATCACTTTGCAAAAGTCCGACTTCAAGGGCGCTCGTCGGATTGTCAACGGAACGGACAAGGCCGATCTGATTGCAGGCTATGCGCGTGAATATGACAAGGCTTTGCTAGCAGAAGGCTATGGTGTTGATACGATCATCGAAGCCAAGCCGAATGAAATTCTGCCAGAGCCTGTTGAAGAAAAGCCAATCTCCAAATCATCGCGGTTCTGGTCTTGGATCGGTAGCGGCGGGGCAGGGGCAGCAATCCCGTTTGTTGATTGGCGTGTGCAGATGGTGCTGGTCGTATTTGTCCTTGCTCTTACGGCCTATGCAATCTTCACCATGCCACAGGCCAAGGCCAAGCTTGAAAAGCTGGTGGATTCGATATGACCGCAATCTGGGCCTTAATTCCTAACTGGTTGAAGATGACCGCCGCCGCTGTTCTGGCGGCATTTTTGTGTCTGGGTGCTGGATACACCTATGGCACGATGAAAGAGCGTCAGCGGTCAGCATTGGCCGCAGCAGAAGCAACCGCAAAGGCAATCCAAAAGAGGGCGGATATAGATGAGGAAGTTATCAACATGGATGCTTATCGGCTTTGCCTTGAGCTTGGCGGGGTGCGCGACGAATGCGCCCAATTGCGCAGGCTGGAAGCAGATAAGCGTTAAACCTGACACTGCCGTTTATCTGGCTGGAAACGATTTGAAAGCGGGGCAGGGCATTGTTGCGCATAATGCATATGGAAAGAAAGCGGGTTGCTGGAAATGACAGAGGCGGGACAGGATAGAGCGATTGGCCGTGTCGAGGGTAAGCTTGATCAGATCATCAAGGATATGGATCGTGCACGCGATGACCGTAAGCAGCAATATGAGCGTCAGGAAAAGACGGAACGTATCCTTGAGAAGATGGAGCGCAAAATCGACAGTCTTGATTCGCGCCTTGAGAATGTCGAGGAACCAGTTGCGGACTTCAATCGCTGGCGTGAGCGTGGAGTAGGGGCAGTCATGCTCATATCATTTGCAGCCGCTTCATTCGGAGGCCTGTTAGCCACATTTGGAAAGAAGATTTGGGCGCTGATGACGGGGTGAACCACGAACAGACTCTGTAAACTATTTGTAAACTGGAAGTTTTCTGTTCAGCGGAATTTAGCGTATCTTATTGAAAAGATTGGTGGGTGATGTAGGGATCGAACCTACGACCCGCTGATTAAGAGTCAGCTGCTCTACCAACTGAGCTAATCACCCACTCGCTTCTCCGAGGCAGCGGCCCCGGTGAGGTGAGCGGTTCTATAAAGCTCGCTTTTCTCTGTGTCTAGTCTTCAGCCAATAAAAAATCGAAAAAAGTTGGCTTAATTTTAAAAAGCCCGGAAATGCGCAGTTTTTATAAATTGCTACGCATATCTATTTCATATTCTGGTTGTCAGTCATCGCTAAAACTTGTCCTGAATAGCTTGCGAAACAGAATCAAAGTGCCCGTGATTCTGTTTTCTGAAACAATTTCCGCGATGCGGTTGTAACGCAGGTCATGAATTTCCATATTGCATTGCGTTAGCTGGACAGGTTTATGTAGCCTAATGCCTGTCAGATGAGCATAGTCGTGGCGGCATTATGGGTGTTTTCTGTAAATGCTTCAAATGTCGCAGTTATGTCATCTTTTTTTGATGCTTGTCTGAGATGCTTCGGCATATAAAAGACTTGATGAGTGAATATGTTGTTTGCCATTGAGAAACGCTGCAAGCGTAAATAACGATGCGCAGGCAGGCGAGGGGTTCACGCACCGGATTGTCCTCGTTTTATAAAACCTGAAGCTATATCTGGATTGGGATGGCTTCATAATCTGGTTCGCGGCATTTTGAGGACGGAATGGAAAGCATAATCAGTGATCTCGGACAGTTCATTTCCGATCATCGGGCATGGGCGGGTCCTATCGTGGGCGTCATTGCCTTCGGCGAGTCACTCGCTGTTATTGGAATGCTTATTCCTGCGACGCCGATAATGCTTGCGATTGGTGGTCTTGTCGGGGCCGGTATCGTCGAACCATGGCCGATTATCATTGGTGCGATTATTGGTGCCGTAATCGGTGATATTGTATCTTATTTGCTCGGCTGGTGGCTTGGTCGCAGCATTATTCATAAATGGCCTCTCAACAAGCATCGCACCGGGATCGCGCGTGCGCGTCTGCTGTTTCGCCGCTATGGCTTCTCCGCTGTTTTTCTTGGCCGGTTTTTCGGGCCTGTGCGTTGCACCGTGCCGATGGTTGCAGGCATGATGTCTATGGACCAGAAACGCTTCCAGACAGCGAATGTGCTTTCTGCGATGGTCTGGGCACCTGTTATGTTCCTGCCGGGCTGGCTGGCTGGCCGTGGCATAGGCGTGTTTTCGAAAATGGATGGCGATCACATGTTCTGGGCCGCTATTGGAATTACGGCTGTAACGATTGTTGCAACCCTGATTGGCATGCGCTGGTTCAAGGGGCGTCCACGACGCGAACGCAAGCGCGGAGTTCGTATTTCTCCTGCTGAATAGTGTATGATGCTTGCGCATGGGCCAAGCGTCTGCATAATGCACCAACCTTATGCCTATTTGACAACATGGCGTTTGAAGACTTAAGAAAAGTCTTCCTTATGTCCTTTTAAAAGGTTTATCGCGCTCTATGCCCGACGACAGTTCTGACGATTCGTCTTCACGAAGTCCCGCTCCCTCAATGGGAGCATTGGACTTAAAGGGCTTTGAGCTTACTCACGCCGTTTGCAGTTTTTATCAGCTGAACCATGCACTCATGGTTCGGGATGAGAACGCATGCGGCATTTTTTCTGTTTCCTCTTTCTTCTGATCTTATAGGAGCCGACGCATCATGGATTGGTCCATGGACTGGATTGCCGACCCCAATGCCTGGATAGGTCTGGTAACATTGGTGGTATTGGAGATTGTTCTCGGCATCGACAATCTCGTTTTTATTGCAATTCTGGCTGATAAACTGCCACCGCATCAGCGTAACCGTGCGCGTATAATCGGCCTTTCGCTTGCTTTGCTTATGCGCCTGGTGCTGTTGGCGTCGATCTCATGGATTGTAACGTTACGCGAACCTCTGATTACGGTAATGGAGCTGTCATTCTCTGGCCGCGATATTATCATGCTGATCGGTGGTTTGTTCTTGTTGGCCAAGGGCACGATGGAGCTGCATGAACGTCTCGAGGGAGCACATGACACGAAGACATCACGTGTGGTTCATGCCGTATTCTGGCAGGTTATCGTGCAAATCGTGGTGCTTGATGCTGTGTTCTCGCTTGATAGCGTGATTACGGCTGTTGGTATGGTCCAGCATTTGCCGGTGATGATGATTGCAGTTATTATTGCTATTGCGGTTATGATGCTGGCATCGCGTCCGCTGATGGATTTTGTCAACAAACATCCAACGGTCGTTATTCTGTGTCTCGGCTTTCTGATGATGATCGGCTTCAGTCTGGTTGTTGAAGGCTTTGGATTCCATATTCCAAAGGGCTATCTCTATGCGGCCATTGGTTTCTCGGTGTTGATCGAGGCAGCCAACCAGATGGCGCGCAAGAATCGCGAGAAGCTTGTGACAACCAATGATCTGCGTGAAAGGACTGCGGGGGCTGTGTTGCGGCTTCTTGGCGGACAGCGCGATGACAATCCGCTCTCTGATACGGTTGATGTGATTGCACAGCAAACCGCATCAAGTGATATCTTCCTGCCGGAAGAAAAAGAGATGATCCGCGGTGTTCTTGATCTTGCCGAGCGTCCGGTTCGTTCAATCATGTCGCCACGCAATGAAATCGAGTGGCTTGATCTGGATGAAGATGAAGGCGAGCTGCATGCCTCGATTCGAGGGCTCACACATTCCCGTGTGATTGTTGCACGCCGTCAGGTGGACGAGTTTGTTGGTGTGGCTCTTGTCAAGGATTTGTTGCTGGATATGAGCGACAAGAAGCCGATTGATTGGGAACATGTGATCAAACAACCGCTTGTTGTCCATGAGAATGCAAATGTGTTGCGGGTGATGGAACAATTACGTGTCTCCCCCGTGCAACTGGCTGTGGTGATTGATGAGCATGGCTCTTTTGAAGGTGTGGTTACACCGACAGATGTGCTTGAAGCTATTGCCGGTGAATTCCCGGATGAGGACGAAGAGGCATCTGTTGCAGAATCAGATGGACAGGGGGGCTATCTGGTGGATGGCTTCACGGACATTCGCCGTATGAGCAGTATCCTGCAATGTGATCTTGTGGATGACAGTGATCGTTATACTACGCTTGCCGGCTATGTGATCTGGCACCTTGGTCATTTGCCATTGGGCGGTGAGAGTTTCATTGCTGATGGGTTTGAGTTCACGATTCAGGCGATGAACGGGCGTCATGTTGAAAAGGTACATATTCGGCCAGTTGACGATTACGAGGTGTAATGGGAAATAATTTTGCGTGCCGCTTTATGGTTGCTCGCAAAATATTTCATTGTGTTAACTCCGATAGAATAAGTAGGATATTGACTTTACTGAAGAAGCCTTCAAAAATTAACACATCGTTCATTGTTGCGGTAAAAACGTGGCTTTGAAGTGGATATGCTATCGGGAGGCTCTTATGAATCATATATTTCAAACGCTGATGAGAAGCCTGAAAAGTGCTGTTCAGGCAGTGATGGCTTCTTTGGAACAGCCCTGGCATGATATGAAGCTGAGTGCTGATGAAATTGCAGAGCGCCGTCGTAACCGTCTTGAGGGTGGTGAGCAAAATTTTCTCTGGTGTTGGCAGCATCGCGGGTTTTGGTAAGCCTGACAGGTGGAAAAAGTTTCGAAAGCCGGGGGCGAAAGCTTCCGGCTTTCTCATTTTTATTGCGTGGTTTTATAGGTTGGTGGAAAAATATTCTCGTATGAATTTTACTGCTAGATGCGATTTCCAAGAATGGTTTCAAAAGTAGTTTATATATTTAAATCAATGATTTAGATTGATTCTTTGCCGCCTCTCTGTAAATTTATTTCCCAATGCAAGTCGATTTTGGGTGCTTTGCGCAAGTAAAGTGAGAAGGGTGATATATATGAAGAAAATTATTCTATATGCGGCAATGGCTCTTGGTCTGGGCGCTGTTCCAGTGCAGGCGCAGCAGCCAACGGAAATACTCAATGTTTCCTATGATATTGCGCGCGAGCTTTACGAGCAGGTCAACAAGGCGTTTGTTGCTGACTGGAAAGCCAAGACAGGTGAAGATCTGACCGTTAATCAGTCTCATGCCGGTTCCTCCAAGCAGGCACGTTCTATTCTTGAGGGACTTGAAGCAGATGTTGTCACCTTTAATCAGGTGACAGATGTTCAGGTTCTGCACGACAAGGGCGATCTGATCCCGGCTGACTGGCAGAAGCGTTTGCCGAACAATTCTTCGCCTTATTATTCGTTTCCTGCTTTTCTTGTGCGTGAGGGAAACCCCAAGGGCATCAAGAACTGGGATGATCTGGCCCGTGAAGACGTGAAGGTTATTTTCCCGAATCCGAAAACCTCAGGCAATGCACGCTATACCTATCTGGCGGCAACGGCTTATGCCAATGAAGCATTTGACGGTGATCAGGACAAGGTGCACGAGTTCATCGGCAAGATATTCAAGAATGTGCCGGTGTTTGATACTGGTGGTCGTGGTGCAACAACCACATTTGCGGAACGCGGTATTGGTGATGTTCTTGTGACATTTGAAGCAGAAACCCGTGGGACTGAAAAAGTTCTCGGAGCCGACAAATATGATGTTGTCGTTCCTGAAGTCAGCCTGCTTGCGGAGTTTCCGGTAACGGTTGTTGATAAGGTTGTCGATAAGCGTGGCTCGCGAAAGATTGCCGAAGCCTATCTCGAATATCTTTATTCGCCGGAAGGCCAGGAAATTGTTGCCCAGAACTTTAACCGTGTGCACGACAAGGATGTGATTGCAAAACATAAGGATATTTATCCTGATGTTCGTCTTGTAACGGTCGAAGATGCATTTGGCGGTTGGGAAAAGGTGCAAAAAGAGCATTTCGCCGAAGGTGGCGTACTTGATAAGCTTTTTACTGCCAAGTAAACAAAACTATCCGGCGGGGATATTTGATCTCCGCCTTTTTTCTGGAAAAATTCAGTGTCAATTCTGAGCATGAAACGCAATTCGGTGCTGCCGGGCTTTGGTCTTACCCTCGGCTGCACTTTGCTTTATCTGGCGGTGATTGTCGCTTTGCCGCTTTTGGCAATGCTCCTGAAAACTGCAAGCCTCGGCTGGAGTGATTTCTGGAGGATTGTGACATCTGAGCGGGCCTTGGCGACGTTTCGGATTACGATCAGTGCCGCAGCCGTTGCTACAGTTTTCAACGGTTTGTTTGGATTGCTGCTGGCATGGGTTTTGTCCCGCTATCAGTTTCCGGGTAAGCGATTGATTGATGCGGCGGTTGATCTGCCTTTTGCCTTGCCGACGGCGATTGCCGGTCTGGCGCTGGTGACGCTTTTTGCTCCCAATGGTTGGTTTGGGCGTTTTCTTGAACCGATTGGTATCAAAGTCGCCTATGCACCGCTTGGTATTATGATTGCGATGTTTTTCACAAGCATCCCTTTTGTCGTGCGTACTGTGCAGCCGGTGCTGGAAGATATGAGCGCGGATGTTGAAGAGGCAGCACGCAGCCTTGGCGCAAAGCCGTGGCAGATTTTTTCGCATATTATCTGGCCGACAATCTTTCCAGCTTTTCTTGCCGGGGCGTCCTTGTCTTTCGCGCGCAGTCTTGGTGAGTTTGGCTCAATTGTCTTCATTTCAGGGAACCTGCCTTTTGAAACGGAAGTGACTTCACTTCTCGTGTTTATCAGGCTTGATGAATATGATTATCCGGCAGCGGCGGCTTTGGCTTTCGTCATGCTGCTGATGGCCTTTATCATGCTTCTTGTAACCAATCTTATTCAGGCAAGGCAGCTTCGTTATGCAGAGCGCTAGTGTTCAGGCGCGTAATGCGCCGGGTCCCGTCCGCAGCCTGCTGATTGGTCTTGTCGTGGTCTTGTCGGCTATTTGCATTGGTGCTCCGCTGGCGATTATTTTTTCCTATGCATTCAGCAAGGGCATGGGTGTTTTCTTTAGTGAAATCCTGAAACCTGATACGCTGCATGCCGTGTGGCTGACGGTATTGACAGCGATTGTTGTTGTGCCGATCAATATGGCCTTTGGCATTTGTGTTGCCTGGCTGGTTACAAAATTTCGCTTTCCGGGACGCAGGCTTCTGATCACCTTTGTGGAGATTCCTTTTTCAGTGTCTCCGATTGTGGCGGGTGTGACCTATCTGTTTCTGTATGGATCCCAGGGGCTGTTAGGACCGCTTCTTGAGAGCTATGACATCAAGATCATGTTCACGGTGCCGGCGATCTTTCTGGTCAGCCTGTTCGTGACTTCGCCTTTTGTAGCGCGTGAACTCATTCCGTTGATGGAAGTGCAGGGGAGTGATGAGGAAGAGGCGGCTCTGACACTGGGAGCCAATGCCTGGCAGACATTTTTCTATGTCACGTTCCCCAACATCAAATGGGCACTGCTTTATGGTGCCGTGCTTTGTAATGCACGTGTGATGGGTGAGTTTGGTGCTGTGTCTATTGTTTCCGGCGCCATTCGTGGAAAAACCAATACTTTGCCGCTGCAAGTTGAGCTTTTGTTCAATGATTACAATGTGGCCGGAGCATTTGCCGCTGCTTCTACCCTGGCTGGCATAGCGTTGCTGACACTGGTTTTAAAAATCTGGCTTGAGCGTAAACAGCATAGCTGAAAAATAAGAACCGCCCGACTTGTGAAAAGTGGGCGGTTCGCGATCACGCTGCTTGGGATAGCGTGTGTGTTATTGGTTCTCTGTGAAGCGAAGAGGCGAGGATTGCGCCTTCTGGCCAACGGCTGAAGCCGCTTTCCACGTTGATATGTCCGGCGTGGCCAACATCAACAAAGCCTGAACCCCAGACATTGGCGATGGCTTCTGCCTTGGCGAAGCTCATGTAATTATCATTACGGCTGGCAACGACAATGGACGGAAATGTCAATTCATGTCGCGGCAAAGGAGCAAAGCTCGCAAAGCGGCTATCGCGGCGAGACATGGTTTCAACATCGGCGGGAGCAACCAGTAAAGCGCCTGCAACATGCGCTGCCGCCGGACGGCTTGCGAGGTGCGAAACGAGAATGCAACCAAGACTATGGGCAACCAGAACTGCACCGGGATTTTCGGCGAGCTTGGCTTCTAGCGCGTGCATCCAGTCGGATAGCACCGGATAGTGCCAGTCGTCCTGTTCGACGAGCACTGCTGACGGATCGTCATGCAACCATTGGCGCTGCCAGTGGCCTGCTTCCGATCCCTTGTAACCGGGGATGATCAATGTCGCAGGCATGCTTTAGTTCCTCTTGAAAAGAGCCTTGGGAGGCTGGTTTTGCTCTGCATTGGAATGTTATGCGAAGCAATTTCCAAGATATGGGCTATTAACTGTCAATTTAAGAAAAATAAATTCAAATGGAGGCGGGTTTATGAAAAATATACCCGCTTCTTGTTCTTATTTTTTCTGCTTGTCATTCCAGCGCAGGATGAATTGAGATTTCTCAAAAAACAGCACGACAACCAGCGATATTGCAAAGGGGATGAGAAGGTAGAGCAGGCGAAAGACGATCAAGGCTGCAAGAACATCGGCCGGCTTCATATCCGGCAAGCCGGTGAGAAATACCAGTTCAAGCACACCAAGACCACCTGGTGCATGCGATATGAGTGCCGCTGAAAAGGACACAAGAAAAATACCGAGGATGATCAGGAAGCCGGGATTACCAACCTCAGGCAAAGCAAAATAGATGATTCCGGCTGCACCAATAAGCTCAAGCGGGGCAACAATAAGTTGCTGCGTCACCACTGGCAGGCGCGGATATTCCAGACGAAACTTGCCAATCTGCAAAGGACGAAGCTGAAGCCAGCTGCCGAAAATGTAAAGAAGGACAAATGCCAGCATTACCAGTGCGATAATGATGGAAATGGTTGGTGTCAGTTCCTCATTAAAGCGCATCAGAATATGCGGTTCCAGAAGCAGAACGATGCTGGAGGTAATGAGGACGCCCAGAATGAAGGTAAAGGAGCAAAAGGCAATCAATACGGCAATTTCGCTGCCCGGCATTCCCTGAGACGAATAGGCCCGATAACGAACAACGGCACCTGATACGACCGATGCGCCAATATTATGCGATAATGCATAGGTCGTAAACGAGCATAGAGCTATGAAGAGCCATGATATTTTGCGATGCAGATGAAGAAGGGCAATACGGTCATATCCGGCAAGTGAGCTATAGGCCAGAAGAGCAGCGGCAGCTGCCAATATCCAATGATGTGTACGGATTGCGTATAAACTGTCCAGAACGTCTTCAAGAGAAATGCTGCGTAATTCCCGATAGAGAAGCCATGCTGAAACGATCACGGCCAAAATACCTATTATCGGCCAGATATAATCCTTGAACTTCATTAATCAGCCACCATACGTTCAATTCGCATTCAATTTCCCTTCGTCCTTACTCTTAGATTTATGTGTTCTTGCAAAACACCTTTATTTTGTTCTTTTTTATAACGCTCTTTCATAATTTTAATGGTTTGAGCTTTGCCGAGGACGACAGATTTTGCACCAGCTTAGCGCAGAAATTGAGTTTCGGTTACGGATTGGAACGTACTATAATAATATGCCCCTTTGGGTTGGCCTGCTTTGCAAGATTGACGATGCGTCCTGCATCAAAATCATTCAAAATTGCAATCACAACATTTTGGGTGAATGAGGGATTCGCATATCCCATATTTGAGCATTTGATGCCTCTCCCGCAATAGCTTTAATGCCAATTTCTTTCAATCTGAAATAAAACTTGGGTCATTCATTATGGAGAGAAAAGAGCCTGACCCTAACAGATAGAAGGCTTTTGAAGGGACGTGTGGTCGAGGACGGGTATTCGCAGCATATTGCCAATGATGATTGCAGCTATCAGAGGCATAGGCCTATCCTCCCGTTTTGGCCGTGTAAAATTTTATGAAAGCCGGGCATGGTCAGAACCATGCCCGGCAATATTTTTATTTCTGCACAGTTGCACTGTTTTCAATTGCTGCCTGATGCGCATCCTGGCGGCGTTTCCACCAGTCTCCGAGCAGAAGCAGGATTGGTGCTGCAATGAAGATCGATGAGGTTGTTGCGATAAAGATACCGAACAGCATTGGTACAGCAAAGTTGTGAACCGCACTGCCACCCCAGATCGCCATTGGCAACAAGCAAAGGAATGTCGTTACAGAAGTGTAGATACAGCGGATGAGTACCTGATTGATACTCATATCCACGATCTCACGCAGCGGTTTTGACTTATAAAGGCGCATGTTTTCACGCATGCGGTCATAAACCACGACCTTATCGTTTACAGAGTAACCGATTGCGGTGAGAAGTGCTGCAATGGCTGTCAGGTTAAAATCAAGCTGGAAGAGCGCAAAGAATCCAACCATCTTTGTGGTATCAAGAATAAGCGTGACGATTGCGCCGATTGCGAAGAACCATTCAAATCGCCACCAAAGATAGATGAGCATACCAAGTGCGGAAAGCACGACTGCGATGAAGCCTGAGCGAGCGAGTTCGCCGGAGACTTTTGGTCCGACAACTTCGGTACGATCAATTTTCGCGTCTGCATCAATTGTTGAAATTGCTTCACGCATTTTATTGACAGCAATCGTCTGCGCTTCCTCGCCGCCATCCTGACGCTGAATTCTGATCAGGACGTCATTTGGGCTGCCGGCTGATTGAAGAGCAACTTCACCAAGGCCAAGGCTTCCGAGCTTTTCACGCAATTGCGCGAGATCGGCTGGCTGTGATGTGGTGATCTCTGCCTGAATGCCGCCCTTGAAATCAATGCCGTAATTCAGGCCTGGCTTGAAGAACAGGCCAATCGAAGCAAGCGACAAAATGATAGAGGTTGCGATACCGAAGAAGCGAGCATTCATGAAACGGAAGTTTGGATTTTCCGGTGCGATTCTCATGAATGGCTTGATGACAAGTACCTTGAGTTTGCGTTTGCGGACATACCAGGCCATGGCCATGCGCACGAGTGTTACGTCCGTGAACATCGAAATCACGATGCCGAGCATCATGGCGACGGCAAAGCCACGCACCGGACCTGTGCCGAACATGAAAAGCAATATTGTCGAAATCAGCGAGGTAACGTTAGAGTCAACAATGGTTGCAAAGGCTGCATGGAAGCCCTTGTCGAGGGCGGCCATAGCACCCAGGCCTTTGCGGGTTTCTTCCCTTATGCGTTCGTTGATCAGAATATTCGCGTCAACCGCGATACCGATACCCAGAATGATACCCGCTATGCCCGGTAATGTCAGCGTTGCCCCGATGAGACTAAGAGCAGAGAATGTCAGAACCGTATGCAACAGAAGGGCTACGTTGGCAATCAAACCCCAGACGCCATAGAGCAGCTGGATGAAGACTGCGACGAGGATAAAGCCTGCAATACCTGTGATCAGACCCATCTTAATGGCATCGCCACCAAGATCCGGGCCAACAGTGCGTTCTTCAATAACTGTCAGCGGGGCCGGAAGAGCACCTGCACGCAATAATGCAGAAAGAACCACGCTGTCCTGAACAGTGAAATTGCCCGTGATCTGGCCGGAACCGCCAGTAATCGGCTCGTTGATACGCGGTGCTGTCAGGACTTTGCCATCAAGAACAATAGCAAAGGGGCGGCCCACATTTTTGGTGGTGATATCCGCAAACTGACGTGCGCCAAGGCTATCAAAACGGAATGAAACGATTGGTTCATTGGTGCGCTGGTCGAAGCCTGCACGCGCATCGGTCAGGCGTTCACCGGAGAGGGCAACCTGATCTTCAATAGGGTATTTGATACCCGGTTCTTTGGAATCCGGTAGAATGGTCACTCCGGGAGGCGGTGCATCATTTGGATTAGCATCTGCCACCATATGGAAGCTCATCTTTGCCGTGCTGCCCAGAAGCTGGCGAAGATGTGCCGGATCCTGAAGCCCGGGGAGCTGAACGACGATACGATCAGAGCCTACCCGCTGGATTGACGGTTCGGCAACACCGACCTGATCCACGCGCTGGCGAATAATTTCCAGACTCTGCTGAAGAGCTGCATCCAGTCGATAGGTAAAACCTGCCTGTGTCAGTGTCAGACGAACCTGATTGTCACTGCTTGTAACATCAATATCGTTGATCGCTGTTCCGAAGCCGGTTGTGTTAACCTGGGAAATCAATGTTTTGAGTGCTGTATCGGCTTTTGCACGCTGATCAGCATCAGGGATTGTTACAATAACGGAATCGCCAACGGCACGGATCGACTGCGGCTGAATGCGCTCAGCACGCAATTTGCCACGCGCATCATCAAGAAGTGCACGCATGCGATCTTTCTTGAGGCTGGCTGCATCGACTTCGAGGACGAGGTAAGAGCCGCCACTGAGGTCAAGGCCGAGCGTTACCTGTCGTTTTGGGAACCACGATGGCATTGCTTCGAGCTGTTGCTTTGTGAAGAAATTGGGCAAGGCAATGATGACACCGATCAAAACGATCAGTCCATAAAGCACAGCGACCCATTTAGAAGTACGCATGAGTTGAAATTCCAGATATTGGGCGACTATAAAAGTGTATTAAAACAAACCTTTATAGCGCATTTTTTCGTAATTGATTCAGGGTGGCAGCAGCCATTCTTCCGCAGAAGAGACTATGCGGTTTTAGGCGGTGCACGAGCACAGGCATAGTGGCCGGGTGAAGCCGTAAAAAAGCGCAGGCGGGTTGCAGCTTCGACAGGCTTTCCACCCGACAAGACAAGCTCGCTGGAGAATGGTATAAAAGTATCACCATTTCCTTGTGGGCTGGAAAGCTTGATTTTGGCTGCAATCAGCTCGGTCAGAACAGCACGTATTGGCTGCACTGCCGGTGTGGATTGTTGACGGCTTGGAAGGGCAGGTGACTTGTCTAGCTGCTGTGCAGCCATTGTTCCGGCTTGTGCGCGACAGGTTTCACTGCTGAGTGCAGAAAGATCTACGGCGAATAAAAAGGCAGCAAATGACAGGGCGCACGATATAATCAGCATAAAACTATGCCGGTTATAACGATCAGTACGCTGATCTGTATGGTTCATGCCTCTAATCAAAACGCTTGAACTCTCCCCGACAGGCTTAGTGCGCAAACAATATAGTATAAGAACAGGTTTTCCTATCCTCTAAGCTATTCTGTTTATTTGGTTTTGTACCATTGCTGATTCAAAAACATTGTATAATTCCCGAAGCTTAGCAATGACACCTACAGCATCGATTCAAAAAAGGGAATCGTTTTCTGCTCTATCGCCATTGTCGTTGTGACAGCCCACCTACGAATAAGGGGTATGTTAGAAAGCGGATTTTGATTTTGCAGCTAATGTTGTAGAGCTTGTTTCCGCTGTAATGCGCTTTATGTTGAAACCCTGAAATTGAAACCGGCAGAGTGCAAATTGATACATCTATCGACGTTCCGCGCAATTGCATTTGTAATGGCAAGTTTCGTTGCATTGGTTGGAGCGCCTGAGCGTTCTTATGCACAAGCAGGCACCCCGCAATCCGTGGCGCCTGCGATAATGCAAAATACCGGTTCGGATGCTAATGATGCGGTTACGCCTGTTTCGAATATCGTGCAGCAGCAAAAGCCCATTATCAATGATCTCAAGCAGCAGGCAAAAGCGATCAGTGATCAGCTGCAGAAGCCTTCAGACAGCGATGAAACGCTTGCCAATCTCAAGTTGCGGCTTGATGGTCTGTCCAAGAAACTGCTTGATGCAGGGATAGCCTTTCGTCCCCGATTGACGGAAATAAATACACGTCTTGAACAGTTGGGTACGGCGCCTTCCGGTGAACAGGCCGCAGAATCCGCAATTGTTGCTGATGAGCGTGCAAGACTGCTTGCGGAAAAGGCCGAGATCAATGCGGTCATCGGTGAAACAGAAGATGCTTCGCTTTCTGTCAACCAGATGTCTGCAAAAATCGGCAATATGCGCCGCGATCTGTTTACGCGAACATTATCCCAGCGGGTGAAACTCGATTTGACTCTTGGTTCCGAGGTTGCTGATGCTGCCAATACTCAGCTGATTTCGCTTGGGAGCATTGTGAAATCATGGTGGCGATTTGTTTATATGTTCAAGCTCAGCTCATTTCTGGCTGCGGCTTTCTTTGCTGCCATTGCCGCTTTGGTTATCCAGCTTGGCGCACGTCGTGTTCTGGGATCTCTTTATGAACGGGATGTCAGCAATGAAGCACCATCTTATCTAAGCCGCTTGGCGGTTGCCTTCTGGTCAACAGCTATTCCCTCGGGTGCTGTAGTGGTCTTTCTTGCGGCAACTTATTTTTTTCTTGATTATTTCAATGTGCTCAGACCCGATATTGGAGCAATCCTGCAATCATTTTTCATTGTTCTGGGTATCGTATTTTTTATCAGCCGTTTGGCATTCGCCTGCATCAGCCCTTACACACCCAATTGGCGTCTTGTACCCATTGCCCCGCGCCCGGGGCGCGTGCTGGTCTGGCTGATAACAGGGATGGCACTGGTCTATGGACTTGATGTATTCTTCAGCAAGGTTAATCAGGTTCTCTCGTCGCCATTATCTCTGACGATGGCTAAAAGCCTAATTTCAACTGTCATTATTGGCCTGCTGATATTTGTCATTGCGCTTATCAAGCCGATTGAGAAAAATCTCGGAGAAGTTCCGCGCCCCTGGCCAAAGGCTTTCAGGATATTTCTTATTCTTCTGGGGCTTGTGCCCATTGTCGCTGCCTGTCTTGGTTTTATTGGTCTTGCCCGTTTCATGGCGCAGCAGATCGTCGTAACAGGTGCGCTACTGGTTATTATGTATCTGGGATTTCTCACTGGACGCGCCTTTTCGGAAGAACAGGCTTTCGCATCCAGTCCCATTGGCCGGGTGATGCGTGACCGGTTTCATTTTGATGAGGCAAAGCTCGATCAGCTGGGACTGGTTGTTGGTATTTTTATTAATCTTGCGGTGGCACTGGTAGGAATACCGCTGGTGCTGATGCAGTTTGGTTTCCAGTGGGTGGAACTCAAGGACTCATTTTATCATTTGATGACCGGCTTCCAGATTGGCAGTATTTCCATATCGCTTATGGGTATTCTGACTGGCGCTGCCTTGTTCATCATCGTCTATCTGATGACGCACTGGTTTCAGAATTGGCTGGATAGCAAGGTTCTTGTTCGCGGGCGCGTCGATTCAGGTGTTCGCAATTCTATTCGTACAGTGGTTGGTTATGTCGGGCTTGTGCTTGCAGCTTTGATTGCTGTGTCGGCAGCAGGCTTCAATCTGTCCAGTCTGGCACTGATTGCCGGTGGTTTGTCACTCGGTATCGGTTTCGGCCTTCAGAATATCGTACAGAACTTTGTTTCTGGCCTTATATTGCTGGCAGAGCGGCCTTTCAAAGTTGGAGACTGGGTCGAAGCTGGCACGGTCAGCGGTATTGTCAAAAAGATCAGCGTACGCGCGACGGAGGTGGAAACCTTCCAGAAACAATCTATTGTCATTCCAAACTCGACACTGATTAATGGCAATGTCGGCAACTGGACATTGCGCAACAAGCTTGGCCGTATCGATATTAATGTACAGGCAGCTTACACTGATGATCCACGGCGCGTTCATCTGCTTTTGTCGGAAATCGTTCGGGCGCATCCATCGATTCTGAAGAACCCGGAACCGTCCGTTGCGTTCCAGAGCATGACGGATTCATTGATGGTTTTTGATGTCTATGCGCATGTGGCAGATATCACATCCACCAGTGGGATAAAAAATGAATTGCGTTTTCAGATTGTTGAGCGTTTCCATGCAGAAGGGATACGCCTGGCATCGTCGTCAACTGATCTGGTGCTTGGCGTTGCTGAAATCGAAAAACTATCAGAATTGATCAATAAGGATTCATCACGTCTTCCAAAATCGCATAAGACAAAGCCTGTTGAAGCAGGCCCACTCGAACAGGATGACAAAGTGTGAGCTTCGTGTTCAGTTACGGTTCAGTTGAAGTCATATAAGTGATGAAGAATGAGAGTAGGAAACTGCTTAATACACATGGGGCTGATTTTCGGCTTGCAGCGAGAGGGCGGAAACGCTGAAACGATATGAACAAAGTTCAGATTAACTATGCTGGCAAGATTGCCTTTGGTGCAATATTGGCAATTTCGTTTTTCATGCCGAAGCTTTATGCCGCGAGTGTTTTAAACAGTGATGCGTTTGAGCAGACAATTGTCGTAACCGAAGGTGCTTCAAAGCGTGAAATGCTGATTGCTGCTGGAGAGACGGTCGATTTTTGCGATGGCGGTTGCTTTGTGACCTTTCCAAATGGTGATCGCGAAGCATTGAAAGGCGACGAAAATATCGTCATTTCGAATGGTAAGGCATCATTTCAATAAAAGCCGGGGTTTTGCCCCGGCTTTTTCATCAACTTCTTGGTTTCAGGTTTTCCGGGTCGTAAAGCGGTTTGTAGCCAATTGATACAACTTCGACCGGATAGGTTTCACCGAAATATTCCACATGCAGTTTGCGACCTTGCTGGCAATAGGACCACGGCAAATAAGCCAGTGCTATATTTTTGCCAATGGTTGGGCCATAGGCTATGGATGACGTGAATGAGCGGCGTCCGAGTTCATCGACCAGCGTTTCACCTGTGTCAGGGTCAAGCACTGGCAGAATGCCAACCGGATAGCGTTTTATGCCTTTGGAATCGATATTCTCGTTCATAATCAGAGTGCAAAGCATGGCTGGCTGATGTTCACGGGCTTTGTATTCAATATGTTTTGCTTTGCCGCGAAAATCTGC
The DNA here is from genome assembly GCF_006476605.1 of Brucella gallinifaecis. Classification (GTDB taxonomy): domain Bacteria; phylum Pseudomonadota; class Alphaproteobacteria; order Rhizobiales; family Rhizobiaceae; genus Brucella; species Brucella gallinifaecis. The sequence goes on from NZ_ML636801.1 coordinate 478,149, forward strand.
CTCCTTGACTTTCGGACGGGCCAGATCTGCTTCCAGCAGGTTATATTCGGTGAGCAGGTCTGCGTTTTGAAGACGCAAGCTCTTTTCCATGCGGCGCGTATTGGCATAGGTTTCAACACCAACAGCAATGACACCGGTTGATCTGAGGGCGTCCCAAACGGCAAGCCCGTCTTCATAACGCATATGTAATTCCCAGCCCTGTTCGCCGACATAGGAAATGCGGAATGCAGTTACGTCCTTGCCGGCTATACGGATCGGTTTGATGGCGGCAAATGCGAAGTTTTCAAGGTCAAGGCCTTCCGGGTTCTCGACAATTTTTTTGAGATTGTCGCGTGCGTTTGGTCCCCATATGCCGATGGTAACATATTCTTCTGTCACATCTTTGATGGTTACATCAAAACCTTTATCTTCCGCCACACGGCGCATATAATGGAAATCACGTGGTCCTGCATCCGCACCATTGATCATGCGAATGCGATCAGCCATGCGAATTGCCGTAAAATCCGCACGCACCATGCCTTCGTCGTCGAGGAAGTGAGTATAAATGCCTTTGCCGATATTGGCATCGCCGCCGATTTTTGCAGCACATAGCCATTCCATCAATTCGACATGGTCCGGCCCTTCAATATCATATATTGCAAAATGTGAGAGATTGATGATGCCGCAATCTTCACTCAATGCGAGATGTTCGGCATTGGATACACGCCAGAAATGACGATTATCCCACTCGTTTTCGCGTATTGGAATGCGATCGCCATATTTTTCCAGCAAATGTTCATTGGCAGCATAGCCATGCGCACGTTCCCAGCCACCCAATTCCATGAAATAGCCACCAAGCTCCTTTTCCCGTTCGTAGAAAGGGGAGCGGCGGATGTTACGGCTTTTGGAAAATGGTTCGCGTGGATGTACTGCCGGATTATAAACTTTCATTGCGGTTTCAGTGCATCGATCCCAGATGAACTGTTCGGTTAACTGGTGCGGGTAGAAACGCGAATAGTCGATAGAATGATGATCGATCGCTGTGCGCCCATCGGTCATCCAGTCGGCTATGAGCTTGCCCATGCCGGGGCCGTCCTTGACCCAGATTGCAATCGCATACCACAGACCGCGCACTTTCTGACTTTCGCCAATCGAAGGTCCGCCATCGGTCGTGACCTGAAGAAAGCCGTTGAAGGAATGGCTTTCATTATAGCCAAGCTCTCCCAGGATCGGGGTCAGTTCAATGGCCCGCTCCAGCGGTTCAAGAACCTGTTCCATGTCAAGATCGCGTTGCGATGGTGACAGACGGGCTTCGTGTTTTTCCAGCAGATCCCGTGGGTGACAAAGACGCGGATTGGTCTCTTCATAATAACCCCATTCGATCTGGCCACCTTCTGCGGTTTTCGGATCGCCCGTGTCGCGCATATAGGCGGAATTGCCTTGATCGCGCATAAGCGGCCAGCCGATTTCCTTGCCGGTTCCTGCAAATTCATTATAGGGGCCAAAGAAGGTGAGCGGGTGGTCAATCGGCATGACGGGCAAGTCTTCGCCAACCATTTCAGCAAGCAGACGACCCCAGAGACCTGCACAAACGATTACATAATCGGCTTCAATCGTCCCGCGATGGGTGACAACTGCTTTGATGCGCCCATTTTCAACAACCAGCGACTGAGCGGGTGTATTGGCAAAACTTTTTAGCTTGCCAGTGGCTTCGGCCTGATCAACCAGTTTGCCTGCAACCGTCTGTGAGCGGGGAATGACGAGACCTGCGTCTGGATCCCACAGGCCACCCTGAACGAGGTTTTCTTCTATAAGCGGGAATTTTTCCTTGATTTCGGACGGATCCATGAGACGGGCACGTGTGCCAAATGCTTTGCCTGATGCGACCTTACGCTTTAGCTCTTCCATGCGGGAATCGTCGCCAGTGCGGGCAACTTCAATGCCACCGACACGCGCATAGTGGCCCATTTTTTCGTAAAAATTGATGGAATAGAGTGTTGTCCAGCATGTCAGATAATCATGGCTGGTTGCATAGCAGAAATCGGATGCGTGGGCGGTGGAACCAATATCGGTGGGGATGCCAGATTTATCGATGCCGACAATGTCATCCCATCCACGCTCGATCAGGTGATGGACAACAGAGGCACCGACGATGCCGCCAAGTCCGACAATGACCACTTTCGCTTTTTTCGGAAACTCTGCCATTCTATGCGATCCCATTTTTTCATTTGATGGAATCATAGTGATTGCCCGCTACTGGCAATTGTCATTCTACGACATAATCACAGCGTCAGGCGACCGAAGCAAAAATAGGTTTCATGATTGTTGCAGGGGTAGAAGATCTGTCTTTTTCCAAAGTTGAGAATTTGATTCACAGTGAAGAGCTATCACTATGATTTAAAATAAAAAGCCACGCTTTTGGCGTGGCGTTTATTGCACTCAGGCTGCAACGGGCATTTTGCGATCAGCCCGCTCCTGCTGTGGTGAACGACCATAGAGTTCACGATAACATTTGGAAAAATGCGACGCAGAAACGAAGCCACAGGCAACGGCCACCTCAACGACCGGCATAGATGATTGCAACAGCAGATGCCGTGCCCGGTCGAGGCGGATTTCAAGATAATAACGTGCTGGTGATCGCCCCATCTCCTGACGAAACAGCCGTTCGACCTGACGGCGCGAAAGTCCGATATTATGTGCAACATCAATCAGTGTTTCCGGCTCTGAAAGATTGGCTTCCATCATTTCGATAATGGTCAGAATCTTTGAATTCTGAATGCCAAGACGAGCTCGAAGCGGCAGGCGTTGGCGATCATGGGGGTTGCGTACGCGGTCCGTCAGAGCCTGTTCACAAATGCGGTTGACCAGATTGTCGTCAAAATCATCGCCAATGAGCTTCAGCATCATATCGAGTGAAGCAGTTCCGCCTGCGCAAGTATATATATTGCTATCGACCTCAAAAAGGTCTGCATAGACTTCGGCTTTCGGGAATGATTCTGAAAAGCCGGGCAGATTTTCCCAGTGAATCGCGCAGCGCTTGCCAGAGAGAAGCCCGGCTGCGGCCAGAATATGCGCACCGGTACATAGTCCGCCGATCGCGACACCGCGATTATATTCTTCGCGCAGCCATGCGAAGACCGACTTGTTGCGAAATGCTTCCACATACACGCCGGAGCAGACAAATACCATGGATGGACGTTGTTCGCGCTGGAGAAGGCGCCGTTCATTTTCCAAAGAAGCGTTGACGGCGCATTCGACGCCATTTGATGCTGTTACAGGCTGTCCATCAGTGGATGTAAGGCGCCAGCGATAGGCTTCATAACCCAGCATTCGATTGGCAATGCGTAGCGGCTCGATCGCTGTCGCAAATGCGATCATCGAGAAGTCAGGTACCAGAAAAAACACAATAGATCGTTTAACTGCTGAATCTGGATTCATAGTCTGATCAATCCCATCTTCAAAAAGCCAAACTGCGGTTCCCGTCGCAGTTTCCGGCTTTACACCTCCGTCATGACACCAGACCTTCTCAGGTCCAGTCATCCGGTTGTCATGCTGTTCCAGCCTGGATTTATGAATGATAGGCTATGGCGCAAACAGGACAGATATATTGAGGCATAGAAGTTTCAGATTGCATAGTGCGGCTAAATGCCTGCCGTAAATTGGTACCTGGATGTCGTTAAATTGAGGGCACATCATATCATGCCCTCAATTTGCAATCATGTTTACTTGTTTCGACTGTTTTGTCCGGGTGCTGGAAGGCGATCTTCGATGCAAGGCCAGCCAATATCGTGACGAATGTGTTCGGGCAGATTTTCCAGCATCCTGCGGCTTTTTGCGATCTGCTTTTGATAAGCCCAGGCAGAATGAAATGCGACGGCTGATCGAATGCTCTTTCGCAGCCAGTCCGGGATGAAAGATGAATGTGCTGCGCATTCACTTCGCAATGTCTTACATTGAAGGCTCATTTTCGTTCTCCTGATAAAAAGTGAGACCAAGCGTTTGGTTGAGGATGTTTTGATCTCGATGATCAAAGCTTGCGGCCAGCTTGACGTTCAATCAAACGAAATATAGAAAGGTATAAGATCAGAAAAATTGAATCATAAGAAATCGCGGAGATCAGTATGACAGCGCCGGTCCAACATCCTCTGCCAATGCTCGATATTGATGTGTTGCGCACATTTGCCGCCATCGCTGATACGGGCAGTTTTTCAGCGGCTGCAAATGTTGTGTTTCGCACACCATCCGCGGTTTCCATGCAGATCAAGAAGCTTGAGGAGCAGCTAGGGGTTGCTGTTTTCGAGCGGGACGCGCGTTCAGTGACGCTGACAAGTGACGGTGAAGTGCTGCTTGGTTATGCGCGGCGTCTGCTTGCTCTTAACCGTGAGGCGGTGGCAAAATTTGTTGCTCCCACCATTACGGGCGTTGTCCGGCTTGGTTCGCCGGATGATATCGGAGAATGTGTTCTGCCGCTGGTGTTAAAGCGATTTGCCGAGACCCATCCGGGGGTTACTGTTGATGTGGTGATCGATCAGAGTACCAATCTGCGTAAGCGTCTTGATGAACGTCGTCTTGATGTAACATTGGTCAATCTTTCACATACCGTACCAGGCAAAGGCGATGTTGAAGTTCTTCTGGACGAGGAGCTGGTCTGGGCGGGTGCAAAATGTGGTACGGCTTATCGTCGTGATCCCCTACCTCTTTCTATCTGGGAAGAGGGCTGTGCGTGGCGTGGTAATGCACTGGAAGCGTTGGAGAATTCGGGGCGGGCATATCGTATTGCTTATATGAGTTCGCATTCGACAGGCCAGCGTGCTGCGATACAGGCAGATCTTGCCATTGCTCCTTTTGGCAAGACGCTTCTTGGTGAAGGAATTGTTGCATTGGGACCGGAACATGGCTTGCCAGAATTAGGACGTTACCAGCTTGGTATGATTATTCGTCCTGATGCACGGCAGCATATTCAGGTTGTGGCGGCCCATCTACGCAGCGTTTTTGAATCTTATCGCCGTAGTGGACGCTTTGAAACATTCCGATCAGGGTGGGGGGCTGCAGCCTTGGCTTGTGGTTGATTGCCTTTTTGTCAGGTTTTTAAAAAATACTGTAATTATTTGCTTGCTAAAGAAGAATGCTGCCATAGATTTTTATATGACAGCAGCAAAAACGGCTTCTGTGCCAGAGGGCGAACGGCTGTATCAGAGAGTATGTTCGCCTGTCAGGTTAAACTGAACATTTCGATGGAGAGGTCACTATGAAACTATCCCGCATTGTTCCCATTGCAATCGTTCTATGTGCTTTTACGCTGGCATCATGCGCAAATACAGTCCGTGGTGTCGGACGCGATGTGAAAAGCACTGCGCATGCTGTGCAGGAAACAGTCGAATAAACAGGATTAGCTAATGCGCACAGGTTCTTATTTCTGCAGGAAATAGCTCACTGTCAGATGTGTATCTGGACGTGTTCGATAGCGAATATTGGCTGTGCGAATAGCTGAATGATCAGGCGTGATATTTGCTTCCTTCATAAGTGCGGATATCTGCTTATTTGGTGTAGCATCACCAAACCACATCACCAGAACAGGTTTTGACATCTGTAATGCGCCATGTGGTGTTTCAGGATGGATGACAGTGATTGATGGATCAAACAGTCTGAAATTCCCCGGGATCTGTGCATTGTCAGTCAGGATCGTTGTGAAATTTCCATCTTGATGCACCTTTTCATAAAAGCCTCGATAGTCGAGCTGGCCATAGGGTGGGTTGCCTGAACCATATGTCAGGTAATAGGCAAAAATGGGAGGAATTATGAGTGCTGCAGCAATTCCAACCGAGGCAAATTGCATTAATGCGCCCGTATTTCGGCGATATTGATCAAACAGGCAGGAAATTACAGCCGGGGTCAGGAAAAGCACTGGTTGTAACCAGCGATCCTTGATGTTGTTTACGCCGGTAATGAGAATGCCGGTTAATACAATCAACATGCCTGCAATAAGAAGACGGCGCATGAATAGTTCACCCGCCGTGAAGGGGCGTGTTGGTGATGTTCGATTGCTGGAATGCATGAGAGATATGATTCCAGCAATTACAAATGCAAGAATGGAAAAAAGAAATGCAGCTTCAATGAGACTTCCCACTCCACTCAAGCGATCGAAGAATAAATTGCCTGATGCACCAATTTGAAGTTTATCAGATCGGGCAATAACACTGGATTTATGGGCCAGCATCCACAGAGCTGTGGGGGTAAAACAAATTGCAAATGCTGCTATGGTTACAAAGGAAAGTTTTGATAGCAGGATTTTACGATATTCGTTTATTGAAAAGCCGGTTATGATCAGCATAACGACAAATAAGGATGCATTGAATTTTCCAAGCATCGCCGCAGCCATTGTGACGCCGAGAGCCGCTGCAGAAGTTATATTTCGCTTGCGCATGTGCCAAGCAAAGGCCAGAAATGCCCATCCACAACCTGCCGTACCGGCAATGGAGTGAGTGAGCGCACGTTGCGATTCCCAACCAATTTGCGGAATAAGAAATAATCCCAGCATCGAAGCCGAAGCAACTAGGCGAGAGAATCCTAATAATCGCATTGCGCCAAAAACACTCAGGAACAAGCTCGCCAGCATACCAAATTTGACAATTTGGAGGGTTAGGATTGAGGTGCCTAATAGTGAGGTCGTGAAATTGGTGACCCATGTGTAAAGTGGAGGTTGAGATCCACCATAACCCCAGTCAAGATAGCCGATATTGGCAAGCTGTTCTGCATCATCAAGGCCAGCTCCGTTGGAGACGAGCGTAACCATTATGGTCTGGAAAGAAAAATAGCCAAGTATGAAGATCACGGCCAATGGCAGGCCATAGAATGTTTTTTCGGCAATAGGCGTCTTGGTTGCGTTGTGGGTTGTCAAAATTCAGTCGTCCAAAAGTAATGTGCATCCTTGCCAGGGTTCAGCAGTGTTTTCTAAATCTGAGGTGATTTTTAAAACAGGATGCTGAAAAACCAATAGAATCAGATGCTTTTTGTAAGTCTATTTGTTTTTTGATATTTCTGCGAAATACTTGTCACAGGAATATGGTCTGATTTCAATCAGACAGCATAAAACTAATGAAAAGATCACGTATAATTTATAATTTACAACCACGACAAAAACCGCGCTACCTTCAAGGTGCACGGTTTTGCCAAATATTACGCATGGCAATCTCACCAAACTATACGCAGGTGAGAAAGGCAGAAGCTCCGGTACGCAATACCAGATCCGGAGCGTCGAGAAGGTTTGAACCGTCTCTGGCTTCCTTTTAACCCAACATCGTTACCGGACCGTTATCAGATACTTAAGCAAATCTAAACAAGGCAAGTTTTTCGCTGTTTAATGAAGAAATTTGGCAGTATCCTTTTTTGACTGAATATCTGAGTGTTGCCGCACCGAGGCCGCTGGCGATTGTCAGTGGAATGAACTTGAGATAGGCATGTGCGCATGACACGCGCGATCATGTTTCAGGGGATGGGTTCGGATGTTGGCAAAAGTATACTTGTTGCCGGGCTTTGCCGTGTTGCGCGTAATCGCGGGCTGAAGGTCCGGCCATTCAAGCCACAAAATATGTCTAATAATGCAGCCGTCAGTGATGATGGCGGCGAGATTGGCCGTGCGCAGTGGCTACAGGCGCTGGCTTGTGGGGTGGCGTCATCGGTGCATATGAACCCTGTGCTTTTAAAGCCCCAGACCGATATGGGTAGTCAGATAATTGTTCAGGGAAAAGTGCGCGGTGAAGCGCGCGGGCGTTATTATCAGCAGTTGAAGCCGCAACTGATGGCGGCCGTGATGGAATCCTACGAGATAATCAGCAAAGATGCCGATCTGGTGCTGATCGAAGGGGCGGGCTCGCCTGCCGAAATCAATTTGCGTGCAGGTGATATTGCCAATATGGGCTTTGCCACGCGGGCAGATGTGCCGGTGGTTTTGGTTGGTGATATTGATCGTGGCGGGGTGATTGCTTCGATTGTGGGCACGCATACAATCCTGCCAGAAGAAGATCGAGCCATGGTGCGCGGCTTTCTTATCAACAAGTTTCGTGGCGATATTTCGCTGTTTGATGACGGACTGGAGGCGATTACCCGCTTTACGGGCTGGCGTTCTTTTGGCGTCGTACCATGGCTGAAGGCCGTATCACGATTGCCTGCGGAAGATTCGGTTGTATTGGAGCGGGCGACACGCGGTGCTGCCAGAGCGTTGAAAGTGGCGGTGCCAATGTTGCCACGTATTGCCAATTTTGATGATCTTGACCCTTTAAAGGCCGAGGCCGAGGTTGAAATTATAATGGTTCCTCCGGGGCAATCCTTGCCACATGATGCGGCTCTTGTGATTTTACCAGGAACAAAATCAACCATTACCGATCTGATTGCATTTCGTGAAAACGGATGGGAGCGCGATTTGCAGCTTCATATGCGGCGCGGTGGCCATGTGCTTGGCATTTGTGGCGGGTTTCAGATGCTCGGGAACCGGATCAGCGACCCTGACGGTATTGAGGGGCAGGTGCGCAATGTCGACGGTCTGGGGCTGCTCGATGTTGATACTGTAATGGAACCGGAAAAAATTGTGCGCAATGTTGTGGCTCGATCGAAGCTTTATGATGTTGCGCTTGATGGCTACGAAATTCATATCGGTCGTACCAATGGACCTGATGCCATTCGCCCATTTTCGCGGATCGGCGGTCATGATGATGGCGCCGTCTCTGCGAATGGTCGTGTTATGGGCACCTATATGCATGGTGTTTTTGGCTCGGATGAATTTCGCCGGTGTTTTCTCGCGATGTTTGGTGTGAGTAGCTCAGATTATAATTATCGTTCTGGCATCGATGCGGCGCTTGATGATTTGGCTGAAGCGCTTGAAAACTGTCTGGATATTGATGCATTATTTGCACTATCCTGAAGATTAGGTTCAATATTTATCTATGTAATTTTATTATTCTTATATTTTTATAAATAAATAATAGTGTATTTGCGTTTTTAATTGCAAACCAATTTTATGACATAATTTAAAAATATACGCCTCTTAATTTTTATTATCAGTTTTATTAAGAGTTGTTTCATGCTTACTTCTTCATTATCGAAGACTGTCTTTGAATTATATTCTCTCCGATGGGAGAGGAATTTTTTATATATTTTTATATTAGTCAGTGGTTTCTTTATGATTTTTCCACAGATTGATTTAACGGTCTCACGTTATTTCTTTCAGTCGGGGGATTTTATTCTTTCAAAGCATCCGCAATGGATTGTTTTGAGAGATTTACATCGGGTCAGCCAGTGGTACTTGCTTGCGTGCATGATTGTCTTAGGCGCAATTTATGCCTTGTGGTATCGACCTTTACCTTTTATTGCGCCGCACAGGATTGTTTATATTGCTCTGACTTTTTGTTTTGGTCCCGGCCTTTTGGTTCATGGCTTGAAAACTCTCATTGGCCGCGCACGGCCAAGGGAGTTGGTGGAGTTTGGTGGCTTGATGGACTTTACCCCGGCTTGGCAAATGGCTGCCATGTGTCGCCACAGTTGCTCATTTCCTTCCGGTGAAGCGGCTGCCGCTGCGGCGATGCTTTCGCTTCTGGTTTTTGTGCCAAAGCGATTTCGCGGTTGGGTTGCCGGTATTTTTATCCCGTTATTGGTGCTTATATCCTTTAATCGGGTATTTATGGGTGCGCATTTCTTGTCCGATATCGTTATTGCATGGGTGCTGATCATTGGTTTGATGCTTTGGTTTTGGCCCAGAGTGTTTCGTAATGCAGATATGATTGATAATTGGGTAAGACTAAAAGCTAAGCCAGTGCGCAAGCGACTATACTATGTGGACTGATTGACGCGGAATTGGTGAAGGCCTAGTGTCAATTTACACAACAGGTCTTGCCGGAACGAATCCCGGCGATACCAAAAGGGAATGCGACGGACGGACCCAATCCGGGCGTCTTTATCGCAGCCGACCCCGCGACTGTAGAGCGGAGAGGGATGAAACAAGCCGGTTAACCGGCAACCACTGGAAACTGCGTTTCCGGGAAGGTGGTTTCAGACCCTGTGACCCGTGAGCCAGGAGACCTGCCTGTTGCGTGAAGGACATTTTGTCCGCACCTGATGGGAGGTTTTTCCCTGCTGCCTGCACGGAGGTTGTCATGGCTGCACGTACCCAAAATTCTGTTTCCGATATTGTAGTTATCCCGCTTGCGACGCGTCTTGGTACGGCTGTCGTCTCGCTGCTTCTCGGTGCTTTTCTGATTTACGGTGTGGGGCTTGCCCATTCCGATACATTGCACGATTCAGCGCATGACATGCGTCATTCATATGGTTTTCCCTGTCATTAGTTTTCTAGTTTTTAAAACAGGAAATGAATAGCGCCTGATGGTGAATGGCTATCAGGGCGAATTTGATATTGGGGAATTAAATGTTGATTCGTTATTTACTGGCTACGCTTGCTGCGGGTCTTCTGGCTGGGCTTCTTGTGACGCCTGCCATGTATTTGAAAACGGTTCCACTGATCATTCAGGCTGAAACCTATGAAGATGCTGGTGGCGGTCATAGTGAATAGCCCCTAGATTTGTAGACACCTTGTGACTTAAAAAAGAGGCAAGGAGCTTACGATGGGTAAAGCTAATTTC
>NZ_ML636802.1 GCF_006476605.1 Brucella gallinifaecis
AGTTCAATACCATCAACGATGATCTGACCTTTCTGGTGTTCTTCCAGCCGGTTGATGCAGCGGATCATGGTCGATTTTCCGGAACCCGATGGGCCGGCAACAACAATACGTTCACCACGCATGACTTTCAGATTGATGTCGCGCAAAACGTGGAACTCACCATACCACTTGTGCATATTCTTTATCTCGATGGCGACTTCTGTCTTCGAGACTTCCAGTTTTGAACGGTCGATTTCGACACCAGACTCAGATTTCGGGAGGGCGCTTTGTGCACTCATTTGAATTATTCCCTTGTTTTTTTATCGTTTATGACCCGTGTCGAGCCGTCGTTCCATGAATATAGAGTATCGCGACATGGCGAAACAGAAAATCCAGAAAACAAAGCCCGCAAAGACCAATCCAGTTGCAGGTGTCTGTGGAGAAGCCCAGTTTGCATCGGAGAAATTCTGTCGGACAATGCCAAGCAGATCAAACATACCGATGATATAAACAAGGCTGGTGTCTTTAAACAGACCAATGAATGTGTTCACAATGCCCGGTATCACCAGCTTCAAAGCCTGCGGCAAGATGATCAGGTTTGTCTTCTGCCAATAGCCAAGGCCCAGTGCATCCGCTCCTTCATACTGACCACGCGGAATAGCTTGCAAACCACCGCGGACCACCTCCGCCATATAGGCAGATGCAAAAAGCGCCACGCCGATCAATGCCCGAAGAAGCTTGTCAAATGTGACACCCGGCGGGAGGAAAAGCGGTAGCATCACACTGGCCATGAACAGCACTGTGACCAATGGAACACCACGTACCGTTTCAATGAAGATGATTGACAGTGTTTTGATTACCGGCAGCTTGGAACGCCGCCCCAATGCCAGAACAATACCCAAGGGTAGCGACACAGCAATGCCAACAAAAGACAAGACCAGCGTTACAAGAAGGCCGCCCCAAAGCGATGTTTCCACATAACGCAGCCCCAGCGAGCCACCAACCAGTAGAAAATACGCGATGATTGGAAACGCAACGAAAAACAGAACCGCGTTTAACGCCTTGTGAGGTATTTTTGGAATCATAAGCGGTATAAGCAAAATGACAAACAGAGCGGCTGTCAAATCAACGCGCCAGCGTTCACCAAGCGGATAACGACCATAGATGAACTGCTGATATTTAGCATTTACAAAAGCCCAGCAAGCACCTGACCAGCCATCAGGCTGTATACCACCCTGAGCAACGGTAAGACATGCCGTGCGATCTGCGCCTGTCCAGGCTGCGTTTACAAACAGCCACTGGATCATTGGAGGCAGGAACCAGGCCACAATAGCCAGACCAAAAATGGTCAGTGCAGCATCAACCGGCGTGGCAAAAAGATTGACACGCAGCCAATGCGACAAGCCTTGTACCGAACGCGGCGGTGTTTCGCTATCGGCCATTTGTGTGCGAACATATTGGAGATCAGAATTTTCCATTGTCATCTCTCCACCAGTGCAATCCTGGCATTAAACCAGTTCATCAATCCGGAAACGATCAAGCTTATGCCAAGGTAAATCACCATCCAGATCGCAACAACTTCAACGGCCTGACCGGTCTGGTTAAGTATTGTACCACCAACGGCAACCAGATCCGGGTAGCCAATCGCAATGGCGAGCGAAGAGTTCTTGATCAGATTGAGATACTGGCTGGATAATGGCGGGATGATAATGCGCAATGCCTGTGGCACAACGATCAAACGCATCGTCTGTCCCGGACGCAGTCCCACCGCATAAGCCGCTTCTGTCTGCCCTTTGCTCACACCCAGAACACCTGCACGAACCGTTTCGGCAATAAAAGATGCGGTATAAAACGACAAGGCCAGCAACAGCGCCAGAAATTCTGGCTTAACCTGTGCGCCACCTGTCAGATTAAACGTTCCAAGTTTCGGATAATCAAAGGAAACCGGGAAGCCAGTCGCAACCAGCGCCAAAACAGGAAGACCGATAATCAATGCGGCAGCAGCACGGGCAGTGTGAAATGGCTGACCTGTCAGCATCTGGCGACGCTTTGCCCATCTTGCCACAAAAAATGAAGCCACAATGCCAACAAGCAAGGCAACTCCAAGCAACCATGCCCCCTCACCCCATACAGGCGAAGGCATGAAAAAACCGCGATTATTCAGATAAGCGCCAAGCGGCAGCGACAGGCTTTCGCGCGCTTGTGGCAAAACCGAGAGCACGCCGAAATACCAAAAAAAGATCACCAGCAAGGGGGGAATATTGCGGAACACTTCCACATAGACCATACAGATTTTGCTGATAAGCCAGTTGCGCGACAAGCGTCCGATACCAACCATGAAGCCAATAACGGATGCTAGAATAACGCCCAATGCCGCAACATAAAGCGTGTTAAGCAAACCAACCAGAAGGGCGCGGCCATAGGTTGAATCGCTTGTATAAGGAATGAGCGTCTGGCTGATATCGAAACCTGCCCGCCCGTTTAGGAAGCCAAAGCCGGAAGCGATATTGGCCCGCTGAAGATTAGTGACCGTGTTGCCCACGATCCAATAAATCAAGCCGATAACGGCAACAAACACCACGACCTGATAAAAAATACCGCGAATCCGCGGATCATAAAGAAGTGATGTGCCACTGCCACTTCGACGTTGTTGCGTTGCAGAATAAGAAGCCATATGTTCTCTGTTTTCTCTCGGTCATTGCATCGGCTGCGAAATAGCTGTCGATTCCGCACTCATCGAAAAACATTTCAGAGCCGTTGCATAAAAATACCGAGGACTGCGTCTCTACCCATCTGGTGCGAAGCGCTAATTAAAATATCAAATACGAGCATCCAGGCGGATTGCAGGACCCTATCTGTGCCGGTCGTGCATAGATCGGCTGCAAATCCAAAGCTGACAAATCCGGCGGGCGCATTGCTGCCCCCGCCCGATATAATGCAACCAAGTACGGCCTTTAGCGGATCGGCATACCGTATTGCAGACCGCCCTTGTTCCACTCGGCATTCAAGCCACGAGCGATTTTGAGAGGGCTACCCGCACCAAGATTGCGATCAAACAACTCACCATAGTTACCAACACCCTTGATGATGTTGACAACCCAGTCATTCGTCAGCCCGAGATCAGTACCGATCTTCGTGTCAGCTTCAGTGCCAAGAAGACGCTTGATTTCCGGATTATCGGAGTTCTTCATCTCTTCGACATTAGCCTGGGTAATGCCGAACTCTTCACCATTAAGCAGTGCGTAATGGGTCCAGCGAACAACATCAGCCCATTTGGAATCACCCTGACGGACTGCTGGTCCAAGAGGCTCTTTGGAAATGATTTCCGGCAAAACGATATGATCGTCAGGATTTGCCAGCTTCAGGCGGGTTGAATAAAGACCCGACTGGTCAGTCGTATAGGCATCGCAACGACCCGAATCATAAGCTGTATTTGCTTCTTCAACCTTTTCGAAAACGACTGGATTATATTCCATCTTATTGGAACGGAAATAATCGGCCATGTTCAATTCAGTTGTCGTGCCTGCCTGAACGCAAATAGACGCGCCCGAGAGCTGAAGAGCTGAATTGATGCCTGAAAGCTTCTTTGAATTAATCATGAAGCCCTGACCATCATAGTAATTGATGCCGGGGAAATCGAGACCAAGCGATGTATCCCGGCTGATGGTCGCAGTCGTATTACGAACCAGAACATCAACTTCGCCGGATTGTAGCGCAGTAAAACGTTCTTTCGCATTCAATGGTGTAAACTTCACCTTGGTCGGATCACCAAAAATCGCCGCAGCAATGGCACGGCAATAATCAACATCGAATCCAGACCACTCGCCCTTGTCATCCGGAGAAGCAAAACCGATCAAACCGGTATTAACGCCACACTGCAGGAACCCCTTGTTCTTTACGTCGGAAAGCGTATCGGCTGACGCTCCCGAAGCTGCGCCAAACAGCGCCGCCACACCCAATAGCCCTGTTAAAACAGATTTTTTCATCTGGCCTGCAACCTTTTTATGTTCCCTGGAGATCGTCGCAATCTACAATTGCGCACGTCTCTGTTGCTTTATTTTTAGCGCACAATTGAAAAATGAGAGAATACTCATCCATCAACCAATGCATTACGCAGACTACCGCTTACCCGAAGCCTTTATCGGCTTTCTGATTTTAGGTGAACGATGCCCGTCGCCTTCACCGCCCTATCGAAGGCGAAAATTTGGATTTGGTCAAGCGATTAACGCTTAGTGAAATAGGTCAACATCAAAAAAACAGGCTGCTTTCATACAAAATTTTACATCATTTCCCTATTTTCGGGTAATGCTGCCAACCCGATATATCAGCGTCACCCGAAAAATATAGAAACATAAAATACATTTAAATATCAATAACTTATTTCAAAATACAGATCAATCATCTCGTTAAATATGCTTTAATTTTCATGGTTTCACACCCGTGGCATCAACTTATCACCATCGAGTGAAAAAATAATATTTCGCGTAGCCATAAAGCGCGCTGTCCAGCATGTCGCGATAAAGCCAATCGCTAGTCCCGCTACGACATCGGTCGGATAATGCGCACCTGCGGCAAGCCTGCTGATGACAAAAAGCAAACAAACAGGCACCGTCACGCCCCGCCAACGAGGAAGAAATATCCACAGCGATACAAGCATAATGCCAGCCATCATTGAATGCCCGGATGGAAAACTCTCAAAGGAATGCTGCCCCCGAAAAGGTGCAAAATAAGCCGAACCAAGCTCATCCAGCAGCAACGGACGTGCACGCCCAATTACCAGCTTGCCGATTTCAGTTGGAAAGCTGCCCACAATGATTGAGACGAGTATCAGCGTCGCCCAGCTATGTAAGCGGACGAGTGTCTCATGTGCACCAGAACGCATAGAAGGAGATAACAGAAAAGCCGTTACCAACCAGACAATGATCGCCACGCCTAACCAGACAATTGTGCGAATCAAATCGGTAGTCCTGCGAAGAACCTCCATAATGGCGAAATCACTGTTTATCGCGGCACGAATGATTGGCGCGTCCCACAGATGCAGAACAAGCAGAATGAACGGCATCAGCACTATCATCGCCGTCATTTCCATTGTCCAGCTGCACGGCGCCCCCGGTGAAGCAGGCTTTGCGAGTGCTTTTACCAATTCCAATGCCGCGCGGACCGGGTAAAAAAACGTATTAATGGCCTTACGCTCATTCAAATCAGGCATACCGGAAATACACTTTCTCTGGTTTTTCATTATCACTGTTACAAAGCTGCATATTGCATCCGCAACTTACCGGCCTTATCCCATAGATATCTGGTGGATCAGCATGCAACATGGCCTGGAGGCAATTTCGTGACTAACAAGCAGGATAAAACAGAAAAGTTGGGCATCAACACGCGCCTGACCCATGATGGCTACGAACCACGCGATTACCATGGCTTCGTCAATCCACCCGTTATACGCGCGTCAACAGTACTTTTCCCGGATGCCCAGACAATGGCTACCGGCAATCAGAAATACACCTATGGCACACGTGGCACACCAACCAGTGAAGCACTGTGTAAGGCAATCGACGCACTGGAAGGCTCGGCAGGGACCGTATGTGTTCCGTCTGGTCTGGCTGCCGTGACGATACCTTTGCTGGGTTTTCTATCGCCCGGTGATCATGCGCTGTTTATCGACACAATCTATAATCCAACAAGGCATTTTGCTGATACGATTCTCAAGCGTATGGGCATTGAGGTCGAATATTATGATTCGGAAATCGGCGCAGGCATCAAAGCACTGATCCGCCCCAATACCAAAGTGGTGTTTACAGAATCACCCGGTTCAAACACATTTGAAATTCAGGATATTCCTGCAATTGTTAAAGCCGCACACGAGGCTAATGCCATTGTGATGATGGATAATACCTGGGCTACGCCACTTTATTTCAAACCGCTGGATTTCGGCGTGGATATCAGCATCCAAGCTTCCACCAAATATCCTTCCGGCCATTCAGATATTCTTTTCGGAACGATATCGGCCAATGAAAAATGCTGGCCACAACTTCTTGAAACCCATGGCACGCTTGGTCTCTGCCCTGCCCCTGACGATGCTTATCAGGTTCTTCGTGGTCTGCGCACAATGGGTATCCGTCTTGAACATCACCGTAAAAGTGCATTGGAAGTCGCCCATTGGCTCGAAACGCACCCAGCTGTTGATCGCGTCCTGCACCCCGCCCTTGAAAGCCATCCCGGGCATGAACTCTGGAAGCGTGACTTCAAAGGCTCGTCGGGTGTCTTCGCTTTCGTGATGAAAAACGGAGCCCGCAAACAAGCACATGCATTTTTAAATGCACTTGAAATTTTTGGCCTGGGTTATTCCTGGGGAGGTTATCAAAGCCTCGCAAATGAAGTTGGATTAAATGATCGAACTGTTGCAAAGCATGACTACCCGGGTCCAGTCATTCGTTTACAAATAGGCCTTGAAGACGTGGAAGATCTGATTGCTGATCTTGAAAAAGGCTTTGCAATGATCTGAGATCAATGTCCCGGAGTACCCAACCAAAATCCATCGCAACTTGCTATGTCTGCGATGGATTTATATTATTAATTACTTGATATTAATTCATAAATTGCGAACAACTATATGAGATTGCCGTCTTCCCTCATAACGAGAAACATTTATACTGAGTGCTATCGGCAATGAAAAATGGCTTGGGACAGTGCGGTTTTATAAGTCTATCGGAATTCAGTTTCCCAATGTTCTGAAAATCCTTGTTGCATCATTTGTTCTGATGCTCTCCCTGATCCCGGCAAATGCGCAAGACGTATCTCTGCGACAAGTAAAAGTAGGCATCTATGTCAGCGAACCTTTCGTAATCGACGAAGGCGTCAGGTTTAGCGGCATGGCCATTGATCTCTGGAATGACGTAGCGGCGCGTCTCGGATTGGTTTCCAAATTTATCGAATACCCAAACTATACCGAGCTTGTAAAAGCCGTTTCTGAAAACCAGATCGATGTAGCCGTAACCAATCTTACAATCACGGAAAAACGTGCTGAAATTGTAGATTTTACGCATCCATGGTTCGATGCCGGGCTGCGGATCATGATTCACACCGAGGCCCAAAAAGGTTGGGCCGACCTCATCGCTGGACTGGAAGATGCGGGACATCTGGCAACATATGCATGGATTGGCATAGTTATCCTCATCGTAACTCTTGCTCTTACAATTTTTGACCGCCGGTTTGATGAACATTTTCCACGCCGTTGGGCAGATGGGCTGGCGGAAAGCTTTTATCAGGTCGTTTCTCTTGCAACATCCGGTAAAAGCTCACGTAAAAATCTCTTCGGCTGGGCCGGGCGAATATGGCAGGCATTCTGGCTGGTATTTGGTATTGCTGTGGTAGCCTATGTAACCTCATCGGTGACAAGCGTTATGACGGTTACTCATATTACTAATAGAATCAACAATCTGGCCGACTTACAGAACAAGACGGTCGGCGTGCGTGCCGGTAGTGTTGCGCAGCAAGTTCTTATGGCACGATCAATCTCTACCGTCTCATTTGATCATTTACCAGAAGCTGTTGAAGCGCTGACCAATGACGAAATTTCAGCAGTTGTTGGTGATAGTCCAGTTCTTGAATATTATCTTCATAAGCACCCAGCTGAGCCTGTTGAATTAGTGGGCAATATATTCAGTCCAGATAAATATGGCTTTGCTTTTCCACGCGACAGCAATCTCGAAAAGCCTGCTTCCATTGCGATCATTAGCCTAGAAGAGAATGAAACTCTCGCTGCCTTGAAAACCAAATATTTCGGACCCGAAGATTAGAAAATCACGATTAACCCTTAATAGCGAAAGGGGATTTCATTTGTCAGTTTTACTTGCTGCCGAAATACGATAAAGAACCAGCTAATTAAATTCATTCTGATTTCATGTGCGATATGCACTCAGGGGAACTGCTATGATGAGCTGGGGATTTATCTTGCAAGGCGTCATTGCGATCGGTCTCGCAGGCCTCGCTATCGCTGTTATTGTGCATCATTATAAATCAAAATAAATTCCATAGAGGATATAAGCGTAGTTTCGGATTTTACTTTGAAAACAATGCGCATTGTATGACCAGCCCCTCTCCCCTATCTTAATTAGTCCACCGTCAATCTCTCTGTCTTTTTACAAGAAGATGATCGTTATCGCCAAGATGCATATTCATGGTGGATTTTCCTTCTAGGTAAAAGAAAGGCCCCGCGATTGCAGGGCCTGTGAGTTTCTATTTAATTGAAGCTTATTTCGCTCGACTTTGTGCTGCGGAGAACAGCTTCTTAAAAGTCGCTCATGTATCCATGTCTGTGAAACGGATTTGAAAAATGAAGCTGTTTTGCTGGCAATTGACCGCGACATGAAACGCATCGCTGGCAGATCAAAAACAGATGATCGTTTCGATAAACTTCATCTCGTGCAATTTAGATGCACCGAACTGCAGGCTGCAAAGCGATTATCACAAGCAATTGGACATTTGGAGAGTGAATGGGAATTCACTACAAAAAAACTAGCGCGGCGACTTTGGTTTGAGGTCCACACCTACTATTTCAAAACATAGCGTTAAAATCAGCCCCGCCCTACGGGATTTTTCTTTAGTCGCAAGCCTAAACACGCACACCTTGCCAAGAAGATTTACCGCCCTATTTCAACATATGGTTATTTG
Source organism: Brucella gallinifaecis (assembly GCF_006476605.1). GTDB lineage: Bacteria > Pseudomonadota > Alphaproteobacteria > Rhizobiales > Rhizobiaceae > Brucella > Brucella gallinifaecis. The sequence goes on from NZ_ML636802.1 coordinate 8,656, forward strand.
AATGGAGAACAATATGGACGAAGCAGGGATTGGTTGGATAGCTGCAATTATCATAGGCGGCTTAGCTGGATGGATTGCCTCGAACTTCATGAATAGTAATACAGGCATCTTCCTGAATATCATTCTTGGAATTATCGGCGCTGCCGTTGCCAGTTTCTTGTTCGGCCTGCTTGGTGTGTCGTTCGGCGGCTGGCTTGGCTACCTTGTTTCTGGCTTTGTGGGTGCCTGTATTCTTATATGGGCTGGTAGGCTTATCAGGTCGTAAACGTTCATACTGAAGTACAAACAATGAAACCTCGGTTTGCCGGGGTTTCTTTTTGGGTGGATCAGCTATAATCGCACCAAAAAAAAGACCTTCGATCCTTCTATCACAGTACCGCGATTCATACCAGGATCAGGAATGCCCTATGGCATGCAAACGGATATGGTTTCTCGGCGCCAGAAGGATGGGAACCTGAAATTGAGGATTTTCTCAATCTGGATGCTCGGTACATCGAAAACATTGGTCAAAGTCCCTCGCTATTATCAGGGCTTGGATCAATGCGAATGATTGATTTCATCGTATTTTGCAGATTCTGGATACACCTCTAGCTATCAAGACGTTCACCTTCATACCGAAGGGTTCCGGTCACTCGATAAAGGATGTGGCGAGAGTGCTTGAAGCGCACTATCTGGCACACGATGAAGAGACAAACGATGCTGTGATTTTGAAGCTTGAACAGGGCAAAAAGTGAACAATTCTGTAAACCGCTCACAAAAAACCTGTAAACCATGCCGATAACAATAATAGCAAAGCCATTGAAAACAATGGCGATCCCGGCAGGATTCGAACCTGCGACCTACGGCTTAGAAGGCCGGTGCTCTATCCAGCTGAGCTACGGGACCTCACCATCAGAACCCGGCTTTAGCATAAAAGCCGGGCAATAGTGTTAATGCGTCCAAGGCTGTGAGCGATAGAAGCTAAAATTATCCGAATAGGATACTTTACGACGCTTTACTTCATGCGGTTCAATTACGCGATAAGCGATACCATTACGGGTTGCATATTCAATTGCATCTTCGCGGCTGTCAAAAGACAAGCGAATTTGACTCTTCATATCACCGGAAGAAGTATAGCCCATAAGCGGCTCGACCTTGCGAGCGCTTTCCGGTTCATATTCCAGAAACCATTTATCCGTTTTGGCTTTACCAGACTGCATCGCTGTCTTAGCTGGACGGTAAATACGTGCAACCATTTGAAGAACCTTGATCTATGCTCTTTCGCCCTGCGAAGGACATTCATTTCAACAAGGCATTAGTTTACACATCACGCCATGTCAACGCGATAAAAATACACAGCACAGCATCTGACTGCGACATTGTTACTTAATAATTTATCTGGAAGAAAATGGTCGGAGCGAGAGGATTCGAACCTCCGACCCCCTGATCCCAAATCAGGTGCGCTACCAGGCTGCGCTACGCTCCGATGCTTTGCAAGCGGCCCTTCCCTAGATAATCAATGAATATAAAGCAAGCGCTAAAAGCAATTTTCTCAAATTTTATTCATAGCGAGATTATGAATGTCGCAGCCAGTGAAAGCGCCTTGCTGACATTTCAGGAACCAATAATTTTCTCAGGCGTTTATGAGCATCATTAAAATTTCAGGAGTTCCAGAGTGAATCGCAACAGTCTTTATCTGATTATCGGCGCTCTTATTGTTATCGTCGCAGGCTTCGCAATTTATACCTATCAGGAAGAAACGAAGCCCTCCGGCATTGAGTTGAAAATTGGCGAAGAGGGAGTTTCCATTCAGGAAAACTAATTTTTCACTATAAAAAATATGCGCAAGCGGCAGAAACTTGTGTGTCTAAATCGGTTGTAAACATATAAATCGATTAAGATTTCAAATGCTTACCGATTGTGATGCAACGATTCTCAACGCTCTATGTTATTTGCCTGACAAGCCAATGGAGGATCGAATGGACATCCAGACTTCAGATGCACTTTATCGTCGCCACGAAAACGAGTGGGCCGCAATTCGTAATGCTGTGCAGCAAAAAGAAGCCAATGAAGAACGTAGGACAGCTGTTTCCGATGCAGCAACCTCAGGCGAAAAATCATCCTCGCAGGAATAGTTTTTCATAAGATTTCATTTAAAAACGCCGCTGTAGCGGCGTTTTTTATTACCTGAACAATGCCTTAGAATCTTATATTCAAGAAAATTCATTTTGAGTTTCAAACCTGCCCACTATCTTCGACAGATCGAAACAATCTATCCCCACAGGATCAAACAATGTCGGAACAAAAAGTAGCAATTATTACAGCTGGCGGCAGCGGTATGGGAGCGGCTTGCGCTCGTCGACTGGCTGCAGACGGTTTTTCCATCGCAATTCTTTCGTCCTCGGGCAAAGGTGAAGCTCTTGCAAAAGAACTGGGCGGTCTTGGCGTGACCGGTTCGAACCAGTCCAATGAAGATCTGAAACGGCTGGTTGACCTGGCAATCGACAAATGGGGACGAATTGACACATTGGTCAATAGTGCCGGTCACGGTCCCCGTGCACCAATTCTCGATATTACCGATCAAGATTGGCATAAGGGGCTTGATACTTATTTTCTGAACGTTGTGCGTCCAAGTCGTCTGGTTGTGCCATTCATGCAAAAGCAAAAATCAGGTACAATTATCAATATTTCCACCGCATGGGCATTTGAACCAAGTTCCATGTTCCCGACTTCGGCTGTGTTCCGGGCGGGACTGGCTTCATTCACCAAAGTCTTTGCAGACACTTATGCAGCAGACAATATCCGAATGAATAATGTGCTTCCGGGCTGGATCGACAGTCTGCCTGCAACGCAAGAACGTCGTGAGAGTGTGCCCCTTCAGCGATATGGCAAAAGCGAAGAAATCGCTGCAACCGTTTCATTTCTGGCATCGGAAGGAGCTGCCTATATTACCGGCCAGAATCTGCGCGTGGATGGCGGCCTCACCCGCTCTGTCTGATATAGCCTATAGTAACCAAATGCGAAGGAAGACCGGCTAAGGTCTTCTTGTCGTGATTCGGACAGGGGACATGTAAGATGGCAGCACGGAAACGGAGTTCCCGCTCTGCAAAGCGTTCTACGGGGCGTTCTGCGGGGCGCTCAACCAGAAGCAAGGGCAATGCAGGTTCATCAGCACCCATACTGGCACTTGGTGCTATTCTGGGATTGGGTGCGTTCAGCCTATGGGCAACCACTCAGCATAAAAGCCCACAAGCGGCTTTGACAGCGCTCTTCCAGCGCCCCTCTCCCCAAACTACCATCTCTGCGCCCCCCAAGTTGCACACCAGACCATCTACAGAAAAAGCAGCAATCGACAAAAAAACTTCTGCCAAGGATTATGCTGGAGCTGTTGGACCTATTCCGCGCCCGGCTGCACCGATTGTGCCTGCGCCTATTGTGCCCGCTCTGGCCAAGCCTCAAAAGCAGGCCGCTATACAGTCATCAAAGGCCCCTATACCGACGCAAAAAGTGGCGCCGCCATTGGCATCGCCCCGGCCATTACCAATGCCACCTCGTGGCACCAATTCGCCTGGCTATTCCCCATCAGTAGTCTATGCGAAAACCAAGCTCACCATTCACAAGAACGCCTGGAATCGCTCACCAGCCATTGGAGCAGTCGAAAAAGGGCGTGAAATGCGCTCCTATGGCAAAACAGGAAAATGGCATAAGGTAGCCGTGCCTACCACCAATATCATAGGCTGGGTGCACGAAGATCAATTGCTCGGTGGTCGCAACAAGCCTGACAGCGCACAGATGATAACAACCGGGTCAATTGCAAGAAAACCACAGACACAAGCTGCACCCGTAGCTCAGAAAGTGCGCATAGAGCCGTCAATAGCAGTTGGGCACAAGAATTAATTCTGTACGGCTTTTGCCATTTCTGTACGGCGATCTTATCGCCGTACAGCAGTTCATAAAGCTATCTAATGACAGCTATCTTCATTCTTCACCATGACCGATTTCTGATAAAACCTGAGCAGCAAGTGTGCGGGTTATCCGGCTCTTTTGTTCCATGGCAACGCGATCAAGACGATCCACGATCTGGATTGCCGACAAAAGCGAGCGCTCAATGCGACTGACCAGATAGCTTACCACATGCGGCTCGACACTGATCTGCCGGTCAGCAAAAAGTTTATGAATAACGCCGCCAAGCAGCATGTCGTCTGGCTCTGCAATTTCCACCACGGTCGCAGCCTTGAGACGCGAAGCAAGGTCTGGCAGTTTAACGTTCCAGTTTGCAGGCAGTAGGCGCGAGGTCATCAATAATGATGGTCCCGGACCAAGTGCTGCATTCTGACGAACACTGTTGATGAGGTGAAACAAGCCCGTTTCATTAAATTGCTCATCACCAATATTATCAATCAGAACCGGATATTCGGCAGCACTGGTAATAAGCTGATCGCTGATGGTTTTCGGATCTGCCAGTAATGCACCGGTTGCAGCACGCCAGACCTCAGCCAGATGGGTTTTTCCTGCACCCGTTGGACCTGCCAAAATCACCACAGGCGCAACCCAGTTTGGCCAACGGTCAATGAGATCCACCGCGGCACGGTTTGACTGTGTAACCATAATATCTTCACGGTGATAACCGGGCTGATGCTCAAGAGCGAGCGGAATCTGACGCGGTGCGTCACTCATCGCTTTCTCCTGTATTCTCAACCGGGTTACGGTCTGACTTCATTTTTCTTTGCCTGCATTTTCGCCAGCTTCGATCACCGGCCCCGCATCGGGATGCGAAGATTTAAATGCCGGATCGTACATCGGAGAATGCAGATAGCGATTAAGCGCAAAACGCACAAGCACCCCGACTGCCGCCGCAGCAGGCACTGCGACCAGCATTCCGGTGAAGCCAAACAGGGAACCGAACGCGAACAGAGCAAACATCAGCCAGACAGGATGCAGACCTACGGATGAGCCGACAAGCTTTGGCTGCAGGATATTTCCCTCCACAAACTGGCCAAAGAAAAACACGGCCGCAACGACAACAACCATAACCCAATCAGGCCAGAACTGGACCAATGCAACGCCGATTGCCAATGTCAGCCCCACAAACGAACCAATATAGGGAATAAAGCTGATAAGCCCTGCAAAAAAGCCAATCAGCAGACCAAAATTAAGCCCGGTCAGGGTCAGGCCAATGGCATAATAGGTACCGAGAATGAGGCACAAAGTACCCTGCCCCCGGACAAATCCGGCCACGGCTGAATCCATATCACGGGCGATTGTGCGCACGGTATGAAGCTGCCTGCGCGGCACCCATGAATCGATACGATCAACCATGCGGTCCCAGTCAAGCAGCATATAGAACGCAACCACTGGCGTAACGATGAAAAGCCCCGCAATATCAATGAGAGATTTCCCCGAATTCCACAGGGACTGAAGCAATGTGGACAGGAAACCGGCCCCTTGTTGCAGCAGTGCGCTAAGGTTTTCCTGAATGACGGAGCTGTCTATACCGATATAGTGCTTGAGCCATTGCGAATTCTCATTGGCAAGAAGTGCCTGAAGCTGCGATATATAATCCGGCAATTTTGAAATGAAGTCTGCAAGCTGAGTTGCAAGAATCGGGATGATGATCATCAGCCCAAGCACAAGGATCATCAAAAAGATCAACAGAATAACGATTGTTGCAGCCAGCCGTGACAGACCAAACCGCTCCAGACGATCTGCAACAGGATCCAGAAAATAGGCCAGTGCCATGCCTGCTACAAAGGGCAGAAGAACAGGGCTGAAGATAACTAAAAACAGAATGAAAACGACAACGGCGCATGTCCAGAATATCGCCTGACGACGCACAACGGATCCCGTCAGGCCACCGACTTCAACATTGACATGAATATCACCATCCCGCGCCACTGCGTCAGCCTGCTGCAGCGTCTTGCTGGTCGTCTCACGTCGTAGCACTGGTTTCCTGGTCATCGCGATCCATTCTCTGCAAAAGCCCTTGGTCAGGCTATAATCAGGCGTTGTTACTATTCTCATAAGCCAGTAAAATAGAGATAGTTAGGCTAGTGGATTGAATTTAACATTTGAATCCCGGTTACCCTCACTGCCTGTGCAAATGTCAAATTCGTAAAATCCACTAGAAACATATACTTGGCTAGTGGTTTTTGGTTTCCAACATTTGCCCGCATGGGTGGAGTGACAGGATGCAAATGTTGGAAACAAACCACTAGCGCCAAAAGATTGCAATATTTATCAGCGATACGCTCAGCGTGTAACGACAGCAATTACACACATGCTGGCAGAATTTTGAAAGATTCCTGCGATGTTTTGCGCTTTTCCGGCCCAATGGCCTTGCAGGACAGGCAATCTCATGTCATTGCGCCCATCATTATTCCCAGACAGCGACGAATGACAGGGGCAAAGCCTCTATTCAGGCCAGTTTCAGGAGCAGGTGATGACCACGGAAAATACCCCCGCCCAAAAAAATGGACTGACCTATGCGGAGGCTGGTGTCGATATTGATGCTGGCAACCTGATGGTCGACAAGATCAAGCCGCTTGTCCGTTCAACACGGCGCCCGGGTGCTGATGGTGAAATTGGCGGCTTTGGCGGTCTGTTTGATCTGAAGGCCGCAGGCTTTAGCGATCCTGTACTGGTTGCGGCCAATGACGGTGTTGGAACCAAGCTCAAAATCGCAATCGATGCTGACAAGCATGACACGGTCGGCATTGACCTTGTCGCCATGTGCGTGAACGATCTCATTGTTCAGGGAGCGGAGCCGCTTTTCTTTCTCGACTATTTTGCAACCGGCAAACTCTCACCTGATCAAGGTGTCGCTATCGTTTCCGGTATTGCGGAAGGTTGCCTTCAGGCAGGCTGCGCACTGATCGGTGGTGAAACCGCTGAAATGCCAGGCATGTATCGCGATGGTGATTATGATCTCGCAGGTTTTGCCGTCGGCGCAGCCGAGCGCAATCGTCTGCTGCCACAGGGTGATGTTTGCGAAGGTGATATCATTCTCGGTCTTTCATCGTCAGGCGTTCACTCCAACGGGTTCTCACTGGTGCGTCGCATTGTTGAAATCTCCGGTCTTGGCTGGAAATCCGATGCGCCATTCGCTCCGGGGAAAACCCTTGGCGAAGCCCTGCTCACCCCAACCCGTATCTATGTGAAGCCATTGCTTGCAGCAATCAAAGCGTCTGACGGCATCAAGGCTTTGGCACATATCACCGGCGGCGGGTTCCCGGACAATATTCCGCGCGTTCTGCCGGAAGGTCTTGCGGCAGAAATCAATCTCGATGCCATTGATGTACCAGCCGTATTCTCATGGCTTGCAAAGACCGGTGGTGTCGAGCCCCTCGAAATGCTGCGCACCTTCAACTGTGGCATCGGTATGATCGTTGTTGTCTCGCCGGGCAAGGTTGATGACGTGATTGCAGAACTGGCCAGAGAAGGCGAACAGGCTGTCAGCTTAGGCCGCATGGTCAAACGTGAAGGCGAAGGCGTTGTTTATCAGGGCATGCTGAAACTATGAGCCGTAAACGGGTCGCCATTTTCATCTCGGGCAGCGGCTCCAATATGGAGGCGCTGATCCGCGCAGCTCAGGCACCCGGTTTTCCGGCTGAAATCGTCTCAGTTTTTTCTGACAAGGCGGATGCAGGCGGTCTCGCCAAAGCACAGGCTGCGGGCATCACAACGCAGGTTTTCGCTCGCAAGGACTACACTTCAAAGGATGCCCATGAAGATGCAATCCTTGAAGCGCTTGCGGTAGTGCAGCCAGATATTATCTGCCTTGCAGGTTATATGCGGCTGCTGTCAGCTAAGTTTATTGCGCCATATGCGGGGCGTATCCTCAATATCCACCCTTCCTTGCTGCCGCTGTTCCCGGGGCTGCACACGCATCAGCGTGCGCTTGATGCTGGCATGAAGCTCGCCGGTTGCACCGTGCATCTGGTAACGGAAGGCATGGATGAAGGCCCGATTTTGGCACAGGCTGCCGTGCCCATTATGGATGGCGACACGGAAAGCACGCTTGCTGCACGTGTCCTGAAAGCCGAGCATCAGGTTTACGCGCTCGCACTGCGCAAATTTGCCAGCAATGATTCAGAAACAGGACTATCGCGTGAAGCGATGATAATCAGCGCATGATTTCTGCCTGATAATAAAGCGATAAATTAATCACACCCTTATTTTTTTGTTAATTAATCTTTAACTCTCGTGAAAATGCCCTAATTGAGGTTCGTAAGAAGAGCTGCTTCGGCAGCCCTTGAGAGTCGCATCAGCGTCTCTTTCAGTATATGTTTATTCTAGAGGACAAAATCATGTCTCTCCGTTTCTCGACTTCCTTTCTGTCAGCCATGGCTTTTGGTTCTGCCATTGCGATGACAGCTCCCGCGATTGCTGCTGATTATGTGGCTTCCCCTTCGGCAGCCCGCACGCAGCCGCGTTCAGAGGTGGGCACACTCACCTGTGAGCTTTCACCTGCAATCGGTGTGATCATCGGTAGTCAGCAAGATGTGGATTGCGTGTTCAAGCCTGTGCGTGGTCACGGACCAGTTGAACGCTATACCGGCAACATCACCAAGCTCGGCGTTGATGTCGGCTTTGTTAATGGCGGACAGCTTGCATGGGCTGTATGGGCTCCAACCGTCCGTCCTGAAGGCGCACTCAAAGGCCGTTATGTTGGCGCATCTGCAAATGCCGCAATAGGTATTGGCGCCGGCACCAATATTCTGACCGGCGGTTCATGGAAAACGATTTCATTGCAGCCGATTTCCCTACAGGGACAAAAAGGTCTCAACGCGGCAGTTGGCCTCTCAAAGCTTAAGCTGAACTACGCAGGCTGATCCCGCTGATGCAATCAAGAACCGCGCTTACTCACATCAAGCGCGGTTTTTTATTTTATGAGATCTTTCTGATCCAGATCTTGGTGTCATGAACTGCCAGACCGCCATAAGGCGCAGCAGACTCAGCGCCAGTCAGCGTATTGATGCCCTCACCGCGCTCAAAAGACGAGTTCGGGAAAATTCCTTCCGACACGACAACCCCGCGCTTTTGACCAGCCCGTAGCACGGCGTGAAGTACAACTTCACCACGATGATTGCCAATCTCAATGCGCTCGCCATCGGCAATATCGAGTTGAGCCGCATCATCGGGGTGAATAAGAAGTTCTGGCCGGACTTCTTTCGTCATAGAGGTTGGTGTTTCTGCAAAAGACGAGTTCAGGAAATTATGAGCCGGAGACGTTGCCAGCCGGAACGGATGCTCGCTATCAACCGCCTCAATCACATTCCAGTAATCGGGGAATTCAGGCATGGAATGATGTGGGCCTTGCAGCCCCATGACTTGCGGTGGCTTATTGGGTGACGGGCTGCCCGTCCAGTCGGGGCGGAAGCGAAATTTACCGTCCGGCCATTTGAAGCCATGGATATAATGTGCATCTTCAAAAGGCGGCTGCATATCGACAAAGCGCTTTTCCTTGAGTTCGTCAAAATGCGGGAGATCACTATTGGCATTCATATTGTCAATCAATGTGCGCTCATCGACATTAAAGCCCGGCAGATGCGCAACACCCAGACGCTTTGCCAGTTCGTTGATCACAAAGATATTTGGACGCGCATCTGCAAGTGGTTCGATCAGTTTTGGCCCCAGCACCACATGCTGCTGGCCGCCGCCACGATAAATATCGTCATGTTCGACAAAGGTTGTGGCAGGCAGCAGGACATCTGCCATTTTAGCTGTATCCGTCATGAACTGCTCATGCACGGCAACAAACAGATCCTCACGGGAAAAACCTTGCCGGACCAGTCGCTGTTCCGGCGTCACATTCATGGGATTGGTATTCTGAATCAGCATCGCCATAACCGGCGGACCACCATAAAGCGCCTCGCTGTCATTGGTCAGAATACGGCCTATCTTCGACTGATCGAGAAAACGCAGGCTTTTATCCTGCAAGGCGCTGCCCTCAATCTCGCGCTTGTCCATTTTGAAAATGCCAGCATTGGAATGAAATGCGCCGCCACCCTCATATTGGAATGCGCCTGTCACACAGGCGATTGACGCGGCTGCATGCATATTTACGGCACCATTGCGTTGCCGGGTAAAGCCATAGCCCAGCCGGAAATAACTGCGTTTCGTCTTGCCTACCAGATGCGCAAAGGCTTCGATTTCTTCAACATTCAAACCGGTGATTTCAGCGGCCCACTGTGGTGTGCGTGTCGCAAGATGCGCCTCAAGTCCCTTTGGATCGTCGGTATAGCGATCAAGATAATCCCAATCGGCAAGACCATCACGAAACAGCACATGCATCACGGCACAGGCAAAAGCGCCATCCGTGCCGGGTTTGAGCACAATGCCCATATCCGCCTGACGCACCGTCGCATTGGCATAGATGTCGATCACGACAATCTTTGCACCACGATCTTTACGTGCGCGCACCGCATGGGTCATCACATTGACCTGCGTGGCGGCGGCATTCGTACCCCATATGATGACCACATCGGCCTTTGCCATTTCACGTGGATCCGGGCCAGTCAAACTGCCTGTTCCAGCAAAATACCCGGTCCATGCCATATTGGTGCAGAAGCTGTCGAACTGGTTTGAATAGCGTTTGGCGAAACGCAGGCGATTGATCGAATCCCGCTGCACCAGCCCCATTGTACCGGCATAATAATATGGCCACACGCTTTCGCTGCCATATTGCTTTTCAGCCTTGAGAAAGCGTTCGGCAATCAGATCAAGTGCTAAATCCCAGGATGCCTGTTTCCATTCGCCATCTCCCTTGCGACCAGCGCGAACAAGCGGATACTTTAACCGATCCGGGTGATGAACCCGCTCGGCATAACGGGCTACCTTGGCGCAAATCACACCTGCGGTATAGCTGTTGTCTTTTGCACCGCGCACACGACCGATCGTGCGCTCATCCAACAATTCAATGTCGAGCGCACAGGTGGAAGGGCAATCATGCGGACAGGCGGAGTGTCCAATGGTGATGTTTGATCTGGGGGATGGCTGGCTCATTTTTCTTTTTTAACTCAAGCGCGATGCGTCAGAAACGAATTTCTGACGTTTTTGCCAAGCTGCGACGAAATAGATTTTTATGAAAGACGCAAAGTAATCGCACCCAGAACGATTAAACCCGCAGCCATACAACGTGGCAAGCCCACTTTCTCTTTGAGAATAAACGCAGAAATCAGAATTCCAAACAATATTGCCGTCTCTCTGAGAGCAGCAACAACAGCGATTGGCGCCATGGTCATAGCCCATAATGCAAGGCCGTAAGACAGTATCGTGCCTATGCCACCGATCAAAGACGGGCGCCAGTGGTTACGAATATAATGCAAAAACCGATCCGGCTCGCGATAAAGCGCCCAGCAACCGAGTGGAAATGCATTTATCAAAAACAGCCAAAGCGTATAAGACAGAACGTTGCCTGATGCCCGCACACCGACACCGTCAATAATGGTATAGGCCGCTATGAAACCGGCATTAGCGAGCGCCAGTAGCGCAGTTTTGCTTGATGTTCCGCCATTGCGCCGCCGCGCTTCCAGCGCCATGGCAAGCACGCCTGCACAAATCAGGACAATACCCAGCCAGCTGCGCCAACCCATCGCCTCACCGATCAGCGGTGCACTGACAATGGCCACCAGCAAGGGCGGTGTGCCGCGCATGATCGGATAGGCTTCACTCATATCGCCCGATTTATAAGCGGCTGCGACAAGTGACATGTAGAATATCTGCGTGATTGTCGACAGACCAATAAATATCCAGCTTGACGGATGCGGCAGTGGCAGAAACGGGAGGAAAAACACTGCTATCAGCCCCGCAGCTCCAACGACGCAAGCGGCTGCAAAGAATTTGTCACTGCCTCCCTTAACGATAGCGTTCCAGCTCGCGTGAAAAAACGCGCCACAAAGGACGATCAGCAGAACACTACCTGACATAGGAAACTCGACTCAGACAAAGAAAATTACCCAATCTATATGTCATATTTAATGAGCCGGAGATATTGCCGAAAGCGCAGAGGCATGAAACAAGCGCATATATGAATTATCGTCACGCCTATCACGCCGGAAACTTTGCCGATGTTGTCAAACACGTCATTCTTTCCCGCATCATTGAATATCTCAAGCGCAAGGATCAGGCCTTTCGTGTGATCGATACCCATGCAGGTATCGGGCTTTATGATCTGCATGGTACAGAAGCCGGCAAAACCGGCGAGTGGAGCGGTGGTATTCGCCGCGTTTTCGATGCCGTCGAGCATGACGAAATTCCTCAGGATGCTATCGAACTTCTGCAACCCTATCTTGACGCTGTTCGTGCGGTTAATCCCAAAGGCGGGTTACGGCATTATCCCGGATCACCTTTGATCACACGTCATCTTTTGCGCAAACAGGATCGTCTTTCGGCAATAGAGCTGCATCCTCAGGATGCTAAAAAGCTCTCAAAGCTTTTTGAAGGTGACTATCAGGCACGTGTCATCGAGCTTGATGGCTGGCTTTCACTCGGGGCGCATATGCCGCCCAAGGAAAAACGCGGACTGGTGCTGGTTGACCCGCCATTTGAAATCGCAGGCGAATTTGATCGCCTTGTCGATGGTCTTGCAAAAGCACATAAGCGGTTTTCTGGCGGCACTTATGCACTGTGGTATCCGATCAAGGACCACAAGGAAACCGCACGTTTCGTAAAACGGCTGCGGGAAACTGAAATTCCCAAGATCATGCAAATTGAACTTGCGATTCGTGCTCCATCATCCGAGCCACGCCTTGATGGAACCGGAATGATTATCGTCAATCCGCCCTATACACTCGAAAGTGAGGTGCAAATCCTGTTTCCCTGCCTTACCGGGTTGCTAAGCGAAAAAAATGGGGGCAATTTCAGCATCGAATGGATACGCAGCGAGACGGATCACTCTTGACCGTAACCAATTGCTGAATGAAACTACAGCCAACAAATTCAATAAATGAGCTTATGCTCGAATTGTGAGACAGGATAGAGATATGCAACGCAAGTTGGATCGCATCGGACAGTTTTCTCAGGCAGCTCTGCTGGCTGCGTCGGCCCTTGCCCTGACATTCGCTTCCATGCCAGCAAGCGCTGCCGATTATCTCACATCCGCTCCGGCCGCTATTGCTGATGCCGGCCTTTGCAACCAGCAGAGCGTTCTGCGCCGGGTGGTTGCCGATTTCAGATATCAGGTTCACCATGTGCCTCATCTTCCACAGGTGGGCATTTCGGCAATGAGCGATGTGCGTCTGACGCGCTATGAACCAAAGAACAATCCGGCCCAGATCGAACGCACTTATTGTCAGGCAACAGCGGTTCTGAGCAATGGCCAATACCGCCCGGTCTGGTATATGATTGAAGAAGGTCAGGGCTTTGCAGGCGTTGGCAACAATGTCGAATTCTGCGTCGAGGGCTTCGACCGCTGGTATGTATTCGACGCAAGCTGCCGCGTTCTTCGTTGATATTCACAATGTTGCGTAAAATAGCGGCGGTCTTAACCGCCCTTCTTGCTACTTCCCTTGCAGCACAAGCTGTGATGGCACAGGATCGGGGCAATAGCCGCCCCGGCAATTTTGATTTCTATGTGCTGTCACTTTCGTGGTCGCCGAGTTATTGTGCCATAGAAGGTCCACGAGCCAACAGGCAGCAATGCGGAACCAATCGCCCTTTTGGCTTTGTCGTTCATGGTCTGTGGCCGCAAAACGAATGGGGCTACCCTGCCAATTGTCAGTTTGATAATACGCGCAGTCGCGGCAGTTTTGTCCCTCGCCAGATTGTTTCAAGCGTTTCCGACATTATGCCTTCAACCGGTCTGGTTGCGCATCAATGGCGAAAACATGGCAGCTGCTCTGGCCTGTCCCAGAATGATTATTTTGCAACTATTCGCCAGGCCTTTGAACGGGTGAACATTCCACCAAGTCTGCGTAATCTGGCTTCGGGCAGACGCGTTGATCCAAAATTGGTGGAAAAGGCATTCGTCGCAGCCAATCCGGGAATGAAACCGGGCGGCATATCAATATCCTGCAAGAACAATTATCTTCAGGAAGTTCGTATCTGTATGAGCAAAGATCTTAAATTTCGCACCTGTGAACAGGTCGACGCGAATATGTGTCGTAGCCGTTCCGTCATGATGCCAGCGACACGATAATTTCAAACCTCAGGAACAATGATGACCCAGATCCTTTATTCGCCCGCCTCGCCCTATAGTGCGAAGGTGCGCATGGCCGCAGCCTATGCGGAAATTCCATTTGAAAGCGTGGTTGTCACGACGTCAGAGGAACCTGAAAATCTGATCAATGCCAATCCGCTTGGGAAAATTCCAACCCTCATCAATGATGATGGCAAAGCGGTTTTCGACAGCCGTGCTATCATGCAATATCTCAACCGGGTTTCTGGAAACAGGATCTTCCCGCGCAATGCGGAAAAACGCACCGATGCAGAGCGCTATGAAGCACTTGCCGATGGACTGGCCGATGTTCTTCTGGCGCATGTTTATGAGCGCCGTATGCGCCCTGAAGAAAAAGTGTATCAGCCCTGGCTCGATTTACAGTGGCGAAAAGCAGAACGCGCACTTGATCTTTTGAATGAAAATCCACCGCGCCTTGCCAGCAAAATTCATGGCGGTCATCTGGCCGTTGCAGCGGTGCTCAGCTATCTTAATCTGCGCTTTGAAGGCAAATGGGAGCGTGGCCGCCCCAAGCTCAAGCGCTGGATGAAGCGATTTGAAGAGCTGCACCCGGAGTTAACAGAGTTTCTAACAAAGGGATGAAATAAAAAACCGGGCAGTTTCCTGCCCGGTTTTTCAGTTTAATTACGCTGTAATTAGAACTTGTAGCCGATACCGACGCGGATATCCTGTGTATCGAGCTTGTCACGAACGGTCTGGCCGCCAAGATCGTAGTTCTTGTTACCAAACTGTGTGTAACGATATTCAAGACGACCGAGGATGTTTTCGGTCAGCTTTGCTTCCATACCAACACCGGCAGTCCAGCCCACACGGAACTTGCTTGCATCATCATTGTTGCCCGAAAGCTTGATCTGCGAACCGGCAACACCAGCGGTGATGTAAGGCATAACAGGGTTCATGTCGTAACCAAGGCGGCCACGAAGCGAGCCTTCAAAGCCCTGCTTGACCTGCAGACCATCACGGGACTTCTTGGCTGCAGAATAACCTGCATCACCTTCAACACCGTATACAAACTGATCCTGCTGGAAGTTCCAGCCAGCATAAGCACCACCCTTCCAATCGTCAGGCTTTACAGTGATGTTACCGCCAGGAACTTCGTTCTTCGACTTGTTCCAGCCATAGCCAAGATACAGACCGGTGTAACCACCAGCCCAGCTGTACTGTGGAGCCATTTCAACCGGAGCTGGAACAGGAGGCTGTTCCATGATCGCATCTGCTGCAAAAGCAGTTGCAGAGAACGGCAGCAGCGCAGCCGAGGCGATTACGAGAGACTTAAGAGTGCGCATTGCATTCTCCTTCAATAAATTATCTTTAGCGCGGTCCCTTATCGGGTGAGCAGCATTTGGGGAGTAAACCGCTCATGCCACGCTGACAGGGCTGACATATCGTGGATAATTGCGGCACGATCTGCCCCCTTCTGTGGAGAGAACCTGACAAGAAGGTGGCAAAATTGCGATGTTGCATTCTGGCAACGCCCTGATGACACACCTATATGAAAGGGCAGTCCTTCCAGATTTCAGAATGGAAAGAATGCTGCGAAGCTGAAACCACTGAATTTACTGGTTTTTTGTCAGCAATGACGATCAAATGCTCTATTTTCCGCTGCATTTTTCCGGCAAACTGGCATGAATCAGAGTGATAAATGACGATAAGAAAGTGTTTACCCTGTTGGAAAATCCGCAAACCATACCGCTTTCAAATTCTCCTGTGCTGGTGACGGGTGGTGCCCGGCGTATAGGAAAGGCGATTGTTCAGGATCTGGCAGCATACGGCTTTCCGGTGGCTATACACTGTCATCGTTCTATTCATGAAGGTGAAGAACTGGCAGCACAAATCAACGCAAACGGCGGGAAAGCCAGTATTGTAAAGGCTGATCTGGCAGATGAAAACGATGTCCGTAGATTGCTGGCGCAAGCTGCATCACAGCTCGGCCCGATTCGGCTGCTTGTAAACAATGCATCGCTATTTGAAGATGACCGTGTTGGTGCCCTTGATATGAAACTGTGGGATCGCCATTTTGCAATCCATCTTAAAACACCGGTGATCCTCGCAGAAGAGATGGCAAACGCCCTGCCGGATACGATGGAGGGTCTCATCATCAACGTCATTGACCAGCGGGTATGGAAACTCAACCCGCAATTCTTCTCTTACACGCTTTCAAAAACAGCGCTCTGGAACGCCACAAAGACCCTTGCACAAGCACTCGCACCCCGAATTCGTGTGAATGCTATTGCCCCCGGCCCGACATTGCCGAGCGAACGACAAAAGCTGGAAGACTTTAATTTGCAAGTCAGCCGCCTGCCTTTAGAGCGGGCACCTGATCTGTCCGAATTTGGCCGTACTATTCGCTATTTCTGGAACAGCCGCTCTGTAACAGGCCAGATGATTGCCCTTGATGGTGGCCAGCATCTGGCGTGGGAAACGCCGGATATAGCAGGAATCAAAGAATGACCGGACCACGCAGAGCCAATGATAATTCCATGTCGCACCTGCCATCATATGATGAGCAGGATTTGACGGATATTGTCATCGATGATGCTGCTGAAACAGATGATGATCCAGTTGAGCTAACAGCGCCTGATGCCTCGGCTGCCGCTTCCATTCAGTGGGATTCGTCAGATGGTCTTCCCGATACCACTGGCCTTAGCGGGGCCGATATCATCAGCGCCTTCGTCAAGCATCTGCCAAACAATCCCGGCGTTTACCGCATGTTCAACAGCGCTGGCGATGTGCTTTATGTCGGCAAGGCACGCAGTCTGAAAAAGCGTGTTTCAAGTTATGCTCGCGGCATTGGTCATTCAAACCGTATAACACGCATGATCGGTGAAACGACAACGATGGAATTTGTTGTCACCCGCACCGAAACCGAAGCGCTGTTGCTTGAAGCGAATCTTATCAAGCGTTTGCGCCCACGCTTTAACGTTCTGCTGCGTGATGACAAATCATTCCCTTATATTCTGTTGAGCGGCGGACATCGTGCTCCGGGCATTTTCAAACATCGCGGTGCACGCACACGCAAGGGAGAATATTTCGGGCCATTTGCTTCCGGCGGGGCAGTCACGCGGACAATCAATGCCCTTCAGCGTGCATTCCTGTTGCGTACCTGTACGGATTCAGTTTTTGAAAGCCGCACCCGTCCCTGCCTGCTTTATCAAATCAAGCGCTGTTCCGGACCATGCACATATGAGATCAGCGACGAAGGTTATGCCGAGCTTGTAAGCGAGGCAAAAGCCTTCCTTTCCGGGAAAAGCCAGAAGGTAAAAGATCATCTGAAAGCAGCCATGCAATCAGCTTCAAATGATCTCGATTTTGAACATGCTGCCGTCTATCGGGATCGTCTTACAGCGCTCTCGCATGTTCAGTCACATCAGGGTATCAATCCGCAAACAGTCGAAGAAGCCGATGTCTTCGCCATTTATCAGGATGGCGGCATGACCTGTATTCAGGTTTTCTTCTTCCGTACCGGGCAGAACTGGGGCAATCGGGCCTATTTCCCCAAAGCAGACAGTTCACTCGGGGCGGCTGAAGTTCTTGGAGCCTTCCTGTCGCAATTCTATGACGACAAGCCCTGCCCCAAACTCATCCTTCTTTCAGAAAGCGTCGAGGATCAGGAACTGCTTGGTGAGGCGCTTTCTTCGCGAGCGGGGCACCGTGTGCATGTCAATGTACCGCAACGTGGAGAAAAGAAGGAACTGACTGATCACGCCTTGACCAATGCCCGCGAAGCGCTTGGGCGCCGTTTGGCTGAAACATCATCTCAAGCCCGCCTGCTCAAAGGACTCGCAGAGGCTTTTGAACTGCCAAGGATTCCGCGTCGCATCGAGGTTTATGATAACTCGCATATCATGGGCACAAATGCGGTGGGCGGCATGATTGTGGCGGGACCAGAAGGTTTTGTGAAGAACCAGTATCGCAAATTCAATATCAAATCGACCGACATCACACCCGGTGATGACTTTGGTATGATGCGTGAAGTTATCGAACGCCGCTTCTCGCGACTGGTCAAAGAAAACAACACGCCCGAACCAGCCTCGGATACGGAAAATCCAGTTTCTGCCACAGAAGATAATGACACCTTCCCTGCATGGCCGGACGTTATTCTTATCGATGGCGGTCAAGGACAGGTTGGCGCGGTGCGGCAGATTCTCAATGAACTTGGCATCAATCACCTTGTCACATCCATTGGTATTGCCAAGGGCGCAGATCGTGAAGCAGGGCGTGAACGCTTTTTCGTCGAGGGCAAACGCCCCTTTACTCTGCCTCCACGCGACCCGGTTCTCTACTTCATTCAGCGTATGCGCGATGAAGCACACCGTTTTGCCATTGGCACGCATCGTGCAAGGCGAAAAAAGAACATGATCGCCAATCCGCTGGATGAAATTTCGGGAATCGGTCCCACACGAAAACGGGCCTTGCTGCATCATTTTGGCACTGCAAAAGCAGTATCGCGGGCTGCTGTGGAGGATCTTATGCAGATTGACGGGATTTCAGAGGCTATTGCAAAAACCATTCACGATCATTTTCATGACCGTTGACGTAATTTTGTCCGGGTTTAGGTCACTAATTATCGAGAAGCGTCATTACGTCCAAAAAGAACACATGAGCAGGTGTTGATTTTCTTGATCATCCCTGATGTGGTGCACATATAACAAATGCGGCGGTACTATGCGGAAAAATCACACTCTCTCCTTGCCAAACATACTGACTTACGCGCGGATCATTGCTGTTCCGCTTGTCGTTTTATGTTTTTTTGTGGAGGGTCGCCTTCAATCGAGCGATACATCCCGATGGGCTGCACTGATAATTTTCGCCATTGCCAGCATCACGGACTTCTTCGATGGTTATCTTGCACGCATATGGCAGCAAACTTCCACAATTGGACGTATGCTTGATCCGATTGCAGATAAACTGCTGGTTTCTGCCTGTCTTCTGTTGCTTGCAGCCGATGGTACCATTGCAGGCTGGACGCTCTGGGCTGCAATCATCATTCTTTGCCGCGAAATTCTGGTATCGGGCCTTCGTGAATATCTCGCAGAACTCAAAGTCAGCGTCCCGGTTTCACGACTGGCAAAATGGAAAACCACAGCACAAATGGTTGCTTTGGCATTTCTGCTGGCTGGGCCTGCGGGTGAAAAGATTCTGCCATTTACAACTGAAATCGGCATCATCCTGCTCTGGATTTCCGCAATTCTGACGCTCTATACCGGGTGGGATTATTTCCGCGCCGGCCTCAAGCACGTCATGGACTGATATTATGCGCGTCAAACTCGTTTACTTCGCCTGGGTGCGCGAAAAGATCGGCAAAGGTGAGGAAACCATTGAGCTGGATTGTGATATCATCAGCGTCGATCAACTCATCGCGCATCTGAAAACGCTTGGCGAAGAATACGAAAATCTGTTTGAACACCAGACGCTCATTCGTGCAGCCATTAATCAGGAACATGCAGAACATAATGAATTCGTCAAAGACGGTGATGAAGTTGCGCTCTTCCCGCCTATGACAGGCGGCTGAAATGAATGGGCTCAACCAGTGCCCCCTGTTCATTCGTGTCCAGAGCGCAGATTTCGACATTGCAGAAGAAATTGGCAGACTTGGCGAAGGACGCAAAGATATAGGCGCTATCGTCAGCTTCACCGGGCTGTGCCGTGATGAAGGCGGAAAACTTTCAGCCCTTGAACTGGAACATTATCCTGGCATGGTGGAGGCTGAAATTCGTCGCATTGCCGCACAAGCAAGCAAGCGATGGCCACTTTCAGGCATCACGATCATTCATCGCTATGGAATGATCAGACCCGGCGAAAAAATCATTCTTGTTGCCACGGCATCGGTTCATCGTCACGCTGCATTTGAAGCAGCGTCATTCCTTATGGATTTCATGAAAACGGATGCGCCGTTCTGGAAACGCGAGCATTTACTGGACGGCAATGCCGGTAGCTGGATCGAATCAAAAGCCGAAGACCACCAAAGCCGTGAGCGCTGGAAAAAAAGCTAAGCAATATAGTAACTGGCCTTCGTGCAGCAGACGAACTCTTTTTAAGATAAAATATTTTATCTGCTCTATTTAATTTGGAATTAACTATTTAACCCCCTAAAATATAGGGTATTTTGGAGAGTGCATTATCGCGCTGCCACAATTTTCACACGAAGCCGCGCTTATTGTTTACAAGATGAATGTTTACATATTTGGGCAACAGCCGCTGCAACAATCACCGGATTGTCAGCGCTGCCCAAAATGCGGAACAACAAAGTTTGGGGGAACGAAAGTTTCGGATTAGCAATGCTAAAAGAACTGACGAAAACTCTTTCAATTGTAGCAGCACTCACTGCAGGAATAGGCGCAATCGGTGCAGCGGCTCTGTTTGTGACGACATCAATGCCAACAGCGAGCATTGCCGCTGAAAAAACAATCAGCGGAAAAGTTATCTATCGCGAAAGAATCGCCCTGCCACCAGAAGCGCGACTGATCGTCCAGCTAAGCGATGTCTCGCTTGCAGACGCACCATCGAAAATCATTGGTGAAACGCGCATAGAAGCCGCTCAAGGATCGCCGATCATGTTCGCGATCAATTATGACACGAACATGATAGAACCCGGTCATAGCTATGCACTTCAGGCGCGTATTGTTGCAGGCGATACGCTTTGGTTTGTAACGGATCAACGTTATACGATTGATCCTAAAAGCCCTACTGAACCCATTGAACTCAAAGTCGTCATGGTTCGCAAAAGTGCGGATGAAGCAGTTGCTATCGGCATTGAAGGCAAAGACTGGCTTGCAGAAGATATTCAAGGTGGCGGTGTCGTTGATACCGCGCAAACCACTTTGCTGGTGGATTCCGACGGCAGTGTGAGTGGTTCAGGCGGCTGCAACCGTTTTATGAGCAAGGCAACAATCTCCGGAAGCAATATTTCTTTCGGTGAGATCGGCTCGACCTATATGCAATGCCCACCTGCGCTCATGAATCAGGAACGCAAATTTCTCGATGCTCTGGGTAAAACACGCTCATATAAACTGGATGCAGGAAAGCTCGTCCTGATCGATGAAAGTGGAGACGAGTTGGCAAGGCTTTCTCAAAGTCTTTAGAGCGCGTTTCGATCCGATTGAATCAGATCGGCGCTCTAACTCTTTCTACCTTAAGCATAATCTTATCGATCCTCGATGAACGAAGGTCGGATCATGCTCTAATAATTTCCAGTGTTGAACACAAAAAAGCCCGGCCTTTCGACCGGGCTTTTTCAATTGATCTGCCAGCAATTAGCCGACGATTTCTGTACCTGAAAACCAGTAAGCGATTTCTTCAGCAGCAGTTTCAGGTGCATCCGAACCGTGAACCGAATTTTCGCCGATCGACAGGGCGAATTCTTTACGAATCGTGCCTGGTTCTGCATTTTCAGGGTTGGTTGCGCCCATGACTTCACGGTTCTTGGCAATTGCGTTTTCGCCTTCAAGAACCTGAACGATGGTTGGGCCGGACGACATGAATTCAGTCAGTTCACCAAAGAAAGGACGCTCTTTGTGAACAGCGTAGAAGCCTTCTGCTTCACGCAGGCTCATCCAGACGCGCTTGGAAGCAACGACGCGCAGACCAGCTTCTTCGAGCTTGGCGGTGATGGCACCGGTCAGGTTGCGGCGGGTCGCATCAGGCTTGATCATGGAGAAAGTACGTTCGATTGCCATTTGACACCTTGTATGATGGAAATTTGGGTATGATGGAAAATTTGGAAAGTGAGGCTCTATAGCGTTGATAGCCTCAATTGCCAAGGGGTAGCTTCCCAGCTCAGACCTCTTATCATCTTGAGACGACAAAAAATTGACTTCATAAATGCAAATTCGATTCAGATGCGGGGTCTCATGGAACAGCACTTTCAAATGCTCGCTCATTATAATCACTGGGCCAATGGGCTGCTTTATTGCGCGGCTGCCGATCTGAGCGATGTCGATTACAGAATAAATCTCGGCCTTTTCTTCGGCTCGATCCATGGCACTTTCAATCATCTGCTTGTCGCAGATCGTATATGGATGAAGCGCTTTACCGGCGAAGGCGACCAGCCGGGCCAGCTTGATAGCATTATCACCGATGATTTTATAAAGCTGCGCGAGATGCGCAATGCTGAAGATGAACGCATCTGCAACTATGTCGAAAGCTTGAACGCCATACAGCTTGCCGGACGCTTCACCTATATGACAGCCACCAATGTACGAACGATCAGCCAGCGTCTTGCACCTGCCCTTGCGCATCTGTTCAACCATCAGACGCATCATCGCGGACAAATACATGCAGCACTTACCCGTTTGGGTGCAGATGCGCCATCGCTTGATCTCATTCGCTTTCAGCGCAGTGAAACAGGACGCCGCTTCGCCTGATATTCAATCAGTTGATACTTGCGCAAATATTGGAAGCCGTGCAAAAGCCTTATCACCATGCTTATTCTTGACGATATCTCTGTACGCATCGCCGGACGCCTCCTGATCGACCACGCCAGTGTCACACTGCCAGCGGGATCGAAGACGGGTTTTGTTGGCCGTAACGGCACTGGAAAATCCACGCTTTTTCGCGTTATCACCGGAGACCTTGCGCCCGAGACTGGCAATATCTCGCTGCCTAAAAATACGCGCATTGGTCAGGTGGCACAGGAAGCTCCCGGTACGGAAGATGCACTGATCGAAATCGTCCTTAAAGCGGATAAGGAGCGCAGCAGTCTTCTTGAGGAAGCCGAAACTGCGCGTGATCCGCATCGCATTGCAGAAATTCATACGCGACTTGCCGATATCAATGCACATTCGGCAGAGGCGCGTGCAGGTGCGATCCTGTCAGGCCTCGGCTTCAACACGGAAGCGCAACGCCGTCCGGCGTCCGCCTTCTCCGGTGGCTGGCGAATGCGTGTGGCGCTTGCCGCTGTACTTTTCTCTGAACCGGATCTGCTACTGCTTGACGAGCCGACCAACTATCTCGATCTTGAAGGTGTGTTGTGGCTTGTTGATTATGTAAAGCGCTATCCGCACACAGTCATCATCATCAGTCATGATCGTGACCTCCTGAACTCAGCCACCTCGTCGATCATGCATCTTGACCAGAAGAAAATCAGCTTCTGGCGCGGTAATTACGATCAGTTCGAGCGGCAGCGCCATGAAATGCTGGAGCTTCAGCAAAAAGCGCATGTGAAACAAGAAGCACATCGCAAGCACATGGAAGCTTTTGTGGAGCGTTTCCGTGCCAAGGCGTCAAAGGCCAGACAGGCGCAATCGCGTATGAAGGCGCTGGAGAGGCTTAAACCCATAGATCTTTACGTCGAAAGCAATGTGCAGCCGTTCCGCTTTCCAGATGCAGAAAAGAAAGCCGCCTCACCAATCATCGCGCTCGATAATGCAGATGTGGGCTATGTGCCGGGCAAACCTGTGCTGCGCAATGTCACGCTGCGCATTGACAATGATGATCGCATTGCGTTGCTCGGTTCAAACGGTAACGGTAAATCGACACTCGCCAAGCTTATTGCCGGACGGTTGCAGCCCGAAAAAGGCACATTAACGCTTTCACCCAATCTGAAAGTGGCATTTTTTGCGCAGCATCAGATGGATGATCTGATTCCCGAAGACAATGCTATCGAGCATGTGCGCAAACTCATGCCGGGTGAGCTGGAAGCAAAAACTCGCGCACGCGTTGCCCAGATGGGACTTTCGACCGAAAAAATGCTGCCCCCTGCCAGAGATCTTTCTGGTGGCGAAAAGGCACGTCTTCTGATGGGGCTAGCGACCTTTCACGGCCCGAACCTGCTGATCCTCGACGAGCCAACCAACCATCTTGATATTGATAGCCGGGAAGAATTGGTTCACGCTCTCAACGCATTCAACGGCGCAGTCATCCTGATTGCGCATGATCGTCACCTGATCGAAGCAACGATGGAACGGCTTTGGCTTGTGCGCGAGGGCGGTGTGAAAGCCTTCGACGGTGATCTTGATGAATATCGTCAGATTGTTCTTAATGACGCCAAGGGTGATCAGACTTCAGAACGCGATGAAGGCCCGAAGATCAACAAGGCAGAACAGCGCAAGCTTGCTGCCCAGAAGCGTGAAACCTTTGCGCCTTTGCTCAAAAAGATCAAAGAAACCGAGAGCTTGATGCAAAAACTGCAGAAACAGATTCAAGGTTTCATGATGCAACTGGAAGACCCCGCTCTTTATGAAAAGGAACCGCAAAAAGCGATCCGTATCAATAAAGAAATGAGTGACGCCAAATCAGCGCTTGCGAGAGCTGAAGACCAATGGCTGGAAATGTCTTCCAAATATGAAGAGGCAATGATCAAGTAAACCTCAGGTGGCTGACTAAACCTCAGGGCGACGAATGCGTGTGCGCATCAGGGCATAAACGCCAAGCACGCCAATCACGAGACCAATTGTCGTATAGGTCTCGTCTGCTTCTTCTGCTCCGCGCCTGAGTACAAGATCAAGCTTTGAGAGTTGCAGCCCATCCGTATTGCCCCGAACAGCACGAAAGGCATATGTTCCGGACAATACAGGATCAATATCGCCCGCACTCTGCCGCAACACAGTGCCATCCTGTGGACGATCTGTATTAATCGAGCTGCTGTTGGAAGCAAAATCCATTCCCTGTGAGAGAACAGGAAAACCATCGCGACTGACAGCCAGAGTTATCGCTGAACGGCGTTCGGCTGGAATGTAACCCGGCAATGGTGTGGCATCGAGAAATATGCGCACGGGTGCATCACTGGCATCAAGTTTGATTTCCTGCGTGATGAAATCAGTCTGACGGCTTTCAAGCAGCGACCAGCGGCCAATTTCATCGCCTGTAAAATGGCGCATATACCACGGATAGCCAAGTGCCAAGCTGAAACCAGCAATGATCATAGCAACAAAAATGG
Organism: Brucella gallinifaecis; assembly: GCF_006476605.1. Classification (GTDB taxonomy): domain Bacteria; phylum Pseudomonadota; class Alphaproteobacteria; order Rhizobiales; family Rhizobiaceae; genus Brucella; species Brucella gallinifaecis. The sequence continues at coordinate 33,687 of NZ_ML636802.1, forward strand.
CACGCATCAGGCTTTACGCTCCCAGCGGCGATCTTGATTCTGTTGCCAATAGGTCAAATCATGGTTCTCCGTTTTGAAAGCCTTCCATTGCGCACGGGCGTGTTCCAGTTGTTCCTGATTATGACCGTCAAACATGACAACCAGCCGGTCATATTGGCCAGCATCATCAAGTGCCGCCCCCTCAACGAGAAAGCGGACCGTTGCCGCATTCAGATTGGCTTGAGATGTGGTCAGCAAAACCGGCTGATGTTCGGGATATGGTTCCGTATCAGCACCGTGGGCCACAAAAGATGTATCCGAAAACGTCCACAGAAGATTGTCCAGAGAATCACGTCTTTCCTCCGTTACCGCCTGAATAGTCACACGCCAGCCGCGCGAGATTGAACGCTCCACAAGTCCCGGCAGAGCCTCATCCAGTGTCGATTCCGTCAGATGATAAAAGAGGATTTCAGCCATATGCTTTCTTTAACTCAACCAGCGTGGCGAAGAAAGTGATTCACCTCTTCGCCACAATGTATTGTTTCTGAATCAGTTTCAGCTCTCGAAATTATCGCGAACGAGACGGTCCAGAAGACGGACACCATAACCCGAAGCCCATGTCTGACTATATTCATTGGTTGGTGATCCCATGGCCGTTCCGGCAACATCAAGATGCGCCCAAGGGGTATCGCCAACAAAGCGCTTGAGGAATTGTGCTGCCGTAATCGAGCCTGCATAACGGCCAGAGCTATTCTTCATATCGGCAAATTTGGAATCGATCATTTTATCGTATTCCTTGCCGAGCGGCATACGCCACAGCTTTTCACCAGTCGACTGACCCGCCTCATAAAGCTGGTCTGCCAGTTCATCATCATTGGAGAACAGGCCAGCATGATGGGTGCCGAGCGCCACGAGAATAGCCCCAGTCAGCGTGGCAAGATTAATGATAAACTGCGGTTTGAAACGATCATTGGTATAATAAAGCGCATCTGCCAGCACGAGACGGCCTTCGGCATCCGTATTGATCACTTCAATCGTCTGGCCGGACATTGAGGTAACAATATCGCCCGGACGCTGTGCGTTGCCATCGGGCATGTTTTCCACCAAGCCGATCACGCCAATGGCGTTAACCTTGGCCTTGCGGCCTGCAAGGGTGCGCATCAGGCCAGTCACTGCCGCAGCTCCCCCCATATCGCCTTTCATGTCTTCCATTCCGGCAGCGGGCTTGATCGAGATGCCACCCGTATCGAAGACCACGCCCTTACCGACAAAAGCAACCGGCTTTTCCTTGGCCTTTGCTCCCTGCCATTCCATAATGACAAGACGAGGCGGACGAGGCGAACCTTGCGAAACGCCAAGAAGTGAGCCCATGCCAAGCTTCTTCATTTCTTTTTCGCCGAGAACTTCAACCTTTACGCCAAGCTTCTGGAGCTTTTCTGCCTCTTCAGCAAATTCGACCGGGCCCAGTATATTGGCAGGTTCATTAACCAGATCGCGGGCTTTAATCACGCCATCAGCAACAGCTTCGGCAACTTCAAAAGCTTTCTTGGCGCTATGGGTGTCGGCCACGTGAATCTGGACTTTGGCGGCGTGTTTGGGCTCACCATTTTCTTCATTCTTGCGGGTCTTGTAACGCTTGAATTCATAAGAACGGAGAATCATACCAAGCGCCACATCAGCGGCTTCATCACCAGCGATGGTCGTTTCCGGCAAAGCGAGCGTTACCGTGGCCCGTTCAGATTTACCGATTCGCGAAAATGCCGCGCCGCCAATCCTGATCCAGTCATCATTACCAAGTTCGCCCGGCTCACCAGTGCCAACCAGAACAATCTTGTCGATGCCACTGTCAGAAGTCTCAATTGCTTCAGCAGTTTTGCCTAAAGCACCGGAAAAGCCGGAAACTTCGATGATCCGGGTTATTTTTTCCGCCCCACCAACGGCCTGTCCCGCCTCTTCCGAAAAGCCTCCACCCTTGGCCACCAGTACAATGCTGACGCCTTTTTGCGGCGCTGAAAATTCACTAAAGGAAATAGAGGGACGTTTTGGCATAACAACTCCAAACAAGTCTGATTATGAGATGACACGATTGTGTCGCGACTTTTCCTTACTCATGTGAGACGAATGTGGCAAAACGGCAAGAGCGGAGCACTATCAAAATCAGTTTTGTGTTAACAATGGCAAGCTCATGCAGATTTTTCATCTGAAACTATCTGTCTCATGGTCAAAGCTTCTCTCATTTAGTAGTCGCTTATCTATCGGGCAGGTGCTGGTATCCAACGCGAATATTTAGTAAGCTGTTAACCTAATTTATTCGGCTATTATTAGCCAAAGACTACTAATCTGCATTTTCATTCGCGAGCACTGATTCAGCCGAAACAGGCTCCCTCAACGAAACCGGGATGTACACTCCACTTATGAAACTGATAGAGTTATACATCCTTCGCCGCGTAACGGTTATGTTCCTTGCAGTACTTGGCGCTGCCGTCGGCATTACGTGGACCGTTCAGGTACTTCAGCGCGTTGATTTTCTAACCACAAGCGGCCAATCGATCCAGACAATCATCCAGTTCAGTTCACTGCTTATCCCGTCAGCGATCCCCCTCGTGATGCCCTTTGCGCTGATCATTGCGATAACGCAAACGCTCTCGACGATGAATCAGGATTCAGAACTGGTCGTCATCAATGCTTCGGGCGCTCCCCGCAGCGCAGTCATGCGTCCCATATTGATGCTTGCAGCGATTATTTCGGTCGTTTCTTTTCTGGTTGCAAACTATGTAGACCCTTATGCACGCATGAACATGCGAGCCATGATTGCCAATGCAAGCGCAGATCTGCTCAATGTCGTGGTGCAGGAGGGTAATTTTCGCAAGCTCACGGATAATCTTTATATCCAGATCGCAGAGCGCCGGGCAGATGGCAGTATCGGTGGTCTTTTTATTGCTGATTCCCGCGATCCGGCAATTGATCTGATTTACTATGCCGCCGATGGAAATATTGCCAGCACACCGGCCGGTGACATGTTGTTGATGAAGGATGGGGAAGTTCAACGTCGCGATGTTTCCGACGGTACTGTTTCGATCATCAAATTTAATTCATATGCATTTGATCTGAGCCAGTTCACATCCGCCGGTGATGACTATGTCATATATGCCAAAGACCGGCCACTGTCTTATCTGCTCAATCCAGATCCGAATGATCCAATTTTGCAGACACGACCTTTACGCTACAAGGCTGAACTGCACCGGCGTTTGTCAGAATGGCTTTATCCTATTGTTTTTGCCATGATTGCTCTCGCTTATGCGGGTGACTCCCGGTCTCATCGTGAAGCACGTGTTTCAGCATCCTTCTCGGCGATAAGCACAGCACTTCTTGTCTATTGGGCAGGGTATTTTTCTGCCGACCGTGCGGATAAAGATGAAACCTACATTGTTATGATGTATCTGGTACCGCTTGGAGTAATATTGGTTACGGGATTTGCGCTTGTCACCGGGCGCCGAATCGGGATTCCAGACAAATGGAATGACCAGATTCTTGATGTCTTCGACCGTTTCAGGAAGCATGCTTCGACTGCCTATAATCGTTTTCTCGGACGATTGCGCAGAGATACAGGAGGTCGCGCATGATTGGCTGGACACTCGGACGCTATTTCTTTGTGCGCTATGTGCAGATCACATTCTATTTCCTGCTGGGAATTTTCGCACTCGCCCTGCTGCTCGATTTCACTGAAAATGCCAGCAAGCTTGCCAATTTGCCCGACTATTCAGTGTGGATAGCGCTTGCCCTCTCCGCGATGCGCGTTCCTTTCATAATGCAGCAGATGATACCATTTGTGGCGCTGTTCTCTGCAATGGCAACACTGATCTCACTTAATCGTAAATATGAGCTTGTCGTCGCGCGTTCTGTTGGGGTTTCGGCATGGCAGTTTCTGCTGCCAGCCTGTCTAGGCGCCTTTCTGTTTGGCCTCGCAACCATTTTCATTCTCAACCCGCTTTCCGCTTATGGATTTTCCAAGGCTGAGGAAATCGCCTCTACATGGAAAAACGGTAAGGTTACGGATGTTTCTGCGCTTCGCGATCCATGGCTTCGACAAAAAACCGATGATGGTGAAACAATTATCGGCGCTAAAAGCATTCTTGACCGCGGAGCAACGCTGGTTGATGCTACCTTTATTCAGTTTGATGAGAAAAAGAAGATCAGAGACCGTCTTGATGCTCGTACCGCCAAGCTCATGAATGGCTATTGGGAATTGAGCGATGTTACACGATTTTCTCGTGGAGAAGAGCCGCAAAAGCTGGCGAACATCAAGGTTCCAACACAGCTTCTTCCAGAATATGTGGAAGAAAAGCTAGCCTCTCCTGATACAATCCCATTCACACAATTACGACACAAGATCGAAGTTGCACGCTCTTTCGGCTATTCGGCCAATGCATTTGACATGCAATACCAATCACTTCTGGCATTGCCTGCACTTTTAATGGCCATGACTCTCATTGCTGCAACAGTATCTCTGAAATTTGTGCGATTTGGTCAGTCCGGGGCAATGATTCTGGGTGGCGTTGTTGCCGGCTTCATGCTTTATGTCGTTTCGGTCCTGGTGAAGGCATTCGGAAATGCGGGATTCGTTCCGCCCTTCGTTGCGGCATGGGTTCCAGTGGTTATTGCGACATTTTTTGGTGTCTCCTTTTTGTTGCATAAGGAGGATGGTTAGTGGGTTCGAGTAACGCCCGCATGGTTTTGCCCCATAGATTCACGCGTCTTTCACGCGGGACAGCTTTGGTGTGCGCCCTTGCTATACCTTTTATTTCAGTCGCAGTCCTTCCTTTGCAGGCACAGGCGCAGGATGTTTTGCAGGCCAACTACCAGAGCGATCCAAATGCACGCATGCTCCTGCAAGCAGACGAGCTGGTCTATGATCGCGATGTGAATATCGTTACCGCTCAGGGTAAAGTTCGCATCGAGTATGACGGTAATCGCCTTGTTGCGGATCAGGTAACCTATAATCAGCAGACCCGTCGCATGACTGCGACCGGCAATGTTGAGATCGTTGAACGTGACGGTAATAAAATCTATTCCGATCATCTTGATGTAACGGATAGTTTCCGCGATGGCTTTGTAAATGGCCTGCGCGTTGAAACCACTGATAATACCCGTTTTGCTGCCGAGAGTGCCGAACGCAGCAATGGTGAAATCACCACATTCAACAATGGTGTCTATACTGCGTGTCAAGCTTGCGAAAAAGACCCAGACAAGCCTGTTCTTTGGCAGATCAAAGCCCGAAAAATCATCTGGAACAGCGCTACCAAAACTGTCCGCTTTGAACGCGGCAAGTTTGAACTGTTCGGCATGCCTTTGGCCTATTTTCCAGCCTTCGAGATGGCTGATCCAACAGTCAAGCGCAAGAGCGGCTTTTTGTTTCCGGGCTTTGCCTACAAAGACGATCTTGGTTTTGGCATCAAGAACTCCTATTTCTGGGCACTGGCTCCAAATTACGACCTGACACTTTCAACTACAGCTTATACGAAACAGGGTTTTCTGACGCAGGCTGAGTGGCGTCATCGTCTGGAAAATGGAACCTATAATCTTCAAGTCGCCGGTATTCATCAGATGAAGCCGGGTGAATTCGATGCGGATACAATTGATCACGAGAAAAAAAATCGTGCAATGGTTGCGTCGAAGGGCGATTTCGATATCAATTCGCGTTGGAAATTCGGCTGGGATATCATGGCCCAGACCGACCGAAACTTCAGTCGTACATACGATATAAGCGGTTATGGCAGCCAGACGCAGGTTTCCAATATCTACTTGCGTGGTATTAAAAACCGTAATTATTTTGATCTGAATTTCTATCGTTTCAATGTTCAGGAATCATATCTTCCGGGCAATGAAAATGAAATGTACTCAAAGCAGCCCTGGGTTTTCCCAAGCCTTGATTATTCATATACGGCGCCGGATTCTGTTTATGGCGGTGAGCTGAACTTCACCGCTAATTTACAGGCGCTTTATCGTAAGAATGCGAACCACACTGCATCGCAGGTCTATGACGCCAACCTTGAACGATTTGTTGCTCAGCCTTATCCACGCATTCCAGGTTTCAGCGGTACGAATACACGACTGACGGGCGAAGCCGAATGGAAGCGTACCTTCATCACGCCTGCCGGTCTCGTGATTACGCCTTTGTTGGCGCTGCGTGCCGATGCGATTAATGTAAACACAAACTTTGATCCAGCTATTGCCGGCTTCCACGATGCTGTCGTCAAGTCTGAAGCCCTTCGAATCATGGCAACTGCCGGGCTCGAACTGCGTTGGCCAATCCTGTTTTCAACGACAAGCTCCACGCATATTCTTGAACCTGTTGCCCAGATTTATATGCGCAACAATGAACCCTATGCGGGTGAACTGCCAAATGAGGACGCCCAAAGTTTCGTATTTGATGCGACAAACCTGTTCTCTCGCGACAAGTTCTCGGGCTATGATCGCGTTGAAGGTGGCACACGCGCCAATTTCGGCCTGCGCTATTCCGGCAGCTTCGACAATAGCGACTGGAACCTCTATGCACTTGGCGGCCAGTCATTCCAGCTTGGTGGATTGAATTCATTTGGCACGAGCGATTTTGTCAATGTCGGTGAAGATTCAGGTCTGGAAGATTCACGCTCTGACTATGTTGGTATGATCGGCACGTCAAATTCGACAGGGCTGGCACTGGCTGCACGCGGACGTTTTGATAAAGACGATTTTGCAATTAAACGCGGTGAACTCGAAGCACAACAAAACTGGTCCCGGCTTAGTGTCTCGGCTCGTTATGCCTATATCGCACCACAGCCAGCTTATGGCTATTCTGAGCTACGTCAGGAAGTCGGTGGTTCGGCATCGTTCAAGCTCAATGAAAACTGGCGCACATTCGGCTCAGGAACTTATGATCTTGTTTCCAATACGTTGGTTCGTGCATCTTCCGGCCTTGCTTATGATGATGAGTGCTTCACATATTCAATGGCTTATGTGCAAACCCGTAATCCAGGAGAAGACAAAGCGACCCATAGTGTTGGCTTCAATATATCATTCCGAACACTTGGAGATATTGGCAGCGGATCGCAGTCGTTCTAAGATAGCAAGATCAAATACATTCTTGTGATATCTTGTAAAATGCTCAAGGGTCATTGTTTCGCCGCACTGCCTACTCTATACAGTCATCAGAATGTGATTGGCTGCCGATAAGAATTGTCTTGTGCTGACAAATATATCGCAGCTTGAAACAATTGGGCACATCCGGCGAAGCTCCGCATTGCCGAGCTGAATGAATCGGGAAAGAAAGATGATGTTTGCTAGACCTCTTTTCGCCTCCATGATGGGCGCTGCTGTTTGCTTTACGGCGCTTGGAACGGCTGCGAGTCTGAGTCCAGCCCTCGCCGCTCCAAATTCTGTAGAAGCTAAAATTATTGTTTCAGGCAACGCGATCACCAATGGTGATATTCAGCGCCGCGCCAACTTTCTGAAGCTGCAGCGCAAGAGCGGCAATCTTAATCAGATTGCTCGTCAAGAACTGACAGACGAGATGCTCAAGCGCATCGAAATGAAGACGCGCGGGATTAATATTTCCGACAAGGAAGTCGATGAAGCCTATGCAGGCTTTGCCACGCGCAACAATATGAGCGTCGCCCAGCTCAACCAGCTCATGAACCAGGCAGGCATAACTCCTGACCATTTCAAGAAATATATCATGGTCCAGATGGGATGGGGTCGCCTTGTAAGCGCACGCTTCCGCGCCACCGGTATGGTCAGTGAACAAGATGCGGTACAGCGCATGCTCAAAGATGGTGGTAAAAAACCTGTAGCAACCGAATATCATTTGCAACAGGTTATCTTTGTTGTGCCAAGTGCAAAGCGCTCACCGGCATTATTGGCAAAACGACGTCAGGAAGCAAATGCTCTGCGCTCGCGCATTCAAGGCTGCGATGCCACCCGTCAATTGACCAAGGGTATGATTGACGTCACTGTTCGTGATCTGGGTCGTGTTATAGAACAGCAACTCCCCGGAGAGTGGGCAAAGGATGTCAAGGCAACCAGCCCTATGCGCGCGACACCTCCGCATGACACTGAAAAAGGCGTTGAAATTCTCACTGTATGTGGAACCCGCAAAGTGTCGGATGATCGCGTTGCACAACTTGTTTTCTCCATGGAAGGTGCAGATTCTGCGGCCGGACAGGAAAAGAAAGCAGACGAGTTGAACAAAAAATATGTCGAAGAGCTACGCAAAAAAGCCACCATCATCAATCGCTAGGATTTTGATTGGTACTTTTCAGCATTGCGCAGACCGGGTAATTAAAGGGGGCTTTGGCCCCCCTTATTTCATCAACCGAGAAAACCCTCATGATCGCTCATTCAGTTCCTCCGCTCGCCATCAGTATTGGCGACCCTTCAGGTGTAGGACCTGATATTGCTTTAAGCGCATGGCATCAGCGCAATAAGCTCAACCTGCCTGAATTTTTGGTAATTGCTGATCCTGAACAGCTTTCTGCCCGTGCGCAGCATCTTGGCCTCGATGTGCCGGTTGCATTGATCAATACACCAGCCGAAGCCATTGATAAGTTTGATACACATCTTCCGGTTTTGCCGCTTGAAAACAAACATAAGGAAAGTCCGGGAAAACCTTTGCCAGAAAATGCAGCTGGCGTAATTGAAGCAATTGAACGCGCGGCAGCACTGTCATTGAATGGTGAGGCATCTGCCATTGTCACCTGCCCGATTGCCAAGAAACCGCTTTATGATGCAGGCTTCACACATCCCGGCCACACGGAATTTCTCGCAGAACTCGCAAGCAAACATCTTGGGCGCACGGTCATTCCGGTGATGATGCTGGCTGGTCCAGAACTCCGGGCTGTTCCGGTTACCATTCATATTCCGCTTGCTGATGTGCCACGCTTATTGACCAAGGATGATATTCTGGAAGTGGCATATATCACAGCGCAGGAGCTGACAGATCGCTTTGGCATCAGCGCTCCTCGACTGGCGATTTCCGGCCTCAATCCGCATGCAGGTGAAGGTGGAGCACTGGGCAAGGAAGATGATGCGATTATCCGGCCTGCAGTTGAACAATTGCAGCGCGAAGGCATCAATGCCTGGGGACCGTTGCCAGCCGACACCATGTTCCATGCACCGGCACGGGTGAGCTATGATGTTGCCATATGCATGTATCACGATCAGGCACTTATTCCGGCCAAAGCCCTTGCTTTTGACGAAACAGTCAATGTCACGCTGGGCCTTCCCTTCATCCGTACATCACCGGATCATGGAACGGCCTTTGATATAGCCGGAAAGGGGACTGCCCGCCCGGATAGCCTCATTGCCTCGATCCGTCTGGCGCGACAACTCGCAATAAATGAAGCAAAGCGGAAATCATGAGCATCGACAATCTTCCGCCACTGCGTGAGGTAATAAAACGGCACGATCTGATGCCGAAAAAATCCCTCGGACAGAATTTTCTGTTTGATCTTAATCTGACATCCAAAATTGCACGACAGGCAGGCAATTTACAGGATCAGCCAGTTATCGAAGTCGGCCCCGGTCCGGGCGGTCTGACACGCGCTTTGCTTGCTCAGGGCGCTTATGTTACCGCGATTGAACGCGATGAGCGCTGTCTTGCTGCGCTTGCCGAGATCGAAGCCCATTATCCGGGACGCCTGCGTATCATTTCCGGTGATGCGCTGGAACAGGATTTCAAAGCATTATTTCCCGAAGGGCCAAAACCAAAGATCGTCGCCAACCTGCCCTATAATGTTGGCACGCAATTGCTGCTCAACTGGCTTCTAAGCGAGCCATGGCCACCTTTTTATTCGTCCATGACATTGATGTTCCAGCGTGAAGTTGCCGAACGCATCGTTGCTGCACCGGGCACGGACCATTATGGACGTCTTGGCGTTCTCGCAGGCTGGCGCACGCATTCGATGATTGCCTTTAATGTGCCCCCGCAGGCTTTTACACCTCCTCCAAAGGTGATGTCTTCGGTCGTCCATATCACGCCCCGTGAAGAGCCGCTCCCCTGCTGTGCTGATGCTTTGGGCCAAATCACCCATGCAGCTTTCGGGCAGCGCCGCAAAATGCTGCGCCAGAGCCTGAAACCCGTTGGTGGTGCAGAATTGCTGGAGAAGACCGGTATTGATGGCAGTCGACGCGCTGAAACACTGAGCGTTGAAGAATTCGTCGCAATGGCTAATGCTTACCGACCGGTGTGATTTAACTTGTCTTTGGCGTCGCTGATTATCGGCGTCAAATTCATCTGTTTAAAAACCTTATCCACGTGATCCATTTCTGATCGAAAACTGGTCATGGATGAGCCTGTCAGCTTTTCCCCTGCATTGAGCTGTGCCTTGAGCGGGTCGACATAGTGATCACCGACTTTAAGCTCGTAATAGAGGTGCGGGCCGGTCGAATAGCCGGTTGATCCGACATAGGCTATGGTTTGGCCCTGCTTTACATGCTGACCCACTTTCAAGCCCTTTGCCTCAGCTGAAAGATGCGCATAGGTCGTACTATAGCCGCCCTGATGACGGATACGCACATATTTTCCATAGCCCTTTTGCGATGAAATCAGCTCCACAACACCATCACCCGCAGCCACAATGGGCGATCCAATCGGCGCATCATAATCGACGCCGTTATGATGTTTGCGCACATGCAGAACCGGATGAATACGCCAGCCAAATCCATCATTCAAACGGCCATTCGGCAGCGGTTTATGCATGAGATATTTGGTCATCGAGGAGCCATCCTCGTTGAAATAGTCCGCGCTTCCTTCAACCTCATGCCGGTACAATCGCTTGGCCTGACCATTTCTGGTGAATTCTACAAATATCAGTTCGGGATCAGAATCTACGCTTTTACGGAACAAAAGGTCGATTTTATCAATTCCATTCGCTGCATTTTGAAATGGTATATTATTTGCAATTGCGAGTTTCCTGACTTCATCGGCAACCAGTCGCGGTGCTCCGGCAGCTAAAAGACGCGACTGAACAGACCCGTCAGTCTGCATTTTAACAGGCTGACGGGATGTCGAAAGCATAGCTTCATGAGACAGACGCGCAAACAATCTCTGATTATTATTGGCATGAAAAACGCCGTCATCTGTTCGTCCGTAAACGGAATCACTCGCGCCACCGTGCCTGAACCGAGCCACAGACACATGCGCAGGCCTGTCAGAAACCTGATCCAGAAGCAGCATCAGATTGTCACCGGGAACGAGGTCTTTGCGCCCCAATGCCTGTTCCAGATTTTGCGCATCCTGCGCAACAATATTTGCGGCCTGCATAAGCACGCTCAGCTTTTCACGCGATTGGGGAGCAAGTACAATTTCATGCATTTTCTGATGCGGCACATCTGCTGGCTTCGCAAAACTTACATTGAGCGGCACACCTTTTTGATTTGCCAATGCAGATATGTCATCAGGCCCGTCAGCGATATTCGGGCTAGCGCTTTTGGCATGTTGCTGCGCAGGATTGAACGCGCCATGCCCCCTTTTGTCTTTCTTTAGATCAAGAATGACATGCTGATAGGTAAAGAGTGCCGCTTCTCCCTCATCCGTGCCCTCGGCAATGTCAATACGTCTGGCAACGCGCCGGTTTTCATCAAGATCAGCCAGAGGAACCAGCCGCGCTTCTTTCATGGCCGCATGGCTATGAACAAGTGTGGCAGGATTAATCATCTCCGGCTGGGATGCATGGCCATGACGCACAAGACCAGCCGTCATCAATGCCATTGCCCCACCTGCCAGAAGAAGGACTGATGCCAGCGCAATGCAGGCGCGTCGGTGCGTATGGATTGAAAAACGCACGCATGCCAATGGCTTGATTACACGCTGAGAAAGCGGCGCAAGCTGTGTGTAAACAGCAGAACTACCATTATATGAAGCATCAGACCGGGTCAAAAAATCTGGTGATGCAATAATATGAATCTGCTTATCTCTGCGGGCAGTGCGAAACAGCATGCAGCGAACGGCTCCAAATAACTCCTGAAATGACAAAAGGACCACAGGGTTAGAGCACGGCTAAATTATGGCTTCTGTGGCCGCAATTCAGCAAAAATTGCAAGACAATGGCTCAAGTTAAATTGATCAGCTGTTGCTGCGTGCCTTGCGATGTGCCGACAAAGACGACCATGTATAGATGATCAGGCCTGCCCAGATCAGCACAAAAGCCACCAGTTGCGCATGTGAAAATGGCTCATGGAAAATGAAAATTGCAAAAATGAACAGCAATGTCGGTGTTAAATACTGCATAAGCCCCAGCGTTGTATAACGCAAAAGCTTGGCACCTCCCGCATAGAGAATGAGCGGAATGGCGGTGAAAGGTCCTGCAAGCAGGAGCAGTGAAATATCCGACGCCGCACCTGAGAAAAAATGGTCCTGACCATTCACCAGCAACCAGATAACGTAACCGATCGCAGGCACCGAAAGAATAACAACTTCAAGCGTGAACCCCTGCAAAGGCGGCATAGGCAATGATTTGCGGAAAAACCCATAGAGGCCGAATGTTACCGGCAGAACCAGAGACACCCATGGCAGGCCGCCGGCATTGAATGTCAGCACGAGAACTGCTGTAAAAGCAAAGCCGACCGCAACATATTGCACTTTCGTCAACCGTTCGCCTAGAAACAGACCGCCCAGCACCACGTTGAATAGCGGATTTATATAATAGCCAAGGGCTGCGCCGATAATCTGATCATGGGCAACTGCCCACACATAAACGGACCAGTTGATTGTTATCAGTGCCGCAGTCAGTGCTGCCATCGCCAACATGCGCGGCTTGCGCAAAGCGTTGAGAACCGAGCGAAACTGCCCGATAAGCACCAGCAAAACAGCTGCAACCGGCACCGACCAGATCACGCGATGCGCAACGATTTCAAGTGCGGGTAAATGCGATAAAGCCTTGAGATAAAAAGGCAAAACAGCCCAAAGACCATAAGCACCCATAGCCATTAAAAAGCCACGACTTCCGTCTGAAAGCTGGCTTCCAGATAAGGTTTGCTCGGTCATTTTTATCTCCGCATCAAAAAATCATTCGGAAAAGAGAATGATTTTTCCGAGCTGATAAGACTGCTATGCGCCGATCAATCCATAAAATCCATTCAATTAAACTGATCAAAGCATCAATCTGCGTGAATGAAGACGCTTATTCAGCAGCCACAAGTCCCGCAAGGGAACGATTCTTCATCAGCTTGTAATTGACTGAATCCATCAAAGCCTGAAACGATGCGTCGATGATATTGTCGGAAACGCCGACCGTACGCCAGCGTGCGCCGGTTGCATCACCCGATTCGATCAAAACACGGGTAATTGCCGCGGTCCCGCCATTGAGAATACGCACCTTGAAATCCAGCAGTTCAAGATCCTCGATCTCATCCTGATAACGCCCCAGATCCTTGCGCAGCGCAATATCAAGAGCATTGACCGGTCCCTGCCCTTCTGCAACTGACATATGCATCTCGCCATCAACTTCGACCTTCACCACGGCTTCAGACACAGTTCTTAATGAGCCATTGGCATCGAAGCGGCGCTCGACAAGGCAGCGAAAAGAATCGACCTTGAAGAATTCCGGCTGCGGATTGAGCATCGCTCTCGCCATAAGCTCAAAACTCGCATCCGCCCCTTCATAGGCATAGCCTTCCGCTTCACGCTCTTTCACCAACGAAATCAGCGCATCAAGCCGGGCATCATTTTTGGCGACCCGAATACCGCGGCGTTCCAGTTCAGCGATGAAGTTCGATTTGCCTCCCTGATCCGACACCATGACACGACGACGATTGCCAACCGTTTCCGGCGGGACGTGCTCATAGGTCTGTGGGTCTTTAAGCAGTGCCGAGGCGTGAATGCCTGCCTTGGTCGCAAAAGCGGATGTACCTGTGTAAGGCGCCTGCTCTGTGGGCGAACGGTTGAGAATATCATCAAAAGCACGTGAGATGCGGGTAATGGCTTTCAGCGCATCCGGCTTTATACCAAGTTCAAAACGGTCAGACCAATAAGGCTTCAAAGCCAGTGTCGGAATAAGAGAGACAAGGTTTGCATTGCCGCATCGTTCGCCAATTCCGTTCAACGTTCCCTGAATATGGCGCACACCGGCATCAATTGCAGCAAGCGTAACCGCAACTGCCTGTTCGGTATCATTATGGGCATGAATACCAAGGTTTTCACCGGGAACCACGGCCTTGACCGCGGCGATAATCGCTTCAACTTCAGATGGCTGCGTGCCGCCATTGGTATCGCACAACACAACCCAGCGTGCACCGGCTTCGTAGGCAGCTTTTACACAGGCCAATGCATAATCCGGATTGGCTTTATATCCGTCGAAAAAATGTTCACAATCGACCAGCGCTTCACGTCCAGCCCCACAAACAGCTGTCACAGAAGCGGTAATGGATTCCAGATTTTCTTCATTGCTGCAACCAAGTGCTACCCGCACATGATAGTCCCAGCTTTTGGCAACAAAACAGACTGCATCACTTGACGCCTGCAAAAGTGCTGTCAGTCCCGGATCATTTGAAGCCGAGACGCCAGCACGTTTTGTCATGCCAAAGGCTGCAAATTTTGCATGAGACGTCTGTCGCTTTTGAAAGAATGCGGTATCGGTTGGATTAGCACCCGGATAACCGCCTTCAACATAGTCTACACCCAGTTCTTCAAGCAAAATGACAATCGCTTTTTTGTCTTCGACAGAGAAATCAACGCCCGGGGTTTGTTGTCCATCCCGCAACGTCGTGTCGTAGATATAGATGCGTTCGCGTGCCATTTTGCCTGCCTGTCGGTGGGTGTATGCCGTTATAATTTATCGATTTTCAGTTTTCAGTATCGTGGTCGGGGTGCTGATAGGACACCATGGTTCTTACAAACTCAATACTTTCCGGATCTCGTTCGGTCTCGAAACCGGGCAGTTTTGCGAGGTCATCGACATAGGGAAGCTTGACTTCGACACCCCATTGCACTGTCGGCTCAATTTCCTCCGGTGCATCGAAAGCACCTATGGAAAGCGCCACACCATCCGGTGCTTCATAGGTGAGCGGAGTTCCGCATTGAGGACAGAACCCACGCTTGACGTGATTGGAGGACTGAAAACGCTTCGGCTCGTCTCGGGTCCAGATGAGTTTTGCTTCACCCACTGAGACCAATGGTGCATAGAAATTGCCAAAGGCCTTCTGGCACATACGGCAATGACAGATCGAAGCCGACCCGAGTGCGCCTTCAACCCGAAAGCGCACCGCACCACACTGGCATCCACCGCTATAGAGTGGCTTGTTATCAAACGTCATGGCGTCCTCCCTACTCCATAAGCTTACTAGCTTACCACATCCCATGTTGTGATGCGTTCGCCGGTATCCGGGTCCTTGCCATCCTTCAATTGCACGCCCTGCGCCAGAAGATCATCACGGATGCGATCTGCTTCAGCCCAGTTCTTATTGGCAATCAAATGCAGACGCTGAGCAATCAATGCCTCAATGGCAGCCGTATCAACATTCGCCTTAGCAAAGACAGGCACATCCTGCTCTGTCACAAAATATGGATCAAGCAGGCCCAGCAAGGCCATGCCCTCACCCAAAGCGTCAATGTCTTTGGCCTTGAACGCCTTGCGCAATACAGTGATTGCAGACCATGTATTGATATCGTCTGACAATGCTTCAACCACTTCATCAACCGACGAAAGGTGAGAGGGCGCGGCAAAACCTGCATCACGAAGCAAACCATACCAGCGATACAGCTCTTCCGCAGACTCTGCCAGACGTTGTGCCGTCCAGTTGATCGGCTCACGATAATGCGTTTGCAGCATTGAAAAACGCGCAACCAGGCCAACCCAGCGATCACGAGCCTCCTTGTCATCCCAAGCTCCAAGCTGTGGAAGACCTGCATTGAGCACATCGCGAATGGTTATGAAGTTGCCAAGAGACTTCGACATCTTCTGTCCTTCGACCTGCAAAAAGCCGTTATGCATCCAGATGCTCGCCATATGCTCGGTTCCAAATGCGCAGCATGACTGTGCAATCTCGTTCTCATGATGCGGAAAAACGAGATCAATTCCGCCACCATGAATATCAAACTGATTCTTCAACGGATCATCACATTTCAGACCCCCGCCAAAGGGCTCAAGCAATTTGGCCATCGACATGGCAGAGCACTCGATATGCCAACCCGGGCGACCGAGCGTTTTGATACCCGCAGGGGACGTCCATCCCGGCTCGCCTTCCTTGGAAGGCTTCCACAACACAAAATCCATTTCATCGCGCTTATAGGAAGCCACATCGACACGGGCACCGGCCAGCATTTCATCCAGTGAACGCCGTGCCAGCGAGCCATAACGCGGACCTTTGAGCGCATTCATCGTTGAAGGGGAAAACAGCACATGATCGTCGGCAACATAAGCCACGCCCTTTTGCACGAGCCGCTCAATTAATGCACGCATCTCATCCAGATGCTCAGTCGCACGCGGCTGCACGCTTGGCTGCAAATTGCCAAGAGCGGTCACATCGGCCTGAAACTGGGCATTGGTGCTTTCCGTGACACGGCGGATTGCCTCGTTGAAAGGCAAGTCCGGGTAATCACGAACAGCACGCGCGTTGATCTTGTCATCAACATCCGTGATGTTGCGGGCATAGGTGACTTTTTCTGCCCCATAAATATGACGAAGCAGCCGGAAAAGAACGTCAAAGACAATGACCGGACGCGCATTGCCAATATGGGCATAGTCATAAACGGTCGGGCCGCAGACATACATGCGCACATTGTCCACATCGATAGGAGTAAACACCTCCTTTGTGCGGCTGGCAGTGTTGTAGAGACGAAGTTGCGGCGCATCAGCCATAGTAATTCCCCAAAAGATCTGAAAAGACGGGCACGAAAGACCACAGCCATCTGGCCGGGGCGTTATCATCCTGTCTTATTTTAGGGGAGACGAAAACGGCCGGGCCAGCAGGCTGCTAGCCAATAATAATCGAACCGGTACAAATGATCGTGGTCGGCGTTTTCATGACATCACTTATCCTTATGACAAGCATTACAGTCAAGAGGCTTGCATCAAAAACGCTGTGACATTTCCGACACTTTAAACAGCATGGATCAAGATTAACCGGGATTCCTCAGAACCGGCCTTAGGGTCAGGACTCATCAATTTAACGGGAATGGTGTGAGGCCATCCGTTCGGATATGAGAAGGAAAGGCGATGGAAATGTGGTTCATTTTCAAGCTTTTCCGACGAAGTAGGCCGGGCGGATGGACCACATCCTTCGGACATCGAAATGACTTGACGATCTGCTGCGTCAAGCCGTTCAACCGGGGGAACCACCCCGGTCCTCACGTCTCTCGCTTTGAATACTTGGGCATATCTGGTCATTTCAGATGCCATTCTCATCAAATTAATGGGTCCTGACCCTAAACAGCCTTCATTCCGTCCCAATCAGTCACACAATAGTGGGGGTAGATTGGAAGAGGATAGACCAATGTCTAAAAATGAACTGCAATCACGACAAGAAAAACTTATTGACCAATATCGTGAAATTGGACCAGCCGTTCTGGTTGCAGCCTTGATGAGCAAGAATTCACGTATCGGCGCAGTCCGCCGCCACAATAATAGCAATTCAATCCTAGCTGTTAAACAGACGGACTAACAGGCTCAGACCGATCAGCGTCATAACAGCGCCGATGATACAGTCCAGCACACGCCAGGCAGCCGGTTTTGCAAAAATTGGCTGCAACAGCCGCGCACCATAACCAAGTGCAAAAAACCATATGAATGATGCAAGGACCGCACCGGTACCATATGCCATACGGGCATGATCATGATAGCGAGCCGAGAGGCTTCCCAGCAATATGACCGTATCCAGATAGACATGCGGATTGAGAAATGTCAGCGCCAGACAAGTGGCCACTGCCGCTTTGAGGCTGACACTGCCACTTGATTGCACCTGCATTGCTTCGGGATGAAATGCACGGCGAAAAGCAACAGACGCATACCAGAACAGGAAAGCGGCTCCTGCAATTGTCACAAATGAAATCAGCCCGGGTGATTGGGCGATCAGGGTTCCGAGCCCCGCAACACCCGCAATGATCAAAATTGCATCCGATAGTGCGCAAATAAGACAGAGAATAAAAACATGTTGCCGCAACAAGCCCTGCCGCAGAATGAATGCGTTTTGTGCTCCTATCGCGATAATGAGAGATGCACCAAGGAAAAACCCTGAAAAAGCTGCTGATAACACTTCATCTTCCTGAATATAAAGTCAAAACATAGAAAGCTGATCACCAGAATCATTATCTGTATCAACCTTCTTCTTGCTTTTTCTGCCGGGCCGGGCAACATCCAAAACCGGCTCTACGCGCGTTTGTATATCCGGCGAAGTATTGGCAACTTTATTGACCTTATCCGATATCGGAATGACTTCGAAAAAATCATCCTGAACCGGCTGCATAATATCGACGACTTCTCGTGGGAGCACGCTTTTACAATCAAGCCAACGGGCATAATCCTCAGGTTTGACCACCACAGGCATGCGCTCGTGGATAGAACGCAGAAGCCCGTTTGCACCTGTTGTCAGAATGCCCGCTGTATCGATTTGCGATCCGTCTGCACTGCTCCATGTTTCAACCAGTGCACCAAGGGCGACAATGCCGCCATTGCGCGGTCTGACCCAGTAAGCCTGCACCTTGTTCTTTCCCTCTCGTCGCCATTCATAAAAGCCGGATACGGGAATCAATGCACGCCGATGATTAAGTGCAGCACGAAAAGAGTTTTTCTCAGCAGCCGTTTCAGAGCGAATGTTAAAAACAAGATTCCAGTCATTGGGATCTTTCACCCATGACGGTATGAAACCCCAGCGTACCAACATGCCAATTCGATCAGGCCTGTTGCTTCCCGGTAGTGGTGTTTCGCCTGCAAGGATAGAAAGTATCGGCTGGGTTGGTGCAATATTGTAGCGTGGAGGAAAATCCTCCCCAATCATTGCACCGAGCAAGGCTTCAACTTCTTCGCAGCTGGCAGTCAGAGAAAATCGTCCACACATGGGGCCATGTTCAGACTTTTGCGTTAACCGTCAAGTGGGCTTTAGTGTTGCCAAATGCGGATTGTCGGATCATAGCTTGTCTATGGTTACAATTCCGGTCATTCCTGTCCCTGTTCAGATACACGGGGTTTCTCTTATCTGCCGTCGCGATGGCCGTTTTCTTCTGGTCGAACGCGGTAAGGAGCCGTGGAAAGGCTGGCTGGCATTTCCGGGCGGCAGTATCGAAATGGGCGAAACGCCGGAAGAAGCAGCTCATCGCGAACTGAAAGAGGAAACGGCACTTGATGCCGGTTCGCTCCGCCACGTTATTACGGTTGATCTGGCGCTTGAAGGCAAGGTTTACGCAAAAAGCTATTTCCTGTCCGTCTATCGTGCATTTGATATTTCCGGCGTGGAACAGGCAGGCGATGATGCAGCCGCAATTCACTGGTTGAACATCGACGAAATGGCCCATGCAAATGTAACGGACAGTACTCTAGACGTGGCGCGGTCGGTTGCAAAAATTGAAGACAGTACAGAGCTGAAGTCCATATCGCCTTGAACTGGTCCCTATTCCTGGTCAGGAGTTTTTTTCATTCACAGGGGCGTATAATGCAGGGAAAGCAATTCTCCATATGGGCTATAGCAATCTGGCTGAGCGTTTGCTCCCCGGCCTTTTCTGCTCAAAACTCTCCTTATGAAGGCAAGATGCTCAGAATTGCGGAGGTACTCGGCTCTCTTCACTATCTGCGCAACCTTTGCGGAGAAACCAGCAATGAATGGCGGGAGCATATGGATGCCATTATTGCTGCCGAAAAGCCCGATGAAGCCGAGCGGGTACGCCTTGTTTCCAGCTTCAACCATGGATACCGCGCCTTCAGCGACAATTATGCCCGCTGCACGCCATCTGCCCTTGCGGCGATTGAGCGCTACATGAAAGAGGGAGAAAACTTGTCGAATGAACTTATAATGCGCTATGGAAATTAACCAATTATTCAGTCTTGTGCGTATGGGCAGAAATTGCCTCATTCAAATCCATTTGAATCTGTTAACACTGTCTTAAAAGTGACAATCAGGCTGCAAGCGATGCAGCAAGAAGGGCGCAAGCCAGGATGAAATCTATGGAACATATGCCAGCCGATCTGGACGAGATGATCGCCCGCGAAAAGAAGCTCGTGGCGATAGAGTACCAGAACGAAGCCTGGGCGGATGGCATCTCCGAAGGCATAGAACCTGAAATATTGGCTGAAGCAGCTTTTACGACTGCTTTGACCGAACTCATGCGTTCGACAGGCGAAGACAGCGCACTCGATCTTATTGAAAAAATGCGCGAACAGATTATTGCCGGTACATTTCTGCAAAACCGTGTTCTTCAATAGGCAATATGATCTGTCGCAAATCCACGCATGTGACTGGGTGGAGTGTCATATATCCGCTCCCACACTCTGCGGAATTGTCTGGCTGATGCGAACCCTGCTCGCGCAGCAATATTCTCCATATCGAGAGTTGAATTCAGCAGCATTTCGCGAGCAAGGCATATTTTCAGCCGATTGGCATAATCTGTAACGCTCATGCCTGTATGTTCATTGAACAGGCGTGAAAGATTACGCGGGCTTGCCCCGCTAGCCTCTGCGAGTTTCTCAACAGACCAATTTTCAGCCGGATTTGCAGCCACAGCATCCTGCGCACGATGCACCACAGGATGCATGTGATTGCGGCCTTCAAGCCACGGCGAAAGCTGCGGATCGCCACCGCTGCGACGCAGATAAACCACAAGATAACGCGCCACTGACAAAGCCAATGCATGCCCTGCCATCCCGGCCAGAATATGCAACATCAAATCAATGCCAGCAGTAATGCCCGCACTGGTCAGCCTGTCGCGATCCTCAACAAACAAACGATTTTGCAATACACGCGCCGTCGGTGCGAGCCGGTGCAGCTCATCAATCGCCATATGATGCGTGGTGCAGTCATAGCCCTCAAGCAAACCCGCGCGTGCTGCCAGAAGTGCACCAGAGCAGATTGAGACCAATTTGATACCCGGACGCATCGTACGGCGCATCCAGCTCACGATTCGCGTTTCAAGCACTATATCTTCGTCGCGATTAGCCACAGCGGACCCAAGCGGGATGTCAGCCGAGCCGGATATCACCACCAGCGCATCATCGGGCAGGTAATCAGGCAGAGGCTCAATATTGGCAAGTTTCAGGCCGATAGAACTGAGCGTCGTTTCGGAAGGCCCGATAAACGTCACTTCAAACTGCACCCTGTTTTGCTCCAGATTGGCCTTGCGCAAAACCTCCATCGGCCCCGCCACGTCAAGCAGAAGCGTGCGCGGCGGGATGACAACAAAGACCCGGACAGTTTTATGGCTGTCGGCAGTTTGGTTCATGCAGCTTTCCGATCTGCACTGCCTGCAAGGGCCTGTTCCACGCTTGCTATCCTTGCAAAGCGATCCGCAAGCACGAGTTCGGTGCGCGCACGGATTTCAGCAGCACTCCACACATGACCACTTACGTCAGTCATGGGGAAAGTCAGTGTCGCTTCGCCGACATAATCAACATCGAAGCCAAGGTCAGATGCATGACGCGTGGTGGTCTCACAGCATTGCTCGGTGCGGATACCTGAAACGATAACCCGTTTGATGTGGTTGGAAATCAGCCAGACATCGAGACCTGATCCCACCAATGCGCTATGGCGACGCTTACGGAAAACAGCATCCGGCTCGATCATAATCGGCGCAAGTGTCTTCACAAAACCTGACGTTTCCGAAAATGAACCCTCATTCTCAACGTGAAAGATTTGCGCGACCGCAATCCCTTTGCGTTTTGCACCGTCAATCAAAGCCTGCTGCCGCTCGATATAAGCGGCAACCTCTTCTTCTCGATAATAAGGTCGATGCCGAAAGGATTCCTGAACATCGATCACCAGCAAGGCGGTGTGATTGGCGGACATTTTGTGCTCCTTGTAAATTTATACAAGAAGACAATACTCCCGGCAATC
The DNA here is from genome assembly GCF_006476605.1 of Brucella gallinifaecis. Classification (GTDB taxonomy): domain Bacteria; phylum Pseudomonadota; class Alphaproteobacteria; order Rhizobiales; family Rhizobiaceae; genus Brucella; species Brucella gallinifaecis. Next base: position 55,674 of record NZ_ML636802.1, read on the forward strand.
CAGGCCGAAAGATTATTCCCGGACAAAGATAGGACAGATCACGCCAATCTATGAGTTGTTAGCGCTGCTGTGGCAAGGCTTCCAGAAACTCAACTGGTTCACCCTTGTTCGGATTAACGATCTCAGCTTCCCACATGACCTTGATGCCACGCACAAAAGTGCCAACCGGCCAGCCAGTGACAGTCTTGCCATGATAGGGTGTCCAGCCTGCTTTTGAGCCTGCCTGCTCATGGGTGATGGTTTCACGGCGCTTCATATCTACGATTGTAAGATCAGCATCATAACCAACAGCAATGCGACCTTTACGCGCCATACCAAAAATACGGTTCGGGCCATGGCTCGACAAGTCGACAAAGCGCTCCAGCGAAAGCCTGCCAGCATTGACATGATCAAGCATGATCGGCACCAGCGTCTGAACGCCGGTCATGCCGGAGGGTGATGCCGGATAAGGCTTCTGCTTTTCTTCCAATGTATGCGGTGCATGGTCAGAACCAAGGACATCGACAATACCCTGATCAATACCCTTCCAGACACCATCACGATGACGCTTGTCACGCACCGGAGGGTTCATCTGGATAAGATTGCCGAGCCTTGCATATTCATCCGCCGACAATGTGAGGTGGTGCGGGGTGGCTTCACAGGTTGCCACATCCTTGTGGTTCTGAAGAAAATCTATTTCTTCCGCAGTTGAAATATGCAGCACATGAATACGTGCCCCGGTTTCACGAGCAATGCGCACCAGACGCTCCGTGCATTGCAGCGCCGCAACTTCATCACGCCAGACCGGATGGCTTGACGGATCGCCTTCAACCCGCAGATTTTCGCGTTCTTTCAAACGAAACTCGTCCTCTGAATGAAAAGCTGCGCGGCGGCGCGTATTTTTTAGAATAGAGCGCACGCCATCATCATCTTCAACCAGCAAGTCGCCGGTCGATGATCCCATGAAGACCTTGATACCGGCTGCGCCCGGCAGACGCTCAAGTTCGGCAACGTCTTTTGCATTATCCCGCGTTCCACCAACCCAGAAGGCAAAATCACAATGCATACGATGACGGCCACGACGGATCTTGTCTTCAAGCGTTTCTGTACTCGTTGTCAGTGGCTTTGTATTTGGCATTTCAAAAACTGACGTTACACCACCCAGAACAGCTGCAAGCGATCCCGTTTCCAGATCTTCCTTGTGTTCCAGCCCCGGCTCACGAAAATGGACCTGACTGTCAACAACGCCGGGCAGAATATGAAGACCCGTACAATCGATAACTTCACCGGCAGAGCCTGCCGCAAGCGAGCCAATCGCTTCAATGCGCCCATTACGAATACCAATATCACGCTGACCGATGCCGTCATGGTTGACGATAGTTGCACCTTTCAGGATCGTATCAAACGTCTGGGCCATTGTTGTCTCCTGCTGGCTTGATGGGGCTTGCGAGCATCGCATAAGCGGCTTACGTAACGATGGTTATAAAGGCAAGGAAGAAGCGATGGCGACGGTAGCGGAATTGATCAATCTTTCCAACAGGGCACTGGTTCACATCACGGGCGATGATGCAGAAAAATTTGTGCAGGCCGTGATTACCACCAATCTCGACAAGCTCGGCGCTGATGAATTGAAACCCGGCGCCTTGCTGACCCCTCAGGGAAAAATCATGTTCGATTTCCTTGTGTCGCGCATTGAGAACGGGCTGCAATTTGATATGCCAGCAGGTATTGCCGCCGATTTTATGAAGCGGATGACGCTTTACAGGCTGCGTGCCAAGGCAGAAATTACCCAATCACCAGAATCACTTGTAAGCGTCTGCTGGGAAAGTGATTCAATCGGCAAACCGTTCAAGCGCGATACCCGGTTTCCGAATGAACTGAATGTGATGCGCATTTATGGTCAGGCAGGAGAGAGCAATGACGAAAGTGCATGGGTAGCACTTCGCGCCCAATATGGCATCGCTGAAGGGGGCGCTGATTTTGCCTATAATGAAGTCTTTCCGCATGACATTAATTTCGACCAGACCGGCGGCGTGACATTTCCGAAAGGCTGCTTCATCGGACAGGAAGTGGTTTCCCGTATGCAGCATCGCGGCACACCGCGCCGACGGGTGCTTGTGGCAAAATCCGATGTGCCGCTGCCCGCAATGGGCACGCCAATTACGGTTGGTGGACGCGACATTGGAACGATGGGCAGTTCATCCGGGCAGATCGGTCTTGCACTTGTCCGCATTGACCGGGTGAAAGACGCGCTTGATTCCGGCACACCGATTCTTACGGATGAACGTGAAATCAGGCTAGAATTACCACCGCATGTGAGATTTACATTCCCGAGCGCTGAAACGGACAAAGAGTGATGGCAGCCGCAGATCGTTCATCAGGTCAGGAACGTGCATGGCAACGCATGCTATCGGGGCGAAGGCTTGATCTTCTCGATCCCTCGCCCCTTGATGTCGAGATTGAAGACATAGCCCATGGTCTGGCGCGTGTTGCCCGCTGGAACGGGCAAACAGTCGGCGAACATGCCTATTCTGTCGCTCAACACTCGATGCTGGTCGAGCAGATTTTCAACCGGCTTGTGCCCGATGCAAGCATTGAATGGCAAATGCTGGCTTTACTGCACGACGCACCGGAATATGTTATTGGTGACATGATCTCGCCGTTCAAGGCTGTGATGGGCGGCAATTACAAGCTCATCGAAGATCGGCTTGAAAGCGCAATTCATATGCGTTTTGCATTGCCTGCTGCTGTTTCTGTGTCCCTTAAAAAGCTGATCAAACGAGCAGATAGGGTTGCCGCCTATTTTGAAGCAACACAGCTTGCAGGCTTTAGCGAGAGTGAAGCCACTAAATATTTTGGCCGTCCACGGGGCTTCGACCCTACAGGGCTGGAGCTTACGCCACGTCCGACCCAAAATGTGCAAAAAGACTTTCTGGCGCGTTTTGCTTTGCTGGAACAGGCGCGGAAAGGTTAGGCTTTGGCTTATATCGTCGTCAGTCCGCTCTCACAGCTCAAGGTTCAGATCACGCAGCATGATCCAAGTCATATTGTAACGCTGAGTAGTGACACTCTGCCTGCCCTGCCCGGTCAGACGCCCGCCCACATGCCCGGTTTGGCACAAAGGCTCAGCCTGTTATTCAACGACATTACAGAGCCGCAAGACGGGCTGACCATGCCTGAAGAAAGCCATATCCGGGACCTGCTTGGATTTGCATCGAAGTGGGAGCGTACAAAACCGCTGTTGATCCATTGCTATGCTGGCATTTCACGCTCGACCGCAAGCGCTTACATAGTAGCGTTAGCGCTTGATCCCGAGCGTGATGAAACAGAGCTGGCACAAACACTGCGGGAATTATCACCATCAGCCACCCCCAATATACGACTGATCGCGCTTGCAGATAATATACTGGGAAGAAATGGCCGCATGGTCGATGCTATCAAGGCAATTGGTCGCGGACAGGACGCTTTTGAAGGCGAAGTATTCAGCCTGCCTGTTGCAGGCTGACGGTGCGCGATATGGCATTGAGAAAGCCGCTGCGCGAATCCGGCGGGGTCTGCGCACGCGGCTCCCACACATGGCGCAGAAAGAAAAAACCGGTCATTCTGAACGCATCATTGAGGTCGTCATAGCACGATGCACGCAAAGCCGTATTGTTGACGAAAGCAGGCAGCGGCAACATCTTGTCGGCCCATGGCGCACCGGCATCGCCGCAGACTGCACGGCCTGATTTGGGCGATACATAGATCAGATTCTCGCGTGCACCCGTTGCTGCGCATTCTCTCAAATCAAGACCAAAGCCCAGTTCTTCGAGCATCATCACTTCAAAACGCAAAAGCAACTCGCCAGCCGACAATGGATTATCGAAGTGCTCAATGATCAGGCGCAGGGTTTGATAGAGTGCACCCTGCGGATCACGTTCCGGCAACAGCCGCAAATGTGATGCAGCAAGCTGGATGCCATAGAGTGCAACAGGTGTCTCGATGAGACGTGCTGCAGCAAAGCCAAGCGGCTCTATCGTGTATGAACCCATATGCTCATCCAGTCTTGCCCACCATGTCAGATCGACATGATTGCCCGGCTGGAGCAAGGGTTGCATGCGGCGGGATCGTCCACCGCGCACCATCCCCATATGGCGGCCATGTTCACGGGTCATCACCTCGACAATGGCGCTTGTTTCGCCATGCCTGCGGGTTCCGAGAATTATGCCTTCATCGCGCCATTCCATGGGTGACTATTTACCAGACTTTCATTTTGCACATAATTCCAAACGAAAGTCTGACGACTTTCTGAATTATGCACGGCAATCGCGCCATTCCACAGGTGACTCTTCACCAAATTGCAGGGCTATGTCGGGAAATCAAGGCCCATTTCACGATAACGTTCCGGGTCATTGCCCCAGTTTTCGCGAACTTTCACAAACAGAAAGAGATGCGCATTCTGTTCAAGAATTTCACTGATCTCTTTGCGTGCAGATTGCCCGATCGCCTTGATCGTCTCACCCTTGTGACCAAGCACGATCTTCTTCTGGCTTTCACGCTCGACATAGATCACCTGCTCGATACGCACCGAACCATCCTTGCGTTCTTCCCAGCGTTCGGTCTCGACTGTCGAGGAATAAGGCAATTCTTCATGCAAACGCAGATAGAGCTTTTCACGTGTGATTTCCGCTGCGAGCTGACGCATCGGCATATCGGAAATCTGATCTTCCGGGTAATACCAGGGACCATTGGGAACCGTTTCTGCCAGAAACTTCGCAAGATCCTTGCAACCTGAGCCATTCAACGCCGAAATCATGAATGTCTGATCAAAGGTCACAAGTTCATTGGCAGCTTTTGCCAGTTCCAGCAGTTTTGGCGGATCAACGCGATCAACCTTGTTAAGCACCAGCACCTTCTTCTGGCGCACATTTTTCATGCTTTCCAAAAGTGCTTCAGCATTCTCGTTAAGGCCACCCTGCGCATCCAGAAGAACAAGGATAATGTCAGCGTCCTTGGCTCCACCCCATGCGGTCGTTACCATGGCACGATCGAGCCTGCGTTTCGGGCGGAAAATACCGGGCGTATCAACAAGAACAATCTGTGCCTGGTCATGGATAAAGATACCACGCACAAGCGCACGTGTTGTCTGCACCTTATGCGTAACGATGGAAACCTTGGTGCCCACCAGCTGGTTGACCAGCGTGGATTTTCCGGCATTTGGTGCGCCTATCAGCGCCACAAAGCCAGAACGGGTCTGCCCGGTTTCATTTTCGCCGCTTGCCGGCATCGTCGGATTGTTCATTGCTCATCCTTTTATGAGCCTTTCCGTTTTTCAACCACGCGAAAGACCCTATTCCTGTTTGTGCAATTCCAGACCTGAGAGGTCCCCGCTTTCGCTGAAATTGCCCTTCTTATCTCATTGGCAGCGATAAGCCCGGCCAAGCCATTTCCAATGCGTGGCGCTACCAAATATTGTTGTTAACCTGATTATAGCTGAATATTATCCAAATGAATGCTGAATTCCGCATCAGGGTCATGGCCCTAGCTGGAGCTATCTCGTTTCCAGACAGATTCTCTGTACAGCATCGCCTCAGCAGCACTTTGCTCAGCAATACGCTTGGAGCGCCCCTCACCCGTTTCAGGTGCGAAGCCTTTTATTGAAACCTCGACAATAAATGAAGGGTCGTGATCGGGTCCGCTGCGGCTCACAATACTATAAGATGGATGCACATTGCCCTGCTGATGTGCCCATTCCTGCAATTCAGTTTTGGCGTCACGACGTGCCGCACCTGTCTCAAGTGAGCGCTTCTGCCAGTAACGTTTGATAAAACTGCGTGCGGATTCCAGACCACCATCAAGATAAATGGTTGCAATCAATGCCTCGACAACGTCAGCACGCACATTGAGCAAGCGTTTGTCATTGAGAGATTTAATGTCAGAGCCTGTATGAATAAAATCTGCAAGCTTGATTTCATCGGCAATTGCCGCACAGGTTTCAGCATTGACCAGCGCATTCAGGCGTACCGACAACTCACCTTCCGGCGCATCCGGGAAGGCCTCGAAAAGCATTTCTGCAACCACCAAGCCCAATACGCGATCACCGAGAAATTCCAGCCGCTCATAATTGGCGCGCAAGGGTGCCTGCACACTTGAATGCGTGAGCGCCCGTTCAAGCCGTTTCAGATTAAGAAAACGGTGCCCGGTGCGCTCTTCAAGAATCACTGCTGCTTTATCTACGGAGACCATCTCAATTACCAGTGACAGCAGTATGCGGCTCGCCATTCACCCAGGTGAAAAGACGGCTGAAGCGGACATCAGACGGCCATTTCCAGATTTCAAGCGGACTTGCCTTGTCGGCTATCGAGAAGAAGATGATATTGGCGCGGCCCACCAGATTTTCATAAGGCACATAGCCAACACCAAAACGGCTGTCGAGCGAGTTATCGCGATTGTCACCCATCATGAAATAATGACCGGCAGGTACTTCAAATACGCGCGTGTCATCACCGATCAAATTCTTTCCCAAATCAAGCGTATCATAGGATACGCCATTGGGAAGCGTTTCACGATACACTTCCACCGGGCGGTTTTCTTCCGTCACATCAGGATTGTCAATTGTGCCAACAAGCTCACGCTGGACTGCAACATCATTGATATAAAGCACACCGCCGCGCACCTGCACGCGATCCCCCGGCAAGCCAATAACACGCTTGATATAATCGACATTGGTATCGCTTGGCAGCTTGAAGACAACAACGTCGCCACGCTTGGGCTCTGCGCCCCAGATACGGCCATTGAACAGATCGAAGCCAAAGGGCAGCGAATAGCGCGAATAGCCATAGGCATATTTCGACACAAACAGATAATCGCCTTCCAGAAGCGTCGGGCGCATAGAGCCTGACGGAATGCTGAATGGCTGGAAAAGCAGGCTACGGATAACCAGCGCCAGCAGCAGCGCTTGCACGATAACGCTGATGGTTTCGCCAATGCCACCCGATTTTTTAGTTTCACTTTTGCTGGACACGCTCATTGTATCTCCGCTTGCCGATGTGCGATGTAATAACGGCTATGATTGCATGACGCAATCCGCTCACCATTAACTCGCACGATTATGAGCAGGAGTTTACCTGTCACAATAGCAATTGTTTTGGGGTATGCTGCCATTACGCAACATAGATGCGATCATATTTTGATCTGATTTTATCAAATCGACGCTTTTATGTTTTTAACACGCATCTTGCCTGCAAAACGTTTCACAGTTTTCAGACTATGCTTCATTCAGTTTCCGGCAATGCTTCGATAATCACGAAAGCCTGTGCGAGAGGAAAATCATCTGTAATTGTCAGATGTATGGCAGCGCGTTTGCCTTCGGGCAGAATACGCATCAACTGCTTGGCCGCACCGCCCGTGAGCTTCATGGTCGGTTTGCCTGAAGGTGTATTTTCCACCCCCATGTCACGCCAGAAAACACCATTTGAAAGCCCGGTTCCCAGCGCCTTGGAACAGGCTTCCTTGGCCGCAAAACGCTTTGCATAAGAGGCTGCACGCTGTTTGCGGCCTTCTGACTTGGCCTGTTCAATCTTTGTAAAAACACGCTGGATAAAACGATCACCATGTTTTTCGAGCGTCTTTTCTACGCGGCGGATATCAATCAGATCGCTGCCAATACCGATAATCATGATTTCTGCGGCTCCCGGACATGATGCCTGTTGTGTTTCTCAGCCAGCCGCTCAAGTCTGCGGCGGCGAAATGCAGTGACCGCAAAGCGTGTCACAAAATAGGCAATCACCGCAAAAATTGCCCCGAGGATTGTTGATCCAAACAACATTGGCTTGAGCAAAGGTGTCCAGACCTCTGCGAGCTTCATCGTTTGCAATGCGTGTCCCAGATGCATTGGGGGCGCATTTTCCATGTCACCACTGATAACAAAGCGCCCGAGTTCATATGTACTGCCCCATATGAAGGGAAGTGTCAGGGGATTGGCAAGTGTGGTGCCCAATGCTGCCGCAGCTATATTTCCAGCCAGAAAATATGCCAGAACAATCGCAATAATGAGATGAAATCCAAAAAAAGGTGTGAAAGCCGCGAAAACCCCAACCGCCAGCCCTGCTGCAACAGCATGGGGAGACGCGGCAATGCGCAGCACACGCTTGCCACCATATTTGAATGAGCGGGCAAAGGACCGGCGGGGCCAAACAAGCGTACGGATACGCTCTTTACGGGTCGGAGGATTTCGGCGCTGAAACAACATGGCTTCTCATACTTCTCTCAATGCATCGAGACAATTGTTATTATTTAACTATTCTGAAGACGTTTGATCCTGTGTTTCAACAGACATCGCATATATACGCGGTAAATAGAACTTTGGCGATACACCCAGCATGCGGCGAAACATTGTCGTAAAGGCTGAAACGCTGTCATATCCAAGATCAAGCGCAATGCTTGTGACGGCTTCCCCTTCCGTCAGACGCGGAACCGCCGCAAAAAGACAAGCCTGCTGACGCCATACAGACAGGCTGACACCTGTCTCACGCTGGAAATGGCGCGTGAAAGAACGTCTGCTCATGGCCATTTTTTCCGCCCAGTCATCAATTGTCGCACGCGCCAAAGGTGCTTTTAAAAATTGGCGGCAAAGATGTTGCAATCGGGAATCTGTGGGAAAAGGCAAGCCAAGGGGCCGTTTGGGTAATTTATGCAGATCTCTGAGGATGAGTTCGATCACCAGCGCATCTCTGCTTCCCGGATCAGGAATACGATCAACCGATGTTGCATCAATGATCAGACAACGCATCAGATCGCTCAAACCGACCACATGCAGATAATCAGGCACACCTGAAATAGCATCAACTGCCACATAGATTGATCGCATGAATACATCGCCAACAATCTCGACAGAGTGCTTTACGCCCGCCGGAATCCACATCGCATGGTCGCCGGGAATCATCCAGCGTCCAGCATCCGTGGTGACAAGAACAACGCCTTGTGAGGCACACAATAATTGTGCACGGCTGTGGCTGTGTTTTGGGACGAAATAACCATCGGGATATTTGGTCGGCAGGGCAATGAGCGGACCGTCAAGCTGTTCCAGCATGTCAATGCGCTGTTCATGAAACCTTTGCAGGTCTTCATTTCCCGGTAACAACAGCTCTGATGATGATTTCAACTTCATCTTCTTTGGCCCACTCTCGAAGGTAATGGACCAAATCACGAAAGCAGGCGCGAAACAATATGATTATGAAATGGACAGGTTAGAAATATTTGAAAACATCCGGTTGGGGCGAATATTTAATCAGCATAATGTCTGGGAAACCGCCCTAATGATTTCTTCGGAGTAGAACTATGAGCACGAGTGCTGCCGAACAGCCATCAAACACTGTAGGGAACGATGCGGCGAACAATACAGTTTTAGCAATTATCATGGCCACAAGCATGGCCCATTTTCTCAACGATATGATGCAATCGCTGCTTCCTGCGATCTATCCGATGTTGAAAGACAATTACAACCTAACATTCTGGCAGATTGGCTTGCTTACATTCACCTTCCAGATCACTGCTTCGATCTTACAGCCTGTTGTCGGTATCTATACAGATCGACGTCCGATGCCTTACTCGCTGCCCTTTGGCATGGGATGCACTTTTGTTGGTCTTATCCTGCTTGCAACAGCGCATCATTATTCATTCCTGCTGTTGGGGGCGGCCTTCATCGGCTTCGGCTCATCAGTATTTCATCCGGAAGCTGCACGTGTGGCACGTCTGGCCTCAGGCGGTCGCCATGGTTTTGCACAATCGGTGTTTCAGGTTGGGGGTAATTTCGGATCGGCTATCGGGCCGTTGCTTGCAGCTTTCATTGTCCTGCCATTCGGTCAGGCCAGTGTTTCATGGTTTTCGATTGCCGCTCTTATTGGTATGGCGCTGCTATGGTATGTCGGCAACTGGTACAACCAGCACAATATTGCAAACAGGAGCAAGCCGAAGGCCGATAAAACCCTGTTGCTGCCACGCAAGACTGTTATCATTTCGATCTCGGTACTCGCCGTGCTGATCTTTACCAAATATGTCTATATGGCCAGTCTCACAAGCTATTACACCTTTTATACCATCAGCCATTTCGGCGTGAGCGTTCAGGCCTCACAATTGCTGCTGTTCCTGTTTCTTGGCGCTGTTGCCGCAGGCACGATTATTGGTGGTCCTATCGGTGACAAGATCGGTACACGCACGGTAATCTGGGTATCAATCCTCGGTATTGTGCCTTTCACTCTGGCTTTGCCTTATGCAAATCTTGAAATAACTGCCATTCTGACCGTGATTATCGGTTTCGTGCTGGCTTCTGCTTTCCCGGCAATCATCGTTTTTGCGCAGGAACTGCTGCCCGGACGCGTCGGCATGGTCTCAGGATTATTCTTCGGACTGGCGTTTGGCGTTGCCGGTATCGCGGCAGCACTGCTCGGAATCATTGCAGATCGTACGAGTATCGAATTCGTCTATAAAATCTGCTCATATCTTCCGCTTCTGGGCCTTCTGACAATCTTCTTGCCGAAAATGCACAAGGCTCAATAATAAAAGCGGAGCACCGCTCATCCCCCAACAAGCGGTGCTCCTAAGCCACTGACCTTCTGACGGCCCGGTACAGCGGCAGCTCTGAAATAGAGGAAACAACTCTATTTCTTTGTTATTCGCATGTTGCGACAAGCTCATCTGCAACATGCGTGAATTCCTTCTCACACAGCGAAGCTGAAGCCGTGCATCGTTTCCTTGCGAAACTCATCAAATGTTGCAGCAACCAGCCGGATCAGTGGTTTGCCTTCCTGCGTTGCAGTGATTACACCGTCGCGCACTTCTACCAGCCCATCTGCAACCAGCGGGCGAAGCAGCGCAAGCTCATCAGCAAATTCAACGCCCGGTGCCGCCATATTAAGATCAACGCGGAAATTACACATAAGCGCCGTAATGATTCCGGCACGCAGACGATCGCTGTCCCGCATTATATAGCCACGCACTGTTGCAAAGCCCCCCGCCCCAACACGCTTGCTATATTGCCCTATGTCAGAAATATTCTGCGTATATCCGCCCGGAAATTGCGAAATGGACGAAGGGCCAAAACCAATCAATATATTGCAGCGATCTGTCGTATAACCCTGAAAATTGCGGTGCAATGTGCCATTTTCAGCCGCAATTGCCAGCGCATCTTCCGGCAATGCGAAATGATCGATACCAACGGGCTGATAACCGTAACTGACAAAGCTTTGAGCAACAGCGCTTGATTGTGCAAAGCGTTCATCTGCATCCGGCAGAGTGCTTTCATCGATCAAACGCTGATTTGCTCGGCGCTGTGGCAAATGCGCATAGCCAAAACAGGCAATGCGATCCGGTTTCATCTCCATAACCCGTGCACAGGTTTCACGCAGACTGCTTACTGTCTGATGTGGCAAGCCGTAAATCAGATCAAAATTGAGCTTGTTAATACCCACTTCACGCAAGAGCGCCACAGAGCGGGCAACAGTTTCAATAGGTTGAAGACGACCAATAGCCTTCTGCACTTCAGAATTAATATCCTGCACGCCCAAGCTTGCACGATTGACCCCGATCAAGGCCAGAGTCTTTGCCAGAACCGGATTGACCGTGCGTGGATCAAGCTCAATCGCATGTTCCATATCCGGATGGAAATCAAACGCCAGCGCAAGTGCTGCCATGATCCGTCTGAACTGCGTTGCGTGCAGGATAGAAGGGGTGCCCCCGCCCCAATGTAAGTGCACGACTTGCGGACGAGCCGTCAGACTTGCACTTACAGTTTCAATCTCGCTCAAAAGAGCAATTACGAAATTCTCGATCACATCCTCGCGGATGGCCATTTTTGAATGACAACCACAATAGTGGCAGATCTCTTTGCAATATGGCACATGGATATAAAGCGAAACGCCTTCTTCCGGGCCAATCTGGCGTAACCAGCGTTTTGTATTGTCAGCATTGCAGGGTGTAAAATCTGCAGCAGTCGGAAATGAAGTATAGCGCGGAACGGCCAATGCCGCATAACGTCTTATCGTATCTTCATGCATGGCGACTGAACTCCCCGCCCCTGACGATCTGGCAAGAGTTTTTCACTTTTACGCATACTGGACGAAGACGGACATTCCGCTGGACAAACAGACATGATGCGACAAGGAAGCCCACATGCATGACAGCCGATATTATAATTGCCAGCCACAACGACACCTGCTCACCTCGTTATCATCAGGCAGCTTTCCAATAAACCACCTCAACTCGCACGATCAGATGTAGAGTGTATTCCAGCTACATTCATTGATTTGAATCAACGCAACTGAGACAATAAAATTGTGATCAGATATTTTCGGGATCCATGCCGGCAACAGATGCCAGCGAACGGCGAGAAACTATCTCAACTGTATTCGCATCAAGTAACTGAATGAGCCCCTGGGTTTTCAGCTTGGTGAAACTACGGCTGACTGTTTCAATCGTCAGACCAAGATAATCAGCAATATCGGTACGGTTCATCAACAGATGAACGCGATTGCCCTTGCCACCGCGTTTTTCAGTCCGCGCGGCCAGAACGAGAAGAAAGCTGGCAAGCTTTTCCACCGGTGCCAGACGGCCAAGAACAAGCTGATTATCACGCGCCGTCCGCAATGCTTCCCGCGTCATCTGATAAAGGCGCTCTTTCAATTTCGGGAACTTCTCCATCAGTTCATCCATTTCCTTTGTCGAAAATGCACACAGAACAGACGGAATAACGGCTTCTGCAGATTGCGAGTAAACATCATCATCTGCCAGACCGAGATAATCACCCGGCACAAGAAAACCTGCGATCTGCCGACGACCGTCCGGCAGAGATGTATAAATACGAAGCATACCGGAGGTGAGACTAAAAACCCGGCGTTTGTGATCACCCTCTTCAACCAGCATTTCATTGGCGTCGAGTTTTTTGGACGTCATGATGGCTTCAAGCGCCCCAAGATCACCGTCATCAAGAGCAGAGCAGACGGCCATATGGCGGACATCACAGTCAACGCACACACCACATGGCGCCCGATAAGGGGATTTTGGGTCAAAAATCAGAGGGGCGACGGCCACAATAAATTCCTAAAAAGGGGGATGAGCATAGATATGCTCTTCCTCCTAAATTAAGGGGAACAAATGAATACCGCAAAGCGCAATTTCGACGCAGGGTAGTAAAAGCATTCTGCCAAAGCTGCATTAGGGTCAGGACCCTAGTATAGAAAGCGCTTATATATTGCGGCTACCGGGCTTAATTGCTGGAATGGCAGCCAATTCTTCCGGCAAATTATCCGGCGAATAAGCAGGCACTTCATATTCAGCAAGCGCAATAAGCTTTGTTCCGACATCAGCCTTGCCAGCCGATCGATCAACGATACAGGCTGCGGCAACCACTTCAATGCCGATATCTTTCATGCAATCGATGGTTTCGCGAATCGACAGGCCCGTTGTGACAATGTCTTCCACGATGACGACCCGTGCACCTTCAGGCACATCGAAACGGCGCAACCGGAATGTGCCATTTTCACGTTCAACCCAGACCGATGGCACACCAAGATGACGCGAGGTTTCATAGGAAGGTATGAGACCACCAATCGCCGGGCCAACCACATAATCGATCTGCCCAAGACCGGCCTGTCTGATTTTTTCTGCCAATGCCTTGCAGAGTTTTTCCGTCTTGTCAGCATGCATGAAAACACGTGCTTTTTGCAAAAAAACCGGGCTGCGAAGGCCGGAAGTCAGAATAAAATGGCCTTCAAGAATGGCTCCCGCTTCGCGAAAAACCGCAAGGACGTCTTCTGTTTTCATTTTTTTATCCGTTTACACGCGTAGCACCGCTGACGCTCGTGCTTTCTTTCAATTGAGAAATGATGCGATTGAGATGTTTGAGATCCCAGACTTCAACATCAATGATCATTTCGGTAAAATCGGGCGCCGTGCGCACCATCGACAGATTGTGAATATTGGCATCATTTGCAGCAGCTATCTGCGCGATTTCAGCAAGGGAACCCGGCGAATTGATCGCTGATACGCTGATACGGGCAGGAAAGCGTTCATGCATTCCTTCATCTATATCCCAGCGCACATCAATCCAGCGTTCCGGCTGATCATCATAGGCTGTCAATGCGGGAGACTGAATCGGATAGATCGTAATGCCGGCACCGGGTTGAAGAATACCGACAATACGATCCCCCGGCACAGCACCTTCAGGTGCAAAGCGCACTGGCAGATCAGGGTTTGTACCCCGGATCGGCACAGCTTTACGCTTTGGCTTCTTGCCCTCTGCTTGCGGTTCCTGCGCGGCTTCAGACCCTTCAGGCACCTTGAAAATCATTCCGGCTGCATTCTGAATATTAAACCAGCCTTTTTCACCCGTTTTTGCCGGATTGCTCTGCGTTGTGACGCGCGTATCCTGATAATCAGGATAGACCGCCTTCACAACATCACTTGATGGCAGTTCGCCGCGACCGACTGCCGCCAGAACATCTTCAACCTCTTTACGAGCCAGACGTGGCAGACCGGGTTTAAGAATATCCTTGCTGAAAGCTTTACCGGCCCGCTCAAAAGCCCGCTCCAGAATACGCATGCCAAGACCGGAATATTGCTTTCTCACCGCCGAGCGCGTTGCACGACGGATCGCCGCACGTGCTTTACCCGTCGCAACGAGAGATTCCCATGCGGCTGGTGGCACCTGCGCCTTTGAGCGAATAATATCGACTTCATCGCCATTTTTAAGCTCTGTCATCAAAGGCATGATGCGGCCATTCACCTTTGCACCCACACAACTGTCACCAATATCGGTGTGTACGGCATAGGCAAAATCAATAGGTGTTGCACCGCGCGGCAAAGCAATAAGCCTGCCCTTCGGCGTAAAACAAAAGACCTGATCCTGAAACAGTTCCAGCTTGGTATGTTCCAGAAACTCTTCAGGATTATCGCCTTCGGAAAGCTGCTCAATCGTCTGGCGCAGCCATGCATAGGCATTGGTTTCTGTTGATATCTGATGCGGATTGCTGGCGCTGCCACGATCCTTGTAAATTGAATGGGCAGCAACACCAAATTCTGCAATTTCATCCATCATGCGGGTGCGTATTTGCAATTCGATACGCTGACGGGACGGACCAATGATCGTGGTGTGCAAAGAACGATAATCATTCTGCTTGGGCGTGGAAATATAATCCTTGAACCGCCCGGGAACCATGGACCATGTGGTATGGATCAAGCCCAGTGCGCGATAGCAATCCTGCGTGGTTTCCACCATAACGCGGAATCCAAAAATATCGGACAATTGTTCAAACGACAGCCCTTTGGTTTCCATCTTGCGGAAGACAGACCATGGTTTTTTCTGCCGGCTTTTAACGCTCGCCTTGATACCGTTCTTCTGAAAAATTTCAGACAGGTCTTCTTCGATCTTCTGCAAAAGCCCGCGATTCTTCTCGAGAATCTCTGCCAGCCTGTCAGTTACAGCACGCCATGCATCCGGGTTGATGTAGCGGAAAGCAAGCTCTTCAAGTTCTTCGCGCGTGTCCTGCATACCCATGCGGCCAGCAAGCGGCGCATAAATATCCATGGTTTCTTCAGCAATGCGCAGACGTTTGTCTTCGCGCATCACGCCAAGGGTTCGCATATTATGCAAACGATCTGCAAGCTTCACCAGAAGAACGCGCACGTCTTCCGAAATGGCAAGCAAAAGCTTGCGCAGATTTTCAGCCTGCACTGCCTTCTTGGAAACAAGATCAAGTTTCTTCAGCTTGGTCAGGCCTTCAACAAGCTTGCCGATCTCCGGGCCAAAAAGCTGATCGATTTCCTGCCGCGTGGCAGTGGTGTCTTCAATCGTATCGTGCAGAAGCGCAATCGCAATGGTCGCTTCATCCAGATGCATGTCTGTCAGGATGGCAGCAACTTCAAGTGGATGAGAAAAATAAGGATCCCCGGATGCTCGCTTCTGGCTACCATGTTTCTGCATCGCATAAACATATGCCTTGTTGAGAAGCGCCTCATTCACGTCTGGCTTGTAACGCTGCACACGCTCTACAAGCTCATATTGGCGCATCATCTACCGAAACTCCTCAAACAATATACCGAAACAACAGACATCCCGGCCAGATGTATAGAAAATAGATTATTTTGCGACTTTCTGAACCTGCTTTCTGCAAACAGGCTTAATTTCGTGATTAAATCCCGATCAAAAGCCAATAAGTGTGGCTGTTGGAGCACGTTTCGATCTGATTGAATCAGATCGGCGCTCTAACTCCATTTATTTGAAACATAATCTTATCGATCCTCGTTGAACGAAGATCGGATCATGCTCTAAAAAACACTTTTAAATGCCAGGCAGATAAAAATATGCGCTACAGCCTTGCCAGACTGCAGCGCATACAAATTACAATCATCAGGATGATGATCAGAAATCGTCGCTTTTCTCAGGTGCAACAAGACCTTCGATACCAGCAAGAAGCTCTTCTTCCGACATACGGTCGAAAGTTACGATGTCATCTTCTCCAGCTTCAGCGATACCTTCAACCAGTGCTTCAGAAGCATCAGCGATCAGAACAGGAGCCGCAGCTTCCGGTTCGTCAACCTCAACATGCTTTTGCAGCGAATGAATGAGATCTTCTTTCAAATCATCCGGCGACAGTGTTTCATCTGCGATTTCGCGAAGCGCAACAACCGGGTTCTTGTCATTGTCACGATCAATCGTGATCTGAGCACCCTGGGAGATCTGACGCGCACGGTGACCGGCCAGAAGAACCAGTTCAAAACGGTTCTCGACCTTATCTACGCAGTCCTCAACGGTGACGCGGGCCATAGGCGGTCCCTTTCATCTCTTAAAACTATAACAGAATTTTTACTAACTGAACTTTTCTTGGACATAACGCTTGTGCGCTAAAATTTCAAGCAAAAGCGCAAACAGCTATATGCACGTCCACGATATCCAGAAAAATCATCGATTTTTCATGAATCTGCCTGACAAATACACGCCATGCCTCAATTTGAAACAATAGATCGCAAAGGATTCATGATTGCTGCAATAAAATAACCCCAATAGGTAATTAAGAATGTTCAAACAACAACCTTAGGTTGCTTGTTTTTCTATAATATCTCCTTAGAACACAAATAAATGTCATTTGTAAAAATGAATACCCCCGCCGTTTAAGAAACAAATCTGAATACGCGGTCGCAGGCCCACTCCCTAACGACCGCAGAGTGGATATATTGCACGATGTTCGATTCTCGTGAAAAAATTGCGCTTTTTATTGACGGCGCAAACTTATATGCAGCTTCAAAAACTCTCGGTTTTGACATTGATTACCGGAAACTTCTGAAAGCTTTCCAGAAACGCGGCTACTTGCTGCGTGCCTATTATTATACGGCTCTGGTTGAGGATCAGGAATATTCGTCCATTCGCCCACTGATCGATTGGCTTGATTATAACGGTTACAAGGTCGTTACCAAGGCTGCAAAAGAATTTACTGATTCAACCGGCCGCCGTAAGGTAAAGGGCAATATGGACATCGAACTGACCGTCGATGCCATGCAGCTCACAGAAACTGTCGATCATTTTGTGATCTTCTCAGGCGATGGTGATTTCCGCTCTCTGGTCGAGGCACTGCAGCGCAGAGGCCGTAAAGTTTCCGTTATATCAACGCTGACCACACAGCCTGCAATGATTTCGGATAAGCTGCGTCGTCAAGCTGACCACTTTATCGATCTGGTCTCTTTGAAAACAGAAATTGGCCGCGACCCTTCCGAGCGTCCGCAGCAAATACGCCGTCAGGATGACGATCTCGACGACGACTATTGACGACATTCATTGTACAGTTCATGCAAGGTCATGATTTCAGAACCCTCTCCAAACTGTACAATCTGTCCCAGACTTCATGCTTTTCTTGAAGAGTGGCGGCGCAAAGAGCCTGAATGGCATAATGCGCCGGTTTCACCGTTTCTTCCTGCTCATGATGATGATGTTCAGCTTCTGATCGTGGGTCTTGCGCCCGGATTGCGCGGCGCCAACCGGACCGGCCGGCCTTTTACCGGCGATTATGCAGGTGAACTTCTTTACAGCACATTATGCGAATTCGGTTTTGCATCCGGCCATTTTGAAGCCAGACCAGATGACAGCCTGAAACTCGTGGACGCGGGTATCGTCAATGCGGTGCGCTGCGTACCGCCTGAAAACAAGCCCGTGGGCAGTGAAATCAACAATTGCCGCCAGTTTTTCAGCCCCCTGCTCACGCATTTTAAAAACCTGCATGCTGTTGTCACACTCGGCACAATCGCGCATCAATCCACGGTGCGGGCTATGGGGGCAGCTGTCTCGCGCCATCCTTTCGGGCATGGCAGAGAGACGGACATTGGTGGCCTGCGTATATTCTCAAGCTATCATTGCTCGCGATATAACACCAATACGGGCAAGCTGACCGATCCGATGTTTCGGGATGTTTTCAGAAATGTACGTAGCTATCTGAATAAAAAAAGCGCCTGAAGGCGCTTTTTATCTGTAAATGATCCACATCAGCCGCGATCGCGCAACAAACGTGATTTTTCCCGATTCCAGTCGCGTTGCTTTTCAGTCTCGCGCTTGTCGTGATTCTTCTTGCCGCGTGCAACTCCGATTTCAAGTTTCGCGCGACCGCGATCATTAAAATAAAGCTTCAGCGGAACAACCGTCATGCCTTCGCGTGAGATCGAATTAAAAATTCGCGCCATCTCGCGACGGCTTATCAAAAGCTTACGCAGACGCCGCGGCTCATGGTTAAACCGATTTCCTTGCGTATATTCCGGGATATAGGAATTGATCAGCCAGAACTCGCCATTTTCAAAGCTCGCATAGCTTTCGGCAATGTTAGCCTGATTGGCACGCAAGGATTTAACCTCGGTACCGGTCAGAACCAGACCAGCTTCGAGTGTATCGGTAATTTCAAAATTATAGCGCGCCTTACGGTTTTCAGCGACCATCTTGCGTGCAGGTGAATTTTTCGACTTGTTCATAATGGCACCATATAATGCTCATTGCCGGAAATGAAAACGCTCTCGAACAAGCGAGAGCGTAAAAATCAATGAACCAAGCAAGAATGTCAGCTTTAATTAACGAGGCCAGCATGTTTCATGGCCAGGTCGATCTTTTCAGCCGTAGCTGGCTCAATTGTCACCATCGGTGAACGCAGAACATTTTCAATGCGGCCAAGGCGCGACAGAGCATATTTGGGACCTGACGGGTTCGGCTCAATAAACAAAGCCTTATGCAACGGCATCAACCGGTCCTGTAATTCCAGCGCCTTTGCATAATCACCTGACTGACAGGCATTCTGAAATTCTGCACAAAGACGTGGTGCTATATTTGATGTCACAGAGATACAGCCCACACCGCCATGCGCATTGAAACCAAGTGCAGTCGCATCTTCGCCAGACAGTTGAATGAAATCAGTGCCGCAGGTCAAGCGCTGTTCAGACACGCGCTCAATCTTGCCTGTCGCGTCCTTTACCCCGATAATATTCTTGTGATCACGCGCAAGTGTGCCCATGGTTTCCGGCGTCATATCAATAATTGAACGACCGGGAATATTGTAGATCACAAGCGGAACAGAGATCGAGCGTGCCACACGCGAAAAATGCTCATAAAGGCCGCGCTGGTTTGGCTTGTTGTAATAAGGCGTCACGACCAGAACGGCATCAGCGCCGGCCTTTTCAGCGTGCTGGGCAAGCTCGATCGCTTCAACCGTGTTGTTGGATCCTGCTCCCGCAATAACTGGCACACGCCCGGCAGCAACCTCGATACATACTTCGATAACGCGCTTGTGCTCATCATGAGAAAGCGTAGGCGTTTCACCTGTCGTACCGACA
This sequence comes from Brucella gallinifaecis, assembly GCF_006476605.1. Lineage (GTDB taxonomy): Bacteria > Pseudomonadota > Alphaproteobacteria > Rhizobiales > Rhizobiaceae > Brucella > Brucella gallinifaecis. The sequence goes on from NZ_ML636802.1 coordinate 75,486, forward strand.
GGAACAAGACCTTTTGTGCCTTCTTCGATCTGCCAGTTCACGAAGTCACGAAAGGCTTTCTCGTCGAACGCTCCTTCACTATCGAATGGCGTGACAAGTGCGGTAATCGAGCCTTTCAGCATCAGTGAACTCCTGAAAAATAGAGACGGTCCTCACAGTATAATCCCGGCATAAAATAAACCAGAATGCCGTAAGGCGTTGCACCATAGTCTCGGAGTTGAAATCCGGCAAGCGGGGGAGCCGCGCAAATCTGCATTCAAATGACAGTTTTACGTAAAAATCTGTCACTCCCCTTTCATTTGACGGCTACATCTTACTGCTATCGCAAAAGAAACAGGTCTATATGAGAACTAGGGTCAGGACCCATTAATTTGATGAGAATGGCATCTGAAATGACCAGATATGCAAGGAGAGACGTGAGGACCGGGGTAGTTCCCCCGGTTGAGCGGCTCGACGCAGCAGATCGCCAAGTCATTTCGATGTCCGAAGGATGTGGCCCATCCGCCCGGCCTACTTCGTCGAAAAGTCTTGAAAATGAACCACATTTCCTACGCCTTTCCTTCTCGTATCCGAACGGATAGCCTCACACCATTCTCGTCAAATTAATGGGTCCTGCCCCTAACGCAAGAAAAGAAGCTATAACTCTTTATTAACCAAAGCTTCATGTATCGCGCTCATAGTTTTAATGAGGATATACTCCCTGACAAGCAGGCTTAGAAAAGCCTGATTTCAACACTATTTTGACCATGCTCAGGCACTGTTTCTCGTTGATTATATATAAGAAAATATAGGTATGTCATTGAAGCAAAGACATTGCTTTTCAAGCGGAATGATTATCGCTGGCTCGCTTCTTGCGGGTCAGTTGGGGGCAGCTTATGCTCAATCTTCCTTGCCAGCCGATATACCCACACCGCTTGCGCGTCCATTTGCACCGGCAATGGCGCATGAATCTCCTATAAATCTTGTCACCCCCAAAGCGCGGCCCGCCGCACCGGATCCTGTCATCACCTCCTCATTCAGCCGTGTTGAAAATCCAGCTGCAATCAGCGGCACCTTAAAAAGCGGTCTTGATACGCTTTATTCACGCGATGTTGCTGGCGCGATTGCCTATCGCAACGGCATGGCAAAAGGCTCTCTTGATCGTCAAATTCTGACCTGGTCCATTGCGACATCAGGTATGAATGGCGTAGCAAGTGCCGAAATAACAGCAGCGATCTCAGAATTACCGGGCTGGCCGGGTATGGGTGCTTTGCGTCGCAATTCGGAACGTGCGCTTTTCAAGGAAAATGCACCGGCATCAACGATCATAACCACCTTTGGCAATACACGCCCTCAGACCACGGAGGGGATGATTGCACTTGCCCGCGCCTATATGGAAAATGGCGACAAGACAAAAGCACACCAGCTTCTGGCGCCCTGGTGGGCTACGCAACGTCTTTCTAATGAAGATGAGACAAAGGTTCTTAAAGAATTTTCGGGCGTTCTCACCCGCGACGATCATCAGCGCCGTCTTTTGCGTTCGCTTTACAATGATCGTTTGCAATCGGCGAAACTTCTGTCAGGCCCGGCACAGGCACAATCACTTTATAACGCCTTTGCCGCACTCGCTCAGAAATCGCCTGACACTGCCAAGGCTATCGCAAATGTAGATAAGTCATGGCATGCAAGCCCAATCTATACATTCTTGCAGATACGCTATCTGCGTCGTGCGGATCGTTTCGATGACGCGACTGCCTTGATGCTAAAGGCGCCTAAAGATGCCAAATCTCTGATCGATCCCGATGCCTGGTGGGTTGAACGGCGTATTTTATCGCGAGAACTTCTCGATATAAACAAACCGCAACTCGCATACAGGCTTGTGGCAGCCCATGCAGCAGAATCGCCAACAATGGCCGCGGAAGCAGAATTCCATGCTGGTTGGTACGCATTGCGCGCACTCAAACAACCAAAGCTGGCAGCGCCACATTTTGCAAAGATTGCGGAGATTTCCTCCCGCCCGATTTCTGCCTCGCGTGCCTATTACTGGCTGGGGCGTGCTGCCGAAGCGGGTGCTGGTGGCAATGCAAAGGACTATTATCGGCGTTCTGCACATTTCGGAACCACTTTTTACGGACAGCTTTCCGCTGCAACGCTGAAAGAAAAAACACCGGAGCTGGCTTATCCAAAGCCGTCCGATGCAGAACGTATACGTTTTTCAGGCCGCCCCGCTGTGCAGGCAATCAGACGTCTTGAACAGATTGGCTATGGCAACCGTGCAACCGCGCTTTACACACAGCTGTCACAAGAGCTGAACAGTGTTGGAGAGCTGGCCCTGCTTGCCGTGATGGCAGAAAAGAACGAAAATCATTATCTCGCATTGCGTGTTGGAAAAAATGCTGCATTTCGCGGCCTCGATGTCGGTGCGCTATCGCATCCTGTTGGTGCGATTCCGGCACATGCCAATATCAGCGGCTCTGGCAAAGCGCTCGCCTATGCAATTGCGCGTCAGGAAAGCGAATTCAATGTCGGGGCGGTCTCCAAAGCAGGTGCACGTGGCTTGCTGCAATTGATGCCGGCAACAGCTAAAAGCGTTGCAACACGCAATGGCATGGCTTTCTCGGCACAAAAACTAACCAGTGATGCCGCCTATAATGCTACGCTTGGCGCGCATTTTCTGGGCGAACAGCTTGACCGGTTCAACGGCTCTTATGTGCTTACTTTCGCCGGTTATAATGCCGGTCCGCGTCGTGCATCGGAATGGATCGAACGCTATGGTGATCCACGCGGCAAGTCGATTGAAGAGGTTGTCGACTGGATCGAACGCATCCCCTATTCTGAAACGCGCAATTATGTGCAACGTGTGATGGAAAATTACGAAGTATATAAGGCCCGGCTTACAGGCAGCGCTGATATTCGATCTGACCTCATTTATGGCAGACGATAAAACAGGCTTGCAGTTTTTCCTGTACTGATCACAGCCTTGTGGCTTAAGCCTGCTTTTTCTTTGAGCGCACCGGTGTTTTGGTTTTTACTTCAGCCTTTTTAGGCTTTGCAGGACGCTTGCTTGTGCGCTTGATTGAGCGCTTGGCAGTCTTGCTAGATACTATTTCGGCAAGTTTTCCAGCCTGCCCTATCCAGTCTTCCCGTGTCACACGGCCGGCAAAGCCGATATGGCGCTCAATCCATCCAGCCTCATCGAGGCTCCATTGCGCTATTTGTGCATAATGAAAAATTCCAAGCTTGCGCAGCTCGCTTTCAATTGCTTTACCAATGCCGTTAATTGCAGTCAGATCGTCCGGTTTGCCACGTAATGGAGCATCGAGTAACTCCGGCTTATCAGCTTCAACAACAGCAATAACCTCTTCACCTGCAATTTCTTCAGGCACTTCCGCAAAGACCGCGGGTTCAGCTTTTTTCTCTTCGGATAAAGCCTCTTCAGCTGTTTCAACAGCAGGTTCAGCCTGCTTTACCTGCGGTTCTTCAACCACAATTTTCTTAGGCAATGCGACTGGTTCTGGCTTTTCATCTGCCGCTGGCGATGAAAGAGCAGCCGCGACCACAACATCTTCCCGGATTTTGTCAGCAGATTTCCTGCCTTTAAGAAGGCGACCCAGAATGCAGCCAATTACAAAAGCAACGGCAATTAAAATAGCCAATTGAACAATCAACATCGGCATTGAGGATTCCTCTTATTCCATGCATCTGCGCGTGGTGCCAACCACAAAGATCGATAAAACACTGCGTGATTTACCCAACGGACTCTTACCTGGAAGCCGTCAGCCACCCCACTGCCACACCAATCACACCCGACAGAAGAAGCACGGGCCAAAACATCTCTGCAAGATAAAGCATTTAAAACTCGCCTGCCAACCGATCCGAAGCACTTAATTTATATACAGCAAAGGCAGCAAAGCCGCTGCTGTCAATCAAATGAGATGAAGAAACGGGGGATGAAAAACATTTCGTGGCAAATCACTATCAAAACTTTACAATATTCGACCTGACCAAGGAAAGACCATAAGGTAACGGTCCATTCAATTCAGTCATAATAGCGTGCAGGCTCTTATCATCTCTGACTTTCCCCTCAACAGAAAGTGCCCCGTCTGAAATTTCAACTTCTGCAACGCTCAGCTTTTTAGCAAGATCAACCGCAAAAAGAACGCGCGCTTCAAATTCTGGCTGCGCACCACGTGCAAGCGCCATCTGATCATCGACCAATCGGCCAGCTCCACCTGATTCCGCTGCACTCATGATTGCATCTCGCATAGAATTATCAGGTATATAACCTGACAGGATAACCCCCTCATCACTTTGGCTAAGTCTGAAAATATAGGGGCTAGCTGCTTCAAGCATAGTTGTCAGATCAGAAAAATCACCGATACCGCGAATATCCTGCACAACCTGAACTGCCGCTTTGTGTGATTCAGGGTCTGGGGCCATGCCTTTCAAGGCGATATCACGGCCATCAATATCAAATCCGGCCCAAGAATAAGGCAAAAGTGCTCGCGCTATCCGCTCACCAATATCAGTTTCGACCCTGTCAGCACCAAACCAGACTGCCAAAGATGTCAATGCGGCAGTCCATGTCAATGTTGGCCAAAACCATTTTAACATAGTCCTGTATCTCCTATGCACGTTATTGCATGGTTCATGAGGCAAAAGTTCTGCTTTAAGCAATCATGCAATGAATAAGCTATATTTCAAATCCAAGACAACAAAAAACCCGACAGCGAAGCTGCCGGGTTTTTCTCAAACCAATCCGTTAGGATTAGAACGAACGCTGGAAGCGAACCATACCCTGCCAAGCGTCCTGGCCCTTGAGAACCGACTTGTCGTCGTTCCACTTGGTGTAGGAAACTTCTGGAGTAATGGTGAAGCCTGGAACGAGCTGGTAAGCTACGTTTGCAGTTGCTGCAAAAGTGCCAGCATCTTCCCATGCAGCCTGGATGTTGAAGGTTGCCTTTTCAGTAGCTACGAACTTCGCACCACCCCAGACAGCCCAATCGCCACCCCAGGTGCCGTAGAAGCTGTTGACCAGGCGAACGCCACGATGAAGCGAGCTGCCATTGCCGATGACCAGATCGTCATTAGCATCATAATAACCGTAAAGATCATTGTTCGACTTGTAGCCGCCCTGTACCCATACGGAGAACTGATCGGTTACGTTTACGTCGAGGCGAACCTTACCAGCCCACTCTTCGTTACGTGCGTCGTAAGCTGCAACACCCACGATCGAACCCCAGCCCTGAGCATATTTCAGACCACCAACAACATTTGGTGTGTAGTCGTCGATGATACCGTAATCGAGGAATACGTCACTCTTGTTGCCCTGTTCAAGAGCGATAATAGCCGAGAAGCCATTACCACCAGTGAAGGTGTAGCTGATTGCATTGGTGCGATAACCACCACCAGGAATCACGTCATCGTTGATAACATCGCCATAGTAACCAGGGAAAGTTACGAAAGCAGATTCATCAAGACCAACGCGCAGACCGCCGAGCTGAATGTAAGCGAAGTTGAGCGAAGTGCCCGAATCGCCGCCATTTTCATAGTTGAAGCGTGTTTCTGTATATGTCTTCAAAGTGCCCAGTTCGGTTTCCGAAGCGGTCGAAGTGCGCAGTGTGAAACGTGTCAGGAAGTTGTAGGTGTCGCGGTCTTTACCCTTGTCCGTAAACTTGAAACCACCACCTTCAACAGCGGTAATACCACCGCCACGGTAATAAACGTCGTCGCCGCCCTTGATGTCAGCGCGAACATAGCCGTGGATGCGCAGGCAGGTTTCTGTGCCTGGGATATAGAAGTAGCCAGCGCCGTAAGCATCGCAAACGCGGACATATTCAACTGCTTCTGGCTCTGGAGCGACGATAGCGTCTGCTGCCTGAGCGCCGGTAGCTGCAACGAAAGCTGCAGCGGAGCCGAGGAGAAGGCTCTTAATGTTCATTTCTGACCTCCAGTCAAAGTTAAAAATGGGTCTGGGCATTCTGATTTGGCTGAAGGACAACCTGTCCCCATCCCCTGATGAAAAAGTCGCCCCGAAGCGCTCCTTCTTCTGAAACTGAAGATACTCGCCAAGTTTTTCGATTCAACATAGAATATTGATAACCAGCCTAATTAGCACTCTATCAAAGTGCGCTGTTGCAGAAATGACACGAAATCGCCATCTAGGATTGCATAATTTAGATTGTATTAATGTTTCTAAACGGCAATTAACCAGTCTTAATACTTGAAACCATATATATTTTAGCGATCGACAAGGTCTGGCGTGCGAATCCTATGCTTTTATGCAGGACAAGAGGTCTCGTAGTGTAAACTGTCATTATATTAGCGGACAGAACGGGCGAATCCATATTGAGAACAACTGCTTATTCCCTTCTCAAAAAGACAGGAAATGGCCAGAATCCGTGCTTCTTGAATGATTGCCTACATATAAAATGTGAAATTAACTGTAAAATTTGCTTTTCTGTGCTCAATTCGCTTGAAATGATGAGGCGTACCAGCTATCTCGCCTTCATTGGAGAGGTGGCCGAGTGGTCGAAGGCGCTCCCCTGCTAAGGGAGTAGACCTCATAAGGGTCTCGTGGGTTCGAATCCCATCCTCTCCTCCATTTCGGTATAAAGCCGGTAATATAGATATTTATCCGCTTCCTCTTTTCTCAGCTGTCACATCCATAACAGATGTTATCAGTTTCAGAATACGATTGCATTGTATTCAGTTGCCATACGAATCCTTAACGCGTTCATGTAGATAAATAGCCGAAACTTATCAGTGACGAATAAGAATGCCGCTAGCAGAAACGCCTTGCTACAATAAGCGGGATATATGAAGCATGCGCGATCTACTCAAACGCGCCCTATTATTTTAACGCAACCCTCAACAATGCCTCTAATGTTGAATGCCGATAGCGAATGTAAATACGGGGTATGCCAAATACATCATCGTCTGGTTTCGCTCGTCTACTAATCGTTGTTGTAGCACTGGTATATCCGGACTCACGAGCGATCTGCCTGTGTATTTGTTCGTTACCGCCATATGGATAGCAAAAGCTAGAGACTTCTGACCCCACCATATCTTCCAAAGCACCCTTGCACTCCGAAATTTGACGATGCGCATCAGCAAAGGGTAGTTGAGGAAGAAGGCAATGATCTAAAGTATGCGCTCCGACCTCATGCCCCAAGCTATCCCATTCCCGCAATTGAGCGACATTCATGCACGGCGATAGTGGTATGTTTTCTTTTTCGTCCCAGACATTGCTGCCTCCAACTTGATTTGCCACGAAATAATTAGTGGCGGTAAATCCCACTTCAGCTAATGCTGGCGCTGCATTCTCTAGCGTATTCAAGAAACCATCATCAAACGTGATTACAACGACCTTACCTTTCTTTTCGCCTCTTAAATAAGGCCAGGCATCACGCACAGAAAGCCCTTTGTACCCCAATCCTTTCAACCACCTCATCTGAGATCGAAAGCTTCTCGGATGAACAAAAAGACCTTTATACGGGACTTTTGGATCAGGGAGTTCAGCAATCTGGTGATAAAGAAGCACAGGTACTGACATTATTCGCCATCTTTAGATAAGAAATTAAGGATCGGGGGCACATTTATGAAATGCTATATTATTAATCTTGACCGCGCACCAGAACGAATGAAACGTATGTCTGATCTACTAAGATCACATTCAACGGATTTCATTCGTTGTGCCGCTATTAATGGTGAGCATTTTACAGAAAGTGAAATGCTTCTATACAGAAGCAGACAAAACCAGAGCAAGCCTTTGACGGCTGGTGAAATTGCTTGTTCAGAATCGCATTTATCAGCTTACAGGCAAATAATAGCAGGCACAGATGAATATGCCGTTATAATGGAGGATGATTTACATCTGTCCAATGATGTAGGCAACTTCCTTAATTCCACTGACTGGATTCCCGAGGGAGCGGAAATCATCAAGCTTGAGACAGTTGATGAACCAACCCTCGTTTCAACCGATGTAATCAATACAAAAAACAATCGGAAATTATGTCGTCTATATTACAAGCACTGGGGTTCAGGGGCTTATGTCATTAGCAAAAGCGCAGCCAAAACAATGCTTGATAAATATTGTCCCGGCTCAATCCCGATTGACGATTATCTTTTCGATCCAAGCGTAACCTCATTTTCATTATGGCAGCTTCAACCTGCTATTGCTGTTCAAGACGTCATTTTGATGCGTAACAGCGGAACCGATATCGGTTTTTTAGAAAGTGAAATTGAATTGGAACGGAAAAAACAAATCCGATTGAAGCATTCGAAAATTAGTGTGCCTGCACTTATCAAAAGAGAAACCATGCGGCTAATTCGCAAAAACAGCAAACGTATTATTTTTTTATGGGGTATTCATATTTCAAAGAAAATTACACGTACCAAGATACCATTTAGAATGTAAAAAAATGAGAAATGAAAACCATATATCAATTCAATAAATTCAAAGAATAATAGAATATACCTTTATTACTGAAGGCCTATTACCCTTTCCACTGGTTCGTCATCAAGTTTAAAACTTCTACCGTCAACGGCTTCCCTTCTCCTGAAACCAAGAATGCACAACAGGAAGTTCAGCGACCCCATGATGCAGTACCTTGTACCTCATCATGTAAGGGTCAGGACCCTACATTATTCAGTCCATATCACTGATTGAGATACACTGAACCGGATGAGGAAATCTGATCATGATCAGATTTCCGAGTAAAACACTTAGCTGACAGAAATCAGTCGCTTTATTCCACAAGATAAAGAGGCATTTCAAGTTTCGCTTGAATCAGGATAAATAGACTTAGCTATAGTTTTACACACATATCAATCCGAAAACCGGCTATTACTTTTCGGATTGTGCTCTAATTGACCGGAATAATAAATGGTATCGCCTCGCCTCACCCCGCTTGTAGAAAGCCTCCCCTCCACGGTTCCTTTCGTTGGTCCTGAAACACTCGAACTTCAGCGCGGAAGACCTTTCCTTGCACGTATTGGTGCAAATGAAAGCAGTTTTGGCCCTGCTCCTTCTGTCATTGCGGCGATACAACAAGAAGCCTCCGAAGTCTGGAAATATGGTGATCCTGAAAACCATGAACTGCGCAATGCAATTGCCGCTCATCACGGAGTAGAACCGGAAAATATAATGCCCGGTGCAGGTGTCGATGCTCTGTTGGGCCTCGTTGTTCGGCAATATGTTCAGCAGGGCGACAAGGTCATCAACTCCCTTGGGGGCTATCCCACCTTCAACTATCACGTTGCGGGCTTTGGCGGTGCTTTGCTGACAGTGCCTTACAAACAGGATAAACCTGATCTCGATGCTCTGATTGAAAAAGCGCAAACGGAAAATCCGGCTCTGCTTTACATTGCAAACCCGGACAACCCGATGGGTACATGGCACGAAGGCTCGGATATTCAGTCATTTATTGAGCGCATACCTGAAACCACTATGCTCATTCTCGATGAAGCCTATTGCGAGACTGGCCCTGCATCTGCTTTTCCGCCATTTGATCCGGAGCGTCCCAATCTGCTTCGGATGCGCACTTTCTCAAAAGCCTACGGGCTGGCCGGAATCCGTGTCGGCTATGTGCTGGGAAATCGAAATGCGATCAACGCATTTAACAAGATTCGCGATCATTTTGCTGTTAACCGCCTCGCACAGGCAGCCGCTATCGCAGCCCTGAAGGATCAGGATTATCTGCACGAAACCGTCGCCAAGATTCACACTGGGCGTGACCGCATTGCAAAAATCGCTGAACGGCATGGTCTGAAGCCTATTCCTTCGGCTACCAACTTCGTGACGATTGACTGTGGTCATGGTGGCAGCTTTGCAAATGCCGTTCTGAATAGCCTGATAGAGCAAGATATTTTCGTCCGAAAACCCGGCGTTGCCGTTCTTGATCGCTGCATTCGGGTGAGCGTTGGCGTGAGCGAACAATTGGACAAGTTTGAGGCTGCACTTCCAGAAGCACTTCTGAACGCGCAAAAAAGCCTTTAGCTGCTTGCTCCAGGCACATATTGATCCAAAAGCTGCATCATAGTTTCAGTCGATGCCCAGTCAGTTCAACGCATTTTCTACCCAGCTGCGGAGAAAACCATGTCAAAACAACTCTATACACCAACACGCAATCCATTGTTTGGCACACTTGCTGGACTTTGCGGCGCTCTGGCAATTGCAGCCTATGTCGGCGCGGCTCATGGGACTGAGAATCACTTAGGCGCAATAGCACCAATCCTGCTTGGTCATGCGCCTGCCTTGTTAATTCTGTCATTGATTGTTCCCAACAGTCGCGTAGCAACTATTGGTGGCGCCATACTTGTTGCAGGACTGATATTATTCTGTGGCGACCTTTATATGCGCGATATAGCGGGAAGCAGACTGTTTCCCATGGCGGCGCCAACAGGTGGAAGCCTGATGATTCTGGGCTGGCTTGTTATCGGAGTAAGCAGCTGGTTCAAACAAAGCTGATTGTCAGGCTTTTAAAGCGCTTGTTGATCTGATTGAATCAGATCAACACTCTAAAATCTTTTAGCTTGAAGCATAATCCTGGCAACCCTAATTGCACGCCGATAGGGTCAGGACTTATGCTCTAAAAAAAGAGCCTTGCAAATCTGCAAGGCTCTTTTCTCTAAAACGGAATAAGTTCAAACCGACTCATAGGCCGCCTCAGATTTGAGATTATGAATTGCCCTTGAGACGGGCATTGCACAGACTGTAGTAGCCGCCGCCCTTCTGCACCCATTTAAGATTACCAAGAGCATTGGCATTTTTCAGAGCATGATACTGCTCAAGGCAGGTATGCATACGGGCCTTGCCTGGCGACTCGTTAGAGAATTTGGCCGATATGGCTGACGGAAATTTCATGCCTCTTGGGGCTGCAACAGTAGGCGCTGCCGGCTCTGAGTTGCCATCTGTAGTCAGTGCCACAGGATCGGCTCCCGGACCACATTCCGTCTTACGGAAATCATTCCATTTTGCACCGCCATCTGCGCCGGCATCTTTCGCTGCCTGATATTTGGCGCTGCATTGCTGCATGGTAAGCCCTTTGGCTGCAGCATCAGAAGAAGCTGTATTTTTCGCAGGTGCGGCAGCTTTCTTTGCAGGGGTCGCAGGTGCAACAGGTGTCGCAGCCGAATCGTCTGCGCATTGGGTTTTACGGAAATCATTCCATTTTACATTTCCCAATGTGCCAGCATCTTTCGCTGCCTGATACTTGACGCTGCACTCTTTCATGGTCAACGCACTCGCCTGCGTCGAAAAAACAAAGGCCGAGGCGCCTAAAATCAGCGCAGTCCCAGCCATAGCTGCAATGGTACGAATAGACATCTCGTAGCTCCTATCGGATATAGACTATTAATTCCGGTGCTTTGTTAACTCTTATGTCGCTTGAGGCGACCAATCACAACATCAGATTTGCTTTACAAGCCCTTATGTTCTCTGGATTTTACATTCGGCATTGATTTTGGTACCCGGCCAGTTGACTGTCAATTGCTCTGTTAATATTACCATTGTCTATAATGCAAAAATTCTAACTATCATTCTTCAAAAGTTACTGTGTATTTTTACAATGAAAGTAGATCTACAGTAATTATAAATCCGTGTCTCAATATTATTGAAACAGAGTTAAAATCCAAGGTTTATGAATATGCTGAAAAGAGTCATGATATTTGGCGGAGCGGGTTCAGGAAAGTCTACTCTAGCCCGTACTCTTGGCAAAATAACCGGATTACCCGTCATACATATCGACACTATCTACTGGCTGCCTGACTGGACAATGCGACCACGCGATGAGATTGGACAGCTTACAGAGCAAATCGCAGATAGCGATGAATGGATATTTGAAGGCAATCACAGCGAAACAATGGCCTATCGCGCAGCACGCGCTGAGATGCTTATTTTTCTGGATATTTCAACACCAAGGCGTCTTTGGCGAATCCTCCGACGAACATTTCGCTACTATGGCAAATCACGTCCTGACATGGCAGAGGGTTGCACAGAACGACTGGATTGGGAATTTCTCAAATTCGCAGCAAATTATCGCAAAAATGGCCGTATTCGTGCACTTGCCTTCATGGAAAAGGCGCCAGCACATCTAGAAAAGCACCATTTGCGCAATCCGGCTGAGGTAAAGCGGTTTCTTGCGAAAATACAGCGCGAAATAATCCAAAACAATCCGACTGCATAAGCGCGATAAAATCGAAAAACAGAACGTAAAATAACAATATTACCAGCAGTGCAGCTCTATGGGCATGATGCTATATTAATAGAGCTTCATAGGGTCAGGCCCCTGAGCAAAATGCCAGAGGTCGCTCTGGTCATTTAAACAATTTGTTCGATTTTCGCAGATTCGGAGTTGATCGTGGCAGACAGCGTATCCCCGCTTGCCGGTGCAACAAGTCTCATTACGCCTGATCGCCATCATCTTTATGAAGATGCGATAGCGATGTTGATTGGCACTTCATTCATTGCATTGGGCATCACGCTTTACAGTCAAGCCACACTCATGACGGGCAGCACCGCTGGCATTGCACTGCTTGTCCAATACGCTACTGGCATTGGCTTTGGGACACTCTATTTCCTGATTAATCTGCCATTCTATTATTTTGCAGCCAAGCGGATGGGCTGGGCATTTACAATCAGGACATTCATTGCTGTCGCACTGATGTCTTTCTTTGCCAAAATTATACCTATGTGCGTTGATTTCAGCTCTATCAATCCGCTGTTTGCAGCGCTGATGGGCGGAACTCTTGTAGGAATGGGCGTATTGGCGCTTTTCCGTCACCGCTCTGGCGTAGGTGGTGTTAACATTCTGGCGCTTTATTTGCAGGACTCATATGGTATTCGCGCTGGCTGGTTCCAGCTCGCGCTTGACATGATTATCATGCTTGGTTCGCTGTTCTTCATTCCATGGCAAAATATGCTTCTATCGCTGGCAGGCGCTGTCGCAATGAATGTCATTATTGCAATCAATCATAAGCCCGGTCGCTATCTTGGAATAAGCTAGGGGCAATCTGGCCTAGGGCCAATCGACATTCATGTTTTGAGGCGTGGTATGGACGAAAATTGTCCAGTTTCAGGAGCGAAACCGAAGGTGGAGTGTCGCTCCATCGAGGTTTAGCGACGCCAAAATGGGCAATTTGCGCCATATCCCTTTGGGACGTGGCGGATTTTGTCCCTGAATGCGTCGAAAAGCCCTCATGGTGTTCACACCACCTCGGCCTTTTCTTCTGTTCTGCGACAAAATCCGGCTCACGCCCCGCCCGAAAAATGAATGTCGATTGGCCCTAGTGCGCGGTCATCCATTCACGGGCACCACGAAGTGCTGCGGCAAGCTCGCTCTTTGTCATGGTTGCAGCAACCTGATTGCGCATACGCTCAGCCTTCTGATTGCCCCGAATAGCCGCGATATTGAGCCATTTATGTGCTTCAATAACATCGATCTCACAATCCCGGCCTACAGCGTATTTCAAGCCCATTTCCAATAAAATGCGGTCTTGCGTTCCCGCCTGGTTCTGCTGCGTCATGCTCTGAAACTGTGTCATTTTTTTATCCCTGTTAAATCCCGAGAACCGTCCGTTCTTTGTTTCCAGAACTGGCTATTCACCGCTCTGGAACTGTCGGATCTGTCATTCCGTTCATGGTCTTGAGATTAGGCGAGAGAATTAAAATGCACGTTAAACCAGATGCTTAACAAGGCGACAACAAAATCCAAACAAGGTGTAAATTTGGGATTTTGTTAAACATGCAAGCTTAGCGAATTACAGCATTTTTCTAAAAACCCCGCTTTTTCATCCACAGCTCCCGGAAACCAAATGATAACCATGGTGCAAATAGGCTCAATGAAAGCCAGCCGGACCGCGCCTTCAATTATCCCTCTTTCGCTTTGAGTGAAATTCGATTACGTTTACGTTTGCGTAAGTTTTCTGCAAGGCGCATTGCCTTGCCGCATTTTGGGAGGAATGCATGATCCGCAATTTAATGATGGGACTGACTGCTGCCGTTGCACTGACGGCCAGCCTTGCCCTACCCGCCTTTGCTGAAGAAGCCATTGTCGGCACATGGAAGCGGCCAAACGGAACGATTATCAGCTATGCGGCCTGTGGTGGCGGCAAATATTGCGGCACGGTTCAGACCGGCGAATATAAGGGCAAATCAATCGGCACCATGTCGGGAAAAAACGGCAGCTATAAAGGTGAGGTCAACAAGCTTGATGAAGGCAAGACCTATACTGGCAAAGCCAGCGTCAAAGGCAATACGCTTTCGCTTTCTGGCTGCGTGATGGGTGGATTGATCTGCAAAAGTGAAAGCCTGACCCGACAGTAGGAAAAAATATAAAGGCGGCCTGTCAGCCGCCTTTTACTATTATCGCGCTTTTTGGCCAAAGAGCACTTTCTGCTCTTCTTCCTTGTTTGCATGCGCCATTGCATGTTCACGCTCTTCCTTGCCAACCGCAAGACCGCGCTGCACAGCAGGCCGTGCGTTCATGATCTCATGCCAGCGCTTGAGATTGGGAAAATCTTCCAGTTTCTGATCGTAATTCTTATAAGCGTTAACCCAGCCGATGCTCGCCATATCAGCAATAGAATATTCGCCTGTAATATAGTCCTTGCCTTCAAGCTGGCGGTTGAGAACACCATAAAGGCGATTGACCTCATTGGTGTAACGATCAATGCCATATTGTACTTTTTCAGGCGCATAAATGCGAAAATGGCCTGCCTGACCCGACATGGGACCAAGTCCAGCCATCTGCCACATCAGCCATTCATCGACAGCGACGCGCTTTCGTTCATCGGCTGGATAGAACTGGCCAAATTTACGACCGAGATATTGAAGAATTGCACCAGATTCAAAAACCGAAATCGGCTCACCGCCCGGCCCTTCCGGGTCAATAATCGCAGGCATACGATTATTGGGGGCAATTTTAAGAAAATCCGGCTCAAACTGATCGCCCTTGCCGATATTCACATATTTGACTTCATAGGGAACACCCAGCTCCTCCAGCATAATGCTGACCTTGAAACCATTTGGTGTCGGCCAATAGTAAAGCTCGATGGGGTTTGACTGATCAACCATGGGTATTTACCTCCCGCTTTTTTGGCTTTGTCGGTATTTTCAATGCGAGCTAACATAAGCGCTGTTGAGCCCGGCACAAGGGTAAACAAGGGCGAAGCGATCACGTTAATGAAACATCAATATTCTTGAACGCCGGATGAATGCTCCTCTCAGGAACAGTTCAGGTGACACCATTAAATTCAGGCTTATAGAGCAAAAGATTTTGAGCCGGAGAAAATATGCTGCTGTGGCGTGTCACTATTGTCTGTTTAATGATTGCAGGTCTGACGATCATCGCCAGTCTTTTTGTTGAGCGCAAATATGATGTTTATCATAATCAACCAGTCATTAGCATGATCACGCCAATGGATATCAAACAGGCGGATGGAGGTGAAAGACCATGACCTCTTCTTTCCGCAATTCAGCATTCATTGCGCTTCGTGTCCTGCTTTTCACTGCCATCTTCACAGGCCCTGCTGCAACCTTCGCCTACACCCAGATCGGGCAAAAATCGGAAATGAGCGGTATCGGTCTGGTACTTTATGTAAGCCTGCAACGTAGTTCGTAAACAGGAACATGCAGCTGTCATGGAGTTTGCTATAATTGAAAAATGACACAGCGAATCGATCAGCCTTTTCTTACAGAAATTAAAATGCCTCCTTTTGTGGAGCCTGAAATATTTACCGATGCAAACGCGGCAGTTGCCGCGTTGCGCAAGCTTTATGACCGCAACACCGCATTCCTGCGCACAGCTTTTGAGCAATTGGCAAAGGGAGAGGTTCGTCCTCAGCGGTACCGCGCATTTTATCCAGAAATCTGCCTGTCCACATCCAGTTTTGCACATGTGGATTCCCGTCTCGCTTATGGGCATGTGAGCACACCCGGCGATTATGCCGCGACAATTACCCGGCCCGATCTGTTTGAGCATTATCTCAAGGAGCAAATCCGCCTGTTGATGCGCAATCACGGCGTGACAGTCACGGTTCAGGAATCGAGCACACCAATTCCAATCCATTTTGCCTTCATGGAAGGCACTTATGTTGAGGCATCGGTTGCCAATGCCTTCACATATCCAATGCGCGATCTGTTTGATGTGCCTGATCTTGCCGCAACAGATGACAAAATCGTCAATGCAGACTTTGACCCGATCCCCGGAGAGCCAATGCCGCTGGCACCGTTCACGGCACAGCGTGTTGACTATTCTCTGCACAGGCTTGCGCATTACACAGCAACCAGTCCCAAGCATTTCCAGAACTTTGTCCTGTTCACCAACTATCAGTTCTATATGGACGAATTCTGCGCCTATGCACGCAAGCTGATGGCTGAAGGTGGCGGCGGCTATGACAGCTTCGTTGAGCCCGGCAATGCAATAACACGCGCAGGCGAAACTGCACCTAGCAATGGTGCTGCACTACAACGTATGCCGCAAATGCCCGCCTATCATCTGCAACGAGCAGATCATTCCGGCATCACCATGGTCAATATCGGTGTCGGACCATCCAATGCAAAGACAATTACCGACCATATTGCAGTTTTGCGCCCTCATGCATGGGTCATGCTCGGGCACTGTGCAGGTTTAAGAAACAGCCAGCAGCTCGGTGATTATGTGCTGGCCCATGCTTACATGCGTGAAGACCACGTTCTTGATGACGATCTTCCGGCATGGGTGCCGTTGCCAGCCCTTGCCGAAATTCAGGTGGCACTGGAAGAAGCGGTTGAAGAAATTACCGGCCTTGAGGGATATGATCTTAAACGCATCATGCGTACCGGCACGGTCGCTACTATCGACAATCGTAACTGGGAATTGCGCGACCAGCGCGGCCCTGTTCAGCGGTTATCACAGGCGCGAGCAGTCGCACTTGATATGGAATCGGCCACCATTGCCGCCAATGGTTTCCGGTTTCGTGTTCCCTATGGCACGCTGCTGTGCGTTTCCGACAAACCACTGCATGGCGAATTGAAGCTGCCCGGCATGGCCACGGAGTTTTACAAGCGTCAAGTTGCACAGCATCTGCAAATCGGCATTCGCGCAATGGAAAAAATCGCAGCCATGTCGGATGAACGGTTGCATTCACGCAAACTTAGAAGCTTCTATGAAACAGCCTTCCAGTAAGACAACAGATGCCGAAAGCAATGTTTTCGGCATCATTATCACGCCGCAATCAGCCGCTAGTCACCCATGATGTCAAACACTCGCGACACAATTTCATTGACCCTGCTGATCGTCGCTGTTGTGGTATCAGTACCGCTGGTGCTGGGTTTTCTTGGATCAGCACATCCGATATTCGATTCATTTGCGCATTTTCGGCCACAGCTCGCAATTCTGATGGGATTGCTGGCTCTGCCGCTTCTGTTCACGAGGATGCGGCGTGAGAGCATAATGATCCTGCTGTTTGCCATCCTTGCTTTCAGCACAACATTGGGTACAACGCGCAATCTGCTCGACAGATCCACGTCTGCGCAGAGCAATGCGCCAACAAGCGGCGCCCGCTACAGTCTGGTACAGATCAATCTGCGCTATGACAATCCAGAACCAAAGCGCGTTTTGCAAATGATTGCCCACGAAAAGCCTGACATTATCACCTATCAGGAAGCCGGCCCGGATTAGGCCATGTGGATCGATATTCTCAAAAGCACATATCCCTATCATTTTGAATGCCGCAAAAATGGAAGCAATATGGGAGTAGGTATTCTGTCTCGCCGTCCGTTCAGTGAAGGCAGTGAACAGGCCTGTCTGGGCGATGACCACCTTGCCATGACTTCAATCGATTTCAGCGGTACAAGCGTCCATGTTGCATCCTATCATGCCACACTTCCATGGCCGTTCAATCAGGCAGCGATCATCGATGTGCTGGTGCCGGAATTGCAGAAATTCAATGGGCCTTCAATCATCGCAGGTGATTTCAACGCAACACCATGGAGCAATGCGGTCCATCGCATCGAAATGGCTTCGCAAACAATGGCAATGACTGGAATCGGCGGCACATGGATGCTCCAGAGTCTTCCGGTCACACTCGCGCCCTATGCCGGTCTGCCCATCGATCAGATTCTTGTAAGCCATGATATTGAAGCACCTGTTGCAGCTGTGCGTGAGGATGTGGGCTCCGACCACTTGCCTGTAAGGCTTGAGTTTTCAGTTCCGCTGCCAATACGTCCAGATACAGACGAGCCAGAAACGCAGTCAGTCATGCTCCAATAAAAAGGCGGTTTCAAACCGCCTTTTTCAATTATATGGATACGCAAACAGGCCTTCGCCGGCATTTTTTCACGGCGGGCGAGACGGACACAGTTCCCATAAACATTACATGTTTACGTAAACAGGTCCTTCGCCGACATTTTTCACGGCGGTCGAGACGGACACAGTTCCCGTAAACATTACATGTTTACGTAAACAGGTCCTTCGCCGGCATTTTTTCGCGGCGGTCGAGACGGACACGGTTCCCGTAAACATTACATGTTTACGTAAACAGGTCCTTCACCGACATTTTTCACGGCGGTCGAGACGGACACGGTTCCCGTAAACATTACATGTTTACGTAAACCGGTCCTTCGCCGCCTTGTGGCGGAACCCAATTGATATTCTGGTTGGGGTCCTTGATGTCGCAGGTTTTGCAATGCACACAGTTCTGCGCATTAATCACATAACGCACATCCTTGGCCTGCGGGTCAGCAGCAGAATTGCCATCTGCATCCACCCATTCATAAACACCTGCCGGACAATAGCGCGTCGATGGGCCAGCAAAAACATCATGCTCAGATGTCTGTTGCAGCTTCATATCAGCAACCTGCAAATGTACCGGCTCGTTTTCGTCATGATTGGTATTGGACAAAAACACCGATGACAAACGATCAAAGGTCAGAACACCATCCGGCTTCGGATAGTCGATCTTCTTGTGTTTTGCGGCTGGCTCAAGGCTCTGCGCATCGGTCTTGCCGTGCTTCAATGTGCCGAAAAATGAAAAACCAAATAACTGGTTTGTCCACATATCAAACCCACCAAGCGCCACACCCATAACTGTCCCAAGCTTCGACCAGAGCGGCTTGACGTTACGGACTTTCTTGAGATCCTTGCCAATTGCACTGTCGCGCCAGCTGTTTTCAATCTCGATCGGCTCGTCATTGGCACGACCGGCGCTCAAGGCTTCTGCAATCTTGTCGGCTGCAAGAATGCCCGACAGAACCGCGTTATGGCTACCCTTGATGCGCGGTACATTGACGAAACCAGCCGAACAGCCGATCAGCGCTCCACCCGGAAATGACAGCTTGGGTACCGACTGGAAGCCGCCTTCTGTAATCGCGCGTGCGCCATAAGACAGACGCTTGCCACCTTCAAACGTATCGCGGATTGCAGGATGCGTCTTGAAACGCTGAAACTCTTCAAACGGCGACAGATATGGGTTCTTGTAATTGAGATGCAGCACAAAGCCGACTGCAACCATATTATCTTCAAGATGATAAAGGAACGAGCCACCGCCGGTCTTCATATCAAGTGGCCAGCCAAAGGAATGCTGCACCAGACCAGCCTTATGCTTTGATGGATCAACCTGCCAGAGTTCTTTCAGACCAATACCGAATTTGGCTGGCTCACGACCTTCATCAAGCTTGAATTTTGCAATCAGTTCCTTGGTAAGCGAACCGCGCGCACCTTCACCAATCAGCACATATTTGCCCAGCAAAGCCATGCCGCGTGTATAATTTGGACCATGCGTGCCGTCACGCTCAACGCCCATATCACCGGTCGCAACGCCGATTACAGCACCTTCATCATTATAAAGCACTTCGGTCGCGGCAAAGCCCGGATAGATTTCAACACCCAGCTCTTCAGCCTTGGTGCCAAGCCAGCGGCAAACATTACCAAGCGACACGATATAATTGCCATGATTGCTCATCAGCGGCGGCATTGCGAAATTTGGCAAACGCACCGAACCCGCAGGACCAAGCAGCAGAAAATGATCATCGGTCACAGGGGTCTTGAACGGATGCCCCTCTTCTTCGCGCCAGCCCGGTAAAAGCTGATCGATGCCGCTCGGATCAACAACGGCACCAGACAATATATGCGCACCGACCTCGCCGCCTTTTTCAAGAACGACGACTGAAAGCTCCGGGTTAATTTGCTTGAAACGGATAGAAGCAGCAAGACCTGCAGGGCCTGCGCCAACAATCACCACATCAAATTCCATGCTTTCACGTTCGGGGCTTTCGCGTTCAGAAAGTTCCGGATTCGCGATTGCCGGGGCGTCAGACATTCCATGCCTCCATCAGATTCACATGTCCTCACTATTTCAGTGCGAAAAATGCATCCAGTTATTTTTTCTCATAACCCCATCGCGATTAACGATAAACGTTACCGCAAATCGAGTTTCCCCATATTGGCCCTACCCTCTCGCAGAGTTAAGGACTGTCGCATATGCGTCCAATTGTCCAAAAAATCTCCAATTACTACAATAAGTAATATTTACCTTAACGTAAACGTCAATTTTTAAATCAATAAAATTCAGCATTGAGGCATTCTGCCGCAAACAGAATTTATACTAAGACGATCACTTTAAAGCAGAAAGCAATGACATGCTCTTGCTTTCAGAGCCAAAATTCGCCACCTCATTTGCTGAGGTACAAGAATGAAAAATGATCGTGAAATGCTGGATATGGAAGGCTTGCTGCGTTTTTATGCAGAAGCAGGCATAGACATGCCGCTTTCAGAAACACCTGTAGATCGTTTTGCTGCCCCACCCCCCACATCAACACGGGTGCCGGATACGCATTCTGCTGCAATGCCAGGCTCGCGGCCAGAGCGGACACAACAGCCGCCACGCGCAGCAACGCCTTCGGCGTCAAACAGACCTGTCAAGGCAGCGTCCGACGTGCCGGACAATGCACAGATAGAACTTGCCCGGGTGGCCGCAGCGCAAGCACGTTCACTGGAAGAATTGCGCGAAGCGCTGGCAGCTTTTGATGGCTGCAGCCTGAAATCAACGGCCAAAAACCTGTGCTTTGCTGATGGTGATCCGGCATCCGATATTATGTTTGTCGGCGAAGCGCCCGGACGTGATGAAGATATGGAAGGGCTGCCTTTCATGGGCAAGTCAGGGCAACTGCTCAACGGGATGATTGAAGCTATCGGACTGAAACGCGAAAATATCTATATTGCCAATATAATTCCATGGCGTCCGCCCGGCAATCGCCCTCCAACACCGCTTGAAACCGAACTATGCCGCCCGTTCATTGAACGGCAGATAGAGCTTGCATCACCCAAAATTCTGGTCGCGCTGGGCGGGCCTGCTGGCAAGTTGCTGACAGGAGCAACCGAAAGCATCATCCGTATGCGTGGCAACTGGAAGATCCACACCACTGCGTCGCGTATCAATATTCCGGTCATGCCGACCCTTAATCCTGACTCGCTTTTGCGTACCCCTGCGCAAAAGCGCTTTGCGTGGCGCGACTTTCTTGATGTAAAAATGAAGCTGGCTGAATTACGCGATTGATCTTCACATATTTCAATGGCATCGGCAGAAGCACTGTCACCAGCAAGCCGCAAATGCCCGGTAATTGACTGTTTGATTCTTAATTCAGTTCTTCACGGAGCTTTTCATGGCCGGTCAGCTTTTGCCCATCGCAGCACTTTTGGCGAGCACATTTTTAATGCTGCTTGCAGGTGGCCTCGCAGGTATTCTGCTGCCTATTCGCGGCGGTCTCGAAGGCTGGTCGACCACAACCATTGGCTGGATGGGGATGACCTATTCGCTTGCCTTTACAATAGGCTGTATCGCCATTCCGCATCTGGTGCGGCGTGTCGGGCATGTTCGTGTTTTCTCGGCACTCCTGACACTTTTATCGATTGCCTTGCTACTCCATTCGCTGATCATCAGCCCATATGCATGGATGATTTTTCGCGGCATTGCAGGTTTCTCACTGGCAGGCTCCTATATGATTATTGAAAGCTGGTTGAATGAACGTGTCACCAATGAATCGCGTGGCCGTGTTTTTTCGATTTATATGATCATAACAATGCTCGGCCTGATGTGCGGCCAGTATATTTTGCCATTTGGAGATGCCAGTACCCAGACCCTCTTCATCATCTGCGCCATCATTTATGCAAGCGCACTCCTGCCTACGGCCCTATCCAGTGCGCAGTCCCCAAACCCTCTCACACAGGTCAGGATCGATCTGAAAAGCCTCTATCGCCGCTCTCCGGCAGCGGTTATCGGCTCACTGATTGCAGGTATTGTCGCGGGAACATGGAACTTTCTTGCTGCTATTTACGGCGAGATGAATGGGCTTTCGACCTTTGGTATCGCGACGATGCTTGCATGTGCGATGATCGGCGGCGTTATTTTCCAATATCCGCTCGGACGCGCTTCTGATGTCGTGGACCGGCGTTATGTAATGGTGATCGCAGGGGCTGTCGGTTTTATAATATCAATGATCATGCTGGTCGTGCATCCCACTTCAACCTATGCACTTTATGCGATGATGTTTTTCTTCGGTTCCGTTATCTATCCAATTTACAGTCTCAATGTGGCCCATGCCAATGACTATGCCGACACAAGCGAATTCGTAGAGGTTTCAAGCGGACTGCTCATTATTTACGGTGCTGGCAGTGTCATTGGCCCTGCACTATCGGGTCCGCTTATGGACATGATGGGGGCATCCGGTTTCTTCGTCACCATGGCGATTGCCTATGCTGTTTATGGACTGCATGCCTATTGGCGTATTCGCCGTTTTGAACGGCCAGCGGTCAGCGATCAAAAAACTGAATTCAAGATCTATACACCGGATGGACAACCGACACCTGAAACCATGCAGCTCGATCCGCGTGCGGAAGGTACGTCCGGCCAGTCCTGATTTTCACTGGGTTTGTTGCGGTGTGTTTTTCTTGTGTGGTTCAATCGCCAGCTGGTGTTCGCGATAAATAATATAGCCCCCGGCGCCCATGACAATCGCGCTGCCCAACAGCATTTCCAATGTTGGAATATCGCCAAAAAAGAAAAATCCTATTCCGAGACCAAGCAGCATGGAGGTATATTCAAACGGTGCAATCGTACTCATCGGTGCATGGCGATAGCATTCGGTGAGCAGAATTTGCGCGATACCGCCCGCGATACCTGCACCGATCAGCATACCAAATTGTGGCAAGCTTGGCATGACCCAGCCGAATGGAATACTCACCAGCGAAATAACTGTTGCTGAGATCGAAAAATAAATAACAACAGTCGATGTGCGTTCGGTCTGAACCAGGCGACGCACCAGCATCATCGCAAAAGCAGCCATGATTGCGCCACCAAGTGCTGCAAGAGCGCCCAGTGCCTCACTATGCCCGACCTGACCTTCTGCAAACAGGGTCATACGCGGCCATATGATAATCAAAACGCCAATGAGTCCGATTACCACAGCACTCCAGCGATACATTCTGACAACTTCATGCAAGATGACCGCCCCAAGAATGACTGCAATCAGCGGCGAGGCATAATTAATGGCGATTGCTTCGGGCAAAGGCAATTTTGTCAGGGCATAAAAGCTTAAAGACATAGCCATGACACCGATCATCCCGCGCCAGAAATGGCTGAACCCGTGTCGTGTATGAAGAATGCCCGATATTTTTCCCCGTAGCGCAAAGTAAACAAGGATCGCAAGAACTGCAAAAAAGGAACGGAAAAAGATCAACTGTCCAAGCGGAATACCGTCCGCGGCCTTGAGCAAGGTTGACATGCCAACAAAGACTGCAACCGAAGCAACTTTGAGACTGATGCCCAGCATTGGATTGTTTTGAAGCAGATCCGGTTCAGCCGCTTCATTGTCCTGTACATTTGCGGCAGCCGCGTCCTGAGGGGACTTCACAACGCAATTCCTTAATTGGGAGATATGAGAGCAAGGTGGGACATTATTATCAATGCGCTATTCATAGGCATGTTTGCAACAAAGCGCCAGACTTGTTCGCCCCAAAAAACAGCGATCAACTTCGCTTTTCTTGTCGTTTGCTAAAAAGCCGGATACGACTCCAGCATTAGAGCAATAACAAAGAAGAGTTTCGCAATGCGTACTGATTCCGGCCAGACATTCCGCCTTGAAGATTATCGCCCGACCCCTTACGCAATTCCAGAAACGAAACTCGATTTCACGCTTGAACCGGAAAAGACGCTCGTTCGTGCGGAACTGACGATTGAACGGCGTGACACAACAAGCGTTGCAACGCCGCTTGTTCTGGATGGTGACGAGCTGAAACTGATCAGCATCAAGCTTGATGGTAAAAAACTTAATGATAACAGCTATTCCGCGACAGCTGACAGGCTGGAAATTACCGATCTGCCAGACACCAGACGCTTTACACTGGAAATAATCACTGAAGTTAACCCGACCACCAATCGGCAGCTTTCGGGTCTTTATCGCTCCAGCAATGTCTATTGCACACAATGCGAAGCTGAAGGCTTTCGACGTATCACCTATTATTATGACCGCCCGGATGTGTTGTCAGTCTATACGGTGCGCCTTGACGCCGAAAAAGCAGCAGCACCCATATTGCTGGCAAATGGCAATCCTGTCGAACAGGGCATGGTTTCAGGCCAGCCGGACAGACATTTTGCCATCTGGCACGATCCACATCCGAAACCGTCATATCTGTTTGCGCTCGTTGCCGGTGCGCTTGATGTGGTGACGGACCATTTCACAACGCAGTCTGGCCGCCCTGTCGACCTCGCCATTTATGTCGAACATGGCAAAAAGGATCGTGCGCTTTATGCTATGGATGCGCTGAAACGATCCATGCGCTGGGATGAAGAAAAATTCGGGCGCGAATATGATCTCGATATTTTCAATATTGTTGCAGTGTCCGACTTCAACATGGGCGCCATGGAGAACAAAGGGCTTAATGTCTTCAATGATAAATATGTTCTGGCCGATCCTGACACAGCAACAGATGCTGATTATGCCGGCATAGAAGCCGTTATCGCGCATGAATATTTCCATAACTGGACCGGAAACCGTATCACTTGTCGCGATTGGTTCCAGCTTTGCCTCAAGGAAGGGCTGACGGTCTATCGCGATCACGAATTTTCAGCCGATGCACGCTCCCGCCCCGTCAAACGCATTTCGGAAGTTAAAATTCTTAAAGCGCAGCAATTTCCTGAAGACAGCGGCCCGCTCTCGCATCCTGTGCGCCCACGCCAATATAGCGAGATCAACAATTTCTATACTGCAACGGTCTATGAAAAAGGCTCTGAAGTCGTGCGCATGATCCGCACCATTATCGGCTCTGAGCTTTTCCGCAAAGGTATGGATCTTTATTTTGAGCGCCATGATGGTGATGCGGCGACAATTGAAGACTTCATCAAGGTCTTTGCTGATGTATCCGGGCAGGACTTTTCGCAATTTGCCCTCTGGTATGATCAGTCAGGCACTCCAAAAGTCGAAGCAGATTTTGATTTCGATGCGCTACAGCAAAGCTACACCATCAGGTTCAGGCAATCACTCGCTCCCACACCCGGCCAACCGATAAAAAAACCAATGCATATTCCCGTGGCTTTCGGCCTGCTTGGTTCTGACGGCAAGGATATGCAAATCTCGTCTGTTGAAGGCGGCAATGTTCATGACGGTATAATTCATCTGCATACCTCTTCAGAAACAATCACCTTCAAAGGCATTAAAGAGCGCCCTGTCCCATCGCTGCTGCGTGGCTTCTCAGCGCCTATCAATCTGATCATCCCCCTTGATACACAGGATTGGACGTTCCTTGCACTCAATGACAGTGATCCGGTTGCTCGCTGGCAGGCGCTCACCGTCATCCTCACACAGGCCTTGCTTGAAGGTGCAAAGCGTTTCCGTGGCGGACATGCGCCTGAAACTGATCGCAAAATCATTGAGCTTATAGGCAGGATCGCTTCTGACGAAACGCTTGATGCTGCATTCCGTGCTTTATGCCTGACCTTGCCCAGCGAGAGCGACATTGCGCGTGAGACGGGTGAGAATGTTGACCCCGACGCAATCTTTGCAAGCCGTGAGCATCTGATCGCTGCAATCGGAGCCGCTTATGCCAAAGAATTTTCCGGGCTTTATACAAGTTTGCAGCAAGATGGCCCATTTTCACCGGATGCTGCATCTGCGGGCAAACGCTCATTACGCAATGTTCTTCTCGACTATCTCAGCCACTATGAAAACAGCCCGGCACGCGCGGCGCAACAATTTACAAATGCCAATAATATGAGCGAACGTGCAGCGGCGCTGAGCGTGCTGGTGCACCGTTTTGGTGACAGCCACGAAGCGCAAAATGCGCTTTCGGCCTTTGAAAAACGCTTTGGCGATGACGGTCTGGTCATGGACAAATGGTTTGTCGTGCAAGCAACGCGTCCGGGTGAAAAGGCACTTGAAACAGTTCGGTCACTGACAAAACACAAATTGTTTTCGTTCGACAATCCCAATCGCGTGCGCTCGCTGATCGGTGCTTTTTCCGCAGCCAACCCGACCGGGTTCAACCGTAAGGATGGCGCAGCTTACAGTTTCTTTGCAGATATTGTTCTGGCCATTGATCCTGAAAACCCGCAGCTTGCTGCACGGCTTCTCACTGCATTGCGGTCATGGCGGTCTTTAGAAAATACACGCCGCGAACAGGCACGTACTGCCCTCGCCCGCATTTCAGGCACCCAAAAACTTTCGACTGATCTGCGTGATATCGTGGACCGGACGCTGAACTGATTCGCTACTCAATTATTGATTCCTGTGATTCGCCAGACCCGCCCCGAAAAGGGGCGGGTCTGATCATTTCAAGGCTTTTGGTGCAAAGCTGCGCCCATCCTTAAAACGGCTGGAATTTTCATGAGTCTTTTCATGGTGTTAGAAGAAGCATCTATCAAACTGATTCCAGTTAACAGGTTGAGATTCAACAATATTCCCCCTCCCGAAACCATATATTTTACTTCTCGTTAACGAATTTGCTGGACAGCGCGAATCACTTTTGATTCAGTAGCCATATTCGGTGATGGCGTATTCCGAAGCATTTCGAGTAGTAATTTCAAGTTCATACAGTTTTGGGTGGACAGCGCTTCTGGCGTATTTCTGGAACTGTTTCAGCATATCAGAGGGACCTATAGATGGTGAGCACCGACGCGTATAACGCGACGGCGGAGAAGAGGCGTGGCTCCGGCGGCAGGCGAAAGAAAGGCAGGCTCTCAGGTCATGCCAAGCTTCTCGCAGGCCCGGCCTACGGTAAATTCATGGCCGTAGAACCTTCGCTGCGCCGCCTGGTTCCAGCCCTCATCATCATTTTTCTGGTTATTCTTGGCGTGGCACGGGTTTTCTCAATGCTGTCCTGGCGCGAAGACATTGAGCTTCAGCATAAAGCCGCCCTGTCTGCTGCAACTGCCAATCTCGCGCAAATGATCGAGCGTGCCGCCAATGGCACCCAGTCTGGTGCGCAAATGTCGCCCAAAGATCTTGATAATATAATTGTTGAATTTCGATCACGCGGACTTTCATCCAGCGGTATGACTGTCGCACTGGTCAATGATGATTTTGTCATTGTCACCGCATCCGGCCCCGCAGCAGATATTGTGGGCAAGCAAGCCGATGATGTGTTCAGCGACATTCAGCCTCTCTTCATGTTTGCAGAACGTGCTGGCGTTCTGACAATTGTCATGAATGGTGAAGTTGCTTTTGGCACGGTTTCAAAGCCGATTACCGTTCCCTATGCGATCATCGCAGCAGAACCCGAAAGCACAATATTGGCAGAGTGGACTCGTGCCGTCTATCTGAACATAACTCTTTTTGCGGGCACGACCGCCATGATGTTTGCCATTCTCTACGCCTATTTCAGCCAGGCGGCGCGAGCGCGTGAGGCAGACGATCTTTCAGCCCAGATTCAGCGACGTATTGATATGGCGCTTGCACGTGGCCGTGGCGGCCTGTGGGACTGGGACATGGCACGCGGACGCATCTACTGGTCCCGATCCATGTATGAGATGCTGGGCTATGAAGCGCAGGACGCAGTGCTCGCTTTTGGCGACGTATCGGCAATCATCAACCCGGAAGACGGCGACCTCTATTCCATTGCTGAACAGGCGGCGGCAGGCGATATTTCCCATGTTGATCGTGTTTTCCGCATGCGTCATGCTGATGGCTCATGGGTCTGGATGCGGGTTCGCGCCGAAATCACCACTGAAAATGAACTGCATCTTGTAGGCATTGCCTTTGACGTCAGCGAACAGCACCGTTTCGCACAGCAAACGGCAGAAGCCGATATGCGTATCCGTGAAGCGATTGAGAATATTTCCGAAGCCTTTGTTCTCTGGGACGCCAATAATCGTCTGGTCATGGCCAATTCCAAATTCAGCGAATATGCGGGTCTGCCAGTCTGGACATTGAAGCCCGGTGTGCCACGCAATGAAGTTGACGCGCATACCCGCCCATTCAGCTTTGAACGCCGTATGGCAAACGAACATAATCGCGCAGGCGGGCAGACCTTTGAACGACAGCTGGGCGATGGCCGCTGGCTACAGGTCAATGAACGGCGCACACAGGACGGTGGTCTTGTGTCCATTGCAACCGATATTACACAGATCAAGCAGCATCAGGAACGTCTGGTCGAAAGTGAGCGCCGTCTGATGGCCACCATTCACGATCTGTCGATCGCACGAAAAGGCGAGCGCGACCGCGTGCGTGAGCTTTCAGAACTGGCACGCAAATATAGTCAGGAAAAAGAGCGTGCAGAAGCAGCAAACCGCTCGAAATCCGAATTCCTTGCCAATATGTCCCATGAATTGCGCACGCCACTCAATGCAATCATCGGGTTCTCGGAAATGATTCAGGCTGGCACATTCGGGCCGCTCGGTTCGGACCGCTATGAAGAATATATCAATGATATTCACACCAGCGGCAATTTTCTGCTCAATGTTATCAATGATATTCTCGACATGTCGAAAATTGAAGCCGGTCATTTTTCACTCGACCGTGAGGAAATCGATCTCTGCCCATTGATCAAGGAAACTGTGCGGATGATCTCGCTTCAGGCTGATGAAAAAAACATCACTGTCGAGACACGGATCGAAGAAAATATGCAACTCAATGCCGATCGTCGTGCGGTCAAGCAGGTGTTGATCAACCTTCTGTCAAACGCAGTGAAATTCACTTCACATAACGGCCACATCACCGTGCGTGCCCGCAAGACCGGATCAGCTCTGTTTATGACTATTCAAGACACCGGTGTCGGCATTCCAAAATCCGCCATACGAAAAATCGGCCAGCCGTTTGAACAAGTGGAAAACCAGTTCACCAAGTCTCATAGCGGTTCTGGTCTTGGCCTTGCAATTACCCGCTCCCTTGCAGAACTGCATGGTGGCTGGCTACGCATTCGCTCAACCGAAGGTGTAGGAACCGTGGTTGCAGTCTGCATTCCAGACCGCAAACAATGGACATCGACTGTTCTCGACAATGAAATTCATGCTGCCTGATTATCCAATAATATCAAGGCGCCAAGATGCTATCGCATCGCGCCTTGAAAAGGTTCAATCGCCACACGGGCTTACCCCAATCACGATGAGTATGACTCATCCAGATTGGGTATAAGTCTCTCAAAACTGGTTCGGACACTGACAGAAAGTTCACTGATATGATGTTCAACACGCTTAATATCTGGCAATTCAGCCGCGCGGCAAAGAAGATCAATCATTCCGGGAATGAACTCTTCACGCGCCGCGTCACTGCCCAGACAGAGCCGAATGGTCTGACTGAGATTAGTGTAGAAACGATGCGCCTGAACGAGATCATCAATCGTCTTCGGATCGGCAAATGAAGGATCAAGACTGGCCAGAACCTCCTCCGTTGCCAGAGGGCGCGGCTGCTTTGTCACTTTTCCAGTAAGAACGGCAAATTGTGCGATAAATTCCAGATCAATAATACCGCCGGGCTTAAGCTTGAAGTCCCAGTCGTCACGCGGCGGCTTTTCCTCATAGATCAGATTGCGCATTTCACGAACATCTCCGGCGATGCTCGCGCTGTCAGATTTGCTCGATAAAACATCGTCAATTTCACCTTTAATGAAATTCACAAATCCCGCATCGCCATGGATTGGACGTGCGCGTGTCAGGGCCATATGCTCCCATGTCCATGCTTCACTGCGCTGATATTTGCCAAAAGATTCGATATGGGTCGCAACCGGACCTTTATTGCCGGATGGACGCAAACGCATATCAACTTCATAAAGAACGCCTTCAGCGGTCGGAGCAGACAGGGCTGCAATCAGACGCTGCGTGAGGCGAATATAATATTGCGAAGGCGCCAGCGGCTTTTCGCCATCAGAATAATCCGTATCCTTATCATGGTCATAGAGCAGGATCAGATCGACGTCAGAACCTGCTGTCAGTTCCCGGCTGCCCAGTTTACCCATGGCAAGCAATGCAACTTTCGCACCTTTCACCTTACCATGGCGGCGTTGCAATTCAGATTCCACCGCCTCAAATGCCTTGCCGATCATCAGTTCAGCCAGATCGGAAAAGGCACGCCCTGCCCGCACGCCATCAATCGCGCTGGTGAGCAAACGAATACCAATCAGAAAACGATGCTCGGCTGCGAAGATGCGCAGGCGATCAAGCACCTCCTCATAATCGCTGGCCGAACCCAAAAATGCATGCAAACGCTCTTCGAGATAATTTCGTGTCGGCATTTCCGAAAAAATTGCCGGATCAAGCAACCCGTCAAAAACATGCGGATTGCGGGTAATCACTTCCGCAAGCCGTGGCGCCGCACTCATGATCATTACGAGAAGATTGAGAAGACGCGGATTGGATTGGAGCAGACTGAAAAGCTGAATGCCGGAAGGCAGCCCCTGCAGAAAAGCATCGAAACGCAACAGCGATTCATCGGCGCGTTTTGTTTCGGCAAAAGCTTGTAAAAGAGCTGGCGTGAGTTCCGTCAGACGCTCCCGTGCCTCTGCGGATTGCGTGGCACGATAACGGCCAAAATGCCATATACGGATGACACGGCATATATCGCTGGGACGCTCATAGCCCATAGAGGCAAGTGTTTCCAATGTGCCCGGATCATCCACATCACCTGTGAAAACCAGATTTCCACTCGATGAGCCAAGCTCCGGGGCCTGCTCGAAAAGTGCTGCATAATGCTTTTCGACAATCTTGAGGGTCGACAGAAATATATCGGAAAACTCTGCCGGATCGCTGTAACCCATCATATGCGCAACACGGGCAAAGCCCTCATCGTCTTCCGGCAGAATATGGGTTTGCTCGTCGGCAATCATCTGGATGCGATGCTCAACATCACGCAGAAAATAATATTCCTTAGCGAGGGCGTCCCGGGCCTTTTGCGTGATCCAGCCGCGTTCGGCAAGCCTTGCCAGCATGGGCACAGTCTGATTGCCGCGCAATTCAGGAAAGCGACCGCCGGCAATCAATTGCTGTGTCTGCACGAAAAATTCAATCTCGCGGATGCCGCCACGACCAAGCTTCACATTATGCCCGCGAACCGCAATATCGCCGTGACCTTTATGGGCGTGTATCTGACGTTTGATCGAATGCACATCAGCAATTGCCGCATAATCAAGATATTTGCGCCAGACATAGGGCGCCAGTTCTGCCAGCACTTGCAGGCCGGATTCGCGATCACCCGCCACCGGACGCGCCTTGATCATCGCGGCGCGTTCCCAGTTCTGGCCACGCCCTTCATAATAATGAAGGGCCGCGCCAACAGGAATCGCCAATGGCGTTGATCCCGGATCAGGCCGCAAACGCAAATCAA
The DNA here is from genome assembly GCF_006476605.1 of Brucella gallinifaecis. Taxonomy (GTDB): domain Bacteria; phylum Pseudomonadota; class Alphaproteobacteria; order Rhizobiales; family Rhizobiaceae; genus Brucella; species Brucella gallinifaecis. Next base: position 107,251 of record NZ_ML636802.1, read on the forward strand.
CACGGAAGACATATCCGTCAGCCGTGCGATCTTGCAAAATACGTACAAGACGCCGTGTCAATCGTGAGAATAGATCAACACGTTCATAGGGATCAATGATTGCCGGACGCTCGGAATCAATAAAAACAATGAGGTCAATATCGGAGGAATAATTCAGCTCGCGGGCACCGAACTTGCCCATGCCAAGCACGATCCAGCCGCTTTCTTTTTCGGGATTGTTGCGATCCGAAAGCTTGATCTTGCCTGCGCTATCGGCCTCGCGAAGCAGAAAACGGATAGCAGCACCAGTGCAGGCCTCTGCAAGATCAGTGAGCCAGCCGGTTGTCGCTTCAGTATTAAAAATCCGGGCCAGATCACAAAGTGCGATCAGCACATGCGCTGCACGTTTATGCTGGCGCAGGCTGGCCATTAAAGCTGCTTCACTAATGCCCTCTTCTATTCCTGAACTGGAAATCTGCGCAAGCAGATCGTTAAGCGCCATTTCAGGTGGGCTGGATATAATCCGCTCAAGGATGGCTGGGTTGCGGATCAGCGACTCGCGGATGAAGGGAGAAAGGTCGAGAACCGCCGACAAAAAGCTCTGCACTTTTTCATTGTGCAAAAGCTCCACAACAAGGCTCAGTTCTTCGCTCTGCGCCCGCTCCCGAAGATCGGCCAGATAGAAGCGTGCTCTCTCAAGATGAAGAGGCGTCAGCCCACAAAGGTTTCGATCAAAAAAAAGTGCCTTTGCGTCGTCAGTTGCCATGATCCCTCAGCATATTAGCATTAAATTAGTCATCTTTGAGCAAAGGGAACTCTAATACGGCGCGTAAGCCCGGCCCATTGTCTTCCAGACGAAGAGCGCCACCGTGCAATTTCATCACCGCCTTGGCAAGGCTTAAACCAAGTCCCGATCCCGGCTGTGTACGGCTTTCCTCTAAACGGACAAACCGCTCGGTTGCTTGTTCGCGTTTGTCTTCCGGTATACCCGGACCATTATCAGCAACAACAATGCGCACCCAATGCTGATCACGCTCCATCGAAAGGGTCACGGCGGCAACGTTCTCACTGCTCAGCGCATATTTGATTGCATTATCAACGAGATTGGAAACCGTCTGTCCAACAAGTTCACGATTAATCCTCAGAGGTACATCATCCAGCGCAGCAAGCGTCAACTGAACACCTGCGTCTTCGGCGACAGGTTCATACATTTCAGCCACATCACGGACAATCGGAGCGACAGGCATCTCGTCGAGGTTTTCTGACGAATAGCCGGCTTCAAGGCGGGAAATCATCAATATGGCGCTGAATGTGCGGATCAGTTGATCAGATTCGCCAATAATATCTTCAAGCGCCGCGCGATATTCTGGTCCGGCTTTCTTGCCCGACAAAGCTTCTTCAGCACGATTGCGAAGGCGGGTCAGCGGGGTCTTGAGATCATGGGCAATATTGTCTGAAACCTGTTTCAAACCTTCATTCAGCTCAAGAATACGCCCAAGCATGACATTGAGATTGCCCGACAAACGATCAAACTCATCACCTGAACCATTAACCGGCAGGCGCCCTGTCAGATCGCCATCCATAATGCGCTGCGATGCGCGTGACATATCGTCAATACGCTTGAGTGCACGACGGCCAACAAAGAACCAGATCAAAAGAGCGCCAACACCCATGATGCCAAGCGCCAGCATCAGCGAGCTTCTGACAAGATCACGGAAGCGTTCCGGCTCACCAAGATCGCGCCCCACCAGAAGGCGCATACTGTTAGGCAGCGCAATCACCACGGCAATGGCACGATGCTCGGTCTCAGTTCCCTGTTCGCCGTAGCGACGATATTTGAACGCCCGTTCAACAATCCCGTCCGTGTCCAGCACGCCCGGTTCAACACCCTCGACATTGCCAGACAAGATACGCCCTGACGGATCAGCCACCAGATAGAGATAAGCGCCCGGCTGCCGCGAACGATAAGCAATTGTGCGCACAAGCTGAGGTATGCCGCCACGGGCATAGGCCTTGCCAATGCTGGCGACTTCCTCGCCCAGCGCTTCCTGCGTCTGGCTATTGATAATGGAGGCGGAAAGGTTGGTCATATAAAAGACCAGAGCCACGGCTCCGACCGCAAACAACAGCAGATAGAGCGCCGAAAGACGCGCCGCAGTGGTGCGCATGAGCGCAGAAAAACGGCTCATCCGTCCACCTTGGCGCTTGCAGCAGCTTTGGATTTTGCGGCTTTGAGCATATAGCCCGCGCCCCGTACGGTATGCAGAAGTGGGCCGTCAAAGCCCTTTTCAATTTTCGAGCGCAAGCGCGAAATATGCACGTCAATCACATTTGTCTGCGGATCAAAGTGATAATCCCAGACATTTTCCAGCAGCATCGTACGGGTGACAACCTGCCCTGCATGACGCATTAGATATTCAAGCAAACGAAATTCGCGTGGCTGGAGGGTGATATCCACATTCTGTCTGCGTGCGGTATGTGCGAGACGATCCAGTTCCAGATCACCCACACGATAAATCGTATCGGCCTCGCGCGGGCTTGAACGGCGCTGCAAAACTTCGACACGTGCCAGCAGTTCAGAAAATGCATAGGGTTTGGTGAGATAATCGTCCCCACCAGCACGCAGACCCGTCACACGATCATCGACTTCGCCAAGGGCGGACAGGATAAGAACCGGGGTTTCCATGCCTTTTGCACGCAAGCCCGCAACAACCGAAAGTCCATCGCGCTTTGGCAGCATGCGATCAACCACCAGCACATCATAATTGCCATGTTCCGCAAGCGCGTAACCGGTCTCGCCATCACCCGCAATATCAGCATTATGGCCAGCCTCGCTAAAGGCCTTCTCAAGATAGCGAGCCGCTTCGCGGTCATCTTCAATAACGAGAATTTTCATGGCTCTACCCCAAAGCAAGCGACGATGATTGTAAAAACAATAAGTTGTCAGGGAAAATGAAGCAATGGCAGGCGGATTGTCCGCCTGCCATTTTGTTTCAAAACGCTAGGGTCAGGACCCATTAATCAAAAGCTTTCGCCTTATTCCTGATCAATCGGTAGCGCTACAAAACGGCTCTGATCATCATTCTGGAGCTGTAGCAGCACAGCCTTGCGGCCAGCCTTGGCTGCTTCGGCAATTGCCTTGTCGATATCTTTTGCACTGTTGACGACCTGATTGTTTACACTCACGATCGTTTCACCAGTACGAATACCACGCTCAGCTGCATCGCTATCAGGATCGACATTGGTGATCACAACACCGTCCCCATCCTCAGACGGTGTGACAGTCAGGCCATAAGAGTCGAGTGTCTCACCCTGCTCTGTATCACCGGAGCCGGACTTGCCTTTGTCGGCCTTGCCCAGATCCTGCGGCATTGCACCGATCGTGATATCAATCTCCTGAGCCTTGCCCTTGCGCCATACGGTCAGGGCAGCTTTTTCACCCGGTACGATATTGGCAACTTTACGAGCCAGATCACGTGGATCCTGAACAGTTTCACCATTCACCGCTGTAATCACATCACCCGCCTTGATGCCGGCTTTTACAGCAGGGCCATCAGCCTGAGGTGACGAAACAAGCGCACCCTTTTCCTCGGCCAGTCCGAGCGAAGCAGCAATATCCTTGTTAACCGGCTGAATCTGCACACCAATCCAACCACGTTCGACCGAGCCTTTCTCAATCAGCTGGTCAACAACCTGCTTGGCAGTCGATGCCGGAATTGCAAAGGCAATACCCACACTGCCACCCGAAGGCGAGAAAATTGCAGTATTGATGCCGATAACTTCACCCGATAGATCAAAGGCCGGACCGCCAGAATTGCCCTTGTTCACAGCAGCATCAATCTGGATAAAATCATCGTAAGGACCGGCGCCAATGTCGCGACCACGCGCCGAAACAATACCAGAGGTTACAGTACCGCCAAGACCAAATGGATTACCAACAGCAACAACCCAGTCACCAACGCGGATTTTGTTGTCATCGCCAAGTTTCACATAGGTAAACTTCTGCTTTGGATCATTAATCTTGAGCACCGCAAGATCAGTGCGCGGATCAGTACCAATCAGCTTTGCATCGAGTTCTGTTCCGTCATCAAGCACAACGCTGTAAGCATCGCCATCGGCAACGACGTGATTGTTGGTAACAAGATAACCGTCTTCAGAGATGAAGAAGCCGGAGCCCTGTGCGAAAGGACGTTCATGACCGGGGCGAGCCTTTGAACCTTTTCCACGACGACCTTCAGGGCGTGCATCACCACGCGGTTCCATACCGAAATCACGGAAGAAACGCTTCAGAGGATGTCCGTCCGGCAACTGATCAAAACCCGGAGGGGTCATCGTTTGCGAACCGCGGCTATCAGCTTCCTGCACGTCTTTCTTGACACGGACACTGACAACAGCAGGACGCACTTTTTCAACAAGATCGGCAAAGCCTGCCTGCTGTGGTGCAGTTACGCTCACCGCATCGGCACGAGCATTTTCCATAACACCGAGTGGACCGGTTGCGACAAACGCACCGGCAAGTGCTGCGGACAGCGCTATTGCTGCAACGCTCTTACGATACTTCGAGGTAATGATCTTCGACATCTGGCTCTCCTTACAAGAAGCGATCCGGGACTGGTCCTCTGGGGCGGCACCGACCCTGTTAATCTGTTATGATGTTAAGATAGTCAGCGCTACCTTACCGCTCAATTTCCAGAAAATGAAAGTTTTGTAAGGTTTGGGAATTGGTTGAGTGCTTATTTATCGTCCAGAAGGCGGGAAAGCTCGGCTTTTTCATGCTCGGACAACGGCTTTTGCACTTCCTTGATGCTGCTGCGCCTGCGAAAAGCAATGATTAAAGCAATAGCACCCAATAGAAGCACGACGACAGGGAAACCCCAAAGTATTGCTGTTTGCGTATTAAAACGTGGTGTAAGAAGAACAAACTCGCCATAGCGATCGACAATAAAATCAACGACCTGCTTATCTGAATCACCCGCTGTCAGACGTTCACGCACCAGAATACGCAGATCACGCGCCAGTTCAGCATTGGAATCATTAATTGATTCGTTCTGGCAGACCATGCAGCGAAGCTCTGCCGAGATTTGACGCGCGCGCTTTTCAAGCTGCGGATCAGGCAGGATTTCATCCGGATTGACAGCGAATGCGAGTGATCCCTGAAATGCTATAAAGAGAATCAGGAAAAACGCAGCTATCTTTTTGCCAGGCATCATATGGCAGCCCCCGCTTGTTTCGCTGAGCGCTTTCGCGCCTTTGAAGGGGCTCCAACACGCAAACGACGATCAGCAAGCGAAAAGATTGCGCCAATCATCATGATCAACGCACCATACCAGATGAGCGTCACATGCGGTTTCCACCAGACACGAACAACAATTGAACCATCACCCGTTTCATCGCCAAGGGCAACATAGACCTGACTGAACCATAGCGTTCTGATGCCAGATTCTGTCGTTGGCATCTGCCGGGCCGGAAAAAAGCGCTTTGACGGCTCGATCACTCCCATTTCGCGGCCTCCAGAATCGATCAGCATGAAAGTCCCGCGACTTTCAGTGAAATTTGATCCGGTCAGTGGGCGCAAACCATTAAAACGCAATGAATAATCTGCTGCTTTTGTGGTATCGCCCGGGCGCATGACAAGAACATTTTCGGTACCATAAGTGGTTACGCTGACAATGCCAAGAAGCGTCACACCAAGGCCTATATGTGCAAGCGCAGTTCCAAAAACCGAACGTGGAAGACCTTTGAAACGGGACAGCGCTTTAAGCACTGACACTTTGCCAATACCAGCTTTCAGCCACAGATCAGTAAGGCTTCCAGCAATCAGCCAGACAGCAAGACCAATACCCATGGCAGCCAGTACAGAGTGGGAGTTACTCTGCCACAAAACGAAACCTATCGTGATAAGAGCCAGCGCAAAAGCCGTCATCAGCCTTTGGGCGACGCCATAAAGATCACCGCGTTTCCATGCCAGTAAAGGCCCGAATGGAACTGCAAAAAGCAGTGGGATCATCAGCGGACCAAAAGTCATGTTGAAGAAAGGCGCACCAACAGAAATCTTTTCGCCCGTCAGAACTTCGAGCAACAATGGGTAAAGCGTACCGATGAGAACCGTTGCAGCAGCGGTTGTAAGAAACAGGTTGTTAAAAACCAATGCACCTTCACGCGATATTGGCTGAAACAACCCGCCCGATGACAGGCTTTGAACGCGCAAGGCAAAGAGCGACAGCGAACCACCGATAAAAATTGCGAGAATGGCAAGGATGAAAAGACCGCGCCCCGGATCGGTTGCGAAACTGTGCACTGAAGTCAACACACCGGAGCGCACGAGGAAAGTCCCGAGCAGGGAGAGCGAAAACGTCAGTATCGCCAGTAATACTGTCCAGATCTTAAGCGCCGAGCGCTTTTCCATAACGATTGCCGAGTGCAGCAAAGCTGTTCCAACCAGCCATGGCATGAAGGAAGCATTCTCAACCGGATCCCAGAACCACCAGCCACCCCATCCAAGCTCGTAATAGGCCCAGTAAGAACCCATCGCGATGCCGCCGGTCAAAAACATCCATGCGACCAGCGCCCATGGGCGAACCCAGCGTGCCCAGGCCGCATCAAGCCGTCCTTCGATAAGGGCTGCAACAGCAAAGGAGAAACAGACTGAAAAACCGACATAGCCGAGATAAAGCAGCGGCGGATGGATCGCGAGACCAATATCCTGCAAAATCGGATTAAGATCAGAACCTTCTATTGGTGCCGGCAGAATGCGTGTGAAAGGATTGGATGTAAAAATGATAAATGCCAGAAATGCCGTTCCAATCCAGCCCTGAACACCCAGAACATTCGCCCGCAGAGTTTCCGGCAGATTAGCGGAAAAAGCTGCAACAAGTGCGCTGAAAAAGCTTAGAATCAACACCCACAAAAGCATGGAGCCTTCATGATTGCCCCATACGCCGGTGATCTTGTAGAGCATCGGCTTTTGCGAATGGGAATTTTCGACCACATTCAGAACCGAAAAATCCGACACCACATAGGCAAATGTCAGGACCACAAAGGAAAAAGCAATGAGCGCAAAAACCGCCAGAGTGGTGGGCACTGCAACGCCCATAAGCTGCATATCCCTGCGCTGCGCACCAACGACAGGCACAACAGACTGAACCACGGACAATGCCAGCGCCAGAACAAGCGCAAAATGACCTATCTCAACATTCATAGGTTTTTCCAGTTCCCATCATTCACCTTCCCACACACCCTTCTTTTTCAGGCTGTCGGCAAGATCCTTCGGGACATAATTTTCATCATGCTTGGCAAGAACATTATCAGCGCGAAAAATACCATCGGGTTCAAAGCGACCTTCCGCAACGACCCCTTGTCCTTCTCTGAACAGATCAGGCACAATACCTTCAAACACAACTTTCACGGTCTTGATCGTATCTGTGACGGTGAATCGAATTTCACTGCCCTCTCGCACAACCGAACCTTCCTCAACGAGACCGCCAAGTCTAAACCGGGCACCGGATGTCATTTCCTGTGCGGTGAGGTCGGCAGGGGTTCGGAAAAAGCGAATGTCCTGATTGAAAGCCATCAGCATCAATCCAACAGCAACTGACAATACGACCAATGCGCCAGCAATCAGCATCAGCCGCTTTCGCTTCCTTCGGCTAACGGTGCGGGCCAGATTGCCTGCCGGTTTTATATTGCGCCTGTTGTTTTCTGCAGTCGCACTCATTGTTTTGCGCTCCCTGCTTCCAATCCCAGCCCTGAGGCAAAATTTTTCAACTCTGTCCGCTTTTCAACATCCAATGCCGCGATACCACGTTTCAACGCATCAAGAGCTGCCTCACGGCGATCAAGGATCATATAAGAGCGCACAAGGCGTTTCCAGCCTTCAAGATTCTGAGCATTTTCACGCAGGCTTTCATCAAGGCGCTCAACCATGCCTTCAATCATAGCCTGACGGTCTTCCCGGCTCATTGAGGCTGCGGCATCGACGTCATCACTTGTCGGACCCTTAACGGGTGACTGTGGCGCAGTATCATTGTCTTGAATACGCGCAATTGTCTGTTCAACCTGCATGCGCCACGGTGCGTCTGCCGGCGCATTATCAAGAAGTGTCTGCAATCGTTTTACGGCAGCGTGAGAGTTACCATCCTGCAACTGTGCTTGTGCAAGATAATATTGCGGACGTATATCATCAGGCTGCAAAGCGGCCGCTTTGTTAAAAAGATCTTCCGCTTCCGCAGTGATCGGACCACCCGACACTGTGATCAAAGCTTCGCCAAGACCAAGAACACGCGAGAAATTTTCGCCTTCAAGCCGGATCGACGAACGATAGGCATTGGCCGCATCGCGCCCACGCCCCATACGCTGATAAATTGGCGCCAATACATCCCATCCACGCGCATCATCGGGATTTTGCGCCAAATGCTTTTCAGCCCGTGCGACCAGTTCATCAAGCGAACTGCTTTGAGGACTATTCGCCAATCGTTCAGCCAGCGGCATTGACGGGACGCCAGGCGCTCCGAAGATTGGATAAATGCCCCAGGCAATCAAAGGGACAGCCAAAACAGAAACAAGAGCCAATATACGCGCTGAAGGCCCTTTTTTTAAACCTGCCTTCATCCCGGAGCTGTCTTTCTCAGCATTGAGAATACGACGCGAAATTTCAATCCGTGCCTGCTCGGCGCTTGGCGCATCAATCATGCCACGGGCGGCGTCAGCATCGACTTCCCGCAACTGGTCGCGATAGACTTCCAGATCATTTTTTTCAGGAGGCAAAAAATCCTGCTTGTTCCGTACAAGCGGCAATAAAACAATCATTATAGCTGCAACTGTCAGCAGCGCGGCAATCAACCAAAAATCCATGAATGTGATTTAATCGCAGCCAACATAAAAACCAACTCGAACTGTGTCGAATCCGGTTGGCTAGGGCAATTCGCCGCAAATCGACAATCACCCGACTGCGCTTTCTTATGAAATGATCAAGCAATAAAAAACCATATGCAGTTTGCGCGGCAGCAAATAACGACTTGTAAATTTCACAACAGTTCTATGTCAGCGGTGTCCAGCTTCCATCCGCATTGCGGCAGGCAGTGCCACGAACAGTGTGAGGTGCACCCGCTATCACAAAACTATGCGTATATTGACGGCAATTCTGCGAGCCAACCTGATAGGGCTGTGCTGCGCTCACATCACCCGATGTCGATCCACCACCGCTCCATGAAACGGTTTTGCCTGCTGGCGAATATTCAAGGGCGCGATACTCTGCTTCAAGCGCTTTTCTGCGATCGCCCATTGTCAACTGTCCCGCCGAAGACCCAAGCAAACCATTTCCAAGAGACGCAAGAAGATCAGGACGTGTTTCTGCTTTTGAGGAAAGGCCTCCAAGCGAAGTCAGCCCAGTCCCCTTGCTGCTGCCGGAGGTTCCACAAGCAGACAGCGCAAGCGCAACTGAAACAAGCAAAAACGGAACGGAAAACCTGGAAACCATCATCATAACAAGCCGACCTTAATAAATATGAGCATGCATATTATCGCAAAATGCAGCCGTTACTCTAACCTTGTAGTTAGGCTTTATGCAAAAACAACCATCAATCTTCAGTCAGCGGCAACACAACGCGCACGGCAAGCCCACCCATATTGCTTTTTCCAAGATGCAGGCTGCCACCATATTCGCGCACAGTATCCTGAACAATCGATAAACCAAGTCCTGTACCCGGTTTGGTTTCATCGACGCGATTGCCCCGCTTCAGCGCCGCTTCAATCTTGTCTGGCGCCAGCCCCGGACCATCATCTTCAATCAGGATTTCAAACTGTCGTTTGCCGTCTGCCGCCGATCGAAGAAGGATTTTTATACGCCTGCGCCCCCACTTAGCCGCATTTTCCAAAAGATTTCCGACAATTTCTTCCAGATCTTCTTTTTCGCCAGCAAATACGGCACCCGGAAGAAGATTTCTGAAGTTGATATTGAAGGAAGGATTGAGTTTGACCGTTACCCGTTCCATCCGTTCCAGAACGGGAGTGACCGGTGTTCTGAAGACAACACTGTCACGTTGCGCTGCAATGCGTGCCCGTTGCAGGTAATGCTGTATTTGCACCTGCATGGATTCGCTTTGTTCAAGAACAACGCGCCCCTGCTCCCCTCCCATGCTCCGCGCTTCATTGACGAGAACCGAAAGTGGCGTTTTGAGAGAATGCGCAAGATTGCCAACCTGTGTACGCGAGCGCTCAACAATACGACGATTATTCTCAATCAGGGCATTCATCTCTTTGGCAAGCGGGGCAATTTCAATCGGTAAGGATGTGTCGAGTCTAGCTGAACGGCCTTCGCGAATATCTGTAAGTGCCAGACGCACCTTGTCGAGTGGGCGCAAACCGAACAGGATAATAGCAGCATTGATGAAAACACTGCCCAGCCCAAAAATCGCAAGATAGAAAGCAAGTTTTCTACGAAAGTCAGAGATTTCTCTCATCACTTCGCTCAGATTACCCATTACACGAAAACGCGCTACACGATTGTCATTATCCAGAACGACTTCCGTTTCGACAATATAGAGCTCTTCACCATTGAGTCCCGGCAAGGTGTAGCTGCGCATGAATGAGCTGTCGAAAGGGACCTGCGATAGCGGGATTTCCGGAACAACACGTCCAACAGACGACAGGGATTGCAGCTTGCCACTCACATTGTCCGAAATGGGATCGACCGACCAGTACCAGCCAGAAAGCGGACTGGAATAACGCAACTCACCCAATTCAGGCCGACCTTGAAGGATGCCATCCGTTGTTATGCTCACTGCACCGACAAGGCTGAACAGATGAGCCGTCAGCAGTCGTTCAAAATTATTACGCGCCGCATCGCCATAAAGGGTGCTGATCAGTGTGGCTACAACCACAAGCGCTAAAATAACCCAGAGCGTCGACAGGGTAACGACGCGTATTGCCAGCGAACGCAAAGGGGGGAAAATGCGGAGCAGTTTCAGTTCCCGCTCCCTTTCAAATCTCCCTGTCCGTCAGACCGGATACGATAGCCCATACCGCGTACGGTTTCGATCAGATCGACGCCCATCTTCTTGCGCAGGCGACCGACAAAAACTTCAATTGTATTGGAATCACGATCAAAATCCTGATCGTAAAGATGCTCCACCAGTTCCGTGCGGGACACAACCTCATCCATATGATGCATCAGATAGGAGAGCAGCCTGTACTCATGCGAGGTCAGCTTGAGTGCTACACCGTCCACGCTGGCCCTGGAGGTCTTTGTATCAAGATGCAATGAACCACATATGAGTTCAGACGATGCATGTCCTGCCGCACGGCGTATCAATGCACGCAACCGCGCCATGACCTCTTCTATATGGAAAGGTTTTGCAACATAATCATCTGCACCGGCATCAATACCGGCAACCTTATCACTCCAGCGATCACGCGCAGTCAGCATAAGCACAGGCATGGCCCGACCGTCACGCCGCCAGCGCTCCACAACGCTGATACCATCCATCAATGGCAAACCAATATCGAGAATCACCGCATCATAGGGTTCAGTGTCGCCCAGATGATGGCCTTCTTCACCATCAAAAGCACTATCCACGACATAGCCTGCGGCAGCCATCGCATCCGAAAGCTGCCTGTTAAGGTCTTTGTCGTCCTCAACGATCAGGATACGCAAGCCATGTTTCCTTGCTTGTTACTGTAGCAAATCCGCTTATTGTGCCGGAACAGCCACTTCAACACGACGCGGGCGTTCACCATCGCGCCCCGGCACAAGCACCACAACAACGCATACGGCACGGCCATTCTGCGTTGATGGCGTTGACTTTGCCAATTGACCACCCTGAGAGGCAGCCACTCGTTCACCAATGGCCGCACAATCAGCAGCCGCAGCAACCAGAAAGCTTGACTTCTGCGGTGATGCAATTGGCAGAGCACCGGCGCTGACCGGCAACAGACCGATGCTTGCGGCCAGAAGCGCGAAAATTTTAAGAGCAGGGTTCTGTTTCATCATGTCCCTTATATAGCGCCTGTCAGCTGAACAATGCATGAATGATACACTCCGCTGAGGGACACAAAGGAATTTAGGCCCATAAAACAGCACAAATCCATATAGCTGGACCAGCACCATTTAAACTATTGTTTTTACGCATAATATTATCCGGAACATCCGTCAATATTCCGACATCAGGCGTATTTCACACCATTGCTATCACGGTTTGTAAAATTATGAAATGCGTGAAGTTGCCCCTATGCGGCCCAAAATAGTAACAAGGCCGGCAATTGCGGTGGCAAGTTGCAGCAATACATCAGTCATTGCACCGGAATCGACTGTTTCACTCACAAGGCCAAAGGCACCAGCCAGCGACAGAAACAAGGCAACCAACCCAGCCCAAACCGTTCGAGAGAGATACCAGGCTTTATCATCAGTCATTATATGTCCTCTTAACTTAAAAATTGCTCTCAATCGGGATTGAGGTAAAATCGCCCACCCCGACCCTTGCGCTCAGCATTGCAATCCGAATTTCAAAATCGCTGTTTCCCACTTCAGAAAATCGTATGGTACCCGGATATGTCCAGGCTGCCGTGAATACCTCAGCCGTCCTGAGCAAGACGCCTGCCTGCCAGACTTCCACGCGATAATTTTCGCTGTCCTCGCCAAGCGGAATATCTGCCCCCATCCAGCTATCAGCATCAACACGCCCTCGCCTGATCCAGTTGAGCAACAAATCACCATTGCCGCGCCGCTCGACCTTCACATGCACAGGGCTTAGGGGCCTTAATGCCTGCAAGCCACCAATCGCTTGAACCGTATCGAAATATTCATCTGAAAACGATTTGCCAGCAGCACCGATACGCCAGTTAAGCTCCAGTCCTATTTCAGATAGCTGCAAACCAACGCTCTGCACGCCACCATCAAACAATATGAATGGCGTTCCTGCTGGCTTTTCAAGCCATGCCGCGGGTTCTGTTCCAAGCTGACCACGCAACAGACCGCTTAACCGCCATTGATTTGATCCGGTTTCATGAGCTTCAAGAAACTGGATCACTTCCCATTTTTCATCGGGAGATTTCATCATGGCCATATTCGCACCATTGAGGATCTGGGCGAGCGGCCTTGATTGCAACTCACCCGAATAAAGCGTCAATTCTATCATCTGCGCATTGATCAAACGTCCGCTCGGACCACTTGCCAGCGGAGCGCTCAGCTCGCCCATTACAGCCCGTTCAGCAATGAGGCTGCGCTCTGCAAAGCCATCATCCATGGGAGATGCATAAGCCATCACACCGCGCCACGGTCTGGCATAAGCGGCAACACGGAACTGGCCGGCCGGGTCTTCTGCACCCGGCCACAATGGCAGATCAACAAGATGGAAAACAGGCTTCATATCCGAAACCGGCTCACCCGGAGGCAGTTTAGGCGTCTCTCCCCGGTCAGCAAAGACAATATTGGGGGCAAGCGCCACGGCCTTGACTGCACGCACTTCCCCGTCTTCCACAGTCGAAACAACGTAATCACGTGCACCACCAAGCATATCAAGCCGCACCCGGTCGCCGACATGAAGGGCAGCTTCAGACCATGGCAGTGAAAAACTTGCCGTACGGCGCTCGGCATAACGACGTGCCAGCCATGCTTCCGCAAGGGCGCTTGCCTGCCCCGGCTCCATAGAACCGGACAGGCTGAGACTTTCCGTACCCTGCCCTTTATCGCGCCGCACCGATGCACCCGCCACCTGAAAATCCCGCAGCGGATCGTTACAGAAAATCTCGGCTACAGAAGGCAAATCGCCCTGATCATCCAATATGGCTGTCAGCGCGTCTCCATCCTGAGGCTCAACAAGTGTGATTGCTACATCAAGTGCAGGCGATGCCCGTGCGATACTCCGAAATACAAATTTACCGGCCTGTTCAAAACCATGCACCCCGAAAACATTCATCAAGGGTTCCAGCACGCCACGCGCCGTGGACGGCTCTGAAATGACAAAACCAGTCAAATGCCCGTCAGCGCCCGAACAATCCGCTTGCGGCAACCCGTAATCAGCAAGAATTGCTGCAATCAATTCATCAAGCGCTATACCACTGATACGACCATTGAGCCAATGACCAAGCCGCCAGTTGGGTGTATCACCCCATATATCACCTTTCAGAGGAAACTCTGGAAACGGTCTTGTATCCCATGACCAGAGATAGATGCGCTCCATGTCGAGCATCGGCCCGCCATAGACGGACGAAACCGGATTATGCTGTGGCCAATATTGATAATGCGCCCGCAAAAACCGATCCATCGCAATGTCGGAGCGCGAACCATTGGAAAAATAAGGTGTCGCGTTTTCCGATGATTTCGGATCAGGAAACACATTTGGCTGGTTTGGCCCTTTATCGACTGCCGGACAGCCAAGTTCGGTAAACCATACGGGTTTTGCCTGCGGCACCCACATGGTTGGCACGTCCACTTCCATGCCATCGATACGGTTATAATGCGGATTGCTCCACCATGAGCGGATGTCCTTATAGCGATAGACCCAGGGCTTAGCGGCCGTTCCATCGGTAATCGGTGTACGATTTCGTGCCTCCCGATCTTCGTGACTTGCATAATACCAATCAAAGCCCTCGCCAGCTTCAATGTTACGGCTCAGACCATCAAGATCATAAGCTCCTTCAAAACCGTCCGGGTTGCCGCCCTCAAGATCATCATCACGCCAGTCGGCAAGCGGCATATAATTGTCGATACCAATGGCATCGATTGCCGGATGTGCCCATAATGGATCAAGGTTGAAGAAGAAATCGCCGCTACCGTCCTGCGCCTGATAACCAGAATATTCGCTCCAATCCGCGCCGTAACTTATGCGGCAGTCTGGCCCCAGTCTGGTGCGCATTTCGGCAGCTAGTGCACAAAGATGCGTGACAAAGGGGAAACCATCGCGACTTTCGCGAATACTGGTCAGGCCGCGCAGTTCAGAACCCAGCAGGAATGCATCAACCCCACCCGCCTGCTGGCTCAGACTTGCGCAGTGATTCAAAAAACGCCTGTAACCCCATGTTCCATTGACAAAAGCTTCAACCTGATTGGCCGCTTCCTCCGTCTTGTCGGGCGAGCCAGCAACACCAATGGCAGGATGACAGGTAATACGCCCGCGCCATGGATAAACAGATTGCCCTATTCCGCCATAGGGTGAGGGCAGCTGATTATCAGCCGCAACATCCATCATGATGAACGGATAAAGCGTTACCTTCAATCCACGCGATCTGGCATCACGAATTGCGTCAATCACACTCTTATCAGACGGTGTACCACCATAGGCGGCCCCCTCGCCGCTGGTTGAAATCAGATGCGCCACGCTGCGTGTAACGTTTTCAACCTTCCATGTCTGGTTAGAGAACACAGAACCCCGATGTGTAACACCCGGTCTGATCTGACATGACCCGGCACGCAGATCATTACCAAACCATGGCAGAACGATTGCCACACTCTTAAGTTGTGGACACAATGCCTGCAGCTCGTCCATCGCGACTGTCCAGTCGCTGCGTCCACGTTTTGCGTTGCGATTTAGTTTTTGCCGCAATCCTAAAAAAAAGCCATCCGCAACAGGCGTCGGGGACAGGCCAAATTCTGTCGAGCCTGGAATAAGTGCGATTGCACGGACATCCTGCGCGACTTGCCCGACAGGGCGCAACACTTCAAATTGAAACAGCGGCAGCCGATTGCCGTAAGTATCGAGCGGAAGGCGCTCAAATACCACATAGGCCGTTCCACGATAGGCAGGGGCATTGCCTGTCCCTTGCTTGGCTTCGATCAGCGGATCAGGCTGCTGCGTATTCGTGCCATGATAAATACGCATTTCAACTTCAGTAAGATCAAGCTCCTGCCCGTCTGCCCAGACGCGCCGGATTCCTGCAATGGCACCTTCGGCAACTGCATAGGCAACATTGCCAAAATAGCTGTAGGATGTCACTTTCGGGCCACCCTTGCCGCCCTGACGTTCGGTTGTTTTCTTTTCTTCAAAGCGCGTCGCCCAGATCAGCGTGCCGGAAACTCGTGCCGTGCCGTAGACAAAAGGCAATGCGGCCCCTTCTTCGGCGCTTGCAACACGGCCACTGTTCAGTCGCGCCCCTTCCATGTGACGGGTGGAATTGATGATAGCCGTATCAACGGCATAACCGCCCATGGCACCCAGCCCCGCACCAATAGCCGCACCGACAGGGCCAAAAATACCACCTACGGCAGCGCCCACCGCCTGCAGAACAACAGTCGCCATTGCTTAACCTTTTGTTTCAGGGAAAATAAAAATTCCGGCAATACGCTTGCGCCACTGGGGCACCAGAGCAGAGGCCATCACACAATGCCCCTCATAGGCATGGATAAACCGGTTCTCACGCGCCATAATGCCGAGATGTTTGGCAGCAACATCTGATCGCCAGCGAAAGATCAGCAGATCGCCCGGTTGTGGCTCATTCTCTTTACGTTGCTGCATATGTCTTGAAGCTGCTTCCAGCAGCGGTTCACCCAAAGCTGCTTCCGCCCAATCAGGCGCATAGACAGCAGGCGTTTCCGGCTCTCCACCATAAAGTCTGCGCCAGATACCGCGCACCAGACCAAGACAATCACAGCTTATGCCGCGGGTAGATGCACCATGCCGATAGGGTGTGCCGATCCAGCTTTCAGCTTCGGTCAAAATCCTGTCGGCAATATTGATGGGATTGGCTATCATGGAACCAGCGCACTCCCATCATATTCATTACCGGAACTGACATAGGCAAAGGCGGCATCATTGCCCGGGAGATGCGGGAAACCGCGAAAATTCGTGCCATTGGCAAACTTTGCCTTACAGGTAGCAAAGCTTTTGTCGCATCCTGCAACAAGACGAAAACTATCACCCGGCCTTGCGGTCAATACCGGCGATTCTGTGAGGCTCAGACTATTGCCGCTCTGTGCAACAACATGCACCGATCTGCCCAGATTATCCCCGCTTGTCCATGTCAGCAGACCAAGCGAAAACCAGCCACTGGCAAATCCATCCAAGCCGGTGACACTCAGCATGGAACCAGCAGCACGCGTCACGGAACCATCTGCAAAAAATCGCGGATCACTGGTGTTAACACCACAGCGCTGATCACCCAGAACAGCGTCGCACTGGCGCAAAACACGCCTTCCACAGACAGAATCAAAGGCAGCCGCAGCACCTTTCAGTTCCATTACAAAACGGCCGTCTGTGCGCGTTATCGCTCCCACCGTCCAGCGCCGCAAAAGCATATGCTGGTCCGGCCTGTTCCAGTTGACGAGATAGGTTTCGACCCTTGCCCCATCAAAGCGCCCCTGCTCGATATCGGTCTCGCTGATACGCGAAGACGACAACACGCCCTCGACATCGCCGCCCGCAATTGCCAGACCAAGCGTTGTCGAGGCTTCACTGCTGTTAAGACCGGTCAGGGGTTCGCAGGAAATACCATCAAGATCAAGCGTCCGGTCATGATCCGTAAAACCCATGACAATCTGATCTGAACGCCTGATAAGCCATGCAAAACAATGGGTTGTCACTTCGCCTTTCAGATGTGATTCAAGTTGTGGCGGAACCGGGATCATGCCTTGACCTCAATGATGGGAATGGAAGGAATTTCACCCGCCCGAAATGATGCAATGCTGGCAGTCAGGCGGTCTGTGTCAAAACGAACCGGCACATCAAACAGGAAACCAGCCGTCACCAGGGCACCCTCGGCAGGCACATAATCCGGGCTGAAAGAAACAATGCCCGTGGCATGATCGAGCGTATAAGCCTCGCCCTCGCTCAACCTGATCGCGTTAACCCCAATGAGCACAGATCCCACGACAGGACGGGTGATCGGGCGGCTATAATTTTCATAATGTTTGACAAGCTGAAATTGCATTGTGGAACCATCACCGGTTCCAATAGGCTGATCATTATGGGAGGGTGCAGCTGTTCCGTTCACCGATGAAAAATCAAATGGATCGGAGAAGCGGAATGTATGCAGCGATCCGCGCCGTGCTTCGAAAAAGGCAAGCACAGCTTTCAGATCGTCCAGCGAGCGCAAACCTGTTCCGGCATCAAAATGCCTGCGCGAATGCGCCCAGCGTGCATTGCGCTTTTCCATGCCTGATATGAGCGTGACAATTTCGTTGCGCCATTCCGGCCCACTCGTTGCTCCAAAAGAAACGCCCAGCGGAAAACGGACATCGTGAAAAGCTTCCATCTCACATCCTCCGGGCGCCGCGGCGCACCGCACCCGCGAGCATGGTGGAAAGCTGCGCTTCTGATTTTCGGAAGGAGGATGCATCAGGCGAGGTCATGTTGAACACGACCTGAACCGGCTTGACCCCATTGCCACCGGTGGCCACGCCAAGCCTGCCATCGGCACCACGCGCCAAAGGCAGGATCGCTTCGGCTCCCGCCTCGCCCGTCAGCCCCAGCGAGCCATTGCCCATGCCAAAGTAAGTCGGGCTTGAAACCACACCACCCTTGGCGAAAGGCATGATACCGCGAAGGCCACCAAGCATGTTTGTCATCAGCGACGAGCCAAGATTTTGTAACGGTTGCAGCCCGGCGGAAAGGGCCGAACCTGCCAGACTGCTGGCAAGTCCGCGCAGCACATCTTCCAGTCCCTTACCGGACACGACTGCACTTTTAAGGGCAGTCGTCAGACTTGTTCCAAAGCTCGACGAACGCTTTTCAAGGTCGATCAGAGCGCGGTCAAACGCGCTCGTATCCGCCTCGACGGAAACGGTTACAGTTTCATCTGTCATATAAAATCACCTGTCGGGAAAGGCATGCATCAGCGCATCGAGTGTCATGCGTGAAGGAGCATTGATGTTCTGCGAAACGGGTCCGAGAACGGCGCCAAGTTCGCGCGGGGTCATTGCCCAGAAGTCTCTTGAAGAAAGCCGCAGCAGACCAAATCCTGCACGCATGACCTCGTCCCACGGGAAAGGCTGACGTGAAGAAGATGATTCAACTGCGGCACTCAAGGGTTTGAAGAAGAATCGCTTTCTTCCGTTCCAAATGTTGCGCTCAGCAGTGCTGAAACAATGCGTGCATAGCCGCTTGCCCCCCCGTCTGCACGCATTTCAGCCACATCTTCAAACGACACATTATGCCCGCCGCCATGAAGACCCGCACAGATGATGCGTTGCATATCGAAAGCCGAAAGCTTGCCACCAGAAAAGCGTGCAATCAGGTCGGAAAGATTGTCTGCTTCAAAAGCAGATTCAAGCTGCGCCAATGCACCAAGCGTCAGACACAGTGTCCAGTCGCGACCATCGAGTTTTGCCGCAACCTCACCACGATGGCGATTAACCATCATAGCGCTTCTCCAAAAGTAATCAGCCCTGCGGATTCAAGGGCAATTTCAAATGTCACCTCGCCATCATGATTGCCACCATATTCCAGAGCGACAATCTGAAACGCTCCAGTGATTGTCCCAAAATCCGGCAATACAATCTGCCATTCGCGGATTTCACCATTAAAAAAAATGCTGCGGATCACTGCATCCGAAATTGCATCCTTGAAAATGCCCGATCCGCTGAGCGAAGCACGCTGAACACCACTGCCTGCCAGCAATTGTCGCCAGCGGCCTGCTGCATCTGCATCCGTCACATCGACAGTTTCTGCATTGAAAGCAATACGTTTGGTCCGCAGGCCAGCGCAGGTTTCAAACTGCCCGGTGCCATGCGCAATTTTCAGCAAGATATCCTTGCCGCGTTGAGCTGTCATATTTTGCTCCTGGCTCTATCTTTTTGTTTTACGCACATCCCGAAAACCGGTTCCCACTTTTCGGGATGTGCTCTAGTTTGCCGGTTCGGTCACAGCACGATAGCGCATGGTGCCGAGATAGCTGCCGAAGCCGTCTGTGTTTCGCGCCAGAACTTCGCTCAGCATAAGATTGACGACGCTATGCCCATCCAGATCGAGCGGTTGCTCATCAAGCCGTGTCGCGATGCGTCCGGCAATATCAAGCACGCGCTTGCGCCCGGCTTCACGCGCCCATATCTGGATATTGAGGAAATGCTCGCCGCCCGGTTCGGTGGCCGTATTCCATTCCTTGCTCAATGTCTCGCCAAGCGTGACATAAGGAAAAGCTGTGTTTGGTGGCACATGATCATAAACATGCTTGCCACCAAGCTCATCAATGAGTTGTTCGTCGTTCTTCAAAGCCTCATAAAGTGCTTTCTGCAATGCTGCTGCGCCATTCTTCATTTCTAACCCCGCTTGAATTTTCACTTTCACTGCGGGCATTCAGTTGCCCGGTGGAAATGTCTTCCCGCACAGCGATTTGCCTGAACCGCAATGCGCGTATGAGACCTTCAAAAGTCAGTTTCATCGCAATATTCACCGCCCTTCCTCCATGGCCAGACAGATCAGATACCGCCCACGTTCATCCGCATCATGGACCGCACGCAGTAAAAACACGCGTCCGCCTTTGCGAAAACGCTTGTCAGATGAAATATCGTCTCGATAGCGCACCAGAATGCGGTGGGTTATTTCCGGGCGTGGCCTGATCCCAAAATCCCGCTGAGCGGTGGACACAGGTTCAATGCGCCCCCAGAGCGTCGCAATTTCTGACCATGTCTTGCGATAGCCGCCCATGCCATCAGCAACCGGCTGCATGGCTTCCAGGGCCAGCTCTGAAGTGAGCTGCCCCGGATCAATAAACAGAATATTGTTCATAGAGATACACGTCGCCAGCTATCAACCATCTGCCCGACCATTGGCGGCAGGTCTGCCTGTCGTTGATCAAGGCCAGCACGATTTTCATAGAGATGGGCTGTCAGGGTCAATATTGCCTGTTTTAACGCATCCGGCACTTCAACGCCGGTTTCACCAAAGCCCGCTATGAAGTCGACTTCAAGGCCGCAAAATGTCTGGGCATCCGGGTATTGTGCCATATAGACACGCTGCGGACGACGACCATGCTGCAGCATGAACTCTTCCGGTTCCATGCTGATTGCACTTCCGTCAGGTCGATAGGCGACTACAGCCGTCACAGCTTTCACCGGATATTTGAAAAGGGCCAGACGACCAGAACGTGGCCAGCGATCAACGCGCAGACGCCATGTCTGATCAATCAGCGCCAGACCCGTTTCCGCTTCGACAAGTTCACGTGCCGTCTTGATAATACGGTGTAAAATCTCATCTTCACTTTCAGTGGAAATTCTTAAAAATGCGCGTGCATCAGCAATCGTCACCGGCTCCAGCACCGGCGGCGTGACAAGAAACATTGTCATTTTTTTCCCCTTAAAATAACTCTCAAATCAGATAGTTATGCATGGAACCCCAGAAAGAGATTCAACGCGTTTGCACATTGAATCTAGCTGCCAAAACCGGCAGGTAGATTTTGCTGAGAGCGCATCCTCAAAAGATGCACTTTCATAAGAAAATCAGGCTGCAAACTTCAGAAGCTTGATTGCATCAAAATCCTGCACACCACCGCCCACACGCTTGGTGGTGTAGAAAAGCACATAGGGCTTTGCAGAATATGGATCACGCAACACACGCACGCCGATGCGATCCACCACGAGATAACCGCGTTCAAAATCACCAAAGGCAATCGGCGTTGAATCCGCAGCAATGTCTGGCATATGTTCGGCTTCAACCAGACCAAAGCCCATCAATGATGCCTTTTCACCAACCGATGAAGGTGGCTGCCAGAGATAGTTTCCGTCAGCATCCTTGAGCTTACGCAGCACACTCTGCGTCTTGCGGTTCATCACGAAACTGGCGTTCTGGCGATACCCGGCCTTCAATGCATAAATGAGTTCGATGAGCTTGTCGGATGGATCGGATGCAGGCAATGCGCCCTCAACACCCGTTTCAATATGGCCGATCTTGCCCCATTCCCAGCTTGCATCTTCAACAGTGCTGTAGCTCAGAAAACCCATCGGCTTGTTCAGACCATTGCCGGTGATAAAGGCCTCGCCTTCCTGCTCGGCAAAGGCTGCTTCCACCTCTTCAGCAATCCACTGCTCAACATTTACGGCTGCATCATCAAGCAGCGAAGAAGTGGCCGCTGGCATCGCGTAGATTTCCATGGTTGGAAACTGAAGCTCAGCCAGTTTTGCCGATTCCGTCTGTGGACGTGCAGCAGTTTCGCCAACCCAGCCTGTTGCCGGACCACTGACCGAAAACGGCTTTTTCAGCACCGCACCCGATACCTGACGCACACTGGAAATGCCGCGGATGGGCGAGAGGACAGCCAGACGGCGACCAATTTCGGTTTCAAGCTCCGCCGGCACCAGATAGCCGCCATCAGGACCAGATGCATAGGAATGCGCCTTTTGTTCAACACCACGCAATGCCTGTTCATCGCCACGGCGAACATAGCCATCAAAGGCCTGCTTGTGCTCCAGATTTTCAACTGGTGAGCCTTTTCCGAGCGGTGGACGCGCATTTTTCAGAACATATTGATCCAGCGCCTGTTTCTGTTCATCAAGTGCAAGATTGATGCGATCAACCTTGTCACGCAACAGCACATCGACATCGGCACTTTTTTCAACCTTTTTCAAACGCTCATCATTGGCTTCACGAAAAGCCGAAAAAGCGGTCATAAACTCATCAAAGGCTTCCGACACATCGCCGTTATTGCCCAGTTTTGAATTAAGCGCCTTCGTTTCCACGCTCTTGGTTTCGAGCGGGATTGCATGATTTTTTTCCATTTTTGATCCTGATTAATAAGATGAAATTATCCTGCAGGCGGTGCGCATACGCTGCGCAAGCGCCTCATTATCTGCCCGGAAAGCGTCCCGCCCGTCCTGACCCTGTAAGGCTGCAAGTGCTGAATAGCCTTTGGCTATAACCAGCCGTGCAGCAGAACGGCTTAGCCCCGCATCCCGCGTGAGCCAGCGTTCAAATTCTCTTATCGTTGGCAATTCCGCCTTGAGATTATTAATCCGTGCCTGTGGCAGCATCGGAAAAGTCACCACCGAGATTTCCCAAAGATCCGCCTCTATTATGTGTCGCAAGCCTGTTCGCGCATCCTTGCGTGCTTTCACAGTGCGAAAACCGATAGATAGGCCATCCAGTCCGCCAGCCCGCATCAGTTCCAGAGCTTCACGGGCGCGGGCCACACCTTTGGCAAGCCTGCCCTCGACATAAAGGCCGCGCTGGTCCTCACGAATATCGGACCACACACCAATCGGTTCGGCGGCATCATGCTGCCAGAGCATACGTACGCCCGAGGTTTTGCGAGAGGCAAGCGATCTGGCAAAAGCGCCCTTCTCGATCACGTCATTGCCAAGATCTGCCAAACCAAACACACTGGCATAGCCTGAAAAACTGCCGTCGATTTCCACCTCGTCGAGCACCAGGGCAGCACGCTTGGTTTCAAGTTTCAGGTCATGCTTTGTCATTCCCGCTCCTTTGCGAAGATGGAAGAATGGGAAGGGACGCATGTTTCATGCGTTCGGCAAAGCGTTTCAGGATACCAAGCACCGACCATGCAGCAAGGCTTGCAGCGGTTGCCCCCATCAGCATCACCTCGGCGCGGCCAAGCAGCTCTTCCAGTGACAAGGTCTGCACAATTTTAACACCGGCAGCACCGCCGAAAACCATGCCGCAGATGATGCCGACGGCAAAGCGAATGCCAGCCTCACGCTTGCCCTTTGGCAACATATAGGCAAGGGACACGGCAGAACCTGCGACCGCTCCGGCAATCTTGGCAAACCACACCAATGTGGCATCGGATGTCATCACGGTTTCACTCAGATTGCTCATGGCACTCTCCTTTCTGTGCGCGGCTGATAGCCAACCGCATCACGTTTTTCATCGTCACTGAGGAATGATGCTTCCGAAACACGCCGCCAGAGCGATTCACGTTCCAGCGACAGGCCTTCAATCTGGTCTATGTCGTGTTCCAGTCTCAGATCGCCCTCGAACAATGGTCCCAGCCAGCAACCAAACGCTTTTGCCGTGCGGTTGATCAGAGGCATCACAGTCAGGCGATAAAAGGCGCGATTGGCTTCGGCATAATTGGCATAGGTGTTGTCACCCGGAATGCCGAGCAGCATCGGCGGCACACCAAAAGCCAGCGCAATATCGCGGGCCGCGCCATTTTTCGCTTCAATAAAATCCATATCATGCGGGCTATAACCCATGGCTTTCCAGTCCAGACCGCCCTCAAGCAGCAGTGGACGCCCGGCACCGGCAGCCCCTGTATAGCCTTCCTCAAGCTCAGTTTTCAGCCGGTCAAATTGCTCTTCGGTCAAGTTGCCTCCATCCTTTGGCGCATAGACCAGAGCACCAGATGGACGAGCAGAATTATCAAGCAAAGCCTTGTTCCAGGCACCTGCCGCATTATGCAGATCGAGCGCCATCAACGCTGCCTCTAACGGCGGAAAACCATAATGATCATCCAGCGGATGAAACAGTTTAAGGTGCAGACCTGCGGATGCCGCGCCTGCAAGCGAAACAACACGACTGGTATTGGCGGAGCGATACACCAGCGCTTGCGGCCAGCCATCATGCGATGTTTCAAGGGTCACTCTCTCGGGTCGCAGAAGATGCAGTTCACTGCGTCCGCTTGGCAGATCGACACGCTCGACATAGGCATTGCCCGAAATCAGCAAATGGCCATATAGTCGTTCAAAGAAACTGCTGCCGTCCAGCCCAGCCTGTGGTCTTGCAATGAGATCAAGTAACGGATGCGTTTCATGTTCGGTTGCCCCCTCATAGAGCAACCAGGGCACAGTGCTGGCTGCTTCAGCGATCAGGCGCACACAGCGATGCGCCACCGGGTTGCGCATAAAGCCCTCGCGGGCAAGTGAAGTATAATCCCGTGCAATCCATGACGGTCCGCGCTCCATATGAAGGGCTACAAAACCATGAGCCATTTTGGTCTGCCGTCCCGCAGCAGAATGTGAGGGTACGTTCGCAGCAGTTTTGCGCCACGGCCAGTTCCACGCCATATAGGCTCTCCAATAATGTTAAATTTTACCCGAAACGCCGGATTCTTGGCTTTCGATCGGCACCAAGCATGAGTTCGCTCAGCGCCCATACCATCGCATCAAGGCGATCCGGCGAACGTCCGCTTGAAAGGCCTTCAGGTGCGAAGTCACACATTTCATCTTCAAGCGCAGAAAACCGCCCCGCATGGCGCACACGACCCTGTTCATAAAGGGCTGCCACCGGCTCGGCACGCAGCCATTTGCCCCGCGATGCACGGCGCATCAAAACTGGCACCGAAGCATCTTCGGCAGCCAAAACTGCTGCAACCATTTCACCGCCCTGATTGACCTCGGCCAGCACTGCATCGGCTTCATATGAATGATAAAGTGCAATTGCCCGCCGCGCCCATTGATGTGGCTTGGCCATGGACATGCTTTCATCCGCCAGCACATGAGCGAAGCCGTTGTCATCAATACCCGCCACGACAATCCCACAAGCATCTGACGACTTGCCGGATGAGGCAGGCGGATCAATCGCCACAAGAATACGGACAAGTTCAGGTGCGGCGGTTTCAAAACATTGCTCCAGCCGCTCACGTGACCACAATGCACCGGCACGTTCTTCAATCAACTCGCCATCAAGTTCCTGCCGCCCCAACCTTGTTCCGGCATAACGCTGATGGATCGCTTCGATAAAACCACTGGCGAGATGTTCGGCATTCTCTGATGTTCGCATATGGGTCATTGCAACCGAGCTGTCGCTCATCAGAGATTTCAGCAACGGGACTGCACGCGGTGTTGTCGTCACCACCTGACGCGGAAAGTGACCCAATCGCAGGCCAAATTGCAGCATGTCCCAAGTCGATTGCGGATTCTTCCACTTTGCCAGCTCGTCACACCATGCCGCATCAAATTGCGGGCCACGCAATCCGTCCGGGTCTTCCGATGTATAAAGTGACGCGACCGCACCATTATCCCAAAGAAGCCTGCGCCGTGTCGCTTCATAACGCGGGCGTGACAGTCGCGAAACCGACAATATGCCGGAGGGACCATCCACCATAACCTCACGCGCATCGGCGAAAGTTTCGCCCACCAGCGCAATATGTCCACAGCCACGCGCAGAAAATGGTGCAAGCCCCAGCGCCATTCCCGACGCCCACTCAGCCCCTGCCCGCGTTTTCCCCGAGCCGCGACCACCAAGAATGAGCCATGTGCGCCAGTCACCGGACGGTGGCAATTGCGCATCGCGTGCCCTTAACAACCACTCGCTATCCAGTGCCATTATCTGATTTTGCGTCAAGCCCGCGCCCCAAGAGTTCCCGCGCGTGCCTTTTTGCAAGTTCGTTAATTCTCCTGTCTATACGTGCCAATGCCTGTCGGACTTTGACCAGACTGACCTTCGAAGTGTCATCCTCCACCTCGGAAACTCCTGTTTCCGTTGCAAGCTCGCCAACAGTTTTTACGGCTTTGGCCAGAGCCATTAAAGCTTCCGCCTTGCCCTTTTCCGGCAGTTCTTCTGCATCAATCAGCTTATTGAGTTCGCTCTGCAACCTTTGCAGGGCAGTATCCGCAGCAGAGGGCTTAATGAGCGCGTTTTCATCAAGACCAATGCCCTTAAGCCAGTGAAGATATTGTTTTTCCGAACAGCCCATCACCCCAACAATCTCAGCCACAGCAATGTCATGTTTCTTTTGCAGGCGAAAAGCCAGCCTGACCCGCGCCTCACGACACTCGTCAATCTTTCGCATTTTCAATGGTATATCCGGTAGAGTTCATTTCGATATGATCGGATCAAATCAGGGTCAGGACCCTACTCATGCAAAACCCCGAGAGCAAAGAGCTTCCGGGGTTTTGCAGTCCTGAAGAAAGCCGGGGGTATCGAGGCCTTCATCAAGATCAGTCACACTTTTCTGACTGTATCTGATGAATAGCAAAGCGCCGTTACGCAGTCAAGGACTATTTTCCTATTTAAGATTTTTTTCTTACAAAACTTTCTAACTTTCGTTTACGAATTAACACGAGTTATGGCTTAATTATCTGATATGATTAAGTAGCAGGTTCTGTATACCTCACAACTTTTACGATTAAAAAGCCGAGTACATGCGTAAAGAAGCTGATGATGATTCTGAAAAGAGCAAAAGCAAGCCCTTTCGGGTTTCGCGATTTGTCGGCCTTGATGCATGGATCGATTCCAGCCTCTATAATTTTCGTTTCCATGCCCGTGAATGGTGGGAAAACATCACGATATTCTCCCGGAAATTTCGTGTTCGCGGCTTCCGGCGGCTGGTTGTCGAAGTTCTGGATGAAGGTTTTACGCTCGGGGTTATTGGCTTTGTTGCAATGCTTGTACTGGCGCTGCCTGCCTTTGACGAAACCAAAAAAGACTGGCGCTCTCAGGATGACTATGCCGTCACATTTCTGGACAGATATGGTAATGAGCTAGGACAACGTGGCATTCTGCACCGTCAGGCTGTGCCGATCGATGAATTGCCGGATCATGTCATCAAGGCTGTTCTTGGCACCGAAGATCGCCGTTTCTTTGATCATTACGGCATTGATATCTGGGGGCTTAGCCGGGCGCTTAATCAAAACCTACGCGCGAACGGCGTGGTACAGGGCGGCTCGACACTGACGCAGCAGCTCGCAAAAAACCTGTTTCTTTCCAATGAACGCACCATCGAGCGCAAGATCAAGGAAGCATTCCTCGCAATCTGGCTTGAAAGCAATCTGAGCAAGAAAGAAATACTCCAACTCTATCTGGACCGCGCCTATATGGGTGGCGGTACATTTGGTATTGCGGCGGCATCCGAATTTTACTTTGGCAAAAACGTCAAGGACGTATCGCTCGCGGAAGCAGCCATGCTGGCTGGCCTGTTTAAAGCGCCTGCGAAATTTGCGCCCCATGTCAATCTTCCGGCAGCGCGTGCCCGTGCCAATGTCGTGCTTTCCAACATGGTCGAAAGCGGTTTCATGAGCGAAGGTCAGGTTGCTGTTGCGCGGCGCAATCCCGCAAGCGTGGTCGACAGAGCAAAGAATGAAAGCCCGGACTATTTTCTCGACTGGGCTTTTGAGGAAGTGAAGAAAATTGCCGGGCACCTTCCTTATCATACGCTAACTGTGCGCACGACACTGGATCGCAACCTGCAAAAGGCTGCGGAAGAATCGCTTGAGTTTCATCTGCGTCAATACGGCAAGGATTATAATGTTTCGGAAGCCGCCACCGTGGTGATTGCCAATGACGGTTCAGTACGTGCGCTTGTGGGCGGTCGCGATTATGGTGAGAGCCAGTTCAATCGGGCAACCAAGGCGCTGCGTCAGGCGGGTTCATCCTTCAAACCCTATGTCTATGCAGCTGCCATGGAAAAAGGACTGACGCCAAACACCATTATTTCCGATGCACCTGTCAGCTGGGGCAACTGGGCGCCGCGCAATTATGGCCGCAGCTTTGCCGGACGGGTCGATCTGACAACGGCGCTGGTAAGATCGCTCAATTCTGTTCCTGTACGTCTGGCAAAGGACCATCTGACAACGGCCCCGATTGTTGCCTTAACCAAAGCCATGGGTGTGGAAACGCCAATTTCCTCACATAAAACCATGGTGCTGGGCACATCCGAGATGACGGTCATGGATCAGGCAACAGGTTTTAATGTTTTTCCCAATGGCGGGATGGCCGGTAATCGCCATGCTTTCACGCAGATTGTCTCGTCCGAGGGCAAAGTGTTGTGGGATTATTTCCGCGATGCGCCAAAGCCCCACCGGGCCTTGTCTGAAAAAGCAGCTTTTGAGATGAATTCGATGCTGGTGCAGGTACCAGAACGCGGTACAGCCCGCCGTGCTGCCCTGCCGATGACGCGCGTTGGCGGCAAAACAGGGACCACACAAAATTATCGTGATGCATGGTTTGTTGGTTTTACAGGCAATTTCACGGCGGCTGTCTGGTTTGGCAATGATAATTTCACACCGATGAAAGAACTCACCGGAGGCGTTTTGCCGGCAATGGCCTGGCAAAGAATGATGAATTATGCGCATCAGAATATTGAGTTAAAGCCAATTCCCGGCATCACTCCCGCTTTCCCGGCTCCTGCCAAATCAGCGAATCCAAAAGTGGCTGCAAGCGGTATGCCAGAGGAAGCAATGCCGGCAGCTCCACGTGTTCTGTCACCCGATGCTACGAAAACCCTCAAAGAACTGAGCAATGCTATCCGCAACGCGCCACCTGTTCCAGCCCTTGCAAGGCGCGATAAAGTATCGGTACTTTGAGAAAAATGCTGAAAACAATTCTCAAAGTCATCACCATACTTATCATCGCACTGGGCGGCGGTATATGGGCAACCGACTACACACTCGACCATTTCAGTGGGTTTGGCGAATTGCAGATTGGTGCGTGGAACGCATATCCTCTTTCCGGTACAGAAGATGCCGACCCCTATTCAAAAGCCCGTGCAGCCCGCAAAGCCCGTCTCGCGCTGGGAACAGCCGAAGGTCTGGCCTTTTATGCACGTAAAGACAGCAATGGCGGCGCGTTACGCCGGGGATGCAGCTACCGTCTGAGCGGTTTTACACCGACTGCACGATTCTGGACTCTCTATCCGGCAGATACGGATCTTAAACCCATCGCAGCGCGAGATGGCTTACAGCCAGCACTGCATTCACGCGACGTAATTTATGAATATGATGGCAGCGTAAAAATTACCATCAGCCCCGATGCCAGCCCCGATAACTGGCTCGCGGTTGAAGGGGCTGGCAATTTCGTACTTGTGATGACACTTTACGATACGCCTGCTGCAAGCTCCTCCGGGCTGATCGATCTTGTCATGCCAAATATTGTACCTGTCACAAACACTAGGGCATGCCGTGGCTAAAATCCTGCGTCTACTTCTTCTGGGATTGATTGGTGCAGCGATAGTGCATATCGCAATTGTGCTATTGGTGCCGTTTTACGCAAATAAAAATGCATGGTCGCATCTCGAAGCACTCGGTGATAATTACAACTTCTATGTCCTTACAGAGAGATCAGGTCTTGTCAGTGATCAGAATCCTTTGATGCGACAGGCCGCGTGCCGGTTTGATCTCACGGACGGACCAGTGCGAATCACATTAAAAGGCAAGCTGCCCTTCTGGTCGCTCTCCATTTACACACCCAATGGCGACAATCTTTACAGCCTGAATGACAAAGTATCCGACGAGCGCGAACTTGATCTGATCATTGCGGATCCGATTGGGATCGCAACCCTGCGTGCGGATGGCATGCATAATTATGACCATTCGATCATTATCGAGCAGGATATAAGCGAAGGCGCTGTTGTTTTGCGCAGCTTCATGCCCGATGCGAGCTGGAGCGGACAGGTGCAAAATTTCTTTAGGCAAGCAAGCTGTGCCACCTTTGAAAAGAATTAATACATTGCAAAACAATCTCTTTCTCACGCACGGTTAATGAGTTGCTAAGGCTTCATAATTATTATCCAGTTTGCCGGCATGTGGCAGGCACGTTCATAGTTTTAGCCTACCGGAGTAGCTTGCGTGACAAACGATCAGTTCCGCGTTCTGGAAGATTTTTCCAGCAATCGGAACCAGTCAAAATCGACAGCTGATAACAGCAAAGCAGACGATCTTCTGGTCGCTGCAATAGCTGCGTTTGCTTCGTTGACACGCCCCGGAAGACAAGATGCACATCAGCTGGAAGATCTGGCACTCCCGCTTCTTGAGCGCTCGTCCATGCGCGGCAAGCAACAGGCGGCCAATGCGATTGCACAGATTGAACATGCACCGCGACGCCTGATTCTTGCACTCGCCAATGAACCTGTCAAAATTTCTGCCCCGGTTTTGTTGCGTTCACCCGTTTTAAAGCCGCAGGATCTCATCGAGATTATCAGCAAGAATGGACTGGTCCATGCCCGTGCAATTGCACGCAGGCAATCGGATGATCCTTTGCTAAAGGGTGTTCTGCGCAGCTTCAACGATGCCGTCATTGACCGTCTTCTGGTTTTACAAGAAAATCTGGCCTGCATTGAAACAGACAAAGCCGGCACATCCTCCGCACTCGATGAAGATAAAAATGACGACATATCCTCATCACCGCCCCCATCCTTGTTCGGTGCCGGCACTCTGGCAACACCGGAGCATTTGATCGATACAGCCCTTCTGATTGACGATCAGATATTCCGCACGGCTCTGGCCGATTCGCTCGATATTTCTTTCGATCATGCTGACCGGATAATCGGAAAATGGCCAGAATCACATTTACCAATCGCCTTGCGTGCGCTTGGTATGTCAGCGGCTGAATGCTTTATAATCATGTCTGCAATTCTCGGACCAGTGGTCGCTGATCGTAATGAGCTTCGCGATTTTATCCAGATTTATCATTCCATTGATCAGGAAAAAGCAATTTCGCTTGTGCGTCGCTGGAAAGCTGAAGAAATGTCAAAATCACTGCGCAATAAATTACGCGAAATGGTCACGGCTACGGATGAAAACAACACATCCATTAGGGTCAGCCTATAAATCATCCGTCAAAATTGAAAAAAACTTGCCGGCATCTGCCACATCTTCCAGCTCTATCAGCCAGAGATCGGGATCAAAACGAATTTCCTGTTCCATGCGCTCACCAGCTTTAAGATCATCAACAGCATGGAGAATAGGCAGGAACATACGTTCACCGTCGCTGTTTTCTTCATAAAAGACCTGTGGGGCGGGTGAATAAAGGTCACAAGTTCCCAGGCGCGAACTGACCTTGATGAAGATCGCTCCCGCTTCTTTGGAACCGCGACGTGAGAGATAAGCAAAACCTCCCTCGCCCTGCACTTTGCGGATCAGCGCAGAAACCCAGAAATCCGATGTCAGACGCATGGCGTATCCTGTATCAGCTGATCAGGCCAATTTCGCGCATTTTTGCAATCAGCGCAGCATCGACTTCACCAGTCACGGGCAATTTAAACAGCTTCTGGAACTCACGGATGGCATCCTGTGTGGTTTTTCCGGCAACACCGTCAACACTGATCATTTCATTGCCAAAAGCTTTGAGACCGGCCTGCACACGGATAATATCCTGCGAAGAAATCTCTGTCTGCGGTTGAACTGCTGCCAGTACAACAGACGGTTTCCTTGCCTCGACAGGCTTGCTTTCCAAAGATGTGAGATCAGGTGCACGTTTTGCAGGAAGAGCAACCTTCTGAACCACAGGCTGAGGCCTTGGTGTTGGCACAGCCATATCTATAAGCCGGGCAACATCATCCTGTTTTGACGCCCCGGCCTCATTTTTCTGATCAGCTATGCCCGCTTTTTTCTGCAATGTCTGCCAGCGTTCCATTGCTTCGCGCGTTTGCGGCCCTGTAAAACCGTCAACTGTTCCCTGATAAATACCAAGTGTGCGCAATCGTTGTTGCAGACGCGCAATTTCAATATCTGCATTGGGCGCAAGGGCTGGTAACATTTCATCAATCGAGCCAGTCACCTGCGAATGATCCGGCGAAAGCGCAGCAGATACTGTCCGGTCTTGCGGCAACACTTCAACAGGTCTGGAATTCGTATTTTCGTCCAGCTTTTGTTGCGACACTGTTGCGGGCAAATATGCACGCGGCGTGGCCTTGAAAACAAAATCCGTGCGGGTTTTGAAGAAAACAGCATTATGTGCTTCCGGCTGATACCAGAGCGCATTGGCCGAAACAAATCCCATCACAACCGCAAAGGCCGTTGCGCCACCGGTGAGCACAGGATTGCGCACGATAAAATTGCCGGCAAATATCGCCAGCGCAGAAGCCGAACTAAAGAACCCCCGGAGCAAACGACGACCGAGACTAGGCCGTTTTGCGGGCTTGCGTGCTGTTCCGCTCTTGGCTCTGTTCACAGTTTTCGTCTTTGTGCCACTCATTATTCCGTTCTCCCTGGTGACGGTTCATGTCAATGACCGTGCCAAGTTGCAGTTGATCCTCTTCTCCCAAAGAATCCTGATCAAGCAGTTTTTGTGGGCCTGCCACCGGCAGATGAATAGTTATAACCGTTCCTTCGCCCACACAGCTTTTAATATTCATCGAGCCATGATGCAGCTCTACCAATCCCCTGACCACTGACAGGCCAAGGCCAGTTCCCTCTTGTGCGCGTGTATATTGATTGTCTGCACGCACGAATGGCGATCCAATGCGCTGCATATCTTCCGGTTCAATACCGATGCCGGTATCCGCAACCACGATTTCAAGTTGAGGCTGTCCGCCGATGATGACACGCGATGCATCAATGGTAACGCAACCACCCGGCTGCGTAAATTTGACCGCATTGGCTGTCAGATTGAGCAAAATCTGCTGCACTGCGCGGCGATCTGCGACCACCTCACCCGTTGTCGCATTCACACGATGACAGAAAGCAAGGCCTTTCTTTTCCGCCTGTGGCAGCATGACGGCAGCGCACATATCCGCCGCCTCATTGAAAGAAAAACTCTCAGGCGCAATCTGATAAGTGCCGGTTTCAAGCCTGGAATTATCAAGAACCGAGTTGACCAGTTCCAGCAGATAATGGCCGGACTTATGAATAAGCCCCGCATATTCGCGCTGCTTTTCGTCCTGTAATTGACACCCCATCTCATGGGAGAGCATGTCAGAAAAGCCGATGATAGAATTGAGCGGTGTGCGCAATTCATGACTGACAGTTGCCAGCAAACGGCCCTTGCCAATACGCTCTTCTTCCAGCTCAGCTTTCAGCGCATTGATTTCTTCAAGCAGTCTGTGTTCACCTTCCAGTGAACGACCAATCAGCGTAATGATACCATTGCTTGCCACACCTTCGATACGGAATGACAGAAAAACCGGGGTGCCGTTTTCAATCGTACGAAGGCGCACATCAACAGGACGCGCTTGACAGCCAGAGCGCAGATCAGCAAGCAACGAAACATATTGAACGCGATCAGCCACATGCACCCGGTCAATCAGTGCAGTCCCTTCAAGCATATTGGGCTGAACCCCGAGACATGCCGCCGATGTTGCTCCGATTTCTGAAACAACCCCTTCAACATCCAGTGTAATCAACATATCACCGGCTGCAATCAATGGCTTTTGTACGGGCTGAGCGACGGATACTGCATCTCTTCGAAGAGCCTGACTACGTGCAACAAGGCTTGCGACATAGAGCATCGACATAACCAGAGAAGCAGGCGACAGAGTCGCGACAGAAATATCCCCTGCAACCAGAATAAAGGCTGGCACAATAATAGCTGCAAGTGCTGCCAGCGGCTTACGGCTTGTGAGCCATGCTTCAAGCGGGAAAGCCAGTGCCATAATCCAGAGCACAATGCTGCCGCCATTGGCAAGCAAGGCGATTGCAGCAAGCCCTGCACCATAAACAGCAAAATTGAGCGTTCCAAGAACCCCGGCTTTTATACCCATCAGGCTTAAGCCACAGAATATCATCGCAATGCCTGCAAAACTTGCCGCAAGCACAGACAGCATCGCAAAATCTGTTGTCAGAGCGGAAGCATTCACAGTTACAAACAGCAAAACCGGCAAAAGCATGAATGAACCGATGATGCGAATCGCGGATGCATCTGAACAATCCGTCCAGCGCTGGCAAAAACGTTCGTAAAAACGCGCAAACGCCTGCACCTTAGTGCCTGCGATCTGTGCTGCGTTCAAAAGAATGGCGCTCAACTTGCCTTACTCACTCAATACTCGTTCGGCACATCCATCAGGGATTGGCCTGTTGATGCCAGAATGCAGACGAGGCTTTAAAGAAAGGATAAAACAAGCTGGCGATGTGCGGATTGATGCAGAATCTGACAATTTTGGGCCGAAGTTTTTCTGCTATGGTAAACAGAAAGTGGACAATACCCTGGCTCTGCCGGGCATTTTCCGCGCTGTGGCATTTTAAAACGGTGATTCTTACGGTTACGAAATCTTTTCTAATTTCATGAAGAATGATTTTACCAATTCCGGCCAACACTTTCGAGCGCAATGATCCGTTTTCTCATCAAATCCGCAATCTGGCTATCGCTGGCATTTATGATCATGCCGCAGTTTTTTCCTGCGGATGGAGAAAACACGTCGTCTGATAAAGAACCCGGCAGCACAATCAACACAAAAACAGACGCGGCTGATCAAATACTGGCTAATGGTAAAACTGCACTGGAAATCGGCAAGCTCTGCATAAACAATCCAGCACTTTGCGAAACCGGCGCATCTTTTCTGTCTGGTGCTGCAAACAGCGCTATGGAGCAAAGTGGCGGCATCCTCGAATATCTGAGTGAGCGCTTCGGTGCCAAGCCATCAAGTGCTCCGCAAGAAGGGACAGAATCTGCGCTCAAACAGCAAGCAGAAAATCAGCCGGCACAAAATTCTGTTTCAAAAATCCCGATCCCTACCCCGCGTGCCGAAGCACTTCGCGCAGTTGATCGCTCTGTGACGGGCGCAATCCCATCTCGAAACTGATGTTTGGGGTGACGTTTGTGCCGTTTGTCCCTATATAGACAACCGAACCGTGACCCATTTTGAGCAGATATCATGACCACGACAATAGACAGCATCATTTCCGACTTCGAATTTCTCGACGACTGGGAAGATCGCTATCGCTATGTAATCGATCTGGGAAAGGAATTGCCTGCTTATCCCGATGATGCGCGAGATACTGCGCACAAGGTACAGGGCTGCGTCAGTCAGGTATGGCTGAAGACAATACCGCATGAAGGCGAAGATCCGGTTATCGATTTTCTCGGTGATTCCGATGCGCATATTGTGCGCGGTCTGGTTGCGATCGTACTTGCCTTTTATTCAGGACGCAAAGCGTCCGAAATCGTGGCATCGGACCCGGAAGAAGTTCTGAAAAAACTGGGCCTTGATGAGCATCTGACACCACAACGCTCCAATGGTCTGCGCTCTATGGTGGCACGCATCCGCCAGGATGCTGCGGCACTCAAAGCTTCAGCTTAAAAGATTCTCTACCGAAAGTGCTGCTGCAAGCAATTGCTTGTCCGCACCGTTTCGGCCAGTCAGCATCAGTCCGACAGGCATTCCAATTACGGGCATTGGCAGCGTAATGCTGCAAAGATCAAACTGATTGGCCACCTGCGTATTGCGCAGAAGCAGTGTTTCCACACGCTCATATTCATGCTTGTCATCGCTCACAGAAGCAATTGTCGGTGCGACAATTGGTGTGGTGGGCGTCACAAGGAAATCAACATCTGCAAGACGCCGATCCATTTCAGCAATCAGTGACTGGCGTGTCTGCATGAGGCTCTGATAGTCTTTTTCGGAAATGTTTAAACGTTGAGCAAGACTATGCTTTACACGCTCATCAACATTCGCAGCCGGATCTTGCAACCATGTTTGTGCATGGATCTGGCTTGCCTCAATGCCTGCAATCGATCCAATCGACGTGGCTTTACATAATTTAAAAACAAGATCGTTCAACTCAAACGGGACAATCCGCACACCGGCGGCCTGAAGTGCCTGCAAAGATCGTTGAAAGGCATCATTTACCTCAGGTTCCATATCCGCCAGCAACACACCTTCGGGCAATGCAAGTGTCAATTCAGACAAAACCGCAGGCGCTGGCAGAATTGGCGCCTCCCCCGCCATAATCGCATCAGCAAGAATGCAATCCGCAACGGTTCTGGCTATGGGGCCAATCGAATCAAGCGAAGGCGCCAAAGGAAATGCCCCCTGAAGAGGAATGCGCTTTGCAGTAGGTTTAAAGCCAACCAGCCCGTTCAAGGCCGCAGGTATACGCACCGACCCCCCCGTATCAGACCCGATAGCAATCTCGCTTGTTCCTTCGGCAACCGATACTGCGGCACCCGAAGAAGAGCCACCGGGCACATATCGGGGGTCAATCGCATTAGCTGGCACCCCATAATGCGGGTTCAAACCGACTGCCGTAAACGCAAATTCCGTCATATGCGTTTTTCCGATAATCACCGCGCCTGCTGCTCGCAAGCGCTGCACAATTACGGCATCCTCGCTTGCGTTCGCAGCAGTCTTGCGCACAACGGAGCCTGCAAGCGTCGGCTCACCCGCGATATCAAACAAGTCCTTGATTGAAACAATCCGACCATCAAGAGGGCTATTACGCCATCCTTCATGCGCACGCTTATCAGAAGCATCGGCCTCGGCAATTGCAGTGCCCGGATAGGTTTTGCTGAAAACACGTTCTTTTTCGACACGCGTTTTCAGTTTTAAAAAAATCTGTTCAAGCTTATTGCGGCTGCCAAGCATAGTGATCCCCCGTCTATAAGCTGTTGTTGTTTAAACCCTAGGCTGGGTCAATATGATTGAAAGACATGAAGCGATCAATTTTGACCGGGTCGCAACATCGGTCGATAATCCTGTGTTCCCCAATGCACAATCCCCACCGACCGATCTGCCTTTTCGATATGCGGGTTATAATGCCGATGCAGCATGGATAGTCCCATCTTAAGCAGCATCTTGCCCGAACGTACTGGCCACTGACGCTCACGTTCCACGCGTTCAAGCCCCTTCAGAAAACAGCAAACATCAATCAGAACCCCACTCAACTCAGGCCCAACCGCCTTCAATGCACGTTCAACACGCATCCGGCTTGCAAGCGCAATATCTGTCAGTTCCGCCATGCCACCAGGACCTGAACGATTGGCATTTCCGACACCGACATCCCACCGTGCTGTGATTGAAGGCATCATGGATCCGCGCGTGAAGTCTGCACGCAGTCTCTCTCCTGCCCGAAATTCATC
Source organism: Brucella gallinifaecis (assembly GCF_006476605.1). Classification (GTDB taxonomy): domain Bacteria; phylum Pseudomonadota; class Alphaproteobacteria; order Rhizobiales; family Rhizobiaceae; genus Brucella; species Brucella gallinifaecis. Next base: position 144,777 of record NZ_ML636802.1, read on the forward strand.
CTCTGAAATAAAACTGGCGCCTTTGCCATTGCGAAGCCGATAGAGCTTGGCCAAAGGTGACTCAGACGGGTTGATTTCTACCTTGACGCCATATTCCAGCTCAATTGTTTCAGTTTTATGTATGGCTCGAGCATGTGGACGGGCCAACTTTCGGACCTGTGACGCAAGCGCAAGCCGATCATTTTCGCAAATCAGGATGCCAGATTTTTGCATCGCATCCAATTCAGTGCGGCTGGCTGCAATGGTTCCATGATCGGCAACAAGCAAAACATGGCTTTCACGTACAGAGTCCTGCACTTCACATCCACCCTGCTTCAGAAAGCGGATAATTCGTGTTTTGGCAGTTGTACCGGCTATGCTCATGCCACCATCCTCCAATCCGAGAATCCAACATTGACAAGTTTTTCTATCGTGGAAACCACTGCGTCATATTCCGGGTCATCGCGCCGGTCCTCGACGAGATGACAAGCATACATGACAGTCGTCCGATCACGGGAAAAGCCGGCTGCCACCTCGTTCATCATCATCCCAAACAAAGTATGAGCGAGATACATTCCCAACTGCCGTACCCGGGCAACCTCCCTTCGGCACCGCATCGGAGAACGCAATTCAGTACCGCTGACGCCAAAATAAACAGATAAAACATCAATCAAAGCTTCGCAGATTTGAATGTTCTTTTCCTGACGTCGACGCCCTGGAACCGGACCAGAACTATCCAGCTTCAATGCCCGCCCATGTCGTGCTGCTATAAGTTTCAAAGCTTCCAGAGCTTCTACGCGGGTATGGATGATATCCGGAGTTTTCAGAGACATTCATCTTTCCTCACCATTATAGGAATATCTTCTTATAATGAGGAATTTGCAAGTGGGGATAAGTTTTATGAAGCCCGGAATAAATAAAATATCCACTATTATCATCGTAATATAGGAATTTTATCCACACTCTCAAAAATCAGGGGATTCTGCCATCGGGAAAAATGTAACCGGTGGAAGTGAAAAGATGGAAATTACTCTTCGAAAGAGTTGCAAGGAATTTCTTGCTACGCGCAATGAAGAACGCATGGGGGCAATGCAACGCGCTGCCCTGCAAATCATTGCCGGCATTGACATGGACGCTTTGCTCAACAGCTCACAAGACGAGAAAAAACAAGCTGAAAACAGGTTAAACCGACTGATCGAACGTGAGCGACTGAAAGGCATCAATCGCCATTGGAGTTATGATCTTAACAGACATATTGCCTTAAAACAGGCATTGGACAGACTGATGGGCAAGACTGTCATTGTTCGATAAGGGTCTGGAATAAAAATAGCCCGGCGTGAAAACACCGGGCTATGGTCAACTTGCTTCAAACTGAAACAAGAACGAATTGGATTATCAGGCCAATTATGCGCCCTTAGGCTTACGACCCAGTCCCATCTTCTTTGCGAGACGCGAACGAGCTGCTGCATAATTTGGCGCAACCATTGGATAGTTAGGATCAAGATCCCACTTTTCACGATACTGTTCAGGAGTCATACCATAATGTGTCATCAAATGACGCTTAAGTGATTTGAACTTCTTACCGTCTTCAAGGCAAATGATGTAATCATCTTGCACTGACTTCTTCGGATTAACAGCTGGCTTAGGCTTTTCAACAACAACAGGCGCCTCTTCACGAACAACATGGCTCTTGAACGCAGCATGTACTTCTGAAATCAGGAGAGGTAACTCACTTGCACGAATAGAATTATTCCCGACATAGGCAGCGACAACATCAGCAGTCAGACTAAGCAACAGTTCTGCACTCTCGTCATAGACTTCAGGGTTTTCCATTTTTTTTCCTTTATAAACGTTCTTCATATCAAGCAGATTAAAGCTCTCAATGAAATCGAGAGCGATTTTCTTAAAATCTTAAACCCTGCCCAATGCTAAATTGCATCGCCAATAACAAAGAACATCACCATTTGCAATAGAATTGTTAAAATGATTTACATCCAGGATGCAAAATTCTTCTTACAAATACAAATACAACCGACATGCAGCTATAGGTGTCATTCAAAAATGACTAACCTATGAAAAATACCCTGCCGAGAGATCGTATTTATTCGTAAAGTGATAAGTTCACTGGTATATTATCTTTGCTGCTTCCTGAATTATCACACATATATAAACAATGTCTTTTGGAGCAATTCTTCTTAATGCCCTCTAAAAGAACCATATTTACCAGCAAAACTCATGGATAACGACTAAGGCAGCAAAAAGGCAAATCTAAAATATATTTCACGTAATTAAACTCGTATTTGATACTGTCTGCAACTATATATGTCTGGAAGCTTAAAAACAGATAGTGCACACATAAAATTCAAGACCAAACTAAAAAACAAAAACAATTTTAAATACCATAGCTATAAACAAACGATTAAAGGTCTCAAGCATTCCATAATGCGATAAACAGTCCGATTCACGGTTCGTCCAGTCCAAAAAGCGACCACTGCGGGCAACAAACTGCCAATCTCCCCACACAGGAGGAAACAATGTCAAACTCAACCGATCAAAACCGTCGTCTGAAAATTGTCAAAACTGATGCGGAATGGCGCGAACAGCTCACACCAATCCAATATCAGATTACCCGCCAGCATGGCACGGAACGTGCCTTTTCCAGCCCGAATTTTGACAGTTCCTTACACGGAATCTATCGCTGTGTATGCTGCAACCGCGCTCTTTATAGCTCTGAAACAAAATATGAATCGGGAACCGGCTGGCCAAGTTTCTATCAACCGATCGAAGCTGATGCAGTTTCGGCCTTTGAAGACCATTCTTATGGAATGAACCGCACTGAAATTCGCTGCTCGGATTGTGATGCGCATCTGGGGCACGTCTTCCCGGATGGTCCGCCGCCAACTGGCTTGCGTTACTGCATGAATGGCAATGCCCTGATCTTCGATCCCGCGTAATCTTGTTTGTGCCAGGGTCAGGACCCAGACATAACAGTTCTGAATGATTTCACTTTTACTGGATTTTACATGCCCCAAGACATCTATTTCCCGCAGCCGCCCAAAGCAACGAAACATCCATCACAAGATACCCGCCACGGCATTACCCGCACGGATGATTATGCATGGCTTCGCGCTGATAACTGGCAGGATGTCTTCAAGGACCCATCCGTTCTGGCACCCGAAATTCGGGCGCATCTCGAGGCAGAAAATGCCTATCAATCCGCTTTGATGAAAGATACGCAGACGCTTCAAAAAGCACTTTTTGCCGAGATGCGTGGGCGCATTAAAGAAGATGATTCATCCGTTCCATCCAAGGACGGACCTTATGCATATGGCGCTTCTTTTCGCACCGGCGGCGAGCAACCCTATTTCATCCGCACGCCACGCGATGGCGGCACCGAAACAATCCTTCTAGACGGAGACAAGGAAGCGCAAGATAAGGCCTATTTCCGCCTTGCTTCCGCTGATCACTCACCCGATCACAATCGCTTGATCTGGGGCTATGACGATAAGGGTTCGGAATTTTACAAACTCAAGATTCGTGACCTTGAAAAAATGTCAGACCTTGATGACATTCTTACCGATACCAATGGAAGCGGTAGCTGGGATGCTGACAGCAAAGGCTTCTTCTATAGCCTGCTTGATGAAAACCACCGGCCATCCAAGGTTTTCTACCATGAAATCGGTACATTACAGACGCAGGACAAGCTGATCTTTGAGGAAAAAGATCCGGGATTTTTTGTCGGAATCGGCGGTTCTCCCCTTGATGACTTCATCTTCATTGACATTCATGATCACGAAACTTCGGAATGCTGGCTGCTGCCTGCCAATGATCCGGCGGCAAAACCGCAGCTCGTCATGGCGCGTCAAACCGGCGTGGAATATGATCTGGCGCCGGGTGGGGATGAATTCTTCATTCTGACCAATATTAATGGCGCCAAAGACTTTAAAATCATGCGTGCACCCGCATCAGCACCGCAACCGGAAAACTGGGAAGATATTGTTGCTGAGGTTCCCGGACGCCTTATTCTTTCACATGCTGCCTATAAACGGCATCTGGTCTGGATGGAACGCGATAACGGTCTGCCGCGGATTGTCATCCGTGACCGTAAAACCGGCGAACAGCACGCTATTGCCTTTGATGAAGAGGCCTATTCGCTGGGACTGCACGGCAGTGCGGAATATGATACGGATGTCATCCGCTTCTCCTATTCTTCGATGACCACGCCTGAGCAGCTTTTCGACTACAACATGAACACACGTGAACGCGTGCTGCTCAAAACACAGGAAGTGCCTTCCGGTCATAAAATTTCCGATTATGTCACGCGGCGTATTCTTGCACCGGCCAAAGACGGTGAATTGGTTCCAGTGTCGCTGCTCTACCACAAGGACACGAAGATCGATGGATCTGCACCCTGTCTGCTCTATGGCTATGGCTCCTATGGCATAACGATTCCGGCAAGCTTCAGCACTTCTCGCCTGTCACTGGTTGACCGGGGCTTTGTTTATGCCATCGCGCATATTCGTGGTGGCAAGGACAAAGGATTTTCCTGGTATGAAAATGGCAAACGTGAAAAGAAAACCAACACGTTCACAGACTTTATCGCGGTAGCGAAGCATCTCGTCGCGCAAGGTTTCACCAGTCATGATGCAATCGTTGCCCATGGCGGCTCAGCAGGTGGCATGCTGATGGGCGCTATTGCGAATATGGCACCAGAGGCCTTTGGCGGTATTATTGCAGAAGTACCATTTGTCGATGTGCTCAACACCATGCTTGATGACACTTTGCCCCTCACACCTCCTGAATGGCCGGAATGGGGCAATCCGATTACATCAGAAGCCGATTATCGCAATATTGCAGCCTACTCGCCTTATGACAATGTAAAGGCACAGGCCTATCCGCGCATTCTCGCTGTTGCAGGCCTGACCGATCCGCGCGTCACCTATTGGGAACCAGCCAAATGGGTCGCAAAGCTGCGTGAACTGAAAACCGACAATCATCCGGTTCTCTTCCGTATCAATATGGATGCAGGTCATGCCGGTGCATCGGGGCGCTTCTCCCGGCTGGAAGAAGTCGCCTATACTTATGCTTTTGCACTCAAAGCTGTCGGAAAACATCATTAAAGACATATAAATAATACTCCCGGCAATTCATTTGCCGGGAGTTTTGTTCAAGCCTATAATAGCTTGATGGAACCGATACGGAGATCAAAGCATGCATCGCGCATTTTTGACTGCTCTTATTGCCTTGCCATTGATGACACCTGCAACACTCGCACAAGCACAGGTGCGTAAAAATGTCAGCGAATTTGCCGGACAGCGCTGCAACACGCCACCACGTGGCAGTGGTGTCATTGTTGGGCAATTCAGCGGCGTGGACGACTCACCCTTTGTCAGCAGTGACGGATTGGTGCCGATTGATCGCTTTCGCTGCTTTCAAACCATGTCAGAATGCAAAGGTTGGCTCTATACAATGCAGAGCAAATACACCAATGCCGGATTACCAACTGTTGTGCGCTGCACGAAGAGATAATCAGCGGGTGGATGGATAACCATTCTTATGCGCAGGAATCGCCTTGAGATAGGCCGCGATTGCCTCACGATCCGCATCTGTTATCTGCGCCATATTGGTTACAACATCGGTCATGGAACCGCCGAGTGAATCAAAATCCGGCGTAAAGCCGCTTTGAAGCGCATAGGCGATGTCGTTTTCACTCCAGTCGCCAATGCCTCCTTCACCAGAGGTGATATTGGGCACAATGCCCTTGCGACCATCGCTGCCGGTTTCAGGTGATAAAGCGCCCGCCATCCATTGCTTTGTATCCAGAGCGCCAATGACATTGCGCGGTGTGTGGCATTCCCCACAATGACCGAGCGCTTCGGTAAGATATTGCCCACGCTTGACCTGATCCGATACATTGGCAAGGGCCAGAACCGGCTTATCAGAGAGATAAAGCTGTTTCCAAAGCCCAAGCCCTCGCCGAATATTAAACGGAAAGCCCAGTTTGTGCGGTTGCGCTACATTGTCAGATTCCGGCAGCGTTTTCATATAGGCAAACAAATCCGCCACGTCCTGCGGCTGCATCTTTGCGTAAGATGTGTAGGGAAAAGAAGGATAAAGATGCTCCCCTGCCCGACCTGTCCCTTTCAGCATTGCATTGGCGAAGTCATGCAATGTCCAGTTGCCAATCCCCTGCTCTGATGGGGAAATATTTGGAGCAATGAAAGTGCCAAAATCCGAAACCAGCTCATGCCCGCCGGCAAGAATCTTGCGGGCATCGCCGGTTGCAGCCGGTGCTGCATGGCAGGAAGCGCAGCCACCTGCCCAGAAAACCTGCTCTCCATTGACGACATCACCCGGCTGCAAAGACGCAATCACTGACGGGTCTACCGTCTGCGGCCTTGTCAGCATCCAGAAACTGGCAGCGCCGATAATGATGACGGCACCTGCAGCATAGGCAAGTTTGCGAATCATTATTTTCCTAATCAGTTCTTCTTCACGCGATAGGCCTGATGACAGGAACCGCAATTGGCGGCGACCTGCTGAAAGACAGGCTTCAATGCATCAAGATCAGCGGGCTTTGCCGCAACTGCTGCCGCGGCATCGGCACGGAATTTTTCAACGTGCCCGATAAAATCTTGCCTGTTTTCCCAAATTTTTGGAGAAGCTTCCGTGTCCCCCTGATCGGAGCCAACAGGGAACAAGCTATCAACATCAAACTTTTTCGCATCTGCGTCGATTTTTTCGAGAGCTGCCAGAGCAACGGCTGCATCAAAAGGTTTTTCACCCTTCACCATTGGCGCCAGCTGCCCGACAGAGCGGCCCAGATCTTTCATGATGGCCTGACGATCAGCGATCACATCGGCATGAGCCACACCAGCGCCCAGAATTAGCGCTGCACCAAAAGCCAGAAAAAAAGAACGCATATGATCCTCCGTAATTGAAAATGGATAATAATCATCCCTGATGTAAATATCAGATAGATTCACCATATTTGCAACAAATACACTCATCAAATGGTGTTAAGGACAATAAATACGCAGATATTATTGATATTATTACATTGATTTCACAATTATGTGAAAAACATGATTAAAATACTATTGTTTAAATATTCCATCTCTGCATTCTCTTCAGAAAATATCTGAAACTATTCTTGATCTTGAGCATCATGTTTTATGCATGATCAAGCAACAAAAAACCCTGCTTTCGCAGGGTTCTTCATTTTCACGACTGAAAAGGCCTATTATGCCTTTTCGTAGAGCTCCAGAACATAATCCCAGTTCACAAGGCTATCGATGAATGCTTCGAGGTACTTCGGACGCGCATTGCGATAGTCGATGTAGTAGGAATGTTCCCATACGTCGACGCCAAGAATTGGTGTCGCGCCGTGAACGAGCGGGCTTTCACCATTGGCAGTCTTCGAGATTTCGAGTTTGCCATCCTTGACTGACAGCCATGCCCAGCCCGAGCCAAACTGACCGGCGCCAGCTGCGATAAAATCTTCGCGGAACTTGTCGTAACCGCCGAGATCGGATTCAATAGCCTTTTCAAGCGCACCAGGCAGCTTCTTGCCGCCGCCGTCTTTCTTCATCCAGTGCCAGAAATGGAGATGGTTATAGTGCTGACCGGCATTGTTGAAGAGCGCCTGATTTTTGCCAAAGCTTTCCTTGACGATTTCTTCAAGGCTCTTGCCTTCAAGACCTGAACCTTCAAGCAGCTTGTTACCATTGGTAACATAAGCCTGATGGTGCTTGTCATGATGGAATTCGAGTGTTTCACGCGACATGAATGGCGAAAGTGCATCATAATCATACGGAAGGGGTGGCAGTTCAAAGGCCATTGGAACTCTCCTCTGTGTCTTTCAGCTTACAATAAGCAGCTACTGAGGGCAGTGCGAGCACAGCCCTGAAAACTTGCGTGCGCAATCTACATAGGCCGCAATGTCACATGCGGCAATGGCGCATCTTCTAAATTTGACTACCAAGTCAATGAATTTTTATTGAAATTGCATAAAGATAGGGTCCAATTTACTTTTTCGATAATTGATAGATAAACGGAGCAAATCAGTGTCTTACAATTCTTATGTTTTCGATGCGTATGGCACATTGTTTGATGTGCATTCCGCTGTGCGAAGACATGAAGACAAAGCGGGACCGGATGGAGCAGCCTTTTCCCTGCTCTGGCGAACCAAGCAGCTCGAATATTCCTGGACACTCAGCCTGATGGGGGAATATCGTGACTTCTGGAAACTGACTGAAGAAGCCCTCGATTTCGCCTTTGCGCGTTATCCTTCTGTCGATCCCCTTCTGCGCAGCGATCTGCTTGAAGCCTATGGACATCTTGATTGCTACCCGGAAGTCCCTGCCGCACTGAAAAGCCTGAAAAACAAAGGCGCAAGACTGGCGATCCTCTCCAATGGTTCGCCTGCCATGCTTGAAGCGGCGGTTAAATCCTGCGCACTGGATGCCCTGCTTGATGATGTCATCTCAGCCGATAGCGTCAAACGTTATAAGACATCGCCTTCAGTCTATGAGCTGATAGCAATGCAATGGCGGCTTTACCCGTCAGCAATCTCATTCCAATCTTCCAACCGCTGGGATATTGCAGGTGCTGCACGATTCGGTATGCGTGCTGTATGGATCAATCGATCCAGCCAGCCTGACGAATACAAGCAATATCCCCCTGCCCTTATTCTGCCCAGTCTGAAGCAATTGAACTAAATTCAGCAATACCTAAAAAGCAACCGACACAGACGACAGCCGCAGACAACCGCCTGTTGCGACCAAAATTGTGTCACAATGGCAACACGAAACCACTTGCGATGCCCCGGCCACTTTTAAGCCTTATTATGAACGGCGAGAGGCCACATTCATCGGGCGTTTTGCCTGCAATTAAATGCGGTCACATCGTTCTGAACGCAGAATTTGTGATTATCATAACGCGTTGGTCGCACTTCATTAACCCTAACCGTTGTATCTAACACTCCTCCCGTCATCAAACTGGTTTTCATATGCAAACGACCCTTACCCGCCGTTCCTTTCTTACGGCCATGACAGCAACAGCGGCGGCCGGCCTCGCCGGTTGTGCTCAGTTGGGGCAGAATGTTCCAATCGTCGATGTCGATGCCAATGGCAATCCTGTCAACAGGACACCGCAAGCCAATGTCGATGCTTCCTACGGAAGCTGGACATCCATGTATGCGGCAGTTGAAGACAATGGTTATCAGCTTCCAGCTATACCAATCCAGAAAATGGACAAGCGCTATCTGCGTCAGGTCGTGCAGGATCCAACAGGTGAAATGCCTGGAACGGTCGTTGTCGACACCGCCAATCGCTTTTTGTATCTGGTCCTTGGTAATGGTCAGGCAATGCGTTATGGCGTTGGCATCGGCCGCGATGGTTTTGCATGGTCAGGCCGCGCTGTTATTCAATACAAGCGCGAATGGCCGCGCTGGACACCGCCGGATGAAATGGTTGCACGCCAGCCGGAACTCGAGCCCTACAGCATACGCAATGGCGGCATGGGTCCGGGCCTCAAGAACCCGCTCGGAGCACGTGCACTGTACATCTTCAAAGATGGCAAAGACACCATCTATCGCCTGCACGGCAATCCTGAATGGTGGTCTATCGGCAAGGCGGTTTCGTCTGGTTGTGTACGCCTGTTAAACCAGGACATCATCGACCTTTATAATCGCGTACCGCCAAAAGCACCGATCGTGGTCATCTAAATCTGAATTTGGATACATATTTAAAAGCCCCGCAATGCGGGGCTTTTTGCTATTCTATCAGCGTTTGAAACTGCCCAGAATACCGCGCACCAGCGCACGGCCAAGGGAGTTGCTGACCGAGCGCACAACCGATTTCATCGCTGTTTCAGCGACCGTCTGGCGACCAGAGCGGCGTCCTGTTCCAAAAGCGGTACCCATGATCTCGCCAAGAATGCCTCCGCTCTGGCCAGCTTCTTCTTCTTTGGCATTCTGCTTTGCCTCTACCGAAGCCTGCGCCTTTCGAGCCAGCATTTCAAATGCAGAATCCCGATCCACAGCCTGATCATACTGGCCTGCAACCGGGCTTGCTGCGATAATTTTTGCACGGGCTTCCGGCGACAATGGTCCAATCTGTGACGATGGTGGACGGATCAATGTGCGCTGAACCATTGAAGGAACACCCTTTGCCTGCAATGTCGACACCAGCGCTTCACCTGTCGAGAGATTGGTAATCGCCTCGTAAGTTTTGAAATCAGGATTCGGACGAAACGTATCGGCTGCGGTTTTTACTGCATTGGTTTCGCGGGGCGTATAGGCGCGAAGCGCATGCTGCACACGGTTACCCAACTGGGCCAGAACCGTTTCAGGCACATCGAGCGGGTTCTGCGTTACAAAATAAACACCAACACCTTTCGAACGAATCAGGCGAACCACCTGTTCAACACGATCGACCAGTGCCTTTGGTGCTTCATCAAACAGCAAATGTGCCTCATCAAAGAAAAACACCAGACGCGGCTTGTCAGGGTCGCCCACTTCGGGAAGCTCTTCAAACAGTTCAGACATCAGCCAAAGCAGAAATGTCGAGTAAAGACGTGGGCTCATCATCAGCTTGTCCGCGGCAAGCACACTGATAACGCCGCGCCCATCGGTCGTTGTGCGCATCAAATCGGAGATACGAAGCGCAGGTTCACCAAAAAACTTCGTCCCTCCCTGCTGATCAAGCACCAGCAGCGAACGCTGTATCGCACCAACAGAAGCCTTGTTGACATTGCCATATTTCGCTGAAAGTTCAGTCGAGCGCTCCGCCATTTCTGCAAGAATTGCCTGCAGGTCTTTAAGATCCAGCAGCAACAGGCCTTCTTCATCGGCAAGGCGGAAAGCAACGTTAAGCACACCTTCCTGTGCATCTGTAAGGCTCATCAGACGCGAGAGCAGCAACGGTCCCATTTCTGAAATGGTTGCGCGGACCGGATGGCCCTTTTCACCAAAAATATCCCAGAAAATAACAGGAGAAGCGCGCAATTCATAAGGATCAAGCTTCACTTCTTCAGCGCGTTTGGTGAGATTTTCGTTTGCCACACCGGCTGCGGCAATCCCTGACAGATCGCTCTTGATATCTGCACAGAAAACAGGAACACCAGCCGCAGAAAAACTTTCAGCCAATACCTGCAAAGTCACAGTCTTCCCCGTGCCCGTCGCACCGGTGACAAGACCATGCCTGTTACCATATTTCAGCGCCAGATATTCCGGCTGCTGATAGGAATCATCCGGTTTACGGCTTGCACCAAGAAAAATTGCATCATCAGCGGTCATCAGCTCTGTCGCTCCGTAAAAGGTTTGCTTGACCAAGGATATACCAGCAGCACAGCCACGCTACAACGATAACTCGAAATTAGGGGCAGGAAACTTGATTTTTAGCTTCAGTTCAGAAAAATTCGGAACATTATGCATCAGAAATACTTGCAAAGCTTCAATCATAATGCATATTACGTAAACGTAAGATAATTCGGGAGAGTCTCATGGAAGAACTGATCACGCGCATCACCTCCAATGTCGGTATTGATGCAGCGACAGCTCAAAAAGCCGTTGGTATGATTTTGGCCTTTTTGCAAAAAGAAGGTCCAGCCGACAAGGTTCAGCAGCTTCTGGCAGCTTTTCCGGGTGCGGAAGAAGCCATTTCGCAGGTTAAAGGCGGCGGCCTTCTATCCGGCCTGATGGGTGGCGTGATGGGACTTGGCTCGCAGCTGATGGGCGCGGGTCTCGGCATGGGCGAAATTTCCGGCGTTGCAAAGGAAACCATCAGCTTTGCCAAGGAAAAAGCCGGTGCCGAACCGGTCGACGCCATTGTCGGATCAATTCCTGGCCTGGGTCAGTTCGTATAGATTTCACAAAAAACAGCCCCGGAAAACGGGGCTGTTTTATTTTTTAAACGCCTTTAACGCCGATATGTTTTGCGCGGCCTGCGCCCCAGCCATTAATGGCAGCTCCTATACCAAGAGCTGCAAAAAATAGTCCACAAGCTGCAAAACTGCCTGTCGCACTGTGGATCAATCCCACCACCAGCGGCCCGATGGAAGCGATTATATAGCCCACACATTGCGCCATGCCAGAGAGATGCGCCGCTATATGGGAATCGGGTGAACGCAACACGATCACCATCATCGCAGCTGCAATAAGTCCGCCCTGCCCAAAGCCCTGAATGATGGCCAGAAGCCAGAAGCTCCATTGCGGCAAATAAAGAAAACCAATCAAGGGCAGCGCTGCACTCATACAAAGCAGAGCATTGAGCAGGCTTTGGCTTTTCTGCCGGATGGCGATCGAAGGTATCCCCAGACAGGTGATGACCTGCACAAGAATGGAAAATGACACCAGTCCGCCGGCTGCGGTGGCGCTTAGCCCCTGCTCACGCAAAATAGGGGCGAGCCAGCCGAAGACCACATAAGCCATGGAAGACTGAAGCCCCATAAACAATGTGACCTGCCATGCAAGCTTGTCTTTCCATAATCCGATAAGCTTAAAACCGGAATGGGCCACATTATGCTTTGCGCGTAAAGCCTGTGGCAACCACAGCAACAGCACAAGTGCGGCTGGCAAAGCCCAGAAAGCCAGTGCCAGATTCCAGGAGCCGCCCAGCATATGCTCAATCGGGATTGTAAAACCCGCTGCTGCGGCAGCGCCGCCACACAATGCCATTGTATAAAGCCCGGTCATGATGGCTGCGGTTTTTGGGAAATCGCGCTTAACCACCCCCGGCAGCAACACATTACCCGTGGCAATTGCCGCTCCTGCCAGCATCGCACCGATAAAAAGCGATGCCGAATTGCCAATGCCGCGGATCGCTGTGCCAATGGTTAAAACGATCAGTACAAATAACAGAACTTTCTCCGCCCCAAAACGCTGCGCAAGGCGCGGTGCAAAGGGCGCAAATACTCCAAGACAGACAACCGGCAAAGTTGTCAGCACACCTGCCGCAACACCCGACATACCCGTCGCTTCGATGATTTCCGGCAAAAGCACCGATACGCTTGAAAACACCGGTCGCAGATTGGCTGCAATCAAAACCAGACTTAATCCCAGCAAAAAGCGCAGAGCCATATTCTGTTGGCGCGGCTCGGGAGGCTGCGGCACACTGTCAACTTCGACATCCACCAAAGCGGTCTCTGCCGCAGAATTTGTGTGGCTCATTTCGCCAGCACCTTTCATGTCAATCTCATCACAAATCAGCGATGCATCTCATCAGATTATTGGATCAATAGCTGAAATTTTGTAATAAACATCGGAAGAGTTGGTCTGCCGTATTCCGTTAACATTTTTAACGCAAGCTGGCAGGTGAATTAAAAGACTTGGCAATCGGGTGCACCATGATCAATCTTTACTGCCTAAACGGAGACCACCTTGAACGTGTCGAGGTCGAACCCGGCAATCCCTTGCCTGAAAATGTCATATGGATTGACCTGCTTGCACCCGGCGTCAATGAAGATCATATCGTTGAGGCATGGACCGGCATTTCCATCCCCACCCGCGAAGACATGACAGAAATTGAGGAATCAAGCCGGTTCTATATGGAAAATGGCGCACAATATCTGACGGTGCCAATTCTTCATGCTGTTGATCTTGATCACCGGGAACTGGCGCCTGTCACCTTCATCATCTATGGCCAGCGCCTTGTGACCGTGCGCTATGCGGACCCGAAATCGGTGAGCATTTACATTACCCGTGCCACAAAGCCCGGTAATGGTCTGATCCCGACAACCAGATGCTCGGGCCTGTCGATCATGCTTGGCATCATCGAGGCAACGACCAATCGTCTGGCGGATATTCTGGAAGGCGTTGCAGGAAAAATCGATGCGGCATCGCATTCGATCTATCGTCGCCAGCCAAAAGCGCGGCCAATGACAACGGAAGATTTTCGACATATCCTCACACAGATCGGCGGTCAGGGAACGTTTTTATCGCGCATGCGGGAAAGCCTGGCAGGCGTCAGTCGAATGCTGGTTTATCTTTCGGCAATAAATAGCCCCGTCGCGACCAAAAAAGACACACGGTCATGGATCAAATCGCTTGAACGCGATGCGCAATCGCTGGTCGCCTATGTCGACTTCCTGTCCAACAAGGTCACGTTTTTGCTGGATACAATTGTCGGGCTTATATCTGTCGAACAAAATGCGATCATCAAAATTTTCTCAGTTGCCGCGGTGGGCTTCATGCCGCCCACACTCGTTGCGTCGATCTATGGCATGAACTTCTCATTCATGCCGGAACTCAACTCACCATGGGGCTATCCAATGGCGCTGGGCCTGATGATTGCCTCGGCATTGCTGCCACTGTTCTATTTCCGCCGCAAGGGATGGTTATAGGACGCGTAGACAATATGACTCCTATGTTATATCATCTGTTATAACATAGGAGAAAAGTCATGAACGTAACCCTGCGCAAGATCGGCAATTCCGAAGGTGTCATCCTGCCTAAGGAAGTGCTGGAGCGACTTAATCTGCAAGCAGGCGACACGCTGGTTCTCACAGCAGATGAAAACAGCCTACGATTAACGCGCAATGAGGATGATCCTGACGTCTTCGAGAAGAAGATGAAGATTGCGCGTGAGCGCATGAAAAAATATGAGACCGCCTATCGTGTGCTGGCAAAGTGACAGACTTTCATTCACGCATTTTTATTGAGGCACTGCATCAGGAGCAATTACTGCTGCATGGTGGAGCGATGGGGATTCGTGATTCCAGCTTACTGGATTCTGCTCTGGCCCGACCATTGCAGAAAGAAGCCTATGGCAATCCCGACCTGTTTGATCTCGCCGCAGCTTATTTGTTTGGGTTACTTAAGAACCATCCATTTATCGATGGCAAGAAGCGCACTGGCCTGGCGGCTGCTGATTTGTTTCTTTACTTCAATGGCTACAGCCTCGAAGCAGAGCAAGAAGACATTATCCAACTTGTTTTGATGGTATCAACCAGCGAAATCGACGAAGCCGGTGCTGCAGCTTTCTTTCGTGATCATTGTGTAGCGGTTGGCGAAGGTTAGAGTCAGGATCCTAAACTTTCGCCGACACAATCTCCCAGTCATGGCCATTGATCTTCAACACATCGCCCACCGGCTTGCCAAAAAGCATGATTGCAACCGGCGCTATATGCGAGATTTTGCCCTTGGATGGGTCGGCCTCATCTTCGCCCACAATAGTCCATATGCGGGTGCTGCCGTCATCAAGATTTTCAAGCTCAACCGTCATGCCGAAGCGCACCACCTCGCTGTCCGGTTCAGGTACAGATAGTTCTGCCGTTTCACGACGCGACGTCCAGTAGCGCAAATCACGCGAAAGACGCGCAATTGTTGAACGTTCTTCCGCGACATTGGCTTGCGCCAGCTCGCGTTGCAGGCGCACAAGCTCCTGTTCAATCATCTTCAAGCCGTCAGGCGTTACGAGATTGCGGTGCGGGCTGACAGGTCGTTCACCAAGGTCAACCGGTGCATCGTCCTGTTCTTTTGTGAAAGCTCTGCTCATGGCTTGAATGTATGCAGAGCAGACATTGTCCGCAAGCTCATCGGGTGGAAGTCGCTAAATAATAGCCCCTATCCACATTTCGACGCCTGTCAGATTTTTTATTGATTGATCAGTCAATCAACGATAAAATGGGCAACAATAAAATAGCAATCGACACTCCTCAAGCCGGATAATGATTATGCCCAAAATCGGGATGGAACCACTGCGTCGGCGCGAACTCATCAACGCCACGATCAAAACAATCGGCCAGCGCGGTTCGCTTGATGTCACCGTTGCGCAAATCGCCCATGAGGCTGGCGTATCTCCTGCCCTCGCGCATCATTATTTTGGCGGTAAAGACAAGCTTATCCTCGCCACCATGCGGCATTTATTGCGCGAACTGGGCCATGATTTAAACGAGGCAATCAGGGCTGCCGAGACGCCGCATGAGCGCATTGCTGCCATTATCAAGGTAAATTTTTCCGCTTCGCAATTCGCCCATGAGACGATTGCCGCCTGGCTCACATTCTATGTCCACGCCCAGCAATCCGAAGACACAAGGCGGCTTTTGCGTGTCTATGCCCGCCGCCTGCATTCAAACTTCGTTTTCGCGCTCGGTCAGCTTACCTCTAAAGCTCGCGCCAATCGTATTGCTGAAGGCGCGAGCGCACTGATCGACGGGCTTTATATCCGTCATGCGCTGGGTGCAGATGCACCGGATGCCACATCGGCAATTGCGCTTGTTGAAGATTATATCGCGGTCCAGCTTTCGGTGGAGCCATGAGTATGGAAGCAGATTTCGTTATCATCGGCTCCGGTTCTGCCGGGTCAGCCATGGCCTATCGTCTGTCAGAAGATGGCAGACATTCGGTCATTGTTATCGAATATGGTGGCCCGGACATTGGTCCGCTGATCCAGATGCCTGCCGCCCTCTCCTTTCCCATGAATATGGAAACCTATGACTGGGGATTTTCGACAGAGCCGGAACCCCATATCGGTGGACGCCGCCTCGTTACCCCGCGCGGCAAGGTGGTTGGCGGCTCATCATCCATCAATGGCATGGTCTATGTGCGCGGTCATGCACGCGATTATGACCATTGGTCGGAAAGTGGCGCAAGCGGCTGGTCCTATGCCGATGTGTTGCCCTATTTCAAACGGATGGAAAATTCGCATGGTGGACAGGAGGGCTGGCGCGGCACCAATGGTCCTTTGCATGTTCAGCGCGGTCGCCGCGATAATCCATTATTCAAGGCCTTTGTCGATGCCGGTCATCAGGCGGGCTTTGAGTTGACCTCAGATTATAATGGTGAAAAGCAGGAAGGTTTCGGCCCGATGGAGCAGACGATCCATGAGGGACGTCGCTGGTCTGCGGCCAATGCCTATCTGAAACCGGCTCTCAAGCGTCCTAATGTCAAACTTGTCAGAGGTTTGGCACGAAAAATCATAATAAATGGAAAACATGCCGTTGGCGTTGAAATTGAAGCTGGGCGCAGCTTCTCGACCATTCGCGCACGCCGTGAAGTGATCATCGCCGCATCATCGATCAATTCGCCAAAGCTTCTCATGCTTTCCGGCATCGGGCCAGCCGCACAGCTTAAAGAACATGGCATTGAAGTGATAGCCGATCGGCCCGGTGTTGGCCAAAACCTGCAAGACCATCTGGAGGTTTATATCCAGCAGGAATGTACGCAGCCCATCACGCTTTATTCAAAACTTAACCTATTTTCAAAAGCCAGAATTGGCGCACAATGGCTGTTCTTCAAAACCGGCGATGGTGCGACAAATCACTTTGAGTCTGCTGCCTTTGTGCGCTCAAAAGCGGGTGTAGAATATCCAGATATTCAGTATCATTTCCTGCCAGTTGCCATCCGCTATGACGGCAAGGCGGCAGCCCAATCGCACGGCTTTCAGGCCCATGTCGGGCCCATGCGCTCCAGATCCCGCGGCAGTGTTACGCTTCGTTCGGCCGATCCTCGTGAAAAGCCTGTCATAAAGTTCAACTATATGTCCCATGAGGATGACTGGGCTGATTTCCGTCATTGCGTGCGATTGACGCGCGAAATATTCGGGCAGGATGCTTTTGCGCCCTATCGCGGCAAAGAAATTCAGCCCGGTGCTCATGTTCAGTCTGATAGTGAACTCGATGATTTCCTGCGCGAACATGTGGAAAGTGCATTCCATCCTTGTGGAACGTGCAAAATGGGCTCAATTGATGATCCAATGGCCGTGGTTGACCCTGAATGCCGGGTCATTGGTGTTGAGGGATTGCGCGTTGCAGATTCGTCGATCTTCCCGCGCATTACCAATGGCAACCTCAATGGCCCATCGATCATGACGGGTGAAAAGGCATCCGATCATATTCTGGGGCGCACGCCACTGGGACGGTCCAATCAGCAACCATGGATCAACCCACGTTGGGAAATATCCGACCGCTAATGAATTTCGAGGAGAAAAAAATGAAAGCACAACCAAAAGCCTCGCACTTCATCGGCGGCGCATTTGTGGAAGACAAGGCCGGGACGCCATTGCCTGTGATATATCCGGCAACAGGCGAAGAAATTGCCAGACTCTACTCTGCAACCCCTGATGTAATCGAAGCAGCCTATGCGGCTGCACTGAAAGCGCAAAGCGAATGGGCGGCGCTAAAACCGGTTGAGCGCGGTCGCATTCTGCGCCGCACCGCAGAAATCCTGCGTAAAAAGAACAAGAAACTCTCGAAGATCGAAACACTCGATACGGGTAAAGCGCTGCAAGAAACGCTGGTTGCAGACGCTGCATCAGCTGCCGATGCGCTTGAATTTTTCGGCGGGGTGGTTGCTGGTTTTAACGGTGAATTCGTCGAGCTTGGTGGCTCCTTTGCCTATACTCGCCGTGAAGCGCTTGGAATCTGTGTCGGCATTGGCGCCTGGAATTACCCGATCCAGATTGCTGCCTGGAAATCCGCCCCGGCGCTGGCAATGGGCAATGCTTTCATTTTCAAGCCGTCTGAAAATACCCCTCTATCAGCACTTGCGCTGGCAGAAGCCTATATGGAAGCTGGCCTTCCTGATGGTCTGTTCAATGTTGTTCAGGGCTTTGGCGAAGTGGGGGCGGCACTCGTCAATCACCGTCTGACAGCAAAAGTGTCGCTGACGGGCTCTGTTCCAACCGGCAAGCGGATCATGTCGCAGGCTGGCGAAAGCCTCAAGCATGTCACCATGGAGCTGGGTGGCAAATCGCCAATTATCATCTTTGACGATGCAGACCTCGACAATGCAATTGGCGGCGCGATGCTCGGCAATTTTTATTCTACAGGTCAGGTCTGCTCAAATGGTACGCGCGTTTTCGTACACAAGAACATCCGCGAGAAATTTGTCGAACGCCTGACTGAACGCACCCGTAAAATTCGCATCGGCGACCCGCTGGATGAAGCCACCCAGATGGGGCCGCTCATCAATCATGCACAACGCAACAAAGTGTTGTCCTATATCGAAAAAGGCAAGGCAGAAGGCGCCACACTTGTCTGCGGTGGCGGCATCCCGAAACTTCAGGGTTTTGATAAAGGCAGCTATATTGAACCGACCATATTCACCGATGTCACCGATAATATGACAATCGCGCGGGAGGAAATCTTCGGACCCGTCATGAGCATTCTTGACTTTTCCGAAGAGGATGAAGTGGTCGCCCGCGCCAATGACAGCGAATTTGGTCTGGCTGCCGGTGTCTTCACCGCTGACATTGCACGTGGACATCGCGTCATCAGCCAGATCAAGGCCGGCACCTGCTGGATCAATGCCTATAATCTAACACCCGTTGAAGTACCATTTGGCGGCTATAATCAGTCTGGAATTGGACGGGAAAACGGCATTGCAGCCCTGACACATTACAGTCAGATCAAGACTGTGTATGTGGAAATGGGCCAGGTCGACAGCCCCTACTGACAGGGATGCGAAACAAATAAACATGCCGGGCCTGCATCGTTTTTAAAGATGCTGACCCGGCATGATCAATGCTCAAAATTTAGTTATGTTCTCCACAATATGGAAACATGAATTCTATAAATTCGAATAATTTCGATCTTTTCCCAATTGATTTTTTCATTATAATAAATTGAAAATTGAGTTTCATAATATGTATTCTTAATATAGATACATTATATTATGATGCCTATATCCATTATATGATATTTTACTAAAACTATACTCTATCACAATAATTTTGCGACAATTCCATTCGCACTCCCCGGTTATATTGCGCAACCAAAACAATGTCTGCATGAATAAATATGAAAAAAGAATTTTTCTTTTCAACGAACATGGTGGATGCCAAAAGAAAAGATGACCTATGGCGCGAGACAATCAAACCAATATATGAAGTGTCTGAAAATACCGATGAAAAAATCAAAGGTTTCCATGGCAGCGTACGATGGCGCGCAATAGGGTCACTTCTGATTGGGAATTCGACCTTCAATAGTCAGAGATATGTCCGCACAAAAAGAACAATCGCCCAAAGCGGACTAGATCACTATATTATCCAAATCGTGACAGCCGGCACGATGTATAGCACTTTTAATGATGTGGAAGTTTACGCTCAACCTGGCGATATTTATATTACGGATCTTTCACAAACCACAGCGGGAGAAGTCAGTGCCGGATCTCGCATCAACATCAATATTTCAAAAAATGAACTTGAAAAAATTTATGCATGGAAAAACCTCCATGGCGTCATATTAAAACAGCACTTACCATCGACAAAAATATTATCCAATTACATCCAGGGCATAATCAACATAGAAGCTGAATTCAGCGCTGTAGAAGCCATTGGCATCAAAGAAGCACTTCTCTCTTTATTATCTTCAAGTTTAAACGGTGTCGATAAAGGTCTGAGCGGTGACTGGGTACCAATATTGAATATCCGCCACAGGATTATAGCTTTTATAGAAAATAATCTGGCCAATCCACTTCTTTGCCCACAATTCATAATAGAGCACTTTCATATTTCGCGCTCAAATCTCTACCGTCTTTTTGAAAAACATGGCGGAATTTCAAAGTTCATTCGCGACAAACGACTGAAGCTTGCATATAAAATTATTATGTTTAGCCCGGATAGAGTACCTTCTATTAAAGAAATATCCTATCGCTGCGGTTTCAATGATCCAAGCCAGCTTATTAAATCTTTTAAAAAAATGTATGGCGTAAATCCAAAAGGCGTCAAGGAAAACAAATACTTACTCAATTCAAGTGAAGATAGTATATTATTACTTCAAAAGCATTTAAGTTTGGTATCTGAGGATATTACAAGAAGTAGAATTGAGGATAATCAAACCGCCATTACGAAATGAACGCCAGGCAACGCCATCAGAATAAGCCATTTGCGCACCACCTGTCGCATTGCTGACGAAAACCATAGCTCCCGGACCGGGTTGCGAAGCCAATGGTAAAGCGGCCACCGTAAAGGATGCAAGACGAATAGGTCCATCAACATGAAGCCGTGTTGATGGCCAAATCTGCCCCACAGCAACATTTCCGGTTGCGTGATCGATTTTCATCGCCTCACGCCAGTTGCCAGCATCATCTCCAACCTTGATGCGAAAATTATTGTCGCCGCTCAAGCCCATTTCTGCATGCCCGCTCCAGGCTGTCTGGAATAGAAGGCTTGCTGTATCTGTCACTGCATTCTTGTTGATCTTCACCTGATGACCGGCACCGGCATTGTTGAACAGGCTCGCCTCTGATGACACGGCAAACCGGTTAATTTCGTCAGCATCTGTCTGCACGCCCAACATGGAAAGTGTCAAACTATCAGGAACTGACGCCGTGTTCTGCCAGCTCGTACCATTGTAAATCAGCAGTTGATCTTCATCCTCGACAAAGGCAAGCCATCCTTTGCCGACACTGATAAACGACCAGCCATCATCAACAAAAAAGGCGACCATACCATCCTTGCCGGACCAGATTCCGCCAGCAGGGGCCGCGACAATATAGCGTTCGCCGGATATGGGGCTGGCAGGCGCATCTGTGTTTAGCCGCGATTTAACACTCAGATGCACAACCGCATCGAGAAGGCGTATCGCCTCATTATGGGTTACATGCTTTTGCGCCTGACTGGGCATGATATAGGGCAATTTAAGATTAGGGGTTTGGTCCATGAAAAACTCCTCGCAATTATAATGCGAGCAAGCTTAATCCTATTCATGCCAAGGGGGATAAGTCAGCTACCGCGATAAGTTGAATAGGACCACGGACTGACCAGCAACGGCACATGGTAATTGCCGTCCTCATCGGCAATGGCAAAACGGATCGGAATGAGGTCAAGAAATGGCGGGCGGGTTACGTCTGCACCGTTACCCTCAAAATATTCGGCGACATGAAACTGCAATTCATAAATGCCTTGCTGCATCTCGCTGCCACTTAATAATGGCGCATCGGTACGGCCATCAAGATTTGTCACCATACGTTTTATCAGTTCCAGATTACCCAAAGCACCAAGGCGATAGAGTTCAAGCCGCATCGCCGCCGCAGGTTTACCAGAAGCGGTATCAAGAACATGTGTGGAGAGCTTACCCATGATCAACCTCAGTTTTTTGTTTCGAGCGTCGGAATGGCTTCAATCCGATATGTGACATCCGTAAAAAAATACTCCTCCAGATTATCCTCGCGCCCTGCACGATCAACAATAAGAAAATCTGAAGTCTCTTCCAGCGAAACCAGCGGATGATGCCAGACATTGCGCCAGTAATTCACGCCCTGGTCACCACGCGCGAGAAACGCCCTTGGTTTTACAGGTTTAGCATTTGCATCTTCTGCCACAACAACAAGAAATGGCCGGCGATGCAGCGGGATAAAAGCCTGCGATCCGAATGGATGGCGCTCCAGCATCACAATATCAATCGGCAATGCAAAAGATCGCCCCCGGAAAATATTGATGAGCACACGGGCGTCAGTGCCTGCAGCTTCAACACGGGCCAGATCGTGAAAACGCTCCGTTGTACCATTATTGATAAGACGCCGTTCGGCACCTTCCGTCTCGATGACATCGCCAAAGGACGCAAAGCCTGCTTTTGTTAGCGGTTCCACCTCAAGCGTTTGAAACTTCACGCGATCCTCCCGATAAATTCGACACATATGCACTAACAAAGCTTTGCAACAGGTGCATTGTCAATCACGAAGCAGTTTCAACAAAGATATGAAAAAGGCCGGGTTCTTGCCCGGCCTTTAAAATCTATCAATTGCTTAAATCTAGCGACGCTTGAAAAATGCGCTGACTGCCGGAACACCGCAGGCCGCCAATGCAAGCTTAACCAAATCCCCGATGATGAAAACACCAAGGCCAAAAGCAATGCCTTTTTCAAGGCCGAACAAATAAGCCATCCAGCCTGCACCCATGATCAGAATGACAGCCTCAGCAAGCAGCATCACGCCACCAAGCGCAAAAGGATTACGCGCCAGCCCCTTATCCGCAGCGCGGCCAATCATCCATGCAGCCACCAGATAGGAGAGAAGATAACCGCCGGTTGGTCCGACCATATAAGCAAGGCCAATGCCTTTTTCAGGCGTACCGGTGAAAACCGGCATTCCGAGCGCCCCTTCGAGCAAATAGAGCGCAACGGTTGCAACGGCCAGCCGCGAACCGTAAATCGCAGAAATCGCAAAAAGAGCAAAAGTCTGCATCGTCACATTGACGTAAAGAAGGTCAACCTTGATATTTGCAGAAATTGTCAGAACTGCCGTGCCGATCAGGGCCAGCGAGACAAAATAGAATGCGCGTGTCAATTGCCCGGTTGGCAAATAGCTCGCTGCAAGCGATGCGGCCGCAACCTTTGACTTTGATCTGTGCTGCATGTTCGTCTCACTCCTTCGACCGGACTTTAAAGTCCTGCATTCAGATTATCCAATTGAAACCCGACTATATAAGCCTTAATCCGCTTAATCAATAAAACCAAAGAAGAATGGAATTCGATGGCACTCGATTTCAACGGTCATTTCTCCCCTGAATATGGAACTCCGGTTGCCCTGAGTAAAGACCTTTTGCGCTTAACGGCCAATAATCCGAGTGCTTTTACATTTCACGGCACCAACAGCTACATTATCGGCACCCATACGCTCGCCATTATTGATCCCGGTCCCGAAGACGAGCAGCATTTTCAAACCTTGCTTGCAGCTATTGCCGGTCGCCCCGTCAGCCATATTTTTGTGAGCCATACCCACCGAGACCACTCGGCGCTTGCAAAACGGTTGAAAGAACACACCGGAGCGCTTCTTGTTGCACAAGGTCCGCATCGCCCTGCGCGTGCCTATCACTTTGGCGAAGTGAATATGCTCGAAGCCAGTGCAGATACTGATTTTTTACCAGATATAGCTCTTATCGATGGCGCAAAAATCGATGGTGACGACTGGAGTCTGCGCGGCATACACACACCAGGCCACGCTGCCAATCATATGGCTTTTAGTCTGGAAGGTAGCGGTATTCTTTTTTCCGCCGATCATGTGATGGCCTGGGCCACATCCATCGTTGCGCCACCAGACGGCTCCATGAGTGATTACATGGCTTCGCTTGAAAAACTGCTGGAACGTGATGACCATATCTATCTGCCCGGCCATGGCGGTGCAGTCACCAGACCTGCTGCATTTGTCCGCGGTTTGCGCACGCATCGAAAAATGCGCGAGCGCGCAATATTGCAACGGATCAGGCAAGGTGATCGCATCATTGCCGATATGGTCAAGGCAATCTACCGCGAGACAGACCCGCGTCTGCATGGAGCTGCCGCACTTTCCGTTCTGGCCCATCTGGAAGATCTGGTCGGGCGTGGTGAAATCATCACGGATGGCAATCCATCCTTGCACGGCATCTATCAGCCATGCTGATCATTGTGCGTCGGCAGGCGCCTTGTTCACTTCGCCGCCCAGTGCAGACAAAAATCCGGTGATGAAAGCGGCATTCAGCCCCATATCCCGCTCACCATAATGCGAGACCGAGCGCATATCGACATAAGTGGTCTCGCCTTCATCCAGCAAACGGATCACCACATCGCTCTTCAATCCAAGAATGGCGCTATGGGCCGTTGCCGCAAAACGTATTGAATCATGCGAATTCATTGGTATGTCGCGGCTGATCAATGTCCAGCCAAAGAGCATCAACGTATTTTCCACGCCTTGCGCCACCCGGTCAGGGGCCGCTTCATAACGACGGCCTGTCACATCGGGATAGGCGGACATCTGTCCAGGCAATTCGCCCTTTATCTCAGCAGTCAACGCATTCATGCGCGGCAGCCGCGCAGGCATGTTTGAAGGAAATTGCGGCGGATTCTCGAGGTCGGTCGCCACGTCATGAAGCGGTGGTGAACCATACCAGAGCGAAGCAAGAAAGCAGATGGGAAACAGCACCACACATGCCAGAAAACTGCCCCAGAACGAACGCGTGCCGCCCTTGTCACCGTTTACCCATAGATTGCGCAATCCTTTTGCCGCGCATAGCAGGGCCAGTAGTGAAAAAAACCCGCCAGCAGCCATGACAAGTACAAAATCAGGTGTCTCAATTTGAGACGATCTGTGCAGGATAAATCCAAGCACTGACAGCACAGCTGCAAACACGCCAAACCGCAATGCCCATATTGCGGAGCGTGACTGACGACGCTGATAGCGAAGTTTTCTCATGCAGTGTCCCAACGGTTTTCATAGCCCATTCATCCATAACAGAGACTGATGTGGCGCAAAAGAAAAAGGCGCAACACAGACTGGCAATTCATCCAGCTATAAAAATGAGGGGAAAAAATATAGTTAAATCAACAGAAAAGATATTGCAGCAAATTCTAACGAAAGGCATGATCGCGTATATGGGGGCTTTTTTAGGATTCGTCGGAAAGGACGATATGGATCGCACCCATCATAATGGCCAGCCGCCAGCCACATCCGCAACTGCTGAAACAGAACAGGATGTCATGACGCTGGAAGCTGTCGAGCTTGAATTTGCGCTCGGTGCCATTGATGTCTTCATTGAAGGATTTGATACAGCCCTTGCCAAAGCAGCCGAGCGTGTGGGCGGAGAAGTTCTTTTCAACATGCCTGCACTGGACACGACCAAAGCCCAGCGAATTGGTGCTATTGCCATTGCCGGGCAGCCAGAAGACCAGGTTGTTTTTGTAACACTGGGCCATGACGGAACAACATTGTCAGTAGAGCCACCTATAGGTGAAAATGCTCTTTTTGTCAGCCTTGGACGCAATTATGCCGCTGTCATGAAAAGCCTGACACCCACGAACAAAACAACCAAAGGCAGCTGAAAACCATCACTCAACAGGCTTTGGCTCATGCGGTTTTACAAGGGCTGAAGGTGCCGCCACATCAGGATCATGGATCGGGTTGAGTGTCAGAATGGTTTTTACATCACGCAGTTTCACAAATTTCATGCCTTGTGCCTGAAGAGCAAGAATGCCTTTCACAACGCCCTCACCTGCTGAGCGTGTTGGCTGGTTGATATGCGAGATGATGACATCGCCATCGCGTGCGCCCGCAATGCGCTTTGCAACGACAGGAGCCAGCAAGGATGCCCCCTGATCGCCATTGAGCGAATAACCGCCAATCTCATAACCCATGCTTTGGGCGAGTTTGACAGCATCGGTTGAATAACGGGCTGTCGCATCCCGATACCATTGCGGCCTTGGCGCTCCTGATTTCACGATTGCATCCGCACCGCCGTCAATCTCCGATCGAACAGCATCCAGCGACCCTGCCGTTTTGATATTATACATGGTCGGCCTGTTCGTTATGGCCGGTACATGCATATTGCCGTGGTTTTCGATGTCAAACAGATCAGGATGCGCCTTCATAACCGCAAAAGCTTCGGCATTCTGCTTCAGCCAGCGTGCGGTCACAAAAATTGTTGCCGGGATACGTTTCTGCACCAAAACATCCAATATGCGATGATCGGTCTTTCCCATACAGGCATCAAGCGTAAGCGCAATCTGAGGTGCCGCAGAACCACCCTTTGCAATGCGCAATTGCGGTTCTACAATCGTGATTTTCTCATGCTTCTCCCGCTGCGGCAACGCATCATGGGCGTTGGCCACAGTGCTTAAACCAACAAATACGCTCCCCGCAGCTAACAAGAGACGAAACATTAAGTTCCCCGATTCAAACCAATCACTTGTTACGAATGGCCGCCTGCGCTGCCGCAAGACGTGCAATCGGCACCCGGAAGGGTGAACATGATACATAATCAAGGCCGGTTTTTTCACAAAAGGCGATAGAAGCCGGATCACCGCCATGTTCGCCACAAATGCCAAGCTTGAGCTTGTCACGTGTTTTGCGCCCACGCTCGGCTGCGATCTGGATCAGCTCTCCCACACCTTCAAAATCCAGTGAAACAAAAGGGTCCTGCTCGATCACACCGCGGCTCTGATAGGTCGAAAGAAACGGTGCTGCATCATCGCGCGAAATACCAAATGTCGTCTGCGTCAGATCATTGGTACCAAACGAGAAAAACTCTGCTGTTTTTGCAATTTCAGCAGCGCGCAAAGCCGCACGGGGCAATTCGATCATCGTGCCGACCATATAATCGATCTGGACACCGGACTCGCTGATCACCTCTTTTGCCACCGCATCAATACGCGCTTTGACAAAATCAAGTTCCGCCTTGAGCCCAACCAGCGGCACCATGATTTCCGGCACCACCGGCTCACCGGTTTTGCTGCCTGCGCTAACGGCTGCTTCAAAGATTGCCCGCGCCTGCATTTCGGCAATTTCCGGATAGGATATTGCCAAGCGACAACCGCGATGACCGAGCATCGGATTAAATTCATGCAGACTCTCAGCGCGTTCGCGCAGCCGGTCCGCATCAATGCCCATGGCACTTGCCACTTCAGCAACTTCTTCATCAGTTCGCGGCAAAAACTCGTGCAAAGGCGGATCAAGCAGACGGATCGTGACCGGCAAGCCCTTCATGATCTCGAAAAGCTCAACAAAATCCGAACGCTGCATCGGCAACAGCTTTGCCAGAGCTGCCCGGCGACCATCTTCCTTGTCAGCAAGAATCATTTCACGCATTGCAAGGATACGTTCACCTTCAAAGAACATATGTTCGGTTCTGCAAAGACCAATCCCTTCCGCACCGAATGAACGTGCAGTACGTGCATCGGCAGGCGTTTCAGCATTCGCACGCACCTTCATGCGTCGGGTCTTGTCTGCCCATTCCATCAGCTTGCCAAAGTCGCCGGAAAATTCCGGCTGCAACATGGCAACCTTGCCTTTGAGCACCTGACCATTGCTGCCATCAATGGTGATGATATCGCCTTTTTTGAAAGTCTGGCCTGCTGCCAGCATGATGCCATTGCGATAATCAACACGAAGCGACCCCGCCCCCGACACACAGGGCTTGCCCATACCGCGTGCAACAACTGCCGCATGGCTGGTCATGCCGCCACGTGTAGTCAGAATTCCTTCAGCTGCATGCATACCGTGAATGTCTTCCGGGCTTGTCTCAACACGCACCAGAATGACATTGCGCCCTTCCGATTTTGCCTGTTCCGCATCTTCGGACGAAAACACGATTTCACCTGTGGCAGCCCCCGGAGAAGCCGGTAAACCCTGAGCGATGACAATGCGCTCGGCCCGTGGGTCAATGGTCGGATGCAGCAACTGATCAAGTGCCAGCGGGTCGATACGCAATATGGCTTCTTCTTCGCTGATCAAGCCTTCAGCAGCCATTTCAACGGCCATTTTGAGTGCAGCTTTGGCAGTGCGCTTGCCGGACCGGGTTTGCAGCATCCACAGCTTGCCACGCTCAATGGTGAATTCCAGATCCTGCATATCACGATAATGCTGTTCAAGCCGGTCTGCGACCTTCAGAAATTCTGCGAAAGCTTCCGGCATGACCTTTTCAAGCGAAGGCTTATCAGAACCGGCAGCAATGCGTGCATCTTCGGTAATGTTTTGCGGCGTGCGAATGCCTGCAACAACATCTTCGCCCTGCGCATTGACCAGAAACTCACCATAGAGCTTATTTTCACCCGTCGAAGGATTGCGGGTGAAGGCAACACCTGTGGCCGAAGTATCGCCCATATTGCCAAACACCATGGCCTGAACATTGACCGCTGTGCCCCATTGGGCCGGAATATTATGTAAACGGCGATATGTGATTGCACGCGCATTCATCCAGCTTGAAAAAACAGCACTGATCGCGCCCCAAAGCTGTTCGCGCGGATCTTGCGGAAAAGGCTCGCCAAGCTCTTCCTCAACCTTGCTCTTGTAAAGCGCAATCACGTCTTTCCAGTCGGAAGCACTTAATGCCGTATCAACTTCGACGCCAAGAGCGGCCTTCTTGTCTTCAAGAATTTCTTCAAAAAAACCGTGATCGACACCCAGAACGACATCTGAATACATCTGGATAAAACGGCGGTAGCTGTCATAGGCAAAGCGCTCATCGCCAGCTTCACGCGCAATCGCCTGAACCGTCTTGTCATTAAGACCAAGATTTAAAACCGTATCCATCATGCCCGGCATGGACGCACGTGCACCCGAACGTACCGATACAAGCAAAGGCTTTTGCGCTCCGCCAAACACCCGCCCGGTCAGGTTTGCAACCTGATCAAGCGCTGTTTGCACCTGCTGGTCAAGCGCATCAGGATAAGAGTGCTCATGGTCGTAATAATAGGTGCACACTTCTGTCGTGATCGTAAAACCGGGCGGCACCGGCAAACCAAGGCTGCTCATTTCAGCCAGATTTGCACCTTTGCCGCCGAGAAGGTTGCGATCACTCGCAGCACCCTCTGCCTTGCCATCACCGAATGCGTACACCCACTTTGCCATTCTGGCCTCCCATGCGTAGGTAACGGGTCCGCAATATCTGTGTTTTCCACAGAACTGCAGAAACTGTCCCCGTGCTTATGCGATCAACCCATTGTCTGCCAATCAAAAAAGACAAAGGAGCGTAATAGAATCGATTAGACTGATTTTCAGCCGGGGCCAGGATTGACTCTTGTTGCGTCTTGCGGCAAAAATAAGAACAAATAAGGAACAAATGGAGTTGGTTATGCGGATCACCGGCAAGCTCGATTATCTTGAAATGCCTGCGCTCAACGGATCGCTGGACAGCACAAAGAGTTTTTATGCGCGTGCATTTGGCTGGTCATTTGTTGATTACGGTCCAACCTATTCCGCTTTTGCAGAAGGACTGGACGGCGGTTTTGATGCCGACCCGCAAGCAACACACAAACCGTTGCCGGTCCTTTATTCAACGCAGCTTGAAGAAACGCTCAAAGCTGTCACAGAAGCCGGCGGCAAAGTTGTGAAACCAATCTTTGCATTTCCCGGTGGCCGGCGTTTTCACTTTACCGATCCTGCTGGCAATGAGCTTGCTGTCTGGAGCGAAAAATAGTGATTATTGACTCTCCACACCCTATGGAAATGATGTGGCATGTCCTGGCGAAAAACCGTCGCCCCTTTTCGAGCTATGATTCAGCTTGCCTCGCGCAACTGTTCTGCGGTTTGCAGATCAACCGAAACAAGCTGGCTCACGCCCTGCTCGCCCATTGTCACACCGAACAGACGATTCATACGCGCCATGGTGATCGGATTATGGGTGATGATCACAAAGCGCGTCTGTGTTGAAGCCGCCATTTCATCCATCAAGTTACAATAGCGTTCAACATTATGATCATCGAGCGGCGCGTCCACTTCGTCGAGCACGCAGATCGGTGCCGGATTGGTCAGGAACACTGCAAAAATCAGCGCCATGGCAGTCAGCGCCTGCTCACCACCTGAAAGAAGCGTCATTGTCTGCGGCTTCTTGCCCGGAGGACGGGCCAGAATTTCAAGTCCCGCATCCAGCGGATCATCGCTTTCAATCAGCTGCAATTCCGCAGTACCGCCACCAAAAAGATGCGTAAACAAACGCTGGAACTGCACATTCACAACATCAAACGCCGCCAGCAGACGCTCGCGGCCTTCGCGGTTAAGGCTCTGGATCGCCTGTCGCAATTTCTTGATCGCTTCAATGACGTCTTCGCGTTCGGAAATAATCGCCTCAAGACGATCAATCAGTTCCTGACTTTCCTCTTCTGCACGAAGATTGACCGCGCCAAGACGTTCGCGTTCGATCCGCAAACGCTCTAACTGGCGTTCAAGCTGATCGGTATCGGGCATAGGATCTTCAGGCTTTAATCCGGTATGTCTGATGGCTTCATGCGGAGCGCAATTCAACGCATCAATTATACGCGCTTCCGCATCCTTGCGACGCTCTTCGGCAGCGGTCAGCCGCTCTTCGGCACGCGCACGCTGTTCCCGACTGGTTGCCAATTGCTGAATGGCAAGTGTCGCAGCCTTGTCCAGCTCAGCCTGTGCAGTCTCTGCCTGCGCAAGACGATCGGCAGCCTGCTTGCGTCGCTCCTCGGCTTGCGACAACTCGTTAAACAATGCACGGCGACGATTTTCGATCTCTTCAGGGGCTTCAGCCAATGTTTCAGCTTCATCAGCAGCTTCTGACCGCCGGTCATTGAGCGCTGCAATCTGTTGTTGCGCATTTTGTGCACGGGACATCCAGTTACGACGCTCAAGCCCAATCATCGCCAGACGCCGCATACGGTTATCTGCTTCACGGCGCTGTCCCTCATAGGCCGCACGGGCCTCGGCAAGACGCGCACGATTTGACTGCACCTCGGCTGCCAGAGCCGCATGACGCTCACTGATTGCATCCATATCCGGCATTTCATGAAGCCGGTCTTCAGCTTCAACGACGCGCATCTGTGCTTCTTCGAGATTTTCCTCAAGGCGTGCTTTGGCTTCTTCAAGGCCGGCGCGTTTTGTCGCCAATTGCCCGGCTGCGCGTTCAACTGCGGCCAGCGCTTCACGCGCTTCATCCAGCTTGCGCTGGTTGGAACGCCAGATATCCCGTGCAACGCGCTCCTGCTCCACGGCTTCACGGACAGAAGTTTCAAAGCGCTGCACAGCCTGTTGCGCAGCCTGCACACGAGCAGCAGCAGCAATGGCCTCCTGCTCAAGTTCAGCCAGACGATTCTTTTGAGCAAGCCTCTGGGCCGCCGGTGTCGGCGCATCGGCGCTTGCGGTATAACCATCCCAACGCCACAGCGCCCCAGCCTTGCTGACCAATCTCTGTCCGGGTCGCAATGCTGCCTGCAAACGCGGTCCATCATTGTCGGAGACCACGCCGACCTGTGCCAGTCTGCGGCGCAATTGCTGTGGCCCCTTGACCAGACGGTCAAGCGAAACACAGCCATCGGGCAGTGCCGGGTCGGTTTCAGCCGCCGGATTATAGGCCCAGAAAACAGGAGCATTGGTGTCACTTGCTGCATCCAGATCTTCACCAAGGGCTGCACCAAGAGCAATTTCATAGCCCTTTTCGACATGCAATTCTTCAACAACCGGCGGGAATTGCCCTGTCTCCCCGGCATTGAGAATACGCATCAATGTCTGCGCTTCGGTTTCGATGCGGTTATGTTCGGTCTGCGCTTCACTCAGTGGCTGACGGCTTTCCACCTCGCGTTCACGTGCAGCGCCGACACGTTCTTCTGCCTCAAGCACCGCATCCTCAGACGCTGCCAGAACATCTGTTGCAGCTTCGACAGCAAGACGCTTTTCAGAGGGATCAAACAATCCACCAATCTGTTCGACAACTGCTGCAATATCGCGTTCGATTGTTTCCATCTGATTTGCCAGACGGTCACGGCGGTTTTTTGTTTCCTGCAAGACCCGCTCGATCTGTGTGCGTTCGGCAGCCGCTTCTGCACGCTCCGCCGTTACACGAGCCAGCGCATTTTCGCTGTCCTGCAAACGAATTTCCGCATCTTCAAAAACCGCACGCAGCTCATCATCCCGCTCCCCGGATGCTTCACCGGAAACCGTCAATTCCTGCTCTTCCTCATCGAGCCGGGCGAGAAGATCTGCATTTTCACGCACCATCTGCTCTTCACGTGCAATATCAGCACTCAATTGCTCAAGCCGTTTCATAAGCTCGGCACGACGGGCGCGAATACGTCCATCCTCTTCATCAAGCTGGGAGCGGGCAATGGAAAGACGTTGCAAAGCGGCAGAGGCTTTGGCTTCATCTTCACGCATTTCAGGTAATTTATGCGCAGCAACGGCCTGTTCACGAGCGGCTTTCATCTGCTCCTGCGCCATTTCACCAACAATGGATGTTGCCTGCGCAAGCGAACTTTGCGCTTCTCCCTCCTGTGCCTTTGCCTGCAACCAGCGCAGATGCAGCAAGGAGGCTTCAGCCCGGCGGATATCAGCCGACAGGGCTTTAAACCGGTTGGCCTGACGCGCCTGACGTTTCAGGCTGTCAATCTGGCTGCCAAGCTCTCCCACCACATCTTCAAGGCGTTCAAGATTGCCTTCCGCTGCACGAAGCCGCAATTCCGCTTCGTGGCGGCGGGTATGCAGACCGGAAATACCGGCCGCTTCTTCAAGCAGTGCACGACGCGCCTGTGGCTTGGCCTGAATAAGCTCACCAATCCTGCCCTGACCAACCATGGAGGGTGAGCGTGCGCCCGTCGACTGGTCAGCAAAAAGCAATTGCACATCCTTGGCGCGTGCTTCCTTGCCATTGATACGATAGACTGAACCTGCTTCACGCTCAATGCGGCGCGAGACCTGCAACTCGTCCTGATCATTATAGGCAGCGGGTGCTGTACGGTCGGAATTATCAAGAAAAAGGGTAACTTCTGCCGTGTTGCGTGCGGGGCGCGTAGCAGAGCCGGAGAAAATCACATCATCCATACCGGAAGCACGCATGTTCTTGTATGAGTTTTCACCCATCACCCAGCGCAATGCTTCAACGAGATTGGATTTGCCGCAGCCATTCGGCCCGACAACGCCAGTCAATCCGCCTTCAATGACGAATTCCATTGGTTCGACAAAAGACTTGAAACCAACAAGGCGCAGTTTGGAGAAGCGCATCAGCGTGCCCTCCCCTTGAAAACGCAATAAGCGGACGCAATAAAGCGCCCGCTTTTCTTGCCGAAAAGTGGCTTAGAGCAGCTTGTCAATGATTGCCGACATCTCGTCAACCGAAAGGGCTCCAGCGTATTTCTGTCCATTGATAAAGAAAGTTGGTGTGGCATTGACACCAAATTCCGTCGATCCGCGTTCCATGGTTGCTCTCACATCATCGAGAACTTGCTGGTTCGTCAAGCAAGCCTTGAACGACTCCTGTGTAAAACCTGCAAGTTTCGCAATCTGAAGCAATGCAGCTTCGCCATCGGCTGCACCGGCCCATTGCTGCTGCTGCTTGAAGAAAACGTCAATCATAGGGAAATAACGATCTTCAGGCGCACAGCGGGCCAGCATGAAAGCAGCGGTTGCGCGTGGATCAAACGGGAATTCACGGAAGATCAGACGTGCCTTGCCCGTATCAATGTATTTTTCCTTGATGGCCGGAAACGTATTGATTGTGAAATCAGCACAATGCGAACAGGTCAGCGAAGCATATTCAACAATCGTAACAGGCGCATCGGCATTGCCGTAAACCATATCCTTGAGCTTGCCGGGTTCAGCAACCTTGGCTGCATCGACAGAGGCATCGGCACTGCGTGCCTGTGCGCCTGCATTGCCAGCAAGCGCCAATCCTGCGGCTGCTGCGCCTGCAAGAGAAATAACATGTCTGCGGTTAAGCATTGCAGGCATACGAATCATCCAGTCCTGTTTCAATGTTGACTTTAATAACAATTTAAAGCGGCGAGCCATTATGCACCAGCCCTCACTTCATCAAATGAAGTTCAACACCTGCCTTGAATCAATTTTATGGCAAAGCGTTCACTTCTTTGTCGATCTTTTCTCTGCAAGGATATTCTTGCCAAGACGCGCCAGTGCCGCACGCAGCGCATCATCCTCAATACCATCCGTGGCCTTATCGATGCGCCGCTCTTCTGAAGGGGCAAGCGTTGCAAAGCGTTTTGGTTTACGCCTGAAATCAATTGCAGGCGGTTTCTGTTCAATCTTGATACGTCCAACAGCAGAAAAGCCAAGAAAACCATTCACCCGGCTGATGATTTCGCCTGTCTCATGCTGTATCTGCAAGGCGGCAAATCCTTCGCAAGCAATAATCAGCGTGGCCGGGCTGAAAGGGTCATCCTCATGTAGCCGCCGGGGCCAGAGAATACGCAAAGGCCGCGAAGAGCTGCCTATTGCCGGGCCAACAATATCTTCCCATGACTGGAGCAATGAAAGACTGATACCCGCACGCTTCTGCAATATCGGGTCCATCAGACCAGAGGTCATATCAGCCAGTGGGCGGAAGCCGCGTTTTGGTTTGCGTTCGCTCATCGCGTTCCATTATAGCCGCGAAACCACTCAACAAACAAAGGAATACCTTCATCAAGCGCAGTTTTAGGGCGAAAACCAAGATCGCGGCTAGCCAGCGCAATATCTGCATAGGTACGCGGGACATCGGCGGCCGGCATTGGTTCAAGCTTACGAATTGCTTGCTTGCCACATGCTTTTTCAATTGCTGCAATAAAATCATTGAGCATAACAGGGTTATTATTACCCAGATTATAAACTGGCTCGGTTTGTTCCGGCTTTTCGATGATACGCTTCACAGCCCCCAGGACGCCGCTCACAATATCATCAATAAAGGTGAAATCACGCTGCATCTGACCATTGTTAAAAACCCGGATCGGCTCCCCTTTGAGGATTGCCGAGGTAAACAGCCATGGCGCCATATCCGGGCGTCCAAACGGACCATAGACCGTAAAAAAACGCAAACCCGTCGAATAAAGACCATGCACATGCCTGTAAGACACTGCCAGAAGTTCGCCTGATCGTTTGGTTGCGGCATAGACAGAGACCGGATGATCAACTGCATCACTTTCCGAAAAAGGAATTTTTTCATTCGCCCCATAGACTGATGACGAGCTGGCATACACTATCGGCGGACGTTTTTCGAGCTTGAGTGTCGTTTCAAAAACGCTCACCTGCCCCATAATATTGGCTGAAACATAGGCAGCGGGGTTTTCGATGGAATAACGAACACCAGCCTGAGCTGCGAGATGCACGATAATATCGACATCAACATCAGCGCCAATTGCATGATTAAAAGCCTCTGCATCTGAAATATCAGCTTGCGCAAAACGAAAACCATCGCGATCATTCAACTTGGCCAGACGGGTTTCTTTCAATTCCACCTGATAATATGCGTTGAGATTATCAATGCCGATAACCTGCCAGCCCTC
This sequence comes from Brucella gallinifaecis, assembly GCF_006476605.1. Lineage (GTDB taxonomy): Bacteria > Pseudomonadota > Alphaproteobacteria > Rhizobiales > Rhizobiaceae > Brucella > Brucella gallinifaecis. The sequence continues at coordinate 180,393 of NZ_ML636802.1, forward strand.
ATCCAAAAGGCGCAATGCCGTGTGAAAGCCGATGAAACCAGCGACACCAGTCACGATTGCTTTCATAGATGTCATTTCCTGCAAATATTATTTTCAAGCCCGGAGCGGCGCAAAGCCATAATACGACGTGAAGCATCAGCATTTAATGCTGCAATGAAGAACATCACGGATGCGATCGTCACTTCATGCAGTAAAGGATTATGCAACATGCCATAACTACCAGCTGCAACGGCAAAATAAATCAATACACGCCTCATAGCCCAGCTGTTGGCCGTGCGCCACAAATAGACGAAAATCGAGGCAAAAGCCGCAAACAAGAAAAACAGGCCAATAATACCATCATTGAGCAATTCATCGAGCACTGTATTATGAACATGGCGAAAACCGGCAAGCATTGAAGCCTGCTCACCTGCTTCTTGCCTTACAATATCCATCTTTGAATAAGAGCCGACGCCAATCATGGGGTGCTGCTTAATAACTATAACAGAATTTTTCCACATAACTTCGCGAATATCGGCTGAAATCTTATCCTGCCATTTTGAACTGTCACCAGTCTCATAATATTCGACCATCCCGGCAAATCGTTTGGAAATTATATCTCCAACGGGACCGACAACGATGACTGCGGCTAATGCTGCAAAAAAAACCGCATAAACCGCACCTTGTTTTTTTATGCTATATTTTTTGAGAAAACAGATAATCTCAATGGCAGCAAAAAGCGGCAACACAACAATGATCGCGCGTGTCTCTGATGGCAAGATTGCTGCAAGCCCCAGAACCAGCCAATGGGGTCCGTTCGGCAGATAACGGGGTGCATTCAAAATCGGTAATGTGGCGGAGATGGCGGCAACGCCTGCTACAAACGCAAAGACCGCTGCGTTACCTCCTACGCCAATACGCTCATCATGCGTGAAAACAAGATAGGATACTACCAGCATAGTCACAATGAGACCTATGCGCGATCCAACGACATAGGATCGCAGCGGGTCTCTTACCAGCACCATACCGGCACTTGCAAAAGCGAAAACGGCGATAAGCAGAGTATAGCCAATCTGCCGATTATCGGCAAAGGGCTCTCCCCGATAAAGGATCAGTCCAAGCGACCAGGCAGCATAGAGAAGAATAAAAATATAAAACTTCTTTGCAAACAATCGCGTTGTTCCATGCCGGAAAACCGCCAGATAAATACCAAGGCATGAAAATACAAAAAGCAGTACGGGTCCGAGCCCAACTCGTATCGGCATTGCGGCAGATGCAATGGTCAGAGCCCAATGATCAATTCTTCGCCGAACAAGGAATGTCTTTTTCAAAAAGCTCATTCAGTCTCCATATGTAGTCGATTCATCTGCATAGCGTATGCGATTCTCCTGATATAGTCTGTGGCCCGGAAAAAAAGTGTGCTGATCCGTTTATAGGGCGGCAAACGCTTTTTGGCATAGGCATCACGCCCCTGCGCAATTGTCGAAATTGCAGTATCTGAAAGTTTGACGAGCGGGAGATTTGACTGAAACAGCTCATAGCCCCCTGACCAGCCACGTTCCAAGGCCACATCATATGGCAAAGACATTATTTGAATCGCATCCAAAATCTTGCCCGCCCCTTCTTTCGTCAGAAGATAGGCAGCTGAACTGCCCGAAGGCCCATGTAAACAACGGCCAATTGAATATCGCGCATTGACGCTCACAAAACCTCGATAGGCTGCCATACGATGATTGACGAGCTTGATTACATCCCAGCCCTTCAATCTGCTCACATCGGTAATAAATGGCAAAAAATCAGCGGTAAACCGCACATCGTCTTCAACAATAACGGCATATGATTCAGGCGCAGCAATAATTGCCCTGAGAGCTTTAATGTGGCTAAAATAGCAACCAATCTCTGCCGGTAAAGCAATCTTTCCATGATATCGCCGAAAGGCTGCGGCATCAAAATTGCCAATATCTTCATCTTTGAGAAGCTTGCCGTCAACCGCCTCGATCCGTCGCAGATCGACACCGAACTGACCGGCACTCGCTTTTACATCATCCCAGCGCTGCGCAGAACGCGCAAGATTGAGGACATAGACCGGGACATGACTATTCACGAGCATTCTTTCTTTGAGATTTACGCCCCAATATCACTACAGGGCTGTCTATCATAGCGTGCCCCCTTGAAGACACTTCAAATTGATATCATTTTCCCTAATTCATGATTAAGGAAAATCACACATTCACTCAGCTGGCTCAATCCTACCATCACGATGCTTAATATATTGAAACCCGACCACACCCAGGCAATCCTTAGCTGGTATGATCGCCACCATCGTATTCTACCCTGGCGTGTAAATCCATATGATAACTCGCGCGGAACGCTCCAAAATCCATATCGTGTCTGGCTATCGGAAATCATGCTTCAACAAACAACCGTTGAGGCCGTCAAAGCCTATTTCAAAAAATTTGTTACACTCTGGCCGGATGTTGCGTCCATGGCCAAGGCCAGTGAGGATGATATTCTTCGTGCCTGGGCGGGCTTAGGCTATTATTCCCGTGCCCGCAATCTCAAGAAATGCGCAGATATTATTGCAGCAAATTATAACGGAAAATTCCCCTCCAGCGCGGCTGAATTGAAAAAACTACCGGGAATTGGTGACTATACATCGGCAGCCATTGCTGCCATTGCCTTTGGAGAACCGGCTGCTGTTGTCGACGGCAATGTCGAGCGTGTCATTTCGCGCCTCTATGCCATAAATACCCCTCTTCCCGCGGCAAAATCTGAAATTCGTGATCTCATGGGAAGTCTGACACCCCATGACAGACCCGGCGATTTTGCGCAGGCAGTCATGGATTTAGGCGCAACCATCTGCACGCCGCATCGTCCGGCATGTGCAATCTGCCCGGTCAATGATGGCTGTGAAGCACTCGCACATCACGATCCTGAAACATTTCCGGTCAAGGCGCCCAAAGCGCCCAAGCCTGTGCGAAGCGGTGCAGCATTTATCGCTATTGCAGATGATGGCGCAATATTGCTGCGCAAGCGCAAAGGCGAAGGTTTGCTGGCTGGCATGAGTGAAGTTCCCGGCAGTCGATGGACTGCACGTATTGATGGAGATACGACAACCCAATCAGCCCCCTTTCCTGCGCATTGGAAGCCTGTGGGCAATATCACGCATATATTCACGCATTTTGAATTGCGCCTGTCTGTCTACTCAGCCAGCAATATCAAAAAAAGTCATACCATTGACGGCTGGTGGTCCGCAGAAAGTGAGCTTGAAAGCGAAGCGCTGCCAACGGTGATGAAAAAGGCAATCAGCGCCGCACTGCCGGATGCTTTCAAAAAGGGAACGAAAAAACCTTGATTGTTCTTTCTGGCGATTTGCAAACAACGCATGAAAAAAGACCCTCGAAGCAATCTGCTCCGAGGGTCTTTTCATCAGACTTTGTTGGAGGTCGTCCGATGGTAGTGTGGTGGTGTTCTATGCGCCCGCTGCGGCCATTTCATCGCGGATGACTTTGCGCAAGGCATCAATCGGCTTCAATATGCCTGCTTCTTCATAATGCCAGAAAGTCCAGCCATTGCAGGCATCAAAACCCTGTACTTTCGCCCCAATGCGATGAATGGAACCAGCTTCGCCATTAGCCGCCAATGTTCCATCAGCCCGCACAATCGCAGCATGACGACGTCGTGCATCACACAGGACTGTACCCGGGCGCAAAAGTCCTGCTTCGATAATCGAGGTAAAAGCGACGCGCGGTTCTGCACGCTTGCCCGTCATCACGGTCAGTTCCGCCTTGCCCAGTGGTTCAACTGCGGCAATGCGTGCTGTTGCAGCATCAATGTAATCCTGTTCACGTTCAATGCCGACAAAATGACGGCCAAGGCGTTTTGCAACAGCACCCGTAGTGCCGGATCCGAAAAATGGATCAAGGATAACGTCGCCCGGCTTGCTTGATGACATCAGAATACGGGCAAGCAAAGCCTCCGGCTTCTGTGTCGGATGTACCTTGTCGCCATTATCGTCTTTCAGACGTTCAGAGCCTGTGCAGATCGGAAACAGCCAGTCAGAGCGCATCTGCACATCGTCATTCGCTGCTTTCATGGCATCGTAATTGAAGGTGTAACCCTTGCCTTTTTCGTCACGCGAAGCCCAGATCAATGTTTCATGCGCATTCTGGAAACGACGGCCACGGAAATTTGGCATAGGGTTGGTCTTGCGCCAGATGACATCATTGAGCAACCAGAAGCCAATATCCTGAAGCTGTGTGCCCACGCGGAAAATATTGTGATATGAGCCAATCACCCAGATCGTGCCATTTGGCTTGAGCACGCGGCGGCAAGCCATCAGCCATGCGCGGGTAAAGGCATCATAGGCCTGAAAGCTTTCAAACTGGTCCCAGTGATCATCCACAGCACTGACCATGGTCTGATCCGGGCGATGCAGATCGCCACCAAGCTGGAGATTATAAGGAGGATCAGCAAAAATGACGTCCACCGAGTGATCAGGCAGACGCTCCAGGGCGGCAACGCAATCACCCTTGATGATAGAGTCGAGCCAGGCGGTACGTGGGGCCTCAATTGGCAACTCATGTGCAAGACGTACTAGAGACATGGGATACTCGATTACCTGTGAACGCTAAAAACTTGTCCTTATGGTTACTGAACAGGGTAAATATGCGGTTAACGCCAAGTGATTGAAATCGTAAACCTTTTCTTAATTTTGTGCTAAAAACCCGGGTTTTCGGCGCTTTTGGGCGCCTGTAAAAAATGACAGATTTCTTCCAGCCATATTAATGCCGTCAATAAATTGCAGTTCACGGACAAAAATCCGGTGCAATTACTAAGGCTTGGTTATTCGTTTTTGCCTATGATCGCACTGAAACTGATTTGCTTCTCTCGATGTATGGTCCATGAATATCAACGAGCTGCGTCATAACCGGTATTTGCGGGTTCTCTTTGTGCCTTTCCGTATGCGTGCACTTGTGCGCGGCAGCGAGATCGGTCTGGCCATTGCCGGTGCCGTCATTGGTATCATCTCCGCCCTCGCCGTGGCAGCCATTGCAGGCATTTCCCAATGGATGCATCAGGCGCTTTTCGGACTAGCTGAAGGAGAACGGCTAAGCTCGGCCTCTCAGCTCGACATAGCTGCCTATATTGCGCCTGTCGCTGGCGGCATATTGATGGGTATCGTCGTCTGGATACTGGCACGCTGGCGCAAAAAACCCATTGTTGACCCGATCGAAGCCAATGCACTGCATGGCGGGCACCTGTCACTGACCGACAGTTTTATTCTGGTTGGTCAAAACCTTATTTCAAACGGCTTTGGGGCATCGGTTGGGCTGGAAGCGGCCTATACGCAGCTTTCAAGTGGCTTTGCCTCACGCATCGGGCGGATACTGAAGCTACGCCGGGCCGATTTGCGCACTTTGGTCGGATGCGGTGCGGCGGCGGCTATTGCGAGTGCTTTCAACGCGCCCCTGACGGGCGCCTTCTATGCATTTGAACTGATTATCGGCGTCTATTCGATTGCAACTCTGGCCCCTGTCGTGGTGGCAGCGATTGTTGGAATGCTGGTTACACAAGCCATTGGCGGCGCACCTTTGGTGATTCATATCGGCCCGCTCGACGGGATCACTGCACGCGACTATCTGCCAGCTCTTGTTCTCGGTTTCATGACGGCAGGCATTGGCATTCTTATCATGCGCGGTGTCACAACCGTAGAGCAGCTTGCCCGTAAAAGCGTTATACCTACAGTGCTGGCGCCGGCAATTGGCGGGGCAGCTATCGGCATGATCGCTTTTGTTTCACCACAGGTTCTGGCTTCTGGTCATGGTGCGCTGCATCTGGACCTTAATGCCAATCTGACAATTCCGGTATTGTTGCTGCTGATTTTCAGCAAATCTCTTGCATCCGCTGTTTCCATCGGCTCCGGTTTTCGCGGTGGTCTTTTCTTTGCATCATTGTTCTTGGGAGCACTCACTGGCAAGTTATTTGCCATTCTCAGCGGCTATGTTCTGCCGCTTACGCTTGAACCGGAAGCCTATGCCGTCATCGGCATGAGCTCGATGGCCGTTGCAATCATCGGTGGCCCGTTGACAATGGCTTTTCTGGCTCTGGAGCTGACAGGGGATTTTCCGCTGGCAATGCTTGTTCTGGGCGCTGTCGTCTCGTCATCACTTATGGTGAGAAAAACATTCGGCTATTCGTTCGCCACATGGCGGTTCCATTTGCGTGGCGAAGCCATTCGTTCAGCGCATGATATTGGCTGGGTTCGCGATCTCACTGTTCATCGCATGATGCGACATGACGTTAAAACCGTACCGATTGATACAGATATTGAGACATTCCGTCACGATTTCCCGCTGGGTTCGACCCAACGCGTTATCGCAGTAGACAGTGAAGGTCATTATGTCGGCATGATACCAGTGCCGGAAGCATATTCAGAGAGCTTTGACAAAACAGACCAAACACGCAGCATCCGCGAATTATTGCGTTATCAGGATGAATTTCTGCTGCCCCATATGAATGCAAAAGAAGCGGTCGTACGCTTTGACAGGGCAGAAGCGGAAGCCCTCGCAGTCATCAATAATGCGCAGGAACGCAAGGTACTCGGGCTTTTGAGCGAGGCACACACATTGCGCCGCTATAATGAAGAGCTGGACCGGCGCAGACGCGAGATTTCCGGTGAAGTGTAAACAATCACAATGTTTTATTTCGTCAGTTTTTCAGATGTCGCACTATCATGATATGATAATGCATAAAGCATACCCCCTGCTGAAGTTTGACCTGCGGATTATAAAAGTGTAGCTCCTGCGCAATGTTCAGCAGGTCATTTGACCCCAATATCTCCCAAGTAAAGGCTTTTAGCATGGCAGCTCCAGCCCTGATTATTTTTGATTGTGACGGCGTTCTGGTGGACTCTGAAGTCATCTCGGCAGAAGTCGATGCTGCTCTTCTGACAGAAGCTGGCTACCCGATTGAAGCCGCTGAAGTGGGCGAACGTTTTGCCGGGCTGACCTGGCAGGATATTCTTCTCACAGTCGAGCGTGAAGCTGGCATACCTATTTCTGCATCGCTTCTGGATAAGGCAGAAAAACTGCTGGACGAACGGCTGAAAAATGAAGTGCAGGCGATTGAAGATATCGTGGAAGTCGTTTCAGCGCTCAATCTGCCAAAATGCATCTGCTCAAACTCAACCAGCACCCGCCTTGAACTTATGCTCAAGCGTGTTGGCCTTTATGATCTGTTTGCACCCAATATTTTCTCTGCACGTGAAGTCGGCAGCAAAAAGCCAAAGCCTGCTCCTGATGTCTTTCTTCATGCTGCGCAGAATTTCGGTGTCGATCCGGCAGATGTGATTGTCATTGAAGATTCAGCCCACGGCATCCATGGCGCACGTGCGGCCGGTATGCGGGTGATCGGCTTTACAGGTGGAGCGCATACCTATCCGGGCCATGCCGACAAGCTGACAGATGCTGGTGCAGAAACCGTCATCCATCGCCATAAGGACTTGCCCGGGGTTATCGAGGCTCTTTCAATCTGGGCGGATGCCTGATTGTTGTCAGCCAATCCGGAAAACATTATTGCGCACCTGAACGGTGCGCAAAAAGTTGTCAGGCAGCGCTGCGCTTTCTTTTAACTTTGAGCGCAGCATTAAGCTGGGCAAGCAGTTCTTCCGATTCATGCTCACCAAGACCTATCAACAATCGATCACCGATTGATGCAGGTTCATCCGTGGCGACATCAAAAATCGCCCAGCTATCCGTCGGTTCAAGAACACGTTCATATTTTGGCTTCATGGGCTCAAGCTCAGAACCGGCAAATGCCGCCCTGCCCCCTAATGTTTCGTTACTGTTTCTCATAAGCAGCCCAGCCTGTCGGATTTAAGGCTAAACTGTCTCAGTGATTAACGTTTTAGCGCAAAATTCTTGCGATTCACTTCACATAAGAGGTCTAATTTAATTAGAATCTTAAAGATTACTTCTATAGTTAAATTTCTATTTCCGAAGAAATATTTGCAACAAGCACTTGTCGCGAAAACCGGTTCACCTTTTCAGGGACGGCTATAAAATATCCGGGTCAGGACATAGGATCATGATCCGGGCTGGCGGCGTTTTCGGCTTGACGGGGCGCTGCCTGCAAGTGCGGCCACAGCCGCTGCATCAACGGGTTTACCAAAATACCATCCCTGACCTGAAAGATTTGTACAAATACCCTGCAAATAATTTACCTGCGCCTCTGTTTCCACGCCTTCAACAACAATCCCAAGTCCATGCTGATGCGCCATGGAAATAATCTGAGGAACAATCGATACTGCATCAACATCATCGCCAATTGTTCGTGTAAACGACTTATCGATCTTGATCGCATCAACCTGAAGTTCACCCAGATAGGCAAGGCTGGAATAACCAATCCCAAAATCGTCAATATAAACCTTATGGCCGCGCTTGCGCAAAATACTGATCCCTTCCCGGGCTTTTGCAAAATCAACCGCTGTGCGTTCCGTCAATTCAAGCCCGATTTGCTCTGGCTTTATTTTGGCAGCAACCAGTCGTTCATTAATAGCTCTCATGAAATCCGGGCTTTGCAGATCACTCGCCGTAATATTAATATTGATGTAAAGTGAGCGTTTCTTGCGCAGAAGGCGTCCCATTTCATTGATAACGCAGTCCAGAACATAAAGCGTTATCTTATCGGCAATGCCATGTTCTTCCGCGCGTGCAACAAATAAATCAGGCGGAATAAAGTCTCCCTTTGTTATCTCCCAGCGAATAAGGGCTTCAAAGCCTATAATGGAACGGTTTCCAATATTGACCACGGGCTGATAGACGAGCGTAAGTTCCTTCGCAGCAAGCGCTTTTTTCAATAATGAAATCAAGGAGCGATCGCGATTGCGGTAATAATTCCACCCCATCGCCAGGCCACCGCCAACCAACATGCCCAGACTGATAAAAACAAGAGGCAAAAGCCGGTCCGAAGTATTGTTCATATCGGCTGAAGTTGTAATTACAATACAGACATTCGATGCAGGATCACAGCTTCGCAGTTGAAAAAGCCCCTCATTATCATCAAAGCGGGTGCCTTCAAGTGTCGCAAAAAGGTTGCCAAAATCTGGTGTAAATGTTGCCGGATAGCCATAAAGCTGAGCGAATTGCGTTTTGTTTTCATTATGAATGAACACAGCGAAATTATACCGTTGAATATGAAGCGCATCGAAAGCAACCGTGCTTAAGACGACATTGGCCTGATCGCGCCCAAAAATAGAGCCGTGACTGCCCGTGGTGATCAGCTCTCTGTCTTGATAAACATATGTACCATCATCAAAGCTGACATCTTCTCTGGAACGGCGCCCTTCAGTAGTAACATCACTCAAAAATGCGGAACATTGCAGAATATCATTTTGGAGACGACCAATATCCTTAATATTATATGCGGAGAATAGAACCTCACGCATATAATGTTTGTCCTCCTGCGAGCATATTGGAAAATTTGAACTGTTCATTTTATCCAGCGTGACACGCGCCGAGTCGACAATGCGGTTGGCCTGCTTCATGAGCACGCTCATATAGAGGTTCATATCGCTTTCTTCATCCATGAGATGAAAGCGATCTGCGGCCCACTTTCCAGTTAATGCACCCGCCAGCAGCATGATGCATACTATGAAAGGAACAGGCGACAAGAATGAACTGCGCTGGAACAGCATATTAAAACGCCCTACTATAATGCGCTTATAACGAAAAACCACAAAATCCAGCGAAAATGCTGCAAATGCGAATAATATCAATTCATGCTATAAGTTAAAATAGATCAAACAAATGGGCCGATAACAATAGATTTCTAAAAATATTCATTTTTTGAAACCAGAAAATCGTAAAATAACAACTATATTATTAATTAGTCAAAACAGATTTATAAAGTGAAACGGCTCATGATTAAATTACAAGCCGTTTCCATTCATTCACAAAATATGCTTAAGCAAGCTTATTTCGTATTATATGGGCCTTCATCAAAGCCAACGAATATCTGCACACTGCGTGCACTTTCAGATGGAATCGATATTGCCTTGTCATTAAAGACAAATTGCGTTGCAGCAGCACTATTACCAATATTTACTGTCTGCTTATGCAGCTTTGAATAAATAACCTTACCACCCTGCACCACAGCCACACGGATCGGCATTGTAATATTGCCGCTCTTAAATTTCGGGCCAGGCACAACCTTGCCGGCTGCGGCAACATCAAGGGTGATGGTTCCGTCTGTATATTGGCAAGAACGTGTCGTATCAGTCAGCGCTGCCTGATAAACGACCCGGGCCGGATCCTTGTCGCCGCCTTTTTCATAGGTGTTGAAATAAGCGGTGCCTTCACGAAGGGAAACGCCCGGACAAAAAGCACGGAGTTCCGATTCCTTGATACGGGGCTGACCAGCTTCTGTGAGTGATCCATCCGCTGATTTTTGTGTAGCGCTCGTCGTACAGCCTGCAAGTGCTGCGAGCAAAACCGTTGCAACGACTGCAAACAATGGTGAACGATTCTGTGATGCTTTCTGCATAAACCGGGCTTCCCTGCACTGATCGACCTGTTCTATACCACTCCATAATGGATAGTGTGAGGGGGTTTTCCCGTTTTTTATCGTCAAGAGCAACCCCATCCCTCAAAACATGCATTAATTCTTGCGGCTTTTTTGGGGACGCTCTATTGCATTCAATGGCTAAAATATGCCTCGACCCGAAATGAAGGCCTTTGAGATGAAATATATCAGCACCCGCGGCGAAGCACCTGCTCTTGGATTCAGCGATGCCTTGCTCGCCGGACTTGCCCGCGATGGCGGCCTCTACCTTCCGCAGGAATATCCGCAATTCACGTTTGATCAGATCCGTGACCTGCGTGGAAAATCCTATGTGGATATTGCGCTGGCTGTGCTTGCTCCTTTCGTGAACGGCGAAATTCCACAGGCTGAATTTGAACGCATGGTGCGTGAAGCCTATGGCACATTCCGGCATGATGCTGTTTGTCCACTGGTTCAGACGGGCGCCAACGAATATGTGCTTGAGCTTTTCCATGGCCCGACACTTGCCTTCAAAGATGTCGCCATGCAGCTTCTGGCACGTATGATGGATTATGTTCTGGCACAACGCGGCCAACGTGCAACCATTGTGGGTGCCACATCCGGCGACACGGGGGGCGCTGCGATTGAAGCCTTTGGCGGTCGTGACAATACTGATATATTCATCCTGTTTCCGAATGGTCGCGTATCTCCTGTCCAGCAGCGTCAGATGACCAGCTCCGGTTTTTCAAATGTCCATGCACTTTCCATTGAAGGCAACTTCGATGATTGCCAGAATCTGGTCAAAGGCATGTTCAACGATCTCGAATTCCGCGATGCAATTTCGCTCTCCGGCGTAAACTCCATCAACTGGGGACGCATCATGTCCCAGGTTGTCTATTATTTCTCAGCCGCATTGAGCCTTGGAGCACCGGACAGAGCTGTCTCATTTACGGTCCCGACAGGCAATTTCGGTGATATTTTTGCAGGCTTCGTTGCCAAGAAAATGGGCCTGCCGATTGATCAGCTCATTATCGCCACCAATGATAATGACATTCTTGCGCGCACGCTGGAAAACGGCAGATATGAAATGCGCGGGGTCGAACAGACAACATCGCCTTCGATGGACATCCAGATTTCATCAAACTTCGAACGCCTGCTGTTTGAAGCGCATGATCGTGATGCAAGTGCCATCCGTGGTCTTATGGACAGCCTGAAACAATCGGGCGGCTTTACGATTTCTGAAAAGCCGCTTGCAGCCATTCGCAGCGAATTTGCTGCCGGACGCTCAACAGTTGATGAAACAGCGACAACAATCAAATCCGTTCTGGAAGCCGATGGCTATCTGCTTGATCCGCATTCAGCCATTGCAGTCAAGGTCGCTCGCGAAAATATGTCGGGCCAGGCGCCGATGGTTGTTCTTGCCACCGCGCATCCGGCTAAATTCCCGGATGCAGTCAAGGCTGCAAGCGGTATAGTACCGGCACTTCCGGCGTGGCTTTCGGACCTGATGGAGCGAAAAGAAAATTTCACAGTTCTTCACAACGAACTGAAAATCGTGGAAGAATACATTCGCCGTCATTCCCGGGCATAAGTCCAGCTGCTTTTCAAAAGGAACATGAACGGGAACCCGAATGGGACAATGGGAGCATTTTGCATATGGGTGTTGAAGTAACGCGTCTTTCCAATGGCCTGACCATTGTAACGGATAACATGCCGCATGTGGAAAGCGTTGCGTTGGGTATCTGGGTGAAAGCCGGCGCAAGAAACGAGGCGCCAAACCGACATGGCATTGCTCATCTGCTTGAGCATATGGCTTTCAAGGGAACTGAAAAACGCAGTGCATGGCAGATTGCTTCTGACATTGAAAATGTCGGTGGTGAAATCAATGCTGCAACAAGTGTGGAAACCACATCATATTATGCGCGGGTTCTGCGCAACGACATGCCGCTGGCAATCGACATTCTCGCTGATATTCTGACAGCCTCCAAATTCGACGAGGCCGAGCTTGAGCGCGAAAAACAGGTCATCATGCAGGAAATCGGTGCCGCGCATGATACGCCTGACGATATCGTCTTTGACCGTTTTACTGAGGCTGCCTATCGTCACCAGCCAATCGGTCGTGCGATCCTTGGTGAACCGGATACTGTCATGTCCTTCACTCCGGCTGATCTTCGTCAATATATTGATGAGCAGTATAGTGCCGACCGTATGGTTGTGACGGCCGCAGGCGGTATTGATCATGATGAATTCGTGAAGGAAGTGGAAAAGCGTCTGGGCGGTTTTCGTGCCCATAACAGTGCGCCAACGCTTGATCTCGCCACTTATGTTGGCGGTGACTTCCGCGAGAATCGCGATCTGATGGATGCGCAGGTTCTGATCGGCTTTGAAGGCCGCGCCTATCATGTGCGTGACTTCTATGCGTCGCAGCTTCTGTCGATGATCCTTGGCGGCGGCATGTCTTCACGCCTGTTTCAGGAAGTGCGTGAAAAGCGCGGCCTTTGCTATTCGGTCTATGCATTTCACTGGGGCTTTTCGGATACCGGGCTTTTCGGCATTCATGCAGCAACCGGCAAGGATGAGCTTGTCGAACTTCTGCCTGTCATCATTGATGAATTGCATAAAGCAGCCGACTCGATTGGCATAGAAGAAGTCAATCGTGCCCGTGCGCAATATAGTGCAAGCCTGTTGATGTCACAGGAAAGTGCAGCAAGCCGCGCCGGGCAGATTGCACGTCAGTTCCTGCTCTATGGCCGCCCTGTTGCAAATAGCGAGTTGATGGAGCGTCTGGCACTGATTACGCCTGAACGCCTGAGCGATCTCGCTGGCCGCATGTTCCTCGATAGCAAGCCGACAATTGCTGGGGTTGGCCCAGTTGGACGTCTGATGAGCTTTGAAGGACTTACGGATGCGCTTTCCACAAGTGCACATACAAGAAAGATTGCTGTTTAACAGATCGGGGAATAGGCTGTAATTTCATAGGGAACCCGGCAACATTGTTGCGCTTTCCACGAACAGTCTCCTGGCACATGCCACAACACGGGAACCAGAATGATCGGCCTGCCATTCCGGCGCAGCAATTCAACATTTCTTCGTGGGGAGCGCGTTTATTTGCGCGAGCCATTGCTGAGCGATTTTGCAATCTGGGCCAATGTGCGTGAACAAAGCCGCGCCTTTCTCACGCCATGGGAGCCGACATGGGCCGATGATGACCTGACCAAAGGGGCTTTTCGATACAGGCTAAGGCGTGTTCAGGAGGAAATTTCCGATGGAACCGGCTATCCGTTCTTTATTTTCCACAACAAGGATAACCGGCTTCTGGGCGGCATAACGCTGGGAAATATCCAGCGCGGGGTTGGGCAAAACGGGATGATTGGCTATTGGAGCAGTGTATCGTCGGCTGGCAAGGGCTATATGAGCGAAGCCTTATCATTAGTTATCCCCTTTGCATTCAATGAACTAAGGTTGCACAGGATCGAAGCTGCCTGTATTCCCCATAATGTTCGTTCGATACGGCTTCTCGAAAAAGCCGGATTTCAGAGAGAAGGACTGCTGCGCTCTTATCTTAAAATCAATGGCTTCTGGCAGGATCACCTGTTGTTTGCCCTGATAGAAAGCGATTTACGCATGATCAATGGCAAGGTTGAACGCTCGTGAATGGTGTAGCAAACAGGTTTTTTATTGCCTTTATGCGCTGCATGGCGCTGGTCATCCTTATAAGCTGCTGGGCAGTTCCATCTCATGCCGTTGAACCCATAAAAATCTCCAAGGGAGATACGGCCCTTGATCTTTCGCGCGCTGTTGAGCTGCTGCGCAATCAGGGGGAAAGCGTTCAGGTTTCTACCGCACCCGGCTCAGACGGCATTGTGCGGCGCATCGAAGTGCAGGCAGATCCCAACTCCAATGCATCCGGCGACTGGGCAGCCTTTTCCATTGCCAATCCAACTGATGAGCAGATTGACAGGCTGATCGTTGCACCACATTATCGTCTTGTTGGATCAGGCGTGATCTGGCCCGATCTTGGCTCGACCCGTATTGCGTCGATTACCCCGAGTGAAGGCTTTACGCTTGATCGTCAACCAAGCGAAGATGCAGATGTGTTCCGCATCACGCTCAATCCGGGCACTGTTATAACCTTCGTTGCCCAGCTTGCCTCCCATAACCTGCCGCAGCTCTATCTATGGGAACCGGAGACCTATAAGGATGCTGTGAATGCATACACTCTTTATCGCGGCATTCTGCTTGGCATTTCCGGTCTTCTCGCCCTTTTCCTGACAATCCTTTTTGTCGTTAAGGGCACTTCGCTTTTCCCGGCAACCGCAGCACTCGCATGGGCGGTTCTGGCCTATATCTGCGTTGATTTCGGCTTCTGGAACAAGCTGATGGAGATAACGCCCGGAAATGAGCAGGTCTGGCGGGCGGGGACCGAGGTTGCGCTTGCCGCCTCGCTGGTGATTTTCCTGTTCACCTATCTCAACCTCAATCGCTGGCATGATCATTTCAGCTATGGCGCTATCACATGGGTGCTTGGCCTTCTGGCGCTTGCAGGTGTTGCGGTCTTTGATCCGCCTGTTGCGTCCGGCATTGCGCGAATATCGCTGGCACTGACGGTTGTCAGTGGCGTTTTCATCATCGGTTATCTGGCGATCAAAGGCTATGATCGAGCGGTCATGCTCATTCCGGCGTGGCTGCTGACTTTGATATGGTTGCTTGGCTCGTGGATGACTGTTTCGGGCCAGCTCGATAATGACATTATTCAGCCAGCACTTGGTGGCGGTCTTGTTCTGATCGTTTTGCTGATCGGCTTTACAATCATGCAACACGCCTTCTCAGGCGGCGCATTGCAACAAGGCCTGCTGTCCGACATGGAACGTCAGGCGCTTGCAGTGATTGGCGCCGGTGACATCGTGTGGGACTGGGATGTCCCCCGGGACCGGGTTGTCACCACACCTGATATTGCAAATTATCTTGGCAATACTGCAAGCTCCCTGCAAGGTCCGGTACGCAACTGGCTGCCGGCCATGCATGCAGACGATCGCGATCGCTTCCGTTCAACCCTTGACGCCATTTTGGAAAACCGGCGTGGTCGCATTGGCCAGATTTTCCGCCTGCGTGCCAATGACGGGCATTACCACTGGTATGCGCTGCGTGCGCGTCCTGTCATCGGATCAAACGGCGAGATCGTTCGTTGTGTTGGCACTTTGGTCAATGTCACAGAACAGAAAAAGGCGGAAGAGCGCCTGCTGCATGATGCCGTGCATGACAATCTGACGGGCTTGCCCAATCGCGAGCTTTTCCTTGATCGTCTGAGCAATGTCATGAATATGGCGCGGGGCGAGAGCAGCCTGCATCCAACCGTCTTCATCATCGATATTGACCGCTTCAAGCAGGTCAATGACAGTCTTGGCATGTCAGCCGGCGATACAATCCTGCTTACAATTTCGCGTCGCCTGTCACGCCTCATGCAGCCGCAGGATACGCTTTCGCGCCTTTCCTCCGATCAGTTCGGCCTGTTATTGACATCGGAAAATGATCCGGGCCGCATTGCAGCCTTCGCTGAAGCCATGCGTCAGGCAGTGCGCTCTCCGATTGCTTATGCCAAGCGTGAGATCGTATTGACCGCATCTGTGGGTCTGATCACATGGACGAAGACCGCGGCTTCTGCGGAAGACTTTGTAAAAGATGCAGAGCTTGCAATGCATCAGGCAAAACGTTTTGGTGGCGATCGTATCGAACCATTCCGCCCTGCTTTCCGTGCGATTGGCAGCGACAAGCTGCAACTTGAATCCGATCTGCGCCGCGCCCTTGAACGCGATGAAATCAGCCTCGTTTATCAACCGATCGTGCGGCTGGATGAAGGTACAATTGCCGGTTTTGAAGCACTGATGCGCTGGGAGCATCCGCGACGCGGCGGCATATCGCCATTGGAGTTCATTCCGATTGCAGAAAATTCAGGCCTGATTGTACAGCTCGGTTTATTTGCTATTCAACGCGCTGCGGAAGATCTGTTTGAATGGCAGGAACAATTTCCGAAACTCAATCTGTTTGTCTCGGTCAATCTGTCCAGCACACAATTAATCCGGCAGGATCTCATCAATGATGTGCGTTCGGTTCTCTCACGCATTCATCTTGCGCCCGGCAGCCTCAAGCTGGAATTGACGGAATCTGTGCTGATGGAAAACCCGGAACAGTCGGCCCATGTGCTGGCCCGCCTGAAAACCATGGGCGTGGGCTTGTCGCTTGATGATTTTGGCACCGGCTATTCATCGCTTGCTTATCTGACACGTTTCCCATTTGACATCATCAAGATCGACCGCTCTTTCGTCAAAGGCGACCAGCCGCAAAAGACAACGCTTTTACGATCCATCGTCAGCATGGCGCATGATCTGGGGCTGGCTGTGGTAACAGAAGGCGTCGATAATGAAAGCGATGCATTGCAACTGCGCCAGATGGGTTGCGAATATGTGCAAAGCTTCATGTTTGGCGAACCATCCAGCCGTGACGACGCAACACGCATCATCCGCGAACAGCAGGATGCGGCAGCCGCTTAACAGTCAGAACTATTTCAAAACCTGTTCAGGCATGACCGGCTTCGGAAACCAGCCGCGTCATGTCGATACCCATCCGGTTCATGAGCCGCTCATATTTTCCGGTAATATCACTATCAAAGAGCATATCCATCGGCGCCGAGCAGGCCAGCCAGCCGTTTTTTGCAAACTCCATGTCAAGCTGCCCCGGCGCCCAGCCTGAATAGCCCAGTGTCAGCAAAGCCTGTGATGGCCCGGTACCGCCATAGATTGCATGCAGAATATCAATGGTTGCCGTAAGACAGATATCTTCCGTTACGGGCATGGTGGAATCGACCATATAATCATCGCTGTGCAGCACAAAGCCGCGTGTTCGGTCCACCGGCCCACCATTGCGTACAATCATCTTCTGTGCATGTGCAGGCAGTATGATCTGGTCGTCATCATGCACAATACCTATCTGTCGCAGAAGGTCAGGAAAGCCGACAGGCTGCAACTGATTGATAATAAACCCCATGGCCCCCTCTTCGGAGTGCGCACAAATATAGACAACAGCGCGGGCGAAGCTGTCATCATTCACACCGGGCATGGCAAGCAGGAATTGCCCGTTTAAAAAACCCTGCTCCTGATTTGGCTTCCTGAGAATACTCATGGGCATCAAGGTAGCAAGACTGGGCCAAATGACAATGAAAATTGTGCAAACTGTCTCGATCTGCCAAACGGTTCTTGATTTACGTTAATGCGGCACAGAAACATTGCCTGCAAGAAAAACTATGAAAAATTGAAAAGAATAGATTTCATGCTGATCTATATAATACTGTTTTCAGCCGTTATTTTCATGATCTACTCTGTGTATGCACAAAGCAGATTGTCACCACTGATCGACTTCATAAGACAAAGCCCATCAATGACAAAATCTATCGGCGATGTATCTGATCTTTATTACATTTTCACCATGCCGCGCGGCAATTACCGCTTTGCACTTTATCTCTGGCACAACCCGACACCGCCTGAAGAAATCAGCACATATTTCACGGATTATGCACAATTACGTGTCATTTCCAACATCGCTTTGCTGATGCATATCGGCCTTGGCCTGATGATTTTTTTAACTGTCATTTTCAATCTGATGGTGAAAATCTAAATGATAATATGCCAGCATAAACCCGGCCTTGATAGTAACATGATTTTCAATCAATCTTGTCTCATGAGATCAGTCAAGCTTCTTACCCTTTCGCTCGTTTTAAGCGCCGTCACCGGCGCACAGGCCGCCACATCCGAATGGACCAAAACGCCCGGCGGCATGGTTCGCATTATTCTCGAAGACACAAAGTCGGGCGAGGAACAACGCGGCGCTTTGCAGATCGATCTTAATCCCGGATGGAAGACCTATTGGCGCAATCCGGGCGATGCCGGTGTGCCGCCTCAAATCAATGTCGAAGGGGCTGCTTCCGCTCGCATCGATTTCCCAACACCTGTCTATTTTGGTGAAGGAGAGGAAAGCGGTATCGGTTATAAAAAATCCGTATCATTGCCGCTGACATTCACCACACAGCCCGGCGAAAATCGCCTGAAAGGCCATGTCTTTCTCGGTGTTTGCGACAAAATCTGTATCCCTGTTCAGGCAGAATTTGACTTTATGCTCCATGAAACGGAAGAACAATCACCTCAGGTAATTGCTTCACGCACAATCATCCAAACGGCATTTGATCGCTTGCCTGATGCAGCCTCTGGCGATTTTGGTGTGAAAAGTGCAAAACGTGCGGACAACAAAGCCATTTTCGAGATCGCATTGCCGGATATGACAGCCCCTGCCGAATTGTTTGTTGGCAGTGATCAGCTCGAGCTTTCAGAAGCAAAAGCTGAAGGACAATCCCGCTTCACCGCAATGCTTTACAGTGAGGCCAAAAAGGACGCTTTGATCGACTATACGCTGGTGCAGAATGGCCAGGCAGTTTCAGGGCAGGTTCGGCTTGACTAGAGTCAGAACCTGAAAAGCACAATTTTGAATTTGTGAAACTTAGATTTATCGGCTTAAGTACCCCTGCCCTGCTTTGTGCAAAGGCATATGAAATGCAGCCATTCATACAGGTGAGCCGTGACGGCAGAAGCTCACTTTCAGGAGAAAATGATGACGATCAAAGTTGGTGACAAATTGCCTGCGGCAACCTTCAAGGTAAAGACTGCGGATGGCGTAAAAGAAGTGACGACTGATGAAGTCTTTGCAGGCAAAAAGGTTGTCCTTTTTGCTGTTCCCGGCGCTTTCACACCGACCTGCAGCCTTAACCATCTCCCGGGTTATCTGGAAAACCACGACGCCATTCTGGCCAAGGGCGTCGATCAAATCGCAGTTGTTTCGGTCAATGACCCATTCGTCATGGGCGCATGGGCGCAAAGCACGGGTGGCGAAGGCAAGATCCTGTATCTTGCTGATGGTTCTGCACTGTTCACGAAAGCACTTGGCCTTGAGCTTGATGCGACCGCAGGTGGTCTTGGCATTCGTTCCAAACGCTATTCGGCAATCGTTGAAGACGGTATCGTCAAAACACTGAACATCGAGGAACAGGCTGGACAGGCTGTGACTTCGAGTGCCGCAACGCTGATTGAACAGCTCTGATCTTAGGGTCAGGACTCATTAATTTGATGTGGCGCTCTGCTTTTGCAGCGGAGCGCGCATTTCACGGGTCAACCACTTTTCAAGTGCGAGTGAATCGGGCTGCCCGGCCCTGTGCGGTGCGATCCAGAGCAACATGCGACGCGGCCCCGGACGAAATCCGAATGGCGCAACCAGCCGCCCGGATGCAATATGTTCGGCAACCAGCATGTGCGGAACCACCGCAACGCCCAAACCACACAGCACCGCCTGAATGAGCAGATAAAAGTGATGAAATGTGGATTTCGGCTCTGGTGCCGGAAAATCTGCATTGGCTGCTTTCTGCCAGTCTGCAAAGGCCTCCAGCCGTGTATGCGTGGCAAGCACCGCAGCCTGTGCAAGATCAGCCGGATCAATCAAAGGGCAATGTTTCAAATAGGACGGTGCGCATACAAGGCCGATTTCCTCGCGGCCCATATCCCGAATCACCGCATCAACCGGCGGTTCAATCACGCTTGAACGAATTGCTATGCCAATCTTGTCACGCATAAAATCGATGCGATCATAATTCATATTGAACTGCAACTCGATTTTCGGATGACTTTCATGAAACCGGCCAATACGCGGGATGATCCATTCCATCATAATTGATGAGGAACAGGACAATGTCAGCGGCCCCGGTTTCACACGCTCGATACTGCCCTCAATAATTGAAAATGCACTGACCAGACCTTCTGCCAGCCGCGCCCCTTCCGGTGTCGGCTCGCTCAACCGCGCATTGCGTGTAAGCAACAGCACGCCAAGCGTATCCTCCAATGATCTTATCTGGCGGCTAACCGCGCCATGGGTCACGCATAATTCTTCTGCAGCCCTTGTCATCGAGCGATGACGAGCAACAGCCTCAAAAGCCTTGAGTGCATTCAAAGAAGGCAATGGTCGCATGGAAGTCCCTTAGCATATGATCATACCTGTGAGGTAATATCACAAATTACGGATAATAAATCGCTTGCGGCGGCATGTCGCAACCATTAGCTATCTGCCTATTTCTAAGCGCAGATGCCCATAGAATATGCAATATCTTTTGATATGCCTCTCTTCAAGCTTCTTCGCTTCTCTTAATGTGCTAGCAGGGAGGAACTGCAATGCAGCAAAAATCTCACGAAATGTCAGCCGCTGAAAAGTCGGCCATATCGAAAATCTCGATCCGGCTGGTTCCATTCATCGCGTTGATGTTCTTCATCAATTTCCTGGATCGCACCGCAATATCCTTTGCCGGTCCGAACGGGATGACAACTGATCTTGCGCTCACAGCAGCGCAATTCGGTTTTGCAGCCGGTATTTTCTTCGTCGGTTACATCATTCTTGAAGTGCCAAGCAATCTTGCCTTGCACAAGTTTGGCGCACGCAAATGGCTTGCCCGCATCATGGTCACATGGGGCATTGTCGCCCTTCTGTTTACATGGGTTTCAAGTGCGACTGAACTTTACGTTCTGCGTTTCCTGCTGGGTGTGGCGGAAGCTGGCTTCTTCCCGGGCGCAATCCTGTTCCTGTCAACATGGGTGCCTTCGCGCCACCGCAACAAGATCCTTGCACTGTTCTACCTTGCGCAGCCATTAACAACAGTGATCGGGGCACCGCTTGCAGCGGAGCTGATCGCAATGCATGGCGCTTTTGGTCTTGAAGGCTGGCGCATTATGTTCTTCGGTGTTGCAGCCCCTGCAATCATCGTCGGCATCATTACTTTCTTCTATCTGCCTGATACGCCAAATGACGCCAAGTGGCTCAGCAAAGACGAGCGCGACTGGCTGAATGGCGCTCTCGCTCAGGAGGAAAAGGTAAAGGAAAAGGCACCCGGACACCGCAGCGGTCTTGCTTTGACAGACAAGCGCGTCTGGCTTCTGTCGATTGTTTATTTCGGGCTTATCTATGGGCTTTATGCGCTGGCCTTCTTCCTGCCAACCATTATTGGCGGCTTTGAACAACAGTTCAACACCAAGTTTGACGTGGTGGATAAGGGGCTGATCACAGCAATTCCATATCTGCCAGCCGCATTCGCACTTTATTTCTGGAGCCGCGATGCTGCAAAGCGTGGTGTACGCCCATGGCATATCGGCATTCCTGCACTCGTTGGCGCCATTGCCATCCCGGCAGCACTCTTCATGCCATCGCCTGCAACCACGATCCTGATGATCACGATCACAGCCTGTGCGATCTTCTCCGCATTGCCTAACTTCTGGGCCATTCCATCGCGGTTCCTGAGTGGAACGGCGGCCGCAGCAGGTATCGCACTGATCAACACGATCGGTAATATTGCAGGCTTTGCAGCACCTTATATCACGGGTCTCGTCAAGGACTGGACTGGTCTTTATGAAATGCCGATGTTTATCGTCGGTGCAGCCATGCTGATATCTTCACTTCTTGCATTCTCGCTGACGGGCCGTCTGAAAGACCCAACAGAACTCGAACAAAGCAAGTAATTATCTCTGGAGCGCGTTTCGATCTGATCGAATCAGATCGGCGCTCTAAGGATTTGTTTTTACGCACATCATGGTCCGAAAACCGGTTCCCACTTTTCGGGATGTGCTCCAAAAGCTCAAAAGCCGCGCTGGTTTCCAGCGCGGCTTTTTCATATCTAAATATCAAAAGATAATTACTTTACCTGAAGCGACTTGTGACCATTATATTTAAATGGTTCCATACCTGCACGGGCAAGCTCGTCAGCACGTTCATTCTCGGGATGTCCCGCATGGCCTTTAACCCAGTGCCAGGTTACCTTATGCGGCTTACGAGCCTCATCAAGCGCCTGCCAAAGCTCTGCATTCTTGACCGGTTTCTTGGCCGCTGTTTTCCAGCCATTGCGCTTCCAGCCCTCAATCCAGCCGGAAATGCCATCACGGACATAAACACTGTCGGTATAAAGATCGACTTCGCATGGCTCTTTAAGCGCGTTCAGCACCGAGATCGCAGCCATCAGTTCCATGCGATTATTGGTCGTGTCGGCTTCGCCGCCCTTCAACTCTTTCACATGATCATTCCAGCGTATGATTGCGCCCCAGCCTCCGGGACCGGGATTGCCTGAACATGCGCCATCGGTGAACGCTTCAATATGCTTCACGCAGTTGCTCCTGCTGCTTCAAGACCATATTCGCTTGCCGATGTTACCTGACGATGAAAGCGCATACGGCGCACATATTCCATCGGGTCTTTCTTCATGACAAAACTGCCATCGGGGACATTAATCCAGTCATAAAGACGGGTCAGCATAAAGCGAACAGCCGCACCACGCGCCAGTACGGGCAGCGCCTCAATTTCCGCAGCCGAGAGCGGACGCACCGAATTATAACCGCGCAGGAAGGCAGCGCCCTTTGTCAGATTGAAGGAGAAATCCTTCTCAAAGCACCACGCATTCAAGCACACTGCCACATCATAGGCGAGAATATCCGTGCAGGCGAAATAGAAATCAATGAATCCCGACAGGCGGTCGCCAAGGAAAAACACATTATCCTGAAAGAGGTCTGCGTGGATCACGCCTTCCGGCAATCCTGCCGGCCAGTTGTTTTCGAGATAATCAAGATCGCTTTCAGTTTCTGCAACCAGCCCCTGCTCGACGCTGTCAGCCTGCTCTTTCGAGAGGTTCCATAGCGGACGCCAATCCGACAATGTCAGGCCATTGCGACGGCGCATGTCGAAATCTTCACCCGCCAGATGCATCTCAGCCAATCCACGGCCAACCTCTTCGCAATGCGCAACCGTTGGTTTGCGCATCCACATACCTTCAAGAAAAGTGACAATTGCTGCCGGACGCCCTGCAAGTTCGCCAATCATTGCACCATCACGACGCACAACCGGCTGCGGACATTCCAGACCGCGCTTGGCCAGATGCTGCATCAGATTGAGGAAAAACGGCAGATCATCCCGGTTCACACGTTTCTCATAAAGCGTGAGAATAAAAGAACCGGTCGTGGTGTGCAGGAGATAATTGGTATTCTCGACGCCTTCTGCAATACCCTTATAGGAGGTCAAAGCCCCGATGTCATATTGCTCAAGAAAAGCGCCAAGCTCGATTTCGTTAATGTCTGTATAGACGGCCATGCCGCTTATTTCCCCATATTCACCACACGCATCTTGTCCAAAAACCGCTACACAGTTTTCGGGATGCGGTTGTTTCTATCGCGCATCTTGCCCAAAAACCGCTACACACTTTTTGGGATGCGGTTGTTTCTATCGCGCATCTTGTCCAAAAACCGTTACACACTTTTTGGGATGCGCTCTAATTTCGGTATCCCTACAACCCGGTTTTCGCCATTGACGAATGCCATATCCTGCACTGTCAATTCAACATCACGAATTTCGCGATTGACCAGAAAATTTTCTGTTTCAATGATCGTTTCCGCCAGTTCAATCCTGACCGAGAAACGTGCCTTGAAAGCATCCATGATTTCATCGACAATAATTTCAGGTGCCGATGCACCAGCGGAAAGCCCGACCACCGAAATATCGCCGATTTTGTCCCACTCGATATCGGAAGCGCGTTGCACAAGCATCGACATGCCCGCACCGGATTTTTCAGCCACCTCAACCAAACGTTTGGAATTTGAAGAGTTGGGCGCTCCAACAATCAAAAACAGATCACAACCGGGAGCCGCTGCACGCACAGCATCCTGACGGTTGGTGGTGGCATAGCAGATCGATTCCGCAGCAGGAGCTGTCAGATTTGGAAAACGCTGCTGCAATTCGACAATGATACCGGCGGTGTCATCCACGGAAAGCGTTGTCTGCGTCACAAAGCCAAGATTATCCGGGTCGGCAAATTCAATCACCCTTGCATCATCCACCGTTTCAATAAGTGTGACTGTACCTTCAGGCAATTGCCCCATCGTGCCGATAACTTCCGGGTGCCCGGAATGACCGATCAGAATCACATGACGGCCAAGACGCTGATGGCGCATGGCCTGTTTATGCACTTTCGATACCAATGGGCATGTCGCATCAAGGTAAAACAAGTTCTTGGCCTGTGCATCCGCTGGCACCGATTTCGGCACGCCATGGGCCGAAAATACCACCGGCTGATCGCGATGCTCTGCCGGAATTTCATCAAGTTCTTCGACAAAAATTGCGCCGCGCGACTGCAAGCCCTCAACGACATAACGATTATGCACGATCTCATGGCGCACATAGACCGGTGCGCCATATTTCTTCAAAGCCAGCACAACAATCTGGATTGCCCGGTCAACACCTGCGCAAAAACCACGCGGGCCGCAAAGGCGGATTTCCAGAGGGGGACGTGTATCGGTCATGAAGCGTGCTCGCAAGTTTGGGTGTGAGGCGCAAATTATATAAGACCGGAGTTGGGCCGCAACGAGGCCCGTGTCAAGTCTTCCTCAGGTCTTTATAGCCCTTCGATAGCGCCAGAACCATACCACGACAACCCCCAGGAGCGCCAAAGCAAGCCCATACCATGTCACAGCATATTGAAGATGATTGTTGGGAAAATCGATAATCGTTATTCCGCCAATCGGCAAACCACCAAAATTCGGCTTGTTATCCGCATCGATAAAGAAAGGGACGGCATCATCAAGCGAAGGAATATCAGCGCTTTCAGCCATTACCGGCCAATCTTTCCAGTAAAAAATATTCTTCTGCGCATCATTGTCCGGCAGGAAATAACCCGGCTTGCTTTTGAGCGGATCACGCGCAAGACCTGTAATCGTTACAGGTCCGTCCAGTTGTCCATCCAGCCGGGTTTGCGGATCTTTTTTCTCATAAGGAACAAAACCACGATTGATCAGCACAAAGCGTCCATCTTCGAGCATCAAGGGCGTATAGACGTTAAAACCTGACTGCCCCTGATAGGTCGCCAGAAAATGCCGTTCTCCCTGATGCATGAAAGTACCCGACACTGTGACCGGGCGATATTCGACTGTCCCTTCATCGGAATAGATTTTTTCCATTTCAGCCAATGGCAGCGGCGCCTCATGCACACGCTGTTGCGTGGAAGCAATCAATTCTTCCTTCCAAAAAAGCCGCTCAACCTGCCATGTTCCGAGCATAATCAGGATCGAGAACGCAATAAGCGAGGCGATCAGCACTGCCCAGGGAAAGGGTGGCGGCTTTTGAGACTGGGTCATTGACCATCATCCAGGCGGCCCTGTTGCGCCTTGTTACGATATTGCAGATTAATCAGAATACCTTTCATGCTGCGCATGGCAACAAGACTTAAAATAATTGCCAGCGGCACCCAGAGAAGAAAATGCACCCAGAGTGGCGGTCCATAATTGACCTCCATCCACAAAGCGGCCCCGACAACAATAAAGCCAATGATCAGGATTACAAAGGCAGCCGGCCCATCGCCTGAATCAGCGAAGGAATAATCCAGCCCGCAAGCGCTGCAACGCGGAGCAACGGTGAGAAAGCCGTTAAATAACCTGCCTTCGCCGCAGCGCGGGCAATGCCCGCTCATCCCACTCTTAACCGGATCAACCTGTGACGACAGATCATGGTTTGACATCACGCCCTCCCGAACGTTTCTGAAAAGAAAAGCGGCCATGTTTCCAGGGCCGCCTTGCAAGTCTTTCAAACAGTTTATCAGCCACCATGCATCGGGGCGCCCCAGCTGCCCCATACATAAATGGCGCAGAACAGAAACAGCCAGACCACATCCACAAAATGCCAGTACCAGGCAGCCGCTTCAAAACCAAAATGCCGCTCCGGCGTGAAATCACCCTTCATTGCCCGGAACAGGATAACCAGCAGGAAGATCGTTCCAACAATGACGTGGAAGCCATGGAAACCCGTCGCCATGAAGAAGGTTGCGCCATAGATCGAGTCTTTGAACTCGAAAGGTGCATGCGCATATTCGAAGAACTGCACAAAGGAGAACAGGATACCGAGTGCGACTGTCAGGACCAGACCAATGATCATGCCTGTCCGGTCTTTATGCAGCAGCGCATGATGCGCCCATGTCAGTGTTGTGCCCGACAAAAGCAGGATAACGGTATTGTAAAGCGGCAGATGCAGCGGGTCGAGCACTTCCATGCCCTTCGGAGGCCACTGACCGCCGGTGAACTCAGCACGCAGCACCTGATGCACTTCATTCGGAAACAGGCTGACATCGAAGAAGGCCCAGAACCATGCCGCAAAAAACATGACTTCGGAGGCAATGAACATGATCATGCCATAGCGAAGATGCAGCGATACAACGCGCGTATGATGGCCTTCACGCCCTTCCTTGATTGCGTCCGACCACCATGCATACATGCAGTAAAGAACGATCGCGAGACCGATGAAGAACAGCCATGGTGTCGCCAGATTGATACCGAAGAAAGGCAGATCACCCGCATTGATATAGCGCATCCAGGCGATGCCACCAATGGCCAGCACAAATGCACCAACCGAGCTTAGAAACGGCCAGGGGCTGGGTGCAAGAATATGATAATCGTGATTCTTCTCGTGAACGTCTGCCATGTCTCTCCCCATGCAACCCTGTAAAGGGCTCCTCTGTGTGCCATCCTGCCTGCGCTCATTCAAACGTCAGACAATTCCCTTCTTAGCGAAACAATAGAGCGCTCACGCTCGATTGTCTTTGCGGCATTGTGTGCCGCATCATTGCGTTTTTTCAGCTTCCATTATTGCCAGCCGGAGCCTGCTTCACATCGGCAACAAATTTCGGCTTATCAATCGGGAAAAACGTATAGGACAGCGTGATTGTCTTCACGTCTTTCAGATCGGGATCATTAACGATCTCGGGATCAACAAAGAAAACAACCGGCATTTCCATGCTTTCCCCCGGTTGCAGCGTCGTATCGGTAAAACAGAAACACTCAACCTTGTTGAAATAAGCGCCAGCCCTGCCCGGCGCGACATTGAAGCTTGCACGGCCATAGGTCGGCGCATCAAACAGATTTTTCGCATCATATTTGACCATCGTGGTCTCACCAATGCGAACGCTCACCTCGCGCTGTTCCGGCTTGAAATCCCAAGGCAGGGCATTGGATGTATTCGCGTCAAAACGGACCTTGATGGTTTGGTCGAGAATCGTGTCTGAATATTGCTCGACACGCTGCGTCGTGCCGCCATAACCTGTCACCTGACAGAAAATACGATAAAGCGGGACCGAAGCATAGGCTGCACCAATCATGCAGACGAAAAAAGAAATACAGGCAATCGCTACCGTCCGGTTGGAACGGTTCAGCTTCTTCTGCTTTTCGTCACCATCATGCTGTTGAACCATTTTCTCCTCCCGAAAACGAGTAACAGTCGATCAGTTCATATCGGTCAATTCATATCAATCAATTCAGGCCGATTAAATCGATCTCGCAAAAATATTGGCGCCAAGCTTGGCAACCGTACCAATATAGACAAGCACCACAAACAACACGAGCGCAATCGCCAGACCAATCGAACGATTACGCTGTGCTTTTTTCTGCGAAGGCGTCGGAACAATCAGTTCCAGTTTTTCTGTGGGCTGCTGGCCCGTCTTTTCTGTCACGACGCTCTCCATTCTGTCTCCTCAGACAATACCAAAGCCGGTCAACAGTTTCATCGTCAATGCTTCAAACAACAGCACGGCAAAAATCGCCGAAAGATAGATGAGCGAAAACCGGAACAGCTTGCGTGCTGCAAGCAGCATCTGCGTTTCGCTATCCGCCATCCACATGCGCCATGCATAATAAACAAATGCCAGCCCCAGCAGCGTTGAAATCACGCCATAGCTAATGCCCGCAAAGCCCATCAGATAGGGCAGAACACCCACCGGCGCCATAAGAACGGCATAAAACATCGCCTGACGGCGGGTTGACAATTCACCCTTCACATTCGGCATCATCGGAATGCGGGCAGCTTCATAATCATTACTGGAAAACAAAGACAGCGCCCAGAAATGCGGAGGCGTCCACAAGAAGATGATCATGAACAGGACAACACTGTCCCAGGTGATCTCACCGGTTGCCGCAGCCCAGCCAATCATCGGCGGAAAAGCACCGGCAGCGCCACCAATAACGATGTTTTGTGGCGTCGAGCGTTTCAGCCACATCGAATAGACCACCGCATAGAAAAAAATCGTGAATGCCAGCAAAGCCGCCGAAAGCCAGTTGACCATCAGGCCGAGCGTCAACACCGAAAATACTGAAAGTGTCAGACCGAATGCCAGAACCTGATTGGGTGCAATCAGACCTGCCGGGATTGGACGCTTTTTTGTGCGCTTCATAATCGCGTCAATATCAGCATCATACCACATATTGAGCGCACCTGATGCACCTGCACCAACTGCAATACAAAGAATGCTGATTGCCGCAAGAACCGGATTCATGTGGCCGGGCGCAAGCACCAGACCAACCAGCCCGGTAAACACCACAAGCGACATAACACGTGGTTTCAGCAGGATAAGATAATCCCGTGCAGTCGCCTCAGAAAGAGCGAATGCATCTTCGGAAACAACGTTTTTTTCCACCAGAGACATTAACTTTAACAACCTCGAATTCACGGGGCCAATGCTGCACCCGGCCCTGAGCGCACATCAGCAATCCAAAACGACTTTACCTCCCGGAGATGCATCCTTAACCAAAGCGTGTCACGTCTATCATATTCGTGCGACACGCCTCAGTTTCCCATCCTCAGCCTGTCTTTTTCCCAAAACCGGTTTCCGCTTTTGGAAGACATGCTGTAATCGAAAGCGTCGTTCCTGAACGTCAAGCGATGTCAGACGGAACTGAATGCCGCCTGCACATAACATAGTTTTATGCGCTGGCGAACCCCTTTCGGTCATTCGCCAGAGCCAGATTTATTTTATGCGCGGAAGCTGTTCCCACTGGTGATAAGGCGGCGGTGATGAAAGCTGCCATTCCAGTGTTGTTGCACCCGGACCCCATGGATTAGCACCTGCTACGCGCTTCTTCGCAAATGCATCAAATACATTATAAAGGAAGATCAACACCGCGAGGCCGGAAATATAGGAACCGTAAGACGACACCATGTTCCAGCCGGCATAGGCATCCGGGTAATCGATATAGCGACGCGGCATACCGGCAAGCCCAAGGAAGTGCTGCGGGAAGAAGACGAGATTGACACCAATAAAGGTCACCCAGAAATGCAGCTTGGCGGTAAATTCGTCATACATATAGCCGCTCATCTTCGGGAACCAGTAATACCAGCCAGCAAAGATTGCAAAGACAGCGCCCAGCGAAAGCACATAATGGAAATGCGCCACCACATAATAGGTATCATGAAGGGCGCGGTCGAGACCGGCATTGGCAAGCTGCACACCTGTCACGCCACCAATGGTGAACAGGAAAATAAAGCCAATTGCCCAGAGCATCGGTGCGCGGAAGGTGATGGAGCCACCCCACATGGTCGCGATCCACGAGAAAATCTTGATGCCTGTCGGCACCGCAATTACCATCGTTGCAAACACGAAATAGCGCTGCGTATCAAGAGACAGCCCCACCGTATACATATGGTGCGCCCAGACCACAAAGCCGACCACACCAATTGCGACCATTGCATAAGCCATGCCGAGATAGCCGAAAATTGGCTTGCGCGCGAAGGTCGAAATGATGTGACTGACAATACCAAAGCCCGGCAAAATCAGGATGTAGACTTCAGGATGACCAAAGAACCAGAACAGATGCTGATAAAGAATTGGGTCACCACCACCTTCAGGTGCGAAGAATGACGTGCCAAAATTACGATCCGTAAGCAGCATCGTGATACCACCAGCCAGAACCGGAAGCGACAAAAGCAACAAAAATGCTGTCACAAGCACCGACCATGCAAAAAGCGGCATCTTGTGCAGCGTCATGCCCGGAGCACGCATATTCAGGATTGTGGTGATGAAGTTGATTGCACCAAGAATGGACGAGATACCTGCAATATGCAGTGCAAGAATGGCAAAATCGATTGCCGGTCCCGGCTGTCCACTGGTTGAAAGCGGCGGATATAATGTCCAGCCACCGCCCACGCCCCAGCTTCCCGGAGCCGCTGGCATGAACAATGAAATCAGCAGCAAAATCAGTGCCGGTGGCAAGAGCCAGAAGGATATATTGTTCATGCGTGGAAACGCCATGTCCGGCGCACCGATCATCAGCGGAATCATCCAGTTGGCATAACCGCCGATCAGTGCTGGCATGACCATGAAGAAGATCATGATCAGCGCATGCATGGAGGTAAACACATTGAACATGTGCTTGCCTGCATCAAGTGCCGCATCGCCTTCGACCCCATATACCATTGCCGCAAGGCCATGGAAAATCTGGATCCCCGGTTCCTGCAATTCTGCCCGCATTGCAATCGATAATATTGCACCGATAATACCGGAAATGATTGCAAAGATCAGGTACAGCGTACCGATGTCTTTATGGTTGGTCGAGTAAACCCAGCGCACCCAGCCTTTTGGCTTGTGATCATCATGCGCATCAATGGTTGCATGCTTATGAGCTGCTGTGCCAGCCATGGAATTCGCTCCCGTCTTTCAACAGAGTTGCGTATCGAAGTCTCAAAGACCCGCCGCAGCTACCTTATCATTTGTCTTGCTTTCAAGTTCAGACCTGAGCGCCTTGTTTGCGTCCTGCAAATTTGTCGCTGCCGCCGCAAGCCACGTATTGTACTGTTCATCAGATACAACACGCACGGCAATCGGCATATAGGCATGGTCCTTACCACAAAGTTCGGAGCATTGACCGTAATAAAGCCCCTCTTTATCCGCCTTGAACCATGCCTCGTTGATACGGCCCGGAATAGCGTCCATTTTTACCCCGAAAGCGGGAATGGTCCAGGAATGGATCACATCGGCAGCGGTTACAAGCAGCCGCACGGTCGTATCGACCGGCACCACGACTTCATTATCGACCGCAAGAAGACGCGGATAGATGGCGAGGTCCTCTTTGCCCGCAGCAGCCCTGTCGGCTTGCGTGAGGATGAGCGAATCGAAACTTACAGGATTTTCAGTCTGATACTCATAGCCCCAGTACCACTGATAACCCGTCGCCTTGACGGTCAGCGTCGGATCCTGCGGTGAATATTGCGCAGTCAGAAGCTGAAACGAGGGCACTGCCAGAAAAAGCAGAATAATCACCGGGCCAATGGTCCAGACCACCTCGATTGCCGTGTTGTGGCTGGTCTTGGATGGCTCCGGATTAACGCTGGCGCGGAATTTTATCACACACCAGATCAGCAATGCCAGAACAAGCAATGTAACCGGCACGATGAACCAGAGCGTATAGCGCTCGAACCAATGAATCTGCGTGGCAATGCCGGTCGCAGCACTTTGAAATGTCATTTCCCACGGACGCGGCTGATCCGCCAAAGCGGCACCGCCTGTCCACAGCAAAGCGGAAGCACCAACGACGGCACCCCCCGTTGTGGCAACAATCTTATCCACCAGAACTCTCTCCCTTTTTGCCCTTTCGAGCTGGACGCCGGACGTACAGACGGCCGTATCCCCCGTCAGCGTTCAAACCACACCTTAACGCACACCGCAAGGAAGGCGAATATGTTCCTGTGCGGCATTTTTGCACGCAAGCCAGTGCCGAAGCTGCGCATATCATCTTGAAGATTAAAGCTATCAAAAACAGTGAAAAGTGAATGAAAACTTGGGAAAAGCCGAAGAATCTCATAATGAAGCCATGATTTAAAAGAAGGTTTCCTTTAACGTGCCACATGATAATGGCTGCAACTGATCAGGACGTATCCTCGATGCGATACTGGCAAAGCCGTTGAAACATGGTGCGGAAGCGACAACAGCTTTTCATCGCGTGTTTCTAAGGATAACGTCCCGGTGATTCGATCTGGAGATTTCATGATTTTCCGCCCATCCACCCGCCGCCCGCTTTTCCAGCGCCTTACCACTCTTGCCACCATTGCAACGGGTGCAGCTTTGGTTCTTTCTGCGCTAAGTTTGCCATCGCTTGCACAGCAGACGCCGGCGCAGCTGCCTGCGCCCGCCGCACAGCAGGAATCGGGCCAGTCGCCTTCTACACCGCAGCAAAGTGGCACGCTCAAATCCCAGCACGGCCCATGGGCGATCCTTTGCGACACGCCAGCCGGTGCCAAGACCGAGCAATGCGCACTCATTCAAAATGTGGTTGCTGCAAAGCGCCCTGAACTCGGTCTTTCGGTCGTCGTTCTCAAAACTGCCGACAACAAAGCCCGTATCCTGCGCGTTCTTGCACCGCTTGGCGTATTATTGCCCAATGGTCTTGGATTGAATGTTGACGGCAAGGATATTGGCCGCGCTTATTTCGTGCGCTGCTTTGAAGACGGCTGCTATGCAGAAGTGATCCTGGAAGATGACCTGCTCAACACATTCCGCAACGGCAAGTCTGCAACATTCATTGTCTTCCAGACCCCGGAAGAAGGCGTTGGCATTCCTGTTGATTTGACGGGTTTTGCTGAAGGCTTCGACGCATTGCCATAAACGGCGCTCCAGTCGTTTATTATATGCATGCCGTTATCGAAAAACCGGTCTCCGGTTTTTGTGGCATGGTTTAAGGTTGTTCTCAACCGATTTAGCGCTTACATCCTGTGGCAAACACATGCTGCAGGATTATTTTTATGAAAAGCCTGATCGATAGTTTCGACGTGAACCGTGACGATATTGAACGTCTTGTCTCGCAAAGCCTGAAAGGCAGCGATGATGGTGAATTGTTCATGGAATATCGTGAGGCGGAAGCACTTGTCTTCGACAATGGCCGCCTCAAGACGGGTTCATTCAATCAGGATCAGGGCTTTGGCCTGCGTGCCGTGGCCGGTGAAGCGATCGGTTATGCCCATGCAGGTGAGATGTCGCTTGCCGCTCTCAAGCGTGCGTCCGATGCGGTTTCCGCCACATTGAGCGGTCATAGCGGCAGCTACAGGGCAGCACCTGCTGGCACCAATCGTCATCTTTATACAGATGAAAATCCAATCGGCTCACCGACATTTGATGCAAAGGTTCAGCTTTTGCAAAAGATTGATGCCTATCTACGCGCCAAAGACCCGAAAGTGCGGCAGGTTTCGGTTTCCATCGCAGGCTCATGGCAACAGGTGGAAATTCTACGTGCTGACGGCCATTTCGTGCGCGATATCCGCCCAATGGTGCGGCTGAGTGTTTCGGTCGTTGCAGGCAATGGCGAGCGGCAGGAATCGGGTTCACACACGCTGGGCGGGCGCAAGGGCTTTGGTGATTTCATCACCACAGAAAGCTGGCAAAGCGTTGCGGATGAAGCGCTGCGTCAGGCATTGGTAAATCTCGAAGCTATCCCCGCCCCTGCCGGCACTTACGATATTGTGCTGGGCAATGGCTGGCCCGGTGTCATGCTGCATGAGGCTGTGGGCCACGGGCTTGAAGGCGATTTTAACCGCAAAAAGACCTCCGCCTTTGCCGGGCTGCTCGGTCAGCAGGTCGCTTCAAAAGGCGTAACTGTCGTCGATGACGGCACAATCCCGGAGCGTCGCGGTTCACTCACCATCGATGATGAAGGCACACCAACCAATCGCACGGTGCTGATTGAAGATGGCAAACTCGTCAATTACATGCAGGACCGACAAAATGCACGCCTGATGGGGATGGAAGCCACGGGCAACGGGCGGCGTGAATCCTATGCACATGCACCGATGCCGCGCATGACCAATACCTATATGCTCTCGGGCGACAAAACGCCGGAAGAGATTATCGCCTCCATGAAGAAAGGCATTTATGCCGTTTCCTTTGGTGGCGGCCAGGTTGATATCACCTCGGGCAAGTTCGTGTTCGGTTGCACGGAAGCCTATATGATCGAAGACGGCAAGATCGGCGCACCAATCAAGGGCGCGATGCTGATCGGCAATGGCCCGGATGCCATGCAGCGCATTTCGATGATCGGCAATGATATGAAACTTGATACCGGCTCAGGCAATTGCGGCAAGGGCGGACAATGGGTTCCGGTCGGTGTTGGCCAGCCACATCTGCGCATGGATCAAATGACTGTTGGCGGCACGGCAGTCTGATTGGTATAAGGTTAAAACTTGAAGGAATGATCAAGCCGGAGGAGACCATGCCTGAAACAGCTTATCACTTGAGCGAAAAGCAGCCAGAAAAGCGCCCCCGACAAAAGCGTATGATGGTGATAGCTGCCGCAACCATGATAGCGCTTTTGTTCATACTGGCTGTGGTTGATGTGATCCTTATACTGATCGACTAAAATAATCCGCCGAAAAACAAAGAGTTGAAGCATGGTATATAGACAACATGCTTTAGCTCTGCGTTTAACTGGAGCGCTCTAAGCCTCAGGATTTTCTTCCAGAAGGCCTTCGACGAACTCAAAAAGTCCAGGGCGGCGATCGCGGCGCAGGCGCTCGGCAATGATGATACCCTTGATACCGGCATAAGAGCGCTGAAGGTCTTCATTGATAACGATATAATCGTATTTCGCCCATTTCTGAATTTCAAACCGCGCATTCTGCAAACGGGTTTCAATCACATCCGCTGCATCTTCTGCGCGGCGGTTAAGGCGGTTCTGCAATTCGCGCATGGTTGGCGGCAGAATGAAAATCGATACCACATCGGCAGGCATTTTGGCCTGTAATTGCTCGGCTCCCTGCCAGTCGATGTCAAAAAGCATGTCCTTGCCATCGGCCAGCGCTTCCTCGGCAGTCTGACGCAGCGTGCCATAGAAATTGCCATGCACTTCTGCCCATTCGATCAGCTCGTCATTGTCGCGGCGGCGCTCAAATTCACGTTTGCTGATGAAGTGGTAATGAACCCCTTCAATTTCGCTTGGACGACGTTCACGCGTGGTAACGGAGACGGAAAGCGAAAGATTCATATCCGTATCGCTCAGCAATTGCCGGGCTATAGTGGATTTTCCAGCACCAGAGGGCGATGAAATCACCACCATGAGACCGCGACGTGCAATGCCATTTTCGACCGAAGATATGGCCATTTTCCGTTACTCCAGATTCTGTACCTGTTCGCGAAACTGATCAACAACTGCTTTCAGCTCAAGGCCAATTGCCGTGATCGATGCTGCATTCGACTTGGAACACAATGTATTTGCTTCGCGATTAAATTCCTGTGAAAGAAAATCAAGCTTGCGTCCGATTGGCCCGCCATCGGAAAGCAGCTTTCTGGCAGAAGAAACATGGGTTTCCAGCCGGTCCAGCTCTTCCTGAATATCTGCCTTGGTCGCAAGAAACGCTGCTTCCTGATAAAGCCGTGCTTCATCGAGATCACGCCCTGTTTCCATAAGCAGCGCAAGCTGGTTTCCCAGCTTAGTGCGAATAGAATCGATGCTGCGTGATGGATCGTTACGCGCTTTTAATGTCAGATGCCCGATCGTATCGACATGGCCGGACAGAATGGCGAAAAGCGACTGACCTTCGTGGATACGTGCTTCTGCAATCGCCTTTAGCGCACCTTCAAAGGCGGCGACAACAGCGGCTTCGAGACCCGCGCGTGCATTTTCGTCTTCGCTCACCTGTGCCTGATCAATGATGCCGCGCAAGGAAAGAATGCCGTCAACGCTTGCGGGTGCAAGTCCGTGCCTGGCTTGCAGCTCGGCACCAAGCTTCAGCACTTCATCCAGCATCGCCTGATTGATTACAAAACCTGCCTGCGCTTCTGCTCGCTCAACGCTGAGGCTTGCCTGAAAATTGCCGCGCGAGAAATAGCGTGCCTGAAGAGAGCGAACCGCATGTTCAACCCCTTCCAGCCCCTGTGGCAAACGCAATCTCAGATCCAGCCCCTTACCATTGACGGAGCGCACTTCCCATACAATCCGCGCTTCATTATCAGCGGCACCATACTGTATCGCGTGGCGCGCAAACCCTGTCATACTCTGGAGCGCCATATCTTTTTTCCTTCACGCGAAATCAAAGTCCGTTACTAACTAAATCAGCCAATAATACTGGCCCAATTACTGGCCAGTATTTTGCTGTTGTTGCTGGTTTTTTTCCTGCTCAACTGCACGCCATTTACGCACATTGGCATTGTGTTCAGCCAAGGTTTTGGCAAAGACATGCCCGCCGGTACCGTCCGCAACGAAATAGAGATCTTCGGTATCAAGCGGATTGGCTACCGCTTCAAGGGCGGCACGACCCGGATTGGCAATCGGTGTCGGCGGAAGGCCGTTAATCACATAGGTATTATATGGCGTTGGCTTCTCAATGTCCGATTTGAAAATCGGGCGATCAGAGGGTTTGCCTGCACCACCGAACAGACCATAGATAATGGTCGGATCAGACTGGATACGCATGCCCTTCTTGAGGCGATTGACGAAAACAGACGCCACATGCGGACGTTCCGATGCAATACCCGTTTCCTTCTCAACAATGGAAGCCAGTGTGACGAATTCGTTCTTGTCCTTGATCGGAAGATCAGGGCGGCGTTTGGCCCAGGTTTCATCAATCAGTTTCTGCTGTGAAGCGATCATGCGATTGATGATTTCTTCGCGTGTGGTGCCACGTGTGAAATTAAGCGTATCGGTGAAAAGTGTACCTTCCGCAGGCATTTCTTTTGGCATATCGCCGACAAGTATCGGATCAGCCGCAATACGGTCGAACACCTGCTTGACGGTCAATCCTTCAGGAATAGTCAGCGGATACATGATCGACTTGCCGCTGATGAGGATATTCATCACATCGCGCATGGTGGAACCGGCAGGGATGGCATATTCACCCGCCTTCAGATCATTTTCATGGCCGTAAGCACGCATGCCATAGCGGAAAATACGCGCATCAGTGACAATCCCGCGATTTTCGAGACTGTTTGACACTTCCGAAACTCCAGCACCACGTTTTACGAGGAAAGTCGTTTGGGCAGTCAAAGGACCGGTCGCATCAAACTGGACCTTGCCAAAATAAAATAGCGCCGAAGCACCAATCAAAACCAGCACAAGCAAAGACAGCATGAAGTTCATAAAAACGACGATCTGGCTTCGGGCATGACGCGAACGCTTGCGCGGCGGAGGCGTGCCCGGCTCCGGGCGAAGCGCTTCCGAGGCTGATTTAGGAACAAAAGGCTTGGCGGCTACAACTTCTTCCGGCGTCGCAGAAGACGGCGTATTATCCTGCGGCGGCTGTTGGACGGAATTGCTTCCCGCTTTTTCCTCTGTCGTCACTCGACTACCTCGTCTTTAGAGTGCATCGGATCCAACTTTTTCAAGTCGTCCTGTCTTCACTCTTTTGCTCTCATCCGCGTGAAACGGCATCCAAATCAATATTATTGTGTAGAGCAATACTAAACATAATTGGAAATTTTAAATATGATATCGGGTCACATTTTGACAAAAACGCGGAGAAATCCCCGCGTTTTTAAATTAGTCTGATTTTCAGCGCATTAAATCTTATGAATAACGGCGCAGAACCAGCGATGCATTGGTGCCGCCAAAGCCGAATGAATTCGACAAGGCCACATCGATTTTTCGTTCACGCGCCTTGCGCGGCACCAGATCGATTTTCGTTTCAACGGCCGGATTGTCGAGATTAAGCGTTGGCGGAGCAATATTATCACGAATTGCCAGTGTTGAGAAAATCGCTTCCGCAGCGCCAGCAGCACCAAGAAGATGACCAATCGACGACTTGGTCGACGACATGGATATCTTTGAAGCTGCATCACCGACTACGCGCTCAACCGCACCCAGTTCAATCGTATCCGCCATGGTCGAAGTGCCGTGGGCATTGATATAATCAAGCTGGTCAGGGGTAATGTCTGCACGCTTCAATGCTGCGACCATGCAGCGCTCTGCACCTTCACCGTTCTCGGTTGGAGCCGTGATGTGATAAGCATCGCCCGACAGGCCATAGCCAACCACTTCAGCATAAATCTTCGCACCACGTGCCAAAGCATGTTCCAGCTCTTCGAGCACCACAACACCGGCACCCTCACCCATGACAAAACCGTCGCGATCAATATCATAAGGACGCGACGCTGCGGTCGGATCGTCGTTGCGCTTGGTGGACAACGTCTTGCAGGCAGCAAAACCTGCAAGCGAAATACGGCTGACCGGCGATTCTGTACCACCGGCGACCATCACATCCGCATCGCCAAAAGCAATCAGACGGGCAGCATCGCCAATGGCATGTGTGCCGGTTGCGCAAGCGGTAACTACCGAATGGTTCGGGCCGCGCAGCTTGTGCTTGATCGAAACATGGCCGGAAGCCAGATTGATCAAACGACCCGGAATGAAGAATGGTGAAATACGGCGCGGACCTTTGTCACGAAGCGTATAGCCCGCTTCCACAATGCCTTCGATACCGCCAATACCGGAACCGATCAGAACGCCGGTGCGAACCTGATCTTCATCGCTTTGCGGGTGCCAGTTGGCATCATCCAGAGCCTGATCGGCAGCGCCAACAGCATAGACAATGAACGGATCGACCTTGCGCTGTTCCTTTGGCTCCATATGGAGATCAGGATTAAAAGTACCATTGGTACCATCGCCAAGAGGGATACGGCAGGCGATCTGGCACGGCAGATCATCGACTTCAAATTCCGTGACGCGGCGAGCACCGCTTTCACTGGCAATAAGACGCTTCCAGGTCTCTTCGACACCGCTTGCCAGCGGTGACACCAGACCAAGACCAGTGATGACGACACGCCTCATATTCACCCCTTAGATTTGATAGGTTTCGTTGGAGACATCCCGCAGGCGATACGCG
Source organism: Brucella gallinifaecis (assembly GCF_006476605.1). Taxonomy (GTDB): domain Bacteria; phylum Pseudomonadota; class Alphaproteobacteria; order Rhizobiales; family Rhizobiaceae; genus Brucella; species Brucella gallinifaecis. The sequence goes on from NZ_ML636802.1 coordinate 219,639, forward strand.
CCTCATACGGCCAATGCTCAATCCTGTTACCGGGCGGCCCTGTTACCGGACTGTCCTGTCACCGGGCTGCAATCTGCCAAAAGCCAGTCAGGGCTTTCCCGGTCATGATAATTCAGTGCCTTCAAAGAGAAGACAAGCAGGGCCGGGATTCGGAAGAATCCCAGCCCCTGTAGCTCAGATCAGGCAGAAGCCTTATCGATGAACTTCACAGCGTCGCCGACCGTGAGGATCGTTTCTGCAGCGTCGTCAGGAATTTCAACGCCAAATTCTTCTTCGAAAGCCATGACCAGCTCGACGGTGTCGAGGCTGTCTGCACCAAGATCATCGATGAAGCTTGCACCTTCTGTGACCTTGTCAGCATCTACACCCAGATGCTCAACAACGATTTTCTTGACGCGCTCTGCGGTATCGCTCATGTCGGAACCTCGACCTGTTGTTAATTTGCTCTGCCTTGGTTAGCGGCATGCATGATTGTAATCAAGTTATAAGATGTCTGCCAAGTTTCGAGTTTACTCGCCTGACAGTCACCCTGTGGATATTCCTTGCGGAACAGGATAACGGCATTTCACAAACGAAACACCGAAACTCTCGTCGGGCGCATTACCATGCTTCTTGAGCAAGGCAAAGCGCATTTTGGTTTCTACCACCCGACTTTAAGACTTTTTATACCGTAAAATACTGATTTAAAAGCTAGCGAAGAGCTTTTAAATCATGGCCATGCCACCATTGATGTGCAGCGTCTGACCTGTAACATATGCAGCTTCATCGCTTGCAAGATAAACCACAGCAGCCGCAATTTCACTACCAACACCCATGCGCTTCATGGGAATATTGCTCATGATTGCGTCTTTCTGCTTCTCATTGAGCTTGTCGGTCATGGCCGATTCGATAAAGCCCGGCGCAATGCAGTTCACAGTCACATTGCGGCTTGCAATTTCCTGTGCCAGCGATTTCGAGAAGCCGATCAGACCAGCTTTCGATGCACAATAATTTGCCTGTCCCGGATTGCCCGTTACGCCAACAATCGATGTGATATTGATGATACGACCCTTGCGACGACGCATCATCGGATGCGTCACTTCGCGCGTCAGGTTAAATACAGACGTCAAATTAACATTAAGAACTGCATCCCAGTCTTCATCGCTCATGCGCACAAAAAGGCCATCGCGGGTGATACCGGCATTGTTGACCAGAATGTCGATGCCGCCCATATCTTCCTCAGCCTTCTGACCGAGCGCTTTAACAGCTTCGCGGTCGGAAAGATTGGCCGGGAAGATGAAAGTGCGCTCGCCCAGCTCAGCAGCCAGTTCTTTCAGCTTTTCTTCGCGTGTGCCGTGCAGGCCAACGATAGCACCCTGCGCATGAAGAGCGCGTGCAATTGCTTCGCCTAAGCCCCCGGTCGCACCGGTTACAAGAGCCTTGCGGCCAGTCAGATCAAACATATGGGATCCCTTAGCTATTCAACGCAGCAAGTGCTGCAGCTATTTCTTCAGCCGAACCAACGGTTACGCCGCTCACATCTCGGGAGATGCGTCGCGCCAAACCTGTCAGAACCTTGCCTGAACCTATTTCATAAAGCGTTGTAACATCATTTGCGGCAAACCATTCAACCGTTTCGCGCCAGCGCACCTGACCTGTCACCTGCTCAACCAGCAGATCAGCGATTTCATTGGCATCACGCACAGGTACAGCACGCACATTGGCAATAAGCGGCACAACCGGATTGTGCTTTTCAACAGAGCTAAGCGCTTCACGCATCGCATCAGCCGCAGGCGCCATCAGCGTCGAATGAAATGGTGCGGAGACCGGCAACATGATTGCACGCTTGGCGCCTTTTTCGGAAGCAACCGAGGCTGCCAGTTCGACAGCCGCCTTTGCGCCGGAGATCACAAGCTGACCGCCGCCATTATCATTGGCAATCTGAACCGGGCCAGAAGTTTTTGCCTCAGCACAAATTGCTTCGACATCACTATGTTCAAGACCGATGATTGCAGCCATGGCACCTTCACCGACCGGCACAGCCTTTTGCATCGCATTGCCGCGAATGCGCAAAAGACGGGCAGTATCGGCCAGCGAAAAAGTCCCTGCGGCGCAAAGAGCCGAATATTCGCCAAGCGAATGGCCGGCGACATAAGCAACCTTGTCTTTCAATGAAAAGCCCTGCGCTTCCATGACGCGCAGCGTGGCAATGGAAACAGCCATCAAGGCAGGCTGTGCATTGGCAGTAAGCGTCAGAACATCTTCCGGCCCTTCAAACATGACGCTTGAAAGCTTTTCGCCCAGTGCTTCGTCCACTTCCTCAAAAACAGCACGTGCTTCAGCGAATTGCTCAGCAAGGGCCTTGCCCATGCCAACTGCCTGGCTGCCCTGTCCGGGAAAGGTAAATGCTACCGCCATGAATGCCTCTTTTATATAATAATTTCTCGCGATGTGCCCCAGCATGGGTTGAAAAGTCAAGTATTTGTGGATTTTTGCAGATCACAGCGCTTGCAAATCCGGGGAAAAGCACGTATTGAGCGCCCGTTCGTTACTGGCATTAGCTGGGGGCTGAACGGAGGGTCGTGCCTTCTTCACCATTAAATGTGAGAAAGCATGTGGAAGTCGTAAGTGCTTCTGCCTCCCGTGTCTCCGCTCTCGATTGTCTTTACCCAAGCGTCCTTTCTTCCCGGTTTTCCGGTCTAAGAGAAGTCGCAGAGGCTTAGCCGTTAGTGCCGGTAGTGTGTAACAGAAGAAAGGCAAAGCCAATGGCTCTTTATGAACATGTGCTTCTTGCCCGCCAGGACATTTCCCAGCAGCAGGTCGACGCTCTCGTCGAACAGTACAAGGGTGTCCTCGAAGCTAATGGCGGCAAGGTCGGTAAGGTTGAAAACTGGGGTCTTCGTCCCCTCACCTACCGCATCAAGAAGAATCGCAAGGCGTATTACACGCTCGTCAACATTGACGCACCGGCAGCAGCCGTTGCTGAAATGGAACGCCAGATGCGTATCAACGAAGACGTTCTTCGTTTCATGACCATCCGCGTTGAAGAACACGAAGAAGGCCAGTCGGCAATGCTTTCGCGCCGCGACGAACGTCGTGAGCGTGATGGTGATGACCGCGGCCCACGTCGCCCACGTGAAGGCGGTTTCGACCGCAATAGTGATCGCGGCGATCGTGGCCCACGTCGTCCACGTGACAACGAAGCTGGCGAAGGAGCATAATCATGGTTGATATCAATCAGATCCCAACCCGTCGTCCTTTCCATCGTCGTCGCAAGACCTGCCCTTTTACAGGTCCAAATGCACCGAAGATCGACTACAAGGACATCAAGCTCCTGCAGCGTTACATTTCGGAACGTGGCAAGATCGTTCCTTCGCGTATTACGGCTGTCAGCCAGAAGAAGCAGCGTGAACTCGCCAAGGCGATCAAGCGTGCCCGCTTCCTCGGCCTGCTTCCATATGTTGTGAAGTAAGAATTTTTGCGAGGCGGCGATCATGCCGCCTCGCATTTCTTCCCGGATGCGATGGGCGCAGCCGGAGCACTTAAAATCCCGAGTTGGGGTGCACGTGACCTTGTCCGCACCTCTAACTGCAAAACCGGAACAGCCGGGGCAGGACAGCGAATTTATGAAATTCAATGGAACCATTATTGGCGTTGGCATTCTGGCGGGGCTTGCCTCGGCCTTGATGTCGTCTGGCGTTCTGGTCCAGTCCGGCATGGCAGTGGTTCTTTATTTCCTGACGCCATTGCCGATTTTTGTTGCGGCTTTCGGCTGGGGTTCGAGCGCAGGGCTTGTGGCAGCTTCATGCGCCACCATTGCAGTCGGCATTGTTGCGTCCCCCATGGCTGCATTGCTCATGGCGCTGACAAGCTATGCGCCTGCTGCAACCGGATCTTATCTCTCGGGTCTTGCCCGCCCTGCGTCAGAACTTGGCGGGCCAAAAGACGTGATGGTCTGGTATCCGCTTTCGGATATTGTTTTCCGTCTGTCGCTGTTCATTGCAGCAAGCTGCGTGGTGATTGGTGCAATTATTGGCTTTGGCCCCGAAATGGCTACCCTTATGGCCAATTCGGCAATCGATGCGCTTTCGGCTGCCGATCCGCAATTCGTCGCCTCTGACGAAATGCGTCAGAATACCAGTGCAATGCTCGCAATTGCGGTACCGGCCATTCAGCCTGCTGTTTCTCTTGCTATTCTGGTTGGCAATTTCTATCTGGCGCTGCGCCTGACGGCTCTTTCAGGCCGTTTGCGCCGACCGCGCGATGATTGGCCAGCAACCATGCGCATGCCCCGTCCGGCACTGCTGGTTCTTGCGATTGCGCTTGCGGTTGCATTTTTGCCGGGCACTGCCGGTCTTGTTGCAACGGTCGTGGTTGGTGCTCTGAGCGCCGGCTTCATGATGGCCGGTCTTGCAACTTTCCATCATCGTACTCGTGGCAAACCATGGCGCCCGGTCGCGCTCTGGCTTGTTTATGTAGCGATCATACTCTTCGCATTCCTGCTTTTTGTCTTCATGGTATTCGGCCTTTTCGATACATCGCGCGGAGCGCCAATTTCGAAAATACCGGAAGCCGACAACCAGTAAATCCATATTTAAATCTCGAAAGGAAACTCAAATGGACGTTATTCTTCTGGAACGCATCGCGCGCCTTGGTCAGATGGGCGACACTGTAAAGGTCAAGGACGGCTTTGCCCGTAACTTCCTTCTGCCGCAGGGCAAGGCTCTTCGTGCCAACGAAGCCAACCGCAAGAAGTTTGAAGGCCAGCGCGCACAGCTCGAAGCCCAGAACCTCGAACGCAAGAACGAAGCTGAAGCCGTTGCAGCCAAGCTCAATGGTGAATCCTTCATCGTTGTTCGTTCGGCTGGTGAAACAGGTCAGCTCTACGGTTCGGTTTCGACCCGCGATATCGCTGACATCATCACTGCAAACGGTTTCAACCTGCACCGCAACCAGGTTGAACTGAAGCAGCCGATCAAGGCAATTGGCATTCATGAAATCGTCATTTCCCTGCACCCTGAAGTCGAAGTTACAGTTTCTGTAAACATCGCCCGCTCGACTGAAGAAGCCGAACGTCAGGCCAAGGGTGAAGACCTGACCTCGATCGAAGCTATCTACGGCATTGAAGAAGAACCTCTTGCTGAAGAAATCTTCGACGAAGACGAAGAAGCAGAAGATCAGGCTTAATCAGCCGTCTCCCAGCCAAGGAATGCCAGCCTTGAACAAAGGGCATTCCCATGGTGGTAAACTTTATATGATGATGCCCGGTGGTCTCCGCCGGGCATTTTCTCTTTTCAGATCCGCGAATCTCCCTATTCTATATATTAGTATAGGATTGGAGAGGGGACTGACGGAGACATCTGTGCTTGTTCAGATGAATAGCCAAAGGCCAATCGACCGACGGGGAATAGTCTGAAAGCTACGGACAGCGCGGCTTTTATTACGGCAACAGGCCGGCTGCCACAGGTTCACATTGATGTTTGCGCCAACTTCAATCCTGATGGATTATGGTTTCCAAATTCGTTTCAGAGTTTGGAAAGCAGGTTGCGAAACTGGAAATTAGAGCGCCTTTTGTGCCTCCTTCAGACACACGGCGCTCTAAATAGGAGATGGGGCCGATGTATAGAATGCTGCGTACCGTTCTTTCGCATATGATACAAAGCGGGGATCTGACGGTTACTGATTCAAGTGGTAAACTGCAGCGTTATGGGGACAAGACCGGAGAGCCGGTCCATATCCGTTTCAATACACGTCATGCAGAACGCGCCGTTGCTTTAAACCCCGAACTGAAACTTGCTGAATGTTTTATGGATGGCGAGATCGATTTTCTGGAAGGCGATATTTATACGCTTCTGAAAATCGTCTTTGAAAATACAGGACCGACAGCGGCCACCGAACCCTGGATGAAAGTAGCCGGAAAGTTGCGCGTGCTGTTTCGCCGCTTTCAGCAGATGAATAATATCACACGTTCATCACACAATATAAAAAGCCATTATGATCTGTCGGGTGCGCTGTACGATCTGTTTCTTGACCCGGACAAACAATATTCCTGTGCCTATTTTGAAACAGCCGATGCAACGCTTGCGCAAGCACAGCTCGCCAAAAAGCGGCATATCGCAGCCAAAATGCTCATCAATGAAGGTGACAAAATACTGGATATCGGCTGCGGCTGGGGCGGCATGGGGCTTTATCTTGCCCGTTATTTCAAGGCGGATGTTACTGGTGTTACCCTTTCCGAGGAACAACACACTATCGCCAATCAACGCGCTGCTGAAGAAGGCCTTGCGGAGCGTGCAAAATTTCAACTGACCGACTATCGCAATATTGATGACCAGTTCGACCGGCTGGTTTCGGTCGGCATGTTTGAACATGTCGGCGTTGGCCACTTCGCAGAATATTTCCAGCATGTGGCACGTCTGCTGAAAAAAGACGGCGTGTTTCTGCTGCATTCTATTGGCCGTGCCGATGGCCCCGGCGCCACCAACCCTTTCATCCGCAAATATATCTTCCCCGGCGGCTATATCCCTGCCCTTTCCGAAGTCTTGCCCCATATCGAGAAAGCCGGGCTTTATGTTACAGATATTGAAATTCTGCGGCTTCATTATGCGGAAACACTCAAAGAATGGCGTCTGGCTTTCATGGCGCGACGCGATGAGGCCAAAGCGCTTTATGATGAACGTTTCTGCCGCATGTGGGAGTTTTATCTGGCCGCCTCGGAAAGTGCCTTCCGTTGGCAAAACATGATGGTTTTCCACATTCAGATTGCCCATAAACAGGAGGCCGTACCGCTGACCCGCAATTATATCGAGGCCGAAGAAAAGCGCCTGAAACGGCTCGACAGTGCACCCAAAGGCGCCAATAGCGCGGTGCAAGCGCCAAAAAGGAGAGCAAAGGCCTGAATTTTTCTCGTCAAGTGCTGTGGCAAAAGATTGAATGATGAACTGTGGATGCCTGTGAATCATGGTATAGCTTGTGACTTCCAGCCGGAATCACCGTGAGGCTGCATTGCGTTTGGCCTCACTTCAGGGCTAGCTGGAAAAGATCAGGGACAGGACAAGACGGACATGGCGGAAGCGGCGATACGCAAACTTGATGATGCGCGTGATCAGAAAGACACGCTTTATCGTGAAGCACCTCATAATATTGAAGCGGAACAGGCACTTTTGGGCGCTATTCTGATCAATAATGATGCGTTTTATCGCGTTTCAGACTTTCTGAAGCCAACACATTTCTTCGAGCCTTTGCATCGCCGCATCTATGAGATAGCCACCGACCTCATCCGTGTTGGCAAAATGGCCAATCCGGTCACAATGAAGACCTTTCTGCCCAATGAAGGCAAGATCGGTGATCTGACTGTCTTTCAATATGTCGCACGTCTTGCGACCGAAGCCGTAACCATCATCAATGCTGAGGATTATGGCCGGGCGATCTATGATCTTGCCACCCGCCGCGCCTTGATCGGTATCGGCGAAGACATGGTCAATGTTGCCTATGATGCGCCCGTCGATAATGCGCCGCAGGAACAGATCGAAGATGCCGAGCGTCGTCTGTTCGAGCTTGCAGAAACCGGCCGTTATGATGGTGGTTTTCAGGCCTTTAAAGATGCCGTCACCACCGCTGTCGATATGGCCAATGCTGCTTTCATGCGTGATGGTCATCTGTCAGGCGTTTCCACCGGAATTCACACGCTTGATGGCAAGATGGGTGGCTTGCAGCCTTCCGATCTTATCATCCTTGCAGGCCGTCCGGGCATGGGTAAAACCTCGCTTGCCACCAATATTGCTTTCAATATTGCCAATTCCTATGAGCCTGACCAACAAAGCGACGGCACAGTTAAAGCCAAAAATGGCGGTGTTGTCGGCTTCTTCTCGCTCGAAATGTCGGCAGAACAGCTCGCAACACGTATCATTTCCGAGCAAACGGAAGTCTCATCCTCAAAAATTCGCCGTGGTGACATCACCGAATCCGATTTTGAAAAGCTGGTTGCCTGCTCGCAGCATATGCAGAAGATTCCGCTTTATATCGATCAGACCGGTGGTATCTCGATTGCCCAGCTTGCCGCGCGTGCCCGCCGGTTGAAGCGACAGCGTGGTCTCGATGTTCTGGTGATCGACTATGTGCAGCTGATGACCGGCTCATCGAAAGCATCGGCCCAGAACCGCGTGCAGGAAATTACCGAAATCACCACGGGTCTCAAAGCGCTTGGCAAGGAACTCAATGTTCCGATCATCGCGCTCTCGCAGCTCTCGCGTCAGGTGGAAAGCCGCGATGACAAACGCCCGCAGCTCTCCGATCTTCGTGAATCGGGTTCGATCGAGCAGGACGCCGACGTTGTGCTTTTTGTGTTCCGTGAAGAATATTACGTCAAGAATCTCGAACCACGCGATGAGTTCGATCCAAAATATGAAGAATGGAAGCAGCACTTTGAAAAAGTAAAAGGTACTGCTGACGTGATCATTGCAAAGCAGCGTCACGGACCAACCGGCACTGTCAAACTCGCATTCCAGGCTGAGTTCACGCGATTTGCAGATCTGGCCGAAGGGTCTTATATACCGGACCAATATGAATAGTCCCGTATATTTCCTTTGGTCGCAATTCCGAACCAGTATGAATAGTTTGTCCAATCCTGAAGAGCGTGCCTGATGGCCAAGGCACGCATCCAGTTTATCTGCCAGAATTGCGGCGCTGTTCATACGCGCTGGGCAGGCAAATGCGACTCCTGCGGCGAGTGGAACACACTCGTCGAAGAAGGCACCAATAGCGGTATTGGCTCCGGTCCCGGCTCCATGCTGTCCAAACGCAAGGGCCGGGCCGTTGCCCTCACCTCGCTCTCGGGCGAAATCGAGGATGCCCCACGTATCATTTCCGGCATAGCCGAGCTTGATCGCGTGACCGGCGGCGGTTTTGTACGCGGTTCAGCCATTCTGATTGGCGGCGATCCCGGGATTGGCAAATCAACCCTTCTGACACAGGCGGCCGCAGCACTCGCCAATCGCGGGCACCGTATTGTCTATGTATCGGGTGAAGAGGCGGTCGCGCAGATCAGACTGCGTGCGCAGCGTCTGGGCGTCGCATCGTCCTCTGTGGAACTGGCCGCCGAAACCAATGTCGAAGACATTCTTGCGACCGTTGCCGATGGCAAGCGCCCTGATCTGGTGATTATCGATTCGATCCAGACATTGTGGACCGATATGGCAGATTCTGCACCCGGAACCGTCACGCAAGTGCGCTCATCCGCACAGGCCATGATCCGCTATGCCAAGCAGACGGGGGCAGCCGTTGTTCTTGTCGGCCACGTCACCAAGGAAGGCCAGATTGCCGGCCCTCGTGTGGTTGAACATATGGTCGATGGCGTTCTTTATTTTGAAGGTGAAGGCGGGCATCAATATCGTATCTTGCGCACGGTAAAAAACCGCTTCGGCCCGACCGACGAAATCGGCGTGTTTGAAATGTCGGATGGCGGCTTGCGTGAGGTTTCCAACCCTTCCGAACTGTTCCTTGGTGAGCGCAATGCAAAATCGCCGGGTGCTGCCGTTTTTGCTGGCATGGAAGGCACACGCCCGGTTCTGGTTGAGATACAGGCGCTCGTCTCGCCTTCCTCGCTCGGAACGCCGCGCCGCGCTGTTGTCGGCTGGGATGGAAGCCGTTTGGCAATGATTCTGGCCGTGCTCGAATCACATTGCGGTGTGCGCTTTGGCCAGCATGATGTTTATCTCAATGTGGCAGGTGGCTATCGCATCAGCGAGCCTGCGGCCGATATTGCGGTTGCAGCGGCGCTTGTTTCATCCATTGCAGGCATTGCCCTGCCTGCAGATAGTGTTTATTTCGGCGAAATCAGCCTCTCCGGTGCTGTTCGTGCCGTCTCACATGCAGTACAAAGACTGAAGGAAGCTGAAAAGCTCGGTTTTAAACAGGCAGTCGTTCCCGGTGGAACGGGCGAACTCTGGAAAGATCGCAACTTCGGCCTGATGGAAACAACGGCCCTGTCCGATCTTGTTGTGCGCATTGCTGCCTCAGGTCCGGGCAAAAAAGCTTGATCTTGCGCCATCAGGCTGTAGATCATTGAAATTAATGAGTTTTAACATGGGAAGATTTCGTCAACTTTCCGCTGTTAAACTATTCCAAACTTGACTGCCCGCACGCAGCAATGCCGGTGCGTATAAATTAAGGACAGGCCCGAATGCCAATTACGTTACTTGATGGAATTCTACTCGGGATAACGCTGGTTTCAGCAGTTCTGGCAATGGTTCGCGGTTTTTCGCGCGAAGTGCTTTCGCTGGTTTCATGGGCGGCCGCTGCCGCAGCAGCTTACTTGTTTTACCAGCCGGTGCTGCCTTATCTCCAGCCCTATATCAACAATGAAACAATTGCGAAGATTGCCGCCGCAGGCGCTGTTTTCATTGTCGTTCTCATTGTTGTCTCGCTGATCACCATGAAAATTGCCGATTTTATCATCGACAGCCGCATTGGTGCGCTGGACCGCACACTCGGCTTCCTGTTCGGTGCGGCCCGTGGTGTTCTGCTGGTCGTTGTTGCGATGCTGTTCTTCAACTGGCTCGTTCCAGAAAGCCAGCCTGCATGGGTCACAAATGCCAAATCCAAGCCTATGCTTGATTCTTTTGGTGAACAGCTTGTCGAGCTTCTGCCTGCCGATCCTGAAAAAGCCATACAGCAGTTCAAACCGGGGCAGGATACACAGACACCAACAGACACAACCACCGAGCAGCCTGTCCCGGACGACACTCCGGCTGCGAACTGATCCTGAATATAGAATTTTGAGACCGGCAGCAAAAAACTGCCGGTTTCATCTGTTTTAAGTCAGACTCATATCCTATATCAGCGGCTGAAACGCACAGCATGCAAGGGATCGCTTTTATTACGCGGAATTTTGCTGTAAATGTCGCTTTTAATAACCGCAATCGAAAGGCCTTGCGGACGATGTTCCAACAATCGCATGACGAAAATTCCTTTATGCTGGACGATGATACGTTGCATGAAGAATGTGGTGTATTTGGTATTCTCGGCCATGAGGACGCAGCAGCGCTGACAGCACTTGGTCTGCACGCGCTTCAGCATCGCGGTCAGGAAGCTGCCGGTATTGTTTCCTATCACAATCGCCGTTTCCATTCAGAGCGTCACATGGGGCTGGTCGGTGACCACTTCACCGATGCATCGACGCTCAATCGTCTTCCCGGCGACCGCGCTATCGGGCATGTGCGTTATTCCACCACCGGCGAAACAATCCTGCGCAATGTGCAGCCGCTTTTTGCCGAACTGGAAGTTGGCGGCATCGCAATTGCGCATAATGGCAATTTCACCAATGGTATTACGCTGCGCAAGCAGCTCATCGCATCGGGCGCTATCTTTCAGGCAACGTCTGACACCGAAGTCGTGCTGCATATGATTGCGCGTTCACGCCAGACCTCGTCGAGCGCACGTTTTGTCGATGCAATCCGTCAGGTTGAAGGCGGCTATGCCATGCTGGCACTCACCCGCACAAAGCTGATTGCAGCGCGTGATCCTGTCGGCATTCGCCCACTGGTCATGGGTGAACTTGACGGCAAGCCGATCTTCTGTTCGGAAACCTGTGCTCTCGACATTATCGGTGCCAAATATGTTCGGGACGTGGAAAATGGCGAGATCATCATCTGCGAAATCCAGAAAGATGGCTCTATAACAACCGATTGCATCAAGCCTGAAAACCCGCAGCCTGAACGCCTCTGCCTGTTTGAATATGTCTATTTCGCACGCCCGGACTCGGTTGTCGGTGGCCGCAGTGTTTATGTAGCACGCAAAAATATGGGCATGAAGCTTGCAGAAGAATCGCCTGTCGAAGCCGATGTCGTCGTTCCGGTTCCTGATGGCGGCACGCCGGCAGCGCTTGGCTTTGCACAGGCAAGCGGCATCCCGTTTGAATATGGCATCATCCGCAATCACTATGTTGGCCGCACCTTCATCGAGCCGACACAGCATATCCGTGCGCTTGGCGTGAAGCTAAAACATTCGGCCAATCGTGCGATGATCGAAGGCAAGCGCGTGGTTCTGGTGGATGATTCCATCGTGCGCGGCACAACATCCGTCAAGATCGTGCAAATGATCCGTGATGCAGGCGCCAGGGAAGTTCATATCCGTGTGGCAAGCCCGATGATCTATCACCCTGATTTCTATGGTATCGATACGCCCGATGCTGACAAATTGCTGGCCAATCAATATGACAGCCTTGAATCCATGTGCCGTTTTATCGGTGCAGATTCCCTCGCATTCCTTTCCATCGACGGGCTTTACAAGGCGGTTGGCGGCGTGTCCCGTGATCCGAAGGCGCCGATCTTCACAGACCATTATTTCACGGGTGAATATCCAACCCGTCTCCTTGATCAGGAAGGCGAAAGCAACATTCACACATTGTCGCTTCTCGCGTCTAACGGCTGATCGAACATCTTCACGCAGGCGGCGCATAGTGCCGCCTGTTTTTATTTGTCAGACTAGACTGGGGATAAAATGAGTATCGACCTAAAGGGCCGCATTGCCTTGGTGACGGGTGCTTCGCGCGGTATTGGCTATTTTCTTTCGCTTGAACTGGCCAAACGTGGTGCCCATGTGATTGCAGTTGCACGCACTGTTGGCGGTCTGGAAGAACTCGACGACGAAATCCGCAAGATCGGTGGCAGTACCACGCTTGTGCCGCTGGACATCACCGATATGGAAGCGATTGATCGTCTTGGTGGCTCCATTCACGAACGCTGGGGCAAGCTCGACATTCTGGTTGCCAATGCAGGTGTCCTTGGCACAATTTCCCCTATCGGCCATATCGAAGCCAAGACCTTTGACAAGGTCATGAATGTCAATGTTACCAGCGTATGGCGCCTCATCCGCACCACAGACCCGCTGCTACGCGCATCCGATGCAGGCCGGGCCATTCTGCTCTCATCCGGCGTTGCGCATTCCTGCCGTGCCTTCTGGGCACCTTATGCCGCATCCAAGGCCGCAGTCGAAGTGATGGGACGCAGTTGGGCTGAAGAAACCAAACAGATGAAGCTGAAGGTCAACTCGGTCAATCCGGGTGCAACCCGCACAGCCATGCGTGCACAGGCAATGCCGGGAGAAGACCCCGAAACATTGCCGACACCACAATCTGTTGCTGAAAAGATCGTCAAGCTTGCTGATCCTGCCCTTGATGTGACGGGCAAGCTTTACGATGTTCGGCAGGACAAATTCCTCGACTATCACATGCCATCCTGATTATACGGCTCCGGCCTTGTCTTAGCCGAAGCATGAGCTTTGTGCGTCAGACTTTGCCGTCAGAACTCTTCTGACGGCTCACTGGAAAGAGCTGCCTTACGATCGCTGGCTTCGCGTTTGTTCCACGCGACAAGGCTGAATGGCAGAAAGCCCAGATAGGCCAGTGCCGTCAGCGTGAGTGTGTGCCAGGTAAAGCTCATCAGAAAAGCCACGTAAATGACTACAAGCAAAATCAACGGCATCACGAAATCGCGACGAATAAGGCTCCCCGCAGATTTGCCATTATAAACCGGCAGACGACTGACCAGCAGGAAAGCAATGGCTACGGTGAAAATTGCAACGGCAAAAGCCAGTCCTTTTGTCGGTGTGAGACCCAGAAAGCCAAGATAAACCGGCAATAGCACCAGCATGGCGCCCGCCGGGGCTGGCACGCCAATAAAATAATTGCTCTGCCATGGCGGACGATTCGGATCTTCCAGCATCACATTGAAACGCGCGAGCCGCAGACAGCAGGCAATTGCATAAAGAAGCGCTGCAATCCAGCCGAAAGAACGCGCCTGATCAAGCACATAGACATAAAGCACCAGTGCGGGTGCAACGCCGAAATTCACAATATCTGCGAGCGAATCCATCTGCTCGCCAAATTTCGACGAGCCTTTCATCATACGCGCAACACGACCATCAACACCGTCAAGAAATGCAGCGATCAGAACCATCATCACCGCGAGTTCAAAGCGGTGCTCAAAGGCCAGGCGTATGCCTGTCAGTCCGGCACAGATGGCAAGAACGGTAATGACATTCGGCACAACGATGCGCAGCGGTATCTGCGACAGTTTCGGGCCGCGTGATGAATCCACGCGGCCATTAGGCTCAAAGGGAGGAAATGGTGTTTCCATCGGCTCAGGCGATCCGCACCACAGGTTCTGCACGCTCACTGCCAAACTCGGCCAGCACCGTTTCACCGGCCACAGCCGTCTGGCCCATAGCCACGCGAACCGATGCACCGGCTGGCAGATAGACATCAACACGGGAGCCGAAGCGGATCAGGCCGAAGCGTTCACCCGCGCCGAGATTATCGCTTTCGCGCGACCAGCAGACAATACGGCGTGCGACAAGACCCGCAATCTGCACAACGCCGACCTTGCCGTTGACACTATCGATCAGAACGGAATTGCGTTCATTATCGGTACTTGCCTTATCAAGCTCTGCATTGAGGAACTTGCCCGGACGATGAAAAATCTTTTCGATCCTGCCCTGCACCGGCGCACGATTGATGTGAACCGAAAACACATTCATAAACACGGAAATGCGCATCATTGGCTCGGAACCAAGATCGAGTTCCGCTGGCGGCACAGCCGGCCCCACAAACGAAACCTTGCCGTCAGCCGGGCTGATCACCAGATCATCGGCAATGGGCGTTACGCGCTCAGGGTCACGGTAGAAATAGATGCACCAGACGGTCAGCACCAGACCGATCCAGAAAAGCGGCTCCCACAGCCAGCCTAAAATGAGCGAAACCACGAAAAACGCGGCGATAAACGGATAGCCTTCACGATGGATCGGCACGAAAGTGTTACGGATTGTATCAGACAGGCTCATCGCTTTTCCTTTAAGTTTGGCCGTTTTTACCTCATCCTGTCCAAAATCCAAATCGATTTCGCAAATTATTCACGGCTGTCAGGACACGTGATCCTATCGTGACTTATGGCCAGTAATTTGTATAGCGCGCGAAAATGATAAAGAGCGCAAAGAGGATCACCATGGAGATCACAAAAACACAGGCGATCTTATAGACGCTCCACACCAGCCACAGCGAAAATCTGATCATTTGCCCCCCTTATAAAAATACTGGCTGTTCAACTCGTTTGTAAAAACTCGCGCAACGAAATTTCGCAAAGTGTTCCACCGAATAAACAGAACAGGTCTAAAATCATATGAACCCCGAAAAGGACAACTTATTCAAAAATTTGTTTCTATCAGGCTCGAAAGTTGCATTTCATCTGCGTGAACGACAACGGCGCTTTTCAAGCCATGCAAGATTTTTCAAACTGGAGTTGGAGAAATTGCGCGAGTTGCATGACGCTACAAATGGCTCTTGACTGCGCTCAAATAACAATTCGGGGTCCAGCCACGCAGTATAATAACCGTAGCAGCTATGTGGCCACTTACTCAGCCCAGTTATATCCCGCTTTTCCTTTGGAACAGGCAAGTTTGTTTCTCCGTCAAAGACACCACCACCGGGATCCATAGTAAAGACCTTGATATAGCGGTCATTGAAACATATAAACTCCATATCTTCCGCAAGTCGTGTGTACCCGTCTGAAGCAAAAAGATCCGTACGGCCAGATAGAGTGAAATCGAAAACTCGCTTTACCACCATTTTGTTCGGCAACACGTAGCTGTCGTTAAAATACGAAACCATAGCAACAAGCATAAATGCAATATAAAGGGTTACAATCGTAACGCAGAAAAACTCATAGACCTTCCAGACCCACCAGAGCGTCTTTTTCCAAAATGTTTTTCGCCGAAATATCTGTAACATTGTCAGCCCCCAGACTGACAATGCCCTAATCCGCTGTCTCTGCAAAGAGCCTTATTCGGCTGCCGGAACACCCCGGCTGACGACGCCCATATCGTCATTCTCGCGAACCTGACGCAGGCGTTCTTCTGCCTCATCCGCTTCGCGCTGACGGCTCCACATTGATGCATAGAGACCATCCTGCAAGAGCAGATCGCGATGCGTGCCACGCTCGGCAATCAGTCCATCTTTCAGCACGATAATTTCATCGGCGCTGATCACAGTTGAAAGACGGTGCGCAATCACCAATGTCGTGCGGCCACGGCTGACAATATCAAGCGCCGACTGGATTTCCTGCTCAGTCGCAGTATCAAGCGCCGATGTTGCCTCATCGAGGATCAGGATCGGAGGTGCTTTCAGGATCGTGCGGGCAATCGCTACGCGCTGCTTTTCGCCGCCCGAAAGTTTCAGTCCGCGTTCACCGACCATTGCCTGATAGCCTTCAGGCAGATGTTTGATGAAGCTGGAAATCTGTGCCATTTCGGCAGCCTTTTCCACTTCCTGATCCGTTGCATCAGTGCGGCCATAACGAATATTATAGGCAATGGTATCGTTGAAAAGCACCGTATCCTGCGGCACCATGCCAATAACTTTACGAAGGCTTTCCTGAGTGACATCACGCACATCCTGCCCGTCAATCGTGACTGAGCCAGATTGCACATCATAGAAGCGAAACAGAAGGCGAGAGATCGTGGATTTTCCCGCACCCGACGGGCCTACAATCGCCACTGTCTTGCCTGCTGGCACTTCAAAGCTCACACCTTTGAGGATCGGGCGATTGGCGTCATAGGCGAAATGCACATCATTGAAGCGGATTGCACCCTTATCGACCTTAAGCGGCGCAGCGGTCGGTTTATCCTGCACCTCCTGCTGCACATCAAGAAGGTCGAACATCTGTTCAATATCAGTCAATCCCTGACGGATTTCACGATAGATAAAACCGATAAAATTGAGCGGAATGGAAAGCTGCATCAGCATGGCATTGATGAAAACAAAATCACCAAGCGACTGCGTGCCTGCCTGCACTTCACGCGCCGACATCACCATGACAATGGCCATGCCCACACCAAAGATGACCGCCTGACCGAAATTCAGCCAGCCCAGCGAAGTCCATGTCTTGGTTGCCGCATCTTCATAACGTGCCATCGACGCATCGAAGCGCTTTGCTTCCATCGTCTCATTGCCAAAATATTTGACCGTCTCGAAGTTGAGCAGCGAGTCAATCGCCTTGGTATTGGCATCGGTGTCAGAGTCATTCATCTCGCGGCGAATATTGATACGCCAGTCGCTCGCCTTGATCGTGAACCATGTATAGGCGACAACCGTCGCAGCCACGACAAAAAGATATGAAAAACCATAAGCGAAGGCGAAAATTACCGCGGTCAGTGCAAATTCCAGCACTGTCGGCAGCGTATTGAGGATCGTGAAACGCACAATCGTTTCAATACCCTTGGTGCCGCGTTCAATGACGCGAGAAAGCCCACCCGTGCGCCGCTCCAGATGAAAGCGCAATGAGAGCTGATGCATATGCACGAAGGTTTTATAGGCAAGCTGGCGTACCGCATACTGACCGACACTAGCAAACAGCGCATCGCGTAGCTGGTTCAACCCCGCCTGAATGATCTTGGCCGCATTATAGGCCAGCACCAGCATGACAGCGCCTGTGAGAAAAAGCGGAATATAATCGGCTGCATCAAGCTGACCATTGAGCGCATTCGTCACCCATTTGAAAAAATAGGGAACAAGGATCAATACCAGTTTTGAAAGTATCAAATAAAACGTCGCCCAGACCACACGCATACGCAAATCGGGGCGATCAGAAGGCCACATATAGGGCCACAGATTTCGCAAGGTTTTAAGCGTTTCGCCGGAATCGGCAGAAACCGTTTTGGGGGAAGTCATGATGTTACTTTCAAATCAGACAGATTTTTCGCAGCAGCCATTGCTGAAAGCTGCAAGATGCGCACGAATGATGGTCAATTGCTGCCAGTTAACGCTGTAGCGGGATGTCTGGCGATCGGGCCGGTAGTCGATAAGGCCCGCTTGTACGAGAACCTTGAGATGCTGTGATACAGTGGATTGCGCAAGGTCAAGCCGACCGACAATGTCCTTGCAACAACAGGCATCCTCAAGGATAAGCTGGCGCAGTATGTGAATACGCACAGGATGCCCAAGCGCTGCATAAATGCGCGCAGCAAGATCGTCATCCATATCTGGAACATGATCGGCTATGGTTTCCAGGGAAATATTCATCGTAAATCGACGATATACGATTGTGCCCCAAAAATCAATATTACGCGGCATTTTTTCTAAAGAACGCCGCGATTAAAGAATAAAGCTAATAGATTGATCTCAATCTGCGGGATCGTGCAGGCGACGTTGCACTTCATCATCCGTCAAAGGCTGCTGCGGCATCACAAAGACCTGCCCCGGCAGGATAAGATCCGGGTTACGGATCTGATCACGATTAGCAAGATAGATCGTGGTATAGCGCGTGCCATGACCGTAAGTGCGCTTGGAAATAGTCCAGAGATTATCCCCCTTGCGAATGATCACAGACCCGTCGACCTTCTGCAAAGGCGTACCATTGGCAGCATCTTCAGCAGCGCTCATCTGATGGGCTGTTCCCGATGCAACTGCGGAGACATTCTCACCGGCCTCGCGACGAAACGGCACACGTGCGGTTGCTATGATGCGTCCATTGGCATTCAGCAAATCGGCGCGGATGATATAATCTCCCACTGCAAGCGGCTTCTGGCTCTGAACCAGAAAACGGCCTTCCGGTGAAACCGGGCTTGAGCCGATCAGGATATCATTTGCATTCACGACGACGCGGTTGCCACCTTTCAAAGCCTTTGCATTGCCTGCGACAAAAACCTTGTCACCTTCAATCTCAACAGCTTCAATTGCAATTGGCGTTTCAGAATCAGACTTTTCCTGAGGCTTTTGTTGCTGCCCAGCCGGATCAGAGCTGGCTGGCTGCAAAGGCATTTCCGGCGTGGTAATCAGACGGCTTGCCTGTCCCGGCTCCTCAACCAGAGCCAGAACCTGCCCATCAGGGCTATCGGGTACGGATACGATTGCTGTCTGCGCAGAGGTTGCAACATTGGCCCCTTCAGCATCAGCGCGCAGTACAAGCTGATGATCGCCCGGCTTTAGACGCTCATCAAGAACAATGGCAAAATCCCCGTTTTCACCGGCCTTGGCCGTGCCCAATACTTTTGAACCCGCAATGATTTCAACGGATGCATTGGCAGCAGCCTGACCGGCAATCACCACAGAACCATCCGTTTCGACACGTAAAATATCAAAAACCGGTACTTTTGCTTCTTTTTCAGTTGCTTGTTGTTCTGCGTCTGATGTTGCCGGTTGCGCAATCTGCTCAGCCGGCTCTTCAGTTCTGGAAGGATCAGCAGGCGCCGCATCATTGGCAGGCTTTGGGGTGTCACCTTTATCAGGCGCTGTTTGTGCCACATCTGAAACGGGCACCGTCCCCTGTTCTTTCAGCGAATTCCAATAATATGCACCCCCGCCCAGAATAAGGACGAGAAGAATACCGATAATTCCATATCTGTAATTTTGCATTTCAGTCCGAAACCCACATGAGTAAATTTATTACCGGGTTTATCGCGTTTTTATACGCCTCACAAGAAGTTGAGCGGAATTAGGCCCAGAGCTACGGATATCATCGGTATTGATTGTCAGAAAACTACTCTTCTTTGCAGCTGATCGGCTTTTCCTGTTCAGGATCATCCATCAGATTATAAAGATCAGCAGTGTCACCCTTGGTCCACCAGATGTAAATTCCACCAGCATATCTGGCCCCTGAACCCGCAAGCACATTGGCCGCAATAACCGTATTGTCTTCCATTTCCAGCTGCACGAGCGCGTTTTCACCGGCATTATAATAAGTTGCGGAAATGTTCTGATCACCACATTTATAAAGAACCGAGTTTTCAGTCACATCCACGTCGTCCGGCAAAGGAATACTGATTTCTCCAGCCAGCGCAGCCGATGCTACAAGCGAAAAACCTGCCGACAAAACCCACTTCTTCATAGCATCGAACTCCATATCAAGATTATGCTTCGCAACAATTATAAAACATTTCAGGATCAAATTGTATCATTAGAAATGCTTTAAATTTTTGTTTTTACACAGCTTGGGTTCTGAAATTGGCTTCGCGCTTTTCCACCACGTGTTGTAGGTGCTTGACGCTGAAACAGCAAAAGCGCACAAGAAAAACATGTCTGAGATTCGATCAATCTGTGTTTATTGCGGCTCTTCAACGGGCTTAAATCCAATCTATCGCGAAGCGGGCCTGACGCTTGGCCGTTCGTTGGCCGAACATGGCATACGCCTTGTTTATGGCGGCGGAACGCGCGGCATTATGGGCGCGGTTGCGCAAGGTGTGATGGAAGCTGGCGGTGAAGTCACCGGCATTATTCCCACTTTCCTGCTCGACAAGGAAGCAAGTCTGGAGAAAGCGCAGGAGCTCACCGAACTGATCGTGGTCGGTGATATGCATGAACGCAAGCACCTGATGTTCCAGAAATCGGATGCTTTCGTGACGTTGCCCGGCGGCATCGGCACGGTTGAAGAAATCGTGGAAATGATGACATGGGCGCAGCTTGGCAAGCATCGAAAACCGATGGTTTTTGCCAATATCAACAATTTCTGGCAGCCAATGCTTACCTTGCTTGAGCACATGACCTCGGAAGGTTTCCTGCATACTGCACATCAGGTGAAACCATTGGTCATTGACGAGGCAAAGGACATTGTGCCTGCAATTCTTGCGGCCAATGGCCGTGCGCATGAAGGCGATCCCAAGATCATCGAAAAGATGTAGATCAGAGAAAAGGGCGCGATAAGCGCCCTATTTCTTTATCAATGATACGACTGTTTCCACATGCGACGACCAGAGAAACTGGTCAATCGGCGTAACACGGGTGATGCGATAGCCGCCTTTCACCAAAATGGCGAGATCGCGGGCAAGCGTCACCGGGTTGCACGAGACAGCAACAACCTTCTCAACTTTGGATTTTGCCAGTTCCTGCGCCTGTTCTTCGGCACCCGCACGCGGCGGATCAAACACCACTGCATTATAGGGCAGCAATTCTTTGGGCATCAGCGGACGGCGGAACAAATCACGGCGTTCAACAGAAACAGGCTTCAAGCCCTGTACATGGCGCACACCACGATCAAGTGCCGCCAAAGCCGGTGCATCATTTTCAATCGCATGGACCGCGCTTTTTTCTGCAATGCGCAGGGTGAATGTGCCGACACCACAAAAGAGATCTGCAACACGCCTGGCCTTGCCAAGATGTGAGAGCACCAGCGACACCATGGTCTCTTCGGCCTCAACCGTTGCCTGCAAGAAGCAACCCGGCGGCACCGGAACCGGCACTTTGCCAAAATGGATGATCGGCTTTTTAGGCTCGACGATGATTTCGCCTTCATGGGAAAGACGCGCAAAGCCCTTTTTCATGATGAGTGCAGTCAGCGCACGGCGCTGATCATCGCTAAGTTTACCGCAGCCGCTTGCAGCCAGATCAAGGCCCGATGCGGTTAGCGTTGCGGCCAGCTTGAACGGCTTTGAACCCGGTGCAATCAATGCGCCCACTTCGCGCAGATCATCGAGCCGCGCAATGATTTCAGGCACTGTCACCGCACATTCAACAATATCAATGATCTCATGGCTCTGGTGGCGGTTAAAGCCAAGCAGCACGCCTTTTTCCGTCTTTCGGGCTGCAAAACTTGCACGGCGGCGCGAGTGCGGAAGGCAGGCAACCAGCGGATCGACCTCGACATCAAGGCTCCTGCCCTTCAATACCGAAACAACAAGTTCGCGTTTCCATATGCGGTAAGGCTCATCCTGCCAATGCTGCAAGGCACAGCCGCCGCAATCCTCAAAATGCTGGCATGACGGGTCTTGCCGTTCATCAGAGGTTTCGAGCAGCGCAATCACTGTCGCGCGGTTCTTATCGCGTGCAACATTTGCCACTTCACCGGGCAGAGTAAAAGGCACAAAAACCTGGCCGTCAGCAAGATTGGCGACGCCATCGCCGCCCGCACCTATCGAGCGAATTGTTACTGGACCAGTTGTTGGTCCAGATATTGGGGTCGTCATAGGTCCTTCTTTCCTGCCAAGAGATATTCCCGATTGCCATCGCCGCCCTCAATGGGTGACAGGCAAAGGCCCAGCGCACGCCAACCGGGTTGCGTTTCCAGCCATGATTTCAATTCTTCCGCAATGCGTTGGCCGTCTTTCGGATCACGCAGAATACCACCTTTGCCAATGGCTTCGCGCCCGGCTTCAAACTGCGGCTTTACGAGAAGTGCGCAGATAGCATCTTTTTGTGCCAGCGCCAATGCCGGTGGCAAAGCAAGCTTGAGCGAAATGAAACTGACATCCGAAACCACGCAGCCAATGTCACGCCCATCAAGATCTGTGGCATCAAGCGCACGCGCATTCACGCCTTCCTTATTGGTCACACGCGGATCATTGCGCAACGTCGCGTGCAACTGGTCATGCCCCACATCAATGGCGATGACATGATTGGCGCCACGCTCAAGCAAAACTTGCGTAAAACCACCCGTTGATGCGCCAATATCAAGCGCATTCAACCCGTTCACATCGAGATTAAACTGATCAAGCGCTGCAATCAGTTTGAGTGCACCACGCGAAACATAGGCGCTGGCCGGATCATCGACGCTCACTTCTGCTGTTCGCAGAACATTTTGCCCGGGCTTGGTCACAGTCTTGCCGTCAACCGTGACCGTGCCACGCTGAATTGCATCACGCGCACGCGAGCGCGTGGCAAACAAGCCGCGATCAACCAGCAACTGATCAAGACGCGGTCGGTTATCAGTGGATTTTTCGCTCATATTTATGCGCGGAACGGTGCCGCAACTTCTTCGCGACCCAGTGCTGCAAAAACAGCCTTCACGATACCGGCGCGATCCAGACCGGCATTGGCATACATGACTTCCGGCTTGGCATGATCCTGATAGCGATCCGGCAGGGTCAGCACACGCACTTTCAGTCCGCGATCCAGCAGACCATCACTTGCGAGGAATTGCAGCACATGGGCAGCAAAACCACCCGCTGCACCTTCTTCAATCGTAATAAGAACCTCGTGCTCTCTTGCCAGACGGCGGATCAGATCATGATCAAGCGGCTTGGCAAAACGCGCATCGGCAACCGTTGTTGAAAGCCCCGAAGCGGCCAGCTCATCGGCAGCACTCAAACATTCCTGCAAGCGCGTACCAAAAGACAAAAGTGCAACCTTACTGCCTTCGCGCACAATGCGGCCCTTGCCGATTTGCAAAACCGAGCCGCGTTCAGGCAGCTCCACGCCGACACCATCGCCACGCGGATAGCGGAATGAAATCGGACCCTCATCATATTCCGCAGCCGTACGCACCATATGGCGCAGTTCCGCTTCATCCGATGCTGCCATCACCACAAATCCTGGCAGCGCTGCAAGAAAGCCTATATCAAACGAACCGGCATGGGTCGGGCCGTCGGCACCCACCAGACCAGCGCGATCAATCGGGAAACGGACCGGCAGATTCTGGATCGACACATCATGCACAACCTGATCATAGCCGCGCTGAAGGAAGGTCGAATAAATCGCGCAGAACGGCTTATAGCCTTCGGACGCCAGGCCTGCTGCAAATGTCACAGCGTGCTGTTCGGCAATGCCAACGTCAAAGACGCGCTTGGGAAACACTTCGCCAAACAAATCAAGGCCGGTGCCGGTTGGCATAGCCGCTGTCACAGCCACGATCTTGTCGTCGTGGCGTGCTTCTTCAATCAGGCTCGTGCCGAAAATCTTGGTATAGCTTGGTGCATTTGCAGGCGGCTTTGACTGCTTGCCGGTAATGACATCGAATTTGTTCACACCGTGATATTTGTCGGCTGCGGCTTCTGCAGGTGCATAACCTTTGCCCTTCTGCGTCACCACATGGATCAGCACCGGGCCATCCTGCGTGTCACGCACATTTTTCAGGATCGGCAGCATATGATCAAGATTATGTCCGTCCACCGGACCGACATAATAAAAACCAAGCTCTTCAAACAAGGTGCCGCCAGTGAAGAAAGCCCGGGTAAATTCTTCCGATTTCCGCGCCTTGTCCTGCAAGAATTTTGGCAATTTCTTGGCAACCTGCTTGGCAGCATCGCGCACGCTGCGATAAGTCTTGCCAGAAACCAGACGCGCCAGATAAGCACTCATCGCTCCTGTAGGAGGCGCAATCGACATATCATTATCGTTGAGAATGACGATCAGGCGTGCATCAAGCGCACCGGCATTGTTCATCGCTTCATAGGCCATGCCAGCTGACATGGAACCATCACCGATAACGGCAATGACATTGCGTTTTTCACCTGAAAGCTCTGCCGCAACAGCCATGCCAAGACCAGCAGAAATAGAGGTTGAAGAATGCGCCGCGCCAAAGGGATCATATTCGCTTTCAGAACGCTTGGTAAAACCGGACAGACCATTTTCCTGACGCAGCGTGCGGATGCGGTCGCGGCGTCCGGTCAGAATTTTGTGCGGATAGGCCTGATGCCCAACGTCCCAGATAATGCGATCATGCGGCGTGTCAAAGACGTGATGCAATGCGATAGTGAGTTCCACCACCCCAAGTCCCGCCCCCAGATGACCACCCGTGGTTGAAACCGCATCCACAAGCTCGGCACGCAGTTCTTCCGCAAGTTTTGGCAAATCCTGCTCCGGCAAGGCACGAAGAGCTTCCGGTGTCGGCGCCTTGTCGAGCAAGGGGGTGATGGGTCGGGACATTAAAACAACCTGTTTCTGGTTCGTATTTTATTTGTCGGTATAGCAGCAGCCTATGCAGATCAAGCATACCAAAGCGCACATGCACATGGCGAGACATCGTGTCATGCCTATTTATTCAGGCAAAGGTATGAACTCTTCTTCATCGCCCGGCACAATATCAAAACGACCTGTACGCCATTCTTCCTTGGCCTGTTCGATCCGTTCTCTGGAAGAGGAAACGAAATTCCACCACACATAGCGCTTTGAGCCAAGCGATGCACCGCCAAACAGCATGAAATGCGCACCCTCTGGTCCAGCCTGAACGACAATATCGTCACCCGCACGAAAAGCCAGCAGCCGATCTGCCGGAAACACTTCGCCACCAATGCCAACATTGCCGCGCAGCGTATAGATCGCACGTTCTTCCGTTGTTGGCGGAATATGAAAACGTCCGCCGGGCAGCACTTCTATATCTGCATAAAGCGTTTCGGCATGCTGGATAACGGGTGACGAAAGACCATGCATCGAGCCAATGATCAAACGTCCGTTAAACTCACGATCTTGCATCAGCGGCAGATCGGGCGAATTGGTGTGATAAAAATGCGGGTCAATCTCTTCAGATTGTTCTGGCAGCGCCAGCCATGTCTGCACACCTGAAATTGCCAAAGAACCATTGCGCTCTTCTTCCGGCGAACGCTCGGAATGCACAATGCCACGCCCTGCCGTCATGAGATTTACATCACCCGGACGGATTACCATTTCTGTCCCAAGACTGTCACGATGACGGATATGTCCATCGAAAAGATAGGTCACGGTTGAAAGGCCAATATGCGGATGCGGGCGCACATCAAGCGCATCACCGTCTTTCAGCACTGCTGGTCCCATACGGTCAAAGAAAATAAATGGCCCGACAAGCCGCCGCTTCACGGTTGGCAAGGCGCGGCGGACTTCCAGCCCGCCAATATCGCTTGTACGCGGAATGACCAGCGTTTCGATTGCATCAACGGATGTCTTGTCGCCAAGCACCGGATCAGGACAGGGGAAAAAACTCATGGGCAGCCACCAGACAAAAGCGCACCGGCAAGCCGTTTGCCGGTGCGTGATGCCTGAAAAGATAAGCCCGTATCAGCGATTGTGCAACAGGCGCGACAATTCGCTGGTGTCGGGCACCTGTCCATTGCTTGTCAGCTTGTCAACCAGACCCGGAAGCACCTGCGAAAGCTGATCAAGCAGTTCCTGCTGATCAATACCCGCATGGGCTGCAATTTCGCTCAAGGTTTTATTGCCAAGCGCATCACCAAGCTGGCCCGGATCGATCTGATGATTGTCACCCTGCCCGACCCAGGAATCAACCTTGTCACCAAGACCAGCCTGTTTGAGCTGATCAAGAAGACCACCCAGACCACCACCCAGAGGACCAGGCGCTGCCGGTGCTGACGCCGCGCCACCACTGGCAAGCGTGCCACCAAGCAAACCACCAAGACCACCGAGTATGCCGCCCAGCAACCCGCCTCCTGCATCCGCCTGCTGCGGCGCAGACTGGTCCGGAATTGCAGCGGGATGCTCCGGCTCATCACTATGGCCTTTAAGCATTCTGCCAACCAGAAGCGCACCAAGCGCAATTAAAACCGGCTTGGCAAGGCTGCCGCCGGGGATCGGCGCGTTATTGGACTTGTCGTCATAACTTCCCATCACACGATACTCCCTGTTGGTCGCGGTGGCTTTCTCACACGCGATGCGTTAAGGTGAAATAAGTTTACACCTTTGACAAGTATTATACCTTGCCAAATCGAAACTATTGTGAAAATTTTCTAACCGTCTGATGCAAAACCTTATTTCGCAATCGGAGATATTAGATGTCTATAATAAGCTGGATTATCCTTGGACTGATTGCTGGCTTCATCGGCAGTAAAATTGTCAACAAAAGCGGTCAAGGCGTATTTTTCGACATTGCATTGGGCATTGTCGGGGCAATTGTTGGCGGCGTTCTTTCTTCAACATTATTTGGTCGCGGCGTCACCGGTGCATTCGACCCAATGAGTCTCATCATTGCAATTATCGGCTCAATCATTGTGCTATGGGTCTATCACAAGATCACCGGCAAACGTTCCATCGGTTAAAAAACTCAATTATAGTGCTATGGCTCCGGTTCGCGTCGGAGCCTTTTTATTGCCAGCCTCATGAAAGCACTGCCACCTAATGGGTTTTATCGATCATTACATCGCAGCTTATGGCGCATTCGCCATCTTCTTTATCGTGTATTTCGAGTCTTTCGGTGCACCGCTGCCCGGTGAAAGCGCATTGATTGCCTGCTCGTTGCTTGCGCTGAATGGCACCTTGCATATTGAACATGTCCTGCTTGCGGTCTTCATCGGAGCGGTCCTCGGAGACTGTACCGGATATGCCATTGGCCGTTATGGAGGACGTGCACTTATCCTGCGTTATGGCAGCCGCATAAAACTGACGCCCGAGCGGCTGGAACATTTTGAAAAAATTTTCGAGACCAAAGGAATTTATGTCGTCGCCACCGCGCGTTTTGTTGTGCTGCTGCGGCAACTCAACGGCGTCATCGCAGGGTCAATGAAAATGCCTTTTGGACATTTCATTTTCGCCAATATTGTCGGTGCTGCCGGCTGGACGCTTGTGTGGGGACTTGGCCCTTATATGCTCAGCGGTGTGCTGGCTCCCTATGCAGAACATTTGAAAAAAATATTGTTGTGAATTGGCAACAGTCCATAATGATTTTGAAAATTCCTTATTTTATATAACCGGTGTTGCCTAGTCACGAAATCTTCATTGATGTGACATGCAATTGATATTGTTTGTTTTTTTATCAGTTATATAAGCACTGAGGTCACACCTCACTTACGGAGTCTCTTTATGAGGGTTAAACATTTTCTCTGCGCGTCTGCCGCAGTATTTTCGTTTGCATCCACTGCACAGGCTGCTGACGCGATTGTCGCTCCAGAGCCAGAAGCTGTAGAATATGTTCGCGTTTGCGACGCTTATGGCGCAGGTTATTTCTACATTCCAGGCACAGAAACCTGCCTGCGTGTTCATGGTTATATCCGCTACGACATCAAGGGTGGCGATAACGTTTACGCAAAGACCCTGGCAAAGCGCACACGCGACACTTATGATATGAAGTCGCGCTTTGAACTTCGCGTTTCTACTGCAAGTGAAACAGAACTCGGCACTCTCCAGACCTATGCCGATGCCCGTTTTGACTGGAATAATGGCGAAGACGGTTCAAGCGGTCAGCTGCGTTACGCCTATATCCAGCTTGGCGGCCTTCGTCTCGGCTTGGATGAATCGGCATTCATCACCTTCACCGGCAAGCTTGGCGACGTCATGAATGACGACGTTATTATGGCAGGTGGCACACGCACCAATGCCATCAGCTACACATTCAAGGGCGGCAATGGCTTTTCGGCTATCATCGCACTTGAACAGGGTCAGGCTAAAAACAGCGATTTCGACAAGTCTGTTCTGATTGACGACTACACACCATATGTCGTTGGCGGTCTTAAATACGAACAGGGTTGGGGTTCGATCGCCGGTGTTGCAGCTTATGATTCACTGAATGAAAAATGGGCCGGTAAGGTTCGCCTCGACGTCAATGTAACTGACGAGTTCTCGGTCTGGGTACAGGGCGCATACAAGTCGAACGACGACACATATATTAACGGTGTTCGTCAGATCGACAGCTTCTACGGCACATGGGGCGGCGACTGGGCTGTCTGGGGTGGCGCACAGTATAAGATCAACAAGAAAGCAGCCTTCAATATTCAGGCAGCTTACGAAGAAGCTGGCCGCTTTGCAGGAACTGCAAATGTTGCCTACAAGCTTGTACCGGGCTTCACCGTTACGCCTGAAGTCTCGTACACCAAGTGGAACGACGATCATTCCGTACTCAAGGGCAAAGATGCCTGGCAGGGTATGATTCGCTTCCAGCGTTCGTTCTAAAGCACTTTAAACCTCTGGTTTAACGTGCATCTTCTCCAAAGAATGTTTCACATTTTTGAAGATGCGTGTTGAACAGACGATAAAGAGCAATTTGCATCGCCAGAATTTTTCGACCTCCAGTCAAATCTGCTGCGACACAAGGAAATAGCGGCTCCAAAGGAGCCGCTATTTTTATATACTTACAATATTCTTATTCTGAATCGAGCGGCTCGGTGCCCACCGGCTGCCCATCGCGACCAAGGCGAATTTTCTCAACCTTGTCTTCCGCAGATTTAAGCAGCGTATCGCAATGCTTCTTCAGCGCCTCGCCGCGCTCATAGATACGGATCGACTCTTCCAGCGGCACATCGCCCCGCTCCAGGGCATCGACGATCTTCTCAAGCTGCTTCAAGGCATCCTCAAAGCTCATAACTGCAATGTCGGAGTTGGATGGTTCGCTTACCATGGTTTATCCTTTCAACAGCCGCGTAATATGGGAAGACGCGGACTGCGACAAGCCCTCAAGATCATATCCACCTTCAAGCACACTCACTAGCCGGTGATTGCAGAATCTTTCTGCACGTTCCATAAGCTTGCCTGTCGCCCAGTCGAAATCTGCTTCGTCGAGATTGATCTCGCTCAAAGGATCACGAAAATGCGCATCAAAGCCAGCTGAAATAAGGATCAAATCTGGCCGGAAGTTGTCCAAAGCGGGCAATACACGACTATTAAATGCCTCGCGAAACTCGCGGCTGCCGGTATCGGGTGAAAGTGGCGCATTGACGATATTACCAACGCCCACCTCGTCTTTTCTGCCTGTGCCCGGAAACAGCGGAAACTGATGGGTCGAGCAGAACAGGACACCCGGATCATTCTCAAAAATATCCTGCGTGCCATTGCCGTGATGCACATCCCAGTCAATAATTGCGATACGCTCCGCACCATGATGATACTGCGCATGACGCGCGGCAATGGCAACATTGTTGAAAAGGCAAAAACCCATTGCCTTTGAGCGCTCGGCATGATGACCGGGCGGACGTGAGGCGACAAATACATTATCCGCCTGCCCCGAAAACACATCATCGACAGCAGCATTTGCGGCACCAATAGCCAGAAGTGCAGCCTCCCAGCTTTTCGGGCTTACATAAGTATCAATACCAAGCTTATTAATTGGCTGTGGCGCTTCCCCGGCATCGATAGCTTCAGGAATCTGCCGCCGGATTTCATCGACATAGCTTTCAGGATGCACAAGCAGAATGGCATCTTGCGATGCCATTTTGGCTTCCACACGGTCAAGACGATAGAACTCGTCACCTTCCAGCTCGCTCATCAATGCGCGAATACGATCGGGCCGCTCGGGATGTCCGGGCGGCACACAATGTTCAAGATAGGTCGGATGCCAGTAAAGCCGTGTTGTCATCTACTTACTTTAGCATCAACTTTGCAACATTCAGATGATTTCCGTGCGGGTGATATTGATGCCGAAACCTTCCAGACCAACATAATGACGTTCACGCGAAGCCAGAAGCACAATCGACGTAATGCCAAGATCTTTGAGAATCTGGGCACCCAGACCAATCTGGCGCCATTCCTCTTCACGCGCGACTGCTTCTGCATGGGCTTCATGCTCGCCAAGCAGCGCTTCACGCGCACGCGCATCGCGGTGATCAGAACGCACGCCGACCGAACCTTCGCGCAAGTAAACCAGAACGCCGCGGCCTTCCTGGCCCATACGCTTCATAATCTCATCGAGATTATTGCCTCCCTTGCCGAATACATCGCTCAACACATCTTCGCGGTGCAGACGCACAGGCACTTGTTCGCCATCGCGAATATCGCCAAACACAACCGCCACATGCTGCATTGGCTCCCATGGCAATTCATATGTATAGGCATGGGCTGGGCCTGCGCAGGTATCGACCGGCGCATCGCCAATACGCTTGACCAGCGTTTCCTTGCGCTGACGATAGGCAATGAGGTCCGCCACGGTTACGCGATGCAGCTCATGCTTTTGCGCAAATGCCGTCACATCGGGGCCACGCATGACTGTGCCATCATCATTGATCAGTTCGCAAATCACACCGATTGGCGGCAGGTTTGCAAGCTTGCAAAGATCAACGGCGGCTTCTGTATGACCGGAGCGCATCAAAACGCCACCTTCACGCGCGATCAGCGGGAAGACATGGCCGGGACGCACGAAATCCGCAGCACCGGCATTGGGGTTTGCGAGATTACGAACCGTGAGGGTGCGATCATCAGCCGAAATGCCAGTGGTGGTTCCGTGGCGATAATCGACCGTAACCGTGAATGCAGTTGTGTGAGCAGATTCATTGTCCGCAACCATAGGCGCGAGATTAAGACGCTTCGCTTCTTCACGCGGCATGGGCGTGCAGACAATGCCCGATGTATGCCGCACGATGAAAGCCATTTTTTCCGGCGTGCAATGAACGGCAGCAACAATCAGGTCGCCTTCATTCTCGCGCCCGTCATCATCCATCACCACAACGATTTCACCACGCTCGAAAGCGCGCAGTGCATCAACGACCTGTTTCTGATTATAGCTCATAATGACCTCGATACATTATTATATCCGTCCTGTCTGGCCACGATGACGCAGATAATGATCGGCAATTGCGCAAGCAACCATCGCTTCACCGATCGGTACAGCACGGATACCCACGCAAGGGTCATGACGACCCTTGGTCATAACATCCACTTCCCTGCCCTGCGCATCAATTGACTTGCGCGGCGTGAGAATCGACGATGTCGGCTTGACTGCAAAGCGCGAGACAACCGGCGCACCGGTTGCAATTCCACCCAGAACGCCGCCTGCATGATTGGACAGAAACACGGGCTGTCCGTCATTGCCGATACGCATTTCATCGGCATTTTCTTCGCCGCTCAGACGGGCTGCTTCAAAACCATTGCCAATCTCAACACCTTTCACGGCATTGATGGACATCAGATAGCTGGCAATATCCTGATCCAGCTTGCCGTAAATTGGCGCACCAATACCGGCAGGAACACCTTCGGCCACGATTTCGATGATTGCACCGATGGAAGAGCCATTCTTGCGGATACCATCCAGATACCCGGCAAAAACCTCAACAGATCCCGCATCCGGCGTGAAAAAGGGGTTATTATCAACCTCGTTCCAGTCCCAGCGCGAGCGATCAATATCGTGCACGCCCATGGAGACCAATGCGCCGCGCACCTTTAAACCGGGAACGACCTTGCGGGCAATGGCACCGGCTGCAACCCGTGCAGCAGTTTCACGCGCTGAAGAGCGCCCGCCGCCACGATAATCACGAATGCCATATTTGACATCATAGGCATAATCGGCATGGCCCGGACGATACTGGCTTGCAATATCGCCATAATCCTTGGAGCGCTGATCCGTGTTTTCGATCATCATCGAAATTGGCGTGCCGGTCGTCGTCATGGTGACGCCATCATCGCCCAGAAGCACACCGGAAAGCACCCTTACCTGATCCGGCTCACGGCGCTGGGTCGTGTATTTCGACTGCCCCGGCTTGCGCTTGTCGAGATAGGACTGAATTTCAGCCTCAGTAAAGGTAATGCCGGGTGGGCAGCCATCCACAACGCAACCAAGCGCAATACCATGGCTTTCGCCCCAGGTTGTTACGCGAA
The DNA here is from genome assembly GCF_006476605.1 of Brucella gallinifaecis. Classification (GTDB taxonomy): domain Bacteria; phylum Pseudomonadota; class Alphaproteobacteria; order Rhizobiales; family Rhizobiaceae; genus Brucella; species Brucella gallinifaecis. The sequence goes on from NZ_ML636802.1 coordinate 251,815, forward strand.
ACAAATGACCGAAACTGTTATGAGACATGAGCTGAGCCTGATTACGGAGCGCCTTTTCCGGCAAGATATGGGGCGGTTTTATTGGCCTTTTCAGTCAGGGTCAAATTATAGCTCAGAACAGCTTTGACCGAATCGCGAAAATTCCTTGTTATCTTCTCTGAAAGGCATTCTTTTTGACACATTCCATCAGCTAAAATGTCCCCAATTAAACATTGCGGATGCTGCAAAACGCAAATGATAATCGTGCCGAATCATTCAAATTGACTGGCAAAGTGACTGGCAAAATGACTGGCAAAATGACTGGAACGCACAAAAAGAGGATGATACCCATGCAATATATTGTGGGACTGATCTTCATCATTGCCTCGATTTTTTCGAGCGTCGCCATGGCGGATGATGTCGAAGGCAAAATCACCGGCATCAATGAGGACACAGAGACGATCACGCTCGATGATGGCAAGAACTATAAATTGCCGGGCGAGTTTGATTACTCGATCATCAATAAGGGCATGAAGGTCATCATTCTTTATGAGGAAGCGGATAATACCCGCTTTATTACCGATATTCAGGAAGCGCCTTAGGATCAGGGCGATTGGACAATGTGAAATCTATATCTATCTGGTTGCCACTATTTACAATCACTGCCCCTGATAAATGCTCATCAGAAATATGCCTGCAAAGTATGAGACCCGAGAAGAGGGCAAGATCAATGCGTCCTGACCATAGACTTTTTTAGACGAGTCTGGTTGTGTCTTTTGGATAGGCCTCCCAATATCCGGTCGGGCCAGGCATTGCATATTGGGGCCAGGATTGATGGACGATCCAACGAAATCACTCGACAGACCAGGTAGCAGCACAGCTCAGGCACGCTATGTATTTCTTGCAGCCTTGACCGGAGTCTTAACCGGCACTGTCGGATCCTATTTCCATCTCATCATAGATACACTGATGATATGGCCGCAAAAGCTTAGTGAATACATTACAGGCACACCGCTGATTGTCGCTGCGGCACTGTTTACAATGTGCTGCACGATCTTTTCAGTGTTCATCGTTCGTCGTTTCGTGCCCGAAGCCGGTGGCAGTGGTGTGCAGGAAATTGAAGGGGCGATGGAGGGCTTACGTGAAGTTCGCTGGCGGCGCGTACTGCCGGTGAAGTTTTTTATAGGCATCACTTCCATCTCATCCGGCCTCGTTTTAGGCCGTGAAGGTCCAACCATCCATATTGGTGCATCGCTTGGTGCGGCCATTACAGATTTCTTCAAGGTCAGCGACACGGAACGGCGCGGTATTCTGGCTGCGGGTGCCGCAGCGGGTCTTGCCTGTGCGTTCAATGCGCCGCTGGCAGGAGTTCTGTTCGTCATTGAGGAAACACACAAACAGTTTCCCTATACATTCCGCACCTATATGGGCGTGATTGCGGCTGCATTGCTTGCAACAGTCATGACACAGATCATCGGTGGAACAGCACCGGACATGTCGATGCCGGATGTGAAAGCGGCGCTTGAAACTCTGCCTGCCTTTGTCTTGCTGGGCTCTGTGCTGGGGGTAATCGGAGTGGCATTGAATGGCGGCATCATGTGGGCCATTAATTTTGCAGCCCGGTTACATGAGCGTGTGCCTTATCTTTATCCAGCCGTCATCGGGCTGTGCATCGGTGCACTTTTTATCGTGCTGCCTTATTCCGTCACCGGTGGCGAAACTATTATCATGAAGCTCGTCCACGAAAAAACCGGTCTTGCCCTTTTGCTGCTACTGGCTTTTGCACGCTATTTTACAATGGTGGGAAGCTATTCCAGTGGTGTACCGGGCGGTATTTTTGCACCCATGCTAACCCTTGCAACCTGTGTCGGGCTGGCTTTTGCAGGTATTATTGGCATAATATTTCCAGAGGCCGGCGCAATGCCATGGGCATTTGCAATTGCAGCGATGGGTGGGCTGTTTACCGCATCCGTGCGTGCGCCGGTTGTCGGCATCGTTCTGACGCTTGAACTCACTGGCGCCTATGGAATGGCAATGCCTCTTATTGCCACCTGCCTTACGGCCAACCTTATTGCCCAATGGATCGGCGGCAAACCAATCTATGAAGAATTGCTCGACCGTACGCTGGCACAGGCCGGGATCAAACCAAAAGTGAGAACAGAAGAATCGCAAACCGGGCTGGCTTGATTAAAGGATCTGATCCTGTTCAGATCCACTCAAGCCTGCCGTTTTCGAATTTCAGTATCTTGTCCTGCGGAATGGAAAGATTGGCTGCCATATGGCCATCCATATCGCCATAGAGATAAAACAGCGTGCGAATGCAGCCGCCATGCGTCACACATATGGTCGGCCACTCGACAGATTCAACCCAGCGACCAATGCGCTGGGACAGCCGCATATAGCTTTCAGCAGTCTCACCCGGTGGTGTGAAATTCCATTTGTCTTTCGCACGCGCGTCCAGCAGATCTTCACGCTCTTTGGCAATGTCGTCCATCATGAACCCCTGCCAGTCGCCGAAATTCACTTCCATCAATTGTGGATCGGTGCGAAAATCATAAGGGTCGAGCCCCATGCGCAAGCGAATGCGCTCCATCGTTTCACGCGTGCGCCGCAGCGGGCTTGCAACAAAATCATAACCGGCAGCATTACCGATCAATGATTTCAGCATATCGCCATTGCGGTCTGCCTGCTTGCGGCCATGGTCATTGATGTCAATATCAAGCTGCCCCTGAATGCGCTGGGCAACATTCCAGTCCGTCTCGCCATGACGTGAAAAATAGATGATCTCCCGGGCCAAAATCACACCTCTATCTGCCATCAGTCATATTGTTGATGCCTTTTCGATCATGAAAGGGCAAAGAAAAATCCCGAAAAGCCGGTAAACTTTTCGGGATTTCATATTTTTCAGCTCAGTCCTTAACGACCGAGATGTCCGGCGCGTCAACCGCCTTCATGCCAATCACATGATAGCCACTATCAGCGTGGTGCACTTCACCTGTTACAGAACGCGACAAATCCGACAGGAAGTAAAGGCCAACATCGCCCACTTCATCAATGGTTACCGTGCGACGCAGCGGCGCGTTATATTCATTCCACTTGAGAATATAACGAAAATCGCCAATGCCCGATGCTGCCAGCGTCTTGATCGGGCCTGCCGAAATCGCATTGACGCGAATATTCTGCGGTCCAAGATCAACGGCCAGATATTTCACACTTGCTTCAAGCGCTGCCTTTGCAACGCCCATGACGTTGTAATTCGGCATAACCTTTTCAGCGCCATAATAGGTCAGCGTGAGAATCGAACCGCCATCATTCATCAGCTTTTCCGCACGACGCGAAATCGCCGTCAGCGAATAGACCGAAATCAGCATGGTGTTCTGGAAATTGGCTTCTGACGTGTCGACATACCGGCCTGTCAGCTCATCCTTGTCGGAGAAGCCAATAGCATGAACCACGAAGTCGAGCTTGCCCCACTTCTTTTCCAGCGCTTCAAAAACAGCATCAATACTCGCACCGTCAGCGACATCGCAATGACCTGCGATAAATGCGTCAAGTTCTTCAGCGAGCGGCTCAACACGCTTCTTCAATGCATCACCTTGATAGGTGAATGCAAGCTCGGCACCCGCTTCACGAGCGGCCTTGGCAATGCCCCAGGCGATAGAGCGGTTGTTGGCTACGCCCAGAATCAATCCGCGCTTGCCCTGCAACAAACCTGACTTTGCGGTCATTAAGGGTCCTCATCGAAATATAATCAACCAGATGCCCTATCGCACAGCATTGCGAAGGCTTCAAGCAATTGCGCATAAAAAGCCGGGTATTATATAGATTGCAATTGTCAGATCGCTGCACAGTGCAGCGATCCGGTTACTATTCAGAGCGCGTTCCGATCTGAATAGTTGTTTTAACGCGCATCATTGACCGAAAACCGTTTCACACTTTTCGGGATGCGCTCTAAAACTTGTTAGCTGCCTTTGCGTTTCTTCAAAAACTCTTCAAGCTCGGCATCTCCACCTTCCGGCAGCATGATGCGCACATGCACATAAAGATCACCATGGCCGCCGGCCTTGAGGGGCAGGCCCTTGCCTTTAAGACGCAACACCTTGTCTGAACTCGACCATGCAGGCACTTTAACGGCAATACGGCCATTGAGCGTCTCGACCTCTGCCTTGCCACCAAGAACGGCATCAGCAAGTTCAACCGGCAAATCCACATGCACATCGCGGCCTTCAAGCCTGAAACGCGCACTTGGCCTGAAATGAATCGTCACCAGCGCATCACCGGGCGTACCACCCACAACACGCTCGCCCTGGCCTTTAAGACGAATGGTCTGACCATCTTCCACATATTGCGGCAGCTTGATTTTCAGATGCTTGCCATTGGGAAACACGGCCTCAACCTTGTCGGCACCGGCAGCCTGCTCAAGCGTAATATTGATCGAGGCGGCCAGATCGCTGCCTTTGACCGGACCACGCTGACGTGCGCCGCCGAAGCCACCCTGCCGAACGCCGCCGCCAAAGGCACCGCCGAAAATATCATTGAGGATGTCTTCAGCACCACTGAAGCCCCCTTGCTGACCGCCACCGCGCTGCCGAAATCCCGCAAAAGGATCACCGCCGCCGCCGAATCCAGCATTGCCGCCCTGCCCGCCAAAACCCTGAAAGGCCTGCTTGCCCTCTGCATCAATCTCACCACGATCAAACTGGCCACGCTTGTCCTTGTCGCCAATAATTTCATAGGCCTGATTGATTTCAGAAAAGCGCTCCTGCGCCTTTGGATCATCCTTGTTTTGGTCAGGATGATATTTTTTGGCCAGCTTGCGGAAAGCCGATTTTATTTCTTCGGGCTTCGCCGTTTTGGCGACGCCCAACACGCTATAGGGATCGCGCATATAATCCTCATTCGGGAAAATGACTGAAACATCAGTCGTTAGACTCACTTTGCCGTAATATGAGTACTAAGCTTTAAAACTTCCAGACTTATCCTGTAGAGATTTACAAAAAGCGCAAATGCAGGCGCTTAAAATATGTCTTCAGCAGACAGAATGAGCAGAACCGCTTCGCAGTTTTGCTGGACATTCTTTAAAGGGGAGCAAACGAGGTTAATGTCCACTCACCGCCGCGCTGCATGCAGGTCTCGCCACGATAAATGGAAACACCATCAAATGCTTCGCGGGACGTTTCAAACTGTCGGCAGAGTGTATCATTGGACGTGGTTTCGGCAATGCTGGTAATAGCACCCTGACTACCGGTATCCGGGTTGGCCCAGGGAACCGGGTTCTTGCCCCATTGGGTAAAATTCAGCGCTGAAACAATACTCTTGATTGTGGACTGGTCGGAACGCTTGCCATTATCAGCCTCGTCCTTTTCCACCGACTTGATAGAGCCGGTGATGGTCGAGGAATCAGGCACCGCCTTGTCAATACTCACCCCACCCATGGCACATCCGGCAAGAGCAGGCATGGCGGCAAGAGCAAACATAACGGCAGCAAAACCAGCACGGCGCATCAGAGCCATGCCTTGTTTGACATCAAAATCACGTCTCACATGGCGAGCAAGTCCAGCGGCCAACGGTCTTCCTTCAAATACACCTTAAAGATGCAGTGAATATGAGGCTATGGAGTTAATAAGCGGTTCGCAGGCAAGGTAAACAATTCGCTACCAAAGGACAACGCCGAAAATCCTCGTCCCAAAGTAAAGTCAGGGCAAAGCCCCAGCTAAAGCCCAGCAAAAGCCCCAGCAAAGGCATGGACAAAATAGTTAATATGGACGAAGTTCACGGCAGCAATTCCGATTGATTTTTGAAATAGCAGAAAATGACAAATTCCAGCGATGATTTCACCCAGAGTTCTGAACCGTTCAAGCTGTTTGCAGAATGGCTCGATGACGCCACAAAAAGCGAAGTGAACGACCCCAACGCGCTGGCACTGGCCAGCGTTGACCCGGACGGACTGCCTAATGTGCGCATGGTCCTGCTCAAGGATTTTGACGAGCAAGGCTTTGTTTTCTACACCAATTATGAAAGCAGGAAGGGGCAGGAAATTCTGTCTGCGCAAAAAGCCGCTATGTGTTTTCACTGGAAATCACTGCGTCGTCAGGTGCGTATACGCGGCCCGGTCGAAAAAGTCAGCGATGCCGAAGCCGACGCCTATTATGCATCGCGCCCGCGTGGCAGTCGTATCGGGGCATGGGCATCAAAACAGTCACGACCGCTCGAAAGCCGCTTTGCGCTTGAAAAAGCCGTTGCCGAATATACGACCCGTTATGCGATTGGCGAAATTCCACGCCCTGCACACTGGTCAGGCTTTCGCATCCGGCCTGTTTCGATTGAGTTCTGGCATGACCGCCCATTCCGGCTGCATGATCGCGTATTATTTACCCGCGACACGCCGGAAGGTGACTGGCACAAGGACCGGCTCTATCCGTGAAATGAGAAAGGCCGCTAAAACCGGCGGCCTTCTTTTTTTAAACTATCAGCTTTAAACCATCGGTTTTAACGCCACCCACAGGCTTCCCAATACGAGGCCCATAAAAATCAGCCAGCCAACAGTATTATTTGACTTGAACAGACGCAGGCACTGGTCCGGGTTATCAATGTCGAGCACGATAATCTGCCGATAAAGATGAACGCCGGCTGCGAGCAGACCGGCAAGCGCTGGCATCGGCACCTGCGCAACCGCAAAAGCGGCCGCAAAAAAACCAATTGCGCCACCATAAAGCACCAGCAGCGCCGTCTTGGTGTGTTTTCCAAACAGACGGGCCGTGGAACCTACACCAACCAGCGCATCGTCTTCCTTGTCCTGATGTGCATAGATCGTATCATAGCCAATCGTCCAGAGGATCGCGCCGATATAAAGCAGAACAGGTGGGAGCGCTAGCGAAGCTTCAACCGCCGCCCAGCCCATCAGTGCGCCCCATGAAAAGGCAAGTCCAAGCACCAGCTGCGGCAGATTGGTAATACGCTTCATGAAGGGATAGGCTGCAACGATCACAAGCGATCCAACGCCAAGGCCAATGGTGAACCAGTTAAATTGCAGCACAACGGCCAACCCCACCAGAGCCTGCAGAACAATGAATATCTTTGCCTGTTTGCGTGTGACCTGACCGGAAGGCAGCGGTCGCGAGCGCGTCCGGTCCACCTTGTCATCAATATCCTGATCGGCCAGATCATTATAGGTGCAACCCGCACCGCGCATTGCGACAGAACCTATGAAAAACAAAACAAGATGCCAGATGGAAGGCACCACTGACCAGGCATCATTGCCCGGCTGCGCACCGGCACCCGCCACCAGTGCAGCCGACCACCAGCATGGCCACAGTAAAAGCTGCCAGCCAATCGGTCGATCCCATCGTGCAAGCTGTGCATAAGGCCACAGGGATGGCGGAAGAACCCGATAGACCCAATGGCCGGATGGTGCATCCTTCACGCGTCCACGATTGTCGCGCGACTGGACGTCTGAACTGGCCCCAAGACTGGAGCCAACATTGGGTTTTGGCTGCTGCATGATCGTCTGCCTTATAAAACTTATGACGGATCTGTCCGCTTTTTATCCAAAAATCGCAGTGCTGCCCTTGCCCGCGCGTGCGTTGGGCAATACAGACCCCTATCAATTAACGTTTACTGATCTCACGCGCAGGGAGCAAGGCATGAAAGTTCTGTTGATCGGTTCGGGTGGCCGCGAGCACGCATTGGCATGGAAACTTGCCGCATCCGAAAAGCTGACAAAGCTCTATTGCGTACCCGGCAATCCAGGCATTGCAGAATATGCAGAACTGGTGTCGCTTGATGTGAGTGATCACGCAGCCCTTATTGCTTTTGCCAAACAAAATGCGATTGATCTGGTTGTTATTGGCCCGGAAGCGCCACTTGTTGCAGGCCTTGCCGATGATCTTCAGGCTGCAAATATCCGCGTCTTCGGTCCTTCCAAAGCCGCTGCCCAGCTTGAAGGCTCAAAAGGCTTTACCAAAGACCTCTGCGCACGCTTCAACATTCCGACCGGCGCCTATGGCCGTTTCAACAATGCGCCGAAAGCCAAGGCCTATATCCGTGAAATGGGCGCACCCATCGTGGTCAAAGCCGATGGACTTGCAGCAGGCAAAGGTGTTGTGGTCGCCATGACGCTTGAAGAAGCACTGGACGCGGTTGACGCCTGTTTTGAAGGCGCATTCGGTTCTGCCGGAGCAGAAGTCGTCGTTGAAGAGTTTCTTGAGGGCGAAGAAGCCAGCTTCTTCTGCATCTGCGATGGCAAGACAGCGTTAGCGCTCGGTTCCGCACAGGATCACAAGCGCGTTGGCGATGGTGATACCGGACCGAACACCGGCGGCATGGGTGCTTACGCCCCTGCTCCGGTGATGACGCCTGAAATCGTCGAGCGCACCATGCGCGAATTGATTGAACCGACCATGCGTGGCATGGCCGAGATCGGAGCGCCTTTTTCAGGCATATTGTTCCTTGGCCTGATGATCGGCAAGGACGGACCGAAGCTGATTGAATACAATACCCGCTTTGGCGATCCTGAATGTCAGGTGCTGATGATGCGCCTTGAAAGCGATCTGCTTGACCTCATCAATGCGGCCGTTGACGGCAAACTTGATGAAGTCAAACTCCAATGGAAAGATCAACCGGCACTGACCGTCGTCATGGCAGCCGAAGGCTATCCGGCCAATGTGAAAAAGGGCAGCATTATTCACGGCCTTGAAAAGCTCAATAATATTGACGGGCTGAAGGTTTTCCACGCCGGTACAGCGCAAAAAGATGGTCATCTGATCGCCAATGGTGGCCGGGTTCTCAATGTCACCGCTATTGCGCAAACCGTAGCGGAAGCCCAGAGCAAAGCCTATGATAGCGTGAAAAAAATCGATTGGCAGCAAGGTTTTTATCGCTCCGATATCGGCTGGCGGGCCGTGGAACGGGAACGTTCTGGTCTATAATCAGGTAATATCAATCAATCCTGAGCTTAAAACCAGTATTTTCATCTCTTTTGCAAAGGCAGCTTGTAAAAGCCAGAAATACCCCATATATATGTCTCATCGATTTTGTTTTCGAATGTTGCGGCGTGCTTTTCGCCACCCGGTACTTCTTTCAAACTCGTGAAATTCGGCGATGGATTTATGTCCATTATATATTAACCGTGCGATTTGAAAGGAATTCAACATGGCAAACGGAACAGTAAAGTTTTTTAATTCAACCAAGGGCTTCGGCTTCATTCAGCCTGATGACGGCGGCGTAGATGTGTTCGTTCACATTTCTGCTGTTGAGCGTTCGGGCCTCAGCACACTCAATGAAGGCCAGAAGGTCAGCTTTGACGTTGTTGCTGATCGTCGTTCGGGCAAGAATGCAGCAGAAAACCTGCAGGCGCTTTAATAATTATCCGAGCAAGGTTTTAGAACTTTGCTTGAATAAGAGCGTGACAAATTCGTCTCCAGTCTTTGACCACGGATGTACTGGCACTGATTGTTGAGACTTATGAAGGTCGGGTCCATGCCCGGCCTTTTTATTTATCGCATATCACATCACCTTTTCACTATATGCGAGGCTGCAAGACAGCAATGATGGGAGAACCGTCCATGTCTGATGAAGACAACAAGCACCTGACCAAAGATACGCTTTTCAAGCCAAACCCTTCCAGAATGGAAGCAAAAAACGCCACTACGGACAAGGCTGCAAAAGCCATCATGAAAACCGAGCGTGATGCAGTGGACGCTAAAACTGCCCGTTTACGCGCTGCCCGTCTCGAACGCGATCAGAGCTAGAGCGATTGCAAAATAGCGATCCTTCGCTATGTAAATATTGACGTTTACGTAATAAGTCGATAGCACTTGAACATATCCAGCCAACAGGCTGCGCGGATTGCTGCAAATCAGCGGCAATTCAAAGCCTTTTGAGGAAAAGGTTCAGGAGGAAAAATGTATCGTGCGCCGGTTTCTGAAATTTCGCATATGCTGATGAAGGTCGCAGGCCTTGAAAAAGCAATCGAAGACAATTGTTTCCCTGAGCTTTCCACGGATATTGCCGATGCAATATTGGAAGAGGCAGGAAAATTTGCTGCCGAGCGCATAGAGCCACTGCGCATATCCGGCGACAAACATGGTGCGAGCGTCAAAGACGGTGTTGTGACAACCGCCCCCGGCTGGAAAGAACTCTATGCCGACTGGATAGCTGGCGGCTGGAACGCACTGACCGGCACGCCCGAATATGGCGGTCAGGGTCTGCCGACCATGATGTCGGTGGCTGTCAGCGAAATGTGGAATTCCGGCACGCTGGCCTTTGCCATTGCGCCCACGCTCACCATGGGCGCGGTGGAAGCGTTGGAAAAACACGCTTCAAAAGAGCTCAAAGACATTTATCTCGAAAAGCTTATCTCAGGCGAATGGATGGGCACCATGAACCTGACAGAACCGCAGGCCGGTTCTGACCTTGGCGCCTTGCGCTCACGTGCAGAGCGCAGCAATGATGGTTCATATCGTATTTTTGGCCAAAAGATTTTCATCACTTATGGCGAGCATGACCTGACCGATAATATCGTGCATCTGGTGCTGGCCCGCCTGCCCGATGCCCCTGCCGGAACCAAGGGCATATCGCTCTTCCTCGTACCGAAATTTCTCGTCAATGCAGATGGTACGCTTGGGCGGCGCAATGATGTTTTCTGCTCCGGGCTGGAACACAAGATGGGTATCCATGCCTCTCCCACCTGCACGATGATCTATGGTGACGGTTTTGTAAAAGGTGAGGAAGCAGGCGCTGTCGGCTATCTGATCGGCGAAGAAAACCGCGGCCTCGCCTGCATGTTCACCATGATGAATAATGCCCGTCTACTGGTGGGCATTCAGGGTGTTGGCGTCGCAGAAGCTGCCTGTCAGCAGGCTTTGAACTATGCAAAGGAACGCAAGCAGGGACGCGCCCTTGGTGCCGATCCCAAAGCGGGCATGAGTCCGATTATCGAGCACCCGGATGTGCAGCGTATGCTGCTCACCATGAAGGCACTGACACAGGTTGCCCGTGCCATCACCTATTCCTGCGCCCATGCCATTGATATGAGCCATGCAATGCAAGGCGTGGATGCGCAATTCTGGTCAGAGCGAGCCGGACTTCTCACACCATTGGCGAAGAGTTTTGCAACGGATGCCGGCGTGGATGTTGCCTCGCTTGGCGTGCAGGTTCATGGCGGCATGGGCTTTATTGAAGAAACAGGTGCCGCACAATTGCTGCGCGATGCCCGTATTACCCCGATCTATGAAGGCACCAACGGCATTCAGGCTATCGACCTTGTGCTGCGCAAATTGCCAACAGGCAATGGCGAGCATATCAAGGCTTTCCTTGATGAATTACAGGAAGAAGCGGACAAGGCAACAGAATCAAACAGGCCTGAACTGGGCGAAACCGGCGCACGCCTCTCCACTGCGATCAGCGAAGCAAGAGAGGCAACCGATTGGCTGCAAAAAGCAACGACTGAGGGACGCACAGGGGAAGCACTGGCCGGAGCCACACCTTACCAGCGCCTGCTGTCGCTCACCGCTGGCGGCGCATATCTGGCGCGTGCAGCATTGAGCTGCAACGATCAGGGACGCGCCACTCTCTGCCGCTTCTTTGCAGAAAACATGCTCGCAGAAGTATCATCCTTGAAAAACACCGTCACCACAGGCGCATCCAGCCTTGCAGCTGCAAAATCAGCACTGGAGGCATGAGATGAGTGAACATATTCTGATCGAACGCAAAGGGGCGGTGCAGATCATCCGGCTTAATCGCGCCGACAAGAAAAATGCCATTACCCGCGCCATGTATGCTGCCATGGCCAAAGCGCTTGTTGATGGCGATGCGGATGATGCCATACGGGTACATGTGTTTCTCGGTGTTCCCGGCGCATTCTCATCGGGCAATGATATGCAGGATTTCATGGCTGCCGCATCAGGCGGCAGTCTTGGTCAAGAAATTCTCGATTTCCTTAATGCGCTCTCAAGCGCAAAAAAGCCGATTGTCTCCGGTGTCGACGGCTTGGCAATCGGTATTGGCACGACCATTCATCTGCATTGCGATCTGACATTTGCCACAAGTCATGCCTTGTTTCGCACGCCATTTGTTGATCTCGGCCTTGTACCAGAAGCAGCATCCAGCCTGCTTGCCCCGCCTCTGATGGGACATCAGAAAGCCTTTGCACTTCTGGCGCTCGGCCATGGTTTTGATGCTCAGGCCGCTCTTGAAGCCGGCATTGTTTACAGGCTTGTCGAAAGCAGTGAACTTGAAACGGAAGTGCTGAAAGCCGCAGACGAAATCGCGTCCAAGCCGCCGCAAGCCATGCAGATTGCCCGCAATCTGCTGCGACGTCCCGCTGAGCCTGTTTCTGAACGGATCACGCGCGAAGCAAAGCATTTTGCCGAACGCCTGACTTCCAGTGAGGCGCAGGCCGCTGTGATGGCTTTTCTTAGCCGCAAAAAGTGAGGCAGGATTACCCTGCCTCTCATTCAGGTTTTGGATTTTGGCGGTAAACGATCGCGAATTTCGGTCAACCGGTCGAGAATTTTGAAAAACAAAACAAAAATTTCACAAATCAATCTCCAGATAATACTGCCGACTATCCAGAATAATAAAATTCCAATGAATAAAAATGCGCCTTCATAATAGCTGCCGCTGCCAGAAACCATAATAATTGGAAAAATAAATAATATTACAAGCCCTATCCAGTAGACCACATTCATCAATACCGGCGTCAAAAACCGATCAAAAAAGAAGATATCTTTAATATTCATAATATAACCCTTGATATTTAATTAAAAATAAACAGCAAATTACAAACACACAGCTATTTTTACCAAACCATAAAATTACTACAAGTAAAAAAATCCCGGATGGAATTACCATCCGGGTGGCTTGCTGGAGGTCAGCCAATTATTGTTCCATAGTCACAGGCTTTAAACTCTGGAAAGGTCCTTCGTCTTTTCAGAAAGCCTGCGAGCCGGATATAGTTCCATAGGTAGTGCAAAAATCTGACAAGAACGTGATCTCACATAAAAGTGATCATTTTAGAGCGCATCCCGAAAAGTGTGAAACGGTTTTCGGACTAAGATGCGCGTTAAAATAAATATTTAGAGCGCCGATCTGATTCACTCAGATCGAAACGCGCTCTAGTTTCTGGCGATAATCTCGCGGCCTTCAATCACCATTCTTACCCCCAGTGAGCCGGTCTTGCGACGAGCGAGAAAACGGGGACGGCGGCGGCGTGGCTCCTGCCCCTGACGTCGCGCCTGCGGCTCAGATGTACGAACCGGACCTTTACTGTCATAAAGCGGACGGGCAACGCCATCTTCTTCCACCAGCATCATCGGCAGATTAAAGGTTGCAGCCCATGCACGCCAGTCAGCCGCAACATCGCTCAGATCATGCGCCACCAGCAGCGGCACAGACAGTTGCGGATCCTTATGCATCAGTTCAAGCGTTACGGTGATTTCACCGAATTCATCTTCGACAGCACGCGCAGTCACCCCCACAAAGGCATTAATGGGAAGCGCAAGGGACATAGGCAGACCGCTCGACGGCAGAATCTGACGAACGACCGCGCCCCGCTCACTGATTGTGAAAGTCACTTCTGCATCGCAATCCTCCGCCGGATAGGTCACAACCTGCGGAAGATGAAATGGATCGAGCCTAAGTTCCTGACCGGCCCATTCTGGCTTCTTAAGTCCGCTGCTCATCATTTTCGACGCCTCTTAATATCTCTGCCTGTTTTTTATTCGTAATGCCGAACGCAAAACCGCTTCACAGTTTTGCTGGCATTACTTTTTGAGAACCAGTTATTCCGGTTTCTCTTGTGAGCGTGTTCGCTCTTGTTGATTTGGAGAATAGACGACGAATATTACCGGAGCGCTTAACGCGTTAGGTTAACTTTTCCCTGCTTTTTCATTTGGTTACTGCTTTACAACCAGGTGTAAGAACTTGGTAATTCTTGCTAATTTACGTTTACATAAATGAAAAGGCGGACAGTTTCCTGCCCGCCTCGATTTCGTCATATTTGTTGAAACTACAATACCTTACCCGGATTCATGATGCCATTCGGATCGAATGATTTCTTAATATGGCGCATCAGTTCTAACGCTACATCCTGCTTGAAGAAAGCAAGTTCCTCGCGTTTCAACACGCCAATTCCATGCTCTGCCGAGATCGATCCGGTATAGGATGCAACAATTGTATGAATGCGATGATTTAATTCGTGCCAGCGATCAAGGAACGCCTGCTTGTCAGCACCAACAGGCTGCGAGACATTATAATGCAGATTGCCGTCGCCGATATGACCGAAGCAGACAATGCGCGAACCCGGAATCATTGCAAGCGTTGCTGCATTGGCCTCATGGATGAAAGCCGGGATCGATGCTACCGGCACCGAAATGTCATGCTTGATGGAGCCACCTTCCGGCTTCTGCGCCCATGACATTTCTTCACGCATTTTCCAGAACATCTGCGCCTGTGCCACACTCTCGGCAATGGCTGCATCCTGAATAATGTCGTTCTCAAAAGCTTCTGTCAGAATGGTTTCAAGCGTTGTGCGGGCATCTTCTTCCGAGCGGGATGAGGAAATATCAACCAGCGCATACCATTCATGCGGGCTTTCCAGTGGATCACGAACACCATCGACATGGGCAATGGTAAATTCAACGCCCACACGCGGCATCAGTTCAAAGCCAGTGAGCGACGGGCCTGCATGTTCGGTTGAAAGCTGAAACAGACGCAGCACATCTTCGGGGCTGCGAAGACCTGCATAGGCCACGCCCTTGCCTTTTGGCTGCGGATAAATCTTCAAAACAGCTGCCGTTATGATACCGAGCGTGCCTTCAGAACCAATAAACAGGTCTTTCAGATCATAGCCGGTATTGTCTTTCTTCACATAGCGCAGATCATTGAGAATCTCGCCATTTGGCAAAACCACTTCAAGACCAAGGCAAAGCTCGCGCATATTGCCATAGGCGAGAACTGCCGTGCCACCTGCATTGGAACCAAGATTGCCGCCAACCTGACAGGAACCTTCGGCACCAAGCGAGAGCGGAAACAGACGGCCCACTTTCTGCGCCTCATCTTGCAAGTTTTTCAGGATCACACCGGCTTCCACCGTCACCAGATTGCCAACCGGATCGACCGAGCGCACCTTGTTCATACGACCAAGCGAGAGAACAATTGCCTGATTGCTCTGATCCGGCGTCTGCCCACCAACAAGGCCGGTATTGCCGCCCTGCGGAACGACTGGCGTCCTTGTTTTGTTAGCGAGTTTCATGATCGCAGAAACTTCTTGCGTCGAAGCCGGGCGTAGCACCAGCGGCGAGCGCCCCTGATAAAGATCGCGCTGTTCAATCATGAAGGGCGCAATATCTTCCGGCGCAGTCAGGGCATTTTTTTCGCCAACAATGGCTGCAAAACGTTCGATCAGGGCGGTGTCGAGCATGTGCTTCTCTTGAAGTTTGGGGAACTAGCGCGGGGCTGCCGCGCGTTTTAGACGATCATTAATGGCCTCACCGAGACCATCAAAAGGAATGGGTTCAACAGCGATTGTAACAGCGCCAGTGGCATCGAGCTGACGCATGAAACTGAAAAGATTGCTGGCTGCTTCACGCAGATCGCCCTTTTCACTCAGATTGAGAATTTTAACCGCCTCATCGCTGCCTGCAACACGGTTTTTTCCAAAAGCCAGCAAGGCTTCACCCGGCCTCACATGATGGACTTCAAGGCGCATTGCCGCATCGGGCGCATAATGCGATTGCATCATGCCGGGCGCCTGAATGGTCGCATTATGCGCTGCGCGGATCAATGTCTGGCCGAGAAACGCTTCAATCTCGTCAGCTGCCAGCCCACCGGGACGCAGCAAATAGAGTTTACTGCCCTCGACTTTAACAATTGTGGATTCCACACCCACGCTGCACGGGCCTGCATCAAGGATAAGGTCGATCCGATCACCAAGATCATCGGCCACAGCCTTGGCTGATGTCGGACTGATGCGGCCTGACCTATTCGCACTTGGTGCCGCAACGGGGCTATCGAGTTTCTTTATAACATCACGCACCTGACCATGAGGCATACGGATAGCCAGCGTATCAAGCCCCGCCGTCACCAGCGGATGGATCGGGCGCTGCGTATCTTGCTTGGACTTCAATGGCAAAACAATCGTCAATGGACCCGGCCAGAATTGTTCTGCAAGCTTGCGCGAAATAGCGTCAAACGTCACATAACGCTCAGCCATCGCGATGCTGTCGACATGAGCGATGAGCGGGTTAAACTGTGGCCGGCCTTTGGCGGCAAAAATACCGGCAACAGCTTCGCCATGCGATGCATCGGCAGCAAGACCATAGACTGTCTCGGTCGGAATCGCGACAAGGCCGCCACGTGAGAGCACATCGGCTGCACGTGATACGGCCCCGTCATCGAATGCAACACACGCAGCCAAGGACCCCATCTTTTGCCCTATCCCGCAATTTTGGCGAAATCGGCCACCGTGCTGGTGGCGGTGCGGATTTGTTCAAGCAGAGCCAGACGATTGGCGCGGATGTTTTCATCCTCGTCATTGACCATGACGTTTTCAAAGAACGTATCAACCGGACCGCGCAGCTTGGCGAGAGCCAGCATTGCACCGCCAAAGTCTTCACGGGCAATGGCTTCTGCGGCTTCGGTAGATGCGAGGTTTACAGCTTCATAAAGCGCCTTTTCCTCATCAAGCTTCAACAGAGCCACATCGACGCTGCTTGCAACCTTTGTGCCCTTCTTTTCTTCGGCAGCCAGAATATTGGCCGCCCGTTTGGTACCAGCCAGCAGGTTCTTGCCGTCTTCTTCATTGATGAAGACAATCAAAGCTTCCAGACGACGGGCAACCAGCAGAAAATTATCAGCGTCAGATGTCAGGACCGCATCAATCGCATCATAACGAGCGCCTTCGTCTTTCAGATGCACCTTGAAGCGGTCATGCAGGAATGAGAGAAGATCGGCCAGCAATGGCTCGGCATTGGCTTCGATTTCCGCACGTGTCCTTGTTTCAAGATTGCGCAGAGCGTTATCAATATCCTGTTCGCCGTCCACGTCACCGGATTTTTCAGAAGCGAGCTTTGCTTCAAACTCGCGCAGCTTCCGCTGAACCTGACCTTCCTTGAGAGAAGCATAGGCCGAGCGCAACAGCGGCAATAGCGGGAATTTCCAATCCTGTGACAGGATAAGACGAATCACGCCCAATGCTGCACGACGCAGCGCAAACGGGTCTTTCGAACCGGTTGGCTTTTCGTCGATCGCCCAGAAACCGACCAGTGTGTCGAGCTTGTCAGCCAAAGCAACAGCGACAGAAACAGGGTTCTTCGGCACGAAATCAGACGGGCCTTGCGGCTTGTAGTGCTCTTCAAGAGCGGATGCTACCGCTTCATCCTCGCCCTGAAGAAGCGCATATTTGCGGCCCATTGCCCCTTGAAGTTCCGGGAATTCGCCAACAACTTCCGTGGTCAGATCGGCTTTTGCCAACACTGCCGCACGCGCTGCAAGCTTCGGATCAGCACCGACCAGCGGTGCAATCTCAGCTGCCAGTTCACGAATGCGTTCGACACGCGCACCTTGCGTGCCAAGTATGGCATGGAAGGTCACATTAAGCGCATCCAGACGCGCCATGCGCTGATCAAGCGGCTTTTTCAGATCAAGGCCGAACTTTTCACCCGATGCTGCAAGCTTGTCGAGGTCCGGCAGATCATGCTGATCGGTGTGCCAGAAATAAAGCGCATCGGACAGGCGGGCACGCACGACCTTGCCGTTACCATATGCGATTTCCTTGCCGTCATCACGCGCAGCAATATTCGACACCAGAATGAACCTGTTCGACAGTGCTTCCGTTTCGCCCTGTTTGCGGGTGACGAAGCACTTCTGATTGACACGGATGGTCAACTGAATAACTTCCGGCGGGATTGCGAGGAATTCTTCCTCAAATTCGCCCATCAGCACAACCGGCCATTCGACAAGACCCGAAACTTCTTCAAGAAGGCCGGCGTCTTCAACCAGCTCAAGCCCGGATGCAAAGCAAAGATTATGCGCGTCCTGCGTAATGATTTCCTTGCGGCGCTCTGCATCGAGAACCACGAAAGCCTTTTCAAGCTTTTCAACGTAATCCTCAAAACGCCGCACCTTGATTGGCTGACCATCACTTAAGAAACGATGCCCATAGGTGACATTACCCGATTTGATACCATCAACGTCAAATTCAACGACCTGCGTTTCTTCTGTTTCAGGACCAAAGGTGCACAGAATCGATTGCAGCGGACGCACCCAGCGCAACGCACCCGGCCTGGATGACGCCGCACCCCAGCGCATGGATTTTGGCCATGGAAAATTGCGGATCACCTGCGGCACCAGTTCGGCGATAATTTCTTCAGCAGCACGACCCGGTCTGGTCAGATGGGCAACGTAAAAGTCGCCCTTCTTTGGATCGGAATGCACATGGGCCTGAGACACATCGCTGAGGCCAGCCTTGCGCAGAAAGCCTGCAATCGCCTGTTCCGGTGCAGTGACAGATGGACCCTTCACGTCTTCATGAACGTCTTTTGAGCGCACGGTGAGACCACGGATATCAAGCATCAGGCGGCGCGGGGTCCAATAGGCGGTCGTTGCCTCATAGGTCAGACCCGCTTCCACCAGACCATCGGTGATCATCTTCTTGAAATCACCCGCAGCCTTGCGCTGCATGCGCGCCGGGATTTCCTCGGAAAATAGTTCGAGCAATAAATCAGGCATTAGCGTACGCCTTCCGCATCGGAATTCTTTTTATCATTAAAGCCGCCAGCGTCGGTGAGCAAGAAAGCCTCACCGCATTGACGCGCGAGATTGCGCACACGCAGAATATAGCTCTGGCGTTCCGTCACCGAGATCACGCCACGCGCATCCATCAGATTGAAGACGTGGGATGCCTTGATGCATTGATCGTAAGCAGGAAACACGCATTTATGCAGTGAGCCTTCGCCCGTACTGCCTGCCTTCAAAATTGCGGCACACTCGCGCTCTGCATCAATGAAATGCTGATGCAGAATTTCGGTATCCGCCATTTCAAAATTATAGCGGGAATATTCCTGCTCAGCCTGCAGGAAAACATCACCATAGGTGACTTTTTCCTCGCCTTCCAGACCATTGAAATTGAGGTCATAAACATTGTCCACGCCCTGCACATACATGGCGAGACGTTCAAGACCATAGGTCAGTTCACCCGCAACCGGCGAACATTCAATGCCGCAGACCTGCTGGAAATAAGTAAACTGTGACACTTCCATGCCGTCACACCAGCATTCCCAGCCAAGACCCCATGCGCCAAGCGTCGGGCTTTCCCAGTCATCTTCCACAAAGCGCACATCATGCAATGTCGGATCAAGACCAATGGCACGCAGTGAACCCAGATAAAGATCCTGAAGGTTCGGCGGCGATGGCTTGATGATCACCTGATACTGATAATAATGCTGCAAACGGTTCGGATTTTCACCATAGCGACCATCTTTAGGACGGCGCGACGGCTGCACATAGGCCGCTTTCCACGGCTTTGGCCCGAGCGAACGCAATGTGGTGGCCGGGTGGAATGTCCCCGCCCCCACTTCCATGTCGTAAGGCTGCAAAATAGCGCAACCATGTTCCGCCCAGTAATTATGGAGCGTCAGGATCAAGCCCTGAAAGGAACGGGTGGGGTGCATATGTGCTGGCAACGTACTGGACACGGGGTCAGGCCTTGTTATTGAAATGATTGGCCCGGTCTAATTTGTCCGCCTGCCACGGTCAAGCGTACAGTGTGACGCTTGACCGCAATCAAGGCTCGGTTTTGGTCAATCAGACTGCGAAACCGCTGATTTTGACTTCTTATCGTCAGGTTGAACGACTTTGGCCTCTGTCGGATCAGGATCGGCTGGCAATCCCTTTTTCAGCTTTTCTTCAATCTTGGCCAGCTCTTCCGGCTCTGGCTTGCCGGCAATGGCATGGTTCCACTGAAAGGTTGCCTCAAGCTGGCGATCAGTGCGCCAGTAAGCATCACCAAGATGATCATTGATCGTCGGGTCTTCCGGGCGAAGTTTTACCGCCTTTTCAAGCTCGATGACCGCTTCCGGGTAGCGGCCAAGCTTGTAATAAGCCCAGCCAAGCGAATCGACGATATAACCATCCTGCGGGCGCAGCTCGACGGCTTTCTTGATCATGCTCAAAGCCTCATCAAGGTTTTCACCTCGATCCACCCATGAATAGCCAAGATAATTCAAAACCTGTGGCTGATCAGGATAAAGCTCAAGCGCTTTTCTGAAATTCGGCTCTGCCTGATCCCATTCTTTCAGTCGCTCATGGGCAATACCGCGCTGATAGAAAACCGGCCAGTCCTTGCGCTCGGGCTTATCAATCTGCTTTACGGCTTCATCATAAATCTTTGCGGCTTCGGCAAAATTCTTGTCCTGCGCATAAACACCGCCAAGGGCTAGATAGGTACGCAGATTGCTCTTGTCGCGCTTAAGCAAAATCTTGAGCTGATCAATCGCTTCGCCCACTTTTTCATTTTCGGCCAGATTTAGCGCACGTTGCATTTCTGCATCGCGGCGATAAGGAGATTCCTCCTGCACACGCCCATAATATTCAACAGCCTGCTCCGGCTGGCGCAATTTGGCAGAAATATCACCAAGCTGGTAAAGCGTCGCATCATGATCCGGGCGTAATGGCAGCGACATTTGCAAATAAATCTTGGCAAAGGCCTCCGCACCACCACGATTGATCGCCGTACCAAGTGTGTATAGCACTTCGCTGACACCCTGCTGTGGCGAATTGATCAATCGGGGATATTTCTGCCCGGATTCAAGCTTTTCACGCAATGCAGTAATTGTAATGCGGCCATTGAGCAGCTCTTCGGCATCCTTGAGCAATTTGACAGCGCCTGCCCTGTCGCCCTGGCGGAGTTTGAATGAAGCATAGGACATCACGATACGTTCATATGTGTCGGGCGCAGCCGCACCACCCGGACGATCATCAATCGCCTGCTGATAATAATTACGCGCATCTTCTTTTTGCCCGGCAATGTCAGCAATCAGGGCAGCATTATAGATACGGAACAATTTATACCATTCCGGCCCCTTCAGCCTGATCACATCGGCAAGTGCTTCTTGTGCCTTGCCCTGCCCAAGCTTGACCCATGCGCCCATCAGACCCGTTGCAAGAACATCCATATCAGACTGCACTGAAAGCATCAGCAACGGGCCGGTCTTGCGATATTGTTTGTTTGAAATTGCATCAATTGCCAGAGCAATGCGTGAAAACCGCTCAATTTCCGGCTGGTCTTTCAGCTCTTCAGCGAATGGAAGCGCCTCTTTAAAACGGCCTTCCGTCAGCAATGCCAGCAGCAAATTCTGCTTGATATTGTTATTCGCCGGATCATAGGCCATCGCCTGACGATAAAAATCGACCGCAGCGCCAATATTATTATCTGCTTCAGCTGTGAGTGCTGCAAGATATGCTCCTGCAAACGAACCGGCACGGACTTGCGGCGCTTGATCTATGCTTGTTTTGGCCATTGCCACATTCGCTGGCATCGCAACGCCAGTCAGGCAGCCAGCCAGGGCCATAAGAAGCAATCCGTAAAATGGGCGACGTTTAGATCCCTGACGCATCAAGCCCGGTCCTCTTTCCGATTTCATCTATGCATCCTCATGCGAGAACGCTTCAAGCATGGCCTTTTTGCGGAACACACGCAAGAAAAGCATCCGTGAAGGATGCTTTTCTTTCATTCATATTCAATCAAACAGCATGATAATCAGTTTACACGACTAATGCAGAAATCGATAACTTCAATCAATGCTTCCTTTTCAGCAGATGCTTTCAAAGGAGCGAGAGCATTTCGGGCAATCTCACCAAAATCACGGGCACGCTGAACGGTTTCGGCAATTGCATCATGCTTCGTCATAATGCCGATAGCCTTTTCAAGCGACACATCATCGCTTGCACCTTCTTCAATTGCATGTTTCCAGAAAGCCCGTTCTTCATCATTGCCGCGACTGTAGCTCAGGATCACCGGCAAGGTAATTTTTCCTTCGCGGAAATCGTCGCCGGTATTCTTGCCAAGATCAACCGCCGAACCACCATAATCCAGCGCATCGTCGATCAACTGGAAAGCCAGGCCAAGATTAAGACCATAATCGCGCAATGCCTCACGCTCTGAAAGGCTCGCACCAGCAATGATCGGTCCCACTTCGGCAGCAGCCGAAAAAAGCGCCGCAGTCTTTGCTTTGATCACAGCCAGATATTCGTCTTCTGTTGTGCCCATATTCTTGGCGGCAGCCAATTGCATCACTTCGCCTTCAGCAATAACTGATGCCGATGTGGCAAGCACATCCAGTGCATCAAGAGAGCCGACATCAACCATCATCTTGAAGGCCTGACCAAGCAGGAAATCACCGACAAGAACACTTGCCTGATTGCCCCAGATCATACGTGCCGTGCTTTTGCCGCGACGCAAATCGCTTTCGTCAACCACATCATCATGCAAAAGCGTTGCCGTATGCATGAATTCGACCGAAGTTGCCAGACGGACATGACCGTCACCTTCATAGCCAAACATGCGGGCACTTGCCAATGTCATCATGGGGCGCAGGCGCTTGCCACCAGATGAAATAAGATGGTTTGCCACTTCCGGGATCATCTCGACATCGGAGCCTGCACGTGACAGGATCAGCTCGTTTACGCGATCCATATCAACCTTTGTCAGATCGACCAGAGGCTGAACCGATCCTTCCCGCTTCGTTTGCCCGTCAAGATTTAAAACCACACCCAATGTCATAACTCCTAGCTGCTGACCAACCATCAGCGCGAACCATACTGCTCAAAGCGTCTGACAGCCCCCGCAACGCCCAAGCTTTTTATTCAGAGCCTGTTCATCATTGAAGGAAGCAGTTGTCAATGCGGTCTATTGAATACACATTGTTGAAATGATCGAACTTATGCGCACAAATGATTCCGTATTACTGTCTGTGGCAGAAAGCCTGATGAAAGAAGCAGGCATCTCTTACTTTATTGCCGATACAAATATGAGTATTCTCGAAGGCTCACTGGGCATTATACCAAGGCGTTTTCTCGTTGATAAAGACAGATTGAATGAGGCCAGATCTATCCTGATCGATGCAGGTCTGGAACATGAACTCAAAAATCATGACAAGTAATTTTCCCAGACATGAAAAAGACATCGTGGAAGAAACGCTGGATGTGTTTCATCGTGGTGCATTTCATCTCGTGCAACCCGCAATCAAAGGCCATCGCTCGGGCGTCGACGCGATGATTCTCGCCAGCAGCGTACCAGACCTCTTCTCAGGCCGCCTCGCCGATCTTGGCAGCGGTGCGGGTGCGGCTGGTCTTGCCGTTGTAGCGCGTTGCAAAAATGCACGCGTGACACTCATCGAACGCTCCGGCTTCATGCTCAATTTTGCCCACAAAAGCGTGAACCACCCACTCAATACCGGCCTGCGTGATCGCATCGATATTCTGGAAGCCGATGTTGCATTGAGCGGCAAGGCACGCGCAAGCGCGGGCCTGATCGATAACAGCTTCGATTACGTCATCATGAACCCGCCTTTCAATGAGGCAAGCGACCGCGCAACACCCGATCCCGTAAAAGCTGAAGCCCATGTCATGCCTGAAGGTATGTTTGACCAATGGCTGCGCACGGCATCGGCTCTGCTGCGCCCCGGCGGCGGCGTTTCAATCATTGCACGCCCTGCTTCGCTTTCATCCCTATTAAATGCGCTTGATCGGCGTTTTGGCGGTTTGAAAATCATTCCGATCCTGCCGCGCCCTGAATCTGCTGCCATTCGCATTGTGATTACCGGCATTCGCGGTAGCCGGGCCGGTCTTTCACTCATGTCACCCCTTGTTCTGCACAGCGATAAGGGGAATAATTTTACACCACGTGCCAGCGCCATTAACAATGGCCAGATATCGCTGCTTTAGGAATAACCATAAAAAATGACATCAAATCCGAACACTGTCCGCCCTGTATCCATCATGCGCCGTTTTCTGGATAGCGAATCTTCTGGCGGCATCGTGCTTATGGGCGCCGCAGCCCTGGCACTGATCGTCGCCAACTCTCCGTTCTCGAAAGCTTATTTTGATGCGCTTCATTTCTATATAGGCCCACTCAGCCTGTCGCACTGGATCAATGATGCGCTGATGGCGATATTCTTTTTTCTGGTTGGACTTGAGATCAAGCGTGAGTTTCTCGATGGTCAGCTTGCAAGCTGGCCCAATCGAATCCTGCCCGGAATTGCTGCTGCAGGCGGCGTCATCGTGCCTGCGCTGATTTTCGTGGCCTTTAACTATGGCGACCCGGAAAAGGTGCGCGGCTGGGCTGTGCCTTCAGCCACTGACATCGCTTTTGCGCTCGGTGTCCTGTCGCTGCTCGGATCACGCGTGCCCTCAAGCCTCAAAGTATTTCTGGCAACGCTTGCTATCCTTGATGATCTGGCCGCAGTTGTTATCATTGCGATCTTCTATACCGCTGAAATATCCATGCCTTACCTTGGCGCGGCTTTTGCAACAGCGGCCATCCTGTTTGCCATGAACCGTATGGGCGTTTCCCGCTTGCTGCCTTATCTCATCGGCGCGGCTATATTGTGGTTTCTGGTGTTCAACTCCGGTGTTCATGCCACTGTCGCAGGTGTTGTGAGCGCATTGATGGTCCCGCTCAAACCTGCCAAAGCCAAGCCGGATGATATGAGCTCGCCACTGCATACGCTGGAACACGCATTGGCAAAGCCTGTCGCCTTCATCATCGTTCCAGTGTTTGGTTTCGCCAATGCCGGGATTTCATTTTCCGGCATGACGCCTTCCATCATGTTCGACACCTTGCCGCTTGGCATCATGCTCGGCCTTTTCATCGGCAAGCAGATCGGCGTGTTTGGTGCTGCATGGCTGGCGATTAAAACCGGCTTTGCACAAAAACCGATGGGCGCAAGCTGGGCACAGCTTTATGGTGTGGCAATCCTGTGCGGCATTGGCTTCACCATGAGCATCTTTATCGGGCTTTTGTCCTATCCGTCAGAATTGTTGCAGGCGGAAACGAAAATCGGTGTGCTTACTGGCTCCGCACTCTCCGCAATATGTGGCTACGTGCTGCTGCGAATGCTGGCAAAGCCAAAAAAATAACGAATATTCAATGCCCGGAACAAAATTCCGGGCATTTCTCTTTATGTTTGCCTGTTGGCTTCCTACATTCGCTCCAACGAAATTTTTAACGCGCATCCTGCCCGAAAATGGCTTCACAATTTTCGGAATGCGCTCTTCATCTGGAGTTTGATTTGTTCGGAATTCTGTGCCGTTTCATTCCACGTCGTTTTCGCAAAAAAGAAATAGAAATTCCTGTCGTGCGGCTGCATGGCGCCATCATGAGTGGCGGCACGGCACTGCGGCCATCTCTGTCGCTCAGCAGTGCTTCCGAAGTGCTTGAAAAAGCCTTCAACGACAAGGAAACGCCTGCCGTTGCCATTTCGATCAATTCGCCCGGTGGCTCACCTGTGCAGTCGCGCCTGATCTATCGCCGCATTCGCGACCTTGCGGATGAGCATCAAAAGCGTGTTTTCGTGTTTGTGGAAGATGCCGCCGCATCAGGCGGCTATATGATCGCCCTTGCCGGGGATGAAATTATTGCCGATCCGTCTTCGATTGTCGGTTCCATCGGCGTTGTGTCCGCTTCCTTCGGCTTCCCGGAATTGCTCAAGAAAATAGGTGTTGAACGCCGTGTTTACACAGCAGGGCAGAACAAGGCGACGCTGGACCCGTTTCAGCCTGAAAAAGAGGCCGATATTGAGCGACTCAAATCGCTTCAGCTTGAAATCCACGCAACCTTTATCGACATGGTCAAAGAGCGCCGCGGCAGCAAACTGGCCGATGATGAAGACCTGTTCACCGGCCTGTTCTGGACTGGCAGCAAGGGCAAGGAACTGGGCCTGGTCGATGGACTTGGCGATATGCGCAGTTTCCTGCGCAAGACCTATGGCGACAAGGTGAAACTGAAGCTGATCGAGCCCAAGCGTGGTTTGTTGGGACGTAAAGCCCCCGGCGTTGAAATCGCGCTCAGTGGCATTGACCCGGCTACAATTGCCGCCAATCTTGGTGATGGCTTGCTGTCGGTCGCAGAAGAAAAAGCGCTCTGGGCGCGATACGGACTTTGAAATTCATCATTTCACCATGATATGATGCATAAGCATGCAGATTAGTGTTATACTGTCTGCGAAGAAGCTCCCTGCGTGATCCCGAAAGGCATTCGGGATCTCATTAGAGACTGAGGACCAGAGGCCATGCCCCAGCTTATCTTTCTGCTGCTGATACTCGCTGCCGCCTGGTACGGCTATCGCTCGTTCAAGCGCGAAGCGACACGTGTGACCCAGCGCGTGCGCCGTGCAGAAAAAGAAGCGCAGAACCGTGCGCATGGCACTTTGGTTCAGGATCCGAAGACCGGCGAATATTACGTCAAAAAAGACTGATCCTGATTAATCCCTCATATGCACAGTCCAGCACAGGCCGCGCAAACGGTTCACTACACAGCTCCGGCCAAGATCAATCTTGCGCTCCATGTGACGGGGCGCCGGGATGATGGTTATCATTTGCTCGATATGCTGGTCGTATTCGCCAATTACGGCGATCGCATCAGCATTCAACAGGCTGCTGAAGACAATTTCAGCATGAGCGGACGCTTTGCGAACGGCATAGCACCCGACGGAGACAATCTGGTTATCAAAGCCCGGGATGCATTACGATCATATGCAAATCGCACGCTTTCGCCCGTTTCCATCCATCTTGAAAAAAATCTGCCTGTTGCATCAGGTATCGGCGGTGGTTCAAGCGATGCAGCCGCAACGCTTCTGGCCCTTAATGAAATCTGGCAGCTTGGACTTGAACCCGACATACTTGCCGAACTCGGCCTCAAGCTCGGCGCTGATCTGCCCATATGTCTGCATGGGGCGGCTCTTGGTGGGCCGCTTGTTGCACGCGGTATCGGCGAACAACTCACACCAATAGCGAATATGCCATCACTGCCCCTCTTGCTGGTCAATGACGGGACAGCCATTGCCACTCCCGATGTCTTCCGTGCGTTGACAAAGCGCGATAATGGTTTCTTGCCTGCACCTATTGGCGGCTGCCTTGAAACCATCTGTACCTATCTCGGATCGACCCGCAACGACCTGCTGCCCGCAGCGCTGACCCTCGCCCCGCAAATCAATGACAAACTTGATCTTCTTCGGGAAAGTGGTGCGATTTTTACGCAAATGTCCGGCTCCGGCGCGACCTGCTTTGCAATATATAAAGACCAGCAAAGCGCCAATGCCGCCGCCTCTCATATTCTTGAAAAAAAGCCGGACTGGTTTGTGATTGCAAGCCATACAGCGCCATCTGCGCTCTGATCAAAGTGCTTTTTTCTGCCCCATACTGTTCACACATAATAGAATAAATAGCCTGTTATAAGGCTAAACTCTCTTTACAAGGGCTTATTGTATACTAATTTCGATACAATGCGTGAACCAAACAGTGTCTATGCAGCACAGATCGAAAGGCCTATCTCTTGCTCATCGAAACGACGAACACATCGCCGCTTCACACAAACCAAGGAGATAGAAAATGAAAAAATTTGCTCTTGCTGCCGTTGCCGTTGCTCTTAGCGCCGGTGCTGCTTTCGCTGAAAACCCATATGTTGGTGAACCAGCTGATCTTTATGCAAATGAACGTTCACAGGTTGCTGTTCAGCAGATCGATCGCACTGCAACTGCTTCCATCAGCAAGGCTTCGGTCGTGGATGGCTCGGCTCATCGTTTCGGCGATGCATCGCCTTCCAGCTACCAGAACTAAATCAAATTAATGAACAATCCCGCCTGATGGACTGATCCAGAAGGCACCCCCAATATCTCCCCGATGGATGGCATGAGTGTCATCCCGGTGCCCCCGCCGGAAGCGCAAATGCCATCCATAGGGTGATTAACAAGGAATAGAAAAATGAAAAAATTTGCTCTCGCTGCCGTTGCCGTTGCTCTTAGCGCCGGTGCTGCTTTCGCTGAAAACCCACATGTTGGTGAACCAGCCGATCTTTATGCAAATGAACGTACACCAGTTGCAACGCAACAGGTTGATAACAGAGCAACCGCTTCGATCGGCCAGAACACCTATCAGGACGGCTCTGCCCATCGCTTTGGCGACGCATCGCCTTCAAGCTACCAGAACTAAAATCGTTCAAACCCTTAGAATACAAAAAGGCGAAGCCGCTCAGGCTCCGCCTTTTGGCATTTCTGGCGGTGTAATTAACTGTGGCAAACGCAATGGCTTTAATGTGTGAAGCCAATTTTGAAATTCAGCACCAGTTTGGTATGACGATTTAACGGCATCAACTTTCACCAGCAAACCTGCCTCCAGTGGCGCGGCTCTGACAAAAAGCTTTGCAAAACCTGCAAAACGCTTCTCAACCGGCAGTGTAAAACGCGCCGGACGGCTGCCAGTTTGCATATGCCGGCGGACAGAATCTTCCCAGCCCTCAGCCAAAGTGGCGCCGGGTGGCACAATCAGCAACCATTCCGTGCGTAGGCCTGCAAGCGCCTGCGAAAGCTCGCCCGTCTGATAAACAGCACAACCAGCTCCTTGCGCTGCAAGGCACGTATTATCTGTCGAATCCTGATCGATAATTGCAACGCGACGCAACAGCCCATCCACCATTACAGGCACAAGAGCCGACAATGTATAGGCCAATTGTTTCTCAGAATTATGTGTGAAGATGAATATTGAAAGCATGGCCCTTTCTATACGAAGCGCATGCAATCGAAAAGCCGCAGATTTATGTTCTTGATTTGTTCCAAAAAACAGGATAGGAATAGATTCATCAACGAGAGAGTCGGTTATGGAAATCATCCAGCAGGCAGACATGGCAGCATTCGGAGCAGGACGCGCAGAACACGCCAATGTGCTCGTCAATGAGACAGGCCTGCGTATTGATCACTCTCGCAGGCGTGGACGTGGTGCCGGGATCAATCCGACCGGGCGTTTTGAACCAACCACCCGCCATGATTTTGACGATGGATGGGAAACGCTTGAAGATCTTCCCGCTTTCAAGACCGATGTTCAGATAGAAAAGCCACGCACGATTATCACGCGTAACGATTCACCTGATATAAGCTTTGACCGCTCAATAAACCCCTATCGCGGTTGTGAACATGGCTGCATCTATTGTTTCGCACGCCCGACACACAGCTATATGGGCTTGTCAGCCGGTCTTGATTTTGAGGCAAAGCTGTTTGCCAAGCCGGATGCTCCACGCCTGCTGGAACGCGAGCTTTCCAAGCCCAATTATCAGCCAAAGACAATTGCCATCGGCACCAACACAGATCCCTATCAGCCCATCGAGAAAAAATGGCGCATCATGCGGGAAATTCTGGAAGTGCTGGAAGCGGCCAATCATCCGGTGGGCATTGTCACCAAATCGGCTCTTGTGGTGCGTGATATGGATATTTTAAGCCGCATGGCGGCAAAAGGGCTGGCCAAGGTCGCGCTGTCCGTCACCACTTTAGATGCCAAACTTGCGCGAAGCATGGAACCGCGTGCATCAACCCCGACATTGCGCCTGCAAGCTATTCGCAAACTCACCGAGGCCGGGATTCCAACCAGTGTCATGATGGGACCGGTCATACCGGGCATCAATGATCATGAGATCGAACGCATATTGGATGCAGCTTATGCACAAGGTGCGCGTGAAGCAGGCTATGTATTGCTGCGCCTGCCGCTTGAGGTGGCGCCATTGTTCAAGGATTGGCTGCTGCGCAATTATCCCGACCGCTATCGCCATGTGATGTCGCTTGTGCGCTCCATGCGTGACGGCAAGGATTATGATGCTGAGTGGGGCAAACGCATGCGTGGTACCGGACCCTATGCCTGGCAGATTGGCCGACGTTTCGAGATCAGTGCGCGCAAACTCGGGTTTAACTCAAAGCGCGTGCCACTGCGCAACGACCTGTTTGAGCCTGTTGAAAAGGAAGGAAAGCAGCTTTCACTCTTTTAGGGTCAGGATCCTAGGCTCCGAACATAACCCTTCGCAATTATGTTTCAGTCTTTGAACCATATCCAGACCTGCATGATTTATCAGTTGTGCGTTCAATCCCCGTCTGATTTTTTTCAGACGGATGGTCCCTGCTTTTACGCCAAAACCCTCGGCAGGGACCTTGCGGAGAATCAGAAGCAATGCGAGCATCACCGCCAAATGAAACGCTTGAATTCTGATTCTCCGCCCCTCTTCGAAATTCCACTTGCGCCAGATTTCTCGGAAGAGAAAAAATATCTGATGCGGGGACTTCGCCATATTGCCGGTATTGATGAGGCTGGCCGTGGCCCGCTTGCCGGTCCGGTTGTTGCTGCCACTGTCGTACTTGATCCCGATGATCTTCCAGAAGGTCTGGATGACTCAAAACGCCTTAAAGCAGCAAAACGCGAAGTGCTTTACGATATTATACTAGCCAAAGCCGTGAGCATTTCCGTTGCAAGTCTGAGTGCTCCCAGTATTGATGCGAGCGACATTCGTAAAGCCGCCCTTGAAGCCATGCGCCGCTCATTCATGGGGCTGACACTCAAGCCGGATCATGCATTGATTGATGGTCGTGATGTTCCGCCCGGACTAACCTGCCCCGGCACCGCATTAGTCAAAGGCGATCAGCGATCCATTTCCATTGCTGCCGCTTCTATCGTGGCGAAGGTCACGCGGGATCGTATGATGGTTCGCACCGGAGCGCTCCATCCAGCCTATGGCTTTGAAATCCATGCCGGTTATGGCACGCTCAAGCACCGCCAAGCCATTGAAGCATCCGGCCCTGTGCCCGGCATTCACCGCTATACATTTGCACCCATCAAGAACCGCCCGGCTTCTTGACAGGCCTCTCAAAAAAAACGCCAGTCAATCCAACAAAAAACGCCGCCCTTTTGAGGCGGCGTTTTTAAAAATCTATCAAAGGCGTTCAGTTCAGATTGGTTTTAACCTGACCGAGTGCATCCTTGAACAAGGTGCCTGCAACCTGAGCATCGACCTTCTCGGCAACGATTTTGCCTGCGGCAGCGACAGCCAGATCAACAGCCGAAGCACGCACTGCATTGATTGCATCGACTTCAGCAGTTGCAATTTTCTGCTCAGCAAGCTTGTTGCGACGAACAACATATTCTTCTGTCGCACGCTTGGCATCTTCAAGAAGAGCCTTTGCTTCGCGTTCTGCAGCAGCGACGATGTCGCCCGCTTCTTTTTCCGCTTCCTTACGCTTGCGATGATATTCAGCAAGAAGCTGCTGGGCTTCTTCGCGCAGGGTACGGGCTTCTTCAAGTTCCTTCTTGATATTTTCGGCACGCTCATCAAGCGAGCGACCGATCATCCCCGGAACTTTCAGATAAACAATCAGGGCAATGAAGAGAAGAAGAGCAATAAATGCCCAAAATGTTGAATCCATTTTCGTCTCCTCAGGCGTTTGCGGTTTTGACGGCTGCGGTCACTTCAGCCTTGTCGGCCTTGGTTCCCAGAAGCTGTTCAACAATCG
Organism: Brucella gallinifaecis; assembly: GCF_006476605.1. GTDB lineage: Bacteria > Pseudomonadota > Alphaproteobacteria > Rhizobiales > Rhizobiaceae > Brucella > Brucella gallinifaecis. Next base: position 283,332 of record NZ_ML636802.1, read on the forward strand.
CAGACGTGGTTTCTTCGGCGATCGTACCGACATCGCTCATGGCCTTGGCCTTGATTGCAGCGATACGTTCTTCAGCTTCAGCAAGCTTGCCTTCAAGTGCGGCTTCAGCAGCAGCACGTTCGGCATTTGCTTCACCCTTGCCTTTTTCGCGGGCAGCTTCGGCAATCGAAGCAGCCTTGGCGCGGGCAGATGCCAGTTCCTGCTCATAAGCAGCAATGGCGTTATCCGCATCCTGCTTGAGACGGGCAGCCTGTTCCAGATCCTGTGCAATACGGTCACGACGGTTTTCAATCACGCCGCCGATACGCGGCAGAACCACGCGCGACAAAAACAGATAGAAAAGACCGAAAGTGATCGCCAGCCACAGAAGCTGCGATGCATAATGGGTGGAATCAAACGGCGGGAATACGCCGCTGCCGTGTCCGGCATCGTGCGCGACCCCGGTTTCGGTGTGCACAGCATCGGCTGCGCCGTGCTCGCCAGCAGCTGGTGCCGGTTGCGATTCGGTGGCGGTTTGGGCAAACGCCGTGGACACGAACATCCAGATTTCCCCTTTAATCCAGCATATTCCTTTGCCAGCAGAAGAGCCGGAATTTTCGGAACATGCTCACTCAGACGTCATATGCAAAGGCCAGCCGCGCTGCATTTCAGGATACAGATCGCGGCAGGCCAGTTTCTTGCGACTGTTGATTAAACAGCGAAGAGGAGCAGAAGCGCGATGAGCAGCGAGAAGATGCCCAGAGCTTCCGTCACAGCGAAACCGAATACGAGACGGCCAAACTGGCTGTCAGCAGCGGATGGGTTACGCAGAGCGCCCGAGAGATAGCTGCCGAAGATGTTGCCGAGGCCGAGAGCCGTACCGGCCATACCGAAACAGGCGAGACCGGCGCCGATGTACTTTGCTGCTTCCGCTTCCATGTTAAAGCTCCTTCTGGATTGCAAATTAGTGCGGATTTCTGTTCTGGCGGAAACCCGCCGGCTAGAACCTCAAAGCGCATTACTTATAGTTTTCATGCAAAGCGCTTTAAATTTTTTCATAATGCATGTTGTTGTCGGAAAACCGGTAAACCACTTTTCCGCAACATGCTTTAGTGACCCGGATGTACTGCGTCGTTGATATACATGCAGGTAAGAACGGTAAAGACGTAGGCCTGGAGGAATGCAACCAGGAACTCAAGCGCGGTGATCGCGACCGTCATGATAAGCGGCAGGATCGCACCACCGATACCAAGCGCACCAAGCGAGCTCAGCGAGACAACAAAGCCTGCGAAAACCTTGAGCGTGATGTGACCGGCCAGCATATTCGCAAAAAGACGAACGGACAGGCTGATCGGGCGCGAGAGGAAAGAAATGATTTCAATGGCGACAACCAGCGGCACAATGATGCCCGGCACGCCACTTGGCACGAAAAGCTTGAGGAAGCTCAGACCATGCTTATAGAAACCGTAAACAATGACCGTACCGATAACCAGCAAAGCAAGTGCAAAGGTTACGATGATCTGGCTTGTGACCGTATAAAAATAAGGGAACAGGCCAATGAAATTTGCAACAAGCACGAACATGAACAGCGTGAACACAAAGGGAAAGAACTTCATCCCCTTTGAACCGGCTGAATCCCGAAGGCTTGATGCCACAAACTCATAAGCCATTTCCGAAACCGACTGCAAACGGCTCGGGATCAAACCACGGCTCGACGAGGTAAAATAAAGAAACCCTGATGCGAGCACAACGGTTGCGACCATGAAGGCCGAAACATTGGTAAACGACAGGTCCACACCACCGATGTCGATCGGGATCAACCGGGATACCTGGAACTGATGGATCGGATCGTTGGCCAACTTAACCTCGTCTGCGTTCCTGCCATTAAGGCGTTTCAGTAGCGAACCAGAGGTTCGCTTGTCCAAAGGTCTATACGCGAAGATTTTTACAATGTCCGCGAAGACTTATTCCTTATCGCTCTTTTCCACGTCAGTCTTAATGTTGCCTTGATCGGCGACATAACCTGCGGAACGGAGCACATTGAGGGTGCCAGCGCCAAAGCCAAGAAGGAGAAAAATAATCAGCCCCCATGGCGAAGTGCCTGCATAGCGATCAAGAACCCAACCGATCACCGCACCAACCACGATACCAGCGATAAACTCACTGGAGAGTTTCATGGCCTGCGCGACAGAACCCGATGTTTCCGATCGCCCATCCTCTGAAGCCGGCGGCTTGAACATTCCTTTTTGAACCAGTTTGGCCTCAAGACTATTCAAACGCTGATCCAGCCCCCCGGAAACAGTTTTTCCTTCCACATTTCTGCTTTCACCGGGTTTCTTTCCCGGCTCAGTGCCGCTCGTCATTGGCAGCTCCTTTTTGCAAGAAATGCGGGCGTCGAAAGCCCATTTCCAAGTTGGGCGCAACATATTAACACACCGCCCACTAGTCAAGGCGGTCAAGCACTTGCTTCAAAAGGTTTTTTATCTTTTAAATTCAACAATTTAGCTATTAATGCGACTCATTTTCCACCCAAAGTTGGAGATTGAGCTGCATTTCGGGCCAAAAATTGGAATCGAATTGGGCGCAAACGAGCAGAAAGATTCATCATTATGCACGTGTTTCAAGCAGGCTTTCAGACAATTAAATGTGTCCGAAAGTGATCGCAGTTCACGGATGATTTATCAGCTCCAGCCACCGCCATAAGTGCGGTAGAACACATGAAGACCGATCCTGGTCATTTTCTTCATGGTTGGCGCCCAGAAAGGGCTGACATAAGTTGCATGATAATGGGTTGATGACCCCACTTCCGGCAACCATATCTGACCTGCGGTCACGGTTTTTGCAACCTGTTGCGCCATACGCCATTGAGGCATCTCGGTCACACGGTGTTTCTGGCCATCACAGGCAAAAGAAAACTGACAGGCATTAAACCAGTTGCGATTTTGATAAACCACGCCGCAAATCGTGCCCGGATAGGCCGGATTGCGAACACGATTAAGAACAACCTGAGCAACAGCCACCTGCCCTTTCACGCTCTCACCACGCGCTTCATAATAAACTGCTTCTGCAAGACACTTCTGCTCTTTAGAGCCAAAGGACGCGGCTGGCAGTGGTGTTGCAGCCCATTCATGGTCCTGCTTGCTGATGGGAGGTACAAAACGACCACTATCTGCCTGAGGTGTCAGGATGCTCTCGAAAGGAGAGGTTTTGCCATAGTCAGGCCTGGAGGGCGCATAGCCCAACGCGAGAACGTCGGGCTGATCATTGTTGACAAGTTTTGCCAGTTGCACCGGTAGATCGGCTTTTGGTTTGGGCGGTTTGACTGCGTGAAATGCCATCGCAATCTTGACCTCCTTCCCCTCAATGCTCGATTTGGTAAATGCCATCCGGGTATCAATCTTTTCACGCGGCGCAGTGATCATGCTGATTTTTTCAAACATGCTGCCAGCATTGAATGCCCGTGCAGGCGCCTTGGGCTTCACAGAAACGATACGATCCGTCTTGTCAGAACGATTAATGCGATTCTCATCGGGATCGGGATCATCAACACCCAGTTTGGCCGTCCTGATACCCGCTGTGAGCGCAACTCGGCCAATACCCGGCACCTCGATCCCGCTTGCAGCAATGCTGCCCGTTACAGTCGTTGCATCGACAAAAGGCATTTCGGCCTGATGCAGCGAACCAACCGGCGCTTTGGCAATAAAAGCCGTCCAGCGATGTCCGCCAATATCTGCACTCGGGACAAGGCTTGCCATGTCCTGAAAGGCAATGGCATTGGAATTGAACAAATAGGTAATTGCAGCCAGAACAAGCGGCACCAGACGATGCGGCTTTTGCACAACAGGGCGCGGCTTTGCGCGAACGGCGTAGTAGCGACCATCCTCCGGGCAATAGCCCTTTACCGGATAGTGCCATACCGGCTCGGTCACGGATTTGGACCGGCCAAACAACGCTCGTATGGAACCCAAACGCACCGCAAACTCCACTCGCAACGATTACTTAACTATAGCGAATAATGGAGCATTAACCTTGATGGATAGTTAACGGCGTTTTGTTTACCCTTTGAAAATATTGATTAATTTTGAATTAACACAAGAACGGGGCTGCTTGTTTTCATTTGCTTTTTCACTCATTTTGAAAATGCGAAATCACAGAACCTGATTGGCCCAGCACCACATATTTGCAAGTGCTCACAGAATTAAAATTATTTTTTAGGCATCGGGGACGCAGTGCAGCTTTGGAAATTAGAGCGCATCCCGAAAAGTGTGAAACGGTTTTCGGACAAAGATGCGCGTTAAAACAAATATCTAGAGCGCCGATCTGATTCAATCAGATCGGCGCTCTAATCATCGCACAGGCTTGACCGTCCAGCGATCAATATCCGCGCTCTGGCCAATCAGCGCCAGACCATTGGCAATCGAATCAAACTGGTTGGAGCTTGTGACCATCGCGTCCGGGAAGCGTTGCTCGAAAGCTGTGCGAATAGCGGGCACAAAAGATGTACCGCCCGTCAAGAAAACACGATCAATGCCTTCAAATGTCAGCCCGGCATTTGCAACGGCCTGCGCGACCGATTGCCCGATATGGCGCACGTCTTCCGCAATCCAGTTGTCGAAATCCCTGCGCGTAACATGTGAGCGGATCTCGAAATCATCTGCCTTGAAATGCAGTTCAGAAACCGGCTCTGATGAGAGGCTTATCTTGAGATTTGAAACGGCACGATAAATTTCATAGCCGTAGTCATTCTCGATCAGATTGATGAAATGTTCCAGCGGCTCAGGATCGACAGCATTTTTAGCAAGGTCTGCAAGTGCGCGAATGGTGGCTGGCGAGTTCATCAGGAACAACGTGTTCCAGCGTGCGAAATTTGCATAATAATGGCGTGGTATTGGCAGACGCTTGCCGAAAGATTTGTATTCGCCGTTTTTGCCCAGCAGCGGTGACACGGCATTATCGATTATGCGGTAATCAAATGTATCGCCAGCAATGCCAAGACCCGTCTGGCTGAGCGGTGTAAAGCTCAGCCCCTGCGCTCCAACCTCAAAACGGACAATCGAAAAATCGCTTGTACCGCCGCCAAAGTCGGCCACCAGAACCGTTGATTCGGCTTTGAGTTCCTGCGCATAGAAGTAAGCGGCAGCGACCGGCTCATAAACATAATGAATGTCGGTAAAGCCAAAGGCACGAAACGCTTTTTCATAGCGCTCCATCGCCAGCGCCTCATCAGGAGATGAGCCTGCGAAAATGACCGGACGGCCAATCACCACACGATTGCCCTTTGGTGGCAGGCGATCACCGAGGCGGGCTGCAACCGATTCGAGAAAAGTCTCAAGAATATCCTCGAACTTGAAGCGCTTGCCGAAAACTGGCGTATCGGTGAAGGATTTTGAGGCCGCAAAGGTCTTGAATGATTGCAGCATACGGGTCGAATGCGGAGCATTCACAAAGGCATCCATCGCCCATGGACCGCTTTCTGATATGCGCTCGCCAGTTGCACGATCCTGCCAGAAGCAAAGTATCGAACGATAGCCCGTGACATCGACCCCATCTTTAGAAACGCTCAACACCGCCGTCGAACCATCGGGGGAAGCCAGCGACAGGACAGTGTTTGTCGTGCCAAAATCGATGCCCATCGTGACACCGCTAAACTGGCGCTCGCTCACTGTCGTCATAATCTGCCTCTGATATTGGGGGAGTTCAGGAGGCGGCGGCGTAGCAGACCGATGAAAGTTTCTCAATGAAAAACCCGGCTCCAAGGCCGGGTTTTTGTTTATCTTTTCTTTTTGGCACGACCTGCGAAGGGATTTTCCGATGTCGTCAGTGACAAGCGGATTGGCACACCCGGCATATCAAAAGTCTCACGAAGACCATTGATCAGATAGCGCACATAGGATTGCGGCAGCGCATCCGGGCGTGAGCAGGAAACGACAAAACCCGGAGGACGGGTCTTCACCTGCGTCATATATTTCACTTTCAGACGGCGACCCGAAACAGCCGGTGGCGGCTGATGCGCAATCACGCCGCCAAGCCAGCGATTGAGGCGGCCCGTCGAAATACGGCGGTTCCATATTTCATGGGTTTTGACAAGATTTTCCATAAGCTTGTCGAGCCCCTGACCGCGTTCGCCGGAAATTGGCACGGCACGAATGCCACGCACCTGCGGCAGCAGACGCGCAGTCTTTTCATGAAGATCAGCCAGAACCATCTGGCGATCTTCAATCAGATCCCATTTATTGAAAGCAATGATAGGCGCGCGGCCTTCGCGGATGATCAGATCAGCAATCTGCAAATCCTGTTTTTCAAACGGGATTGTTGCATCGAGAACAATGATCACCACTTCCGCAAAGCGAATGGCTCTAAGACCATCAGCAACCGAAAGTTTCTCAAGCTTTTCCTGAACACGCGATTTGCGGCGCAGACCAGCGGTATCATAGAGCTTGATCTTGCGGCCACGCCATTCCCAGTCAACAGAAATCGAATCACGGGTGATGCCGGCTTCCGGGCCTGTCAGCAGACGGTCTTCGCCAAGCATTGTATTGATCATCGTGGACTTGCCGGCATTCGGACGTCCAACAATGGCAATACGCAGCGGCTTGCTGGTATCGTAAGCCGGAATTTCCTCTTCATCCGGGTCTTCAATATCATCGCCGATCAACTCGCCAACGACTTTGGGTGTAAAGACCTCATCAGCCTCTTCCGCTTCGCGCTCCTCGGCAAAGACACGTTCTTCACCCAGAAGCTCGACAATTGCATCGCGCAGATCAGGCATGCCCTGACCATGTTCAGCAGAAATCGGGCAAGGCTCCCCCAGACCAAGCTGGAAAGCATCATAAAGGCCCGATTGCGCACCGCGTGCTTCAGACTTGTTGGCAACCAGCACAACCGGACGGTTCGAACGGCGGACAAGTTCGGCAAAAGTTGCATCAGTCGGCGTAATGCCAGCCTTGGCATCGATCACAAACAGAATCGCATCGGCTTCCTGAATGGCGGCTTCGGTCTGCGCACGCATACGCGCTTCCAGACTGTCATTGGCAGCCTCTTCAAGACCAGCCGTATCAATGACCTGAAACTTCAGATCATAGAGCTTTGCATCATGGATGCGCCGGTCGCGCGTAACGCCCGGCAGGTCATCGACCAGCGCCAGCTTGCGGCCGACGAGGCGATTAAACAGTGTGGACTTGCCGACATTGGGACGCCCGACGATGGCGAGAGTGAAACCCATAGGTTCATATTACTCCGAAATGAGGTAGCTCAGCCCTGGGCTTCCGGCACGTTGATGCCAGCGCCGCGCATGAGATCAAGCATAATATTGGCACGCTGGCGGATATTCGCCGGGGCCAGTGTATCATTGGCAATCTGCTGATAAAGTTTGACAGCATCGTCAAAGCGCTCTGCCTTCCATGCAGCAAGGCCCAGTGTCTCACGGGCGCTTGAACGCATCGGATTGCCATCTGCCGAAAGCGTTTCAACACGCTTTGCGACATCATCATAAGAACCGGAATCAACCAGCAGATAGGCCGCACGCAAACGCGCTATGTCGCGCAATGGCGAAGGAATTGCATTATCGGAGGCAACAGCATCAAACGCTGCCACAGCGCCCGTAACGTCACCCTTCTCAGCCAGCACAGCAGCAGAGCGAAGACGCGCCAGCACCGGATAAGAGCCGTAACCGGTCTTTTCCAGATCATTGAGTGCTGCAATCGCTTCATCGTTTTTTCCGGCAGCAGCGAGATCAAGCGCTGCCAGAAATTTATCACCGGAAGCAGAGGCCTTGGTCTCGGTCCAGTGCTGATACCCTACCCAGCCGGCTGTTGCGATAACGATTGCAATAGCCGCACCGATCAGGATGGGCCCAAAGTTTTTCCAAACCTGCTTCGCCCGTTCGGAACGGAGTTCCTCGTTTACCTCGCGAATGAAACTGTCGTCTGCCATGGACCTGCCATTCTTAGTGGAGTGCGAACCCAAAGAGCCGCGCTCTGAAAACTGTTGATCTTAATTTCTATGTTCTGGCGCTTTTAATCGCAATTCGCGCCATATGTAAGACCTGTGGGCGAAATTAGCTGCAAGCGCAACAAACAATCTTTATGACGCCGCCCGTATTATGCCGTATTGATCGCCATAGTGAATGGGAAATGGCAAGTTTTTAGCAAGATTGCGTTTCTCCCCTCCCCATGAGTTGCTCCTCTATGCGTATCGTTACTCCATCTGTCATCATCATGACCGCGCTCACAGTTGTTCCGGCGGCTGCTCAAACCACAAAGCCGCAATATGTGCTGATTTCATTTGATGGCGCCCATGACAATGCTTTGTGGACCCGCTCGCGGCAACTGGCGAAAAACAACAATGCGCATTTCACCTATTTTCTGTCCTGCGTTTTTCTGATGGAAAAGAAAAACCGGCGTGACTACCAGCCACCGCATAAGCGTGCTGGCGCATCCAATGTCGGTTTTGCCCTGAGCCATGATGAAGTTGCAGCGCGTCTCGACAATATCTGGCAGGCACATCTTGAAGGCAATGAAATTGCAAGCCATGGCTGCGGCCATTTTGACGGCACCAGCTGGTCGACAGCCGACTGGGACAAGGAAATCAGAGAGTTTCGGCGCATCACCGCTGATGCTTACAAGAATAATGGCATCAAAGGCGAGCCGGAAGGCTGGCGCGAACTGGCACTTCACGGCATTAATGGTTTTCGTGCGCCCTATCTTGCTGCATCAAAACCTGTGCAAAATGCGCTGAAAGCGCAAGGTTTCCGTTATCAGGCATCATCCGTCACAGACGGGCCGGAAGTACCAAAGATCGATGGATCCTTTGCATCATTCGGCTTGCCGCTTATTCCTGAAGGGCCGTCGCAACGCCCTGTTGTCGGCATGGATTATAATCTCTATGTCCGCCATTCAAAGGGCAAGGAAGCTCCTGCTCAAGCCGCCCAATTTGAAGAGCGCAGCTATAAGGCGTTCCGGGCAGCCTTTGACAAACAATATGATGGTGAACGCATTCCGCTACAGCTTGGATTCCATTTTGTATTGATGAATGACGGCGCCTACTGGCGTGCCATGGAGCGGCTTGTGTCCGAAGTTTGCAATAAACCGGATGTCAAATGCACAAGCTATAATGATTATCTCAACAACATTTCTGCTCCGGGCGACACTACCACCCGGAGCAGATCATAGGTTTAGGGTCAGGACTCATTAATTTGATGAGAATGGCATCTGAAATGACCAGATTTGCGAGGAGAGACGTGAGAAACGGGGTATTCCCCCGGTTGAGCGGCTCGACGCAGCAGATCGCCAAGTCATTTCGATGTCCGAAGGATGTGGTCCATCCACCCGGCTTACTTCGTCGAAAAGTCTTGAAAATGAACCACATTTCCTTCGCCTTTCCTTCTCGTATCCGAACGGATGGCCTCACACCATTCCCGTCAAATTAATGGGTCCTGACCCTAAGACGGAAGGCCGAGATTCTCCTGATCCAATGCCGGCAGCGGCTCGTCATAAATAATTGCTTCAAAGCCACGCAGACGCTTATAAATCGAGAGAAGTTCGATAATCGTCGTCCATGAATTGACAAGATACTGGAATGAACCACGCACCTGCTCAAACACGTTGAGAATCTGGTTCATCAAGCCAAGCGTCAGCTTGCCCGCAACAATGGAAGGCACCAGAATAAGCGTCGGAAAAATATTGTCGGCCTGCAAATAAAAGATACGGGCGACATTGAAATAGACATAGTGAAGATAAAGCCGGAAATAATTCTGGCGGACATTTGCAAACAACTCGCCCATGGTTTCTGGATGGGCGCGATCAACATGATCCTCGCCATAGACCAGCTCTTTACGATAGGCGGCTTCCACGCGCTGATTGTTAAATTCAAGCCCCGGCAGTTTGATACCGACCAATGCCAGAAAACCTGTTCCGAACAAGGCCCAGATAATCGCTGCCCACACCAGAGCATGGGGCACCATGCCAATGATGGGAAGTTCGCTGACCTTGTCAGAGAAGGAAAACAGTACCGGCAAAAATGCAATCAATGTCATGATTGCCTTGATAAGATTGACACCAAGCTGCTCAAGCGTTGTTGAAAACCGCATCGTGTCTTCCTGAACACGCTGCGCTGCACCTTCAACCGAGCGCAGTTTTGGCCAATGGCTCATGTAATAATCATTCATCGCTGTGCGCCAGCGGAAAATATAATGGCTGATGAAAAATGCACTCAGCACGCTGATTGTCACGCCAATGAAGGCAATGCCTGCAAAATCCATCATGCTCCAATAAAAATCAGCCGCCTGAACTGCGCCCGGCTTGGCCAGAGCATTCTGCACCATATCATAGAACGGGCCATACCAGCTATTAACTGCTACGCTGACCTGAACGCTGAAATAGGTGGTGAACAGGATGAGAGCGGAACCCAAAACTGACCAGCGCTGCCAATAATGCGGCGCAAATAATGCCCAGAAAGCGTAAAACGCAAAAACCACCACGGCAAAATAAATATAGAACCACAAGAATGGCGCAGACCAGAAAATGCTCGCGCCAATAATGGGCGCAGCATCGGGTGCAGCAGGCGGCAAACCAATCAGATGTCCAAGCTCGGCACCGCCCTGATACCAGCCAAGGATGGCCAGAATGCTCCATAGAAGAACAGACAGGAAAAAGAGCCTGGGACGAGGAAAAAAGGACACGAACATCTGGGCAATTCCAAAAAGAAATCAATATTGTCGCAATTAGCCGCTATGCCTGCCTGTTGACCAGTTAAATAATTGTAAGGTTTCCCGTTACTTGGCGGATTTTCCGGCCGCAAGTCCTATGATTGCCGTCACAATAAGGGCAAAGGCTGCAACAAGACTTGGCAGCGTGAACGAGCCAAAATGCTGTGCCATGAAGCCTGCCACGAGCGGTCCCACTATCTGGCCGATGCTGAAACAGACCGTCATGCGTGCCAGTGCACGCTTGGGCGAGCGGGGCGCCAGCATACGCGCCGCTTGCAGGCCAAAAGCAGTGAGCGCCATGAAGGTCAGCCCCAGCAGTGCGCCGCCAAGCAATGGTCCCCATGGGGGCGGCAGCAGCACAGTTGCAGCAACACCCATGGCCTCAATAAATGCAGTCATGGCAAAAGCTGAAAACAGGCCAAATTTACGAATAGCAGGCGACCATAACCAGATCGATGGTGCAGCACAAAGGCCGGTCAATACCCACACACCTGCTTCTATCAATTCACCGCCCTCACTGGCGCGCACAATCGCGATGATGAAGGTTGCCGTAATCACATAACCAAAACCAAAAATTCCGTAAGCAAGCGCGATTGCGTTGAAAGCAAAGCTTTCGGGCAATACCGGTTCGCGCTTGCTGTCTGGTCCGCTCACAGGGCCGTCTTTAACCAAAACGACCACAAAGGCCGCCATAATCATGCTCAATACGGCAGCGCCAAGCCAGTCGGCATGCCAGTCAAAACCAAAATAGCGCGTGGCCGCAACGAGTAATGCCGAGAGTGCAATACCTGCGCCCACGCCGCCAAAATGCAATGCTCCCAAGCCCGGCTTTTGTGCTGCAATTACATGGCTCAACACAATTGCTGTCACAAGGATCATCGTCACTGCACTGATGAAACCCGCAGCAAAACGAATGATCGAGAAAAGCCAGACGCTCTCGACAAATGCCATGAGCGCACAAAGTGCAGCACTGATGATCAGTCCCGTGATGACGCCTATGCGCTCAATTCCCGCAGACCAGCCAAAACCTGCAACGATTGCGCCAAGCAGATAGCCGACATAATTGGCCGAGGCGATAAAACCGGCATCCGCAGCATTGAAACCCACATCGCTCATCATTGCGGGCAGGATCGGCGTATAAATAAAACGGCCAATCCCCATCACCGCAATCATGACGAAAAAGCCGCCAAGGGCATAGCGAAGGGCTGAGGAATGTGAATCTGTCCGGGAAAATACCTTATTCATGGCGCATGAAAATACGCCTTGTATGAGCGCGCACAATTGAATTTTATTGATGCAATCAATGACTGCAAACCGATCATTTCAGAGCTGAAAAAATGCCTCATACTGATCCGGCTTGAAGCCCACAATCAGCTTGCCATCCTTATCAAGTACCGGGCGCTTGACCATGGAGGGCTGCGCCAGCATCAATGCACGGGCTTTGGCCGCATCGACATTCTGACGCTCTTCTTCAGGCAATTTACGAAAGGTTGTGCCCGCACGATTAAGCAGCTTTTCCCACTCTATATTTTTGAGAAAGCGGTCAATTGTTGCCGCATCCAGTCCTTCTTTCTTGTAATCATGAAAGCTGTATTCAATGCCGTGATCATCAAGCCAGCTACGCGCCTTCTTCATCGTGTCACAGGCCTTGATACCGTAGATGGTCACGCTCATTTCCGACTCCTTTATTTGTATAGCCTGATCAAAAGCCATCCATCAGAGCGTTGCAAGCCTTATCTTTCAGGATGTTTTGCCACTTTTTTGACGCAATATCGCCATACAAACCATAAAATTGACATCAGATAGCCGCTGGAATTATCGCTTTTGCGACCCTGAAAGCTCATTTTTGCCTTCTGGTCTGCCGTTCTTTTTCCAGCAACTCGCGCTTGCGTTCAATACCCCAGCGATAGCCGGACAAGCCACCATCGTGACGCACCACGCGATGACAGGGAATGGCAACCGCGATCTTGTTTGCGCCACAGGCCTGCGCAACAGCGCGTGCTGATTTAGGCAGACCCATCTTCGCGGAAAGCTCGCTATAGCTTATCGTTTTACCATACGGGATCTCACGCAATGCCTGCCAGACACGTTGCTGAAAAGCAGTGCCGCGCAAATCAAGCGGCAGGTTAAATCCGATAGCGGGGTTTTCAACAAAACCGATCGCTTGAGCGATATGATCTTCAAAATCACGATCAGCGCCGACAAGCTGCGCTTTGGAAAAACGTCTTTCAAGGTCAATGATCAATTCTTGCGGATCATCACCCATCAATATGGCACAGACCCCCTTGCCGCTGACCGCCACCAGAACAGCACCCAAAGCTGATTGTCCGATAGCAAAGTGAATGATTTCGTTTTCGCCACCGGATTTGAAAGCCTTTGGGTTCATGCCAAGAATCCTGTCTGACGCTTCATAAAAGCGGCTGGAAGAATTATAGCCTGCTTCATAGATCGCATCGGTAATACGAGCATTATCTTTCAGCACTGCACGCATTTTTTCCGCGCGATGCGCATCAGCATAGGCTTTGGGGGTCAAGCCCGTGAAATTTTTGAAAATACGATGGAAATGCGCCGGGCTTGCACCTGCGGCCTGTGCAATCTCTTCAAGTGAAGGCACAGAATCGGCATTTTCAATAAACCGGCAGGCAGCCGAAACCATATTGGCATAACGCGCATTGTCTTGCGCATCAAGCGTTGCATCAAGATGTGGCCTGCATCGCATGCAAGGGCGAAAGCCTGCCTGTTCAGCCTCTTCGCATCTATTAAAGAACTCAACATTTTCGCGTTTTCCCCGCCGCGACGGGCATGAGGGGCGACAATAAATACCCGTCGTGCGCACAGCATAAACGAATTGACCGTCGGCTCCCTTGTCACGCGAAAGCACTTGCCGCCAACGGCCTGCATCTGTGTCATTTTCGCTTTTCAGCATAGGTGTCATCAGGCTCATATCCACTATCCTTCCTACTATGAAGGAAAGCTAATCGATGACAAGGCCTGTAACACTCCGCTGCTTGCTTTCAAATTTTATCCGCGTCCATCAGCTTCCTGCCTGCCCAGACTGGGATTTGCTCAGAACCACAACACGGCTACCGCTTGTTACACGGCTGTGAAGATCGATAATGTCCTGATTGAACAGACGAATACAGCCCGACGAAGCAGCCTTGCCGATTGACCAGGGTTCGTTGGTGCCATGAATGCGATAAAGCGTGTCTTTGCCATCGCGATAAAGATAAAGTGCGCGTGCGCCAAGCGGATTTTTAATACCGCCTTCAAGACCCTTGGCATATTTTGCATAATGCTCAGGATTGCGCTTGATCATGTTTTGCGTCGGCGTCCAGCGTGGCCATTTCGCCTTGTAGGCAACCTGCGCCTCACCGCTGAAAGTCAGACCTGCGCGGCCCACACCAACGGAATAGCGCATGGCCTTGCCGCCGGGCTGCACGAGATAAAGATAACGCGCATAGGGATCGACTATGATTGTGCCGACAGGATGGCTGGTCTGATAATCGACCTGTTTGCGCAGATTGCGTTTTGCGATTTTGCTCAAATCAAGGGCTGCAATATAATTACCGCCATCCGTAACCGCGCCATAGATGACTTCATAATCGCTTTGCGCAGTCTGAACTTCCGGTTCAGGCTCAATAATGGGTGCGACCACAACCGGTTCAGGCGCAATCTGTGGCGGCATGTTTATAATGACAGGCCTGTCGGATGTCGTCGTGCAGGCCGCCACAACAAATGGCAGAAGACCAATCAAGACGAGCCGCGCCAGAGACGTTGCCGCTTTTTTTGTCTGATAAAGTGTCGCCAACATCTCCAACATCAATTTCCTCAAACCATGTCCAGCTTTTCATGAAGGACAGAAATTATTGCAACCGGCGCGAATCCTTCGCTGCCTGACAAAAGTTAATATCATGATTAGCGAATGCTGCCAGCCGTGCGATACATCAGTGCCCTGCGCCTGAAAACCGAAACCTGTTTTATATAAAATATAAATAAAACATATAGATAAAGAATTTCTTATCTTGCTGGTCAAACAGAAGCCACTCAAGCCTTTGGCATTTTCTGTTCTATAAATTTTCAATGGGTTGACAGGACAGGCCGCGCCTTGCATTATGCAATTGCAAACCATTTGCAATTAAGCTCAATATATTTCATATTGTTTCAATCATATTTTTGAGCAAAAAGCCGAGACTGTTCATGCTGTTCAATCCTGATGCAGGGCCAAAAGCCTCGCCGCTCTTGTCAAAATCCTCCCCCAATTCTGGCAAGCAGAAAGCATTGGCAGTCAGAGCGATATTAAGACGGGTCGGGCTACGCCCGACCCGTCAGCGCATTGCCTTGGGATCTTTGCTTTTTACGGAAAAACACCGGCATGTTACCCCCGACATGCTCAATGAAGAAGCGTTGTTGCAAGGCGTAAAGCTGTCAGTTGCAACGGTTTACAACACGCTTAATCAATTTGCTGATGCCGGCCTTATTCGCAAGATCAGCATTCATGGCGAGCGCACATATTTCGATACCGATACGGGTGATCACGCGCATTTCTACATTTCAGATCAGGAACAGATCATCGACATAGCGCCCGGTGACATTGGTGTCGGGCCGTTACCTGCCCCGCCCAAAGGTTACAAAATCAGCAAGGTGGATATCCTGATCCATCTGGTGGCTGACACCCAACCATCCTGATTTCCCCACACGCCCAATTCGTCGCATGTCCTATCAGCGCCATTTGATTTAGATCAATGACACTCTCATACAAAGAAACTATGCAGAACTTATCGCTATAGTTGTCTTTTTTGAGACAATTTATGACTTGCGCTGCGAGGGGATTAGATGAACTACGCCGCTGGAACAGTCCTTTCTGGTCTGGGAGCACTTTTTGCTGTGCTTCTGGCCGGATTTTCTCATGATGAATTGTTCAGAATCCATATGTGGATTTTGTTCGCTGTGCTCGCCATTTTCACCATATTGCTGATGCGCAATGCCGATTACAGCCTGTCTCCAAAAAAGGTTGATACATCAACCTATATGGACGGGCCAATCCGCTATGGCGTCATTGCAACCGTTTTCTGGGGTGTGGTCGGTTTTCTGGTTGGCGTGCTGATCGCAGCACAGCTCGCTTTTCCTGATCTCAACATTGAGCCATATCTGAATTTCGGTCGTTTGCGCCCATTGCACACTTCGGGGGTCGTGTTTGCATTTGGTGGCAATATCCTGCTTGCATCAAGCTTCTATGTCGTGCAGCGCACCTGTCGCGCACGTCTGTTTGGTGGCGATCTCGCATGGTTCGTGTTCTGGGGCTACAATCTTTTCATCGTGATGGCGGCAACCGGCTATCTGCTGGGCATTACGCAATCGCGTGAATATGCCGAACCGGAATGGTATGTCGATCTCTGGCTGACTATTGTCTGGGTTGCCTATCTTGCCGTTTTCCTTGGCACGGTATTGAAGCGCAAGGAGCCGCATATCTATGTGGCAAACTGGTTCTACCTGTCATTCATCGTCACCATTGCGATGCTGCATATCATCAACAATCTGGCAATCCCGGTCTCGTTTCTGGGCGTGAAAAGCTATTCGGCTTTCGCAGGTGTGCAGGATGCGGTGACACAATGGTGGTATGGACATAATGCGGTGGCGTTCTTCCTGACCGTGCCGTTCCTCGCCATGATGTATTATTTCGTACCAAAACAGGCAAACCGTCCAATCTATTCCTATCGTCTGTCGATCGTGCACTTCTGGTCGATCATCTTCCTCTATATCTGGGCCGGTCCACACCATCTGCATTATACGGCTATTCCCGACTGGGCGCAGACGCTTGGCATGGTGTTCTCGATCATGTTGTGGATGCCTTCATGGGGCGGCATGATCAATGGTCTGATGACGCTTTCGGGCGCATGGGACAAGGTTCGTACCGATCCGATCATCCGCTTGATGGTTGCAGCAATCGCCTTTTACGGCATGGCAACCTTTGAAGGCCCGATGCTGTCTATCAAGGCTGTCAACTCGCTGTCGCACTATACTGACTGGACCATTGGTCACGTCCATGCGGGTGCGCTTGGCTGGAACGGCATGATCACCTTTGCGGCCGTTTATTACCTGACGCCTAAGCTTTGGAACCGTGAACGCCTTTACTCGATCCGTATGGTCAACTGGCACTTCTGGCTCGCAACCCTTGGTATCGTGCTTTACGCCGCCGCCATGTGGGTTGCCGGTATCCAGCAGGGTCTGATGTGGCGCGAATATGATGCCCAGGGCTTCCTCGTCTATTCCTTCGTCGAAACCGTTGCGGCCATGTTCCCTTACTACGTCATTCGTACGCTGGGCGGTGTGCTCTATCTGGCCGGTGGACTGGTTATGGCCTGGAACGTCTATCAGACCATCCGCGGCAATCTGCGCAAGGAAGCCCCGATGGGCGGCGCGCAGCCTGTGGTGAATGCCACCATGCAGCCAGCCAAATAAGGAGTGTGATTGATGTCTTTTCTGAAAAACCACTCCAAACTGGAGAAAAATGCAACCCTGTTGCTCATTGCCTCGCTGGCAGTGGTGACTGTCGGTGGCATCGTGGAAATCGCGCCATTGTTCTATCTCGAAAACACCATCGAGAAGGTGGAAGGGATGCGTCCCTATTCACCATTGGAACTGGCAGGGCGCGACATCTATGTGCGTGAAGGCTGCTATCTCTGCCATAGCCAGATGATCCGTCCGTTCCGCGACGAAGTGGAGCGTTATGGCCATTATTCTCTGGCGGCAGAATCCATGTATGACCATTCGTTCCAATGGGGTTCCAAGCGTACAGGGCCAGACCTTGCGCGTGTGGGGGGCCGCTATTCCAACGAATGGCATGTGCAGCATCTGGTGCGTCCGCGTGACGTGGTGCCGGAATCGGTCATGCCGAATTACGGCTTCCTGCTCAATCGTCCGCTCGACTTCAACAATATGTCAGCCAATCTGAAGGCCAATATTGCTGTTGGTGTGCCCTATACGCAGGAAATGGTCGATAATGCCATTAATGATGTGAAAGCACAGGCCGAGCCGGATGCCGATACAGAGGCCCTTCTTGCACGCTACCCCAAGGCGAAAGTTGGCGATTTTGACGGCAATCCGCAGGTCATTTCGGAGATGGATGCATTGATTGCCTATCTCCAGATGCTCGGTACGCTCGTCGACTTCTCGACCTACGACCAGTCCCCCAAAGCACGATAAAGCGGAGTAACAGCCATGGATTACAATACCCTGCGCACTTTCGCCGATAGTTGGGGCCTGCTCGCAATGGCTCTGTTCTTTGTCTTCGTGGTGATTTTTGCCTTCCGCCCGGGAAGCAAGAAAAAAGCCGATGAAGCGAAGGAGATTCCATTCAAGGACGACAAAAATGACTGACAAAAAGATTGATGAAGTCCAGATTGATGAAGCCCAAATCGATGAAATCAGCGGCGTAGAAACCACCGGCCATGAATGGGATGGTATTCAGGAACTCGATAATCCAATGCCGCGCTGGTGGCTATGGACATTCTACGCCACAATCGTCTGGGCTATAGCCTATGTGATCGCCTATCCCGCATGGCCGCTGATCACAAGTTCGACGGCTGGTCTCACAGAATGGTCGAGCCGTGGCGATTTCTGGAAAGAAAATGCCCAGATCGCGGCTGATCGTCAGGGCATCATCGAGCAGATCAACGCCAAAAATGTGCATGAGATCATTGCTGACGAAAACCTGCGCCAATATGCGATTGCAGGTGGTGCAGCAGCGTTCCGCGTCAATTGCGTACAGTGCCATGGCACCGGCGCGCAAGGAGCGCCCGGCTATCCGAACCTCAATGATGATGACTGGCTGTGGGGTGGTTCGGTTGACGATATCCTGACAACAATCCGCCATGGCGTGCGTTCGAGCGATGATGAAGATACCCGCGTTTCAGAAATGCCGGCCTTTATCGATGTTCTTGAACCACAGCAGATCCGTGACGTGAGCGCCTATGTGGTGAGCCTTTCCGGCACGCCGCATAATCCGGCAATGGTGCCGGACGGCGAAAAGGTTTTTGCGGAAAACTGCGCCGTCTGCCATGGCGCGGATGCCAAGGGCTTGCGCGAATTCGGTGCACCCGACCTCACCGATGCGATCTGGTTCTATGGTTCCGGTGAAGACGCAATCGCCAAACAGGTTGCACGTCCAAAACATGGCGTGATGCCGGCATGGGAAGCACGCCTTGGCGATGCAACCGTCAAGCAGCTCGCAATCTTCGTCCACTCGCTCGGCGGTGGTGAATAATAATACCCAAGCTTTGCTGGCCCCGGCTTGACGGCAAATCGGGGCCAGCCAAACGAGAAATGCACCAGAACGGACGGCGAATAACCACCCCGCTCTCAATCATTGCAAATGCGATATGCCCGACAAGCCAGCTTCTGTCTTTCCGGCATCGCATTTGAGGAGCAAGGCAAATGTCAGACGATGTCGAACGGATAGACGTTCAGGCAGTCAATTCCCCCAAGATCCGCCTGCCCAAAAGCGGGAAGTCGCTTTATGCGGCGCGGGTCAAGATATTTCCGAAGCGCGTAACGGGCAATTTCCGCCGCTTCAAATGGATTATCATGTTCATTACATTGGGGATTTATTATCTGACGCCGTTTCTGCGCTGGGATCGCGGGCCTTACGCGCCCGATCAGGCTGTGCTGATCGATCTTGCCAATCGCCGCTTCTATTTTTTCTTCATCGAAATATGGCCACAGGAATTCTATTATGTTGCAGGTCTGCTGATCATGGCGGGCCTTGGTCTGTTTCTGGTGACATCTGCGGCTGGCCGCGCATGGTGCGGCTATACTTGTCCGCAAACCGTATGGGTTGATCTTTATCTGGTGGTTGAACGCGCCATTGAAGGCGACCGCAATGCCCGTATGAAGCTGGACAAGGCGCCGTGGAGCTTCGACAAGGTCTGGAAGCGTGTGACCAAACATGCAATCTGGTTGCTGATCGGCGTGCTGACGGGCGGCGCGTGGATTTTCTATTTTGCCGATGCGCCAACGCTTCTTGTTGATTTTGTAACCGGACATGCGGCCCCTGTCGCTTACATCACTGTCGCGATCCTGACAGCCACGACCTATGTTTTCGGCGGATTGATGCGCGAGCAGGTCTGCACCTATATGTGCCCATGGCCGCGAATTCAGGCAGCCATGCTTGATGAAAACTCGCTGACCGTGACCTATAATGACTGGCGTGGCGAACCCCGCTCACGCCATTCCAAGAAAGCGCTTGCCGCAGGCGAAACCGTGGGGGATTGCGTGGATTGCAATGCCTGTGTTGCCGCCTGCCCGATGGGGATCGACATTCGC
Source organism: Brucella gallinifaecis (assembly GCF_006476605.1). GTDB lineage: Bacteria > Pseudomonadota > Alphaproteobacteria > Rhizobiales > Rhizobiaceae > Brucella > Brucella gallinifaecis. The sequence continues at coordinate 303,337 of NZ_ML636802.1, forward strand.
GATGGTCAGCAGCTTGAATGCATCACCTGTGCGCTTTGCATTGATGCCTGTGACAATGTGATGGACAAGGTTGGCAAGCAACGCGGCCTGATTTCCTATGCAACCCTTGCCGATTACGACTGGAACATGGCGCTTGCCACCAATAATGGCACGGCACCGATTAATCCTGCACGGGTTTATGAAGCGCCCAACAGGCTTTCCGGTGCGATAGAGCATCTGTCATGGAAAAAGATCCTGCGTCCGCGTATCCTGTTCTACTTTATCATCTGGGCGCTTATCGGACTGACACTGATCATCTCGCTTTCGATGCGTCAACGCATCGGTATCAATGTTCTGCATGATCGCACACCGCAATATGTGCTATTGTCGGATGGTTCTATCCGCAACGGCTATACGGTCAAGCTGCTCAACATGATCCCGGTTCCGCGTAATTTCCGTCTGTCTATTGAAGGTCTTCCGGGTGCAACCCTGAGCGTGCAGGATGAAAATATCGATGCAGAGGGCAATTATAATGTACCGGTTGAACCCGACAGGCTGAAAACATTGCGCGTTTTCGTGACCATGCCGCATGATGCAATTACAGAGCAACGCGCCGATTATGAAATCGAAGTGCGTGACGCAGACGGCTCTGAAAGCGCACGCTACAAAGCAACCTTCATGGCTCCAGAAATGACCGGGGAGAAAAGATGATGTCAGTGAAATCAAAAACCACAAATGGGTTCACCGGCTGGCATATGCTGGGCATCATGTTTGCTTTTTTCGGTGTCATTATCGCGGTGAACATGACCATGGCTTACAAGGCAGTGAACAGCTGGAGCGGACTGGTCGTCAAGAACACCTATGTCGCCAGTCAGCAATTCAACGACAAGGCCGAGACTGGAAAAATACAGGCAGCCCTTGGCTGGCAGTCTCAGCCAATGCTTGAAGAAGGCATCTTCTCCTGGCGTCTGAATGATCGCGATGGCAAGGCTGTTGTGATGACCGGCGGCACGGTTGAGTTCAAGCGCCCTGTCGGCGATTTACATGATACAAAAGTGACGCTTTCCGTTGTGCAGAACGGTATGCTGAGCGCTCCGCTGACACTGGATGACGGTGCATGGATCATGGAAGTCAATGCAGTGGCCAGTAACGATTACGGCCTTGAAGACCCTTATCGCCACATCATCCGTGTTCTGGTGAAGGACGGGAGAATTTTATGAGCTGCTGTGTTGAAAATGCACAGATAGCCACGGCCATTGAAGCGGTTTCGCCCGATGAAATGCTTGTCGCCAGCCGCACACTCGGTGATGGTCTGCGCCAGATTGAGCTTTCGGTTCCCGGTGTCCATTGCGGGCTGTGCATCAAGGCCATTGAAGAGACACTTGGCAAAATCAATGGCGTTGCCTATGTCCGCGTCAATCTCACGGCACGCCGTGTCAGCATTCGCTGGAAGGATGGCGAGACACCACCCGATGTCATCGATCCATTGCGCCGCCTTGGTTATGAAGCGCATATTTTTGATAATTTGCAGGACAAGGATCCGGCCTTCACACGGCTTTTGATCGCGCTTGGTGTTGCGGCTTTTGCATCAAGCAATGTGATGCTGTTGTCAGTCGCGGTCTGGTCGGGGGCGGATGCCGCCACCCGCGATATGTTTCACTGGATTTCCGGTCTGATCGCCCTGCCGACACTGATTTATTCGGGCCGGATTTTCTATGTTTCCGCGTGGAATGCCCTTCGCACACGCCGCGTCAATATGGATGTGCCGATTGCGCTCGCCATTTCGCTCGCTTTCGGCATGAGTGTTTATGAGACGATGAACCATGGCGAACACGCCTATTTTGACGCTTCCGTTACGCTGCTGTTCTTCCTGCTGATCGGCCGTACACTCGACCATCTCATGCGTGCACGGGCACGTTCCGCCGTGCGGGGGCTGGCGCAATTAAGCCCGCGTGGTGCGGTGGTGATCGGTGATAATGACGAGCGCAATTATGTACCGGTCAATGAAATCCGCATAGGTCAGCGCATTATTCTTGCCGCAGGCGAACGTGTGCCGGTGGATGCCAAAGTTGAAGATGGCCGTTCGGAACTCGACTGTTCCATTGCATCCGGCGAGAGCGACGCTGTTCCTGTCGGTCCCGGCTCGGATATTCGCGCAGGAACCCTGAACATTTCCGCCCCGCTTATCATCCGTGCGAATGCTGAAGCAAAGGATTCCTTCCTTGCTGAAATGGTACGGCTGATGGATGTTGCGGAGGGCGGTCGCGCTTTTTATCGCCGCCTTGCTGATCGGGCCTCTGAACTTTATGTGCCGATGGTGCATACGATTGCCTTTGCAGCCTTTGTCGGCTGGATGATCTATACCGGCGGCGACTGGTATCGCTCGATCTATATCGCAATCTGCACGCTGATCATCACCTGCCCCTGTGCGCTGGCGCTGGCCGTGCCCATCGTTCAGGTGGTTGCAGCCCGCCGCCTGTTTGAAAACGGCATCATGATCAAGGATGGCTCGGCTATGGAACGCATGGCGGAAACTGATACTGCCGTGTTCGACAAGACCGGCACATTGACACTTGGCCAGCCGCGCCTGATCGATGCTGAGCGCATCAATCCGCATCATCTTGAGATTGCATCTGAACTCTCGCTTTATTCGCGTCATCCATTATCGCGGGCGCTGGCATTATTTTCAGGCGCCAAGCCAATGACGCCTTTCACCCGCATTGAGGAAATTCCGGGCGCAGGTATTGAGGCAGAACTGAATGGCACCACCTATCGGCTCGGCAAGCGCGAATGGGCAGACAGCAATACGAACGCGGCTCTTTCAGATGGCCCTGAAACCTGTCTTTCAATCAATGGAAAACTGGCAGAAACCTTCCGCTTTGAAGATCAGCCGCGTGACGATGCAGCCAGCGCCCTTGCGTCACTCAAAGGCAATGGTTTGAAGCTTGAGATTATCTCCGGCGACAAACTGCCTGCCGTTAAAAAGCTTGCAGCCTATCTTGGTGTTGATCAATATCGGGGTGAAGTCCTGCCAGCCGATAAAGCGCAGCTTGTGCAGAGTCTCACCACAGAAGGCCGCAAGGTGCTGATGGTGGGCGACGGGCTGAATGATGCGCCAGCGCTTGTGGCGGCGCATGTTTCCATGGCACCTGCAACTGCTGCCGATATTGGCCGCAACGCTGCCGATTTCGTGTTCCTGCGTGAAAGCCTTACCGCTGTTCCACTGGCTTTTACTGTGTCAAAAGAAGCAGGAAAACTAATTCAGCAAAATTTTGCGCTTTCCATCGGCTATAATATCATTGCTGTGCCGATTGCGATTTTCGGCTATGTCACACCGCTGGTGGCAGCACTTTCCATGTCGCTATCATCAATTGTGGTTGTGAGTAACGCCATGCGGCTCAGGGCCGGGAAACAGAAAAAACAGATGCAAAATACCGTTGCACCTGTTGCGGTTCTCAAGGAAGCGCATAAATGAGCGGACTGCTTTTCCTTATTCCCATCGCACTGTTTCTCGGTGCGCTGGGGCTTGCCGGTTTTTTATGGTCCATCAAGAATGGCCAATATGATGATCTGGATGGGGCTGCCAACCGTATCCTGATTGATGACGAGCAACAGCCTGCCAAGACAGATGAATCGTTATAACAGAATCCCGGGCGCGGGCTGTGAATCGTTATAACTTAACACCCCTTCCCCGCCTGCAAGCTCTACCCTGTTATGAGAATGGCCCTGAGATCATTGACATTGGTGCCGGTCGGACCGGGTGAAAACAGATCATCGATTGCATCAAATGCGCTCCACGCATCATTGGCGTTCAACTGGGCAGCGCCATCCTCGCCGATTTTTTGCAGCCGCAAAGCGGTTGTGCCATCGGCAAAAGCACCGGCATTATTTTCTGATCCATCAATGCCATCAGTATCGGCAGCGAGCGCATGAATATTGTCATAACCGTCAATATCGAGCGCAAAAGCCAGTAGAAATTCACTGTTGCGGCCACCCTTGCCGCCTTTGACGCGGATGGTGACGGTGGTTTCGCCACCGGAAAGCAGCACGACCGGCTTTTTGAACGGGCGATTACGATCGACAATTTCCCGCGCAATTGCCGCATGAACATGGGCCACTTCACGCGCTTCACCTTCGATTGAATCAGACAGGATTACCGCTTCGATGCCATGGCGCTGCGCTTCTTTCGCGGCTGCCTCGAGCGAAACGGCAGCCGAGGCAATCACCCGCACTTCATTATTGGCAAAAACCCTGTCATCGGGCCCTGGCGCATGAGACGCCTCGCTTCTGATATGTGCGAGCACCGCATCGGGCAGTTTCAGCCTGTAGCGTTCAATGATTTTGAGCGCATCATCACGAGAGGTTGCATCGGGCACTGTCGGGCCGGAAGCCACAAAAGCAGGATTATCGCCCGGAATATCGGAAACCACCAGCGAGAAGACTTTGGCAGGATAAGCCTGCGCTGCCAGTCTGCCACCCTTGATCTTTGAGAGATGTTTTCGCACTGCATTCATCGCCGCAATCGGTGCGCCCGATGCCAGCAATGCCTTGTTGACCACAATCTCGTCTTCAAGGGTCAGACCATCAGGCGGTGAAGGCAGCAAGGCCGAACCACCGCCAGACACAAGTGCTACAACCAGATCATCTTGCGTCAGATTTGACACAGCATCAAACAAACGTTTTGACGCCGCAAGCCCTGCATCATCCGGCACCGGATGCGAGGCTTCGATGATTTCTATGGTTTTGCAAGCTGCCCCATAACCGTAGCGTGTGACGACAATGCCTTCAATCGGAGCATTGGGATATTTTTCAGCCCATGCTCGCTCAAAAGCAGCCGCCATTTGTGCCGAGCCTTTGCCGGCGCCAATCACAATCGTCCGACCATTTGGCTTTTCCGGCAGATTGGCACGGATAACCAGCTCAGGATCAGCAGCAGCAATTGCTGCGTCAAACAGGCTGGTCAGAAATTTTTTCGGCTCAGTGATAGCAGCGGTTATAAGAGTCATGGGATTCCCGGTATTGATTATTATTTGGCCGCACTATTTCCGAACGAACATATAAAAGCAATCACGCGATTACATGCAGCACAGCGAGCCTAGGGTCAGGACCCTAAGCAAGTTCCGATTTCAGGGGTTTACCCGCTACATAGGTCTCGACAATCGCGCGGTCATCACCCAGCGTTTGCAGCAGGAACAATTCCTGCTCAAGCGTGGCGCCTGCCTTCATGCGCAGGCGCATTGGCGATGTGGCAGAGGAATCAAGCACCACAATGTCGGCCTCTGTACCCTCATCAAGGGTGCCGATCCTGTCTTCCATCGACAGCGCACGCGCATTGCCAAGGGTCATCATATAAAAGGACTGGAACGGGTTGAGACGGTTGCCGCGCAGTTGCAAAACCTTGTAGCCCTCATCGAGCGTACGCAGCATCGAAAAGCTGGTGCCGCCGCCGACATCGGTGGCGACAGCCATGCGCACGTTTGAAGCTTTCAGGCGATCACGATCAAACAGGCCGGAGCCTAAAAACAGGTTGGAAGTCGGGCAGAAAACGGCAACCGAGCCTGTCTCGGCCATTAGTTTCACTTCGCGCTCTTCAAGATGGATGGAGTGACCCAGCAATGTCTTGCTGCCCAGCAAACCATAATGCTCATAAATGCCAAGATAATCCGGTGCTTCTGGATAGAGCGATTTCGTAAACTCGATTTCCTCAATGTTTTCTGAAAGATGCGTCTGGATAAAGCATTCGGGGTGTTCTCGGGCAAGTGCCTGACTTGCTTCCATCTGTTCTGGTGTCGAAGTAATCGCAAAACGTGGGCTAATCACATAATCAAGCCGGTCTTTGCCGTTCCAACGGGCAATCAGTTGCTTGCTGTCGTCATAGCCGGATTGCGCCGTATCACAGAGCACAGGCGGTGCGTTGCGGTCCATCATCACCTTGCCGCCCAGCATACGCATATTGCGATTTTGCGATGCGCGGAAATAGGCATCAACGCTTTGCGGATGCACCGAGCAATAGGCCACGGCAGTCGTTGTACCATGGCGGATCAACTCATCAAGAAAGCGCTCAGCGATAAATTCCGCGTGCTGCTCATCGGCGAATTTCTGCTCTGCCACGAATGTATAGGTGTTGAGCCATTCAAGAAGATTGGCCGCATAAGATGCGATAACCTGTGTCTGCGGATAGTGGATATGCGTGTCGATGAAACCCGGCAAAATGAGGTGCGGACGATGGTCAGCGACTTGCACATCATGGCCTGCTTCAGCGCTCACATCGGCATAGTTGCCAAGTCGTGCGATGCGGCCATTTTCAATCAGCACGGCACCATCTTCGATATAGCGATAGGATTGCGCATCATCCAGAGCTTGCGGTTCATCACGAAAACTGAGCACGCGGCCACGGATGAGAAGTTTGGTCATTCTTATTTTGCTCCAGAAGTCACGGATTCATACCAGGCGGTGAGAAGCTTGCGCTCATCCACGCTTACAGCGGTCACATTGGCAGGCGGCATGGCATGGGAACGGCCAGCCTGCAAATAGATTTCACGGGCATGGGCTGCAATTTCCCTGTCCGTTTCAAGCACTACGCCCTTGGGCGGCGCGATAATGCCCTCCCAGCCCGGCTCTTTTGCATGGCACATCGCACAGCGTCCCAAAACAGTATCGCGCACTTTATCAAAATGCGGGTCCGAGATGAAACCTTGTTGCAACGATGAGATTTTCTGCTCGCTCGGTTCACCGGTCAGGATTTTCGGCACGGTTGAAAGCCACATGATCACAATAAATAGCAGCACCGTAACAAGCCAAGTCCATGTCGGATTGCCCTTGCGGGCATGGCGGGTGTTGAACCAGTGGCGGATTGTGACGCCCATCAGAAACACCAGCGAGGCGATGATCCAGTTGAACTGAGTGCCAAATGCCAGCGGGTAATGGTTCGAGAGCATCAGAAACAGAACCGGCAGCGTCAGATAATTATTATGCGTTGAGCGCTGCTTTGCGATTTTCCCATATTTCGGATCAGGTTTGCGTCCGGCAATAAGATCGGCCACCACGATTTTCTGGTTGGGAATGATCACCATGAACACATTGGCAGACATGATTGTCGCGGTGAATGCGCCCAGATGCAGAAAGGCTGCGCGACCTGTAAACAAATGCGTATAGCCCCAGGCCATAAACACCAGAATAACGTAAAGGATGATCATCAAAAGCGTATCGCTCTTGCCGAGCATCAGCTTGCAGATAGCGTTATAGGCGATCCAGCCAAAGGCAAGCGAAGCAATCGAAATGGCGATTGCTGTTGGTGCGGAGACATCGAGCACATTCGGATCGACCAGATAAAGATCAGCCCCCGCATAATAGACGATGCAAAGCAGCGCAAAACCCGACAGCCATGTGGCATAGGATTCCCATTTGAACCACGTCAGATGCTCGGGCATCTCGGCAGGCGCAACAAGATATTTCTGGATGTGATAAAAACCACCGCCATGGACCTGCCATTCTTCGCCATGCGCCCCTACGGGCAAGCCGGGACGCTGACGCAGGCCAAGGTCGAGCGCGATGAAATAGAAAGACGAGCCGATCCATGCAATCGCAGTGACCACATGCAGCCAGCGTGCTGCAAAGCCCAGCCAGTCCCATGCCACGGCAAGATCATACATGCGGCTCTCCCATTAGTGGTTCCCTTATTTGTTAGTTTATTATTTGCCAAAGCTTTGCGCCTGTGTGAACGTCGCATCAAGATCAGCACTTTCAAAAAAAACTATACAATGGTGAAATCAACCCATGTCTTACCTTGATAATCTGCGCATTTTTGTGCGCGTTGTCGAATTGGGAAATCTTTCGGCGGCGGGGCGCGACCAACGTGCATCACCTGCCGTTGCCAGCAATCGCATCAAGGAGCTGGAGAAGCATCTGGGCGTGCGGCTCTTCAACAGAACAACACGCAAACTGACCCCGACCGAACATGGCCGCATATTTTATGATGGTGCGATAAAAATACTCGAAGCCGTTGATGAAGCCGAAGCAGCAATCGCGGAACTCGCCAAAAATCCGAAAGGTTCAATTCGCATTACAGCGCCTCTGGGACTGGGGCGAAGGGTGATTGCCCCCGGAATTCCAGAGTTTCACGACCAATATCCAGACATAGAAGTGCGCCTGCGGCTATCTGATCATGAGATCGACATCATGAGTGAAAGCGTTGATGTTGCTTTCAAACTGGGTGTGCTGGAAAACTCCAATCTGCGGATGCGGGGCATTTTAAACTGTGAGCGCGTGATTTGCGCAGCCCCCGCATATCTGGAAAAACACGGCACCCCACAGACGCCTGATGAGTTGCTGGGTAATCAGCATGATTGTCTGCTGTTACGTTTTCCCGGCTCAAAAGAATATTACTGGTCGCTGCAAACGACGGAGGGTCTGCGCAAATTTGAAGTCACCGGGCCATATGATTCCGATGATGGCGACGTATTGACGCAATGGGCGCTTGGTGGACGCGGAATCATCAACAAACCGCTGTTTGAAGTGAAAGACTATATCCGCGACGGGCGGCTGGTTCCTCTTTTAGAAAACACACCACCGGCATCAATCCAGCTTGCTGCGATCTATCCACACAAGCGTTTTCAGGACCCGAAAGTGCGTTTGATTATCGATTTCATGACAGAACGTTGCCAGCGGATGATCAGGGAAATATTAGCTTAAACGCTCTGCAAAACCTTACTGGAAGTCAGAACAGCGCTCAAAACCTCTGCCGTAGCCAGCGCAGCGATGACTTCCGGGCGCTTGTCTTTGACGAGCGCACCGCCAACCGGACAGACGAGATTTTCAAACACATCATCGCTGCCAAATTCGCGTTTCAACCAGTTCTTAAACGTGGCTTTTTTGGTTTTTGAGCCGATCATCCCGACATAGACGGCATCGCGCCGCTGCAAGGCTTCTGAAACGATCAGAAAATCAAGCGCATGATCGTGGGTCAGCACGATAAATGCGCTGGCCGGTGGCGCTGAACGCACCACCTGTTCGGGCATGGCCGCAAGACAGGTTTCAACGCCCGGCGCATCAACAGCCATCAGCTCCGCTTCGCGCGTATCGACCAGAATAACCCGCACAGGTGTGAGCGAGAGGGCATAGGCCAGCGCATCACCAACATGGCCTGCACCGAAAACATAGACATGCGGACGCATGGCGATTTCTGCATCAATATTGGCAACCAGTTCTTCTGCAAGACCACGGGTTACGCGCTTGAAGCTTAAGCCCACATGACCGCCGCAGCATTGGCCAATTTCAGGACCAAGAGGAACATTCATCGGGGAATCCTTGCCCCCAGCCAGAATTTTTCGCGCGTGATCAATCGCCATATATTCAAGCTGGCCGCCGCCAATGGTACGAAAAATCATATCACGGGCAACAAGCATCCACGCACCCGCATCACGCGGGGCAGAGCCTTTGACATCCGTCACTTCTATCAGAACACTCTCGGGCCGCTTGTTCAGAAACGCCCTTATGTCGTCCCTTCTACCGCCCATAAGATTAACCTTTACGAGCGCGTAATCGCTCAATAGCCATCAGCACCCGCTCAGGCGTTGCCGGTGCATCAAGGCGCGGACTGATCTTGTGATCGGCAACGCTTGCCACTGCATCGGAAAGCGCAAAAAGCACCGACATGCCATGCGGCAGCGGCGGCTCCCCCACCGCCTTGGAGCGGTGGATTGTCGGCTCATAAGCTTCCGACCAGTCTGTCAGCGCCACATTGAAAATCTTCGGACGATCAGAGGCCAGCGGGATTTTATAGGTTGATGGCGCATGGGTGCGCAGACGCCCCTTATCATCCCAGACAAGCTCTTCCGTGGTCAGCCAGCCCATGCCCTGCACAAAGCCGCCCTCCACCTGACCAATATCAATGGCGCGATTGAGCGAGCGCCCGGTATCATGCAGAATATCCGTGCGTTCCACCACATATTCGCCGGTTAATGTGTCAACGGAGACTTCGGAACAGGCAGCGCCATAGGCGTAATAATAAAAGGCGTGCCCTTTGCCCTTGGCGCGATCCCAATGGATTTTCGGGGTTTTATAATGGCCCGATGCAGAAAGCTGCACGCGCCCGATATAGGCCTGTTTGACCAGATCATTAAAGCTCACTTCCTGCTCGCCCACGCGAATACGGTTGGGCAGGAAAATGATCTGATCTTCCGGCACCTGATATTGCTGCGCAGCAAAATGAATAAGCCGTTTTTTGATCTGGCGTGCTGCATCCTGTGCAGCCATGCCGTTCAAGTCAGCGCCCGAAGATGCTGCGGTGGGTGCTGTGTTTGGCACTTTTGCGGTGGTTGTTGCGGTGATCTTCACACGATCAAGATCGATCTGGAATTCTTCAGCCACCACCTGCGCTACTTTGAGATGAAGCCCCTGCCCCATCTCGGTGCCGCCATGGTTCATATGTACCGAGCCGTCATTATAGACATGCACCAGCGCACCAGCCTGATTGGATTCCGTCTTGGTGAAGGAAATGCCGAATTTCACCGGCGTCAGCGCCATGCCGCGTTTGACATAGCGGCTTTTCGCATTGAACTCGCGAATGGCCTCGCGGCGCTTTGCGTAATCAGCACTTTGCTCAAGCTCGGCCACAATGCGCTGAATGATGCAATCTTCCACCTTCTGGTGATAGGGGGTCACATTGCGCGTGCCGTCTGTGCCCATTTCATCATAAAAATTGAGCTTGCGGATTTCGAGCGGGTCTTTGCCGACCGCGAAAGCCACTTCCTCGATCACGCGCTCGGCCCCCACCATACCCTGCGGCCCGCCAAAACCACGAAAGGCGGTGTTGGACACCGTATTGGTATAAAGTGGTGCCGACTGTGCATGAACCGCCGGGAAAAAATAGGCATTATCGCAATGAAACAGTGCCCGATCGCCGACCGGACCAGACAGATCGGCAGAAAAACCGGCATTCAATGCAAAGAGATAATCGACGCCAAGAATATTGCCCTCGTCATCAAAACCCACTTCATAATCGACCACGAAATCATGCCGCTTGCCGGTAGAAGTCATGTCTTCATCGCGATCAAGCCGGATTTTGACCGCACGCTTGTGTTTTTTGGCCGCGATTGCTGCAATGGCAGCCCATTGATTGGCCTGCGTTTCCTTGCCGCCAAAGCCGCCACCCATGCGGCGTACTTCGACCGTCACGCTATGGCTCGGCACACCCAGCGCATGCGCCACCAGATGCTGGGTTTCGCTGGGTCCCTGTGTGGAGCAATAAACCGTCACATCTTCATCTTCGCCGGGGACAGCAAGTGACACCTGCCCTTCAAGATAAAAATGATCCTGTCCGCCGATTTTCATACGCGCCTTGACCTTGCGCGGGGCTTCATCAATGGCTTTGCGGGCGTCACCGCGATTAAGCGTCAGCGGCGTGAAAACCAGCCGGTCCTTGGTGCCATCAAGATTTTCAATGGAAAACAGGCCCGGCATTTCTTCATAGTCGATTTTGGCAAGGCGTGCAGCACGCCGCGCCTGATCACGGCTGCGGGCTAAAACCGCAAAAATCGGCTGGCCATGGAATTGAACCGTGTCGACCGCGAAAATCGGATCATCATGCATGCCCGATGGCGAAACATCATTTTCGCCCGGCACATCCTTATAAGTCAGCACATCAACCACGCCGGGAGCCAAACGCACGGCAGACAAATCAATGCCAGTAATTTTGCCATGGGCCACGGTTGAGAAGCCGATACCAATATGCAGCGTGCCTTCAGGCTCAGCTATATCGTCAATATAGACTGCTTCGCCCGTCACATGCTTATGGGCTGAATCATGACGCTGGTCAGTCGCCACACCACCTTTAATAAAGGCCGCTTTGATTTCATTTGCAGGATGCCTGTTCATGTCATCCTCCCTAGGCGGCGGCTATATTTGGCTTACGCAAGGCTTCGTCCGCGCCTTGCGTTTGCGCATAAAAGCGGCGGAGAAGATTTTGCGCGGCAAGCAGGCGATATTGCGCACTTGCACGCATATCGCTCAATGGCTGATAGTCGAGGCTATAGGCTTGCAAAGCGGCTTCAATGCTCGCCTCATTCCATGGCTTGCCCAAAAGGGCTGCTTCCACATTCAACGCCCGTTTTGGCGTTGCCGCCATGCCGCCATAGGCAATGCGGATGGATGCAACATTGTCGTCAGCATCAAGTGTGAGATGAAAAGCACCCAATGTTGCGGTGATATCTTCCTCAAAACGCTTGGAGATTTTGTGAATGGCAAACTGGCTGCGCTCATCCGGCACCGGCACATGCAGCGTTTGCACAAATTCACCCGGCTGACGATCCTGTTTGCCATAGGCAATGAAAAACTCTTGCAGCGGGATTGTCCGGCACTCCCCACCTTTGCGCAGTGTCAGCCTTGCATCCAGCGCAATCAATGGCGGCGGCGTGTCGCCAATGGGTGAGCCATTGGCGATATTGCCGCCGATGGTGCCCATATTGCGCACCTGCTGGCCGCCAATACGGTTGATCAGATTTCCCAGTGCGGGAATGCGCTGTGCCAGAAATGAAAAAGCTTCCGTATAGGTGACGCCTGCACCAATGCTGATGACGCCATCTTGTTCGCGCATCATGCGCAGTTCATTAAGATGACCGATAAAGATCACCGGCGAAATATCGCGCATCATCTTTGTAACCCAAAGCCCGACATCGGTTGAACCGGCAATGATCGTGGCCTTTGGTTCGGCTGCATAGAGTGTGGCAAAATCATTGAGATCAGCAGGCACAACCAGACGATCAGTGCCGTTAGCAATCTCAACCCTTGCGCCATCGCGCAAGGCTTTAAGCTGGTTGAGCACATAGGCACGTTCGCTCGCAAGCGGGTCGTCTGTCAGTGTGCCGTAATCAGAAATTGCACGCGCTGCGCGGATAATCGCTTCATAGCCGGTGCAACGGCAGAGATTGCCTTGCAAGGCCTTTTCAATCTGCGCATCAGCGGGTTCTGGATTGCGCATCCAGAGCGCATAAAGCGACATGACAAAGCCCGGCGTGCAAAAGCCGCATTGCGAGCCGTGAAAGTCGATCATCGCTTTTTGCACAGGATGCAGGCCACCGTCAGAACCGCGCAGGTGCTCAATGGTCACGACATGGGTAGCATCCAGCGAACCGACAAAACGAATACAGGCATTCACGCTTTCATAAATCAGCTCGTCAGCCACGATCTTGCCGACCAGCACCGTGCATGCGCCGCAATCGCCCTCGCCGCAGCCTTCCTTGCTGCCACGCAGTTTGCACGTAAGACGCAGATAATCGAGCAAAGTTTCGGTGGGCGAAACATGCTCAAGTTCAACCATCTCGCCGTTCAGTAAAAAACGGATACTATGTCTGACTTCCTGACCCATTTAATCTCCCGCCGCCGGCGCCGGAATTATTGCAGGCGATTGATATTGTGCGATTTCTATTTTTTCAGATCATAACTGTCTGCGAACCACACTTGTTCCCGATGCTGACTATTGACCGAAGTTCTGTCTTGGGAAAGATGCTAATTGTTGGATGTCTTTCAAAAATTTGAGGGGGAATGCTCCGCATAAATCTTTATTATCATGGGCCAAACAGACAAAATCGAGGGAATATCCTATGAGTTATCCGCGTAATCTGGTCGGCTATGGCCGCAACACACCAGACCCATGCTGGCCGGGTGGAGCCAATATCGCCGTGCAATTTGTCGTCAATTATGAAGAAGGCGGCGAAAGCTGTATTCTCGATGGTGATCCGGCATCGGAATGCCTGCTTTCAGAAATTGTCGGCGCCCAGCCATGGAGCGGACAACGCAATCTCAATATGGAATCGATTTACGAATATGGCGCCCGCGCCGGCTTCTGGCGTTTATGGCGTGCTTTCACGCGGCGTAATATGCCAGTCACCGTCTATGGCGTGACCCTTGCCATGGAACGCAATCCCGAAGCTGTATCAGCTATGAAAGAAGCCGACTGGGAAATCGCCAGCCACGGTCTGCGCTGGTGGGAATATAAGGACGTGCCCGAAGAGGTGGAACGCGAACATATTCGTGAAGCCGTGCGGCTGCATACGCAAATTACGGGTTCCCGACCTTTGGGCATTTATCAGGGCAAGCCTTCGGATAACACATTGAAACTGGTGATGGAGGAAGGCGGTTTTCTTTATTCAGCCGATTCCTATGCCGATGAACTGCCCTATTGGGTAAAGGGACCAAACGGTCCGCATCTGATCGTGCCCTATACGCTCGACGCCAATGATATGCGCTTTGCAACGCCACAGGGTTTCAACTCTGGCGATCAGTTTTACAGCTACCTCAAGGATACATTCGATGTGCTTTATCGTGAGGGGGCTGAAGGTGCGCCAAAGATGATGTCGATTGGTTTACATTGTCGTCTGGTTGGTCGCCCGGGTCGTATGGCAGCACTTGAACGCTTCCTCGATTATGTGCAGAGCCATGACAAGGTCTGGGTGGCCAAGCGTGTCGATATTGCGCGTCACTGGCACGCGCATCATAAGCCGAAACAGGCAGATGTGCTTCCGTCCAAGGCCGGCAAGTCGGATTTTGTTGCCCGATATGGCGGCATTTTTGAACATTCGCCGTGGATTGCCGAACGTGCCTATGACATGGGCCTGACGGAGCTCGCGGATTCTGCATCCGGTCTTCACACGGTTCTGGTCCGCGCTTTTCGCGCAGCAACGGATGATGAAAAGCTCAGTGTTTTGCGTGCCCATCCTGATCTTGCCGGAAAGCTCGCTCGCGCAAAACGCCTGACGCCTCAATCCACATCCGAGCAGGCCTCTGCCGGACTGGACGCGCTGACCGATGAAGAACGCAAGATATTTACCGAACTTAATGACGCTTACAGCCAAAAATTCGGCTTTCCATTTATCATCGCGGTCAAGGGCCGTAACAAAAAAGAAATTCTCGACGCTTTCAAACGGCGTGTTGAAAACAGCCAGCAAGAGGAACTGCAAACCGCATGTGAACAGGTCGAACGCATTGCGCTGCTGCGGCTGAAAGATATGCTTCCCGAGACGCTTTACTAGGACAAGACCATGAACCGTAATTATTACGCCCCGACTGGTGGCCTGCCACCACAGACGCAAATTCTGACAGATCGCGCCATGTTCACGCAAGCCTATGCGGTTATTCCGAAAGGTACATTCAGCGATATTGTTACAAGCTTCCTGCCCTTCTGGGACAAAACACGGCTATGGGTTATTGCCCGTCCGCTCTCGGGCTTTGCCGAGACTTTTTCGCAATATATTATGGAAGTGCAGCCGGGCGGTGGCAGCGAACGCGCAGAACTTGATAATGGTGCGCAGGGCGTGCTGTTTGTGGTTGAAGGTGAAGTGAGCGTCACGATTTCCGGTCAGAATCATGTGTTGAGCGAAGGCGGCTATGCCTATCTGCCGCCCAAAAGCGGCTGGACGCTTCGCAACAATTCAAGCGCGGTTGCGCGTTTTCACTGGATACGCAAGGCTTATGAATATGTCGAAGGCCTTGAGGTGCCAGAGCCGCTTTTCCTGAATGAAAAGGACATCGCGCCGACCCCGATGCCCGACACCAATGGCGCATGGGCGACAACACGCTTTGTTGATCCCAATGATCTGCGCCACGACATGCATGTGACCGTGGTGACATTCGAGCCGGGCGGAGTGATCCCTTTTGCCGAAACCCATGTCATGGAACACGGGCTTTATGTGCTTGAAGGCAAGGCCGTCTACCGGCTCAATCAGGATTGGGTGGAAGTGGAAGCGGGGGATTTCATGTGGCTGCGTGCCTTCTGCCCGCAGGCTTGCTATGCTGGTGGGCCGGGCAAGTTCCGCTATCTGCTTTACAAGGACGTCAACCGTCATATGAAGCTGCCACGCTAAAACAACAACAGATGATACAGCGTATTTTAATCTTACAAAAAACTTAAAATACGCTGTAATCGAAGATGTGAATACTTTCGTATTGACCGCCATCTTTTAGCAAAGCTTAATATAATTAAAAAATCATAATAAATTGCCTGTTGAACAGCTTCTTGTTTTGTGTTCAATAATAGATTGAGATTTGAGATCTGTCAGATCAACATTGCGTATCACGAATATAGATAGAGATTACAATAATGAAAAAATATCGTTCGATCAGCCTCGCAGTTGCGTTCACCACCCTTTCCGGCTTTGCCGCATTTGCAGCGCCACTGCCAGGCGGTGCAAGCACATTGCAGGAAACCTATCAGGACTGGACCGTTTCCTGCCAGTCCCAGAAGGATACAACTGTCTGCGCAATCCGTCAGGACCAGAACAGCGCCCAGACAGGCCAGCGTGTTTTGACTGCCGAGCTGCGCAATGTGGATGGCGGCAAGGTTGAAGGCGTGCTGTTGATGCCGTTCGGCCTTGATCTGTCCAAAGGTGCGTCACTCAAGATCGATGAAGCAACTGGTCCTAATCTGACTTTTTCCACCTGTCTGCCACAAGGCTGCCTGTCGCCTGTTACGTTTGATGCCAAGCAGGTTGCGGCATTGAAGGCGGCTGCAAATCTCAATGTGACGACCACTGCGCTCAGCCCGAGCCAGCCGGTAGCATTCAAGGTTTCGCTGAAGGGCTTTGGTGCAGCGCTTGACCGTATCGTGGCACTGACAAAGTAAGAGAAAACTGAAATTCAAAAATTTAAGCCGCCCGGCTTTTGGCAGGGCGGCTTTTTTATACAGAAACCGGAAGAGTGCCTATGCGCAGGAGTGAACGGCGCCAGCGCATGGTCATCAGCACCGACACAATGGCAAGACCTGCCGCCAGACCAAGCCAGACACCCGCGCCACCCAGCTTGAACTGGAATGCCAGCAATGCGCCAAGCGGCAGACCAACACCCCAATAGCCGACCAGTGCCAGATACATCGGCACACGGGTATCGCGCAGCCCGCGCAACATACCGGCTGCAACCGCCTGTGCGCCATCGACAATCTGAAACAGAGCAGCGAGCGCCAAAAACGTGACCGCAAGCTCGATAACAGCAAAGTTCTCCGGGTCTTTGAGGTTGAGAAATACCCCGATAAACAGGCGCGGAATGAGGATCATCAGCAGCCCCATGATCGCCATGAAGCCAACACCCAATGCATAGGCGCTCCAGCCTGCATAGGCCACAGCTTGCGGATCACCGCGCCCATAGGCACGACCGACACGGACGGTTGCTACCTGCCCGAAACCAAGCGGCACCATGAAACTGAGTGACGCCACCTGAATAGCAACCGCATGCGCTGCCATGGCAGTCGGCCCGATATAGCCCATCATGATAACGGCGGCGTAGAAGATCGAGGTTTCAAACACAAAGGTCAGCGCCATAGGGAAACCGATGCGCCATAACTCTACCAGACGCGGCCAGTCGGCACGCCAGAAGCGCCCAAACAAGCGATAACGGCGGAAGCGGCGATGACGCATGGTGATAAATGCCATGCCAAGAAACATCATGATGCTTGAAAGCGTGGTGGCGATACCCGCGCCATGCAGTTCCATACGCGGAAAACCAAAGTGACCGAAAATCAATGTCCAGCCGGCAAGCGCGTTAAAACCAATGGCAGCGGCAGCAATCAACAGGGTCCACATCGGCTTTTCCATTGCCGCAAAAAATGAGCGCAGCACGATATAGAAAAGATAGGGCAATAAGGCCCATTGCAATGTATGCATGAAATCGGTTGAACGTGCCGCAATATCCGGCTGCTGACCAAGGAAGATGAATATTTCCTCGCAGTGCCAGAGCACAAGCCAGACCGGGATTGAAATCATGATTGCCGACCACATGCCCTGACGCACCGTGCGGCGAACATCGCGCACCGAATGGCGGTTTTTGCCCAGCGCAATGGCGATCATCGGCATGACAGCCGAGACAAGCCCCATCGAGAAAATCATCAGCGTATGGTAAAAACTGGTCGCCAGAAGCGCCGAGGCAAGCGTGTCCTTGCCCAGACGCCCGATGAAAATCACATCGGTTGCGGTAAGCGCTGCCTGCGAAAGATTGGTGAGGATCAGCGGCCAGCCCAATTTCAGGGCCATTACCATTTCCCGGGTCCAGCGCTGCAGGCTGCTTAAATGTGATTCGTGAAAGCCCGTATCAATTATATTATTGCTCACAACTTACTCCCCGGACTGTCCGGGGACTATCAATCCACCAGACAATCCATAGCCAGAACACGCGCCATGACGTCAGAGACCATGTCAATCTGAGGAATTCAGCATCGTGATACGGATATCGATCGCCCCATGCCGGCTAAGACTGTGCGTCACTTTTCAAGCAACGACACTCCCACTTTTCGGTTTTCTCAATTTCTATCGGGAACGTTGTGTATGTTCCAGAAACTGATCCGGAGCCAGGCGGGCTGCGCATCGATTTGCACAAATTTGGAGCATAATGGATAGCAGACCTGCATAAAGAAGCAACATATCTTGAGAAGTAAATTCTCTTCTACTGACAGTAGCCGACATAAAAACCCGCCCGATGCTATAGAATCGGGCGGGTTGTTTTTATTCATTCAAGTCGCACTTATGCGAAATCGAGAGCGCGGTCGCCGTCTTCATCTTTAATGCGCGATGGCAGGCCGATATGATTAAGAATGTTCAGGAATGGCTTTGGATTAAGCTCTTCCACATTGACCATTTTCTTCACATCCCATTCGCCCGAAGCGATCAGGATTGCGGCTGCAACCGGTGGTACACCCGCAGTATAGGAAATGCCTTGGCTTCCCACTTCGTTGTAAGCGTCCTTGTGGTCGGCAACATTATAGATGAAGACTTCTTTTTCCTTGCCGTCTTTGATGCCTTTGACGAAATCGCCAATGCAGGTCTTGCCGGTATAATCGGGCGCCAGCGACGATGGATCAGGCAGAACAGCCTTGACCACTTTCAGCGGCACAACTTCCAGCCCTTCAGCGGTTTTAACCGGCTGTTCGGACAGAAGCCCCAGATTATTCAGCACCGTGAAAACATTGATATAGTGATCGCCAAAGCCCATCCAGAAACGCACATCAGCGTTCGGATAATTCTTGGAAAGCGAATGCACTTCATCATGGCCGGTCATATAGGCCTTGCTTGGACCAACGACCGGCAGGTCAAAAGTCTGGCCGATTTCAAACATCTTGTTCGATTGCCACTGACCATTCTGCCAGGAATAAACCGTGCCGGTAAATTCACGGAAATTGATTTCCGGGTCAAAATTGGTCGAGAACCAGCGACCATGCGAACCGGCATTGATATCGACAATATCAATGGATTTAACCTCATCGAGATAATCATCCGCCGCCAGACGCGCATAGGCATTGACCACGCCCGGATCAAAACCGACGCCAAGAATGGCGGTGATGCCCTTCTCTTTGCATTCTTCGAGATGCTTCCATTCGTAATTGCCATACCATGGTGGCGTCTCGCAGATTTTCTTCGGATCTTCATGGATTGCAGTGTCCATGTAAGCCACGCCCGTATCAATACAGGCGCGAAGAACCGACATATTGAGGAAGGCCGAGCCGACATTGATAACGATCTGAACGCCTGTTTTCTGGATCAAGGCCTTGGTAGCCTCCACATCCATCGCATTCAGCGCATGCGCTTCCAGTTTCACCCCGGTCTTGAGGCTCTTCTTTTCATGCACGCTATCGATAATCTTGCGGCATTTCTCAACCGTGCGGGACGCAATATGGATATCGCCCAAAATGTCAGAGTTTTGCGCACATTTATGTGCAACAACCTGTGCCACGCCCCCGGCGCCGATGATGAGAATGTTCTTCTTCATTTTCTGTCGATGCTTCCTCTTCCAGCGGTTTCCCGCATTTTCATGTTTTCACTTCAGCTCAGGCCGGCTCTTTCTCAGGAAAGAGCCGATTCAAAGTCCGCATAATCAAATTCGCGGACAATCTTTATAGTGCCGTCGAGTTCACGCACGGCAATGGCTGGCATTTTCACGCCATTAAACCAGTTCTTTTTAACCATCGTATAACCGGCAGCATCTTCAAATGACAGGCGGTCGCCAATGGAAAGCGGCTTGTCAAAATTGAACTCGCCGAAAATATCACCCGCAAGACAGGACTTGCCGCAGATCATATAGCTGTGTTCACCATTGCTCGGCGCCATCTTCGCCTTTTCGCGATAGATCAAAAGATCAAGCATATGTGCTTCGATCGAGCTATCGACAATTGCCAGGTTTTTGCCGTTAAAAAGCGTATCAAGAACGGTCACTTCCAGCGTTGTGGTCCTGGTGATCGAGGCTTCGCCCGGCTCCAGATAGACCTGTATGCCGAATTTTTCCGAGAAAGCTTTCAGGCGGGCGCAGAAATCATCGACCGGGTAATCATCGCCAGTGAAATGGATACCGCCGCCAAGACTGACCCATTCGACGCGATGCAAGAGCGAGCCGAACTTTTCTTCAATATCGGTCAGAATCTTGTCGAAAAGGCCAAAATCGGAATTTTCGCAATTGTTATGGATCATGAAGCCGGTGACTGAATCCATAACCTTTTCGACCTTCGCCACATCCCACTCACCAAGACGGCTGAACGGACGTGCGGGATCGGCGAGATCAAAACTTGAAGACGAAATGCCGGGGTTCAAACGCAAGCCGCGTTTGATATGCGCTGATTTATCGGCAAAGCGTGTCAGCTGGCCAATCGAATTGAAGATGATCTTGTCGGCATGACTGACGACTTCATCAATTTCATGATCGGCATAGGCCACGCTATAGGCATGGGTTTCACCGCCAAAACGCTCGTGACCAAGACGCACTTCATTAAGCGAGGACGAGGTGGTGCCGTCCATATATTCGCTCATCAGATCAAACACCGACCATGTGGCAAAGCATTTGAGCGCCAGCAGAGCTTTGGCGCCGGATTTCTCGCGCACATAAGCAATTTTTTCCATGTTGCGCTTCAGCTTGGTCTTATCGATCAGATAGTAAGGCGTCTGGATCATGAACGTTCCGGGTCATCAATTGGGGGAATGCCTGCCAGCTGGCGGGCGCGTTATCTGGGTATAAAAGCCCTCACGATCACAGGCTTATAGGAAGCTTGTGACAGAAACACAAATCCGCCATAGAGTTTTGGAGAAAAAATCTCCAACGCAGCGGCGGATTTTATATTTCTGTGCTTGATATAGGGCTTTTCATTTAAACTTGAACCCCTTTTGATTTTTATTGATACTGTTTTACTTTCTTCCCCATTCCGCAGATCGAGAATCCGATTTATAAGGCGTGCACACGCGTGCGGACAGCGGGCATCAACCCGCCTCTGAAATGCGGGATAGGATCAGGGAAAGAAATGCAGACCGAAAAACCAGCCGTTGTTGCAACGGCGGGGGTAACAACAGGGGCTACCGCAGGCTGGGGAGAATTATTTGCGGGTAAAAATGCGATCCGTTCGCTGACGCTTGTGGGCGGGGTAGCACTCCACGCCATTAATGTTTTTATCGCCACGACCATATTGCCAACTGTCGTCAATGATATTGGCGGCATGGATTATTATGCCTGGAACACGGCGCTGTTTGTGACAGCATCCATTCTTGGCTCGGCACTTGTGCCCAAACTTCTGTCGCAGACAGCCCCGCGCAACGCCTATCTGGTGGCTGCGATCATCTTCGCGATTGGCACGCTGGCCTGCGGCTTTGCGCCCTCCATGCCTGCCATGCTAGGCGGCCGCATTGTGCAGGGGCTGGGCGGCGGCATGATGCTGGCGCTCTCTTATGCGATGATCCGCATCGTCTTTGATGAAAGGCTCTGGCCGCGTGCCATTGCGCTTGTTTCAGGCATGTGGGGCGTGGCCACACTGGTTGGCCCTGCTGTGGGCGGCATCTTTGCCGAACTGGGCCAATGGCGTGCTGCTTTCTGGTCGCTGGTGCCGGTGATCGGCATTTTTGCTGTGATGGCAATGATTGTTTTGCCAAAACAAATCAGCAATGCGGAAAACAAGGACCGGCTTGCATGGCCGCAGCTTATTCTGCTCACCCTGGCGGTGCTGATCATTTCAGCCGCCAGTATCTCGCCAAGCGCCTTTTGGAATATTACAGGCGTTGTCATCGCGTTTTTCGTGCTGATACTGCTTGTTGTCGTCGAGCATCGATCAACAAAACGCATTCTGCCAAAAGGCGCATTCAGCCTGAGCCGCCTTGGTGCGCTTTATCTTACCATGGGTTTTCTCGGTGGATCGGTTACGAGTTCCGAGGTCTTTGTGCCCTTGTTCTTTCAGGTGCTGCATAACCAGTCACCGCTGATTGCCGGCTATCTGGCGGCACTGATGGGCGGAAGCTGGACATTCGGCTCTATCGGTTCATCGGGCGTGACAGGCAAGCGTGTGAACCGGGTTATTCTGGCAGCTCCCATCATGGGCATTATCGGTATGGTAACGCTTGCCATCCTTGTCCCTGCCGGCAGCGAAGGCCACTGGACAGATCTGCTGCCAATCTGCCTCGCAATGATTATGGTCGGCTTTGGTGTCGGCATGACATGGCCGCATCTTTTGACCCGCATTTTCAAACGTGCGGATGCGGCTGACCAGAATCTGGCTTCGGCCTCGCTGACAACCGTGCAATTGTTCACGACAGCCATGGGTGCAGCCCTTGCCGGCATGGTGGCTAATCTCGCAGGCTTGAGCGATCCCGGCGGCGTTGCAGGCACGGCCAATGCAGCACTCTGGCTGTTTGTCGGATTTGCCATGATGTCGGGCATAGCGCTCATTTCGGCAATAGTGCTTGTGCGCAACAGCCGCTGAAATGATAAATCGCGCTTCCGGGGCATATCATGCTCTGGAAGCCGCGCCTATTAGAATGCAGTTTCTTGAGACTGGCTTTGAATTCGATTTAATTGCGCAACGAATAACCCTGATTAACTCTTGATGTCGGGACATAGAAGCATTATTCCAACTTCCGTAATCGTCGGCCAGACATGGTGCAGCATGTTGCCAAATCACGACCTCCGCGGAAGCCACCCTGAAGGCAGCCAGACGCGATCCCCTATGATTGCTAAAAAGACATTCGTTTCACTTGAAACGAATACCGTGAAAAGCGAAACAGAGACAATTCCGACATGAGCAGCAATTTTTATCAGGAAACCGTTCTTGACGTTCACCACTGGACCGACAGGCTGTTTTCATTTCGCACCACACGCGATCAGGGTCTGCGCTTCCAGAGCGGCCAGTTCATCATGATCGGCCTTGAAGTGAATGGCAAACCGCTGCTGCGCGCTTATTCAATTGCTTCGAGCATCTATGATGATCAACTCGAATTTTTCTCGATCAAAGTGCAAAATGGCCCGCTGACATCGCGCTTGCAGCACCTCAAGGAAGGCGACAAGCTGATCGTAGGCAAAAAGCCGGTTGGCACGCTGCTTTATGACAATCTCATTCCGGGCGACAATCTGTGGCTGCTTTCAACAGGTACGGGCCTTGCGCCATTCCTGTCGATCATTCGCGATCTGGAAGTCTATGAGCGCTACAAGAAAATCATTCTCGTACATGGCGTGCGTGAAGTGAACGAGCTGGCCTATGCCGATCTGATCACCAAAGAACTGCCGGAAGACGAATTTCTTGGCGAGATGGTGCGTGAAAAGCTGATCTATTATCCAACAGTGACGCGCGAAGAATTCCGCAACAAGGGCCGCCTTACTGATCTGATCAGTTCGGGCAAGATTTTTGACGATCTCGATTTGCCAAAATTCTCCGAACAGGATGATCGCATGATGCTGTGTGGCAGCCCTGAAATGCTGGCTGACATGCGTGTCATTCTTGAAGGTATCGGCCTTGAAGAAGGCAGCCAGAGCCAGGCCGGTCACTTCGTGATTGAAAAGGCTTTTGTCGAAAAATAAGTGCTGACATATAAGAATCTAAAGGGAGGCTCACGCCTCCCTTTTTTGATTCAGCATGCGACATGCTTTGCCTTAACGCGCATCTTATCCGAAAAGCGGTTCCCACTTTTCGGGATGCGCTTTAATTCCCCACTGCGCCGCTGACAGTGCTGCCTACAGTTCTTCCGAACCGGTCAATCTGCTCATTATAGGTGCGACGGGTATGAGGATCAAAAACTGCAATCGGCGCACTGACCACCAATGATGCCGCAGTACCAACACCCTGTGCCGTGCCAAGCGCCACAGCTCCCAGCCGCTCACCAAGCCCAATGTCGGAATCGGTAATTGTCTGCCCCGTAACAAGACGCTGACCAATCAGCTGAACCACTTCCGGGCTTGATGCAAACTTGCCGTGATTGAGGCTATCACCCGCCTTGAGCTGCGTGAGGTCAATAACTGTAATACCCGCCTGTTCAAGCTGTGTTCTGTAGGGTTCAACCGACGGATCAATCTGACCAAGACGATCTACATTGCCCGAGATAAAGCGCGAGGCCCGCAAGGCACGGTCATCACGGGATGTAAACAGCGTGAAGCGCGGATGATCCTTGCCCATGGCGCGGAACTGTTTGTTGAACACATCCACATCCAGATCGGGTGAGGCAAGAATAACATCCGTGATCTTGGGATTAACGCGCTTGTTGCGGATTGCCATCTGGCGCAGTGCCTCCACCGTCAGCCAGCTTCCCATGGAATGGGCCATGATGGTTATGTCTTTAACGCGCGGATCTTCGGCAATCTTGCGCAACACCGTTTCCAGCGCATCGCGCGAATAATTGGTGCTTTCCTTGTCGTAATTATAGTCAAACACACTGCCGCGTGACGGCCATGTAAAGATGACAGGTGCAACATCGGCGCCTGAATCATGCACGATCTGTGCAAAACGATAGACCGAATCTTCAAATGTATTGTTGAAGCCATGCACAAAAACCATCACACGGCGTGATTTCGGCAGGCTATGATTCAGCCATTGTTTTGCGCCGGTTTCACTGTCGATTGCCTTGACTTCGACCGTTGCAAATTCTTTCAGCGGGTTTGGTGGCATCTTTTTAGGCCACTGCACTTCGCCTATTTTACGATTTTTATCAGGCGGAATGGAGACAACAATCTCAGTCAGGCTGATATCCTGATCGCGTTCACCTGAATAGAGAAGTCCCGGATTATCTGATGGTTTGCGTGTCGTCGCAACCAGAAGATCAACCTTGGAAGCGCCGGGAACACTTGCACTGATAGGGATAAGCACGCCATCAGGACGGCTTGCACAACCCGCAATCAGGGTCATTGCGATAAGCAATGTGGAGAGGAATGCCGGGGCAGTATGACGAAAAATGCTCCGCAAAACTCAACTCTCCCGAAAATATAACATACGCAACCGGTGCGATCAGATAAAACACGCCGATACTATTCTTCACAGATGAGAATATGCCAAGCCCTAAATATACAAGCCTGTGGAAAGACAGTGAAACTGCGGCATCTGAGTTACACAAAAGACATGAAAAAGCCGCCCGGTAAAGAGCGGCTTTTATGTTTCATAGCTTTTCTACAAGCCATTTCTGCACAATATGCGTATCCTCTTCAGCCAGCGCATGGCCAATACCCGGCAGGCGCTTAGCATAAAGATCGGCCCCGGACTCAGCCAAGGCCGCTGCAAGCGGGCCAGACAAAGCGCCATAAAGGTCATCTGCGCCGCTCAACAGCAAAACAGAAACATCCGACAAGTCTGCTTCCGGCGGCTGTTCCAGCACTTCAACGCTGCGCAACAAAACAGCCTTGCGTATAATATGCGGGTAGAGCCGCATGAAAGCTGCAAGCAGATTGGCCCCATTGGAATAGCCAAGAAACGCGGTCCGCTCAGGATCAAGACCATAGGATTTGACCGCACCTTCAACAAAAGCCTCGAAAGCTTCCGCCTCAGAACGGATATCCGCCTGATCGAAACGATCCATGGTGAAACGACGAAACCAGCGTTGCGTGCCTTCTTCCGTGCTGCGCCCGCGCACACCCAAAAGTGTGGCACGTGGTGCAACCTTGGCGGCAAACGGCATCAGATCATTTTCATTGCCGCCCGTCCCATGCAAAAGAATAAGCGTTGTGCCATCCGGGTTTTCCGGCTGGTACAAACGATGCACGAAAGGCAAGTCGCGATAGATTACCCGCTCTTCATTGGGCAGCGAAAACTGTGGCAGTCGCATACGGATTGCAGCTTCCCGATCTTCATTGCCCGGCGGCACGAACAGCACCTTCCCCAGCGTTTCAACCGACTCATCCAATGTAAAGCCCGGCCCATCGGTTGCAAGCTCGAACAAAGTGCCGCCCGGCTCACGCACATAAAGCGAGGCAAAATATTTGCGATCATGGACATTGGTTTCGCTGGAATTGAGCTGTGCCAGCTCCTTTTCCACCCGCTCGACCTCCTGCGTGTCTGCCGCACGAAACGCCACGTGATCGGCAATGCCGGTACCAGGCACGCCCGGCCAGAAACCTGTTGCATCGCGCACATCAATTACATCGCCTGAATCGGAAACCAGCCGCTCAATCGTGCCCTCTTTTGCTTGCACATGAAAACCGAAATAGCGCTCGATAAAGGCAACCGTCTGCTCCGGCTGCTCGGACAGGATTGTTGCCGAGCGAATACGGCGCACCGCATGTTCTTCTGGAACATCATCCGGTACCCAGACATCATTGGCGCTCAGATCGCTGCCGACCAGTTTGACGATAACGCCATCGGGATCGCGCAGACGCAGCACCGGCTCACCAAATTCCTGTACCGGACCTTCGCAAGGCACATGATAGCGCAAGGCGCGTTCAAGCCAGAAGCCAAGGGAAGTGCGATCAATGGCAAGTGCAATTTCACTGACCTGACCATGGCCCACACGGCCCCGTGCCCCATCTTCCCAGACTAGAAAGGTGATCAGTGAACCGGGCGTGCCGGAACGGTCGCCATAGAAAAGATGCAACTGTTCTGCGTCTTCAAAGCCACCTGTCTGCTTGACGATACGCAGGCCCAGAAAACCTGCATAGAAATCAACATTGGCCTGAACCTTGCGCGTAATCATAGTCAGGTGATGAATACCGCTGATCATGATTGCTATCTCCCGCATTTATGGCGGCAGATGCCCCAAAGAACAAACTTACCGCAAAACTGATATTGCAGCAGAAATAGTTCACATTGTTGCATTTGCCCATATGGGGGCGCAGCGACGCACTGTTAACAGATCGGCATGGGGAGATTAAAAAAGAAAAAGGCCGCGCGGGAGGAGGATGCGCGGCCTGATCTTGAATACGGCTGGGAGGAGGAGATGCCGTATTCGTCACCGGGTTCTGGGAGGAGGAGTGAACCCGATGACCAATATTTAGCCTGAGCCTCTTTATTCAACAACGACCAATAACGCATATCAGTTATGCAAATACGCCGATGCTTAAGTTTTTTGCAGAAAATTGAATATAAGAAACCTGCTCACAGAATAAGCATATAAAGAAAAATATTCTGTAAAAACAATGTTTCAGAGAAGATGCGCAATCAGCGGCGCAGCCAGAACATTGACCAGTCCGACCAGAACCATAACAAGACCGGCAATCGAGCCTTCCTCACTGCCGATCTGATGGGCTTTTGCGACACCTGCGCCATGAGCACCCATGCCGAACAGTGCACCCCGCGCCAGGGCAGAGCGAATCGGCAACCAGTTCAGCATCATCTCGCCCATGGCTGCGCCAAAAACACCTGTCAGCACCACAAAGATCGCCGTCAGATCCGGCGTGCCGCCAATATCGCCGGAAACCGTCATGGCAAAAGGTGTGCTCATGGAACGCGGCATCAGGCTCAGGCTGATTGCCTCATTGAGACCCAGCAAATGCGCAAGCCCCCAGGCGGAAAACATTGCAGACGTGCTGCCCACCACAACACCGACCAGCAGCACCGGCCAATAGCGGCGAATGGTAGCCCGTTGCTGATAGATCGGAATGGCAAAAGCCACTGTTGCAGGTCCAAGCAGTGCGACAAGCCAATGGGTCGCACTGAAATAGCCACGATAATTTTCATTCAAACCGATAAGCAACGCCATCAGCAGCAATGGCGTAATGGCAAGCGGCGTCAGCCACCACATGGGAAAGCGGCGATAGACGCGCTTTGCCGCCAGATAAAGCAGGATTGTGGCCGCCGACCAGAACAGCATTGCCACATATGGGTTACTTAGCGGCATAGCGCACACTCAGGCGATAGCACATATCGACAGTCAATGCAGTCACGGTCATCACCGTCAATGTGCCAACCAATATGACCGCCATGATTTTCAAGCCGAGCATTCCAAGCAGTTCCTGATGTTCGAGAACCGCGAGAACCGCAGGCACAAAGAACAAAAGCATTTCCGCCAGAAACCATTCTGCACCGCGCTTCATGCTGAACAGGCTGATACGTCCGCTCAAAAGCAGCGCAAGAACCAGAGCCATGCCGACAATACCGCCCGGGAGCGGCAGAGAAACCAAACGCACAAAAGCCTCACCTGCCAGCCAGAAGCCGAACAGGATCGCAATCTGCATCATGCGGCTGTGGTGCAGCGCATAGCGAAAGCGGATTGTCAGATTATGGGTGCGCATGTTCATGTTCCAATACAGATTTTGTGAGTTCACTATAGGCGCAACAGATATATTCCAGAAATGAATTGATTTCATTGCAGCTATGCCATAATGGAATGGCTTATGAATTTACGTGGTTTTCAGGCTTTTGTAGAAGTGGTGCGACAGGGCGGCTTTTCCGCTGCCGCGCGAACGATCAACGCTACCCAATCGACCGTCAGCAAAACAGTGCGTCAGCTCGAGAGTGAACTCGGGCTAAGCTTGCTTGACCGTGAGATCACCCCGCCCCGCCTGACCAGTGCAGGCGAAATCGTTTATCGGCGTGCGCTGGCGATACTCACCGAAAAAGAGGACATGCTGAGCGAAATTGACGAGCTGCGCGGCCTCAAACGCGGACTTTTACGGCTTGGTCTGCCGCCAATCGGCTCCAGCGTGTTGTTTGCTCCGGTCTTTGCAGCCTTCACCCGGCTTTATCCGGACATAGACATTCAGCTTCTTGAACATGGCAGCAAACGGCTTGAAGAACTGCTGCTGGCAGGTGACGTCGAGCTTGCCGCCTCACTGTTGCCTGTCGGAGAAAATTTTGAATGGCAGGCTGTGCGTTGCGAACCAGTCGTTGCACTGCTGTCGGCCAATCACTGTTTCACCGATGAGGACGGCATTCCCCTGTCCGATATTGCCAGCCTGCCTTTCATCCTGTTTGAAAGCGGCTTTGCACTCAATCATATCATTCTCGATGCCTGCCATCAGCGTGGCCTGTTTCCGAATATCGCCGTGCGCTCAAGCCAGATTGACTTTATTGTCGAACTGGTCGCCGCCAATATGGGCATTGCCTTTCTGCCGCAGATGATTGCCGAACAACGCAAAAGCCCCGGTATCCGCATTCATCAGATCAAGGATGCGCAATTAAACTGGGACATGGCCCTGATCTGGCGCAAAGGCGCTTTTCTTTCCCATGCCGCAAGAGCATGGCTCAAGCTTTGCAAAGGCGAGAGCCTGTAAAAGACTTGAAAGCCTTGTCCGCTCGCCTATCTCAATTAAATATACCGACAATGCGGGAATTGGAGTTCCCATCACCATAAGGCTTTACGAGGAGGCCATCATGGAAGGTCAGGTCATATTTTATAAAGACGACAGGATCATTTACCGGCATCAGGTGCAAGTGCATGACGACGACTATTCAAAAGGCGTCAATGATGCGCTTATCGCTTTTCAGCGCAACTATGCCGGTTTTGACCTTGCAAAGGATGACATTCATATCCGCTTCAAAAAGCCGGGCGAAGTCTAGGATCAGGACCATAGCTTAATCAGGCGAAAGCGGCCTCATGTGCCACGCGGCGGATTTCATCGCGCGAAATACCAAGATCTGAGAGGTCGCGATCACTGCAACTGCTGAGTTCACGCAGGTTTTCGCGATATTGCATCCAGCGGGAAATTTTAGTGCGAAGGTGGTTCATAATATTATCCCCTTATGTGCAGCACTTTGAAGCGCCGCTTTTTACCTTCCTCCCATGGTGAAGCTTCCCCCTTTTTAATCGATTTGAGAAGTGCATAATCTGCATGGCTGCACTGCATGGCTATACTGTCTTTGCGAAGTGCTAACGCTCCAGCTCCCGCAGAAGCATCCCATGCCTCATCATCGCGTTCACGAGAAAAGTGATCGGAAACACCCCCTCAAAATGTACCGGCAAGTTAGCAGAGACTTTTAATTGCCGCATTTTTCTCAAATCTCAGCTTTTTTTAATTAACAAAGCAAGATTCCCGCGAATGAACAAAACCATATTTATTGTCGGAAACGGCCCTCTCGACCGTGACCTGTCCGCTGAAATTGACGCTGCTGATCTTGTTCTTCGTTTTAATGAGCCGCGCGTTTCCCTTGGAATGAGTGGTACAAAAACCGACATGCTGATGCTTGCAACATCAAGCAAACAGATGGAGCAATGGATCAAGGATCCAGCCTTTATCAATTCAGAAATCGTTCGCAATAGTCCGGAAGTGCTGTTTGCCTTCCATCCAAGCATTATCAAGCGCTTCCATCACCACCCCAATTTTCTTTCGCGCCTCAAGGGGCGTCGTGCCGACTGGACCAATGAAGCGATTGATTATTTTGGTCGCGCTGGCAAGAAAATCCGCATCATGCCTTCGCAGGACTATTTCGCGGTTTGTAACGAACTGGGTATTGGTCCCGACCGCATGCACGAAGTTTTTCCGAGCACCGGCTTCTTTGGCATCTGGCTGGTTTTGCGCAAATATTCCCAGCCTGACTGGGACATAAAAATTTGCGGCTTCAGCTGGGAAGGCTGGAAACGCCACGACTGGGCTGCCGAGCGCAAGTGGATCGAAAACAAGATTGCAGCCGGATTGCTTGTTAAAACAAGCTAGCATGAATAACTTGCACAAATTGAGCGTATAGCAGATATAGAATAGGTTTTTCGGTTCAATTTATTGTTACGCGCTCAGGTTTGACATGAATATCAAGGCCTTCATCATTCATCTGGCGCGGGCGAGAGATCGACAGCCGCAGGTTGAAAAACTTATCCGTGAACTTCCCATAAAGTCCGAAATCCTTGATGCCATTGACAGCCGCACCCTTTCGGATACGGACATTCAAAACGCCTACAGGCGCAAACTTCATAAACCGTATTATCCTTTCTCGCTGAGCAAAAATGAGATCGCCTGTTTTCTGTCGCATCGCAAGGCATGGCAGGCAATTGTTGATCAAAGGCTTGATGCAGGTTTTGTGATTGAAGACGATGTTGAACTGACAGATCAATTCAATGCTGCATATCATGCCGCCACCAGTCATTTCGAAGGGGGCAGTTTTATTCGCTTTACCTTCCGCGACCGCGAACAGGGTCGTGAAGTCTATCGTGATGATCAGTTGCGTATCATCATCCCCGACCCTGTCGGTCTTGGCATGGTCGCGCAGCTTGTCAGTTTTGATGCCGCAAAAAAGCTGCTTGCTGTGAGTGAACAATTTGACCGACCTGTCGATACAACGGTGCAAATGCGCTGGGTCACAGGATTGCAGCCGCTTGCCATCATTCCCGGTGGTGTAAAGGAAATATCCGCACAGCTTGGCGGCACCACCATCCAGCACAAGAAATCCTTCAAAGACAAGCTTGCCCGCGAAATCATGCGTCCGATCTACCGGATGCGCGTGCGCAGGTTTTCAGAAAAATCGAAATGAAACAAATGGCCGTCCCTGTTCTTCTGTATCATCAGATCGCTGCATTACCGCACAAGAAAATCCCGTTTCGCGGGCTTTGGGTACACCCGGATAAATTCCGCAGCCAGATGGCCTGGCTGAAAAGGCTTGGCTATCAGGGCCTGTCACTGCGCAACGCCCTGCCCTATATCAAGGGCGAGAAGATGGGTAAGGTTGTGGTCATTACCTTTGATGACGGTTTTCTCAATAATTATGAAAATGCCCTGCCCGTGCTTGCCGAATTCGGCTTCACTGCAACCAATTATTTTGTTGCCAATCAGCTGGGCGGCAGCAATGTCTGGGATCAGGCAATGGGCGTGCCGGTAACACCGTGCATGTCGGTTGAACAAATGCGCGAATGGGCAGAACTCGGCCATGAAGTCGGTGCGCATACGCTTGATCACGTCAATCTGGAAAAGACACCGGAGGAAGAAGCGCGGCGTCAGATTGTCCAGTCCAAAACCATGCTCGAAGATATGCTTGGATCGGAAGTGACCAATTTTGCCTATCCCTATGGCGGCAATCTCCCCATCCATCGCGATATGTGCCGTGAAGCAGGCTATGAAACTGCCACAACAACGGTTCATGCACGCGCACGCGCTGATGACGATCCGTTTGCCATGCCGCGGGTTTATGTCCGCCGCAGGGATCTGGCGCCAAAATTCATCTACCGCCTGATGACCCGTTAAAAAAGCCAGCTATTTATTTGCTTTAGATCCCAACTATTTATTTGATTCAGATCAATGCAAATTAACGAAAGCGTGGCAAATTGCCCGGCATTGCGGCATGGACGCAACAGCGCAAAAGCGGTACTAGAGCAATAACTAAGGAGCGTATAATGGACTATCGCCGTTTTTTTGAAGAAGCGATCGACCAGCTGCACGCCGAGAAACGTTACCGCGTTTTTGCTGATCTTGAACGCATTGTCGGACGTTTCCCCCGCGCTATCTGGCGTAACAATGGATCACCCCGTGAGATCACTGTCTGGTGTTCAAACGATTATCTGGGCATGGGGCATCATCCTGATGTCATCAAGGCCATGTGTGACACTGCCAGCAGCACGGGTTCGGGCGCCGGTGGAACACGCAATATTTCGGGCAATAATCATCCGCTCGTTGAACTGGAAACAGAGCTTGCCGACCTGCATGGCAAGGAAGCGGGTCTGGTTTTCACATCGGGCTTTGTGTCAAACGAAGCATCGATTTCGACCATTGCGCGACTGCTGCCAAATTGCCTGATCCTTTCTGACGAGCTGAACCATGCTTCGATGATTGAAGGCGTTCGTCGTTCGGGTGCTGAGAAAAAGATATTCCGTCATAATGATGTTGAGCATCTTGAACAGCTACTGAAAGCAGCCGACCATTCCCGCGCCAAGCTGATTGTGTTTGAATCTGTTTATTCGATGGATGGCGATATTGCGCCAATCGAGAAGATTGCCGATCTCGCAAACAAATATAATGCCATGACCTATATTGATGAGGTTCATGCCGTTGGCATGTATGGCGCACGCGGCGGCGGTATTACCGAACGCGATGGCCTTGCACACCGCATTGATATTATCGAAGGCACACTTGCCAAGGCATTCGGCGCATTGGGTGGTTACATCACCGGCTCACGCGCCATTATCGATGCTGTGCGTTCCTATGCGCCGGGCTTCATCTTCACGACATCACTGCCGCCAGCAGTTGCTGCTTCCGCAACCGCGGCAATCCGTCATCTCAAAACCTCGCAGGTTGAACGCGACGGTCAGCAGCGGCAGGCACAACGCGCCAAGGATGTTCTTGCAGCAGCCGGTTTCCCGGTCATGTCTTCGCAAACGCATATTGTGCCAATTCTGGTCGGCAACCCGGAACTGTGCAAACAGGCCAGCGACCGTCTGCTCGACGTGCATGGCATCTATATTCAGCCAATCAACTATCCGACTGTACCACGCGGTACCGAACGGCTTCGCATCACGCCATCGCCATTGCATGACGATCAGCTGATCGACGGACTGAAAGATGCATTGCTTGAAGTATGGAACACGCTGGGCATTCCTTTTGCCGAGCCTGAAACGCCAAAAGCTGCCAATTCCGATCGCATCATACCATTGATGGTTTCCAAAGCAGGCGGCTGACCGGTTTAATGTAACCTATGAAAAAGGCCGGTTTTAACCGGCCTTTTTCGTATCTAGAGACTATTGATCCAGCGAACCAGTCTTGATGCCGCTTCATCAATCTGTTGCGGATCGCGGCAGAAGCAAAGCCGGAAATAACCCTCGCCACCCACACCAAAGGCGCTGCCCGGAGCCAGCCCTACATTGGCATGATCAACCATGTCGATTGCCGCCTTCACCGAATCGCTGACACCCTCAACACCGAAAAACAGATAAAACGCCCCCTGCGGCGGGGTCAGGTGAACCTTGCCGGTTTCCTGCAAGTTTGCGCAGAGGCGATCCCGGGTTGAACGGGCACGTTCAACCTGCATCGCAATAAAATCATCACCATGATCAAGGGCTGCAACCGCGCCGCGCTGCATGAATTGCGCCACGCCGGAATTGGAATATTGGATCATATTCTCAATAACAGGGCCGATGGATGGATGCACATTCATCCAGCCCACGCGCCAGCCGGTCATTGCCCAGTTTTTCGAGAAGGAATTGACGAAAATAATGCGGTCATCCGGCTCCATAATATCCATCAAGGACGGCGCACGCCCGCCACCATAATAGAAATGGGTGTAAATTTCGTCGGCAATAATCCAGATGCCCTTTTCGCGTGCCAGATTGAGAATGAAGCGCAGCGTCTCAATATCAGCGGTCCAGCCGGTCGGGTTGGATGGCGTATTGATAAAGATCGCACGGGTACGCGGCGTGATTGCGCTGGCTATTCTATCAGGATCAAGCACCCAGCCATTGGCACCAAATTCAAGTTCAACAGGCACCGGAACCGCACCTGCAAGCCCGGCTGCGCCAACAAAATTCGGCCATGCCGGTGAAAGATAAATTGCTTCTTCACCTGCTCCTGTGGTGGCAGTCAGCGCCATTTCAATGGCGTGCATACCAGAGCCGGTCACGTAAAAATTTTCCGGCTTGAACGGTTGTGGAAAATGACGCGCATGATAGCGCACCAGCGCTTCACGCAATTCAGGAATACCGGC
The DNA here is from genome assembly GCF_006476605.1 of Brucella gallinifaecis. Lineage (GTDB taxonomy): Bacteria > Pseudomonadota > Alphaproteobacteria > Rhizobiales > Rhizobiaceae > Brucella > Brucella gallinifaecis. Next base: position 338,066 of record NZ_ML636802.1, read on the forward strand.
CTGCCAGGTATAGAAGGTTTCACCATTTTCTATGGCTGACTTCGCAGCATCGCGGATAAAATCAGGGGTTGGCAGATCCCCCTCGCCAACCCATAGCGGAATAATTCCCGGTTTGCCGCGACCATGATTGGCAACGGTAATAATACCACTATCCGGTGCACTGGCTGCTTCACGGCGAAGATCAGTAAAAAGCGTCATCTGTTCCCACATATTGCCTGTTTTGGTGCGCCATATCTAGCAAGACACAGTCATGAAATCATGCGGTATTTTTTGATGTTTCGATCAGCCGGCATGATGGATCAAACAAAAACGGAGCCTGTTATGGCTCCGCTTCCGAGTGATTATTGCAAAACAATCAGGCTTTGCTCTGCTTTGCAAGAAGATCGCGAATTTCTTCCAGAAGCACTTCTTCGCGTGGCAGTTCTGCAGCAGCTTCCGGCTTTGCTTCTTCCTTCTTCTTGAGTCTGTTCATGCCTTTGACAACAAGGAACAAAACCCATGCGATGATCAGGAAGTTGATAAGCAAGGTAACGAAATTACCATAAGCAATGGTCGCACCGGCATCACGAGCCGCGGCCAGCGTTGTTTGCGGATTGCCGGCAAGCTGAATGAACATATTGGAGAAATCGATACCACCTGTGATCAAACCAATGATCGGCATGATGATGTCATTGACAATCGAATTAACAAGGCTGCCAAATGCCCCACCGATGATCACACCGATAGCCAGATCGACCATATTGCCCTTGAGAGCAAATTCTTTGAATTCTTTTAACATTACATATCCCTCTCGAACACGAACTTAAACCGGGCCGTCCTTGCTACGGATAAGCTTCGCCAGATAAATCACCACCATAGACATTCAAGATCAAGAATGTTCTTAAATATCAGATCACTTGATTGTAGGCGAAAATGTTCAAAGAAAAAGTGAATATTCAAAATCCACTTTTTCTCTCAAATCAAACGGCAAAACGCCTTGTTGCCTCGATCAGCTCATGGGTGATGCCCGGTTCTGTCACCAGATGCCCACTGTCTTCAACGATTCTGAGATCAGCTTCCGGCCACATCTTCTTGAGCTGCCAGGCATTGATGAAAGGCGTGCACATATCATAGCGGCCATGGATAATCACGCCGGGTATATGCCTTATATGTTCGACATTGCGCAAAAGCTGGTCATCGCTTTCAAGAAAGCCGCGGTTCTGGAAATAATGACACTCGATACGCGCAAAAGCGACAGCATAAAGATCCTCACCAAATGCGTCGACACGGGCCGGATCCGGCTGAATTGACAATACCGAACCTTCCCAGCGTGCCCAGCGGCGAGCCGCTTCAAGCTGCACCTGTGGATCACGGTCGGTCAGGCGCTTGTAATAAGCGGCAATCATGTCCCCACGTTCATTTTCAGGAATATATTCCTGATATGCTTCAAAGTGGTCCGGGAAGATGATGCTGGCGCCATTGGAATACATCCATTCGACTTCAAACCGGCGTATCATGAAAATACCCCGCAGGATGATTTCCAGAACACGATCAGGATGCGTTTGTGCATAGGCCAGACCCAGCGTCGAGCCCCATGAGCCGCCAAAGACCTGCCATTTATCAATACCGAGATGCGCACGGATATGCTCCATATCGGCGACAAGATCCCATGTCGTGTTCTCGCGCAGTTCGGCATGCGGGGTTGAACGTCCACAGCCGCGCTGATCAAACAGGATGATGCGATATTTTTTCGGGTCATGCAGGCGACGCATGGATGGGGTAATACCGCCACCCGGTCCACCATGGATCATGATCACAGGCTTGCCATCGGGATTGCCGCATTGTTCGACATGAATGCGATGCAAAGGCGAGACTTGCAGCATCTCTTGTTTAAATGGCTCAATTTCCGGATAAAGCGTATTGCGTGTCATAAAATGCCTTCTCATTCCCGTCAGCGGCTCTCAGTCTCATGCGAAATTAGCGGAAAATGCGGCCAAAAGGCGGAAATGCGACATATGTACCAACAATATAATGTTAATTTTGGTTGCCCGTCCTGAAAATCAGCATAAAACAAAAGTGCTGCATGTGTAATGCGGCGGTTTGGGGAGGACCTTCAGAATGGCATGCGAAGCTTATGCAATTTATCATCGCTGACGACCATCCACTTTTCAGGGGGGCATTGCGACAGGTTCTGTCCAATTTGCCTGAAGAAACCGAAATTATCGAGGTCGGCGATTTCGATGCTGTGAAACAACACGCCGCTGAGCGCGACGATATTGATTTGCTGTTGCTGGACCTGACCATGCCCGGTGGCACCGGGCTTTCGGGGCTCGTCACGCTCAAAGCGCTTCAACCCGCATTGCCGGTCATCATTGTGTCTGCCACCGATGATGCGGCAACCATCCGTCATGCGATCGAGCTTGGTGCATCGGGTTTCATCTCCAAATCAGCCAGTATGGAAGCCATTGGCGAGGCCATTCATGCGGTTCTTGCCGGCGATATCTGGACCCCGTCCGACATTGACCTTGATCAGGCGCATGATCCCGAAACAGAAGCGCTGATTGCCAGAATCAGAACGCTCACGCCGCAGCAATCGCGCGTCTTGACCATGCTTGCGGCAGGGCTTCTCAACAAGCAGATTGCCTATGAGCTCAATGTTTCAGAAGCAACGGTAAAGGCGCATGTTTCTGCCGTTTTACAGAAACTGGGCGTCGATAGCCGTACACAGGCCGTCATCCTTCTCTCGCGCATCGGCAGTGAAACGCTCACCTCAGAAGCAAGTTGAATATATCTCATCGATATTTGGTATCGGCCGCCGCACTCTGATGCAGTACATTTGATAAAAGCGAGCGCAGTGCTGCCGGGCGCAATGGCTTGTTCAACAGGGTGACATTCTCGTCATCGGCACGTTTGCGCACTTCCTTGGAGCGATCAGCCGTCAGCAGGATCGCCGGAATTTCCTCTCCGAAGCTTTCGCGTGCAAAACCAATCAGATCCAGCCCGTTTTCATTATCAAGATGGTAGTCGGCCACGATAATATCCGGCGCCACTTCCCGCTCCACGCAGAACAGTTTCAGGCCCGAGCCTCCACGCAATGTGGTCACATTGCAACCCCAGCCGTTCAGCAGGGTTTCCATACCCGCCAATATATTGGCATCATTATCAATGCACAGCACGTCAAGTCCTGTCAGGCTGGATGCACGCCTGATACCCCTGCGGCTGGCAACGCTTTCAACAGGCACCGCTTCATCGCAAACCGGAATGCGCAATGAAAATACACTGCCCTTACCCGGCACAGATGAAATGCTCAGCGGCAATTCGAGCATCCGAGCGATCCGGTCAACAATCGAAAGGCCAAGTCCAAGACCTTCTGCTTCGCGCATCCCTTCATCAAGGCGCGTGAACTCGCGGAACACCAGCTTGAGTTTTTGATTCGCAATCCCGATGCCGCTGTCGAGAACCTGCAATTCGATATAATCACCACGGCGGCGAACACCAAACAGGACACCACCCTTCCGGCTATATTTGATCCCATTGGAAACGAGATTCTGGATCAGCCGACGCAGCATGTTGCGGTCAGTCCTGACCACGACACTTGACGGCACCACGCGCAGTTTCAGCCCCTTTTTGCGGGCCATGGGTGTAAAATCGGTGGCAATCTGGCTCAACAGCTTGTCGAGACGAAAAACCGAGACATCCGGTTTCAACGCGCCCGTATCCAGTCGCGATATGTCGAGAACCATACCCAGAATGGCTTCCACCGATTCAAGCGAACTGTCAATATTGCGGGCAAGCTGGCTCGTTTCTGCGCGGCCAAGCTTTTCGGCAAGGGCGGTGCTGTAAAGCCGCGCCGCATTGAGCGGTTGCAGAATATCATGACCAGCCGCCGCCAGAAAGCGCGTCTTGCCGAGATTGGCTTCTTCGGCGACGCTTTGCGCTTTGGCAAGTTTCTGGTTCACAAGGGTGAGCTCTGCCGTACGGTCGGCGACACGCTGTTCGAGCATTTCTGCCGCCCGCTGGCGGCTGATATCCGCCTCAACTTCGGCAGTAATATCAGTATAGGTCGCCACCAGTCCGCCGTCCGGCATCGGGTTGGAATTGATTTCCAGCACCTTGCCCGTCGATTTCAAGGTCAGACGCCACGGCTTGCGCAATGTTGCAATCGAGATGATGGCCGCATTCTGCGCATGAGGGGCAAGATCGCCACTATGCGCCAGATACTCGACAATCTCAGACACAGGAATGCCCACCTGCATCACTTCATCGGGCAGATCAAACAGGCTGCGAAACTGACGATTCCAGCAGGTCAGCCGCAAATCCTTGTCGAGCACTGTAATCCCCTGATCCATCTGATCGAGGGCAATCTGCAACAGATCGCGGTTTTGTTGCAGGGCAACGGACGCATCATCGAGCAATTGTCGTGCATCACGGGCCGATGCATCATTGCGCTTGAGCAGCAAGGATAAAACCAGTCGTGCCGACGAGGAGCCGACTGCTGTGCCTAGCAATTGCTCGGCATAGCGGATCAGCGGTGTATCGACCGTCATGCCCAGATCGAGCCTGCGCTGCTCGCGTGCTTCAAAACGCAGAAACGCGCGTTCGACACGTTCGGCACCCAGATAACGGGCCATGGTTGCCTTGAGTTCAGCAACCGTTACCGTGGTGCGAAAGCGCTTAAGCGTAGGTGTGCCGATAAAATAACGCGGCAGGAAAATACTGGCCTGAATCCTTTCAAGCGCTGTTGATGCACGAGACAGAGAGCCAAGAATATAAAACAGCGTATTGGCGGCAAGGCTCCAGACCACGCCATTGGTCAGCGGCAGCATGTCGGAACCAAACAAAGCCTCTGGCCGCAATGCAGTAAAACCTAAAAAACCATCCCGCAAAATGGCAGCATTTTCAGGCGCAACTGTTGGCAATAACAGCGTATAGGCCCAGATCAGAAAGCCAGCAGACAAGCCCAGTATCGCGCCGCGCCCATTGGCATTGCGCCAGCACAGCCCACCGATAAAAGACGGAACAAATTGGGCAATGGCAGCAAAGGAAATCAGACCGATGGAGGCAAGGTGAATATTGTTCGACGCCATGCGGTAATAGACAAAGGCCAGCGCCAGAATGCCAATGATCGTCAGCCGCCGGGTGTTTAAAATGATCTTTGTCAGATCACGCTGTTCGGTCGGGTGACGCACGGCAAGTCTGCGAATGATCAATGGCAGAACAAGATGATTGGAGATCATGATCGAAAGCGCCACACAGGCAACAATCACCATGGCTGTTGCCGCAGACAAGCCACCAAGAAATGCAATCAGTGCCAGCCAATGCGCACCGGCTGATAGCGGCAGCGCCAGCACATAAAGATCGCCGCTCACCGTATTGCCCAGTGTCATCACGCCGATCAGTGCAATGGGAAACACGAAAATATTGATCAATATCAGATAGAGCGGAAACAGCCACGAAGCCGTGCGCAATTCCTTTTCGCTGCGGCTTTCCACGACCGTCACATGAAACTGTCGCGGCAGCATGATGATTGCGGCCGCACTCAACATCGTATGCACAATCCATGTGCCTATGGAGGTTTCGTAGTGAAATGCTTCCAGCGCCGCGTGCGATTGCGAAATTTTTTCAATCAGCTCACCGGGCGATCCAAACATGAAAAAAGTGCAGGCCAGACCAACCGCAAGGAATGCGCAAAGCTTGATGACCGATTCGAGCGCCACGGCCAGAATAAGCCCGTCCTGATGCTCGGTTGCATCTGTATGGCGTGTGCCGAACAGGATTGCAAAGACCGCCAGAACAGCAGCCACAAGCAGCGAAATATCGCCAAACACAAAGACAGATGGATCAAAGGCTGCACCATAATGCTCCATCACCAGCCCTACGCTGCCGGAGACGGCTTTCAGTTGCAGCGCGATATAAGGAATGGAACCAACCGCCGCGATACAGGTGGCAAGGGACGCCACGCCAAAGCTTTTGCCATAGCGTGCAGCCAGAAAATCAGCGATGGAAGTGATATGCTCAGCCTTGGCAAGCCGCACAATATGGCGCAGCAGGCGGTTTCCCAGCGTAAACACCAGAATAGGGCCGATATAGATGCCTAAAAATTCAAGCCCGCGCTGGGCCGACAGGCCAACAGAGCCGAAAAAAGTCCATGACGTGCAGTAAACCGCAAGGCTGAGCGCATAGATATAGGGGCGTGGAGCGCTGCTCCAGAGGGCCGCACGTCTGTCGCCGATGCTTGCCACGGCAAACAGCAACAAAAGATACAAAAATGCGACGCCTATAATTCCCCAGCCCTGCATCGCCGGACTTCCCTCCCCCTGCTATTGCGCTTCAGGGAGGCAAGCATTTTCATGTCACTGACGCAAGCACTACTAAATAACCATGGGACTATTGTTGCAGCTTCTCCGCAGGCTTTTCCGGCTCACTGTCAAAGCTTTTTGCGATATCCATGAAACGACGCATGAAGCGCTCCATATAGCCAAGAGATTGTTCAAACTCTGCTTCCGAAGGCAGTTTGGAGGATGCGGCGGCAGCTTCAACCGCCACACATTTATCTTCAAGCTTCTTCACACGATCCTGCAAATCGGAAATGTCATTCTCGTAAGCCTCGCGGTCTTCAGTCGCCATTTTGCAGATGAGCTGACCCTGTTGCTCATTACAGACCGAAAGTGCGCCTGTCCGCGTATCAAAGCGGACATAGCCATTTTCAGTACCTTCAAGACGATAGCGCCCGTTTTCCTCTGCAAAAGCATTGCTTGCAACAAAGCTTAACCCAAGCATAGAAACAATCGCAATTGCACTCATTCTGCCAGCCATAACCGACCTCCTGTAAAGTTCACTCTGTATCATATGGGAGCTATGCAAGAAAAACGAACAAGCCATGCTTTGATTTTCAAATAAATTCAGGTTAGAGAGCGCCCATGATCAAAACGACCATCTACAAGATCGCCCCGCGCGATCTCTGGGCGCAGGCGGAAGAAGCTGGCAATTTTACCGGGGCACCGGTTGATATTGCCGATGGCTATATCCATTTCTCCACCCGTGAACAGCTGCGCGAAACAGCCGCCAAACATTTTGCCGGGCAAACGGATCTGCTGCTGATAAGCGTGGATGCGGATGCTTTGGGCGATGCGCTGAAATATGAAGTCTCACGCGGCGGCGCATTGTTTCCGCATCTTTATAGCGCTCTGCCCTTATCGGCAGTGATAAAAGTCGAGCCATTGCCGCTTGACAAAAATGGTCTGCATATCTTCCCGGAGCTTGAGGGCAAATGAGCGGAATTTTTGAACTTTTTGGACGCCGTGCATTATTTACGCTCGACGCCGAGCAAGCGCATGCTCTGTCCATTACGGGGCTGAAAACAGGTATTGTCACCTGTAACCGCCCACATGACCCGGCTCTTTCAGTCAAGATTGCGGGTTTGCAATTCCCCAATCCGGTCGGCATGGCCGCAGGTTTTGACAAAAATGCCGAAGTGCCGGATGCACTTTTGAAAATCGGTTTTGGTTTTACAGAAGTCGGCACCATCACACCGCGCCCGCAAAGTGGAAATCCGCGTCCGCGTGTTTTTCGTCTGCCCGATGATCATGCGGTCATCAACCGTCTTGGCTTCAACAATGAAGGCCATGATGCAGCATATAAGCGCCTGTCACAGCGTGCCGGTAAAAGCGGTATTATCGGTGTGAATATCGGCGCCAACAAGGATGCTGAAGACCGCATCGCCGATTATGTTGCCGGCATTCGCAAATTCTATCAACTGGCACGCTATTTCACGGTCAATATTTCGTCGCCCAACACACCGGGCTTGCGCAATCTGCAATCGCGCGATGCGCTGCGCGAGCTTCTTTCGCGCGTGCTTGCAGCCCGTGACGAAGAAGGCAAGATGTGTACGCTCAAACGTCCGGTTTTCCTGAAAATTGCGCCCGATCTGAGCAATGAAGAACTTGATGATATTGCAGCGGAAGCGCTTGCGCTAAAGCTTGACGGCATTATAGTTTCCAACACCACACTGTCGCGCAATGGGCTGAAAAATGCTGACAACCGCGACGAGACAGGTGGGCTTTCAGGTGTACCGCTGTTTGAACGTTCGACAATTATTCTCGCACGCATGCGTGAGCGTGTCGGTCAGGACATGCCGCTGATTGGTGTCGGCGGTATCGATAGTGCCGAAACCGCTTTGACCAAGATCAAGGCCGGGGCTGATCTCATCCAGCTTTATACCGGCATGATCTATCGCGGACCCGGCCTTGCATCCGACATCGTGCGTGGCCTTTCAAAAGCTGTGAAGACCGCTGGCGTGGCCAGCATTGCTGATCTGCGTGATCGCGACACCAAGGAATGGGCAGCACGGCGTCTGCCTGACTAAACTTCTCTTGAGCATGATCTTATACCGAAAACCGGTTCCCACTTTTCGGGATCATGCTTTGAAAAATTCAGTTCTGTATCTGCGCGGCAGCAGCGCCAGAAGCGTGATGCCGCGGATCGATAAAAACAGATTGATTGCCAGCCAAAGCCCGTGATTTCCCATTGTGGGCTTTAGCGCATAAAGAACCGCCAAAAAGAAAAGCAGTGACAGGAACATCATATTGCGCATGTCACGCGACCAGGTTGCGCCAATATAGACCCCATCCATATGGAAGGCGAGCAGACCGGTCAGCCCTGTCAGTGCGGCCCATGGCAAATATCTGATCGCCTGATCACGCACATCTTCGGCCTTTGACAAAAGACCGATGATCGCATCACCAAAAACAAGCAGAATCAGCGCAATCGCGGCTGACATGACCAGCCCCCAGAGGAAGGTAAGCTTCGCACCGCGCACGAAAGCCGGGCTGTAGCGTGCACCAACCGAGCGACCGATGATCTGTTCAACTGCGGCCGCCATTCCATCAAGAAAAAAGCCGCAAATGAGGAAGAAATTCATCAAAACAGCATTGGCCGCAAGTGTTACCGGTCCCAGCTCGGCCCCGGCACGGGTGAAATAGGCAAAGGCAGTCAAAAGCAGGATTGAGCGGATCATGATATCGCGATTGAGCGCAATCATCCGCACAATGCCTGCCTTTTGCAAAATCTGCTTTACGTCAGGGTGGCGTCCGGTCTGTTTATGAAAATGCCGCATGACAAGGAAAAGACCGATAATGGCGGCCACTGTTTCGCCAGTCACCGTTGCCCATGCAACACCGGCCACACCCCAGCCCAGTTCCAGCCCCAGCACGATGCACAACACAATATTAATGCCATTGATCAACACCTGAAGGCTGAGACCTAAAATGCCCTGCCCGCGCCCAAGCAACAGACCCAGCACCGAATAATTGATCAAGGCCACGGGAGCCGAAAGCATACGGATCGACACATAAGTGACCATTGCTGCCTGGGTCGCCGGGGTCGGATGGATAAAGTCCGATGCAATTTTCAAAACCAGCGGCAGGCTCAAAATCATCAGAAGACCGGCAGCAATGGCAATGACAATTGCCCGCCAGAAAATGGCCTGTTCTTCGGCCTTGTCATCCGCGCCCATCGCCTGCGCGACAAGGCCGGTGGTGCCTGAACGCAGAAAACTGAACATGGTCAGCAAAAAATCAAACACCAGTGCACCAATGGCAAGACCGCCAATCAGCTCCGCCTGCCCCATCTGACCAACCACGCCCATATCCACCAGCCCCAGCAAAGGCGTGGTAACGGATGCGAGCGTCATCGGCACGGCGATCATCATCACCATGCGGTTGGTCACTTCAAATGGTCTGGAAACAATGCTCTTATCGTGCAGCATGTGATCCATAACTTTCCCGATATTCAAACAAGATAAAGGAAAGCTCTATGCTGGAATCATTTCAAACAACAGAAAATTCGGCCACCCTATTGTCGCAGGTCTGACAGCATTGTGTCTGGAGAATAATCGATAGATTACACAGTTGGTATGCGTGCAATTACCTTGATCTCGAAGTCAAAACCGGCAAGCCAGTTTACACCGACCGCGGTCCAGTTTGGGTAAGGCTGTTCGGGAAACATACGCGCCTTGACCTCCATGATTTGCGCAAACTGGTTTTCAGGGTCGGTATGGAATGTGGTCACATCAACAATGTCGTCAAAATTGCAGCCTGCCGCCGCCAAAACATTTCGCAGATTATCAAATGCCCGCTCAAGCTGAGCCTTGAATTCAGGCTCGGGAGAGCCGTCTTCACGACTGCCGACCTGACCAGAGACGAAAAGAAGATCGCCGGAGCGAATAGCAGCAGAATAACCATTTTGTTGATAGAGGTCCTGACGACCATCAGGAAATATTGCAGTGCGGGTCATAAAACATCCTTTCGCCGTGCAGCTTTTATCTGGCTGACAAGTTTGATATACGTGACGTATGTATATTTCACATACGCTACGTATGTCAATGCCGGAGATTTGCATGCCGCCAAAACCTCGCGCCGAAACCATGCTGGAAAACCGCAAGCTGCTGCTGGCGGCAGCAAGGAAAGCATTTGCCGATAAAGGGTTTGCGGCTGCATCCATGGATGATCTGACTGCCGAAGCGGGGCTTACGCGCGGTGCGCTTTATCACAGCTTTGGTGACAAAAAAGGACTGCTGGCTGCCGTCGTTGCCCAGATTGATGGGGAAATGGCGGCTCGCGCCAAGGAAGCAGCATCCGTTAAAAACGACCCGTGGGATGCGCTGATGACGGAAGCCGTCACCTATATAAAAATGGCACTCGAACCAGAAGTTCAGCGGATTGTCCTGCTCGACGGTCCGGCTTTTCTTGGCGACCCTTCGCAATGGCCGAGCCAGAATGCCTGTCTTGATGTCACACGCAAAACGGTTGGGGTGCTGATTGCCGAGGGCGTTCTGAAACCCGTTGATGTGGATGCCGCCGCACGTCTTTTAAGTGGTGCTGCACTCAATGCAGCACTTTGGGTTGCAGCAAGTGACAGCCCGGCATCTGCTCTCAAGAAAGCTGTCGATGTGTTTGAGCATCTGGCTTCCGGGCTTCTCGCTGAAAAAAGGATTTAAAGCCCAAGCATCATTGCCCAATAGAGACGGCGCGGATTGTTCTCAGGCGTGGCCCATGCCAGCCCGTAATGATGAAAGGTTGGATCAAGCATGTTTTTGCGATGCCCCGGCGATTTCATCCAGGCATCAAAAACAGCCTTCGTGTCAGGCTGCCCGACAGCAACATTTTCCGCAGCAGGACCACGAATGCCGGCCTGTTTAAGCCGCGAGACAAAACCATTGCCCCAGCCGACCGAGTGGCCGATCTTGCCATAGCTTGCCATGCGCCGTGCCTGATAAAGCGCTGCCTGTTCAAGCTTGCTATCAGTTGCCATCAAAGGAAGGCCATTTGCCTTGCGGATCTGGTTAAACAATGCCGTTGTATCCACATCTCCAGAAGCAGCCTGGGCAAAGACCTTCGGCAAAACAGCATAGGTGAGAGCACCACCGGCGAGGATCATAAAACCACGCCGGGACAGAGTGAAACCATTAGTCTGCTGCATTTGTCGTGATCCCGAAGTGCTTTCTCAGTTACGCATTATCCTACGCAAAACCGCTTCGCACTTTTACTGGAAATGCTCTTACTTGCGATAGCTGAGGATTCGGAGCAAAATAAAGACTGGAATAACCACGGCAGCGCCGAGGATCAGATAATCAGCAAAACCTGCAATTGCCGAGAAGCCCATATTCCACAGGCGCAGGACAAAATCACGGATGCCATAGAGAATATCATAGGGCGTCCAGTGGAACGCGCTCATTAGCACGCCAACCACCAGCGAGATCAGCACAAGCTTGATCAGTACGCGCGCTGGCGTATCGCCAAGAAAACGGTTTACACCATCAGACATGCAAATCTCCAGTATCAAAACATGCTTTGGAAAATAGGGGGTCGGTGCGGATTTCGCAAGTTATCTGATGCGTTCAATGCTGCTTACGATATTCACGCGGCGGTTTTTGCTTCTGACGAACAAAGGAGCGGTTCATACTGCGCGTATCGGTAAAGCCACTGGCGACAGCCACTTCCAGCAATGAAAGGCCCGTTTCAGACAGTAATTCACGCGCTTTCTTGACCCGCAATTCTTCACGCACCTCAAATGCCGTGCGACCCAAGCCCAAGCGAAAACCGCGTTCCATCTGGCGCACAGAGATGCCAAGCCTGCGAGCCACATCGATCATCGGCACCGGCTCTTCCAGTGTTTCCTCAAAAATGCGGATTGCCTTGCGGATCATTGGCGAACGCACACCGTTGAAACTCAGTGCCGGTTGTTCCGAACGCACCAGCTCATAAGGAATCATCAATATGGAAGCGCTTTTGCGTGCCAGTTCCTCGGAAATCTCGTGCTGGATGATAGACAAAGACAGGGATGCCGCCCCCAGACCGCCTGCACAGGTAAAATGCCGGCCACTGCGATGAAACAGACTGGTCGTATCAGCAAAATAGCCGTCAAAAAGATCGATAAAATCGTCGCGGTGAAACCAGCTGACACAACAATTGCGATCATCAAGCAATTGTGCCTCAGCCAGCAGAAAAGCCGCAGTACAAAGACCGACCACCGTCTTACCGCGCTTGTCGGCACGCTTGATAAGATCGATCAAGGCCTGCTGACGCGGACGATATTGCTTGAGAACACCACCGACAATGGCCACATAATCGCAATCATCAAGTGCACCAATCGGCGCGGTCGGCTCAATCACCATGCCGGAGCTGGATGTCACCGGATCGCCCGAGAGCGTGCAAATCTTCCATGCACATCTGATCTGGCGGCTTTTATCACGATCATCGGCTGCAAGGCGAAACGGATCAAGAAACAGGCTGAGGGCCGTGAGCGTAAAGCCCGGCAATGCAACGATGCCCACAGACAGACGACGCGCTGGCGTGTCTGCCGCAATTTCGCGCATTTCATCTTTCCCGTTTTTCACCAAAGCAATCCTCCACCTGTTCCCTATTTTATAGAGACGGATCCGGGAAGGATGCAATCACCTGAAATGTTTGGAGAGCTTGAGCTGCTGCGCCTGATAGTTGGACCCAAGATCAAGACCATAAAGTGCCTTCGGACGATTCAACATATGCTCATAAACAAGGCGACCGACAATCTGCCCATGTTCAAGAATGAACGGGACTTCATGACTGCGCACTTCCAGAACCGCACGGCTCCCCGTACCACCAGCAAGACTATGGCCGAAGCCCGGATCAAAGAAGCCTGCATAATGCACACGAAACTCACCGACCAGCGGGTCAAAAGGCGTCATTTCAGCCGCATATAGCGGCGGAACATGCACCGCCTCGCGCGAAACAAGGATATAGAACTCATCCGGGTCGAGCACCAGTTCACGCGAACCACGATCATAAATCGGTTCCCAGAAATCGAGAACATCATGTGCTGAACGCTTGTCAACATCGACAACTGCCGTATGGTGCTTGCCGCGATAACCGATCAGCCGGTCTTCGCCGCCCGAAAGATCGACCGAAAGCGCAATACCGCCGCCGGAAATATTCGGCTGCTCTGCTGCGACCAGCGTTTCATTATCATGCAGGAGCGTCAGTTCTGCTTCGCTCAACTGCGCACGACCCTTGCGGAAACGGATCTGCGACAGGCGCGAGCCGGTGCGGGCGACAATCGGGAAAGTGCGTGGGCTGACTTCAAGATAAAGCGGACCATTATAACCGGCTGGCACCTTGTCAAATTCCTGCGCGCCATCGGCAATGACACGGGTGAAAATATCAAGGCGGCCAGTTGAACTTTTCGGATTGGCGGAAGCTGACAATTCCGCTGACAGTGCCAGGCTTTCAAGCAAAGGCACAATATAGACACAGCCGGTTTCCAGCACGGCGCCCTGGCTCAAATCAATCTCGTGGAGTTTCAGGCGTTCCAGCTTGTCGATGACAGGGGTTCCCGGACCCGGCATGAAGGAAGCCCGTACACGATAGGCTTTCGCTCCCAGTCGCAAATCAAGGCTTGCAGGCTGAATCTGGTCAACATCCAGCGATTGTTGAGATTTGAGCAAACCGCTTTCAAAGAGCGCTGCAATATCCGCATCTGCCAGAATTCCTGCGTCCCTCTGCGTCATGCCACTCAACTCCGTGAATTACTTAAAATCGGTCTAAGACCTTTGACTGCTCAAAGCCCCGCTGCCAAGCCCTCAAAGCCCATAGTTTGCGGGTTTTCCGCAAGAAACAAAGCGGATCAGCCCTTCACAGGTCACGCTTTTCATGAAAACTGATCTTTCAAGCATTGACGACCCCGCTCAAGAGGCATAAGGAAAAAGCGTTCCGTGGTGATTTGGCCGGCCGGCTTGCAGCCACGTTAAAGAATTCGCTAAAATAAGGCCGCGGTTCGTAACCGGCCTTTTGCGTGTTCGCAGGGCCGGTTTTTTATTGGCCGCCGAGGCAATCCGCCCCGGCCGACCAGCTTTCGACAGGTTGGATAAAATGACGAATAAGACTACCCGTAAGTTTCGCCCGGCGACCCAGCTCGTTCATGCAGGCTCGTTGCGCTCTGATTTTGCAGAATTTTCAGAAGCTCTGTATATGACGCAGGGTTTTCTTTACCCCACCGCAGAAGCCGCAGAAGCGCGTTTCAAGGGTGAAGATCCGGGTTTCATCTATTCGCGTTATGCCAACCCGACCACCGACATGTTTGAAAAGCGCATGTGCGCCCTTGAAGGTGCGGAAGAAGCCCGTGCTTTCACATCCGGCATGGCGGCGGTTTCTGCTGCAATCCTGTGTCAGGTACAGGCTGGCGACCATGTGATTTCAGCGCGGGCCGTATTCGGTTCATGTCGCTATATCGTGGAGACAATTCTGCCGCGCTATGGCGTGGAAGTTTCGATCATCGATGGCTCTGATATTGAAAACTGGAAAGCCGCTGTTCGCCCGAACACCAAGGTGATGTTTCTGGAAAGCCCGTCAAACCCGACGCTGGAAATCATCGACATTGCAGGTGTGGCGCAAGTTGCCAATGAAGCCGGCGCCAAGCTGATCGTTGACAATGTTTTTGCAACGCCGCTTTTCCAGAAGCCTTTGGAACTGGGTGCACATATCGTCGTTTATTCGACCACCAAACATATTGACGGTCAGGGCCGCTGTCTTGGTGGCATCATCCTCTCTGACAAGGAATGGGTCGAGGAAACATTACAGGCCTATTACCGCCATACCGGGCCGGGTATAAGCCCGTTCAATGCCTGGATCATGCTCAAAGGTCTGGAAACGCTTGGTGTACGTGTGCAGCAGCAGACCCGCTCGGCAGCGGCGATTGCTGATGCGCTTGCAGGTCAGGCGGGTGTGAAGCGCGTGATTTATCCGGGCCGTGCCGACCATCCGCAGGCAGATATCATCGCCCGTCAGATGAGTGGCGGTTCAACCCTGATTGCACTTGAACTCGAAGGCGGCAAGGAAGCAGCCTTCAAGTTTGAAAACGCACTTGAAGTATTCAGCCTTTCCAACAATCTGGGCGACGCAAAAAGCATCATCACGCACCCGGCTACCACCACGCATCAGAGCCTCACTGATGAAGCACGGGCAGAATTGGGCATTTCTGACGGTATGCTGCGCGTTTCCGTTGGACTGGAAGATACCGATGATCTGATTGAAGATGTTCTGGAAGCGTTGAAGGCGACGCGCTGATTTTAACCCTCACAACGCAATTGCCGGGACATCCCGGCAATTGCAGCCACAAATTGTTGACGTTGCCGGCAAGTTTAGCGATAGGTGGGCAGAGGATATGATTTGAAGGCGAGTGCGCATGTACAAAGCGGTAACGCGGGATATTGAGGTAACGGCAGAGCCATTCTATCTCGAAGATCAGTCCGAGCCGGAAGAAAACCGCTATGTCTGGGGCTACCGGATCACCATTGCCAATAATTCATCGCAGAGCGTTCAATTGCGCTCACGCTATTGGCAGATTACCGATGGCAATGGCCGCATTGAAGAAGTGCGCGGTGCGGGTGTTATCGGCGAACAACCCACATTGAACCCCGGTGATTCCTATCAATATTCGTCAGGATGCCCGCTAAGCACCACCTCCGGCGTCATGGTCGGGCGCTATCAGATGCAATCATCTGATGGTAGTGCCTTTGAAGTGGATATTCCGGCTTTCTCGCTCGATATTCCCGAAACAAGACGGACCTTGAATTAGGATCAGGGGCTAATCATAAAAAAGGCGCTCGGCAAGCATTTCCAGCAAAAGTGTGAAGCGGTTTTGCGGAGGAGAATGCGTATTAAATAACCATGCGCCTTTTATAGTTTTTACTTCGCAAACTGCGCAGGATCAAATTCATAAGTCGTTGAGCAAAATTCGCATGTTACCGCAATCTTGCCGTCCTGAACGCTGTCCTGAATTTCTTCTGCCGAGAAATTAGTGAATACGCCTTCGATCTTCTCGCGCGAACATGAGCATTTATCCTCAACGCGGATCGCTTCATAAATGCGCACGCCACGCTCATGGAACAGACGATAAAGCAGACGTTCCGAGCCAACCTGCGGGTCGGTCAGTTCCGAGCTTTCGATTGTGCCAACCAGCGAACGGGCTTCATCCCAGCCATCATCTTCAGGGCCATGAATAGCGGTATTCTCATCGCCATCACCACCCGGAAGATCCGGCATGCGCGAACGAATATCGGATTCCGGCAGGAACTGGATCATCAGGCCGCCGGCACGCCAGCGCTCAACCAGCTTACCATTACCATCACGCTCGACAAGTTTTGCAACGCTGAGCTTGATATCTGTTGCAATCTGCTCCGACTGGCGGAAATAGGTGCGTGCGATCTCTTCCAGCGTCGATCCGTCAAGAGCGACAATGCCCTGATAGCGCTGCATATGCACACCCTGATCGACCGTGAAGGCAAGTGTGCCGCGACCGAGCAGTTCTTCCGGGCGGGTCTTACCTGCATTCTCCGCTTGCGCAACGCGCTCAGCATCAAAGCGTGCATAGGCCCGCACGGAATGCGGGGTGGTAAAATCCACGACCAGCATGTCCACAGGCCCGTCAGACTGCGTCTGGAAAATAAACTTTCCTTCAAACTTCAAAGACGTGCCAAGAAGCGTTGTCAGAACCGTTGCCTCCGCCAGAAGGCGGGCAACTGTTTCCGGGTAATCATGACGCTTCAAGATTGCGTCAATGCTTGCACCCATCTGCACGGCACGGCCGCGCACATCCAGCCCTTCCACCTGAAAAGGCACAACGGCATCATCACCTGCAAAGTCGAAATTATTCATATCGATATGAACGATTTCTGCTTCTTTCTGCTCTGTTCTGATCTTGTCAGACAAATTATGCTCCTGAACCGCTGCCTTGCAGGCACCACGCCAGAATGGCCTTCTGCGCGTGAAGCCTGTTTTCAGCTTCATCGAATACGACCGATTGCGGGCCGTCGATTACCTCATTGGTCACTTCCTCGCCGCGATGCGCGGGCAGGCAGTGCATGAAAAGCGCCTTTGGGTCAGCGTGAGCCATCAGTTCTGCATTCACCTGATAGGGCAGGAAAACATTGTGGCCACGGGCACGATCTTCTTGTCCCATCGAAACCCAGGTATCAGTGACGATGCAATCTGCACCCTCAGCTGCTTTAACCGGGTCCACAGTGGACATGATCCTTGCGCCGTTTGCCTTTGCCCAATCGATATATTGCTGCTTCGGCTCGCTGCCTTCCGGCGTTGCGATATTGACGTTGAAATCAAAACGCGCCGCAGCTTCCACAAGCGAATGAAGAACGTTGTTGCCGTCCCCCATCCAGGCAAAGGTCTTGCCTTTGATCGAGCCGCGATGTTCCTCATATGTAAGAACGTCAGCCATGATCTGACAAGGGTGCGTGTCATCCGTGAGTGCATTAATGACCGGAACGGTTGCATGTTCAGCCAATTCCAGCATCCGGTCATGCGATGTCGTGCGGATCATGATCGCGTCAACATAGCGCGACAGCACCTTTGCGGTGTCGGCAATGGTTTCGCTGCGACCAAGCTGCATTTCCGAACCGGTCAGCATAATCGTTTCGCCGCCAAGCTGACGCATGCCGACATCAAACGACACACGGGTACGCGTGGAGGGTTTTTCAAAAATCATCGCCAGCACCTTGCCAGCAAAAGGCTTTTCGATCCCGCCCGCTTTTGTGCGCCCCTTGCGTGCCTTGGCGTCTTCCATGATCGCACGCAACTCGTCAGCCGGAACGCTCGACAGGTCAATGAAATGCTTGATACCGTTGTTATTCGTCATGATCTTATGCCGTCTTGCTGGTCGGATTTGCAACAGAAAGCCGTTCAACGGCTATTTCAATACGTGCCAATGCTTCACGCGCCTCTTCCGGCGTTGTCACCAGCGGAGGAAGAAGACGCACGACATTGTCACCCGCGCCAACACTCAGGAAATTTTCATCGCGCAGAGCCTGAATGAGATTACCATTCGGAACCACGCATTTAATACCCATCAACAGGCCGCGGCCACGCACTTCCGAAACAACATTCGGATAACGATCGATGATCGATGCAAGGCCCTGCTTCATGGTCAAAGCGGTTTCCTGCACGTTTTCAAGAAAACCATCAGCCAGCACCACATCAAGCACCGCATTGCCAACCGCCATGGCAAGGGGATTGCCGCCATAGGTGGTGCCATGCACGCCGGCCACCATGCCCTTGGCTGCTTCCAGCGTTGCAAGGCAAGCGCCCATCGGGAAGCCGCCGCCGATACCCTTGGCAACCGCCATTATATCCGGCGTAATGCCTGACCATTCATGCGCAAACAGTTTACCGGTACGGCCAACGCCGGTCTGCACTTCATCAAGGATCAGCAAAAGGCCCTTTTCATCGCAAATCTGGCGAATAAGACGCATGAATTCTTCCGGGAAAGCACGCAGACCGCCCTCGCCCTGTACAGGTTCAAGCAGAATGGCAGCCGTCTCGTCGGTGATCGCAGCCCGCAATGCCGCTTCATCGCCAAATGGAACCTGATCAAAACCATCAACCTTCGGACCAAAGCCTTCAAGATATTTGGCCTGACCGCCAGCCGCGATCGTGGCCAGCGTGCGGCCATGAAACGCACCTTCAAAAGTAATGATGCGGAAACGTTCCGGATTGCCATTGACAAAATGATAGCGACGCGCAGTCTTGATCGCGCACTCAATGGCTTCCGCACCGGAATTGGTGAAGAAAACCTTGTCCGCAAAGGTTGCATCAACCAGCCGTTGGCCCAGCTTTTCCTGCCCCGGAATCTCATAGAGATTCGACAAGTGCCAGAGCTTGTCAGCCTGATCCTTCAATGTCTTGACAAGATGCGGATGCGAATGGCCAAGCGAATTGACCGCAATGCCTGCCGCAAAATCGAGATAACGCTCGCCACTTTCGGTAATAAGCCAGATGCCCTCACCTCGCTCGAAGCGCAGAGCCGCACGATTATACGTGTCGTAGAGCGGTTGCACAGTCGTAACGTTGGTCATTGCAGTCAGGCCTCCATTAGCCCTTTTATTGCAGCGCCTCCGGCAAGAGCCGATCAGGCAGCGTTTCCCATATTCAAAACACGCATCTTGTCCGAAAACCGCTTCGCACTTTTCGGGATGCGTTTTGACTTCTCTCTTCGCGCATCTTGTCCGAAAACCGCTTCACACTTTTCGGGATGCATTTTGACTTCTCTCATCGCGCATCTTGTCCGAAAACCGCTTCGCACTTTTCGGGATGCATTTTGACTTCTCTCTTCGCGCATCTTATCCGAAAACCGCTTCGCACTTTTCGGGATGCGCTTTGCGGAAATAAAAAACCGCCCTCAAGGCGGCATTATTTAATCCCGTGCATATATTGGCGTTCGCAAAAAAAATGTCAATCAAAGCAACCCAGGATAATCATGCATCTTTATGCATGAACCCATGCCGGAAACACAGCTTGTATTTCTTGCGGGAAATAAGATAGCACCTATGCAGTCGAAGGGGTGGCATTTTACCAATCACACCGTTATAGAGACGCCAGCTGTTCTCCCTGACTGGCCGCACTTCTGAAAAGCTGCTGGAAAATGCGCTAAACTGACTCAGAAAAGCCGTCTTTGGCACCCAAGTTGGGGAAAACCATAAAAATGGAATCCGCCTGGCAAGGCTATCCCTTGTCATGGCGTCGTTCAATAATGTAGTTTCTTTTTAAAGTAAAAAAACCACATTTTGTACGGCGGACCTAGTCACCCGGATAGATATAGTATTTGCACCTGGAAAAATCCGGGGGCGCTGGTGGATTCCGGATAACGAAGATTGATTGGAGCCCAGGGCAATGAACTGGACAGATGAGCGCGTCGAACTGCTTAAGAAATTATGGAATGATGGCTTGAGCGCGAGCCAGATCGCAGCACAGCTTGGTGGCGTCAGCCGTAACGCAGTGATCGGCAAAGTGCACCGCCTTAAACTCTCAGGCCGCGGCAAAACCACGACCGCGGCTCCGCGCAGTAAAAAAGTCAACACTGTGGCAGCGACACCACGTCCGGCAGCAACAAGCACCAGCAATGGTGCAAGCCGTCCACAGGCGAGCACAACCATTCGCACAGCGACCGTTACGCAGACCGTTGGTGCCGCAGCGCTTCAGATGGACTATGTAGCCGATGCCGTGACAGAACGTGTCATTCGCCCGGAATCTGACGTGGTTGTTCCAATCTCGCGCAAGTTGACACTTTTGCAGCTGAGCGAACGCACCTGCAAATGGCCTATCGGCGATCCGCTTAATGAAGATTTCCACTTCTGCGGCAGCGAATCCGGTGAATCCAGCCCCTATTGCGGCTACCACTCGAAACTTGCTTTCCAGCCAACGGCAGAACGTCGCCGCGCACGCTGATCCGTTACACCAGCGTTTATAATTCAAACCCCGGCAGCTTTTGGCTCCGGGGTTTTTCTTTGCTCGCATCTAGAGCCGGCTATGCCCTCTTTGGCAAACGCACCACAAAGGTGGACCCTTCGCCAAGCTGCGAACGCACGACAAGACGCCCCCGATGGCGGGCCAGAATATGCTTGACGATAGCAAGCCCCAGCCCCGTACCCTTCTGTGCACGGCTCGTCTCGACATCGATGCGATAGAAACGCTCCGTCAGACGCGGCAGATGTTCAGGCGCGATGCCCGGCCCAAAATCCTGCACCGACACGACAATTTCAGATGAAGTTTCCGTTTTCTCTTCATCAAGCCGCAAAATAACGCGCTTGCCGCCCTGTCCGTATTTACAGGCATTTTCAACCAGATTCTGGAAAACCTGAATAAGCTCGTCGCGCGTGCCCGTGACATTGAGCGGATAATCAGGCAGATGCCGCTCGATCACCACCTCAAGACCTTGCGCCAGCGGGGTCAATGTATCTGCCACATGATTGAGCACTGCCGTCATGTCCACACATTCGCTGACAGCCAGATGTGCGCGCATTTCAAGCCGCGATAATGACAACAGGTCATCAATCAGCCGCGACATGCGTTCAGCCTGTTTTTGCATGATGCCAAGGAAACGCTCGCGTGCACCCGCATCATTGCGTGCGGGGCCTTGCAGGGTTTCAATAAACCCAAGCAGAGACGCCAGTGGCGTGCGCAGCTCATGGCTTGCATTGGCAATAAAATCTGATCGCATGCGATCAATCCGGCGTGTTTCACTTTGATCGCGAAACAGAAGAACAAACAGTTCCGGCTTGCCATCAGGCCCACGCAGCACCTTCGCCATAGCCTTGTACCAGCGATCAATCGGCACACGCTCGAAATAATCGATGCTGCGTGGTTCGCCATCGGCAATGATACCCTGGATAAGCGTGTGCATCTCCGGTGCACGAAAGCGCAGATAAAGCCCTGTATCCTTTTGCAAGGACTGAAAGGCTTCCCGGGCTGAAGCATTGGCGAAGAGGACCGTCGCACGATGGTCAAAGACAATCATTGGGTCCGTAAGCAGGTCTGCAAGACGCTGGCCGGAAACATTATCCATCTCGCTGACATTGCGCACGCTTTGCGGCTTTTGCTCAATGACATCGTCGGTCGTAGCACTTGCAACCCAGATTGCACCAATAACAACCAGAAAAAGCACCGCAATGCGAAACCATAAGGGCAGATCCAGCACCATGATACAGATGACGACGACAAGACTTGCAATCAGTACACCACGGACCCTGAGAAGCGGCGCGAAAAAAGATTCATCCGCTCTCGCACTGGACATATCCTGATTGTTCTTTTCACTCATTCTGACTTCTCTCAGTTATTTAACGCGCATCTTATCCGAAAATCGTTTCACACTTTACGCAATGTGCCCTGAAGCGCGGCCAGTGCGAAATCCAGTGCTGCGTCCTTTACGTCCGTCACAAACAGCCCATATCATGTAAACAACATCTATGGGCATGATTTGAAACATGCCATTATCTATAGACCAAAGGAGCTTGCAGTGGGTGACAGTTCAAAGACAGCTAACAAAAAGAATGCAGACAAAGACCTCATCAAGCCCATCAAGCTGAAGATTGGCGGCAAAACGCAAAAATTCGATATCAATGATCCGAAGCTGCGAGACTGGATCGAAGATAATGCGCTGCAATCGGGCGGCTATCCCTATCCTGAAAAAATGAAGACCAAGGATTATGAGGAAACGCTGGAACGGTTGCAGATTGAGCTGGTGAAGCTGCAATATTGGCTTCAGAACACAGGCGGGCGTGTGATCTGCGTTTTCGAGGGACGCGACGCTGCCGGCAAGGGCGGTACGATTTTCACCCTTCGCCAATTCATGAACCCGCGCACAGCACGCAATGTCGCCTTGCCAAAACCCACCGAAACCGAACGCGGCCAATGGTACTTCCAGCGCTATGCTCAGCACTTTCCGACTTCAGGTGAATTCGTCACTTTCGACCGTTCCTGGTATAATCGTGCAGGTGTCGAGCGCGTCATGGGTTTCTGCACGCCGCAACAGCTTGAAATCTTCCTGACAGAGACCCCTGATTTTGAACGCATGGTGGTGACAGAAGGCATTCATCTGTTCAAGTTCTGGCTGGATATTGGCCAGGAAATGCAGCTCAAGCGCTTTCATGAACGCCGCCACAGCCCGCTCAAGAGCTGGAAATTTTCGCCCATGGACGTGGCCGGAATTTCGCGCTGGGATGATTATTCAGCGGCGCTGCAAACCATGCTGACGCGAACCGATACCGGTTATGCGCCATGGACCATCATCCGTTCCAACGACAAAAGACGCGCCCGGCTTGCAGCCATCCGACGCGTCCTGCTAACCTTGCCCTATGAAGATCGCAATCTCGAAGCGATAGGGCCGGAAGATCAGTCCATTATTGGTCGGGGCGCTGAATTTCTTGCATCCAGCACGGAGACGCTCTCTTCTTCCGGTACATAAAACAGACTTGGCTGGTGCGGTGTTTTCTCCCACAGATGTGGTCTTCGCACCAGCTGCCACAATGCCCGCCATGCGGACACAGATATCAACACCCAATATACCGGAATGGCCAGAATATAAAAATAGCCGCCCAGCTCAGTCGGCTCCATGGTTTTAAGCCCAAGGACATAAAAGCTCAGATAGGCAAGCAGGATATTCAGCGCATCAATGCGCAGCAGCCACAGATTATCAGTCGTAAGCGGAGCGAACATCATGCTGGCAAGCAGTAGCGCTATGGTCATAAGCATGAAAATATGCAAAAGCGCCGAGCCTATAATGCCCAGCATATAGATCTGGTTGATGGTAAACCGCCACCAGCCCAGTTCACGCGATGCCGCATAGGGATTGCGCCCATGCACAAGCCATGTCTGCATCCAGCCTTTTATCCAGCGTGTCCTCTGCTTGTTCCAGACACTGTAATCGCTGGGCGCATCTTCAATCGTGCCCCGGCTGATCACATCAACCCGATAACCAAAACGTGCCAGCCGCAAGCCAAGATCCGCGTCTTCTGTGACATTATATGCATCCCATCCGCCAACCTCATCCAGAGATGAGCGGCGAAAATGATTGGATGTGCCACCCAGCGGAATAACCAGCCCCTGCGATGCAAGCCATGGTAAAAGCCCACGGAAAAGCGTTGCATATTCAAATGCAAACATACGGGTCAGCAGATTTTCCCGGAAATTGCCAATAATGAGTGGCGCCTGAACGCAGGCAAGCGCCATGCCATCACGTTCAAATTTCTGCCATGCTTCCAGAAGTTGATCCGGGTGTGGCCGGTCCTCGGCGTCAAAAATCGCAACAAACTCACCACGGGTGAACTGCAATGCATAATTCAACGCTTTTGGTTTTGTTCTCGGCCCCCCTGAAGGAACCAGGACAAGCTCGAAATTGCGCGGTAATTTCCTGCTGCGCAGGGCCGCAATCGTATCAAAGTCGTCTTTCTCACAAACCAGCTTGATATCCAGTTTGCTGCGTGGCCAATTCAACTGATCAAGGGCCGCAACAAGCTGTCCCACAACGGCCTGTTCACGATAAAGCGGAACAAGAACTGAATAAACAGGCATGTCACTCTTGTTATATGCCCGTATCTTCGTCAATTGAAGCCGACGACTGGACGCTGCAGCAAATAATCTAATGAGCACGCACCCAAAAAAGAATAACGTCACGCAAGCATGAAGCATCAGCATTGTTTTTGTTGGCCAGTTCACGATACAAACAACAAAAGCATAAAGCCCCATTGCGATCATGAATGCCTGCGGCGTATTCAGAACCCGGGATGCGGAGAAGAATTGCGGCGTCATGGAATGCGCACGCGAAATCAGTTCCCTCTGGTGGCGTTGCTGCAAAATTTTCCTCAGAAGAGAGGGCGTGCAAATCCTTATGCGGCTGCGTAATTGAGGTGATTGACGCAGATGCTCGGCAAGCCTGCCAATCCGCTGTTCACTGGGTGCAAGATAAAGCTGACTGGCAC
Source organism: Brucella gallinifaecis (assembly GCF_006476605.1). Taxonomy (GTDB): domain Bacteria; phylum Pseudomonadota; class Alphaproteobacteria; order Rhizobiales; family Rhizobiaceae; genus Brucella; species Brucella gallinifaecis. The sequence continues at coordinate 362,841 of NZ_ML636802.1, forward strand.
CATCCTGCCCCAGTACCATCACTTCACGCGCTTCAGCCAGAATTGATAGCGTTTCTTCTCCAGAAACAAATATTCGTGACGGGAGAATCTCTTCTGTGAATGAAAGTTCAAGATAATCCGCAATTGCCTGAAAAAGCAGCGTCTCCGAAACAGCTGGCATATGCAAAATTTCTTGCGAAAAACTGGTACCGTTTGTTTTCGCAGCTTCATAAGCTCTTTTAAGGCAATCACGCGACACACCGCGTTGCGCCAATCTGGCAGATATGGCTGTGCATACCCCCAGATCGAATATATTCGATCCGTCACTCATAGTACCCCCGCACTACTACTGAACTTATTTTATTGTTTATTATTGAATTGCAAATTTATTTTGCACTAAATTAGTGCATTTGTATTTATATAGCTAAAATCAATCTAGACTATCAAATAAAAAATACAAACATTATTATTAACAATATTGTAAAACACTTGTTTATTAGTGTTTAATACATAAAATGCAAAATTAAAATCAATTTAATCTAAATTATTATAATCGCTAGATAATTTCATTTTTAAAAGTGTTTTTGCAGTATATTTTAATCTCAATGAATGCGATCAAAGTTTCATGCATCCTGTGTTTCTACCAGCTCATATTAACGCTATCTTATAAGATAGAGCTCAAGATAAAATGCAATGAGACCACATCTTTTCAGTGCAGCGTTTATAATGTTCTGGCTTTCGGCATGCCTGCCTGCCAGCACCCAGAACCTGCCCCAGTTTCCTGCGTTTTTTAACCCCAAAGAACGGCTGGCCTTGCCATCCTTACGGGGAATGGACAGACTGCGCTTTATCACCACGCTCGATTTCCCGCCTTTCAATGCTCTCAACAATGCGGGGCAGCTTTCAGGTTACAATGTGGACCTTGCCAAGGCGCTTTGCGATCAGATGAAATTAAACGACATTTGCCAGATTGAGGCAGCGCCATGGAACGAGATTATCTCCAAACTGGAAAATGGTGAGGCTGAAGCCATTATTGCAGGCTTGAGCATCAATGCGCAAAATCGCGAGAAGTTTCTGTTCACACAACCCTATCTGCGTCTGCCAGCCCGTTTCATGACAAAAAAGACAAGTGGCTTCACTGATAGAGCTGCTGTTGCAACCAAAGGCAAAAATGTCGGTGTCATAAGCGACACAGCGCATGAACAAGTGCTGAAGACTTATTTCCCTGACGCTGTTGCAAAAGCCTATCCTGACAGAGAAAAGCTGCTACAAGCCCTGCAAAAGGATGAAATTATCGCAGCATTTGACGATGGAATGACCCTATCGTTCTGGCTCGCAAGTGATGAAGCAAATGATTGCTGCGCATTTGCAGGCGGGCCTTATCTCGCACCGCAATATCTGGGATCAGGCCTGAGCATCGCCGTCGCGCACAAGGACGCAGCCCTTGCAAGCGCCTTCAACCACGCGCTTCAATCCCTGCAACAGCAGGGAAAACTGACCGAGCTTTATCTGCGCTATTTTCCAAACAGTTTTTATTGAATCAAAAGACCTTGTCTTTCTTTTCAACCCATCAGCTGTTTCGACAAGCGGTATGCGTGCCATTTTGTCGCATGGCAATTCGCGGTTCCAGCTGAATTTTCAGTCATTATTGAAATGATCGACTTTTCGATACTTACAGTATTAAAGTAAAATTATTTAAAATCATAATATTGAATGGCAATTCATTAAATTCATCAGCACATAAATTGTCATATATCCGAAAATTCAGGTCGCTTCTACCATATATTATAAATATTTCCAGAGATTTATTGCCTCTTGTAGATTTTTTCTTTTCACTGATAATAAAAAATGAGGAGAAGGAGGAATTATTCATGTACCAGGGCATCAGTACTCATTGGCACAAAACTCCTGCAAAGGCACAGCGCTCACCACACGAAGCCACATATGTATTCTTCGGGATATTTCTGGCGTGCCTTACAGTTCCAGCGGCAATCATCCTTTGGGCAATAGCTCAGGGAATAATGGCCCATTTTTAAAATTTGTTTCTGAAATTTTGTATCAATAAAACAAAGCCCCGCTCCATGAGCGGGGCTTTTTACATCAATGCTTTTACATCTATGCAAGAGTTTCCCCGGGCTTGCCATGTTCATGCCCGGGGATCTTTTTTTACTGCGTCGAGCCGTTGCCTTCACCGGTTGCGGCCGGTGCTACAGCGACATCATTCGGGCGCTTCTTAGGCGGCTTGCGTGCAATCAGGCTATAGAACATCGGGATGAAGAAGGTCGCGACAAAAGTTGCAACCAACATACCACCGATAACGCCAGTACCGATTGAGTGACGGCTTGCTGAACCCGCACCCGTGCTGATTGCCAGCGGAACCACACCAAGGATAAACGCCAGCGACGTCATCACAATCGGGCGGAAACGCAAGCGTGCAGCTTCGGCAGCAGCCTCAATTGCCGATTTTCCCTCTTCGCGTTGCAAGACGGCAAATTCGACGATCAGAATCGCATTCTTCGCCGCAAGACCTATCAGCGTCACCATACCAATCTGGAAGTAGACATCATTGGTCAGACCACGCAGATAGGTTGCAAGAAGTGCACCAAAGATAGCGAATGGCACAGCCGTGATAACAGCCAGCGGCAGGCTCCAGCGCTCATACTGGGCAGCAAGGATCAGGAACACCATGATCAAGCCAAAGATCATGGCCTGTGTGCCACTGCCGCTTGTCGAGACTTCCTGATAGGCTGAACCCGTCCAGGCAATCTGGAAACCCTGCGGCAGAACGTCTGCGGCCACTTCCTGCATGGCTTTGATAGCCTCGCCCGAAGTGTAGCCCGGCGCCGGATTACCCGTGACCTTGGCCGCATTAAACGCATTGAAACGCTCAAGCTGATCGGGGCCAACAATACGCTTGACCGTCACCAGTGCATTCAATGGAATCATGCTGCCGGAATCCGCACGCACAAACACATGTTTGAGATCACTTGGATCGCGGCGGAATTCTGCTTCCGACTGCAAGTTGACCTGATAGTTACGGCCATAAAGCGTGAAGTCATTGACATAAACACTGCCGAATGTCGCCTGCATGGCCGTGAACACCGAATTAATCGGCACACCCATGGCCTTGGCTTTCTGACGATCAAGCTCAATGTCATATTGCGGCACATTCGGGTCGAAGGTTGTGCGAACGCCTGCAAGCTCAGGGCGCTTGTTCGCAGCTTCAACCAGAAGATTGGTCGCATTGGTCAAAGACTGAACACCACCGCCCGTACGATCCTGCACATAAAGTTCAAAACCGCCCGTCGTGCTAAGCCCCAGAATTGGCGGCGGGTTGAATGCCAGCACCATACCATCCTGAATGCCCGCATTCATGCCCATGATCGCACCGGGAAGATTACGCGCATCGACATCAGGCGTTGTGCGTTCTTTCCAGTCTTTGAGCATGATGAACATTGTGCCGGCACTGGTTTTCAGACCGCCCGAAAGCAGATCAAAACCAGCAACCTCAAACACGCTCTCAATGGCTGGATGCTTGCGGATATTGTTGCTCGCCTCATGCAGAACAGCACTTGTACGATCCAGCGATGCGGCAGGAGGCAGCACAGCCACACTGAACAAAAAGCCCTGATCTTCATCCGGCAACAGCGAACCCGGTACTTTTTCAAACAGATAATATGTACCACCCAGAATGCCGGCAAAAATCAACAGGCCAATCGAAGCACGCTTGAGAAGGAAGCGCACGCCGGTTGTATAACCGCTTGTCACCCGATCAAAGAAACGGTTGAAAATACGGAATGGCAGCATCGGCTCATGATGGCCGGGTTTGAGGATCAATGCGCAGAGTGCAGGCGTCAGCGTCAGAGCCACGACACCCGAAATCGTTACAGATATCGCAATGGTAACAGCAAACTGCTTATACATTTCGCCGACCAGACCGCCCATGAAGGCGACCGGAATAAACACCGCACAGAGCACCAGAACAATTGCGATAACCGGGCCAGTCACTTCGCCCATTGCCTTGATCGCAGCTTCGCGAGGCGGCAATTTCTCGGTCGTCATGATGCGTTCGACGTTTTCCAGCACCACGATAGCATCATCCACCACGATACCAATCGCCAGAACCAGACCGAACAATGTCAGCAGGTTGATAGAGAAGCCAAGCACATACATGCCTGCAAAGGTACCAATAATCGAGATCGGAACCGCGATGACCGGAATAAGTGTTGCACGCCAGTTCTGAAGGAAGATGAAGACCACAAGAACAACGAGGATAATCGCCTCGATGAAAGTGTGGATCACTTCTTCCACCGACACCTTGATGAATTTGGTGGTGTCAAACGGAACCGAATAATCAATGCCTTCAGGGAAGCTGGCCTTGAGTTCCGTCATGCGGTGCTCAATCAGCTCCATTGTGTTGAGCGCGTTTGCTCCGGGCTGAAGATAGATCGCAATAGGAACAGCAGGCGTACCATTGAGCGCACTGTCAACCAGATAGCTTTCCGTACCCAGCTCAACGCGTGCAATGTCCTTGAGAAGGAGTGTCGCCGCATTCTTATCAGAACGCAGGATAATATTTTCAAATGCACTCGCATCCGGCAGACGACCCTGCGTGGTTGCCGTATAGGTAAACGGTCCGGCCAGTGAGTCAGGCTGATCGCCAAAACGACCGGCGGCAAATTGTGCATTCTGTTCCTGAATAGCCGTCTGAACATCTGATGGTGTCAGATTATATTGTGCAAGCTTGTCCGGGCGCAGCCAGATACGCATCGAATATTCAATATTACCAAGAATCTGGACATCGCCCACACCCGGCAAACGCTTGAGGTCATCAATAACGTTCAGGATCGCATAGTTGCCGACATAAGTACGGTCATAACGATCGCTGGTGGAGAACATCGCCACCATGCCGAGAATGGTGCTGGAACGCTTGTCGACGGTGACGCCAAGACGTTGCACTTCCTGTGGGAGCGACGAGGTTGCACGCTGCACACGGTTATTGACGTTAATCGTCGCCTGATCCGGGTCCGTACCCAGCGCGAAGGTTACGGTCAGCTGCATGGTGCCGCTGCCAAGGCTCGAGGACTGCATATAAAGCATGTTCTCGACGCCATTGACCTGCTGCTCAAGCGGCGCTGCAACAGTTTGTGTCACCGTTTCAGCACTGGCGCCCGGATAGGTCGCACTGACAACCACCTGTGGCGGCGTCAACTCGGGATATTGTGCAACAGGCAGAATCCGCATCGAAATGAGGCCTGCCAGCACAATGATGATGGAAATGACCGCCGCAAAAACCGGACGGTCGACAAAGAACCTGTTCATTGCTTGTCTGCCGCCTGTTCTTTACCGGCATCTGTGCCGGCTTCATTTGCGGCTTTCGCCTCAACCGGCTGGACTGCCTTACCCGGTGCGGCCTTGATCACACCTTCGGTGATAACACGGTCGCCGGGCTGCAGGCCTTCACTCACCAGCCATGAGTCGGTGAGTTCACGCGCGATCTTGATCGGACGCACTTCCGCAATATTATCCTTATTCACGACATAGACAAACTGACCTTGCGGAGTCTGCATAAGCGCCTCCTTGGGAACCAGTATCGCATTGTCGATGGTGACGCCCAGAATATTGGCCCGGACAAACTGACCGGGAATAAGACGCTGTTCAGGATTGTCTACCACGGCACGAACACCAAGCGTCCCGGTTTCCGTATCAAGGGATGATGACGTGAAATCAATTGTTCCTTCATGATCATAGGCCTGATCATCACCGAACAGGATTTTGATGCGCAGACTATCCGTATCCTGACCTGTCGCAGCACGGGCCTCACGCAATTTGCGAATTTCAGCGGCTTCCGAGTCGGTGAAAGAGAAATTGACATAGACGGGATCAATCTGGGTAATCGACGTCAAAAGGCTCGAGGCAGCGTCAGTACCAATAAGGCTGCCTTCCGAGACCTGTTCCTGACTGGTGATACCGCTGATAGGTGCCGTTACCTTGGTATAGCTGAGATTAAGTTCTGCCGTGCGCAACTGCGCCTTGGCAGCCGCTACAGCGGCCTTGTTCAGATCGCGGGTTGCAAAAGCCGTATCGCGTGCCGCAGCACTTTGTACCTTTTGCTGAACAAGCTGTTCTGCGCGATCCGCATCGCGGATCGACTGCTGATACTGCGCTTCAGCCTGGGCGACCTGTGCCTGCGCACGCGCAAACTCAGCCTCATAAGGTGCCGGATCAATCTCAAACAGCAAATCCCCCGCCTTGACGACCGAACCTTCTACGAAGTTACGATGCAGAAGAATACCGCCAACACGTGCACGGACCTGAACATCACGAAACGCGCTGACGCGAGCCGCATATTCATATGGAACCTCGATACTCTCGGTCTTGATTTGTGTCACAGTAACAGGCGGAGGCGGAGGCGTAGCACCACCCGGTGCCTGCGCAAGTGCAGATTGTCCTGCAAGAATGAGGAATGCAGCACTTGCCGCAAAAACCCGGATGGAACTGGTCATTGTCATAATGGGAGTTGCCCTTGATGTCGTACGGTGCGGCCGAATAAACATACACCAATGTTTGTAAATACGAATTACCCTGTTATAGTCAATCATATAATGTGGCACATCACGAATGCGTTATTCCGATTGTGAACAGAAGTCCGTTTATTTTGAACATGCGCTTATTGCTGGAATACTGAAAGAACCGGAATGCGAAGAACCAAGGCCGAGGCCGCAGCAACACGCGATGCTATACTGACTGCTGCCGAGCAAGTATTTCTTGAACGCGGCGTTAAACAGTCCACATTAATGGAAATCGCATGCCATGCTGGCGTCACGCGTGGCGCGATCTATTTTCATTTTCGCGATAAACTTGATATTTTTCAAGCTATATTAAACCGCACATGCTTCCCGCATGAAGAAATCATGCGCCAAGCAGCAGCATGTGACCATCCAAACCCTCTTCATATCCTTGAACAATCAATTTTAACTGCCCTTGAACTTTTTTCAACCGATGAACGTCAACAAAATGTATTTACAATCATTCATCAGCGCTGCGAATATGTTGGTGACGTTGCCCATCTTACAGAACATTTGAAAGAAACCCGTGCAAATGTGCTGTCTCTTTTCACAGCGCTAATTGAAGTTGCCGAACGCCGCGGAGAATTGTCCAAAGAATGGAATTCCAGCATGGCCGCGCAAATTCTGCTGGCTCTGCTTGGTGGGCTGTTGAATGAGTGGCTTAGAAGCGAAAAAAGTTTCAACCTGCTCGATTCAGGCACAAAAGCAGTCAAGGCCATGATAATATCCATGCACATTGAACACGCGCAGATTGATTAAGTCATGCCTCAGGGGCAGGATCGAAACCGCATCCCGACCATATATCGCATTGCAAATTGAGTATATAAATCATTATTGACAGCTCCTGTCACAGGAGTGTCCGCCCGGCTTCATCAAACAGACGCATATTGCAAATATTTTTTAATTTACGCTTACGTTAATGTAACTCTTGCGATTAAGACGAAAGTCGACCACATTCAGCATTGAGGAGTATCTGCCCGTTTTTCGGGAGCAGGCAATATTGGGAGACGGGTGGCGGGTTGGCTGCTCAAACAAAGGACGGAGCAATCCGGGGAGAAAGCATGGCAAAAAAAGCAACCGAAGCAAAACCCACATCGCGCAAGACAACCAGAAACGCTGCTGCACAGGACAAAATCTGGCTCAAATCCTATCCCAAAAGCGTCCCGCATGAGATTGATCTGAGCAAAGCCACTTCGATTGGCGACATGATTGCCAATGCGTGCCGCCAGTTTGCCGACAAGCCAGCCTTTACATGTATGGGCAAGGATTTGTCCTATAAAGAGCTTGATGAGCAATCGCGCATGCTTGCTGCATGGCTGCAATCGCGCGGACTTGTGAAGGGTGATCGCGTTGCGATCATGATGCCCAATATCCTGCAATATCCGGTAGCAATTGTAGCGATCCTGCGCGCTGGTTTCGTGGTCGTGAATGTTAACCCGCTCTACACACCGCGTGAGTTACAGCATCAATTGAACGATTCAGGTGCGCAGGCCCTGATCGTGCTCGAAAATTTTGCCTCAACGGTGCAAAAGTCCCTCCCATCAATCCATGTGCCCAACATCATTGTCGCGTCCATGGGCGACATGCATGGTTTCAAAGGCCATATCATTAATCTGGTGGTGCGCAAGATCAAGAAACTGGTGCCGGAATGGACTATTCCGGGTCATGTCCGCTTCAAGGACGCTCTCACGCAGGGAAAAGCCAAGTCTTTCAATCCGGTTCCGGTCGATAGTTCCGACCTTGCATTTCTGCAATATACAGGCGGCACAACCGGCGTTTCCAAAGGCGCGATGCTCAGCCATTCCAATATTCTGGCCAATGTCGAACAGATGCAACTATGGATGGATGTGGCATTCCAGAACAAGGGCAAACCAAAGGAGCTTAACTTCGTTTGCGCCCTGCCCCTTTATCATATTTTTGCGCTCACTGTGAATGCGATGATCGGGCTAAAACTGGGAGCACGCAATATTCTGATACCGAACCCGCGCGATATTCCAGCCTTTGTAAAAGAGTTGCAGAAATATCCGTTCCACATTTTTCCGGGTCTCAACACGCTGTTTAACGCTTTGATGAATAATGAGGATTTCAAAGCGCTGAATTTCAAACCACTGGTGCTCACCCTTGGTGGCGGCATGGCGGTTCAGCGCCCGATTGCCGAACGCTGGCAGGAAATGACGGGTTGCCATATTACGGAAGGCTATGGACTTTCGGAAACCTCACCAGTCGCATCTGCCAATGCACTTGATGCGACAGAATTCAGCGGCACAATCGGCCTGCCCATGCCTTCAACCGACATTGCGATCCGCGATGACGAGGGCAAGGATTTGGCGCTGGGCGAAGTGGGTGAAATCTGCGTACGCGGCCCACAGGTGATGATGGGCTATTGGAACCGGCCCGATGAAACCGCACATGCAATCATGGCCGATGGTTTCTTTCGCACCGGCGACATGGGCTTCATGGATGAAAACGGCTTCACCAAGATTGTGGACCGCAAAAAGGATATGATCCTTGTTTCCGGTTTCAATGTCTATCCCAATGAAATCGAGGAAGTTGCGGCTGAGCATCCGGGTATTGTCGAATCTGCCGCTGTTGGTGTGCCGAATGAACATTCCGGTGAAGTGGTGAAGCTCTATGTCGTGCGGCGCGACCCGAACCTGACAGAAGAAGACGTCAAGTTCTTCTGCGCCCAGCGCCTTACCAATTACAAGCGTCCGCGCGAAGTGGAATTCCGCGATGCCTTGCCGAAAACCAATGTCGGCAAGATTTTGCGTCGCGAATTACGCGACTAAATGAGAGATGGCCCTCTAATCAGGAGGGCCATTTCGGTTCATCTGAACAAGTCTGGCAGGTCTGCGATGGAATTGAGCACCACATCCGCATGCGGCTCCAGTGCCGCACGCGGGCTGTTGCCTGACAAAACTCCAATGCCAAGCCCCGCTTTTGCAGCCTGTGCTGTTTCAAGATCATGCAGATTATCGCCCACCATTGCGATTGCCTCCGGCTCAAGGCCGATTTTTTTCGCAAAATAGAGCAGTGGGTCAGCAAAGGGCTTCGGACGTGCCGCCGTATCGTAACCAATCACCACATCAAAGAAATGATCAATGCCTAAAGCCTTTGCCGTTGCATGTGCACCGGCCTCGGAATCATTGGTGGCAATGCCAAGGATGAAACCCATCGTGCGCAGGCTTTCCAATGTTTCGCGCAAACCTTCAATCGCCACAGCAGAACGCGCCCCTTCAGCAACCGTATAGGCATCAAATTCGGCTATTTTGGTTTTGAAACCGGCTTCATCAATATCCGGGTGCCAGAGCTGCACAATGTCTTCGACCGTTCCGGCTGCAATAACTGAATTGGCGCGAAATCTCGAGGCTTCCCAGTCATAACCACCCGCATCAAGCAGCAAACGTGCACGCTGTTCATCACCATTGGCAGTGCGCTGGGCGAGGTTCCACGAAACGGCAAACCATGTTCTGTCAAAGTCAATCAATGTGCCATCCTTGTCAAGCAGAATGGCACGGATTGATTTGAGTTTTTCGGCAGCTGGCAATGCACTCATGCCTCTAATGCACCGGCACGTTTTTTGACCGCCGATGGCTTTGCGCCAAGCAGTTTCAGCAGATCATCACCACGGCGGACATAACGCAGGGTACGGCGGGTCAGAATGCGGCCAGCCTGCGGTGCGGTGAGCGTAATATCGCCTTCTGGCTCGCCCGGCTTTGTGACGACAGTTACGAGCTTTGTACCGGCTTCCACCACATCACCGGGCGCAACATGATAAAGCACCATGCCGCCTTCAGGCGCACGCAGCATTTCCACATTTTCAAGTGGCGTCACCAGCCCCTTGTAATCAAGATCAAGCTTCACGTTTTCATCGCGGACAACACCACGATGAACGAGAAATTTATAAAGTCCTTCGGCATCGCCCTTGCCCATATCCGCGTAAACATCGCTCAAACCACGGAACTCGACCGTAGTCACGGCGCGACGCTTCATATTGCGCTGATCCGCTGGCATTTGCAGAACCGGATGCGCACAGGCCTCTTCAAAAGCCGCATCCGCGGTTGTGTCCCATGCAAGAATTGCGGTTGATCCGAGCGCCACGGCCAGATCCTTCATGTCTTCCACGAATTCTTTCGCGATATAGACATAATTTTCGCTTTCATCATCACAATGAAGATCAAGCACAATATCGTTTTCAAGCGCGAGCTTGAGAAGTGTGCATTTGAGGCGTTGCGCAAGGGCAACGGGTGCATCCGGGCCGGGCAGATCACTTGTATCAAAATCTGGCAAAAGCGGGAAAGCACGGTTGAAATTGACGGCGGAAAAAAACTCGAAACGACCAAGATGCTGATGCGCCTGCCACTGGTTCGAGCCTATCGGATTGGCCTGCGGGACAATTGTGATGTTCCCGAGAATACGGCCCTCATCAGCCGCCTTTTTGAGCATCGGCACGAGAAAATGCAAAGCCGCCTGTCCCGGCAATTCGCCACCATGCAAGGATGATTGCAGATAGGCGGTTGGCGCATCACTGGTTTTACCTGCAAAACGCAATACACGCAGCTCGATAGCGTTACCCGGTACATCGCCGGCAAACTCGATAATCTCGGTCTTCATTTCAGTTCCCACTTAATGCACAAAAAAGCCGGGCATAGCGCCCGGCTTGCCTTATTGATTTGCCTTAATATCAGGCTTTGCGGCGTGCATGCAAATGCGCAACGAGGCCAATTGTCGAGGCATCTTTGCCTTCAGCAGATTCTGCCCCCGAAACAACTGGCAGCAGCTCGGTAGCCAGTTCCTTGCCAAGCTCGACACCCCATTGATCAAACGCATTGATGCCGAAAATCTGCGCTTCAACAAATACGCGATGCTCATAAAGCGCGATCAGGCGGCCCAATGCAAACGGATCAAGCTTGTCATGCACGAGCGTCAGCGATGGGCGGTTGCCGGAGAACACGCGATGCGGCGCTATGCGCTCCACTTCCTCCTCGGGCAGGTTTTTGGCTTTAAGCTGTGCCCGTGCTTCATCCAGTGTGCGGCCCTTCATCAAGGCTTCTGACTGCGCCAGACAATTGGCGAGCAGCATTTCATGCTGGTGATCAAGGTGCTTTTCATGACCCTTTGCCGCAACGATGAATTCGAGCGGAATGGTGTCCGTGCCCTGATGCAGAAGCTGGAAAAAGGCATGCTGGCCATTGGTGCCGGGTTCACCCCACACAACCGGACCAGTTGGGCCGGAAACCGGCGTGCCGTCAACCGTCACGCTCTTGCCGTTTGATTCCATATCAAGCTGCTGGAGATAGGCTGGAACTCGCGCCAGACGCTGATCATAAGGAATGACTGCGCGGCTCGAATAATTGCAGATTGCACGGTGCCAATAGCCGATAAGACCAAGCCAGACGGGCAGGTTCTTTTCCAATGGTGCATCGCGGAAATGCACGTCCATGGAATGCGCACCGGCAAGAAACTTCCGGAAATTGTCGGCGCCAATCGCAATCATCACAGGCAGACCGATTGCCGACCAAACCGAATAGCGACCGCCAACCCAATCCCAGAAACCAAAGACGCGGTCTTCGCCAATACCGAATGCTGCAACCTTGTCGAGTGCAGTCGAAACAGCCGCAAAATGCGCACCAACAGCATCCTCGCCCAGAGCTCCCGCAATCCATTTACGCGCAGTCTGCGCGTTGGTCATGGTCTCGATGGTGGTAAAGGTTTTGGAGGCGACGATGATCAGCGTGGTTGCCGGATCAAGCACATTCAACGTATCTGCAATATGTGCGCCATCAATGTTGGAAACATAATGGGCGCGTGGGCCATCATGATAGGGCGAAAGCGCAATGGTTGCCATGACCGGACCAAGGTCAGAGCCGCCAATGCCGATATTGACGATGTCGGTGATCTTCTTACCCGTCGCGCCTGTGACAGAACCGGACCTGATACCGTCCGAAAATGCAGCCATACGCTCAAGCACTTCCTTCACATCCGGCAGGACGTTGTGGCCATCGACCAGAACTTCTTTCGAGCTGGTGTCGCGAAGGGCTACATGTAAAACAGCACGATCTTCGGTATTGTTGATGTGCTCGCCTGCAAACATGGCTGCGCGGCGACCTTCAACATCAGCGGCTTTTGCCAGCTCTGTCAGAAGCGCAATTGTCTCATCATTGACGCGAGCCTTGGACCAATCGAACAAAAGATCGTCAAGTGACAGCGAATAACGATCAAAACGGCCCGGATCGGCTTTAAATGCTGCACGCATGTCTTTGGGTGCAGATTCCAACCAATGCTTTTTCAGCTTGGCAACCGTTGCATCGAGCTTCGCTATATCTCTTGCCATGATGGTTCTCCAGTCAATCAAATCGATTTAATTGTCTTCATAGAGCATTTTGAACGAGAAATGCATCCGTTAAATTACAGAATTTTCCTTTTGATGTGGTTCCATATATGCATATGCATCAATTTAGATTGATCAGGAGCAGAGTCAAAGCATGGACCTTACCGGAGAAGAGAGAATCAACGCCCCCCGGCAGGCCGTCTGGGATGCGCTCAATGATATTGAAACGCTGAAAAGCTGCATTCCCGGATGCGAGGATCTGGAGCGAATTTCAGCCACAGAAATTCGTGCCGCATTAAAAGTCAGCCTCGGCATTATCAAAGTCCGTTTTCATGGAATGCTGGAACTTTCCAACCTCAATCCACCTGCGTCCTATACGATCTCAGGGCGTGGTGAGGGTTCGATTGCAGGCTTTGCCCATGGCGATACCGATGTGACCCTGACCGAAGATGGTGATGAGACAATTCTCAGCTATTCCATCAATGGCGATGCAGGCGGCAAGATCGCGCAGCTCGGCTCCAAACTGCTTGGCTCAGTAGCACGCAAGATTGCGGATCGGTTCTTTGCAAATATCGGTGCTGCGGCTGCGCAAAAAGCGCTCGATAATGCCGCTGCAAAAACAGCATAATTTCATTCCAATATTCCAATATAGTATGAGTTTTAGCATGAATGCATTTTCGCTTTTCATCCCGATGAAGTAGTCGATAATCAGCAGCACTTTGAAAGCCTGTCGGCATGAAACCCAGAGACGTCGCCACCTATATTTTTCTTGCCATAGCATGGGGGCTGTCATTCCTCGTGGTGTTGCGCGTGGTTGAAGCTTTTGGCTGGGTCGGCGCGGTCGCCTTCCGCTCATTCATCGCAGCGGGAACCTTGTTTGCAATCGCCAAACTCTCAAAACGCCGTCTGGATTTTCATGCGGGCTGGAAACCCTTTGCGATTGTTGGCGCGACCACCGTTGCCGGTCAGCTGATCGGCCTTTCCTACGGCACGCCGCTGATCGGCACTGCCATGGCTGCAATCTGTGTTGCGTCAATTCCGCTTTTCTCAATGGTGATCAGCCAGTTATGGGGTCTTGAACGCATTACCCCACGGGGATTGGCTGGCCTTGTGCTTGGCATTACCGGCATTGTATTGCTGGTCGGATTTCCGGCAGTGGCCGTGACGCCTGAATTCATAATGGGCTGCATTGCCGTAATCTTCTCATGCTTTTCGGCAGCTTTTGGAAGCAATTATGCAAGCCGCCGTCTTTCCACCACCGGCTCGTGGGAAACCACCATTGGCGCCTTTGTGTTTGGCGGCCTTATGACCTTGCCGCTGATTTTTGCTGTTCGCGTGCCCACCACGCCGGGATTGATCGATTTCACCTATCTGCTGGTTTCAGCCTGTGTAATGAGTGCGCTGACCTATGTGCTTTATTTCCGACTTGTGGGAAATGTCGGCCCGACAAAAGCCATCAGCGTGGAATTTGCCGTCACCGTGATTGCGGTTCTGGTGGGTGCTGTATTCCTGAAAGAGCAGCTCTCACTGATACAATTTGCCGGTGCTGCCGTGATCATCGCAGGCTGTGCGCTGGTTCTAAGCTCACGCCCTTCTCTGCCCAAACAAGCAGAGGAAACCTCTGGCAACAGGGATGTGCATCAGGACGAAGAATTGTGTCCATGCTCAGAGCATGGACACAGAGAGCTTGACCCTCATGCTTAGGAAATTAAGCCTTCAGAATGCAAAGCCTGCCAGAATTCATCCGGGATGGACTGGTCAAACCAGGCAATATTCTGCCTGATCTGCTCGGGCGAACGCACCCCGATCAAAACCGAGCTGACCGCTTCATGCCGCAATGGAAACTGCATGGCAGCCGCAGCAAGCGGCACATTGAAACTCTCACAAATATCATGCAAGCGGTTGGTACGTGCAATGATTTCGGCAGGTGCATCGGCATAATCAAACTTCTGCTCCACCCCACGTGGTGCTGCAAGAATACCGGAATTGAACACACCGGCAATCACCAGCGCCATGCCGCGCTTTTGCGCCAGCGGCAGGAACTCTTTTTCCGAAGCCTGATCAAGCAGTGAATAACGGCCAGCCAAAAGCGAACAGTCAAGATCGGCTTCTTCCAATGCATCACGAATGATCTGCCATTCATTCACACCAAGGCCAAAGCCCTTGATATTGCCTGCTTCGCGCAATTCGGTCAGCGCCCGGAAGCCGCCGCCCTTGGTCAGCGCATTCCAGTGCAGCTCATGCCGCTCAGCATGGGTTACACGGCCAATATCATGGACATAGAGCAGATCGATTTCCGGGAAGCCCAGACGCTGCTGGCTATCATCGAAACTGCGCATGACGCCGTCATAGCTGTAATCAAACACTTCACGGAAATTAAGACCATTGTGCCAGCCGGAATCAAGCGGATTTTTAGGTGGTGGCGGCGGCAATGTGCGACCTGCGCGTTCGTTGGTCATCAAGCGTCCGACCTTGGTGGAAACAACCGCGCGTTCGCTCTTTTCACGCAGCATATCACCAAGAAAATGCTCGCAACGGCCAAGGCCATACATCGGCGCACTGTCGAAATAGCGGATGCCGCTTTCCCACCCGGCTTCCAGCAAAGCATGTGCATCAGCCCGCGAAACCGGCGCATAAAGCCCACCCAAAGGCGCTGTTCCCAGACCAAGTGCAGTCACAGCCAGACCAGTACGACCCAAAGTCCGTTTTTCGGATGCCTTCAATTGCATGGATATCTCCTCCAGAACCTATGCTTTATGCTTTATGCTTTATAAGCGCAAACAGACTGATAAGAGCAAGATAATAAATGCGCAAACGAAAAACCTATTCATCTGCGAATAAAGGATTTCAGGCCATAGCCGCGAACCGGGCCTGAATGCTTTGTGAAAGCAGGGCAACAGGGCGGGACTGATCACCCGCCGCAACCCAGATCAGCTCTTCAATCTCGCTGGAAGCAGCCGGCACCTGCCCTTTTTTCAAGGCGAGATGAAACAGCTCTGCTTCAACGATTGAATCCTGTTCATTGGCAGCGGGCGCAGACATGCGTGCGGCATAGCGCAACTGGCTTTTATCAATGACAATGCCAAGCTCCTCCTCGATCTCGCGAATAAGCGCGTTTTCAGGCGCTTCACCCGTATCGATCTTGCCTCCGGGCTGGAAGAAAATTTCGCTGCCGCGCTTGCGCACAAGAAGGAAACGGCCCGCTTCATCACGGACAATGGCTGCTGCAATAAGAATCGTTTTCATGATGAGAAAACATCGCCGCGAACAGGCAAAGCGTCAAGAATAATTACGATCAGAGCAGCCATGCCTGCGCATAAAAATCCCGGCTTCAAGACAGAGACTTTTTATTTCAGCTTTTCTTCAAGGGCCACAGCTCTGATCATTTCGCGTTCAAGCCGCGCTTCTTCTTCAATCTTTGGTTTGGTGAAGCGTCCAAGCAGCAGATAGGCAACCGGTGTTACAAACAAGGTTGCAATGGTTGCAAGGCCAAGACCACCCACAATCACCCAGCCAAGCGAAACACGTGCTTCGGCACCCGCACCACTTGCCAGAACCAGCGGCACCCCGCCCAGCACCGAACAGATCATGGTCATGCAGACCGGACGCAGGCGAATATTGGCCGCTTCTTCAATTGCATCACGCACATTCATGCCCTTGTCACGCAACTGATCGGCAAATTCGACAATCAGAATACCGTTCTTGGCCATGATGCCCACAAGAAGCACAAGCCCGATCTGGCTATAGACGTTGAGGCTCGTACCGGTCAAAATCATCGCAAAGACCGCACAGCCAAGGCCCAGCGGTACGGTTGCCATAACGATGAGCGCACTGACAAAACTTTCAAACTGCGCGGCAAGCACCAGCATGATGATGATGATTGCAAAACCGAATACCAGCGCAATACCGGTTGAGGTTTCGCTCAAGGTCGAGGCTTCCGCCAGTGGTATAATATGGGCGCCGGGCGGCAGCAAAGGTGCCGCTATTTCAAGGGCCGCTGCATAGGCGTCACCCAATGCAAAATCGCTGCGTAAATCGGTAGTGATTGCAACCGAGCGCAAGCGCTCTTCACGGTTCAATTGCGGCGGAACGGCTTTTTCAACAACGCTCGCAATCGACGACATCGGCACATAACGCCCATCGCTTGTCTTGAGAAAAACGTTTTCGAGATCAGTCGGGTCATTGATCGGGTTGGTGGTGGAAACCAGCTTCACGTCGAAGCTTCTGTCTCCGACATAGACCGAGCCAATCTTGCGGCCATCGAGAACCGACTGCACGGCATTGGCAAGTCCGGTAATATCAATGCCAAGATCAGAGGCGCGTTCGCGGTTGATTTCAACGGAAAGCTGCGGCTGGGTTGGCTCAACCGACAGGCGCGGCTGCACGAAACGCGGATCTTTTTCCAGTGCCGCAACGATTGCATCGGTGGCCGGGCGCAATTTGGCATAATCGCTGCCAAGAACCGCGAATTGCAAACCATTGCCTGCGCCGCGAATGCCAAGGCTGTTGGGCTGCATGGTGAAAATACGTACAGCCGTAATGCCGCGCACACGCTCATTGATATCGGCCATGATTTGCTGTTGCGTGCGACCACGCTCTTTCCATGGCGCCAGGGTGAGAACCATGAAACCATTATTGGATGAACCGCCAGAACCGGCAATGGCATAGGTTGTCTGAATTTCGCCGCTGTCACGCAAGGGCTGGATAGCCGCTTCAATCTTGTCAAGCTGTGACTGCAAAAACTCGACACTGATGCCCTGCGGACCATTGATGCGCAGCAGAGCTACCGCACGATCTTCTGTGGGCGTCAGTTCCTGTCTGAGGGTGCCAAAACCAATATAGGAAGCGCCGGCAAACAAAATCGCGACCATCACCACAATAAAGGGGGCCGCAAGACAGGCATGAAGGCTTTTGCGATAAAAACGCGCCAGAGCCGCACCAATGCGGCGCAGAAATTTCGGACCATGCCCGCCCTCACCTGTTTCGCTGCCTTCTTTTAAAAAGCGCGAGGCCAGCATCGGACAAAGCGTCAATGCCACAATGGATGACAACAGAATGGCAATAGCCAGCACAAAACCAAATTCACGAAACAGGCCACCCGCCTGCCCCGGCAAGAAAGAAATCGGCACAAAAACGGCGACAAGTGTCAATGTTGTTGCAACAACGGCAAAAAACACTTCCTGCGTACCAAGCACGGCTGCTGCACGTGGCCCCATGCCCTGATTGCGCCGGCGCACAATGTTTTCAAGCACCACAATTGCATCATCCACCACAAGCCCCGTGGCCAGCACCAGCGCCAGAAGAGTGAGAATATTGATGGAAAATCCGGTGAGGTAAATTGCAGCAACAGTACCGACCAGCGCTACAGGTATTGCCAGTGTCGGAATAAGCGTGGCGCGGATATCCCAAAGGAATATGAAAATGATCACCACCACAATAATCACCGAGGCAATCAGTGCTATTTCAACTTCATGAATAGCGCCATTGATGAAATTTGCATCATCACTTGTGACAGTCACGCTGACGCCGGGCGGCAATGTATTTTTCAGATTGGCAACAGCTGCGCGAATGCCTTCGGAAATATCGAGCGTATTGGATTGCGCCTGACGCACAATGCCAAGGCCGATTGCTGTCTTGCCGTTGGAGCGCACGGCAGAGCTTTCAATATCAGGCCCAAGCGTTACCGTTGCCACATCGCGAAGCTGCGTATGCCCCTTGATATAGACATTTTCAAAATCCTCCGGCCTCTCCAGATTAGCAGTCGCACGAACCACGATCGACTGATCGGAACTGCGCAGCGACCCGGCAGGGGCATCAAGCCCCATTGAGGAAAGTGCACTTGAAATATCGGCAATCGTCAGACCATAGCTTGCAAGCCGCGCCTGATTGATATCGATGCGGAAAATCTTGTCACGATCACCATTGATCTGAACATCGGCAACGCCGGGCACTGCCGACAATACATCTTCAATCTGGTCTTCAACCAGAACCGTCATGTCATCAACCGACATGGTGTCAGAGGTCACAGCAAGACGCATCACCGGATCGGCGTTGGAATCTGCCTTGATAATGCGTGAGGGATCAGCTTCTTCAGGCACGTTGTTGGCCACACGCGAAATCGCATCGCGCATATCGGCCGCAGCAACATTGAGATCAACACCGTCATTGAACTCTACCGTGACGCGGCTGCGCTCAAAGGATGAAGAGGATGATATCGACTTGACGCCTGATACACGTGCAACGGCATTTTCCAGCACCTGCGTCAATTGCCGGTCAATGGTTTCCGCCGAAGCGCCCTTGAAATCCGTGCTGATGGTGACAACCGGACGATCAACATCCGGCAATTCGCGAATATCGACACCGGTAAAGGCTGCAAGACCCGCAACAATAATCAGAACATTGATAACAAAGGCAAAGACAGGACGACGAATGAATAATGCTGTCGATCCACCAGTGTTTCCCGAAGACGAATTAGGATTGCTCACGCCTTGTCCTCACCCTGCGTTTCGGGTTTTCGCAGGATCGGCCAGAGCTGTTCCCTGCTCATCCTGCAAACGCACGGGTGCGTTATCACGCACCGACTGCACACCCTGCGTAACGATCATATCCCCTTGTTTCACAGGACCATCGATCAGGATATTGGTGGAATTGCGCTGCACGATGCGGGCGGCAACTTTTTTAGCCTTGCCTTCTTCAATCCGCCAGACATAGGACCCATCAGCCCCCCACTGGATCGCGAGGGGATCGACTGACGGATAGCTGTCACCGGGAAACAAGATTGTCACTGAAAACGACATGCCAGCCCGAAGACGGTCCTCATCATTATTGATCTCAGCGCGTATATGTAAGGTGCGACTGTCCTC
Source organism: Brucella gallinifaecis (assembly GCF_006476605.1). Lineage (GTDB taxonomy): Bacteria > Pseudomonadota > Alphaproteobacteria > Rhizobiales > Rhizobiaceae > Brucella > Brucella gallinifaecis. The sequence continues at coordinate 382,583 of NZ_ML636802.1, forward strand.
ATCAAGCATATTATCGACCGCATTAATCACGCCCTTATAGCTCACGCCGGGAAAAGCGGTTGATTCTGCGCTCAAAGGCTGGCCAACCTTGATCTGCGGTGCAAAACGTTCCGGCACCCATATATCGATCAGCACTTTTGAACGATCATCAATACGTGCAATCGACGTCTGTGCCGTAACATAATTCCCGGCATTGACGGGAAGAATACCAACCACACCGGAAATCGGCGCACGCACCGTACGGCGGCTCAAGGCAAGCTGCGCATCATCGAGAGCGAGCTGGGCAATGGAGAGCGCAAGATCGGCTTCTACCTCCTGCACAACCGTAGCAGTATTGGTGGCACGCAGCCGCGCAATACGATCCCGCGTGGTCTTTGCATCTTTGAGCGCAATCTGTGCCTTGTTAAGCGCTATGGTCTCCATTTCATTATCCAGCAAAGCGATAGGATCACCGGCTTTTACCGTGTCGCCTGCCTTGACGAGCAACTCATTCATATAGCCGCTCGAATAGGGTGTCACAGAAACCGTACTCAATGCCCGGGCTGAACCAATGGCCGTCAGGCGATTATTGATCGTCTCCTGACCGGCTGGCTCAACCACGACAAGAGGCGCAGGACGCCCACCAGAACCACGGGTCGCAGCACCATTGCCCTGTTGTGTTGAAGCCTGCCCTGAAGCGATTTGCGTTGAAGAATCCTTACTGGAATAAAAATACCAGCCGCCAGCAGCCGCAGCAACAATAAGCAGGCATAGAAAAATCTGCTTCCAGGACTTCATTCAACTCTCCGGCAGAGCGCTATCGAAAGCTTCGAAAGGCATCTGATTTAAAAATGACATTTATACCGGCACTAAAATGCTGGCAAAAAGTATCAAAATGATGATCGCACAGACAGATTTGATGTTTATGCGACCCATGCGACACTATGGATTTCCCCATGGACAATTTTGCACGCGGCGATTCCATGCGTCGAGTTAAATTTCGGTAATGCTGCAGAGCAGAGCTTTTAACCTGTTCATCAAAAATCATAAAGCAGGTTGGAATTATGCTGCATCACCATATATAGGTAATGGCATTTATATTTATTGCAGTGCTAGAAGTTTATTGGACCGGGCAAGGCTGCATGGCAGCCGCGCAGTCTGGCTATCTGGATTTGATGTATGGCTGCTGTTGAAAAGACCATAGATAGAGGCGATATTGCCACGAATGCGATTACCAATTCGCCCGCTATGTCACAGCCACGCGGTAGCAAAACATCTTCTACCCAGTTCACCCGTCTGCACTGGCGTAATCGCCTTTCAAGCAAGTTGCTTATTCTCACCGCTCTTGCGGTTCTGATTGCCGAAGTATTGATCTTTGTGCCATCCATCGCAAGCATGCGTGTGCGCTGGTTAAATGCACGCCTTGATGCGGTTGATGCAGTGGCGGAGGTGCTTATTGCCAGCGGCAATATCGACATTCCACGCGAAGTACAGGACAAGGTCCTGCTTGCAACCGGCACCAAGGCAATTGCCTTACGCGAAGCTGACGCATCCAACCTGCTCGCCATGAGCGAAATGCCTGCCGCAATTGATCAGGTGATTGATCTTGACAATATCAGTGAAGCGGCAGCCATATGGGATGCTTTCGGCACTCTGTTTAATGGCGGAGACCGGACTTTACGCATTTACGGTTCTGTTCCACCCAATGATCCATCAGGGCAAATTGTTGAAATTGTCACCTCTGATGCACCGCTGCGTCATGCCATGCTGAGCTATGCGACCAATGTGGCACTGATTTCATTGCTCATTTCTGTGATTGCAGCCAGCCTTATCTATCTGATCATTCATGAAATGCTGCTTCGGCCTGTCCGCCTGATGCATCGCAATATGATTGATTTTGCATCTGCCCCTGACAATCCCGCACGCATTCTGGTGCCAGAAAACCGCAAGGACGAGTTTGGCATTGCACAACGGCAGATCGCGCATATTCAAAGCGACCTGCAACGCACCCTCAAAGAACAGAAACACCTTGCCGATCTGGGGCTGGCCGTTTCCAAGATCAACCACGACATGCGCAATATTCTGGCTTCGGCGCAACTGTTATCCGACAGGCTTACAGACACACAGGATCCCGCGGTACAACGCTTTGCTCCAAAGCTCATTCATACACTCAGCCGGGCAATCAATTATTCGGAAAGCGTCATGGCCTATGGCCGCTCGCAGGAGCTGCCCCCGACCCCACGCCGCGTACTTCTTTATTCAATTGCGCTCGATGTTCAGGAAACGCTCAATCTCAGCCAGCATCAGAGAATCGAATTTGAAAACCTGATTGCAGAAGACTTCGAACTTGATGTCGATTCTGAACAGCTTTTCCGTGTTCTCTACAATCTCTGCCGCAACTCTGTTCAGGCAATGGAACGTGACCATACCAGTGATGTTGCCACCGTCAAACGGCTGACCCTCTCAGCCGGGCGCATTGGAACAACAGCGATCATCGGCGTTGAAGATACTGGCCCCGGCCTGCCGCAAAAAGCACGCGACCATCTGTTTACGGCTTTCAAGGGGTCAACACGCAGCGACGGGATCGGCCTTGGCCTTGCAATTGCGCAGGAACTTGTTCACGCGCATGGCGGTTCAATCGAATTGCGTGAAGACCGCCCGATCGGCGCACATTTTGAAATTCGCCTGCCTGACCTTCCTCATATGCATGAAAGACATAATAACCAGCAAAGAAACAATATCAGCTCGTGAATTTCACGATGATTCCCTCGCAATAGAGGGAAAATATTGAAAGACTTGCATATTATAGACGTCTGATGAGAGATTTCCACGGCTCCAGAGCCGCTCAAAAAGCCCGTAAAATCAGGACTTGATAAGAAAACTTCATATAAGCGCATTTTTTTCCAAGAAGGCGCTTGCATTTAGCAATGGGTCCGATTATCAACCGCCCATCGCCGCAGCAAACGCGGCACACAGGCAAGCACCCGTAGCTCAGCTGGATAGAGCACCAGACTACGAATCTGGGGGTCAGAGGTTCGAATCCTTTCGGGTGCGCCATTTTTCTTAAGTAAAACCAGCTACTTAAATAGACATATATAAACAAAACGTTCCTATATGTTCCTCAATGTTATTCTCTCCTGTCCACGCTAAAGGGCGAGAAAACCTTTTAAGCAAAAGTTCGGTCGATAAAAGACCAGAGTGCTTTTGCACCCCGGCCCTGTGAACTATTCGCCCTTTTGCAGATCAGATGATCAATGGTGCATCATTTCATGGGCAATATCTTTGCCACTCAATGATGACGGATAATAAGTCGGCCAATTGGTGACTTCCTTGAGCAAGGCCGCACGATCATTTCCCCAGTAAAGATGATAATGATCCGCCTTTTGTGGTGCTATACCATGATCGCTGAACTGCATATATTCAGGAGCAGAGCTGTCGCCCTCCACCTTCTTGAAGATAAAGCGAACACCGCGGTTTCCCTTGGCATAGGTCAGAATTTCATAGCCGTCGCTGGCGTATTTGCCAGTGGAAGCCTTGTCACCTTTATAAAAGGAAACTTCGTCACCCTTGATAAGGATACGATCGACATCCGTGCGATAACCAATCTCGTAATAATCGCTATATTCCTTTGCGCTCTTATCGCCATGCTCCGCCTTATGCGCAAAAACAGCATCGAGAGTCCCATCCTTCAGATAGGGATAAACCGACTGCCAGTCGCCCTGCCAATCGGAAAGCCCACGCTCTTTGACCTGATCATCTTCGAAATAGCCATTATAGACGCTCTTGTTGTCTTTATTGGCATGGTCATGCGCGTGTGAATGTGAATGCGCGTCACCCGATGCAGATTTTTCCTTTGTCTGCGCCAGTGCCTGCCCTGTGAAAGCCAATATTGCACACAGGCTAATTGAAGCCAGCAATTTCACCATATCTGTTCTCTCCTGCTCACCATTGTAATGTAATACCGTTACAATGACAGGGAATAGACTTTTCCATGGCTTTTGACAAGAACAACAATCATTATAAGCAATTTATTGGGTCCTGACCCTAAGTGAACAAGTGCATTGTTTGCCTTCGAGCGAAACAAGCCTTCATGCGTCCAGAACGGCACTGTGCCGGGGCAAACGAAAAAGAGGTGCCAAAGCACCTCTTTATGTTTCTTACTCATCACCCATTTTGAGCGCCTGAATGAAGGCCTCTTGCGGGATTTCCACCCTGCCGAACTGACGCATGCGCTTTTTGCCTTCCTTCTGCTTGTCCAGAAGTTTGCGCTTACGCGAGATATCACCACCGTAACACTTGGCCGTCACATCCTTGCGCAGTGCCGAGATCGTCTCACGCGCAACAATACGCCCGCCGATCGCTGCCTGAATAGGAATCTTGAACATATGCTGCGGGATCAGCTCTTTGAGCTTCTCGCAGAGCACACGGCCCCGCTTTTCAGCAGCCGAACGGTGCACCAGCATCGAAAGCGCATCAACCGACTCTTCATTGACCAGAATCGACATCTTGACCAGATCGCCTTCCCGGTAATCGGAAAGATTATAATCGAACGAGGCATAGCCCTTCGAGATCGACTTCAGGCGGTCATAGAAGTCGAACACGACTTCATTGAGCGGCAGATCATAGGTGATCATCGCCCGCGGACCAACATAGGTCAGATCGATCTGGAGGCCACGGCGTTCCTGACAAAGCTTCATGATCGCACCGAGATAATCATCCGGTGTCATGATGGTTGCACGAATCCACGGCTCTTCAATCGCATCAATCTTAACCACATCCGGCATATCAGCCGGATTGTGCAGCTCCTTCTGCGAGCCGTCCTGCATGTTCAGGCGATAGACAACAGAAGGCGCGGTCGTGATGAGATCGAGATCAAATTCACGCTCAAGACGCTCCTGAATAATTTCAAGATGCAAAAGCCCGAGGAAGCCACAACGGAAACCGAAACCAAGCGCTGCAGAGGTTTCCATTTCAAAGGAAAATGACGCATCATTAAGACGCAGCTTGCCCATGGCGGAGCGCAAATCTTCAAAGTCAGCCGCATCGACCGGGAAAAGCCCGCAGAATACTACCGGCTGTGCCGGTTTGAAGCCTGACAGAGCTTTTTCAGTCGGTCGGCGATCTTCGGTGATCGTATCACCAACGCGCGTATCAGCCACTTCCTTGATGGAGGCAGTGATAAAACCCAGCTCACCCGGCCCAAGCTCGTCCATGGGAACCATTTTTGGCGTGAACACACCGGTGCGTTCGACCGGATATTTCGCGCCCGTCCCCATCATGCGGATAGTCTGTCCCTTTTTAAGAACACCATCGATGACACGAACGAGAACGATAACGCCCAGATAACTGTCATACCAGCTATCGACCAGCATGGCCTTGAGCGGTGCATTGCGATCACCTTCTGTCGGTGCCGGCAGTTTTTCAACAATTGCTTCCAGAACATCGGCAATGCCAAGACCTGTCTTGGCCGAAATCTCGACGGCATCCGAAGCATCAATGCCTATCACTTCTTCAATCTGGCTTTTAACGCGCTCAGGCTCGGCAGCGGGAAGGTCGATCTTGTTCAGCACCACCACGATCTCGTGATTGTTGTCGATGGCCTGATAGACATTGGCCAGCGTCTGGGCTTCCACGCCCTGAGAAGCATCGACAACCAGCAGCGAACCTTCGCACGCAGCCAGTGAACGCGAGACTTCATAGGCGAAGTCGACATGTCCGGGCGTGTCGATGAGGTTCAGCACATAGTTCTCACCGTTCTTCGCCTTATAGTTAAGGCGGACGGTCTGGGCTTTGATGGTAATGCCGCGCTCACGCTCGATATCCATCGAGTCGAGGACCTGGTCCTTCATCTCGCGCGTGTCCAGCCCGCCCGTCAATTGAATGAGGCGGTCGGCCAGCGTCGATTTGCCGTGGTCGATATGGGCGACGATCGAAAAATTACGAATATGGTCAAGTGGTGTGCTCATATGCGCGATTTACCAGCAAGCCGCAAAATCTCAAAGCGGTATTGCATGTTTAATACTGGAAAAGCGACCTTTGTCGCAGTCGTGACAACAAGTCCCCTTTGCGTTGTTGCCAAAAGGCGATAAATCAGCGCCATAAAACATGCCGCAATCATCATGCCAACCGTAATAATGGCAACATAATCAGGCTTTCATGCAGGAGTTCAGGATGAAGACCGAACCAAACGAAGTTCACAACAGACCAAAACTGGTCACCGTTTTCGGCGGCTCTGGCTTTGTTGGACGCGCGGTCGTAGCAAGCCTCACCAAGCGCGGTTATCGTGTGCGTGTCGCTGTGCGCAAACCGGAAGTCGCCTATTATATGGGACCACTTGGCAATGTCGGCCAGATCCAGATGGTTCAGGCCAATGTGCGTCATCGCGGTTCGGTTGAACGCGCGATCATGGGTGCCGACCATGTGATCAATCTTGTTGGCATTCTGTCGGAAAGCGGCAAGCAGCGTTTTACTGCCGTGCAGGTTATGGGCGCAAAAAACATTGCCGAAGCAACCAAAGCGGCGGGTCTCAAGCTCACACATCTTTCTTCGCTTGCAGCCGATGCAAATTCAGCATCCAGCTATGCCCGAACCAAGGCAGAAGGCGAAAAGGCTGTTCTTGGCGTGCTGCCCGATACTGTTATCCTGCGCCCGTCGATCATTTTCGGCCATGAAGACCGCTTTTTCAACCGCTTTGCCAATCTGGCCCGTTTTTCACCCTTTCTGCCGGTTATCGGCGGTGGTGAAACCAAGCTTCAGCCGGTTTATGTCGGCGATGTCGCAGAAGCTGTTGCACAGGCCGTCGATGGCAAGCTGAAAGCCGGCACCGTATATGAACTGGGTGGACCGGATGTCCAGCCATTCAAGAACTGGATGCAAGATATGCTTGGCGTTATTGCCAGAAAGCGCATCATCATCTCGATACCCTGGTGGGTTGCCCGCATTCAGGCGTCTGTGCTGGGTCTGCTGCCCAATCCGCTGCTTACCAATGATCAGGTGACATTGCTCAAATCAGATAATGTCGTGTCGCAACAGGCAATCAAGGAAGGCCGCACATTGCAGGGCATCGGTATTACGCCGGAAGCCGTGGATGCAATCCTGCCAGCCTATCTCTGGCGCTACCGCGTTGCCGGTCAATATACCAAGACCGGATTGGCGTAAGAGTAGAATATGGATGAATAAAGGGGCCAAATGGCCCCTTTTCTTTTGCGCGACCGCTCCAGCCCTGCGCTATGGCTCCGGGCGTTCGTCGCTCAAAAAGCCAAATCATTGGCTTTTTGTCCGCGATGCGGACCGCTCCTCACCCCCAGACCAAAAGCGCAGCCATTCCAAGCGAGCCAACGATCAGGCGCCACCATGCAAACAGCCTGAAACCATGGCGCGAGACATAATCAAGCAAATGCTTGACGACAAATACGCCAGAGATAAAAGCCATGATAAAACCGATAATGATCTGAGCCGTGTCATTCATCGAAAGCATGCTATGGCTTTTATAAAGATCATAAGTAAAAGCGCCGGCCATGGTTGGCATGGCGAGGAAGAACGAAAACTCTGCCGCCGAGCGCTTGTCTGCGCCAAGCAGGAGGGCACCAACAATCGTGGAGCCCGAACGCGACACGCCGGGAACCATAGCAAGGCACTGGAAAAAACCAATGGCGAGACAAATCGGCATCGGATAATCCATCACGTCACGATAGCGCGGCTTGAGGTCCATCTGATCAATCCAGAGCAGAATAAACCCGCCAAGGATAAGCATGATACAAACCAGCATCGGCGTTTCAAACAACACGCTTTTGATAAAACCATGCATCATTGCACCAATGATGGCGGCAGGCAAAAATGCCAGCAAAATACCAAAAACAAAACGACGGGTTCGGGCATCGCGCGGGAAGTCGGTCAGAATTTTAAGCAGTTTTGCCGAATAGACTGTCAGGATCGCAAGGATTGCACCGAGCTGAATGAGAACCTCAAAGGTCTTTCCAGTCGATTCAAAGCCGAGAAAATGGCCGATCAGCAACAAATGCCCTGTAGAAGAAACGGGAATGAATTCCGTCAAACCTTCGATCAGTCCGAGAAAAGCGGCTTCCAGAAGATTATAAATTTCCATGAAGTCAGTACCTTAGAAGGTGGCAGAATAAAAATGGCGCATCTTGACGAGCTGTTAATCATGAAAATGCTACAAACAGCACTCCCGGCGATTGCTTGTCTCAGCCAAGCATAGCACCTATAACCTAAACATTCCGTTGAGGCGGCTCGAATAACCTGAAAGCAGCGATAACCTGCCAAGGGTGCAAATGCCAGCCGAGATTTCTCACCGGAAGTTAATCAGAGCGCCGTGCGTCCCGAAAAGACGCACAAAGGACGCTCTGGCCCTTAAAACGAAGCATCGTGCTTTCCAAAAATCGAATCCCGATTTTTGGGCCGATGCTGTCAAGCTTGTCAGTCGAGAGTACCGCGTCGATCATGCTTACGCTTTTTCATCATCCCATGTCTTCAGGTTCGCGCTATGTGCGGCTTATTCTCGGCGAATATGATGTTGAGGCCGAAATGATCGAGGAGCGTCCATGGTCGCGCCGCAAGGAATTTCTTGCACTCAACCCCGCAGCAACACTCCCCGTCCTGCTCGCTGAACGCGATCTGCCCGTTGTCGGTGCGACAGTTATTGCAGAATATCTCGACGAAACACGTGGGGCACTCAAGCGCAATCGCCGCCTTTTGCCCGAAAGCCCGATGGAACGCGCAGAAGTGCGCCGACTGGTTGACTGGTTTCTGCTCAAGCTTGAAAATGAAGTCACACGCCATATTGCGCGTGAACGCGTGTTCAAGCTGCAAATGTCAGCCGAAACAGGTGGCAGCGCACCCGATTCAACCGCCATTCGTGCAGCCCGCACCAATATCCGTCAGCATATGCGCTATATCGACTGGCTTGCCGCCACCCGCGACTGGCTCGCAGGCGGTCTGCCAAGCTATGCGGATATGGCCGCAGCAGCATCGCTCTCCGTGCTCGATTATCTGGGCGAAATCGAATGGGGCGAGACAAAAGCCGCGCGCGACTGGTATGCTCGCATGAAATCGCGTCCGTCCTTCCGCCCTTTATTGTCTGATCGCGTGCGCGGACTAGCACCAGTGGCCCATTATGGCGACCTCGACTTCTGATAAAAAACAGGCTCTCGAAAAGGCGCTCAAGCTCAAACGCTTTCTGATCGAAGAAGCCAAAGCAATCGGTTTCGATGCCGTGGCTTTCACGGGTCCTGATTGTATTCCGCAAGCCCCCCTTCGGTTGCGGCAATATATTGCTGACGGCCATCACGCCGATATGCTCTGGATGGAGGAAACCGAAGAACGCCGCGCTAATCCGAGTGTATTATGGCCAGAAGTCCGGTCAATCATGGTGCTTGCCATGAATTATGGACCGGACAACAATCCCCTTGAAATTCTTGAACACAAGGACCGCGCCGCAATCTCGGTCTATGCGCAAAATCGCGACTACCACGACATCATCAAGGGCAAGCTCAAACATATTGCAAGCCGCTTTGCAGCGCGTGCGGGACAAGATGTAAAAGTCTTTGTCGATACAGCGCCCGTGATGGAAAAGCCGCTGGCACAGGCGGCAGGTCTTGGCTGGCAGGGAAAACATACCAATCTGGTCAGTCGTGAACTTGGCTCATGGCTGTTTCTTGGTTCGATCTTTACCACGGCTGACATTCCACCCGATGAAGCTGATCGCGATCATTGCGGATCGTGCAGGGCATGTCTTGATGCCTGCCCGACAAAGGCCTTCCCCTCGCCTTACCGGATCGATGCGCGGCGCTGCATCTCCTATCTGACCATTGAGAATAAAGGTCCGATCCCGCTCGAATTTCGCAAAGCCATGGGCAACCGCATCTATGGTTGCGACGATTGCCTTTCTGTCTGCCCCTGGAACAAGTTTGCGCAAGCGACCAGCGAGATGAAGCTCAAGGCCCGTGACGATCTCAAGGCGCCCAGGCTTGCGGATTTTCTTGCCCTTGACGATGCCACATTTCGCACGCTGTTTTCCGGTTCTCCCGTCAAGCGTATCGGGCGCGACCGTTTCCTGCGCAATGTGCTGATTGCGGCAGGAAATTCAGAGGATCAAACGCTGGTGCCGCTAGTGGAAAGCCTGCTTGAAGATCCGGCGCCTGTCGTGCGTGGTGCTGCTGTCTGGGCTTTGAAACAGCTTGCAAGTACAGACTATTTCAAAACATCACACAAACGTCTGGCCTCACGCGAAGAGGATGCTACGGTGCGTGCAGAATGGATCATAGATATTGGAGAATAGCTGGAATGCGTATTTTTCTGTTTGGGGCCGGTTATTCAGCGAGAGCTTTTTCCCGCCTGATGCGTGGAGAGGCAGAACGCATTGATGGCACCACGCGCAATGAGCAGAATTTCCCGCTTCTTGAACAATCCGGCATTGCGCCAATCACTTTTGACGGCGAAACTGCTTCAGCGGAACTGATCGACCGCCTCGCAAAATCAACCCATGTCGTCATCTCGGTTTCGCCGCGTGACAATGGTGATCCTTGTCTGGCAATCGTTGAAGAAGCATTGCGGCGTCCGGGCAATACTATTCGCTGGATCGGCTATCTTTCAACCGTTGGTGTCTATGGCAATTTCGATGGCAACTGGATTGACGAAACAGCATTGCGCCAGCCCGCTTCACGACGTTCAACAGAGCGCGTTGAAGCAGAAAATGCATGGCAGGCGCTGAGCGAGCGTTACGGCACGCCGGTTGCGCTTCTTCGTCTGTCGGGCATTTATGGTCCCGGAAGAAATGCTTTCATCAATCTTGAGCGTGGGACGGCGCGACGCATTATCAAGCAGGATCAGGTCTTCAATCGCATTCATGTTGAAGACATTGCCGGATCATTACGCTTTCTCGCCGGCACCAATACGGGCGGCGCATTCAATATTACCGATAATGAACCAGCGCCGCCACAGGATGTCGTCACCTATGCGGCCGAGCTGATGGGCGTTATTCCACCGCCTGAAATTCCATTTGAAGATGCCGAGATGACACCAATGGCCCGCTCCTTTTATGGCGAGAATAAACGTGTTTCCAACCAGCGCATCAAGGCCTTGGGTTATGAATTTATCTACCCCGATTATAAAATTGCTTTTTCGGCCATGTGGAGAGACAATAATTGGCGCTGACAACAGCCCCGGAAAGCCAAATCCGGGCTGTTGCTTTGCATGATTCGAGCAAATTTATTTGGAAATTGCCCATGGCTAAGAGATTTTCCTCCCGATTCTGGTCGCGTTTTGTCCTCGCAACCTGTCTTTCGGTAATGATTGTGCCAGAATTTGTTTCAGCAGAACTTACTTCACAGGCATTTGCGCAGGATGCCCCTGCAAAACAGGCTTTCGGCAGCAAGAAACTGCCCGTTCTGACGAAAGAGCCGCAATCCATCGGCTTTTATGCCAAGGGTTGCTTGTCCGGTGGCGTTGCCTTGCCTGTGGATGGTCCGAACTGGCAGGTCATGCGCCTTTCACGCAATCGCAACTGGGGGCATCCGCGCACAATCGGCCTTCTTGAAAAACTCTCCCGCGATGCCGCAAAAGACGGCTGGCCGGGGCTGCTGGTTGGCGATATTTCGCAGCCACGCGGTGGCCCGATGCTGACCGGGCACGCCTCCCATCAAGTGGGGCTTGATGCCGATATCTGGCTGACGCCAATGCCAAAAGAACGCTTCACCGATGCAGAGCGTGAAAACGTATCCGCCATTTCCATGCTGAAAAAGGATTCGCTTTATGTTGATCCAAAGAAATGGACCCCGGCACGTACAGCGCTTATCAAACACGCTGCCAGCTACCCGGAAGTCGAACGCATATTCGTACATCCCGGCATCAAGAAACAGCTTTGCGACACTGCAACCGGCGACCGCCAATGGTTGAGCAAAGTGCGCCCCTATTGGGGTCATTTCTATCATTTTCACATCAGGCTGCATTGCCAGCCCGGATCGCCCGACTGCAAGCCACAGCCAAAAGTCACAGGTGGCGATGGTTGCGACAAGTCACTGGCATGGTGGTTTACCGATGAACCATGGAAGCCTGCAAAGCCATCCAAAGAACTGCCGAAAAAACCAAAGCAGATCATGGTTTCAGACCTGCCAAAAGCCTGTGCCGCTGTGCTTAATGGTCCGTCGCCGGATTCAATTGCGGATGTAATCTATAATGCTAATTAAAGCTAGTGTGGTGGATTTGAAGTTCCTATCATTTGTCTTGCATTCATGTTTAGGAACTTCAAATCCGTAAACCACACTAGATTCAATAATTTACTAGTATGGCTTTGGTCCCGAAATTCGCTCAGTTGATTGCAATAAAGTGATACGAATTTCGGGTCCGCCATACTAGCATCAGAAAACAGGCTTTTCACTGGCTTATAGCTCCGCTATAGGCTTAAAACGATTTAACACGCCAATGACAAGGTTATCATATTCATGACAGGACGCCTGCGCATCGCATTGATCGCCCATGATCTGAAAAAGGACGAGATGGTTGCTTTCGCACGCAGCCATGAAAAAGCTCTGTCGCATTATGATATCGTGGCAACCGGCACCACCGGCGGGCTTATTCAGGACGCCTGTCCTTCACTCAATATTCTGCGCGTTAAAAGTGGACCTCTTGGCGGCGACCAGCAAATCGGTGCCATGATCGCCGAAGGCACTGTGCAGGCTTTAATCTTCTTTATCGATCCGCTTTCGCCATTGCCGCATGATGTGGATGTGAAGGCTTTGACACGTCTTGGCAGCGTCTATGACATTCCCATGGCGCTCAACCCGGCCACGGCTGAAAAACTTATAAAAGTGCTTGATTAGGGTCAGGGCCTTAATCAGGCGCGTCCATATGGCCCGCAAATAATAAGAACAAACAAAGCAGCAAGGCACACCATGTTTAACGCTGACCAGAATTTCAAATTTCCCGTCCTCGTCGGCGACATCGGTGGCACCAATGCCCGCTTTGCGCTGCTTGTTGATACGCATGCAGAGCCAAAAGAGTTTCCGGTTGTGCAAACGGCAAATTATGCCACGATAGACGATGCTATCGAGCAGACAGTTCTCAACCATACATCCATCCGTCCGCGTTCAGCGATTCTCGCAGTCGCCGGCCCGGTTGATGGCGATGAGATCGATCTCACCAATTGCGACTGGGTTGTGCGTCCAAAACAAATGATTGCCAATCTGGGCTTTGAAGATGTGACCGTCCTCAATGATTTTGAGGCGCAGGCGCTCGCCGTTGTGTCCATCGAAAAAGAATATCTGCACCAGATCGGCGGCAATGAAGAAGAAATTACAGCGACGCGCGTGGTCCTTGGACCCGGCACAGGTTTAGGCGTTGCAGGGCTTGTACGCACCAGCAAGGCATGGGTTCCGGTTCCCGGCGAAGGCGGTCATATTGATATCGGCCCACGCAGTGCACGCGATTATCAGATCTTTCCGCATATCGAGACCATCGAAGGCCGCGTTGCAGCCGAGCAGATCCTGTGCGGCCGCGGTCTGCGCAATCTTTATCTGGCAATCTGCGCGGCCGATAATGCAAAACCGGTTCTCGACACACCACCCGATATCACCGCAGCCGGTCTTGATGGCAGCAATAAACAGGCCGTTGAAACGCTTGAGCTGTTTGTGACCTATCTTGGTCGTATTGCAGGCGACCTTGCACTTATTTTCAAGGCGCAGGGCGGTGTCTATTTATCAGGCGGCATTCCACAGCGCATTCTTCCCGCACTTCAAGGCGGATCGTTTCGCGCAGCCTTTGAAGACAAGGCGCCCCACTCGCATTTCATGCATGATATTGCGGTGCGTGTTGTCGTTCATCCACTTGCAGCACTCAGCGGACTGTCCGCTTTTGCGCGTGCCCCGACACGGTTTGAAGTGGCCACCCAGGGACGCCGCTGGCGTCTTGGCTGAGCCGCACACATTCTCAGGCATGGTCAAGCCGCAAAGATAACGCTATAGAAGCGCTGCAATTGATCATTATTGCAGCCAGACGCTGCCAGACAAAAAGCACTTTGCCCGTGAGCCTATTTAAAAAGAAAAAGAAGAAAATCGATCCGAGCGAAGCAACGCGCGTCATCCGTCGCATGATGTCGGAGAATGCAAGCCAGTATAAGGCTAGCTATGCAATCGCAATTCTCGCCTCGCTCATTGTCGGCGCATCCAACGGTGCGCTTGCCTATATGATGAAGCCGATGATCGACAAGATTTTCTATGAACAGAAAATCGGCCTCATATGGATTATCTGCGGGGCAATTCTCGGCATTTTCATTCTACGCGGCCTTTCAAGCTATATTCAGGCCGTTGAACTTGCCAAAATCGGCAATAATCTGGTTGCGCGTTATCAAAAACGCATCTTCGATCATCTGCTGAAACTCGGTCTCGATTTTTACAGTGATACACGATCCGGCCATCTGGCAGCGCAGATCAATCAGAATGTGAATGGCATCCGTGATTTGCTGAACATGACAATCACATCGATTGCGCGTGATTTTGTTGCGCTAATCGGTCTGATCGGCATGATGTTTTACACAGACCCCTTCATGTCAACGGTGGTTTTTTTGATCGGCCCGCCGCTTGTTCTGGCCGTTGCCTATATTTCGCGCCGTATCCGCGCCGTCACCCGCGATCTTGTGCACCTCAACTCGCATCTTCTGGGTGCCATGCAGGAAACGGTGCAGGGTGTCGCCATTGTGAAAGCCTTCACGATGGAAGACCAGTTGCGCGACAAAATCGGCACGCTGATTGATCAGGCCGAAAACCGCAGCAACAAGATTGCCCGTGTATCAGAACGCACCACCCCTATCGCCGAAATTCTGGCAGGCTGTGCCATTGCAGGCGTGCTGGCCTATAGCGGTTATAATGCGATCCTCAACCAGCAGCCTCCCGGCTCGATGTTCGCTTTCATCACGGCATTGTTGCTGGCCTATGATCCGGCACGCCGGCTTGCCCGTTTGCAGGTCGGCCTTGAACGTGCGCTCGTCAATGCACGCATGATCTATGAAGTGCTCGACATTGAACCCAATCAGGAAGATGCGCCGGATGCTGTGGCTCTCAAGCCCGGCAAGGGAGAGATTGATTTCCAGAATGTCCATTTTTCTTACAGCGATATTGCACCGGTTCTGCATGGTGTGAGCTTCACTGCCAGAGCAGGACAGACCACCGCAATTGTCGGCGCATCGGGTGCTGGAAAATCAACACTCATCAGTCTTGTGCAGCGCTTTTACGATGTAAGCGAGGGGAAAATTCTGTTCGACGGGCAGGATATTGCCAAAGTCACGAAACACTCGCTTCGCCATTGCGTGGCCTATGTTTCACAGCAGCCCTATCTGTTTGAAGGCTCGATTGCCGACAATATCCGCTATGGTCGCCCGGATGCCACACAGAAAGAAATCATTGAAGCGGCCAGGCTTGCCAATGCGCATGAATTCATCTTGCAGCAGCCGCAGGGCTATGACACGCCAGTCGGCGAAAACGGTGTGACGCTTTCCGGTGGGCAGCGCCAGCGCTTGTCAATCGCACGTGCAATTGTGCGCAATGCGCCTGTCCTTTTGCTTGATGAAGCAACATCTGCGCTCGACAATGAATCGGAGCAGCGCGTTCAGCAGGCACTTGATCACATCATGAAGGATCGCACGACCATCGTGATCGCGCATCGGCTTTCCACCGTTGTCAATGCTGAGCACATCGTGGTGATGGAAGCAGGCCATGTGGTTGAAGAAGGTCGTCATCATGATCTGATCCAGATACCAAATGGTGTCTATGCCCGCTTCTACGAGCTTCAAAGCGGAAAAAGCGATAATCTTATCGGAAATGCGGGAGCAGAGGAAAAATCCAATGGCTGAGCTTGCTGAAATGAACCTTGTGGTTGTGGGTGCGGGTGGCCGTATGGGGCAGACGCTCATTCAGACAATCCATGAAACGAACGGCGCACGGCTGGTCGGTGCCATTGAACGCGAAGGATCAGCCTTTCTTGGCAAGGATGCGGGTGAGATCGCAGGGCTTGGCAAACTTGATGTCGAAATTACCAGCGACCCGCTGCCAATCTTCGCAAAAGCCCATGGTGTTCTCGACTTCACCAGCCCGGCAGCGACATTAAATTATGCAAGTCTGGCCGCACAGGCACGTATAGTTCATGTTATCGGCACAACCGGCATAAGCGCTGAAGACGAAGAAAAGATCATTGCCGCCGCACGCCATGCCACAATTGTCAAATCCGGCAATATGAGCCTTGGCGTCAATCTGCTATCCGGTCTTGTCAAGAAGGCTGCACAGGCGCTTGATGCGCAAGATTTCGATATTGAGATCCTCGAAATGCATCACAAGCACAAGGTCGACGCGCCTTCCGGTACGGCCCTTCTGCTTGGGGAGGCCGCCGCACAAGGACGGGCAATCAATCTTGCTGAAAACAGCGTTCGTGTGCGCGACGGTCATACCGGCGCACGTGAAGAAGGCACAATCGGTTTTGCAACCTTGCGTGGCGGTTCAGTGATTGGCGATCATTCTGTCATCTTTGCCGGTCAGGGCGAGAGCATTACATTGTCTCACCATGCGCAAGACCGCACAATTTTTGCCCGTGGCGCTGTGAAAGCAGCTTTATGGGCACATGGTAAAAAGCCCGGCCTTTATTCCATGCTCGATGTTCTCGGGCTTAACGATTGAACTTTCTTTTTCATCCCAACGGAGTGCTGCGATGTCTCGTACCCTCGTCCTTGTCCGCCACGGCCAAAGCGAATGGAATCTGAAAAACCTCTTTACTGGCTGGCGTGATCCGGGCCTGACCGAACAGGGTCATGCCGAAGCCAAGGCTGCCGGTCAGCGCCTGAAAGAGGCTGGTCTCAAATTTGACCTTGCCTATACGTCAGGCCTGTCACGTGCACAGGTTACATGCCAGCACATTCTTGACGAGCTTGGTCAATCGGACCTCGAAACCATCCGTGATCAGGCCTTGAACGAACGCGACTATGGCGATCTGTCAGGCCTTAACAAGGATGATGCACGCGCAAAGTGGGGCGAAGAACAGGTTCATATCTGGCGCCGCTCTTACGACGTCCCTCCTCCGGGTGGCGAAAGCCTGAAAGATACCGGTGCCCGCGTCTGGCCTTATTATCTGCACACGATCCAGCCGCATGTTTTGCGCGGCGAAACCATTCTGGTTGCAGCACATGGCAATTCACTGCGTGCGCTGATCATGGCGCTTGATGGCCTGACCCCGGAAGAGATTCTCAAGCAGGAACTCAATACCGGCGTTCCGATCATCTACAAGCTCAATGCCGATTCGACCGTTGCTTCCAAGGAAGTGCTTTCGGCATAAGGGAATTTCAGGCGCGGTTGTTTAAAAGCACCGCGCCTGAGCGACTGTTTACCGGTCTTTTGATTGCCCAAATCAGCAATGTGAAAAAAAGCTGATGGAATTGCGAAATGGCGATTGACAGAAACAGGCCGACCCCTTAGATCGATCCTCATCGCCCAGATGGCGGAATTGGTAGACGCACCAGCTTCAGGTGCTGGCGCTCGCAAGGGCGTGGAGGTTCGAGTCCTCTTCTGGGCACCAAAATTCTGTTTTTCTACGTATCTACCAATACGTGGATGTGTTTAAACCCTCGGTTCTCCGGGGGTTTTTCATTTCTGGGCGTGTTTGCACTTTCAGATGCCATTCTCATCAAGTGAATGGGTGCCGACCCTAGAGCTTTCCTATCAAATTAATAAAAACACCGCGATCATTCATAGATAAGTCACGTAAATCATCGGAGAAACGTCCAAAATTGTATCCGGCACCGATTTTGAAGTTGTCGCCGACATGTCGATATACAGCAGCCAATGCACCAAAGTCAGTGGTTCTGGCCTCAGTCATGTGCATCACTCGGCCTTCAAGTAACAAATCCCACTTTTTGACAATATGCAGATCGGTACGAATAATCCCCAAATGCGCTGACGAACGCTGCCATTCTTCATCAAACCGGTGATTGTTCTCTGCCGGGCGATACTTCGCTTCACCAATGCGAAAGCCGTATTTGGCGCCAACAGATAACCAAGATACCAAATCATAGGTGAAATCTGCCGAAAGAATATGGCTGCGCTGTGCAGGTGCATAACGATAGTTTGAGACACCGCTGCCAAGCTGACCATTGCCCGGCATGTCATAAAGATAACTATATTTGAACAAGGCGTTTAAACGGTCATTTTCTACCGGACGATAAGCGTATCCAACCGACGCTTCAACATAATCAGTATTCTGGAATGACGTCACATCCGATTTTGTATCAGACAAAACCGCATCCACGCCAACCAGAGCGCGCCAATCCGGGTTGGTTTTCCATGAATAGGCGCCGGCCAGCAAATAAGTGTTCTGATTGCGAGTGTGATCATCAGAACGCTCAAACCGCACTTCACCACGCAAGCGAGCAGTAATGCCACGCTCTTCATCCTTATAACCAATAGACAGCGACGGCGCGTAACGGTCAAAGTCGGAATACTCAATTCCTGCTTTATTGGTCGTGTCGTCACGAACACGGCCACCTTCAAAACCGCCATTAACTGTCCACATATTATCCGGCGTATAAACCACACCATAAGTATGCGTCAGCGATTGGCGAACGCCGAACAGATCATAATTATTTTCCGAATAAGCAGAAAACGCATCATTGATACGGCGCCTCATACCGCCGACAATAGCGCCCTTGTCACGACCAACCAGGTCATAATTGCGGTTAAGATCAAAAGCACGATTCGGATCAAGTCGATAACCGATATAATAGTGATCATCCACATTAGGATCATAGGTCAGCGCAGCAAGACCACCCCAGCCATTGGTGCCGTAAGAGACTTCGGCCTGCGTGCCAATTGTATCAGTCAACTTCAATTCAGTACCAACACCTATGCGGTCATTGCGACTGATATTACCAGAGCGTTCGGCAGTCACCTGTCCGAAAACATAGTATAGATGATCATCGTCCTGACGGTAATCAATACGTATACCTGTATCAATACGCGAACCATCATAACCGTTTTTGCCCGAAAGAATGGCATTGGGGGACATCAGCTCAGTGTAGGTCACACCAAATGATACTTTCCAATATTCATCAATTTCGTGACTGATCGAGCTCTTTCCTTCACGCTTGGTCTGGCCATTTTCATCCCAAAAATCATCATAGATAAGCTTCAGGCGCGTTTTATCCGTCAGATCCAGATCAGCATGTGCGCCCCAGAGACGTTTATTGACGTTTGTATTGTCAAAGAGGCTGGAAAAACCGGCTTGCTTCTCCTCATAGTAACCGCCAATTTTACCTTTGATGCCATCGTCCTTAAGATCGGCCAGGTCGATTTGACCACGCAACCGCCACGCCAGTGCCGTGCTGCCCTTTTTGCCGGTAGCGAGCGTGTTGCTGTTGGTCAAACCACCATCCGTGGAACGGGTAAAACCAAAGCCCTGCCCATCAGAAGCTGCCACTTCACCTTCTATAAAGGTCGTTTCGGAATGGCGCACACGAATATCAACACCGCCCGCCTTCTGATTGGCCGTGCCGGTTGTTTCCTGATAACCGGTCACACCCACCCGCACAGTGTCATTCAACCATTGCTGGCCGCGACCACCAAGACTATAACCATCCAGATCATCGGCAACCGGTTCGAATTCATATTGTGCAAGCACATAGACATTATTTCCGCCCAAGGCACCGTCACGCACCGGCCCGTTGGTGCCGGTGGAAGATGCCAATGGGCGATTGAGGATCAACACACCTTGCATATAATCAAAGCGGTAGTCTTCACCGGCACTCAATATACGCCGCTCTATCACGCGCCCCGTGACGGAATCGCGAAACTCAACCGTGATGGTTTCAGAACCTTCGACAATGTTCTGGCGGCGCATGAAATAGGCTGAACCGCCCGTTGCCAGATATTCGTCATATTGTGGCAAGGTATCAGGCTGGGCTGCATATAAATCAACTTCGGTTTTGCGTTCACCAAAACTTGTTGTTTCTCCTGATCGATAAACGCCCTGGGCACCATAAAGCGCACGATCCGAGCGCATGAATTCCGTACCGGTAATGCGGGTTTTAAAATTCCCCCACAAAACACGGCTGTCGCCGCGTTCCAGGCGGACATAAAATTTGCCATTTGTCGGCGCATCTTCCACAAATGTGGAATCGTCACCATAGACCGGGTAGTAATGATCCGGGTCAAGCTTACGCAGCAGATGACGTGGATTCTGCTTACCAAAATTACGAAACATGCTGTCGAGTTCATCATCGTTTGTATCAGCAGCAGCGGTCAGCAAATATTCGCCCTTGATTTTACCTTTCAGATAAAATGCCAGGCGACCATTGGTAGTGGTGCTATCATATTCACCAGGTCTCACCGCCTCAATACCGCTATCGCCATTGCGCTTGCGAAGCGTGATATCGGCTAAACCAACATAGAACCAATCATTATTGGGAATATTGATATCACGGTTGAAAGCAAGTCCGTCGCCTTTCAATCCGTCATTGATACCTACATCAATATCATGATCACCCGGGCGCAAAATGCGCTGCACCACAAACTTCTGTCCTCGGTCGACAGGAATGGTTTCGCCAAAAGCTTTGACCTGATAACCATCCGGGACATTGGTGCCGTGAACGGTAACAGCTCCACCATAGACCCGAATATTACGGATGGCGGTTCTATCCTCCCCCATACCCGGTGCAACCGCTTCTGTACGATCTCCCAAAGCATCTTTTTTTTCACTACGGCGCAAAGTCAGAGCTTCAGTTTCGTCAAAACGCCCCTTGTCATCATAAACGCGCAGCACATAAGCATAATCGCGGTCATCAACATTGGCCGGCATTACCCATTGCGCTTTAGCATTGGGTTCAACCGGCACAATTGCCACCGGCTTATCAACAGATCTGCCGTCACCAATTGCAAAAATACGGATTTCCGAGCGCTCAATAAAATCGGGATAGTTAGTCGTTGCCAGAAACTCGATGGGTTCATTGGCGCTGTAACTGCGGCGAACCGGCATGGTGGAAACATTGAGGATCGGCGATGTATCCAGGCCATCAAATTTGATCTGAATGTCGACACTGCTCAAATCCACATCGGTTCTACGCTTGGGGTCAATCTGGCGCGATGTTTTAGCGCTTGCTCTTGCCCCGCTCGTCTCAACCATGTCACCGTCAACACTGATCATAAACGGGATATTACCGGTATCAACTGCGATACCTTGTTCAGTATTTTCGCCGATCGCCAGATGATGCACAGAGCTATCATCCGAGATTTTTCCGCGTATATCTGCGGTTTCGGTCTTGGTTTCAGCCAAAACGGAATCTGTTGAAACATGACTTGCAACCAACGCAGAACTAGCCAAAAGAGCAAGACGAGAGAAATATCCAAGTTTGAACTGAGACATTTTCACAACTTTCAATTGCGTAGAGGGTTTCAAGGAAAGGTTCATTTACCCACCTCCACACGTGTCTCGATCTCAAGCGGGTAATTATCTCCTTTGCGCTTCCACAAATCACTGATCTGCTGGCGCACATGCTTCATCCGTTGCTTGGCCAAGGACTGCTCCTTACCAACCATTTTATAGCTCAGTCGCAAAACCGAGACTTCCTGTTTCAGGATTTCAACCAACTGTGACAGGTTATCAGACCACAGTTTCTTCAGCTCAACACGCCCTGCTTCAAAAGCCGCATCCTGAAGATCAAGACGCACCACACGACCGATTGATGCACCAAAGTTCAGCTTGGTCATTTTACCGGCAGTCAGACGTACAACACGCGGGTTTTCAGTTGTCAGGCGATAACCTGTCGGCAGCGTACGGGTATCCAGCTTCATGATAAAGTTAGAACCGATGCGCTGATCCGGCAGGGCTGCACAAGGCACATGGAAACGACCATACTCATCCGTCGTGATCAGCCAGCCTTTAGCAGTTGCCACACGCACACCTGCCAGACCTTTTTCACCATCATCCTGATAACCATTACGGTTCTTGTCATCAAAGACAGTACCAATAATGTCACCACAGTCGAAAACAGCTTCCACCAAAATTTCAACGTCAGCGGAGGAATCTGGTGCCAGAGGACTACCTGAACGGTCGGTGACAGTGGCAATATTGGTATGTTTACCAGGACCTGCAGTACTGAGTGCAAGCAAACGAAGACGGATCAGTACTTCACTTTTTGCAGGTACATTGATGTTCTCAAATATAACCAATCTGCCATTGACAATTGGATCATGTTTCACACCGTCAACGGTGGCACTACCTTCAACATAACGGAAGCCCGAGGGCATTGTGTCCATAATACGCAGATTCTGCGCCATGCTATTGGAATTATTGATTACCTTGATGGTAAATGGTGCCATCTCACCCCGGCGGATGAAACGTAAATCCGCAAGTTTTACAATTGTAACGTCTTTAGAAGAGGCTTTTATATGCAGCGCTGACGACGATTCATTGGATTTGACAAGATGACCAGTTTGACTGTCACCATTTGTGTAACCTTGAACTAAAGCAGTATTTTCAACGCCATTATCTACGCCCACGGCATTATCAATATCTGCTTGTGACAGCGTATACTGGGCTGTGAATGTCACACTTTCATTAGGGGCAAGTGTACTTTCCAGAGGGTTGAAATTCGACAGCTGGCCCGTTGCATTCTTGCCATTAAATGTCGGCCCTTTATCGTCAACTGTAATATTGTTGACTGTAACATTGCCCTGATTTTCAACTTTGAAACTATAGGTGATAACATCACCAGCCTGAGAGTTTTCGTTGACTTCTGGGGTAAATTTACCTGTTTTTTCCAGCTTCAGATCAACTTTTTGTGTTTCGATAACAACACACTGATCGGATGGGCATTCTGGATCTGGCTGATCCTTTTCTTTAGCTATATTTTTGATACTGCTGATATTTTCAGGTAATGGATCTACAACTTTCACTATCGCAGTCAGTGTAAGTTCGCCATTCGTGGTTCCCTCTTTAGCTGGTACGCTCAGATTTTCCCATGTAATGACACCACCCTGTGCCTCTCCAGAATGCTGGCCATTATTATCAGCCTGAAGAAACACTGTGTTTTCATCTAGAATATCCTGGACGGAATATTCATCAGTAGCGCCCCCCACATTGATGAGCTGAATTTCATATGTAAGAGTTTCACCCGGGTGGGCTATAGTCGAGCTTTGACCATCCTTATTGACCAATTTCTTTATGAGGTCGATCTTCGCTGCAACAGGAATGACAACCTCGCAGTCATCACAAGCCCCTCCATCCGACACAACCTTGTTGCCGACAGACACTGTCGCATTTTCATTGACCGTCGCCTTATAGGTCACTTCATGCGTACCGACACCTGCACCCGCTGGCAGCGTGAACACCAGAACAGGTGCACCGGATACTGAATAGCCCCTAGATTTGTAGACACCTTGTGACTTAAAAAAGAGGCAAGGAGCTTACGATGGGTAAAGCTAATTTC